>LOZU01000008.1:0-12191 GCA_001527685.1 Burkholderia pyrrocinia
GGCACCGCTGAAGCGCACGAGCGCCTCGGCCGCGTGCTGCTGAACGACCCGGCGACGGGCGTGATGCGCCATGCGGACGCCGGCTACGAACTCGCGCAGCAGACGGCCCGCGAAGCCGGCCTGAAGCTGCCGATGCTCGGCCGCTGAGCGATGACGGCACGACACGCTGCGACGCTAGCCGTCGCGCGCGCAAGCCCGTTTTAGCGCTTTAAATGGATCGACCGCACGCTGGTGCCGCTGTCCGCCGCGGACAGCGCGCACCACGTGCCCGATGTGCCGTTCACGCCCGGATTTCGCGGGCGGAACGGCGCTTGGCAGCGACGCTTCATGACGGCCCGACGTGCGGCTTGGACTTGACGACGCGTGCTGCCGGACCGCCCCACGTCCCTCCGGACGATGGAGCACGATTCACGACAACCGATACAAACAGATTCACCGGAGATCTCCATGAAGAAGAAACTGACGGCGCTCGCCGTGACGGCTGCCTTCGCGTCGCCCGTGTTCGCCCAAAGCAGCGTCACGCTGTACGGCGTGATCGATGAAGGCCTCAACTACACGAACAACGTCGGCACCGGCCACGTCTACGAAATGGCGAGCGGCTACGCGCAAGGCAGTCGCTGGGGGCTGAAGGGGGAGGAGGATCTGGGCGGCAGCCTGAAGGCGATCTTCCAGCTCGAGAACGGCTTCGACGTCAACACCGGCCGCCTGAACCAGGGCGGCCGGATGTTCGGCCGCCAGGCCTACGTCGGCCTGAGCCAGGCGCAATACGGCACGCTGACGTTCGGCCGCCAATACGATTCGGTCGTCGACTATCTGGCGCCGACCACCGCGAACGGCAACTGGGGCGGTTACTTGCTCTCGCATCCGTTCGACAACGACAACACCGACAACTCGTTCCGGCTCGACAACACGGTGAAGTACGCAAGTCCGAACTTCTCGGGCTTCCAGTTCGGCGGCACCTACAGCTTCAGCAACAGCACGAACTTCGCGGACAACCGTGCGTACAGCGTTGGCGCGCAATACCAGAACGGCGGCCTGCTGGTCGGCGCGGCCTACCTGCAGGCGAACCACCCCGGCAACGGCTCGGCCGGCGCGATCACCGCGAACGACGCGAGCTACATCGCCGAGCGCATGCGCGTGTTCGGCGCAGGCATCAACTACACGTTCGGGCCCGCGACCGTCGGCTTCGCGTACACGAAGTCGGACTACAAGAACCCAACCGGCAACGGCTACCTCGCCACGCCGGGCGCGATCATCGCGCCGGGCACGACGGTCAGCGCGATCAAGTACCAGAACTTCGAGGTGAACGGCGCGTATCAGGTCACGCCGGCGTTCATGGTCGGCGCGCAGTACGTGCTGTCGCTCGAGAAATACGATGCGTCGGCCGGCAACGCGAAGCCGAAGATCCACTCGTTCGGCGTGATGGCGGACTACAACCTGTCGAAGCGCACCGACGTCTACGTGCAGGCCGCGTATCAGCACATCGCCGGCGACAAGACGAACTCGATCCTCGACCAGGCGTTCATCCCCGGCACGGACGCGCCGTCGTCGACCGCGAACCAGGTGGCCGTGCGTCTCGCGCTCCGCCACAAGTTCTGACGCGATTGCGGGCGGCACGCGACATCGCGACACGATTGCCTGCCGCAGTGTCGGTTCCCGCCGGAGTGCACCCATGCGCTCCGGCGGGCGCAATCGCACTGAACTCGTGCACGCAGGGATCGAGTCGATCCGCATCGCGACCGCTACCGCGTCGGCCGGCTTGGCCGGCCCGACGATGCGTCGCTCAGGCGCGTGCGAGCAGCGGCATTTTCGCCTGCCACATCCGATCAGCCATGAAACTGCATCAACTGAGAGCGCTCGCCTCCATCGCGGAGACGGACAGCCTCCTAGAGGCGTCGCGGCGGCTGCACGTCACGCAGTCCCCGCTCAGCAAGGCGCTGAAGGAACTCGAGACGCACGTCGGAGCGACGCTGTTCGTGCGCACTAGCAAGGGCGTGCAGCTGACCGCCTATGGTCGGCGTCTGGTTGCGCACGCGCGGCTGATCGGCGAAAGCGCGCGCCGCGCGCGTGACGACCTCGAGGAGATGAAAGGCAACGTCGTCAGCGAGATCGGTGTCGGCGTGACGCCCGTGACCGCGCTGATTCCGCCGCTCGCCGCCTGCCTGTCCGCATTCCGCAAGGACTACCCGCAGGTGCGGCTGCGGCTGCAGGAGATGCGGCCGAACCAGCTGCTCGAACAAGTTCGCGAGGGCGCGATCCATTTCGCGGTCACATCGCAGCGGATCCCGTCCGACAGCGCGCTGGACTGCGCGCCATTGATGCGGATGGCGACACTCGTCGCCGCGCGCAAGGGTCATCCGCTGCGCACGCTGCATGCGCTGTGCGACGTCGACTGGCTGGTGCTCGACCCGCTCGCCGATCCGAGCACGCCGTTCGTGCAGCTGTTCGCGAACCACGGGATCGAGATGCCGGCGCGCGTGATCGAATGCTCGTCGATGACGCTCGCGCTCGCGTTGTGCCTGCAGATGGACACGCTGATCCTGCTGTCGTCCGAATCGATGAACAGCCGCTTCTTGCGTGACACGATGGATTTTCTCGCGCTCAACGAACCGATGCCAGAACGGACGATCTCGCTCGTCGCACGCGATCGACACACGCTGCCGGCGTCTGCCGCGCGGCTGCACGACGCGATTGCGGACGCACTGCGTGCTTACGATCCCGCACTGACGCCCTAGCGCGCGCCATCGCGTCGCCGCAACGCGAACCGTCCCGCAATCATGGCCCATACACATGCCCATTGCCACGTGCCGCGTCGGGTATCACCGTAAAGCAAGGCCTTGAGAATCTGTCGCTTGCCGCGCCGATTTTGGACGCGAACACTGGTGCCGCGCATGGCAACACTGTGCGCACGGCGTCAGTCGCCAGGCCAGAAAACTTCAATGTCAGGGTGGGCCAAGAACACTGCAAGCTGGCCTGACGCGACCGTGCGCGCGCCCGATGCGAATCAGGCGATGGCAGGCGTCGGGACCAGACGTCGGTTCTGACGAGTCGGACGATTCGTCAAGAAATGTTTACCTGAATTCGCACACGGCAACGCACGCCGGATCCAAGCGATCGGGGCGCAGTGGCTTGTGGAGGCGCATGCCAGTCGATGCGGCGGGCGGTCTTGCAACCTGATCATGGTTTTCGATGATTGCGTCTCTCGCCTTATTAGTTAATATATTAATCATTGAGCCCGTGAACCAGCCCGGAAGTGCGCTGGCGACATTATTCGTAGGAATTCCTGGAGGCTGTTGCACGATGCGAACCCCGTCGACGATCGATTCGGTCAAACCTGCCGCCGGTGCGCCCAACGCCGAAAACGAACATTCCCGCGAGGCGTTCGAACGGCATGTCGTCAGGAAGGTGTCGAGGCGACTGATCGGTTTCCTGTTCATCCTGTTCGCCTTCTCGTTCCTGGACCGAATCAACATCGGGTTCGCCGGCTTGACGATGGCGGCGGACCTCAAGCTGACGGGCACCATGTTCGGGATGGCCGGGGCGATGTTCTATGCGACCTACGTGATGTTCGGCATACCGAGCAATCTGGCGCTCGGCAGGATCGGCGCACGGCGCTGGATTGCCGCGATCATGGTGGCGTGGGGGCTCGCATCCGCCAGTACCGCATTCGCGCACGACGCGTCGAGCCTGTATCTGCTGCGCGCGCTGGTCGGGATGTGCGAAGCCGGCTTTCTCCCCGGGATGCTGGTCTACCTGACGTACTGGTTTCCGCGCGCCTATCGCGCGCGAGCGAACGCCTTGTTCATGATCGCGATGCCGGTGACGACCGCCCTTGGCGCCGCGGTGTCCGGCTATCTGTTGCGCCTGGACGGCGTGCTGGGCCTGGCCGGCTGGCATTGGCTGTTCGTCGTGGAAGGCTTGCCGGCCACGCTGCTCGGCATCGCCGTCTGGTTTTATCTGGACGACAAACCTGCGGATGCGCGCTGGTTGACGGAGCAGGAAAAGCGCACGCTGCAGGTGCTCTTGAGTGCGGAAGCGTCGCCTGTCGCGGCCGCCGGCGGCGCGGCGCAACCGGGGAAATCCGGCGGCATCATGCAGCCGGCGACGCTCAAATTCGCGGTTGCCTACTTCTGCCTGGTCAATTCGCTGAGCCTCGTGTCGATGTGGGTGCCTCAGATCGTCAAGAGTTTCGATGTCTCGAACAGCAACCTGAAGGTCGGGCTGCTGAGTGCGCTGCCGCAGCTCTGCACGATCGTCGGCATGCTGGCCTGGGGCGCGCACTCGGATCGTCGCCGGGAACGCAGATGGCATCTTGTGCTGCCGATGCTCTTCGCCGCCGCAGGCTGGGCGCTCGCGGTGGTCGGCGACGTTCCTCAGCTGAAGCTGGCCGGCATCGCGATGGCGTCGACGGGGGCCTATACGGCAATGGCCATTTTCTGGACCATGCCCGACACCGTGCTCTCGCAACATGCCAAGGCGATTGGCATCGCGGCGATCAACGCGACCGGCAACATCGGTTCGGCGTTGAGTCCGCTGATCGTCGGCATGCTGAAAGACGTCACGCATGGCTTTGCGGCCGGGCTGTTTTATGCGGTCGCCACGCTTCTGGTTGGAAGCATGGTCGCGTTGACATTGCCGGTCGCCAAAATTGCCAAGGGGGGCGCTTGAGATTGGTGTCGGCGTGCGGCTGACGGGAACATCGATTTCCGATTCGCACGACACGGTTCAAGGCAACGACGAAGCAATGGATATTGGTTACGCTCGAGTATCGACGGATGAGCAGCATCTGGATTTGCAATTGGCCGCGCTGGAGGGACACCGATGCGACGCGATCTATTCCGACCAGGGCGTGTCGGGCGCGAGCGTCGACCGCCCCGGGTTGTCCGCCGCCATGACGGCACTCACGCGTGGCGGCACATTGGTCGTATGGCGTCTCGATCGGCTCAGCCGGTCGATCCGTCATCTCATCGACGTCATTGCATGGCTCAATGACAAAGGCGTCCGGCTCGTTTCCCTCACCGAATGCATCGATACGCAATCGCCGACCGGGCGCTTCACGTTTCATATGATCGCAGCCCTCGCGGAGTTCGAGCGCTCGCTGATCAGCGAACGAACCCGCGCGGGTTTGCAAGGTGCCCGCCTACGCGGCAGCAAGCTTGGACGCCCCCCGGCGCTGGACGCAACGCAATGCGCACGCGCGCAGGAATTGTTGCGGACGCATTCCGAGGCGGAGGTCGCCAAGATGTTCGACATTCATATTCGGACGCTCAGGCGTCATTTGGTCCGATACTCACAACGGCCCCGGTAAGAAGAAGTCGACTCGGCTTGCGATCCGATCTGGAATGACGGGGCTGCACGGTATGCCTTCCTGGCTACAACGAGATCAATCCAATGGGTTCTCACGCGCTTGCTCCACCATCAGCAATCGCTTGAGCGTGCGCGGATGCACGTTGAAATGCCGCGCGACCTCGGCAATCGGTTGCCGCTTCACCATATCCAGTGCCAGTTTTCTCTGCGTTTCGTTGAGCGCCGGCTTGCGTCCGAGCGGGCGACCCCGCGCGCGGGCGGCGGCCAGGCCGGCGCGCGTGCGCTCGCTGATCAAGCTTCGTTCGAACTGCGCCAGTGCGGCCATCATATGAAAAATCAACACGCCGCCTGACGAGTTGGTGTTGATAGACTCCATAACAGAAACAAATTGAACGCCGCGCTTCTCGAGATGCGTCACCAGGTCAACTAACTTGCTCAAGGAGCGGCCTAATCGGTCGAGGCGCCAAACGATCAATGTGTCACCGGGTTTCGCGTGCTCAAGTGCAGCATCCAGCCCAGGCCGCGAAAATTCGGTTCCGGAAATACCGTGATCCGTAAATATTCGATCGCAACCAGTTCGTTCGAGTGCGTCCAGTTGCAACTCGAGACTCTGTTCGTCCGTAGAAACGCGCGCATAGCCGATGTTCACGATCGACTCCGCGTTCCGCACGGACAGTGGGAGCGATAATGACTGAACAAGGGTATGCCTTTAAATGGCGGGAAGCCGGGATTCCTGCTTCGTAGGTCGTCACCGTGTCGCTGGTCGCGCGTGATCATATTTCTCTCTCGATTAAGTATCCGCATCGCCAATCTATAGGATTGGCGATGCGCAATCGCTCGGAATTTCCTTTTGAGTGATTCCGTCGGGTAAGTCAAATTTCCCGCGTCGCGAATTCTTCGCGTTTTCGGGTGATTCGGAATATCTATTGTGGGAAGTTTTAATTGCCTGGATCGAAAAATTCTAATTAATAATCCCGAGCAACCGGGGAATGCCAAACTATTGACTTAATCGCAATTTCGTCTGACGAAATTGATGCGTGCCGCACCCCGCGGACGGTCGTAGTGCTGGTGCTGCATTGTGAAGAATAGTCAAAAGAAGTGGATCGGGGTCGATTGTACTGGACAAAAACGTTCATTTTTATCCACCAAATCTGCGCTCCACCAAGCCCTTGTTGCAAAAGGGAATGTCGCTCCAGAGCCAACCTGAGGTCGAATTTTATAGAAATGAACGTTTTTGTTCAGCCCCCATTAGTAGGAAAGAAGCGCACGGTCCTGCGCAGATTCACGCCGGACGAGGGACGAGCGCTCGATGACGCGCAGGTTCCTGCGCGATCGGCAATAGGAGCCTTCTGCAAGACAGAGGCGAGATGGAGGCGCTCGTGCAAAAAGGAGTACGCGTGTTGCCAACTGACAACACGCATTTGGATGGCAACGGATGTCAATCATGTCGACGCATGGAGAAGGGTATTCACTCGTCCAAATACGCTCGCTTTTTAATTTAATTTTTTCGTTTTATTTTCGTCGCGCGCCGCCGAAAATAATTAATTCGTTTTGCGATGCATCATCAAATTAATGATCAATCGATTTCTTTGAAGGGGTGAGGTCGTGGGAAACCTTGCGATGAAAAACAAACGAGCGAATGTCGAATCCTCGTTCGAACAGGCGAGCGGGGCGATTGCGGAGTTGTTGCGGGTTTCATCCAGCGCTCGCATCAACGATGTGGAAGCGTATGTCAATGCGCTGGAGGTGATCGCTTTCGAGCTCATCGCGCGCAATGTGGCTGGGGCGATTAGAGGCATGGCACGGGAGGCATATAAACGGGGGGTTGCGGCGGGGCTTCAAGGTCGCGATTTAGCGGGGCTGCATTGTGCGCCTCCGGCAGTGTCGAACGATGTCGGCGAGTCGGAACCGCAATTACTAGGCGAGATTCAGCGAGCAGGCATGGAGCATGGTCGAGCGATTCGACAGCACGTCACGCAAGAAGTGATGGACGAGACACGGTGATGAATGAGGTGCGGGGAAGAGAGCGGCGAGTGAGCGTTCTATCGTAGATCGTTACGGCTTTACATTGTCGATCTTGAGTCTAATCCATAAGTATTCCTGTTTATTATATTTAATGGCCAGTGCGAGACAAAGCGTCGTGTGACGGCACATGAGCCGAAGAGGTGATGAAGATGAACAAGTCATATCGGACCATTTGGAGTGACGTGCTCGGTGCTTGGGTTGCGGTTTCCGAGCTTGCTTCCGCACGGGGAAAAAGCACGCGATCGAGCGCGACGACGTTAGCGGCGAGCCTGATGTTCATGAGCCTGCCTGGAGTCGTTCACGCGGGCGTCTACACATTTTCCAGTGGTAGCTGCGGCTTCGGCGCGGCCACTGGGCCAGATGGCATTCGCGCCTATGCGGCCGGTGCAAGTCCGATTGACGGAAATGGCGGCAACTCAAGCGTGGCCGGTTGCAGTGCAAATGGAGGAAACTTCACTGGTGTCACTTTATTCGGCGCCTTCTCAACCGCTACCGGAAACGGCGCGGTCGCTTTCGGAATGGGCACGAGCGCTGCGAGTCTGGCGACTGCGATTGGCCTGCAAGCTACTGCATCTGCCGCAAATGGCGTGGCCATTGGGTATGGTGCAACCGCGTCTGGGGGAGGTTCTGGTGCAATCGCTATCGGCACCGCAATTGCAACTGGGGGATCAAATAGTATCGCGGTTGGTAACGGTGCTTTCGCTAATGGAGGAGGCTCTGCCAATTCACTTGCAATCGGCAACTTGACGACTGCAACCGGAAATAATGCGTCTGCGCTTGGAAATGGCGCGGTGGCTAGCGGTGTGGTCTCATCGGCACTAGGTACTCAAGCCATTGCACAGGGAGACTTCTCGGTTGCCGTTGGATCTGCAGCAAAAGCGTTGGGCACGAGTTCCGTGGCGATGGGGAGCAATTCGACGGCTGCGGTGGCGTCGAGTGTTGCGCTCGGTGATACCAGTAAAATCGCCGCCACAGCAGGTGCCGGCGCGACGGCGATCGGCTATCAATCAAGCGTGACGAGCGGAACGGGCGCCGTGGCAATAGGCAGCCAGCAAACTGCGAGCGGAAACGGAGCCGTTGCAATCGGCGACCCGAACAGTGCAACGGGAACCGGTGCGGTAGCTGTCGGTGCGAACAATACCGCTAACGGTCAGGGCGCGGTTGCGTTGGGCAACGCGAACGTGGCGACGGGATTGGGCACCGTGGCGCTCGGCAATACATCGTCTGCAGTAGCGAACGGTGCGGTTGCGCTTGGCTCGAATGCAATCGCACACAACACAAACGATGTGGCGCTGGGTTCGAACTCGGTGACGGCTGCGCCGAATCCGACAGCGACCGGTACGATCGGTGGGGTGACATACAGCTACGCCGGAACGACGCCGGCGAGCGTGGTGAGTGTAGGCGCGCCGGGTTCGGAACGCCAGGTGACGAACGTCGCCGCCGGTCGAGTGACGGCAACGAGCACGGACGCGATCAACGGTTCGCAACTGTTCGCGACGAATACGGCGATCAACAGCTTGTCGACATCCACGTCGACCGGCATCAGCACGGCGCAGAGCGGCGTGAATTCACTGTCGACCGGGCTTTCGACGACGAACAGCACCGTTACGTCCCTGTCGACGTCCGCGTCCACCGGCATCAGCACGGCGCAGAGCGGCGTGAATTCGCTGTCGACCGGGCTCTCGACGACGAACAGCACCGTCGCGTCCCTGTCGACGTCCACATCCACTGGCATCGCTTCGTTGTCTACCACGACAAACAACCTCGGAAACAGTGCGGCGTCTGCCCTGGGCGGTGGGGCAACCTACAATTCGGCGACCGGCACGATTTCCGCACCGTCTTACACGACGTATAACGCGAACGGCACTACGAGTGCAGTCAATAGCGTTGGCGCCGCGATCGACAGTATCAACAGCCAGGGCATCAAGTATTTCCACGCGAATTCCACCGCGCCGGACAGCAAGGCGCTGGGGACGAACAGCGTGGCGATCGGCCCGAACGCCGTTGCGAACAACGCCGGCGACGTCGCGCTCGGCAGTGGCTCCGTGACCGTAGCCGCGAATCCCACCGCCAGCGCGACCATTGGCGGCACGAACTATTCGTTCGCCGGCACAAACCCGAGCAGCGTCGTGAGCGTTGGAACGGCCGGCGCGGAGCGTCAGGTCACGAACGTGGCGGCGGCCCGCATCTCGGCTACGAGTACGGATGCGGTCAACGGCTCGCAGCTGTTCGCGACGAATACGGCGATCAATAGCCTGTCGACGTCGGCTTCGACGGGGATCAGTACGGCGCAGAGTGGTGTCAATTCGCTGTCGACGGGGCTATCGACGACAAACAGCGCCGTGGCGTCCCTGTCGACTTCTGCGTCCACTGGCATCAGCACGGCACAGAGCGGTGTGAATTCGTTGTCGACGGGGTTGAGCACGACGAACAGCTCGGTGGCATCGCTGTCGACGTCGACGTCGACGGGACTGTCGAGCACCAACAGCGCGGTGGCGTCTTTATCGACGTCCGCTTCGACCGGCATCAGCACGGCACAGAGCGGCGTGAATTCGTTGTCGACGGGGCTGTCGAGCACCAATAGCACGGTCGCCTCGCTGTCGACTTCGACTTCGACGGGCCTCTCGACGGCCAACAGCTCGATCGCTTCCCTGTCGACGTCGACCTCGACGGGCATCAGCACGGCGCAAAGCGGCGTCAATTCGTTGTCGACGGGGTTGAGCACGACGAACAGCACGGTGGTGTCTCTGTCGACCTCAACATCCACCGGTATCAGTTCGTTGTCGACCGGCTTGAGCACCGCTGTCTCCACCACGAACAACCTCGGCAACAGTACCGCCGCGGCGCTCGGCGGCGGGTCGACCTACAACCCCGCGACCGGCACGGTCTCCGCGCCGTCGTACACCACGTACAACGCGAACGGCACCACGACCACCGCCAACAACGTCGGCTCGGCGATCGACAGCATCAACAGCCAGGGCATCAAGTACTTCCACGCGAACTCGACCGCGCCGGACAGCAAGGCCCTCGGCACCGACTCGGTCGCGATCGGACCGAACGCCGTTGCGAACAATGCCGGCGACGTCGCGCTCGGCAACGGCTCCGTCACGGCGGCAGCCAACCCGACGGCGAGCGCCACCATCGGCGGCACGAGCTACGCGTTCGCCGGCACGACGCCGAGCAGTGTCGTCAGCGTAGGCGCGCCGGGCGCGGAACGCCAGATTACCAACGTTGCAGCGGGCCAGGTGACGGCGACGAGCACGGATGCTATCAATGGCTCGCAGCTTTATGCGGCCAACACGGCGATCAATACGCTGTCGACGTCGACCTCGACGGGCCTGTCGTCGGCGAATAGTTCGATTGCATCATTGTCGACGTCCGCTTCGACCGGTATCAGCACCGCGCAAAGTGGCGTGAACTCGTTGTCCACGGGACTGAGCACGACGAACAGCACGGTGGCCTCGCTGTCGACTTCGGCGTCGACCGGCCTCTCGTCGGCCGCCAGCTCGATCGCATCCCTGTCGACGTCGACCTCGACCGGTATCGGATCGCTGTCCACCGCGCTGAACGCATCGAAGACGCACTACTACAGCGTGAACGACAACGGAACGCAACAAGGCAACTACAACAACGACGGCGCAACCGGCATCAACGCACTGGCCGCGGGCACGAACGCGACAGCAGCGGGCGCAAGCAGCGTGGCGGTCGGCGACGGCGCGAATGCGAACTCGGGCGGCGCGGTGGCGATCGGCCAGAGCGCGATGGCGACGGGCGGCAAGGCGGTCTCGATCGGGGTCGGCAACACGGCGTCGGGCGACGGCGCGGTCGCGATCGGCGATCCGAACGTGGCGAGCGGCACGGGCGCGGTGGCGATGGGCGCGAACAACGCATCCAACGGCCAGGGTGCGGTCTCGCTGGGTAATGCCAACATCGCGACGGGGACGGGCTCGGTCGCGCTCGGCAATACGTCGACGGCGGCGGGCGCGGGTTCAATCGCACTGGGCTCGAGCGCCGTGGCCAACAACGCGAACGACGTGGCGCTGGGCTCCGGCGCGGTGACGGCGGCGGCGAACCCGACGGCCTCGGGCACGATCGGCGGCGTGACGTACAACTACGCGGGCACTAACCCGACGAGCGTCGTGAGCGTGGGCACCCCCGGTGCCGAACGCCAGATCACGAACGTTGCAGCGGGCCAGGTGACGGCGACGAGCACCGACGCGATCAACGGCTCGCAGCTGTTCGCGACGAACGCCGCGATCAACAGCCTGTCGACGTCGACGTCGACGGGATTGAGCACGACCAACAGCATGGTGACGTCGTTGTCGACGTCGGCTTCGACAGGGATTTCGTCGGCCAACAGTGCGATCGCGTCGCTGTCTACCTCGGCGTCGACCGGTATCGGTTCGCTGTCGACCTCGGCTTCGACGGGGATCAGTACGGCGCAAAGTGGCGTCAACTCGCTGTCCACCGGGCTGTCGACCACCAACAGTACGGTCACTTCGCTTTCGACCTCCGCGTCGACGGGCATCTCGTCGGCCAATAGCGCGCTCGCATCGCTGTCCACGTCGACTTCGACCGGTATCGGTTCGCTGTCGACGGGATTGAGCACGACCGACAGCACGGTGACGTCGTTGTCGACGTCGGCTTCGACGGGGATTTCGTCGGCCAACAGTTCGATCGCGTCGCTGTCTACCTCGACGTCGACCGGTATCGGTTCGCTGTCAACCGGCCTCAGCACGACCGACAGCACGGTGGCATCGCTGTCGACGTCCGCTTCGACAGGGATCAGCACGGCGCAAAGCGGCGTCAACTCGCTGTCCACGGGGCTGTCGACCACCAACAGCACGGTCACTTCGCTG
>LOZU01000009.1:0-825 GCA_001527685.1 Burkholderia pyrrocinia
CGCCCCCGTCAAGGACATGCTGTTCGTGCTGAAGGAACTCGCCGGCATCGACGCCGTCGCGCAGTTGCCGGGCTTCGAGGACGCGGGCTTCGACACCGCGCAGGCCGTGCTCGACGAATCCGCGAAATTCTGCGGCGAAGTGCTGGCGCCGCTGAACGTCGAAGGCGATCGCAACCCGAGCAGCCTGAAGGACGGCGTCGTGACCGCGACGCCGGGCTTCAAGGAAGCGTTCCGCCAGTTCGTCGAAGGCGGCTGGCAGGGGCTGCAGCATCCGGCCGAGTATGACGGCCAGGGCCTGCCGAAGCTGATCGCGACGCCGTGCATCGAGATGCTGAACGCGTCGAACCTGTCGTTCGCGCTGTGCCCGCTGCTGACCGACGGCGCGATCGAGGCGCTGCTGACCGCGGGCACCGAGGCGCAGAAGCAGCGCTACGTGCCGAAGCTGATCTCGGGCGAATGGACCGGCACGATGAACCTGACCGAGCCGCAGGCAGGCTCCGACCTCGCGCTGGTGCGCGCGCGCGCCGAGCCGCAGGGCGACGGGTCGTACAAGGTGTTCGGCACCAAGATCTTCATCACGTGGGGCGAGCACGACATGGCGGACAACATCGTCCACCTGGTGCTGGCGCGCACGCCGAACGCACCGGAAGGCGTGAAGGGCATTTCGCTGTTCATCGTGCCGAAGTTCCTGGTCAACGACGACGGCTCGCTCGGCGCGCGCAACGACGTGCATTGCGTGTCGATCGAGCACAAGCTCGGCATCAAGGCGAGCCCGACCGCGGTGCTGCAGTACGGCGACCACGGCGGCGCGGTCGGCTACCTCAT
>LOZU01000010.1:0-77652 GCA_001527685.1 Burkholderia pyrrocinia
TCGAGCGCATGGTATAAGTGCACGATGCGCGGCGGGTCGCTTGGACGGACCTCGCCGACTGCGGCGCGCGTATGAATCACCACCATTACCTCGGAATCTACCAGTGTCGTATAGGGCTGAACTGCCATGAAAACCTCCGAATTTCTCATCTCAAATACGCCCAAACTGCATATGCTTTTGGACTCCAACAAGCTCGCTACACATAACCCTGAGCTGCTTGGTGAACTCGATGGCCTGGTCGATTACATTTCCAGCATCGCACCCGCTACTCGGGAATACGGTGAATCACTCCTGAAGCTTGCCGATCGGTACTACGGTGTCGACGCGCACCACCTTGACGAAACTGAGCGAGCCGAGCTTGAAAAATCAATGCGCACGAAAATCCACTTGATCGCGACGCGCTCGGCCACCTATGCCCGCAATGGCGATTGATTTCTGAATCACTGAACCACCAATTGCAGATCACGCCCGCAACGCTTGATCTGCAATTGCCGACGCTCGATTTCGTCTTGTGCGCGTCGACGCGCCATGCTTTCCGCATTGCTGGCACGTAACACTCGTTGAATTTCAGCCGTTTCCTGCTCGCATAACTTAGGAGTGCTATAGACAAAGCCCATTTGATGATCCCTCGAAATTGACCTTCTCATCGTTGCTTGCCGGTTCGCCTACCTGCGCTCACTGGCCCCACACGAACCGACGCAGGCAGCGCGAGCACTGCGTCGAACCCCGCCACGACGTTCCGCAGCGATTGCATCGAACGAGGCGCATCACCGATACTCCCCGTCCGCCGCGACGCTCGGTTCATGCTCATCGGCAGGTGCGCTAGCGTGCGCGACCGGTGCCGGTGCCGGCCCCAGCGGCGGCTTCCACAGTTCTGCGCCATCCGTGTACGTGTATGCCTTCGCTTCGAGCGTGCGCACGGCAGCAACGGCCCGGCGCTCTGCCGGCGCGCTGGGTGCGCCGTATGGCTGACTAACGCACAGCTTGAACGTCTCGGCACACAGTTCCGCAAAGCGTTTCGGCACGATGCGCGCACTCGAACTGTCCGGGCAGCACGCTTCGTATCCGGCTGCAATATCGCCAAGACATCCGCACTCGGGGCAGAAGCGAATCATCTCTTCGGTCGGCGCCGCAGCGGGTTGCTCGACGTGGAACGTAACGAAGCCTGTTCGAGCCGTGGCGTGAAACGTGCGGCGAAACTCTGCAACGTCAGCTTCGGACAATGCGCGTGCGGGCATCAGCACGCCGACGGACTGATCGCCGGCAGGATCGCTGGCATCAATGCCGCACCATGCGGTCGACTCAGCCGGCGCCACGTCGCCGAAGCCCTTCACGAATTCGACGCTCGATCCGCGCACATCGACGACGAGCTCGCGTGCGGCTTCGTTCGCGGCCGCCAACACGATCGTGCGCGAATCGCCGCGCGTCGGATGAGTCGCCGCAACGCCGTCTTGCTGATTGGCGACCGACCAAAGTGCATGTTGATGAAACGACTGGATTTCCCATGCGTTGCCAATGATCAGGTCCGCGCGGCGCAGTTCGAGTAACAGCTCAAGCGGCGAGCCGTCGTCAAGCGCGGCTTGCCGTTCGTTGGCGCGCGTGACGCCCTCGCCGATCACGGCGTCGCGCTCATTCGCGTTCGCCCATTGCAGCTTCTGGTCGAACGTCATGACCGTAAGCGCGAAATCCTCCGCACCTAGTCGGCGCTTCTGAATCGATCCACGATTGCGTCCGCAACCCACACTTGCGGACGCAACCACGATGACAGCTGACACGATTGACCTTGATTTCCTGCCCCTGAAGGTGATGCACGTTTCCCCGCGCGGCAAACGATCGTTCGATCCCGATGGGAAACGCCGTCTGGTCGAGGCATGCTTGCAACCCGGTGCGTCAATATCTGGTCTGGCGCTCAAGGCTGGGGTGAACGCGAACCAACTGCGCAAATGGGTCGAGATGTACCGCAAGGCAAGCGTAGTTGCCGGGCCGCCCCGGACGATCGGGGCCGAGCCTTCAGCGTTTGTTCCGGTAGTGACCATTCGAGACGCGGTGCTGAAGCCGGTGGAGCCTACGGAATCATTGCCGGCACGTCGCGAGTCGCCTCCTGCGCCGATGGCAGTGCCACCGCAAGCGCACCTGTCGGTACGATTGCCCAACGGCGTCGTAATTGATCTGGAGTGCTCGGCGCAAGACACGCCGCTCGTCAAAGCGATGATCGCGGCGCTGGGAGCGCGTTGATGTTTCGCTTCGACGACGATCTGCGAATCTACCTGCACCGCGAGCCGATCGACTTCCGTGCCGGACTGAACACGCTGGTGACGATGGTCGAGCAGTCGATGCAGCTTGACCCGCTCGCGCGAGCTGTCTTCGGGTTCCACAACCGCAAACGGGATCGCGTGAAGCTGTTGCTCTATGATCGGGCTGGCTTCTGGTTGATGTTGAAACGACTCGAGGCAGACCGTTTCGTGTGGCCCCGCCGTCAGCAGGCCGTGATTGAGCTCACGACCGAGCAGCTGCACCTGCTGCTCGACGGCGTCGATGTCGACGCGGTGCGCCGCCATCCCACACGGCAGTACTGCTTCACGAGTTGAGGTCCGGTGTCTCGAACGTTGTTGGTCAACAACGGCCGTCTCGGGTGTTACAAATCTCCGTAAACCTGTGCGACGTCGCGCTTCGCTATCGTGAAGCGCATGAAAGCCGATCTCTGCCGATTGCCGCGGGCCGCCAAGGCCTACATCCACGAGCTCGAAACCGGTCTCGCCGAACGCGACGCCAGGATCGATGAGTTGACCAAGCGCCTCGATGCGCTCGAAGAGCAATATCGTCTCGCGCTGGCCCGGCAGTACGCGCCGAAGAGCGAGAAGCGGCGGGACCGCGTGTTCAACGAGGCCGAGCAGGCCGCCGATGCCGAGCACGTCGACGATGACGAGGTGCCGATACTGCCGGACACCGGCTTGCCCGAGCTCGACAAGCCCGAACCCCGCAAGCGTGGTCGCAAGCCGCTGCCAGCGGATCTGCCGCGCGAGCGTATCGAGTACGACCTGCCCGATGACCGGAAGACCTGTCCGTGCTGCGGCAAAGCTCTGCATCGCATGGGCGAGGACGTCAGCGAGCAGTTGCACATGGAGGTCAAGGTGTCGGTGCTGCAGCACGCGCGCGCTAAATATGCGTGCCGGCACTGCGAACGTCACGGCGTGCGTACGCCGATCGTGATCGCGCCGATGCCGGCGCAGCCCTTGCCGGGCAGCCACGCAAGTCCCTCGATGATCGCCGCGGTCACGGCTGGCAAGTACGTCGACGGCACGCCGCTGTACCGGATGGAGGATGTACTCGCGCGCTCGAACATCGCGGTCAGCCGTGGCACGTTGGCGAACTGGATCATCCGCCCGGCCGAACTGCACTACGCGCGAATCTACGCCGCACTCAAGCAGGTTCTGCGGGGCCAGTGGCTGATCCACGGCGACGAGACCACGGTCCAGGTGCTCAAGGAACAGGGACGAAAGGCGCAGGATACGTCGTACATGTGGGTTTACAGGAGCGACGCGGATAGCGAGCAGCCGGTCGTGCTGTTCGAGTATCAGCAGGGACGCGGTGGCGAACATCCGCGCGCGTTCCTCGCAGACTACGCTGGCACGCTGATGACGGACGGCTGGCCCGCCTGGCGCACGATCAAGACGGCGACGCACCTCGGATGCCTCGCGCACGCGAGGAGGCTGTTTACGGACGCGCTCAAGGGCCAGAAGAACAAGCCAAGCCCCCGCATCACGAAGGCACTCGAGTTCTTCCAGGCGCTGTATCAGGTCGAGGCACTGGCGAAGCAGACGCTGCCCGAAGGCGAAATGCTGACGGATTACCGGTATCGCCTGCGGCAGCAGCACAGCGTGCCACTGTTGACCGCCTTCAAGGCATGGCTCGATGAGCTGGCGCCGAAGGTTCTGCCGCAGAGCTTGCTGGGCGAGGCGATTGGGTACTGCCGTCGGCAATGGCAGTATCTGATTCGCTACGTTGACGATGGTCGTCTGCCACTCGACAACAACGTCATCGAGCGGGACATCAGGCCGTTTGCCACTGCAAGAAAATCGTGGCTGTTCAGCGACACGGTCGCCGGAGCCAAAGCCAGTGCGATGGTCTACAGCATGATGCTTACGTGTCGTGCCTGCAACGTCGAGCCTCACGCCTGGCTGCTGCACGTGTTGACTGAATTGCCACAGCGCGCCCCAGACGCTGACATCAGCGACCTGCTGCCGTTCAACTACGCGAAGCGGCAAGTCGAGGCGAGCGTGAGCTGACGCAGCGAGCGCGCCTCGACCGGCGCGAGGGCGCGCACTACCGAGACCCCGTTGCGGACATCGCCTGTCGACCTCGACCGTCACGATGCGGCTATGCTCGCCCGTCAGTTGCAAATGATTCTCCATTCGGTATGCTGAATTTACCGCTTACTCATGACCGACAGTGCGTTTCTGACGATCGTGTGCGCCGCGCGCAGCTCGTCTCGAAGTTTCTGAACGATCGTAGTCATGCCATCACCCCGCCTGTGAGCGACGGGCGAATCGTCCAGATTCGGACGATGCACTGCATCGAGTCCATCAGCGCACGCCAGGCGGCGTCAGCGGTTTGGCGGATCAGCGCGAGCGCGCCGTAACGCGAGTGTGAAAATTGCAACGAAACTTGCTGCATTTGACTTCCCCTTGTTCAACCCCTTGAACGGTGTCCTGCGTGAAAGTCGCCCGGCGGCTGGGTAGCTATTCCAGCACCGGCGGGGTTTGGAACCGGCTGCCGGGGCGACAGGCGGATCATATTTCAAGTACCTTGCATATGGCAAGTACCTTGCAATTGCAGGATTCATGCATATTGCACGCGCAAGGCACTTGAAGTACCGTTGCATCGGGTTGAATCAAAAGGGGTTTTTCAATGAAGAACTGCGACTACTACCTTGATCTCGCGAAGATCAAGAGGGACTTGCCGTCCGACTATGCGCTCGCGAAGTTGCTCGGCGTGAGCCCGTCCGGCATCACAAATTACCGAAAGGGCCGCAGCCACTTCGATGATGCAACAGCGATCAAGATCGCTCACATCTGCGAAATCGAACCGGCCGAAGTCCTCTTCGCGATGCAAGTCGAGCGCGCGAAAAACGACGAGGCCCGTGCCGTCTGGTCGGGGCTTCTGGAAAAATTTTCCAAGGGTTTTCGGTGGCTGGCGCTACCCGCTAACGCTTGCGGGGCTTTGATCCCGCAGGTGTAACGCCAGCTAAAGTTAGCTTCGGTGGTTGATTAGTCTTGAGATTATGTAAACTCGATAGGAATCCGACGTATCGGACCGCTTGATTCAAACGGATGAATTCGTTGCATGGCTTGGAGCTGTTCCGCATACGACGATCACTCCACCAGGCAGCGTCCGGAAAAGAACGCGATTCGCCTCGATCGACGTACCCCGGCCATCGCGATGATGCAGATACGAAAAGATGCCACCACCGACGAAGCGTAGCGTATGCGAGGTCGTTTCGTGAACATGCGCGATCTGGTGCTGTAGCACGAGCGAAAGGTCGTCAATCTTTACACACTGGATCTCGGGAATCGTTGCACTGATGTCGCCGGTCTCGGAGACGAGGTACTTGTCTCCTTCCGGTCCCTCGATCAGGTGACTACCGTCCGGAAAGTCCGTTCGCTGCCCGCCGGGAATCTCGACAATGGTTCGATCCGACGCATCCACCAGCTGCCCGCTGAGCTGCATCGAGTTGAGAGGATGATCTTTCATCGCGCATCTCCGACACTCAAGTTGAGGCTGTACCTCGGTTGTGTCATATCATACCGGCCGCACGGGAGCCTTTCGCGGATCGGTCCGCCGCGTCACGCGGCTGCGTGAGCACGACAGGTAATCGGCCGACACGGCACTTCGCGGCTTGTGCCGCCCACATACGATTGATCGCCATATACAAAACGCCAGTCCGTAGGGCGAGAATCGCGTGCCGAACATGGCGCCATAGGAGCTCGGCGAGTCGGAACCTATTGCTTACATGGTAACCGCCAAGCGCCGCCCGGGTGATCGGCAAGGCGCCGCAACCAAAGTGGCGATATCGCTGCCGAGACAGCGCTGCCGACGTAGCCTTTCGCCGTGACATCGACACGTCAGCGCCCAGCAGGGCCAGCCGGAAAAACGTATAGCAGGATCACGTGCAGAAAGCCCCACGCGACCAGTACCGCGCTAAGGAGCGCGGCGAGCGCGGTGAATGGAGTCCATCGGAGCGCGGTCCTCTGTTTCTCAAGCGCCCCTCGGCTCGGCCGTCGTTCCCTCACCACCCGT
This sequence comes from Burkholderia pyrrocinia, assembly GCA_001527685.1. Lineage (GTDB taxonomy): Bacteria > Pseudomonadota > Gammaproteobacteria > Burkholderiales > Burkholderiaceae > Burkholderia > Burkholderia pyrrocinia_D. The sequence goes on from LOZU01000010.1 coordinate 6,298, forward strand.
TTCACATCGCCAATTCCGGCCGTGTATTCTTGCTCCCTCACCTTCGCTCCAGTGGTGTCGATGTGCCTTGGCGCAGCGCGCGCTCATTCCACGCTCATGCATCCGCGTTCCATGGCGTTCGTTGGCTGGCCCGCGCTTCGCGCGCTCCTTCAGTTACAGCGTCGCATAGAAGTCCTCGGTCACTGCGCGCCGACAAAGCAGCGCAGCACCAGCCTGGAGCGGGATCATTGCGATTAGCACCGCCAGCACCGACCAAACTAGCCACGGCCTCATGACGCCCAACGTGGCGGCTCCGAAGATCACTAGACCGGCGACCCCAAGGAATCCTGCGGTCGTCGACAGGCTGAGTAGCCGGTAGTACTCCGGTGGGATCGGTTCGATCGGAGCGATTTGGTTGCCGACCAGCGTCAAGCGAACACCGCTTTGAGCCGGCGTGGCGACCAATTGCACACCCTGCCCGTGTTGGACCATTTGCGCGGCCAGCGCGTGCAACAGTAGCGGGCTCGCGGGGCCAGGGTCGCCGACAGCTTCGTCGAGATTCTGCGTTGGCAAATCAAACCCGCAATCTTTGACTCCAGATACCGTGGCGTTCCGCAATTGCCCAGGCAATCCGCACATCCATAGACGTTTGATTCGATCAGCCGGAACCTGTTCTGCGCGCGACACGGCCATCAGCGCGTCGACGACCTCGTCAGCGGCCGCCGAGACTGGTCGGAACACGTACGCCATTGGTTTGAGCTTCCCCCGAAATGCAGCCAACCCCGCGGAAGAGGTACTCAAGAGTGCAACGGCGACCTCGGACCACGCGGGTGTCCGGTCAGCGGTATGCAGTTGACACGCGAGAGTGAGCTGGAAGTCCGACTTCGGTTTCTCATTGTCAAGCCAAGGCTCAACGATTGACAACTGCGCATCCAGCGACTCCCATGAAAAGGTGACAAGACTGGCTAGGTGCATGCGCTGCCAAACTTGCCTCAAATCGGCCAGATCGTCCCTCGTGGACGATTGCAGGCAGACATGCAGCGTACGCGCTCGCGCGAGCGTGGCAATCGTTGTAGACAAAGGGGTAAGCAGACTCGTCAGGACCTGCTCCAGACGTGCTTCGCTCGATTCCTGATCTTCGTTCGCCAGCGGCAACCGCTTGCCAGAGTTTGCGGGCGGCGCCCCTTCGAGACCCGCCATGCGTTCGCCGAGATTGACCTCCGCCGTGATCGTTGTACAGGACACAATCGCGACTCTTTGCTGCGCCCAGCGCCTCCACCGACTGCGGACGTCCCGGCAAAGGTAGTTCCACCAGAGCGTATCAGTAGCCTCTTGTTCGTGACGGCTATAGACGATTCCGCACAAGACGACGGTGACTGACAGTGGCAAGATGAACAGACGGACAAAGAAGTCGGTCGACGCCACCGGGTGCGGCCCCCAAGTCAGTACCGTGATAACCGCCCCGATCACCTGGACCACAACAAAAATCGCGAAGCCAACCCACAGCGCCGGCGGCTTGCCGCATGTGCGTGGTGATGGGTGCCGCACATACCAACGCTCGCTCATTCGATTGACATCCCAGACGATCCCGCAATGACATAGCTACCGCACTGCGTGCGACATCGATCGACCACGCACGGTCGGTCACCGTCAATCATCTCGTCGCCAGCTTCGACGATCGGGTTATCGCCGTGCTCAGGGCACGACACAATGTCGTACAACAACGCAACGGGACGGCCCTCAAGATCAACGGTGGCCGAAGCCGTTTTAACCCTCCCACCGTGGCTGGTTGCGTCACCCAAACAAACAGGGTTCCTCATGACATGCTCCTTACGTTTCGAGAAATCGAGCGCCTTATGGGACCAACGGTGCGTCGGGGTTCGTCGGTTTGATCGACTGATCGCAGGTAAGTCTGTCCTGGCCCGAGGACGTGCGAAGCTTCGAAAATATGCCCGGCCGCTTCGACATGGCAAAGCTAGCCCCCGAGATTCCATTTGGATATGGTTTGCTTAAGTCGATATTTGGCACCATCGGATATTGAACGACGTAAGCATCGTTGTCAGCTGATCTGTTCGCAACGAAAAGTCGATCCTTTGTCACAAAAACCGCGTAGTCCTTTGAGTCTTCATACGGGTCGAAACTGTGCTCCATGTAATTCACTGAGCCGAATGTCTTTCCACCATCCGTCGAATACATCAGTTCAACAGCCCAGCCGCGATCGTTGGTCGCAAGGTGCGGCGGCGCAGCAGCCGGGAACGCCAAGTTCCGGCCGGTGGGGTCAGCATTGATTAGCTTGCCTTGATAGTTCTCCAGGTCACCGCGTCCAAGCTGCTGACGGATACCCGCACGCGTATCGTTGTAGCACGTCTCGCCGTGGTTGCAATCTCGATAGTGTTCGAGCGTCACAAAACGATGGTCATCTATCCGGTAGATGACCTGCGGCGGCGAATCATACGGCAGCTTTTTCGCGCTCATGAAATCACTGAGCATGAAGACGAAGGGCTCGTTAGCCTTCTTTTGCGAGCAGCCTTGCATCGCCACTAGCGCGACTGCAACCAAGGTCGTGCGCAACATACAATTCGCCCCTCTATGCAATTGAGGTGGTTCATAACGTTTCGACACACCGCGCGCCTTACAGGACCAACTGCGCGTCCGGGTTTGTCGGTTTGATCGATGGATCACAGGTAAGTCTGTCCTGGCCGGAGGGCGTGCGAAGGCCATTCGGCATCAATTTCTTCTTAGATGCCCATGCTCCATCCGAATGAAAACCCGTCGGGTACGGTTTACGAAGATCGACAGCAGGGTCGAGCGGATACTGATTTACCATAAGGTCATAATCAGGTCGATCTATCCTGTATTGATACTTTTTCGCAACAAACAACTTATCCCGGGTTGCCGCAATAACATTGTCCTTTGAGTCTTCGAACGGATCGAAGCTGTGCTCCATGTAATCCATTGAGTTAAACGTCTTTCCCCCATCCGTCGAGTACATCAGTTCGACAGCCCAACCGCGATCGTTGGTCGCAAGGTGCGGCGGTGCCGCAGCCGGGAAAGCCAAATTCCTGCCGGTTGGGTCGGCATTAATCAGGTAGCCTTGATAGTTCTCCATGTCGCCGCGTCCGAGCTGTTGACGGATGCCTGCGCGTGTATCGTTATAAAACGTTTCGCCATGGTTACAATCACGATAATGTTCAAGCGTCACAAATCGGTAATCGTCGATCCGATAGATGACCTGCGACGGCGAATCATACGGCAACACTTTCGCGTTCATGAAATCGCTTAGCATGAAGACGAAGGGCTCGTTAGCCCTCGGCGGAGTACAACCTTGCGTCACTACTAGAACAATTGCGACCACACTCGCGCGCAACATATGATCTTTCACCCTATGCAAATGATATTGGTCCTCTCACCGGGAAAAATCGAATGCCTTACGGGGCCAACGGCGCATCCGGATTCGTCGGTTTGAGCGATGAATCGCAACTAAGTTGCTCTTGTCCCGAGGGCGTGTGTAGGTTCATGAAAGCACGTGGGCGATTCGACAAAGAGAAGCTCCCGCCCTTTACCCCGTCCGGGTAAGGCTTGCTCAGGTCAATACCGGGAAGCATTGGATACTGGACAACGTATGCATCATCGTCTCCCCACCTCTTAGCCACATAGAGGCGATCTTTAGTCACGAGTACCGCGTAGTCTTTTGAGTCTTCGAACGGATCGAAACTGTGCTCCATATAGGTCATCGAGCTAAAGGTCTTTCCACCATCCGTCGAGTACATCAGTTCAACAGCCCATCCGCGATCGTTGGTCGCAAGGTGCGGCGGCGCTGCGGCCGGGAACGCCAAATTTCGGCCAGTGGGATCAGCATTGATCAGGTTACCTTGATAGTTCTCCAGGTCGCCGCGCCCGAGCTGCTGACGGATACCTGCACGCGTATCGTTGTAGAACGTCTCGCCGTGGTTGCAATCTCGATAGTGTTCGAGCGTCACAAACCGGTGGTCATCTATCCGGTAGATGACCTGCGGCGGCGAATCATACGGCAGCGTCTTCGCGCTCATGAAATCGCTGAGCATGAAGACGAAGGGCTCGTTAGCCTTTTTCGGCCTGCACCCTTGCGTCACTACTAGAGCGACAACGACCATGCTCACGCGCATCATACGACCCTCCACCCACTACAAATGATGTTGTTCATAGCGCTCGGGAAACTCAAGCTCGTTACGGGACCAATGGCGCGTCAGGGTTTGTTGGCTTGACCGACGGATCGCAGGTAAGCCTGTCCTGGCCTGAGGGTGTGCGAAGTCCCACCGGCATCTTTACGTCAAAAGCGATCCGCTTCCCGTCGGGCAGTTTCTCGTTGGTCCCGTAAGCAAAACCGGGAACAAGCGGGTAACGGTCCACATTGGACACGTCGGCTGTCTCGCTAATCTTCTGAGAAATAAATACACTATCGCGCGTTACCGCAATTGAATATTTTTTTGAATCCTCGAACGGGTCAAAGCTGTGTTCCATGTAATTTATGGTATTGAACGTTTCCCCCCCGTTCGTCGAGTACATCAGTTCCACCGCCCATCCGCGATCGTTGGTCGCAAGGTGCGGCGGCGCTGCAGCCGGGAACGCCAAATTCCGGCCAGTGGGATCAGCATTGACCAAGCTACCTTGGAAGTTTTCCACGTCACCGCGTCCAAGCTGCCGACGGATACCCGCACGCGTATCGTTGTAGAACGTCTCGCCATGGTTGCAATCTCGATAATGTTCGAGCGTCACAAAACGATGGTCATCTATCCGGTAGATGACCTGCGGCGGCGAATCATACGGCAGCTTCTTCGCGCTCATGAATTCGCTGAGCATGAACACAAAGGGTTCATTGGCCTTCTTTGGCGAACAGCCTTGCATCACCACTAGCGCAGCCGTGATCGCGATTACGCACCAAATATTTTTAGTCACCATACAGAATATCCTCTGACTTCCTTACTGGCAGTCCCTTGGTCTGGCTCTTAAGGTCCTCAATGGCGATTCTGTTCAGTGCCTCGCCGGCCGTGTCCCAATCAATTAAAGCCGGTTTGGCGACCGTTTCAAGTGCCCCAGTCTCGAAATATGGGTCGCGGCCGCGCGTCCAGTCGGCCTGTTTCATCAAACTGAGCCACAGGTCTCTCTTCTCGTAGGCATCACAAAATCCGATCGGAAGATCGTAGGCCGCGACGCGCCGCATGAATTGCTGATTCTTGGGCAACGTGCTGTGGTTTGTTGGTTCAGCGTGGTAATTATCATGTTGCTTTAGGACTTCATCCTGTGTCTGCCGTGCAACTGCCACGCCAATCGGACTCATCGAATTCGACGTGACAATCGCCGCTGATTCGTAAATTGAACGAAAGTACCGGTAGCTCTCGTCGTGATATTGGCCCTGTGTGGGGTTCTTCGGATCCCGATCCCACTGCCCCATTGCAGGAGCATCCACGCGCGAATCCTCGAAGTCTTTCATTTCATAGGCCTGAAGCGGCTGTGGCACCTCCTCAGCATTGACCGTGATCGTCTTGTTCGGATCCGGCACAGCCCATAGTTTCATCGCAGGCGTAGCCACATTCCGATTACCATTCCAAAACTCAGTCTGAGCCACACCCGGCACAGGCTTCTGAATCAACGGCAACGTGCCGAACTTTCGCACCCCCGGCTTGTCACCAACAGGCGTATAGCGAGCCAGCATGCGCTGCTTGACCGTGTCTCCGAGCTCGGCCAGTAGCTTGTCGTCAATCCCTTGCCAGCCGATGCTTTGCAAGGGCGTGGAGCCCATCACTCGGTCATGCGGCGTGAAGTATACGTACAGTCGGCCGTGGTTATCGCGCTCATGTACACCCGATTTGCGCCGGTTGTCGGGCCGCCAGAAATTCATGTCCTCGGACGCGCCGCACTGAAGCTGTTTCATCTGACCTTCCGTCATGGCGCGCTTGTCTCGCTTGATCCGATTCGCGATGTTACGGAAGGTGTTAACGCGTGCTTCCGGGGTCGGTCGATCAATCCCGGCGGTGAGCGCGTCAGTCACCTTGTCATCAAGCGCATAGGGTGAGTTCATCACAAAAAGCGCATCGGGTGCTCGCGTCTTGCACAAAGCCGTCGCGGCCAGCGCGATCATCGTCCCTTGGCTGTGGGACATCACTGTCACCGTGTCGCGCGGGCACTCAGTGCGAATTCGGTCGATTAGATCAGCCAAACGTTTAGCTGCATGCGCGTAGTAGAGACGCGGCGGTGCATCTTGAAGTTGGCGATCGAGTTCGGTGTTCAATAGTTCCATGTCGAAGCCAAGGATGTGACGCTTCATACCTTGGTGGCTCCACAGCTGGCGGAGGTTATTTGTACCGTTCTGAAAGGCGCCGCCTCCCCAATACCAGGGGCCTTTCTCGTTTGTGCATTGGGGAGACCAAAAGTCGAAACCGTCCGGATTGCGCAGCGGAATCCGCCACTTCCGTTCCGCTCCATCCGATGCACGATAGCCCCAGTAGAATCGAATTACTGGCGAATTTCCAGCTTTCTTCATTCGACGACGTCCGCCAGGGCGCCCCGTCTTATCGTCAACATCCGTATACGTGTTCGCAGTTAGTTTCGCATCGTCCGGTCTGCGAAGTCGATCGTTAAGGCCATCGCATAGGGCTTGTTCCGCAGTGTCGTACCACTCACCTTCAGAGTTAACACCATGCACGAAGATAACGACACCGGGCATATGGGGCGGAATGCGGCACTCAGCGCGTACCTGGAAGCTGGACGGCGTGTGGTAGGACTCCCAGTATGCTTGGCCGAGATGGTCGCGCTGCATCGGCACGACGCGGGTTGCGGTCGGATTCTGGTAGGGCTTCTCCGAATTGTTTGGTTTGCCACCCGCATCGGCCGGCTTGGTCTTCTCGGTCATGATTACGCTTCCTTGTGGTTCTGCAGCATCAGCTTGAGGCCCTGCGCAACGTCTTGTTGGCTCAGTGAGGTTTCGCCTTGCTCGTTGGTAACGCCCTCGACGATATGTCCGTTGGCGAGCTGGATCTTGTATGGCCGATTGACAACGGGGCGGCCAGTAATACCGTCACTGAGAATGAAGCGTTCATCGTTTGCGATATCGACTTGGCTGAATTTCGGCAACGGAAGGGTCAGCGAGCCGGGACCGGTCTTTTGCATCTTCGCCATCTTGATAATGAAGTTGCCTGCACCACCGACTTCTACGTTGTCACCGGTCACCTTGATGTAGGCCGACCCTCCGCCACTCAAAATCACTCCGTTGGCAGCGTTAATCGTCGCTGTACCGTCCGCGCTCGCGATATGCATGTTTTTCTGCGAGACAAGTTCCATTGCGTCGGACTGCGCCTGAATTTGTACCTTGCCGCGGGCGGCAAAAATTTTTACACCGAGCTTCTGCGCGAACATCGACAGAACATCACCGGCCGCTATCGCGACATTCTTGAGCGCGTTCACGTTGAATCGCGATGACGTAGCGACGCTGACGTCCTTGCCCGCCGATACAAGCACACGATCGGGTGTTGCCATGCCGATACCATTCGGCGCAGCCAAGGCGATCACGGCCTTCTTGAGGTCCGCCATCTCGTCTTTCAGCCATTGATTCTCGGCCCTCAGGTCCGCGATTTCCGCCTTGGCGACCGCCGCGGCGTTTGCAATCCCTTCGGCCTGCGCCTGGGTGAGTTGAAATTGACTCACGGCAGCCTTCATGTCGCTCTGCTGACCGACGGCCTTTTCTTGCGCATAGGCGGTCAGATGCAAGCCCCCGCCCGCCCTCACGTTCCCCTGATCGTCGGTGCGAAGTTCGAAGCCTTTTCCACGCAGCTTATTTTCTCGATCGACCCCGTAACCGATCGTGAGTTGACTTTTGCCGTGCTCGGTCGCGACCTTGACGTGTTCTTTCCCCTCACGATCGTCCAGTTGGATCGTGTTGTTCGAGCGGGTGTGTATCGTATTGCGCGTGCCCCAAGGATAGCCAGCCACAACCGGATCTGGCTCGTCGGAGTTGTGCATCACCTGACTGATGTACGGGAAATCAGGATTTGCGTTGTGGAATGCGATCGTGACTTCCGTGCCTTCAACCAAGCCAAAATGGAAGCCAACACGATCGGCGCCACCGAACGGCTTGGCGAGCCGCATCGGGCAACTATTCAAGCCCGGCGTGCGCTCGTCCCGATCCAAATGCAATTGCACGACATACAGCCCCTGCGCATCCAGATACGGCGCACCATATTTCGGTGTGGACGCGATGCGGCCGGTGATCGTGCCTTGAACCTTGGGCCAGGTACGCTCGAGTAGCGGGAGACGGTAAAGCCGATCAGACGGAATGGCGTCGAACTCAACGTTATAGGCTTTCTTGCGCGACGCGCTACATACTACCCGCACCGCAAGCAATCCATGCTTGGCCTCGTCGGGCGAGTGATTGGCCAGTTTGAGCACACTACCCGGCGTCAAATCGAGCAGGTTCGCAGTACCGTGATACTGAATCTGTTCGGCTGACGCGGCCTCACGCCGCAGCAGCGCTTCGCGCTTCGCGTCTTCAGGCGTCTGGTGCGACGTTCCCCACGTGTACGCCTCCCCGTAGGTAGTCGCGTCGTCGTGAATTTCGTTCGCCGCATCGATCGGCTCGGGCGCGGTGCGGGGGTTGTAGTCCCGAACTCGATACTGCGCCGGAATCGTTTTAGCGTGCATCGACAATGTATTGACCGACTCGATACCATCGCTAAGAAGCCCGCCATACTCCTGATATGGAACGGTCAAAGCGACGTCGCGACGATAGTGTGTGAAGTCGTCACCGAATCGGACATTTTCCCAATGCTTCCCTTCTTCGCAGACAAACCAAATACCCGAACGGCGACACAGGCGCGTGATGAAGGTCAGGTCGTCTTCTTGCCACTGCATCACGAATGGTCGTTTCCCGTATTCGCGGTACAGATTGAACTCGAACGTTGCGAAGACCTTCCCAAATTCATGCTCACGCAAGATCTGTTCGATGATCTGCGGAAAACTCATGTCGAGGAAAAACCGACTTTTCTGAGCATTGCGCAGGAGCGCGAGGCGAGATTCCAGGGTGACCTCATAGGTCGTTTCATCTCGACTATGAGACAAACGCGCGAAGCCGGTGATCGTGCCTTGCACACGTCGCTGCGGCTCGAGTTTCAGGGCGCGAATCGGATCATTCGGTGGCTGAACGACGAACGCCGCCGGTTTGTTGAGATATTCGGCCCTACTCAGGTCACTGCTCGGGTGGGTGAAACGGATAACGTATTTCGTCGGTTCGCCGATCGCTCGCACGCCATGAAAGTCGAAGACGTCGGCTAGTGCGACGGTTTTCGCCTGCGGCACGTCGAGGTAATAGAACTGGTGTGGCTTCGCGCTGGCGAATGTCGTAATTTTCTCGATTGCTTCGTAACTCAAAGCGAACTCCTGTTGGTCGACTCGGCGAAGAAAGGCAGATAGCACTCGAAAACTTGACGTAATCGTGCGAGAACTATGAACCCATGGCGCTATCACATATTAGGATGAGTGGCTCACAAATTTGTTGAGCATCACACAATTTAACGATCAACTCGCGAGGTAAGACTCATATCACTCGCACTTCCGAAATCCGGCAGACGGTGCGATTCATACCAAGTTCGGCACCAAGTTTTTTCGCTTTGCCTGTCGGCGAGCGATCCGCCGACTCTCCCACGCGCATTCCGGGCACCAGCTGCCACGCCAAACGCTGTTGACCGACGCATGCCAGACGTGTCCCTTCGCACATTGCCATTCAATCTTGCCGTGCGCCCCGGGGTACACCGTCGACAGACAGCGACCGCCACGCGACTGCGCGAGTTCGTGCATCTGCTCGATCGTTCGCGTTCGTGCCTTCACTGCGCATTGGTGGCACCATTGCCCTTTGCTGACACGAAACCACGGCGCAGACCACGTGTGTCCCTCGGCGCATTGCCACTGGAGCGGGGTTTCCTTGTCGACGTATGCCGACAAGCAGATCCCACCGCGCTCAGTTGCCGCGCGATCGATGTCAAGCTGGCGCGGTTTGATCCGCTCGAAATGACACGTCTGACACCAGTCGCCGCGCAGGACCTGCTCGAGGCTAGCGCTCCAGGTGTGTCCAGCTTGGCAGCGCCAGCGCAGTGGTTCGCGGCTGTTACGGTAGCGACGCGACAGGCACCGGCCTCGCCGCTTTTCCGCAGCCACGCTCGCATCATCCAATGAGTAGATAGTCGCGCGATCATATGCACACGCACGACACCAGTGCCCAAGCCGCAGACCATGCACACGCATCGAGAAGCGATGTCCTGCAGCGCACGTGAACTCGAGCGGGACTGAGTGGTTTGCATAGGTTTTCGACATGCAAGTCCCCCCCCAGGCGTTCGCTAGCTCACGGATACCTTCAAATAGGCGTGCGCGAAAAGTCACTGCGTCCAAACCGGCTCGGCGCGGCATCGCGGCGAGCGCCACTTGCACGCGGTTTCGCGTCGCCGCGGCGACACGCTGCGAATCTTCGGCACCCTTCATCGTTCCCGTCACGGTGGCAGGCATACGACTCAGCGGGAGCAAGCATGAGCGATTACGATGCGCATCACTTTCGTCCGTGCCTTCGGCGGGCATCGGGGTGCGATGCGCCATCTCGTGTACCACGGCGTTTTGGTGCAGACGCCTATGGCGTTCAAGGTCAGGCATGCCGATCGACCATTCGTCCATGATTTGCAGCAAGTTGTCCATTACCGCGCCGATCTCCCGCTCTCGTGCTCTTCCGATTTCGCGATCCAACGCATTGAGCGTGGGCATTAGGTCACGCCACGACTTCTTTTCGATCATGTCTCAAACGAGATCCCATTGACATTTGCTTACCGAGAGGTGCTCGTCGGCTCCGCTCCTGCGGGAACCAGCAACTGGTCAACGAGCTCGAGCTTCAGCGGTTTGTCCGCGTCGAGCTTTTTCTTCTCGATCACGTATTTCCAACCATCGCCATTGCCAGGGTTGCGGTAGAACGCGACGATCGCGACGTACTTCGTGTCTGCCTGCATCGGCTGCGAGAGGCTGGCGGCCGCCCCGGGATTGAGAGCTGATGCAATGGTCGCCTGGAGATCCTGCGCGAGCACCGTTCGGTCGTTCTTCAAGAGGTCGTCGTAAGAAGCGCCGTCGAACAGCTTGTGATCCTTCAACTGGTACACGCGTACCGCGACCGACGTCGGTCGACCAGCGTCATCTGGATTCAACGATTCTCGGGCTGACAGATCGACGTTGAGCACCTTCACCTGCTTGAAAAACACCGTGTGATACGCGCTCGACGACGCGTCCGAGACGGCCTGCCAGGCACCGCACCCCGAGAGCAGCATGACGGAGGCAACGGTTGATACAGTGAAACGAGTGAACATTGGCGCTCTCCGATCAAGCATGTCGAGTCAGATGGGGATTGGGCTCGGGCGAAGGGAACGCTTCGTATACGCCGAGCCCGATGTTGATCAGCCGTTCTGCTTCGGCGGGCAGAACGGTAGTCCATCCGAGGCGTGGCGCAGCGACCGGATTGGTCGCACCGATCGATGGTTGCGGCGCGTGACGCGTCGACACTTCCATGCGCAGGTGCACGTCGGCCTTGACGCCGACATACAGCTGCAACAAAGCCATTAGGTCGTGATGCAGCACCCTGCCTGGCAGCAAGCCGTGCGCTTGGTCCGCATCGGCGGGCTGCAGCGTCACGCGCACTGCCCGGCTGCGATAGGCCATCCGTTTGCCCAGCACGTAACCACCGCCCAGACCGCAGCGCTTCTCGCTTTCGGGGATACCCGTCGCGTTACCTGCCGATGTGAGCGGCCGCGGCCGGCCTGTCGACGTCACGACAGGCCAGAATTCGTCAACCCGCACACCTACGCGCGGAATCGCCAACGCCACGACGCCCGCCAATCCTTCCGGCGTTCGGGTACGCTGAATCAGGAGCCCCAGTAGTGCCAGCATCCGCGAATTGGGCAGCCCGGCACGCTTCGGCTTGTCGCCCCAGCCGAACCCGGCCAAACAGAGCAGACTGCGCGAATATCCATCGATGCCACCGGGTCGGAAGTGCTCGGGATAGCGGTACTTCTTCCAAGAACGATAGAGCAGCGTGACATAGCGGTGGTTGAACTGGTCGAGAAACGCCTCAACGACATCGTGCCCCTCCTCACGCAGCACGATGTCGTCGATCATGTGCGACGGCATCGCCGCGTCGACGCCGTATAGCCCCATGAAAGTCGTCCGCACGGTAGGCGGCGCATCCGGCCGCTCGTCATCGAACTCGACCGACGCCACTTCGCTCGCCGGAAACCCCATGCGCGGCTGTGGCCGGAAGCGCACCGGTTCATGCTCGAGCGTGTCCCGCGCGCCGAACTCCGGCAAGCCGGGAGCGCGCGCCTCGAGCAGCCTGCATAGCTGCATGAAATTCATCCGCGGTGCGCGGGCCAGCAGCGAAGCCACCAGCGGGTCGAGGTTGGGCAGGTCGTACGGTCTCATAGTGGCGCCCGCTCGGCCTTGCTTCGTGGCCATTCGAACCGGGTCTGCGACGGCAGCCGAATGATTGCGAGTTTCGTGAACAGGTTGATATCGGAATAGAGTGCGAAGAAGCGGTGCAGCAACTCACCGAACAACATCACATCACCCTCGCCTGCGAACGCGTGGGTGTCGAGCGTGACCTCAATCAGTACGCCGCGCTCGACCGAGCCACCCGATACCTCCTCGATCAGTACCTGCGACACCCACAAAATGCCCGCAAGCCGACGGCGGTTCAGTTCGTCGTTTGTCCAGTCGTAAAGTGCGAGCGCCCCGCGCAACACTTCCGCATTCATCATCGACAAGAAGTTCGGTGCCACATGCGACAACACGCGCCACTGAAAGCGATCTTCCGTCGGCGGGTACAGCGGCAGCGTTGGCGAGACAAGATTGCGCACACCGGCGACATATGCCGTGCTCGTCGCAAGCTCATTGAGACTTGCTTCCCGCAACCCCTTACGTGGCAGCAGACCGTTCGTGCCCGTCACGCGTAGCGACAGGCTTTCCTCCGGAAGCGTATCCATGCTTTCCCAGGCATGGCCGCCGAGAATCACCCACGTTTCGCGCAGCCCGGACACACCCGGCCGCACACGAGTGTGGAAATAGCGTTCCGGCGCCTCGTGGCGCAGCATGCCGCCGCGGTGTCGGAATGTCGCAAATGGCACGTATTGGTACCGCTCGGCGGTCTCGTGATCGAACGTCGTGATCGCGTCGACCGAATACGTCTCGACATGCTCGCCCTGATGTCCCGCTGGCACCACGCGGTATTCGGTTTCGTGATGGTCGATTTCGATCGGCTCCGCGTCGACCTCGAACAGGTTGATCACCGGCGTACAGAACAGTCGCACGTTCTCCGCGCTGAACCGCTGGTCTGATGGATACGCATGCTTCAGCACGAGCTCCAACTCGAAGCGAGTCGAGCTTTCCGGTAGCTCCGCGATGTCGAGTCCGCATAGGTCGACGAACAGGAATTTCTCGCGGAACGTGAAATACTCGAGCAGCAGCTGGTACCCTGAGAACGCTGCGTCGGCTTTCGGCCAAAGGCGTTCTTCAGTCGAGAAACCTGCGGGCTCGATCGTGACGCCGGTAAGGGGCACCGCCTCGCCGTCGCGGACTTCCGGTATGCGCCAGTAGATTGCGTCGACCTGCCGCGTGAACGCCAGGTGCATCGCGAACGCCGTTGGAAGATCAGCACTCAAGTGCAGGCGCAGCCGCGACAGGTCCATCTCCTTTCGACGTGCTGCCCCGTCGAGCGCGAACCCAAGGCGAATCACCGAGCGGCCGTCGTGGCGTACGGTTGGTCCAGCATTCGTGAGCGCGATCGGTTGCAGAGTGACGGCTTGCGTGGTTCGGTAGACGCACTGCACCGTTTTCGGCGTCGTGCCTTCGCCGCCGGCCGTGGGCGGAACGGCGATCGGCGCGGAGCGAACCGGCACGCCCGCGGACACGACTTCAGTCGTCTGCAGCTTTTCCGCGAGCGGAACGAGCTCGACCACCGACAGCGACGGGATCATCCGCAGGTAATGCGGCCATAGCAGGCTGACCAGCCCTTCCGTCAGCTCCGGCAGCTCGTCGTCGAGCTTTTGCCGAAGCCGGCCGGTCAGGAACGCGAAACCCTCGAACAATCGCTCGACGTAGGGGTCGCGATCACCGACGCGATCGAGGTTGAGCAGGCGCGCGCGGTCAGGATGCGCCTTCGCGAATTCCTTGCCGGACTCGCGCAGGTAGCGCATTTCAGCTTCGTAGTAGCGAAGGATCGGATCGTCGTTTTCCATTGGAATTCTTGTTATGAGAGAGTCAGTGCGCGCGCCGGATCGAGCACGGTCAGTTCCGCCTGCAGTTCGCCGATGCGGCGTGCGAGCGCCGGTTTGTCGGCGTCCTTGCGGTTGCTCATCGCTTTCAACGCACGAACCAGTTGTTGCTTGACCTCGAAGACCAGCGCCGGCTCCCAGCGCATCAGCGGCAGCGTCCGGGATGACGTATCGAGCTCGGCAAGCAGCGCCAGTGCCGTATCCGGGCGGCCGGCATGATCGGCAAGTCGCGCCATCACGAGCCGTTGCAGGTAGCGGTGGCGGTCGGTCCTCATGCCCGGCAGCGCTTCGAGCCACGCGAAGGCGGCTTCGACGCCTTCGCGCCCGGCCAATTCCCGTGCCTGCGTCTCGATTTCCGGCCAATCGCCGGCGGCATCGCCTTCGCTGTCGGCCGACACGCCCAGCGGCGCGACGGCCTCGCCCGCTTCGAGGTCGCGCACGACCGCGTGTCGTGCGATCCATTCGAGTGTCGTGTCGTCGGCGAACGGTGTACCGTCGTTGAATGCCAGCCGCTCGATGCCGGCCAGTCGTTCGAGGAAGAGTGCGACGTCCGCGCGCAGCAGTTCGCGCCACGTGCTGTACGGCGCACCAACGTGATCGAGGGCGACGTGCTGGAAGTACTGGAGGTCGAACCAAAGGTGGTTCACGCCCTCCATGAACGCCCCCTCGACACGTTCGAGCAACTCGTGCCACTGCTTCTGCAGCACGAGCCGCTTCATCTGCTGGCGCAGCTCACCACGCGGCGGGACGAGCCGCGTGCGGGCCGTGGCGTCCGCGGGCGGCACCTCGTGCAGTGTGTCCCACCGAACGCTGCGCACGAGCCGCGCCGACGGCAGGTAGCCGTTCTCCTGGTCACGTAGCCAGACCGCCATCGTGCGCGCCTGATCGAGCAGATCGCGTGTCGATGCAATGGCGACGGACGTTGCTGAAACGGTCGCACTTGTTGTCGCGACGCTTTCCGCTTCCGCACCGCGCGCCGGTTCACTCTTGTGCTCAAAGCGGGAGACGAGCGGTTGCAGGTTCGGGCGCGCGGCTTCGGGCCAAGCGCCCGTGGCGGCTACCAGCACATCGAGCGCGGCGAGCGCACGCTCGAGGTCGGCCGGCGCAAACGCGCCGCGGCTGTCGAGCAGCTCGATCACGCGCGCGGTGGCCAGCATCTCGAGCGCCCCCTTCTTCGCTTCGGCGCGCGCGGGCAGCACGGTCTCCCCGAATCGGTCGACTAGCGCGGCCGCCAGCTCGAGCCCGTCCGCGAAGCCAGCGGGGCCGTCCTGACGCAGCCGCGCGAATGCGAAGTAGCCGGCCAGACGCAGGTCCTTGCCGATCTCCTTGATCAATTGCTCGCAGGACTTGACGACCAAGCCGTCGTCGATGCCGGAAAGCTTTTGCGTTTCCTCGCGGAGCTCGAAGAACACGTCCTCGTAGCCCGGATCGCGGCCGACGCCGTCGTCGCCCGAGAGCGGGAGCAGCCAGGCACGCCACGCATCCAGCCGTGCCCGCACGAGCTGCTCGGCGTCATCGCGGGCAGGAAAAAGGCTCTTGAACAGTCCACCCAGCATCATTCGATCTCCGGCAACGCGCCACGTGGAAGCGGCACCGCCGCATGTTTCGCTGCTTCGAGCATCGACGCCGGCAGCGGCGGCGGATTGGCAGTCGAGAGCTTGGGTCCCGACTTCGCCGAGCCCGTCAGGAAGACACGCGTCGGCAGAGCGAAGTTGCGCAGTTGCAGCACGTCGAGCGGACCTGCACCCGCCTCGCTGCGCAGTTGCACCTTGAGCGGAATGCCTTGGCTCGTATCGGGCGTCCAGGTCAACAGATAGCGAGCGTTGTCCTGCTGCGACACCTTCGCACGCTCCAGCAGTCGGATCAGGCCGAACCGCCCCTGTGCGTCCAGTGCCGTGCGCAAGCCGCCCTGTTGCGTCTGCCATTCGATGTGCGACAGGTTCTCCAGCGACTGGCCCGGCCACTCGAACGGCACCCATTCCTGCTTCTGGTTGAAGTAGCGCAGCTCGCGCCCGGATAGCACGAATTTCATGTCGGTCACACCCGGTGTCGGCACGGCTTGCAGCTCGTACCGCACGCGCGCGTCTCCGGACGGGAACAGCACGGTCGAGACGCGGGTCAGCTTGTTCAGGCTGCTCAGGAAGCCCGGATCGATCGTCAGCGCACCGTGGTCGGCACCCTGGGCGGCTACCCACCGGTCGCCCTGCCGTTCGACGACGCCGGCGAGCTGGGTCGTGACGAACTGCGCGATCACGCCGTTGTCCGGCCGCATGAAGCGCGCCATTTCGGGCAGCGACGCGTCATTGTCCGAATCCGAGAACGGATAGCGCCCGCCGAAGGTCTTGTTCCAGTCAGCCACAATCGCCGTGCGCCAGATTTCGTTCAGGCTCGACGCGGCCGGCTGCACGACGACCTGCCACGACTGGTCGAACGGCGCCCGAAAAAGCTCACCGAAGCCTGCCCATTGCTCGCCGAGGCTCGCGGCCACGCGGCTCGCGTAGTCGCGGCTGTCGGAAATGTCGGAGGTCTTGCCTTGCAAGACCGACTGCGCGGCCAGACGCGCGATCGCGTCCGGATCGGCGCCGGAGACGATCTGCGACGCCTTCAGGCGCATCGCCGTGACGCGCTCGAGGTAGCGCGCGAGACTGAGGTCGCCCGTCGCCGCCAGTTGCGCGGCGGCCTTGCCGTTGGCCGGGGCGCCGGACATCAGATCGCTGCCGGTCAGGCGCAAGATCGGGCCGAAGGCCGCGGCGAGCGGCGCAAGCTGCGGCTGGACCTGCTTCGACGGATCCTTCTCGCTGGCGCCGACAAGTTGCTGCGCCTTGTTGATCAGGCTGTCGGAAAGCGATTGCGCGTTCGCGCCCGCTCCCGCTTGGTAGACGACTGCGTTCATCAGCGCGACGAGCGGCGAGCGTTGCGGGTCGCCGAGCAGCGTCAACTGGTCGGCTGTCGCCGACAGCGTCGGTGCAGACTGCCAGCGCAGGCTGTTGAGGAACAGCGCCCAGGTGCGCGCGTAATCGTCGAAGTAGCGCTGACGCAGTTCGGCCTTCAGCGTCGACGGCGTCTGGTTGCTGGTCTTTGCGTCAGACAGCACCCAGTCGCCCGACGCGTCGCGCTGCGCGCTGACATCGTCGATTGCCTTCGAGATCCGTTCATCCCACGCCGCGCGCGTGAACACGCCCGGAATTGTCGCCGTCGTGTTGAACAGACCCCGGCTAGTCGTGTCGCCGAGCAGTGTGGCGAGAGACACCGGCGGATACTTGGGCGTCGCTTCGTCGATGATCTGCCGGTAGAGCGCGTCCTTGGAGTTCTGAATGCCTCGCACGCCAATCACCGTTTGCCGGGCCGAGGCGATCAGGTTGGCGTCCGGCACGATCGCCAGCGCGGAGGCAATCGACGTGGTGTCTCGACCGATATGGCTTGCGAAGAACGCGATCGCGTGCTGACGAAGATCTTCCCAAGTGCCGGACGACAGGATTGAGTTCGCCGGGCGCGCAGGCGCTGACGTCGCGACAAGTTGCGGTGTCAGAAAGGCAGCCGCGGCTCGATGGGGCTGTGCGAGCATCAGGTAGGCCTTGAGCGTGTCGTATGCAGCCTGGATCTGCGCATTGCCACCGCTGGCGATCTGGGAGTCCGACAGGGACGCGAGCTGATGCAGGCGTTCTTCGAGCTTTTGGCGGATCGGGCCGACGAGAATTCGGCCTGCGGCATCGGCGTAGTTTGGCCAGAGCGCGTCGAGCAGTGCTCGGTCGCGATTCAGGCCAAACCTCGACGTCCAAGGCGCACCGTCGCGCTGATGGACTTCGAGTGTATCGATCTGTTGGTCCAAGCCATTAAGCGCCAGCAAGGCTTGCGTTCGGTCTTGCACCCTGTCAAGCTTCGCAACCGTATCCGCTGCGTTCTGGATCGCCGCGCGATTGCCGAATCCGGATGCCATCGTCCCCGCAATCCAGAGGCCGATCAGCGCCGTCGTGACCCATGCAGCCGTGGTCGACAGCGAAAAGCCGACTCTGCGCCCATGAATTTTGCGGCTGTGTTCGGCGACCGCTTGCCAGGTTGACCGATGCCCTTCCTCGAACCGCGGCTCTTCATCGTCCGTATCGACGGGTGTCGGCGGCGCCAGCTCCCGCTCCTTGAACAGAGGCGCAAACAGGAGACCGTAAATTGGGTGGTGCCATACCCGAGCCCGCGCCGTTTCCAGCACGAGGCCCGACAGCGCGCTGCGCAGGCCCGCAATATGTTGCGACAGCTCGGCGTGATATCGATCCTGGGGGTCGTTGGCGAGGCGAACGACGCCTGCGTCCGCGAGGTTAAGCGCGAGGTTACGCAACGACGTGCCGACATCGTCGACCTTGACATGCGAACCCGACCACGTCAAACCGATGGCCGCATCAGGGCTTGACGAAGCACTGCCGAAATCTGTCGCATTCAACAGATACGCCGGCGCAGCCCAGCGCAGCGCGCGTGCGTGACGCGCGAGTCGATGCACGAGGTTGTCCGTGTCAAACGGAGCGGTGATTGAATTTCGGTTACGTGTTACTGCAACAATTGCATCGATCGGACGGCGTCGCCGGAGGCGGCGAATCTGGTCGAGCCACTCGGTATCGAGCGTGTCACTCGTTTGCTTTGCATAAAGCAAAACGGCGTCGCCAGTGATTGCGTAGCCACAGTCAGTCAGCCCTGGTGCCAAACGCTTGACGAGTGGCTCGTCACCGGCAACCAATATCCAGCGATCTCGGTAGCGCCACCGCCAGCCATGACGTTCGCGGAGAAGATCTCGAAGCGATGTAGCCCCCTCCAGCTGAGTCTCCCTTTCGGTAGGGCCACTTTCGAAATTCGCCAACGCCCGGTTGCGGGGGGGGGAACGCATGAACCAGAGAGCGCCGTTCGATGGAGCGATCCGTGAACGTAGGGTTGCTGCAAAGTATCTTGTGAACAGAATTGTCAGGAGCAAACCGGACAGTAGCCCGAGCTCGATGATGACCGTCGTATCGCGGGATAATCCCTGCCGCGGCCCCTCCATCCATACCACGATGGCAAGGACAAGAAAGATGATTGCGGCGGCAATACCTATAGAAAACCCGACCGGTCGTGCGTTGTTTTCGTTCATGACTTTCTTCTGCAAACGAGCGCGACCAAATGTCGTCTTCCTCGCTTAGGACGAGTTTCTCTCAGGTGCGCCAACACAACGGTGCCGCCGGGACATCCATCAGCGCCCCGGCGGGTCATGCGTGAAACGTAGATCAGGCCTTGGCCTTCGGCATTTGCGACACCAGCGACAGCCCGATGTCCATCCCCTCCACCTGGAAGTGCGGGATGATGAACAGCTTGATGCGGAAGAAGCCCGGGTTGTCCTCGATATCCTCGACCGTCACCTTCGCTTCACGCAGCGGGTGCGATGCCTGCAGCTCGTCGCCCGGATCCTTCATCTCCGTCACGAGCCCCTTGATCCAGTTGTTCAGCTCGAGCTCGAGCAAACGCCGGTCCTTGGTCGTGCCGATGTTCTCGCGCTGGATCAGCTTCAGGTAATGCGCGATGCGCGACAGCAGGAAGATGTACGGCAGGCGCGCGTTGATGCGGCTGTTTGCAGTCGCTTCCTTGGTCTCGTACAGCGCCGGCTTCTGCGTCGAGCTGGCCGAGAAGAAGCACGCAAAGTCGTGGTTCTTGTAGAACGACAGCGGAATGAAACCCAGATTCGCGAATTCGAACTCCCGCGTTTCCGGAATCAGCACTTCGGTCGGAATCTTCGGTTGCACGCCGGTGCCGAGGTCGTACAGGTGGACCGGGAGGTCTTCGACCTTGCCGCCTGCCTGCGGGCCGCGGATCTGCACGCACCAGCCGTTGTTCACGAAGCTGCGCACCATGTTGGCGGCAAACGCGAACGACGCGTTGACCCACAGATACTTGTCGTGGTCCGGGCCCTTCACCGCCTCTTCGTAGTTGAAGGCGCGCACGGGCGTGGTGTCCTTGCCGTACGGCAGGCGGCCGAGCACGCGCGGCATCGTCAGGCCGACGTAGCGCGCGTCGTCCGTGTCGCGGAAGCTCTTCCACTTGATGTACTCGGCGCGATCGAAGTAGTTGCCGATGTCCTGAATGGCCGCCACCTCCTCCATCGACTTCTTGCCGAAGAACGCTGCACCGACTGCGCCGATGAACGGCATATGCGCGGCGGCCGCCACCTTCGAGATGTTGCGCAGCAGCGCCACGTCCATCGGCGAGTGCGTGAACTCGAAGTCGCTGACCATCGCGCTGATCGGCTGGCCGCCCGGCGTGTCATATTCCTCGACGTAGGTCAGGCGATACAGGCCGCTCTGGATCAGTTCCGGCGTATCTTCGAAGTCGCGCTGCAACGCATCCTTCGAGACGTCCAGCACTTCGATGCGAGCGTTCTTGCGGAAGTCCGTGCGCGAGACCAGCATCTTCAGGCCGCGCCAGCGGCCTTCGAGGGCCTGGAAATCAGGCGTGTGCATCACGGCGTCGAGCTGGCGGCTGATCTGCCGGTCGAGCTGGCCGATGTAGAAGTCGAGCAGCGACTTGTCCAGACGGTCGACTGGCTTGCTTTCCTTCGCGATGAGGTTGAGCAGCGCGTCCATCCCGCGTGCCACGCGCTCGTCGGCCGACGCTTCCGACAGCGTATCGTTATCGCGGAACGCCTCGAGCGGACGCGCCTCGGCAACCGGCTTCAGGTTGATCTTGTTGCACAGCGCGGCGTAGACGCTGTCGTTCTCGAGCACGACCGTTTCGGTTGCGCCCTGATGCGATTCGTTCTGTTTCATTGTTCTCTCAGTCCCGTTTCGTATGGCTGCGTGGTTGCGGGAGGCGGTGACGGCCCTCTTGGGCCGGCCGCGCTCAGGCATGACCTTCCTGTTGCGTAGCGGCCGTGACGATCTGCGCCAGCTCGCCTCGCAGCTTGTCAGTGAGGCGCTTATCCTTCAGAATCTTTTCGAACTCACGGCGGAAAGTGCCGTTGTCGAGTAGATTCGATTTGAGGTCGCGCAACAGGTTGCGCATCGCCAACATCGCTTGCAGCTCCGGGATCTGGCGAGCAACCTGCTCCGGCTCGAAATCCTTCATCGAACGGAACGACAGATTCACCGGTAGTTCCGAACCATCCGCAGCCAGGGTGTTTTCCGCTGCGAGCTTGAGATCCGGCGCGTAGTCAGCCAGGACAGCATCGAAGTTGTTCTTGTCGATATTGACCTTCTTGCGCTCAGCCAGCGGCGCCTGCTCGCGACCCGCGCTGAAGTCTCCCGCGACAAGGAGCTTCAACGGCAGCTCGACCTTTTTCTGGGCCCCGCCCGTATGTAAGTCCAATGTAATCGAGACGCGGCTCTTCGGAATTTCTCTCTGGAAGCTATCCATTGGCAATCCTTAGTTGTTAATGATCAAGCATTGGGCAGGCGCGCGACGCATTCAACACGATACTGATCTGTTCAATGCAACGCTCACCGACGTACTGCGCGACATGATTCGATCGATGCTTCATCGTGTTGTCCCCGGTCGCACGGCGAAATCGCATGGCACTTATACACGGTAAACGCGATCGCCGTCAAAACGTGTCGCACACCCACCTCACTATTTAAATGTTATAAACCGTCAAATCTGCAATTACTTATAAATTCATAGACTTCATTCGCCATCCCAATAAAGAGTCTTTGCGCCGCGAAACATCGTCAACAACCAAGCGCCTTCAGCACCAAACCCTTGTCCCGCCTAGCTTCTCATGGTTTAACAATTGTTGATTTGCGTTTACCTCTCTGACGTGACCATCAATCTCAAAATAATCTATCTCGAAATTCTTCAAACTTGCGATTTGACGTTCTCGCACACTCTTTGAGCGCATCATTAGTAAACCAAACTACTTGGGTTTGTCGATATGAGTTGCACCTTTCGCAGAAGATCGTGTATAGGTTACGCCGTTGCACCGAATAACGAACAGACGCACCACACGAGAGACCATGCGAATCGAGAAGCCACTTTGGCACGAGGGCCTCATCCTGACGCAGCAGCATTTTCAGCAGCAGGACAGATGGGCTGAATTCGCGCTGCGCCAGTACACATCTGCGGCAATTTCAGAGCCGTGGGGAACGCTCGCCGTCGAGGTCGACGAAGAAGCGCTGGCCACCGGCCGCCTGAAACTCACCCGCCTGCGGCTGTGCTTTCCGGACGGCACCCCGATCGATACGACCGTCGCCGATGCACTGCCTTCTGCGCGTGATCTGACGCAAGGCGTGCCGGCGGACGTTCAGAGCGTCGTCGTGCTCGCAGCACTGGCGCTGCCGGACGCGAACGGCAACAACTGCCGTTTCGACGAGACCCCGCTTGCCCGCCCGCGGCGCTCATATCGCGAATTCGTGAAGGTCACGGACCTGAACGGAACCGGCGAGACCGAAATCGCCGCGGAACGACATGCGGTGCGGCTCTTGTTTGACTTCGAGTCGCATGCCGACGACACGGTCTGCGCGATCGCGCGACTCACGCGTGGATCGAACGGCCAGTTTCAGGTCGATCGTCGGTTCGTGCCGCCTTGCCTCACGCTCGGCAGCCATCCACTCCACCTCGAACGGATCAATCGCTTGGCGGGAATTCTGCACGCCAAGAGCCTCGCGCTCGGTGCGCGCCGTAGCGAACGCATCGAGCAGGTCGCCGAATACGGTGTGGCGGACGTGCAGCTCTTCTGGCTGCTTCACTGCATCCATGTGGCGTGGCCGCAGCTGCGGCTGTACTCCACGCACCCGAGTCGGTCTCCGGAGCATCTGTACGCTACGCTGGCTCAACTGGCCAGCGCGTTGATGACATTCTCGACGGGCGCACAACTGACGGACATTCCGGCATACGACCATGTGCGAGCCGACGAGGTGTTCGCAAGGCTCGAGTCGACAATTCGCGAGCTGCTCGACGCCATCATTCCCTCGCGGGTCGTATCGATTGGCCTCACGCGCAAAGGGCTGACCACCTGGACCGGCCAGTTCCTCGACGAGCGGATCGTCGCGGATGCCGCCGACTGGTACCTGTCGGTCAACGCGCCGATGCCGGCGTTCGAGCTTGTCGAGCAGTTTCCGCGGTTGTGCAAGATCGGGGCACCTGACGACGTCGAGCACATCATCAATTCGGCACTGCTCGGCATTCCGCTCAAGGCTGTTCAGCGGGTGCCTGCCGCGATCCCGGTGCGTCTGGACAACCACTACTTCGCGCTGGACTCGAGCAGCACCGTACACACGAAGATGCTCGCCGCGCGAGCCTGCCAGATCTACCTGCCCGCGTCGGTACCGGACGCTTCGCTCGAACTCTACGCGGTGCTGCGCTCATGAATGCCCTGAATCCCCACCGAAACGAGACCGCCCTGCTGCAGCGTGCGGCGGGCGGCGGCGGCCCGCCTGTTGACGGGATTCGCGATCTGCTGCGCGACACGGCGCTACTCGTGACGACACTCGCGTCGGGCGGGCTGACGCAGGATCCGTTCGCGTTGCGCGCGCGGTGCAAGCAGCTTGTCGAACAGTTCTCAAGCGACCTGGAGCGGCGAGGCTTTGCTGACGATGTACGCAACGACGCACTGGTCGCACAGTGCGGGCTGCTCGACGAGACTGCACTGCGGCATTTGCCGAGCGACTCGCGGTCCGGATGGGAGAACAAGCCTCTGCAGGTCGAGCAGTTCAACCTGCACGAAGCGGGCGAGCGCGTGTTCGACAGTCTCGATGCGCGTATGCGCGAGCCGTCGCCTTCAGTCGCCCTGCTCGAATGCTACTCGGCGATCCTCGGGATGGGATTTGTTGGCCGGTACGCCCGCGAGGGCGAAGCGAAACGCGCTGCGTTGATCGCGTCACTCAACGCCAAACTGGAAACGCTGCGTTCGACATCGGATCGACCGTTCATCGCGGATCGTGCCGGACGGCGGCTTTCCGACTGGTTTTACCGGCTTTCTCCATGGGCAATCGCCGGACTCGCCTGCGTTGGTGCAGCGATCGTATGGGGCGTCTGGTCCACGGCGCTCGACGTGCAGCTCGCGCATCTTGTGACGACAAAGTCCGCTCGCCCGTGAAATCCGACCTGCCTGTTCTCTCCGCGGCATCCATGCGAACGCCTGATCGCGGTCACGAAGGACTCGGCTATCCGTTCCGGGTCATGGGCGCATTCGCGGCCGCGCTGGCGCTCGCTGTAATTTGGCTGGTGTTACCGCTCGGCCCTGGCGTCATCTGGACGCTCACCATAATCGTCGCCCTCGTTGCGCTTGCGCTGATCGCGTGGCGCACCCACCGGCTTTCGCGCGCGCGCGAGCAGAGCGCGCACGTCCTTGCCGCACTGGGTGCCGCGACGACGGACATTCCGGTGAACCTGCGCACACGTATGCCGCTTGTGCTGGTGACCGGTGATGGTCTTCCCGCGCTGTTCGACCGGAACAGCGAAACCCGGCACGCGCACGTCGGCGAGGGCGGCATCTGGCTGCGCGCCGATCGCCCGCAAGATCTGCCACGTCTGGCCGTAGCGGTCAGGCAGTGGCGTGACGGAAGGGCCCCGGATGGTGTTGTGCTGTCGGTCGCACCGGCGATGCACACGGACACGGACGTGCTGACGCAAAAACTGCGCGTCGTTCGGCAGGCAGTCGCCGACGCTGCCCGAATGCTGGGCACGCGTCTTCCCGGGTACGTGGCGGTCTACCAGCGACTCACGTCCGGCCAGGTCGGACTCACGACGCCGGAGTGGTACGGCGTTTCCTCGGCCGCCCGCCTGACGGGCGTCGATCGTCTCGAACCCCTGATCCGGGCAGCGGAAGACACAGCCCCGCGCGCGCCAGACGATCGCGAGGCCGCGACGCGTGCAGCCGCCCTTGCGTCGATCATGGGATGGACGCAGCGTGTCGTGCTCGGCGCGCTCGCGGACCGACAGCTGCCGGCAACGCCGTGGGCGTTGTTCGGCGCCGGCTGGATCGACTGCGGACCCGCAACCGGACCGAATGGCCCATGGGAGCGCGAAGTCGAACTGCAGACTCGCGTGAGACGGTCAACCGCCGCCGCCTCCCCGACGCCCTGGCCGTTCCCGCAGCCGCTGATTGATGCGATGCCCCGACGATCCTGGATGTCACCGCGCATGGCAGCCCAGGCACATGCGCTCGCCCTGCTCGCCTGCGCAGCCGCCGTCGCCTTCTGGGGCGCAGCCAAGAACAACGAGACGCTGATGACGCGAATAGGCGCCGATCTCGGCCGCTATTCGATGATCCCGGCCGATCACGATGCTGCGAAACGCGATGCGCTGCAGGCATTGGTCGCCGACCGTGACCAGCTTGACCGGTATGCCCGCACAGGCATACCGCTGCGTCTTTCGTTCGGCATGTATCGAGGCGCGCCGCTGATGCCGGCACTGAACGATGCGATCGCATCGTACGTGCCGCCTTCGCCGCCTCCCGCCGTTGTTACCCTCGACAGCATGTCGCTGTTCGACAGCGGCCGCGCGCAGCTGAAACCCGGATCGAACCGCGCGATGGTCGGCGCGCTCGAGATGATCAGGTCACACCCCGACAAGCGAATTCTCGTTGCCGGGTACACCGACAACGTGGGCAATTCAGACAGCAACATGAAGCTCTCAAAGGCACGCGCGGAGGCCGTGCGCGACTGGCTGATCGACGCCTCGGGAATTCCGGCGACGCAGTTTGCGATCCAGGGCTACGGCATGACACGGCCGGTCGCGAACAATGACTTGCCGGACGGCCGTGCCAGGAACCGCCGCGTGGAAATTACGCTGGTCCCGGACCTCCCCGCTCATCAGGGCGTGGCCAAGTAAAAATCAGTCTTTGGCCCCTGAAGCATTCCGCTTTGGGATTCTGAAGCTCGGGGGCTGCTCCGGGCGATCTTAGTAGTACGTATAAAGGAGTGAAGCAATGGCGATTCCGGCCTATATGTGGCTCAAGGACGATGGCGGCGCCGACATCAAGGGTTCGGTGACGGTTCAGGGCCGTGAAGGCAGCGTCGAGCTCGTCGCGTTCGATCACGGCGTGCACATCCCGACCGACGGCAACACCGGCAAGCTGACGGGCACGCGTGTCCACAAGCCGATCACGCTGACGAAGGAAACGGACGCGTCGACGCCGTATCTGTATAAGGCGGTGACGAGCGGCCAGACGCTCAAGTCGGTCGAGATCAAGTGGTACAAGATCGACGACGCGGGCAAGGAAAAGGAGTACTTCAACACGAAGCTCGACAACGTCAAGATCGTCGCTGTGAATCCGGTGATGTACGACATCAAGAACCCGGACTACGAGAAGCACAACCACCTCGAGAACGTCGAGCTGCGCTACGAGACGATCACGTGGTCGTACAAGGACGGCAACATCATCCACAAGGACACCTGGAACGAACGTTCCTGATCCCTATCGTATGGTCGGAACCGCCGGGCCCTCCAGCGGTTCCTTTGCCAGTCTGACCGATTCGGGCTGGCCTTTTTCTATTTGGAAGCGAGCCGCGCCGATGATTGCGGCTCGCTCCTTTCCGTACCCAGGCATCGACATGACTCCGCGCGACACTACTCACCTGCTCCGTCGGCTGAATCCGCACTGCGCCAAGGCGCTCGAAGCGGCCGTGAGCCTCTGCCAGACGCGTCTCGCGGACGAAATAACAGTCGAGCACTGGCTACTCAAGCTAATCGAGGCGGGGGATGGCGATATTCCGGCGATACTGCTGCACTACGGGATCAACATCGACACCGTCTGGGATGCACTGATCGCAGCGATCGAACACCTCCCCCGCAACCTGCGGGGTAAGCCCGCCCTCTCCCCGCAACTGGCGACCATGCTGCAGGATGCGTGGATGCACGCGTCGTCGGAGGCGGATGAGGCAACCATCCGGTCTGGCAACCTACTGCAAGCGATCGTCGATACGCCCCATGTGCTACGCGCGCAGAATGCCTGGCCGCTGTTGTCCGTCAGCAGCGTACAGGTCCAGCGGCTCCTGCCTCGTCTGGCTCATCGGTCATGCGAAAGTCAGCTCGGCGAAGCCAGCGAATCCGGAACGGATGACATTGCGACGGTCCCGGCCGGAGACGACACGCAAGAGACGTCCGCACGCGTTGCGACAACGACGCCTGCGCCCCTGCGAGCCTCCGAAGGCGATGCGCTCGCCCGCTTTGCAATCGATCTGACCGACAAGGCCCGGCGCGGTGACATCGATCCCGTATTCGGCCGCGATCGCGAGATCCAGCAGATGGTCGATGTCCTCGCGCGCCGGCGCAAGAACAATCCGATCCTCGTTGGCGAGCCGGGCGTCGGCAAGACCGCGCTCGTCGAGGGTCTCGCGCTGCGTGTGGCCGATGGAGACGTCCCGAACGTAATCCGCGATGTGCGCATCCTCACGCTCGATCTCGGTCTGCTGCAGGCCGGCGCCGGCGTGAAGGGCGAATTCGAGCAGCGCCTCAAAAACATGATCGATGAAGTGCAGGCCTCCCCCATGCCGATCCTGCTCTTCATCGACGAAGCCCACACGCTGATCGGCGCGGGCAATGCCGCGGGCGGCGCTGACGCCGCCAACCTCCTCAAACCGGCGCTCGCGCGCGGCGAGCTGCGAACAATCGCCGCGACCACGTGGTCCGAGTACAAGGAATTCTTCGAGCGTGACGCCGCGCTCGAGCGGCGCTTCCAGGTCATCAAGGTCGACGAACCCGACGATGATGCGGCATGCCTGATGCTGCGCGGCCTGAAGAACCGCTATGCGAAGTACCACAATGTGCATATCCGCGACGAAGCGCTCGTCGCGGCCGTCAAGCTTTCGCGCCGCTACATTCCGGCCCGGCAACTGCCGGACAAGGCCGTCGATCTGATCGACACGGCCGCCGCGCGCGTGCGCATGGGCCTGGAATCGCCGCCGGCGGAACTGCAACGGGCCCGAGCAGCCCTGTCCGCGCTGGAACTTGAATACGCGACGCTCGAAGACGACGCGCGGGCCGGGATCGACGATGCGCAGGCACGCCGAGACGCGCTGGACACAGAGCTCGTGAGCGCGAAGGCGACACTGATGGATCTGCAGGCGCGCTATGACCAGGAGCTCAAGCTCGTTCAGGCTCTGCATGAACAACGCGATAGGGATCCTGCCACGCGCGACGACGCGTCATTTGGTCGGGCGCGTCAGGCACTTAATAGTGTTCAGGGCAAGGCGCCGTTGATTTTTGCCGACGTCGACGCGCAAGCGATCGCACGCGTGGTCGCCGATTGGACCGGCGTGCCGGTTGGCAATCTGGTCGAGAACGAACTGCAGAGCCTGCTTGCCCTTGAGGCGCAACTCGCGCAGCGCGTGGTGGCGCAGGACGATGCACTCGCCGCGCTCGCGGAGAGCCTGCGTACAGCGAAGGCCGGCCTGAAGAATGAGCATGCGCCGCTCGGCGTTTTCCTGCTCGCGGGGCCGTCCGGCGTCGGCAAGACCGAGACGGCACTGGCACTGGCCGACCAGCTGTTTGGTGGTGAGGCGGCGCTGACGACGATCAACATGTCCGAGTACCAGGAATCGCACACCGTGTCGCAGCTGAAAGGCTCACCGCCCGGCTACGTTGGCTACGGCCGCGGCGGCATTCTGACCGAGGCCGTGCGTCAGCGGCCGTACAGCGTCGTGCTGCTCGACGAAGTCGAGAAGGCGCATCGCGACGTGCTGGACATGTTCTATCAGGTGTTCGACCGTGGCATGATGCGTGATGGCGAAGGGCGCGAGATCGACTTCCGCAACTGCGTGATCCTGATGACGTCCAACCTGGGTAGCGTGCAGATCGACGTGGCGACCACCGACAATCCGGAAATCTCGCAGGCAGCGCTGCTCGACGCCGTTCATCCTCAGCTCGTGGAGCACTTTCAGCCTGCCCTGCTCGCACGCTTCCAGTCGCTCGTCTATCGACCGCTCGACGCCATCGCGCTCGCGTCGATCGTGCGGCTCAAGTTGGCGAAGGTCGCCGAGCGCCTGCGCCGGCAGCACGAAGTCGAGCTGACGTGCGACGACTCGCTGATTGGCGCAATGGCCGAGTTGTGTCTCGCGCGCGAATCGGGCGCGCGCAATGTCGACGCGTTTCTCAACCAACGCATCCTGCCAACGGTGTCTCGCGAACTACTGGCGCGCATGGCCACGGGCGCCGCGCCGGCCAGGATAGCACTTTCGAGCTCGGCTGAGGGCAACCTGACGATCGATTTCGTCGACCATGACGAGGCGATCGCCGGTATGCCGGAACCAGCGCCGATTACCGCGTGACGGAGGCGCCACGATGCCTGCGGGCCCATCCCTCTACGACATGCTGCTCGGGCAGATTGGCGGTGAGCCGCTCGACACCTACGACGACCGGACGCTTGAGTGCCTGAGCGTGCAGCAAAACGTACAACGTATCCTGAACACGCGTGCCGGCGCGCTCAAGCATCTGCCCGACTACGGTCTGCCGGATCTGACGAACATCTACAAGGCACTACCGGCGTCGGCGCACATGCTCAAGGACCAGATGGAAGCGACGTTGCTGAAGTACGAGCCGCGTATCGGGTCGATCGACGTCGAGATTCTCGAGAACGACGATCCCGGTGTACTCGTGAGTTTCGAAATGACCTGCCACCTGAAGAAGGCCGGGTTGGTTCGGTTTGGCACGTACTTCGAGCCGCCCGGGCGCATGCGCGTCAAACGGCAACAGGCGAAATCCGGCGATTAACAAGCGCTCGGGGCGCGTGCGACCGGCACGACGTTTTTCCTCGACTGAACGTATGCGATCCGTTAGCGATGCCCTTGTCTAAAAACCGCTGCACTCTGATGCTACGTGTCCACGTGGACAGCTAGCATGAGAGTGTATGACCGAGAAACGAGACTTGCGTAGCCGACTGGTGATCGGTCGGAAGCGAGATGGCCGTCGTGAGTACGATGATGCTGCGCGGGATGAACTGGTCCAGCTATGCCTGCAGCCCGGCGTTTCGATTGCCCGAACAGCAATGGAGCATGACCTCAATCCCAATCTGCTGCGCAGTTGGGTCGCGCGTCATCAAAAAATCCAGGCTCAAATTGAGCATGAGAGGGTAGCTCGCACGCCGGTGGTTGCTGATGGCGTTTCAATCGACATGCCGACTTCGCCGTCCGCATTCGTGCCAGTCGTGCCGATTGAGGTCGGCCGGAAAAAATGGAAGCCAACGTTTCGTAAAATCGAGAAACGGAGGCATGGATGAATCGAATTCCAAGAGCGGTCTATACGAAGGAGCTTCGCGACGAAGCGGTCAAGCTGGCGTTGACGGAAGGTGTGGGGGTATCGGAAGCTTCCCGGCGCTTGTCGATCCCAATCAAGACGCTGGCAAACTGGGGGCGCGCGGCGAAGGCCGGTAAGCTGAAAGATGTCGGCCGGCACTAGAAGTCACTGACGGAAATGAAGGCCGAGCTGGCGCAGGTCAAGCGCGAACTGGCCGAGGTCAAAATGGAGCGCGATTTGCTAAAAAAGTTCGCGACGTACTTCGCGAAGGAGTCGCGGTGAAGTACAGCGTGATCGAACAAATGCGACAGGACTATCCCGTGCCGCCGATGTGCCGCGTGCTGGGCGTATCGGTGAGTGGCTACTATGCGTGGCGCAAGCGCGAGCCGTCCGAAAGAACGCAGCAGGAGCCTCGCCTGGAAGCGGAGGTACTTGCGGCACATCAGCGAACTCGAGAAAGCTTCGGGCCCGAGCGCCTGAAGCAACATCTCGATGAACGTGGCGTGCGAATCGGCGTGCACCGGATCAGGCGGCTGCGCAGAAAACTGGGACTGCGCTGCAAGCAGAAACGCAGGTTCAAGGCCACGACGAATTTGAAGCACGACCTGCCTGTCGCGCCGAATCTGCTGAACCAGGATTTCTCAGTAACCGCGCCCAATCAGGCCTGGTGCGGCGACATCACCTATATCGCGACCGACGAGGGCTGGCTGTATCTTGCCGGCCTGAAGGACCTGTCCAGCGGCGAAATCGTCGGCTACGCGATGAGCGAACGGATGACGAAAAATCTGGTCATGCAGGCGCTGTTTCGCGCTGTCGCGACCCGACGACCGCCGGCGGGCCTGATTCACCACAGCGACCGTGGGTCGCAATATTGTGCGCTGGCTTATCAAGCACTCGTCGGCCAGTTCGACATGCGCGCGTCGATGAGCCGCCGTGGCAACTGCTACGACAACGCACCCATCGAATCCTTCTGGGGAACGCTGAAGAATGAACTGGTCTATCATCAACGCTTCGCTACGCGCGAGCAGGCACGCCTTGCGATCAGTGAGTACATCGAAATCTTCTATAACCGGCAACGCACGCAGGCGCGTCTGAACTACCCATCACCTGTCGCGTTCACGCAGCACTTCTATCTGAATCAGATCGCTGCTTAACCCGTTGGCCTCCACAAATTCCGTCCGACCTCAGGATGACGTTGCGGCCGGGACGGCAGAGTCCGCCCCCGTCGCAGCGTAACCGACAGAAGAAGACTATGCAGGCGGGGCCTCCCTTTACGACATGTTGCTCGGCCAGATCACCGGTCAACGGCTTGACGTGTACGACGACCGGACTCTGGAATGAGCCGCCGCACGCTTCCGGCCGCATGTCTGGTTATTGACACGCGATACCATCCGACATCTTCTGCATGGAAAATCCCCTGTCGGGCGATTATCGAAGCTAAAGGGACAGATGACGTTGGAGGATAGAACCGTTTCACGGGAAAGCAAGTTTGCTTAAACAGACGCGCCCCGTCTCGCGCACCTGACGCAAGCATCCCGTGCTCCGAACTCGAATCCCGGATCTCGTGCGAGTTGCTGGTCGATGCATGCGCGTCCGAATGCGCCACCCTGCGGAAACGAACGTGCATGCCCCTGCAATTGCTGTCGCACCTACGACGTGCCCCGTCCATCACAACTGCGCCATACCGATCGTCACATCCCGTCCAGTGTCCGCCGTGGATGATCGCACCACGCCCGCTCAGCACGAGACATTCCCGACACGTCCCAAGTGCCCCGCATCATTTGCCAGCCCCAAGGTCATTGGCAAACCGGTTCGTATACCCCAGCGTGCCAACGCCGCCGATCGAGTTGCATGTCGACGATGCAGCACCGGGCGGACAATCGACGTCGCGGTCAAACGACCAGAAATGGACACCCACGAGCCCATTCTGTTTCACGAAGGTGGAAACGGTGTCGACATCCGCAGGCGTGAAGGTTTCACCGGCCACATCGTTGCCACCAATCATCGGCGTCAGTTCGATCTGACTGTACGGTACGCCCCAGTGGTCGTGCAGGTTCAGCGCCGCCTGAATGGCCGACTGTCCCATCTGGCAGGTACCATTCGCGACCACGCAATTCCCCGGCCCCGCCGAACCGTAGTCCATCGTCATCAGGTTGATGGTGTAGTTCTTCAGGCCGTACGTCTGGATAGCCTGCATGACCCAATCACCGTAGATGTTGAAGCTGTCCGGTGCGCTTGGGCCCCATGAACTGGCCGTGACCGCTCCCGGCTGGGAAGGAGCCAGTGTCGCCAGCGTGAAGCTGAAACGCAGATTGGGAAAATTCTGCTGAGCCACGACCACATGCTGCACCAGATCGTTGATCACCTGTTGCGTCTGCCCTGCCTCGATATCGAAATCGATTCCGACGAGGTTGTTTGATGCATAACGATTAATGAAAGTCGTCATGCCGGCATCGGTGCCGCACGAGAATGAACCCGCTGCGCCGCCGGTGGAAATCACATAATTCATATTGGCCGCGGTGAACAGCGGCACATTTGCGGCGGCCAGCGCGCCACCATCGACGCCCGCCCAGTTCTCGCTGCCGCATTCGCCGGTTGCAAACGCGAGCGTCATCGCCCGAACATTGGTTGGAAGCACCGACAGCAGCGGGCTGAACTGGCCAGTGACGTTTGACGAGATGACATTCGTGTTCCAGTTCATCGAAATCGTCGCGTCCTTGTACGGGCTGTACACGAATGCTGGCGCCACACCCGTGCTCGCATTGCGCGGCGATGAAGCCGAAGGCGGCGTGCTCGTGGCGGCGCCGGCGCCAAAAGGCGACCACGCTACCAGAAGCGCCGAAGCAACACCCAAGATCGATCGTCTCGTGATTCCGGATTGTTCTTTCTTCATTACCCCGCCCTCATTGAGTTGGTTGATTGACTTCCGATACACGCACTTCAGGCAACAAATGCTCGTGATTATTTCGGGAAGCTATTTTCTGGCCAAGCGTTTTAGTCGGCCAATCCAAGCGCGAGGAACAAGGCGAGCGAAAGTGAACCAGCACGCGGAATGCATCCGGCTTCACTTTTGACTTGAGTCATGGCCGCCCCTCTCATTGACAATGATCCGCTTGAGTCATGCTTTAATGAATTGAATACTGGAAGCTGCGACTGGCATTTTCATATGCCAAAAATGGAGGCAAATTTTTTTATTATTAACATTTTCGAAACGCTACTGTATCGGCCTATGCGGGTGAGTGAACGGCTCACCTCGAATTTTCTCGAGAAGCATAGAACGTCCCGAATAAACATCAAGTGTTATTTGGACGGCTCTGCTCGCTGTCCTTTTCGCGTTCAAATAGTAAACATCCGCCCCACGCTACCGGCCCCCCGGCACATCATCTGCCTCATCCGCTTCCGCCGGATACCGATGCTGCCCGAACCGCAGAATCAGCACGCCCACCGCAAGCAGCACGATGCCGATCGTCGTCATCAGCATGTGTTCGGGGCTGTCCGTCACGCCGCGCAGGATCAGGTCCCGCGCGAGCGACGTCATCGCGATATAGAGCGGAAAGCGGACCGGCAGCCGGCCAAGGCGCAGGTAACGGACGGTCATCGCGAGCACTTCGAGGTACAGGAACATCAACAGCAGATCCGTCAGCGAAACCCCGCCCGCCATGACGACCTTCCATGCTTCCTGTCCCATCGCACACGACGTCGCGAGACCGATCAGGACGAGCCCGGCGAGTTCAGCCACATGGAGAAAGCGGTCGAAGCGCCGGCGAATGCGGTCTGCCGTGGTCGGCAACGGACGGGAGGTATTCAGCGTATTCAAGATGATATGCAGCAAAAAATTGGATCGAATGTCGAAAACCGCAGTCGATTCGTTATCCAAATCAAT
Source organism: Burkholderia pyrrocinia (assembly GCA_001527685.1). Lineage (GTDB taxonomy): Bacteria > Pseudomonadota > Gammaproteobacteria > Burkholderiales > Burkholderiaceae > Burkholderia > Burkholderia pyrrocinia_D. The sequence continues at coordinate 40,657 of LOZU01000010.1, forward strand.
ATGCGGAAAATCGTCTCACGCTTCGTCGATCTCCCGCTCGACCCGGAACAACGCCCGCGTGCGGCATTGAAGAATCAGCATGCCGGCGTCATCCGTTCACGTGACACACGACGCTGACCAAGCCGCCCTAATCTACTGCACGTAGCGCGGTGGCATCAAGAGCACAGCTGGCGCCGCTCCGCATGCCGCCCCGGCGATGAATCAGGCATTCGAATAACAGATCGGCAATCCGGGTTCCAAATACGCACTGAAGCTGATAGATTGCTTGCGCATCGATGTTCTGCGGCATGCGCCGCGCCGAGCGAGGGCCGCCGGCGTTCGGCGAATGCGCGACGAAATGGCGCGCCCCCACCGCATGATTACGCCTGTCACAAAAGAGAACACAGACGCATGACACACTTCGCCGTTTTGCAACCGCGCTGCATCGATTCGTCGATCCGCGTATCGTATCGGCATCACTGAGGCACGCTCCGATGCAGACACATCCCCCCTCCTCCCAGAACGTCCATAGCCCGCCGACCCGCAACGCGATCTTCCTCGTGGCGACCGTCAACCCGGGCGCCGACCATGCGGACACGATCCGCGCGTGGTGCGGCGATATCGCCGCCCTCGTCCGCTCGGTCGGCAAGCGCGTGCCGTCCGGCAACCTGTCCTGCGTGTGCGGCTTCGGCGCCGACGCATGGGACGCGCTGTTCGGCGCGCCACGGCCCGCGGGGCTGCACCCGTTTCGCGAGTTCGGCGCGGGACAGCGCGTCGCGGTGGCGACACCCGGCGACATCCTGCTGCACATCCGGGCCGATGCGATGGATCTGTGCTTCGAGCTCGCGACGCTACTGGTCGGGCGCCTCGGCGACGCAGTGAAGGTCGTCGACGAAGTGCATGGCTTCCGCTACTTCGACCAGCGCGCGATGATCGGCTTCGTCGACGGCACCGAGAATCCGACCGGCGCCGAAGCCGTCGACTTCACGGTGATCGGCGACGAAGATGCCGAATTCGCGGGCGGCAGCTACGTGATCGTGCAGAAATACCTGCACGACATGGCCGGTTGGAACGCACTGCCGGTCGAGACGCAGGAGCGCATCATCGGCCGCACCAAGCTGTCCGACATCGAGCTCGACGCCGCGGTCAAGCCGTCGTCGTCGCACAGCTCGCTGACGACGCTGGTCGAAAACGGCGAGGAAGTGAAGATCCTGCGCGACAACATGCCGTTCGGCCGCCCCGGCGCGGGCGAGTTCGGCACCTACTTCATCGGCTACGCGCGCTCGCCCGCGCCGATCGAACAGATGCTCGAGAACATGTTCGTCGGCCGGCCGCCGGGCAACTACGACCGGCTGCTCGATTACAGCCGCGCGGTGACGGGCTCGCTGTTCTTCGTGCCGTCGGCCGACCTGCTCGACGCGCTCGCGACGCGCGCCGCACCGGCCGCCGGCGCCGACGAGCCGCCCCCATCCCCATCGACCGAGCCGCCGTCCAACGGCTCGCTGAACATCGGATCGCTGAAAGGAGCCCACCCGTATGAATAACCTGCACCGCGAACTCGCCCCGATCTCGTCGGCCGCCTGGTCGCAAATCGAAGAGGAAGTGGCCCGCACCTTCAAGCGCTCGGTGGCGGGCCGGCGCGTGGTCGACGTCGACGGCCCCGGCGGCACCGAACTGTCGGGCGTCGGCACCGGCCACCTGCTCGACCTCGACGCGCCGCGCGACCAGGTCGGCGCCAAGCTGCGCGAGGTGAAGGCGCTCGTCGAGCTGACCGTGCCGTTCGAACTGCGGCGCGACGCGATCGACAGCGTCGCACGCGGCGCGCGCGACGCCGACTGGCAGCCCGCGAAGGACGCGGCGCAGCGCCTCGCGTTCGTCGAGGACAGCGCGATCTTCGACGGCTACACGGCCGCGGGCATCGCCGGCATCCGCCAGGCATCGTCGAATCGCGCGCTCACGCTGCCGGCCGACGTGCGCGAGTATCCGGCCGCAATCGGCGAGGCGCTCGAAGCGCTGCGGCTCGCGGGCGTCGACGGCCCCTATTCCGTGCTGCTCGGCGCGGATGCGTACACGGCGCTCGGCGAAGCGCGCGAGCACGGCTATCCGGTCATCGATCACATCAAGCGGATCGTCAGCGGCGAGATCATCTGGGCGCCCGCGATCACCGGCGGCTGCGTGCTGTCGACGCGCGGCGGCGATTTTGCGCTGCATCTCGGCGAAGACGTGTCGATCGGCTATCGCAGCCACAACGACGACGTCGTGCGACTGTACCTGCGCGAAACGTTCACGTTCCTGATGCTGACGAGCGAAGCATCGGTCGCGGTGGCGCCGCAGCAGCCGGCGGCGTAACACGCGTTACCGGCGACGACGCGCACGCGTGATCGGCCGCGTCGTCGCCCTCCTCCCTCCCCTCCGCAACAACACCCCTCCTCGCGCATACCCCATCGCGCCCAATCCGGCGCGCGGCATTCGCACGACGAAACGCGAAGCACATGCATTCGTCTGTACTCCATTCCGACACGCACACCGCGCACAGGTCCGCACACAAGGGTGCAATTCACCCGCCACGACGGGCCGAACTGTGCCTTGGATGGCATCCGTCGATCCGCTATTTTTTGCACGTAGCCGTGGTGATGCGGCGCGCGCCACACCGCACTGCATCCGCCATTGCACCGGCCGCCACGCGGCCTAACCCGAGCCGCGATCCGGCCTTGCCGGAACGGCTCACGGAGCATTCACATGACAAATCGACGCGAAGTGCCAGGTATCAGGAAGTACGACGGGCCCGCCGGCGGTTGGGGCGCGCTTCGCGCCACGGCCGATGCCGTACGGACGCAGATGGACGCCATCGAGGCGCCGATCATCCTGATGCGGACCAACCAGCCCGACGGCTTCGACTGCCCCGGCTGCGCATGGCCCGACAAGGAGCACAAGTCCACGTTCCAGTTCTGCGAGAACGGCGCGAAGGCCGTCACGTGGGAAGCAACGAGCAAGCGCGTGACGCCCGAGTTCTTCGCGGCGAACACCGTGTCGTCGCTGCTGCGCATGTCGGATTACGAACTGGAGAACATGGGCCGGCTCACGCATCCGCTCGTCTACGATCGCGCGAGCGACACGTTCCGCGCGGTCGAATGGGACGACGCGTTCGCGCGCATCGGCGAGGTGCTGCGCGGCCTGCCGCCCGAACAAGTCGAGTTCTACACGTCCGGCCGCGCGTCGAACGAAGCCGCGTATCTGTACCAGCTGTTCGCGCGCGAGCTCGGCACCAACAACTTCCCCGACTGCTCGAACATGTGCCACGAGCCGACCAGCGTCGGCCTGCCGCAGTCGATCGGGATCGGCAAGGGCACCGTGTCGCTCGAGGATTTCGACCATTGCGAGCTGATCATCTCGATCGGCCACAATCCCGGCACGAACCACCCGCGGATGATGGGCACGCTGCACGAATGCGCGCGGCGCAACGTGCCGATCATCGTCTTCAATCCGCTGCGCGAGCGCGCGCTCGAACGGTTCGCGGATCCGCAGGACATGATCGAGATGGCGTCATTCGGCTCGACGCGGATCGCGTCGACGTACTTCCAGGTCGACGCGGGCGGCGACGCGGCCGCGCTGAAAGGCATCATGAAGGCGCTGTTCGCGCTCGAGGCCGAACAAGGCAACGTGCTGGACCGTGCGTTCATCGCCGAGCACACCAGCGGGTTCGACGCGTTCTCGGCCGACCTCGACGCGACGACGTGGGACGACATCGAGCGCGCGAGCGGCCTCAGCCAGGCGCAGCTCGAACAGGTCGCGCTCGCCTACGCGAAATCGAACGCGACGATCGTCACCTACGGGATGGGCGTCACGCAGCACAACAAGGGCACCGCCACCGTGCGCCTGATCGCCGACCTGTTGCTGCTGCGCGGCAACTTCGGCAAGCCCGGCGCCGGCATCTGCCCGCTGCGCGGCCATTCGAACGTGCAGGGCAACCGCACGGTCGGCATCACCGAGAAGCCGTCCGCCGACTTCCTGAAGAAGATCGAGGACGTGCTCGGCTTCACCCCGCCGGCGCATCACGGCCACGACGCGGTGCAGACAATGCAGTCGATGGTTGCCGGCACGTCGAAGGCGCTGATCTGCCTCGGCGGCAACTTCGCGGTGGCGCTGCCCGATCCCGAGCAGTCGTTCCCGGCGATGGGCAAGCTCGACCTGAGCGTGCACATCGGCACGAAGCTCAACCGCTCGCACCTGCTGGTCGCGAAGGAAACCTACGTGTTCCCGTGCCTTGGCCGCACCGAGCTCGACGTCCAGGCGGGCGGCACGCAGTCGGTGACGGTCGAGGATTCGATGTCGATGGTGCACGCGTCGGCCGGCAAGCTGAAACCCGCGTCCGAGCACCTGCGCTCGGAGCCCGCGATCGTTGCGGGCATCGCGCATGCGACGCTGCCGAACAGCAAGGTGCAGTGGCTCGACCTGATCGCCGACTACGACCGGATCCGCGACCTGATCGACCAGACGATTCCCGGCTTCGAGGCGTTCAACACACGCATCCGCACGCCGGGCGGGTTCCGCCTGCCGCTGCCGCCGGCCGGGCGCGTATGGCCGACGGAGACCGGCAAGGCGATGTTCTCGGTCTACAAGGGCGTGAAGGAAGACGCGGACGTGCTCGGCGCCGAGCACGTGCTGCGCCTGATCACGCTGCGCAGCCACGACCAGTACAACACGACGATCTACGGGCTCGACGATCGCTATCGCGGCGTGTTCGGGCGTCGCGACGTGCTGTTCATGAACCCGGCGGACCTCGCGAAGTACGGGCTCGAGCACGGCGATCTCGTCGACATCGAGACGGTCGCGCCGTCGGGCCGGCCGCTGCGTCTCGAGAAGATCACCGCGATCGAATACGACATCGCGCCGGGGTCGGTCGGTGCGTATTATCCGGAAGCGAATGTGCTGGTGCCGCTTGACTATATCGACAAGGAAAGCGGTACGCCGTCGTACAAGTCGGTGCCGGTGCGGGTTGTGCGGTCGGCTACGGTGTGATGATGGGCGGCACGGGCACGGGTTCGTAGCCATGCTCGTGCAGTCCCCGTGAAGATGGTGCGTCGGGATGACGCGCCATTTTTTTTGGTGCTTCGCGGGTCTCTGTGAATGTCACTGTCCGCCCCGGAACGGCCCTTCAGACTTCTCCCAAGCGGTCAATCGACGAGCGGCGCGGTAGCGTATTGCCTCACCGAGAATCGTTTACATTGCGCGAAGTTCAATTCAACGCCATTGTCGGCCGGGGCGTTGAAACGCGCGCATGCCATAATTCGCCAGTTCCCGAGCTACCGAACGCATCGTGTCCTACGCGAAATGATTTTGATCAGATCACTTGCCGCCGCCTGCCTGTTGCTGGCTGGATGTATTGCTACAGCGCACGCCGAGACGTACCCGCCAGAAGTATCGAGAAACATCGACAAACTCCAGTCCAAATGTGCCCGCAAGTCCAACGATCCCAAGGCGCCAGCCTGCATCGAATACAAGGCCACGTTAGCCCGCACCATTCCGCCCGCCGTCCAGGCACTGATGCATCAGGAAGAAGTGGTCGATGACAAATGCCGGAACGGCGCGGCACCGGGACGATTGCCTGACGGGCAATATGCTCCGGGGAGCGCTTGCGCACAACGCGAACAGCTGATGAAGACCATTCGCCAGCACGGCTGGTGTTGGGGTCATACGGACATGGATAGCTACATTCCGGGTTGGGTGATCTGTCATCCCGGTGAATGGCAGTAAGGCCGCCCCAATCTGTAGATTCAGGTTGCGCACCGCGGCGAGCGCTGGCCAGAACCACTTCGATTCACGTGCCATCGCGTCAGGCGTGTATTCATATCGGTCGTTGGCACGCAGATCCCTAAAGTCGATGGTCGACTTGTTTATTTTGGTCTCGCTCCCGCAGGATTGTCGACGAAATGCGCATCGCCGTTGAACGGCCGCTCCTGGCCGATCGCCGACAGTCTGCCCCGCGTTCCCCGAAATTTTGCCGCGCGCTGCGGCGCGCCAAATCAAGTCAGCTGATAAGCCTCCGTCGGCGCAACCTCCTTCGGCAGCTCCGCCCCACAAAGCTCCAGCACCGATCGCTCGATCGTCCGCGCCATCGCATCGAGCGCCAGCGCATTCGGCGCCGTACTGAACGGATCGGCCACTTCATTGGCGATCGCCTCGAGCGCGATCAGCGTATAGGAGATGAATACGCAAATGAGCGGCGTGAAGAACTCCGTCGAATCGACGAGTCCGAACGGCAGCAGCACGCAGTACGCATAGACGGTGCGATGCAGCAGCACGCTGTACGCGAACGGAATTGGCGTCGACGCGATCCGCTCGCAGCCGCCGACAGCATCGCCGAGATGATTGAGCTGCGCATCGAACATCCAGGTCGTGACGTCTGGGCCGGCGGCCGTGCGGCCCTGCATCCGCAACAGGTTGCCGCGAATCTCGTCGAGCAGCGCAACCGGCTTGTACGCCTTGCCGCTCAGCGCGTCGGCGCGCTCACGCCCGAGGATGCGCGCCAGGTCCTCGCCCGGATCGGTGTGGCGCAGCTGGTGCTTCAGTGCGTAGACGAATGCGATCAGCAAGTCGGTCGTCTGGTTGCGCTCGGCCGCGTCGACATGCTCGGGCAGGTAGCGCCGCATCTGCGACGTCAGCGCGCGCGACGCGATCAGCACGTTGCCCCACAGGTGGCGTGCCTCCTTGAAGCGCTCGAAGCTCGCGTTGTTGCGAAACGCGAGGAAGATCGCGAGCGCGAGGCCGAACAGCGTGAACGGCGCCGTGTTGAGCGGAATCTTCTCGCCGAAGATGCGGCCGTTCGTGAAGACCGCCAGCGTGCTGACGATCGCCATGAAGACGAGCTGCGGAATGATCGATTGCAATACCGACCCGTTCCATACGAACAGCATCTGCAACCAGTTTTGTCGCGGTCTGACGATCATGATGATTCTCTGCGGGCCGCGGCAAAGCCGCGTGGCCCCTGCGTAACGAAAACGGCCCCGCGAGGCGGGGCCGGAGTGCGGGTGTCGCGAAGCCCACAGGCGTCAGTGGTGGTAGCCATCCCCTTCACGTACCTTGCCGCGGAACACCCGATATTGCATCGCGTTGTAGACGAGGATGATCGGCAGCACGATCACCGTGCCGACCAGCGCGAACAGCTGGCTCGAATGGCTCGACGATGCGTCCCAGATCGTCAGCGACGGCGGCACGATGTTCGGCCAGATGCTGATGATGAGGCCCGTGTAGCCGAGAAAGCAGATCGCGAGCGTGAGCAGGAACGGCGTCGCCTCGTACTTGCGGCGCACGGTGCGAAAGATGCCCCACACGCAGGCGAGCACCAGCACCGGCACCGGCGCGAACCAGATCAGGTCGCCGCTGCCGAACCAGCGGTGCGCGACGGCCGGCAGGCCGACCACGGTCCACAGGCTGACGATCACGATCGCGCCGAGCAGCACGCCGGTCAGCGGCTTCATCAGCAGGCGCATCTTGCGCTGCAGCTCGCCGTCGACCTTCAGGATCAGCCAGCCGCAGCCGAGCGCCGCATAGGTGACGAGCACGCCGAGCCCGCAGAACAGGCTGAACGGCGACAGCCAGTCGAACGGGCCGCCGACGAAGCGGCCGTCGGCGATCTTGATGCCCTGCAGCAGCGAGCCGAGCACGATGCCCTGGCAGAACGCCGCGAGCGCGGAGCCGCCGATGAACGCGAGATCCCACAGGTGCTGCGTGCGATTCGCCTTCGCGCGCAATTCGAACGCCGCGCCGCGGAAGATCAGCCCGACCACCATCAGGATCAGCGGCAAATAGTTCGCCGGCAGCAGCGTCGAGTACACGACCGGGAACGCGCCGTACAGCCCCGCTCCGCCGAGCACGAGGAACGTCTCGTTGCCGTCCCACACCGGCGCGACGGTGTCGAGCATCACCTGCCGCTCGGCTTTCGCGTCGAAGAACGGAAACAGCAGGCCGATGCCGAGGTCGAAGCCGTCCAGCGCCACGTAGATGAACACGCCGAGCCCGATGATCGCGGCCCAGACGACAGGAAGATCGATATGCATGGCGGGCTCCTTATTCCGCTTCGGTGACGTCCAGCGGCGTGGACAGTGCGCTCTTGCGCAGCCCCGGATGCCGGTGCAGTTCGATGTACCCGGCGTTCGCCGCCGGCCCGCGCTTCATCAGTTTCAACATGTAGTACGCACCTGTCCCGAATACGAGGAAATACACCACCACGAAGATCAGCAGCGATACGCCCACCTGCTGCGCATCGAGCGGCGCGACCGAATCGATCGTGCGCAGCACGCCATAGACCGTCCACGGCTGCCGGCCGACCTCGGTCGTGATCCAGCCGGCGAGCAGCGCGACGATCCCCGACGGCCCCATGCCCAGCACGAACCACTGGAACCAGCGCGCTTCATAGAGCCGCCCGCCCTTTCTCAGCAGCAGCCCGAGCAGCGCGGTCAGCAGCATCAGCATGCCGAGGCCCGCCATGATCCGGAACGTCCAGAAGATGATTGTCGAGTTCGGGCGGTCCTGCGGCGGGAACTCCTTCAGCCCGCGGATCTCGCCGTCCCAGCTGTGCGTGAGGATCAGGCTGCCGAGGTGCGGCACCTGCACCGCGTAGCGCGTGACTTCCGCCTGCATGTCCGGAATGCCGAACAGGTTCAGCGCGGTGCCGCCCTTCTCGGTTTCCCACAGCCCCTCGATCGCCGCGATCTTCGCCGGCTGGTACTGGCGCGTGTTGAGGCCGTGCGCGTCGCCGATGACGATCTGCACCGGCGCCAGCAACAGCAGCATCCACAGCGCCATCGAGAAGCTGCGCTTGACCGGCTCGTCGCGGCGGCCGCGCAGCAGGTGCCATGCGCCGCACGCGGCGACGATGAAGCCCGCGACGATGAACGCCGCGATCGTCATGTGCAGCAGGCGGTACGGGAACGACGGGTTGAACACCACCTTGAACCAGTCGACCGGCACGACGATGCCGTTCTGGATCGCATAGCCCTGCGGCGTCTGCATGAAGCTGTTCGACGACAGGATCCAGAACGTCGAGATCAGCGTGCCGAGCGCGACCATCAGCGTCGCGAAGAAATGCGCGCGCGGGCTCACGCGGTTCCAGCCGAACAGCATCACGCCGAGGAAGCCGGCCTCGAGGAAGAACGCCGTCAATACTTCATACGTCAGCAGCGGCCCGGTGATGTTGCCGGCGATGCGGGAAAACCCGCTCCAGTTCGTGCCGAACTCGTAGGCCATCACGACGCCGGACACGACGCCCATGCCGAAGCCGACCGCGAAGATCTTCGACCAGAACTGGAACATCGATTTGTACGCGGCGTCCCCCGTTGCCAGCCAGCGCCATTCGAGCACCGCGAGAAAACTCGCCATGCCGATGCTGATTGCGGGGAACACGATATGAAAGGACACCGTGAACGCGAACTGGAGTCGCGCCAGGTGGAAGGCATCGAAGATTTCCATGACCGTAGTGAGCTCGTGGTAGTAAAGACGTCCGCCCGAAGCAGGCAACCCTGCGACGGCCCGACCGCCGCACCTGCGTGCCGACCCAGCGATCACATGTGAATCGCATCGCACCGACAACGAAGCGAAACGACGATATCGCGTTTCGAATGGCGCCCGCAATCAATCGCGCGCGCCGGCGAACTGTGCTCGTTGCCCCCCTTTCGATGTGTACATGTAAAACACACACACGTCGCATCGCGCCCGCCAGCTGTACTGCTTTTCCGGCCGCAAGGCTGTACACGCGCGGCGTGGCCGAACCCTCGTAAGCTTGCCCTCAGTCCGGATTCCCGGCGGTCCGGCGCCTGCGCGGCGGCCGCCACGGTGTCCACCATCATCCGCCTGCCCGGCGTGCGTCCGACAGGACGATCGCCACGGCCGGCGCCGTCGAGAGGATTCCTTCATGCAGCCATGCGCCCTCCCCGTCGAGCCGACCGGCAGCGTTGCGCGCGACGTGACGCGCCATCGTCGCGGCGAGCTCGCGCGCGTCGCCGACCGCGTGGTCGAGGAGCGCCCCGTCGCGCTCGTGTTCAACGACATCTCGCATGCGGTGATGATGGCGACGCCGATCGACCTCGACGTGTTCGGCCTCGGCTTCGCGCTCAGCGAAGGGATCGTCGAGCGCGCGTCGGACGTCTTCGACATCGAGAGCGCATGCACGACGGCGAGCGCCGTGGTGCGCCTCACCGTGTCGCAGCGCGCGTTCATGGCGCTGAAGGAACGCCGCCGTGCGCTGGCCGGCCGCACCGGCTGCGGCGTGTGCGGGATCGAGAGCATCGCGCAGCTCGACCTGCATCCTCCGCGCATCCGCCATGCGGGCGCGGCAGCCGATATCGGCACCGACGCGGTCGAGCGTGCCGCGCGCGCGCTGCCCGCGCACCAGGTGCTGATGCGCGACACCGGCGGCATCCATGCGGCCGCATGGTGCAGCCGCGACGGCGAAGTCATCGACGTGTTCGAGGACGTGGGCCGCCACAACGCGCTCGACAAGCTGATCGGCCGGCTCGCACAGCACCGCGCGGATACGCGCGACGGCTTCGTGTTCCTGTCGAGCCGCGCGAGCTACGAACTGGTCCGCAAGGCCGCGCGCCTCGACATCCCGATGGTCGCGACGATCTCCGCGCCGACCTCGCTCGCGATCGACGTCGCAAACGAGGCCGGCATCCGGCTGCTCGGCTTCTGCCGCGGCGACGGCTTCGTCGAATACGCCGCGCCGGCCGATGCCCCCGTTTCGCTTGAATCGCCTGAACTGTAACCAGTAACGCCGCCATGACCCGACCGATCGATTTCGATACCGCCCAGCAGCACTTCGCGCACGCATTCACGCGGCCGCTCGCCCGCCTATCCGTGCCGCTCGCGGAAGCGGCGGGCCGCGTGCTGGCCACGCCGCTCGCCGCCGAGCTCGACCAGCCGAGCGCCGACCAGAGCGCGATGGATGGTTACGCAGTGCGCTACGCGGATCTCGCACATGACGAGCCGCTGCCCGTCGCGCAGCGCTGCTATGCAGGCGACGCGCCACGGCCGCTCGCGCCGCGCACCGCCGCGCGCATCTTCACCGGCAGCCTGATTCCGCCCGGTGCGGACACGGTGCTCATGCAGGAAAGCGCACGCGAGCAGGACGGCCACGTGACGTTCGACGACAGCGCGCGGGCCGGCACGCACATCCGCCGCCGCGGCGAGGAATGGCGCGCGGGCCAGGTGCTGATCCCCGCGGGTGTGCGCCTGCAGGCCGCGCACATCGGGATGATCGCGTCGCAAGGGATGGCGTCCGTCGACGTGTATCCGGTGCCGCGCGTCGGCATCCTGACGACCGGCGACGAGCTCGTCGCGTGCGGCGACGCACGGCTGCCGCAGCAGATCTACAACAGCAACGCGCCGATGCTGGCAGCGCTGGTCGCGGGCACCGGCGCGCGCGTCAGCCGCAGCATGCATGCGCGCGACACGCCGGCCGCGATCGACGCTGCGCTGCGCGACATGCGCGCGCACTGCGACCTGCTCGTCTGCGTCGGCGGCGCATCGGTCGGCGACAGGGATCTGGTGCGCCCCGCGCTGAGCGCGCTCGGCGCGTCGTTCGTGCTGTCCGGCGTGCGCATGAAGCCCGGCAAGCCGGTCGCGCTCGCGCGGCTCGACGGCATGCCGGTGGTGCTGCTGCCCGGCAACCCGGGGGCGGCGCTGACCACCTTCGCGCTGTTCGCGACGCCGCTGATCCGCTGCTTGCAGGGCCGTGAAGATCGCCTGCCGGCGACCCCGTGGCTGCCGCTCGACGCCGACGTCGAAGCGGACGACGCGCGCGAACGCTTCATGCGGGTGCGCTGCGACCTCGCGCCGAACGGCCTGCCCGTGCTCGACGCGCTGCGCCAGCAAGGCGCCGGCATGCTGCAGTCGCTCACGCAAGCCGGCGGCGTCGCGCGGCTGCCCGCCGGCCGTGCGATCGCGTGCGGCGACGCGGTGCCGTACTACGATTTCGCGCAATGGCTCGCGTGACGCCAGCCCGCCCGTTCATGCCGCAACGCGGCGCGGCACGCGTGCGCTGTGCTCTGCGCGGCGAACTGTATTCCTGCAATTCGGCCGGGATTGTGTCTCGGCCGCGCGATCGCGGCGGACTATCCTCCGGCAAGGAGCCTGTCACGGCTGCGGCGCCGCTGTTGCGACGCGGCATGCGCACCGTCGGCGGCCCCGCTTCTCCCACCCTGCGCAGGCCAACGGACAGACCGTGAACGTCATCGACTCCGTCATGCCGACCCATCCCGCGGCGAGCCGCGGCACGTCGGCCAGCGAATCCCCCGGCACCGTCGACACGCTCGAGCGCCCGCTGCGCGACCTGCGGCTGTCCGTCATCGACCAGTGTAATTTCCGCTGCACGTACTGCATGCCGCGTGAAAGCTTCGATGCCGGCTACGCGTTCATGCCGTCGTCCGAGCGTTTGTCGTTCGACCAGTTGACCCGCATTGCACGCGCGTTCGTCGCGCTCGGCGTCGAGAAGATCCGCCTGACGGGCGGCGAGCCGCTGCTGCGGCGCGGCCTCGAAACGCTGGTCGAATCGCTCGCGTCGCTGACGACCGTCGACGGCAAGCCGGTCGAGATCGCGCTGACGACCAACGGCTCGCTGCTCGCCGCGAAGGCGCGCGCGCTGCGCGACGCGGGCCTCGGGCGCGTGACCGTGAGCCTCGATGCGCTCGACGACGCCGTGTTCCGCCGGATGAGCGACGTCGACCTGCCGGTCGCGCGCATCCTCGACGGCATCGAGGCCGCGCAGGCCGTCGGGCTCGCGCCCGTCAAGGTCAATGCGGTGATCGAGCGCGGCGTCAACGACAGCCAGCTGCTGCCGCTCGTGCGCGCGTTTCGCCACACCGGCGTCGCGGTGCGCTTCATCGAATACATGGATGTCGGCGGCGCGCAGTACTGGGCGACCGACAAGGTCGTGACCGCAGCACAGATGCGCGCGATCATCGAATCCGAATTTCCGCTGCTGCCGTGCGGCGACGACGCGAATGCGCACGCCGGCACCGCCATCCACACTCGCCACGCCGACGGCGGCGGCGATATCGGTTTCATCGCAAGCGTCTCGCATCCGTTCTGCGGCACCTGCACGCGCGCGCGCGTGTCCGCCGACGGCCAGCTGTACACCTGCCTGTTCGCGACGCACGGCACGGATCTGCGGCCGTGGCTCGACGCCGCGGCGCCGCTCGCGCCGCTGACCGAGACGATCCACGACCGCTGGCTGCGCCGCGACGATCGCTACTCCGAGCTGCGTTCGGCACACCGTGCGCGGCGGACCGGCAAGGCGTATCCGACGGTCCGCATGTCGCTCGTCGGCGGCTGATGCACAACAACGTGATGCGAGACGGCCCGCCCCCTGGAGAACAGTCATGACGTCACTCATCGATCCGCGCGCCGAGCCGGACGACCCGGCCCATTCCGACAACCACCCCGCCGGCGACGCCGCGGCGCCGCCCGCCCAGTCGCCGCCCGCGATCTGCGCGGGCTTCGAGGTGCGCGTGCAGTACGAGCCGATCGGCGTCGATGCGGAAATCACGCCGATCGTGCGCAACCCGCGCGTCGGGGCGGTCGTGAACTTCCTCGGCGTGGTGCGCCAGAGCGGCGACTTCGACGACGTCGTCGCGCTCGAGATCGAGCACTACCCGGGCATGACCGAGCGCGCGCTGTGGAGCATCGTCGAGGAGGCGTCCGCGCGCTGGACGCTCGAGTCGGTCAGGATCGTCCACCGGATCGGCCGCATCGCGCTCGGCCACCCCGTCGTGCTGGTGGTGGTGGCCGCGCCGCATCGCGGGGCCGCGTTCGACGCGTGCGAGTTCCTGATGGATTTCCTGAAGACCCATGCGCCGTTCTGGAAGAAGGAGATCCGCCACGACGGCGCGGCCGAATGGGTCGAGGCCAAGGCGCTCGACGACCAGGCAATGAAACGGTGGGGCTGAGCGCCCGCCGACTTCCCCCTTCCCGGCAAAACCCGACCATGAGACTGACGATCAAATACTTCGCGAGCATTCGCGAACAACTGCGCATCGACGAGGAAATCGTCGAGATCGATGCGCCCGAGCTCACCGTCGACGCGCTGCGCAGCACGCTCGCGTCGCGCGACGAACGCGCCGCGCATGCGCTGCACCACGAGCGCCCCGTGCGCATCGCGGTCAACCACGAGATGGTGAACGGCGGCTTCGTCGTGCGCGAGGATAGCGAGATTGCGTTTTTCCCGCCCGTGACGGGCGGATGACATACCGCGTGCGGCGCGCTCACGACGCACGCCGCACGCCAGCCTGTCAGCGCGCGCAGAGCGCCGCGAGCTTGCCGACGGTGATCACCGCCTGTTCGATCTGGCTCGACCACGGGCTGCTGTAGTTCAGCCGGATGAAGTTCCGATAGCTGTCCGAAATCGAGAACATGTAGCCGGGGCCGATCGTGATCCCCTGCTCGAGCGCGAGCTGGTACAGCCGCATCGCATCGACCTTCGCGGGCAGCTCGACCCACAGCACGTAGCCGCCTGCCGGGCTCGAGATGCGCGTGCCCTCCGGAAAGAACCGCGACACCATCGCGCGCATCAGGTTCGCCTGCTGCGCATAGGCCTTGCGGATCCGCCGCAGGTGATGCTCGTAGCCGTCGCGCTCGAGGAATTCCGCGATCGCGAGCTGCGGCAGCAGCGGCGTCGTCAGCGTGTTCAGGAACTTCAGCTTCTCGACCTGATCGCGATAGCGGCCCGGCAGCGCCCAGCCGATCCGGTACGCAGCCGTCAGGCTCTTCGAGAACGACGCGCAGTGCAGCACGAGCCCCTTGCGGTCGTACGACTTCAGCGTGCTCGGATGCGACTCGCCGAAGTACAGCTCGTTGTACACACCGTTCTCGATGATCGGCATCTCGGCCTTCGCCGCGAACTCGACCAGCTCGCGCTTGCGCTCGTCCGGCATCTGGAAGCCGAGCGGGTTCTGGAAGTTCGGCATCACCATGCAGGCGGCCACCGGCTGCGACTTCATGATCGCCGCGAGCGCCGCGATGTCGATCCCGTATTCCGGATGCGTCGAGACCTCGATCGCCTTCATCCCCATCCGCTCGATCGCGTGCAGCATCGCGTAGAAAGTGGGCGACTCGACCGCGATCACGTCGCCCGGCTTCGCGACGGCCTGCAGGCACAGGTTGATCGCCTCCGTCGCGCCGACCGTCACGATGATCTCGTTCGGATCGACCGACATGCCGTTCTCCAGGTAGCGGCGCGCGATCTGCCGCACGAGGCGCGGGCTGCCGGGCGGCAGCCCGTCGGTCACGCCCCACAGCGTCTTGTCGCGGCCGGCCGCGTATGCGTAGCGGTTCAGCTTCTCGAACGGAAACAGGCTCGGGTCCGGATACGGCGAGCCGAGCGGCACCGCGTCGTCCGCGCCGATCGAGCGCAGCGTCGACAGCACAAGCCGGCTCACGTCGACCGACGACGAAATCGCGATCGGCTTCGA
Source organism: Burkholderia pyrrocinia (assembly GCA_001527685.1). Classification (GTDB taxonomy): domain Bacteria; phylum Pseudomonadota; class Gammaproteobacteria; order Burkholderiales; family Burkholderiaceae; genus Burkholderia; species Burkholderia pyrrocinia_D. The sequence continues at coordinate 56,100 of LOZU01000010.1, forward strand.
CGGCCGCAGGTCGCGCGCCTGCCCGTTGCCGTCGTTGCGGCGCAGGTTCACGAAGTAGCCGGATTGTGGGCGGCTCTCCAGCAGGCCGCGGCTTTCGAGCAGCAGGTACGCGTGCAGCACCGTCGTGATGCTGAGCCGGTGCTGCTGGCTCGCCTGCCGCACCGACGGAATCCGGTCGCCGTGCCGGTACACGCCCTGGCGGATCAGGCGCTCGATGTCGTCCGCAAGTTTTTCATACAGTTTCATCGCGCGCCTCCCGCCGGTGCGCCGCGTGTGCGGATACCCCGCGCAGCGGTCGGATCGTGGTTCGTCGCGATCTTTCCCTCCGGTTTTGCCTTTTCCATCGCCGTGGCTCTCATGAAGATGCATCCGCATACCCGGGATCCGGGATTTGCGGCGCTGTGCTTTTGGTAATGGAAGAGTACGAGGAGAACAGTCACCCGCAGGCACACACATTCATCGTGCCCGCAAGAGTACAGTTTCGGCAATCCGTCACGGAACGGGGAAACTGTATGTCTTACGAATTCTGTAAGGGAGGGATGATGGGTGCTGCCGCCCGACACCGGGCGAGCAAAGACATTGCGGGGACAACTGACCAGGCATGCGCGTGGCGGCACGCGCGCACTCGCCCCCCAGGCGCACGGCCTGAATCGGTGCATCACGCGCCGCTGCTGCCGAACTTCACGGCGGCCGGCGCACGTCCGCGCGCCGGCCGTCGCCGCTCAAGACGCCATGCCCTGCATCTTGTGCGAGAAATGCGCGCGTTCGGCGGTTTCCATCAGCGACAGGAACTCGTCCTGCGTCATGTGGATCAGCGCCTCGTGATCGCCCGCCTCGAAATAGACTTCCGGCTGCGTCGCCAGATGCTCTTCGAGGAAGGTCTGCATCCCGTAGGCCATGCAGACCGGCGGCAGCGCGCCCGCATCGCAGTCCTTGAACAGTTCGCGCAGCTCGACTTCCTTCGCGAGCACGAGATGACGGCCGGTCTTCGCCCAAAGATCGGACAGGCGCACCGCGTGCGTGGTCGGCAGCACGGCCGCGACGTAGCCGCCGTCGTCTTCGAGCAGCACGGTTTTCGCGAGACGGTCGCCGGGGATATGCGCGGCCGCGGCGGTCTCCATGCTCGTATGGCTATAGGGGTGGTACACGACTTCATACCGCGAGGACTTCTGGCGCAGGCAATCCTGCAGGGTCGCAGACATCGACATGGCACACCTCGTCTGAACATAGCGGGCGAACGGCGTTCGCACCGGGTTCGTTCAGCATAGGTCGCATTTGCGCGGATGGAAAATCCCGTTGCACCCTCGTTGCAGGCTTCGCCGCGCACGCCTGTCACGCCGGCTCCAGACCCTTCTCGCGCAGCCATTCGGGGTTGAACAGCCGGGCGCGATAGATGTCGCCGCGATCGCACAGCAGCGTCACGATCGTATGCCCGGGGCCCATCTGCCGCGCGAGCCACACCGCCGCCGCGACGTTGATGCCGCTCGAGCCGCCGACGTACAGCCCCTCCTCGCGCAGCAGCCGGTACACCATCGCCACGCACTGCGGATCGTCGATGCACACCGCGTCGTCGATCGCCGTGCCTTCGAGATTCGCGGTGACGCGCGTCGAGCCGATGCCCTCGGTGATCGAGCTGCCTTCGGCCTTGATCTCGCCGGTCTTGACGTGGCTGTAGAGGCCGCTGCCCTGCGGGTCGGCGAGCACGATCCGGATCGCCGGGTTCTGCTCCTTCAGGTAGCGGCTCACGCCGGCCAGCGTGCCGCCCGTGCCGGTCGCGCACACGAATGCATCGACCGTGCCCGCGGTGTCGCGCCAGATCTCCGGGCCGGTCGTCTCGTAGTGCGCCTGCCGGTTGACCGGGTTGTCGAACTGGTTGGCCCAGATCGCGTTGTCGAGTTCGCCCGCGAGCCGCCCGGCAATCTTCTGATAATTGTTCGGGTCGCGGTACGGCGCCGCGGGCACCGCGCGCACCTCGGCGCCGAGCGTGCGCAGGATCGCCATCTTGTCCGGCGATTGCGTGTCCGGGATCACGATCACGCAGCGATAGCCGCGCGCCGCGCAGATGTGCGCGAGGCCGATGCCGGTGTTGCCGGCCGTGCCCTCGACAACGGTGCCGCCCGGCTTCAGCGTGCCCCGCCGCTCGGCATCGCGGATGATGTACAGCGCCGCGCGGTCCTTCACCGAGCCGCCCGGGTTCATGAATTCCGCCTTGGCCAGGATCTCGCAGCCCGTCTGCGCGCTGAGCGCCGCCAGCCGGATCAGCGGCGTACGCCCCACGCAGTCGACGAAACCTTGTCGCACGTCCATATGCGCCTCCGTCGCGTGCCACACACACAACGAAGGATAGGACGGCCGCGCGGCTTTCGACGCCGGCCGCCGCGTACTAAGCTTGGAGAGCCCATTCGCGACGCCTGCGCCGCATCGCCCAGAAGAGGTCCGACATGCTGCAACTGCACACCGTGGCCGTCGACAAGCCCGAGACCATGAACTTCATCCTCGGCCAGACGCATTTCATCAAGTCCGTCGAGGACCTCCACGAGGCGCTCGTCGGCACCGTGCCCGGCATCCGCTTCGGGCTCGCGTTCTGCGAGGCGTCGGGCAAGCGGCTCGTGCGGCGCTCCGGCACCGATCCGGCGCTGGTCGAGCTTGCGTGCCGCAACGCCACCAAGATCGGCGCCGGCCACGCGTTCATCGTGTTCCTCGGCGACGGCTTCTATCCGGTCAACGTGCTGAACGCGATCAAGGCGGTGCCCGAGGTGTGCCGGATCTACTGCGCGACCGCGAACCCGACCGAGGTGATCGTCGCCGAAACCGGGCAAGGGCGCGGCATCGTCGGCGTGGTGGACGGTTTTCCGCCGCTCGGCGTCGAGAACGACGACGACGTGCAGTGGCGCAAGGACCTGCTGAGGACGATCGGCTACAAGGCGTAGACGCGGGTCGCCGCCCTTGCCTGCAGACCATGCTGCGCAGGCGGCGCGATGCGTCGGCAGGACTCGGCGACGGGAAAAGGCTCGACCGTTAGTTGCGATATAGCAAAGGGACAGAGGCGCGCGTTCCGCACGCACCACGGCCGCACGCCTGCCCTATACTGCCCGCAACAGGCCGACGGCCGCGCCGGCGTCGCGGTTGCGGCCCCTTCGATTCTTCCGGGAGCGATGCATGCACTACCAGCTGATCTACGAACTCGTCGACGACTACCTGACGCGACGCGAACCGTTCCGCGCCGAGCACCTGGCACTCGCGCACGCGGCCACCGAACGCGGCGAGCTGATGCTCGCGGGCGCGTTCGCGGATCCGGCCGACCAGGCCGTGCTGGTGTTCGAAGGCGATTCGCCCGAGGTGGCCGAATCGTTCGCGCGCGCCGATCCGTACGTGCAGAACGGCCTCGTCAAGTCGTGGCGCGTACGGCCGTGGCGCGTCGTAGTCGGCAAGCACGCGCCGCGCTAAGCCAGCGCCGGCGCGCGCCGCCGGCTACAGCCACCCTGCCCGCTTGAAGCGCCACCACAGCGCGAGATCGGCCACGGCCATCACGCCGATGCAGCCGTAGAAGCCGTACTGCAGGTGCAGTTCGGGCATGTTCGCGAAGTTCATCCCGTAGATGCCGGCGATCATCGTCGGGATCGCGAACAGCGCGGCGAACGAGCCGAGCCGCTTGGTCACCTCGTTCTCGGCGAGCGAGATCATCCCGAGATTGACCTGGATCGCGGTCACGACCATCTCGCGCCGCCCCTCGATCGTCTTCACGATCCGCTGCAGATGGTCGTACACGTCGCGGAAGTAATGCTCCATCCCGCTGCAGACCTGCGGGATGCGCCCGCCGGTCAGCTTCGCGAGCGGCTCGAGCAGCGGCGCCGTGTGCTGGTACAGCATCACGAGCCGGCGCTTCAGCGAATAGAGATCCTCGATGATCGCGCGCGACGCCGCCGGCGTGGCCTTCGTGAAGATGCGGTCCTCGAGTGCCTCGAGTTCGTTGCCGAGCGTTTCGAGGATCGGGAAATAGCGATCGACGACCTGGTCCATCAGCGCGTAGAACACGAACGCCGAGCCTTCCTGCAGCAGGTGCGGCTCGCGCTCGCAGCGCGTGCGCACCGCGCGGAAATCCTGCTCGGTATGGTTGCGGATCGACAGCACATAGTTCGGCCCGACGAACACGTTCAGCTCGCCGACGTTGAATTCGCCGTCCTGGTCGAACTCGACCGTGTGCAGCACCGCGAACAGCGAGTCGCCGTATTCCTCGATCTTCGGCCGCTGATGGCCCTTGCGTGCGTCCTCGATCGCGAGTTCGTGCAGCCCGAATTCCTCGCCCATCAGTTCGATCTCTTCCGGCGTCGGGTCTTTCAACGCGACCCACACGAAGCATTCGGGCTTCGACACGTAGTCGCTGATGGCCTCGATGTCGATGTCGGCCAGCTTGCGGCCGTCCTGGTATGCAGCGCAGTTGATCAGCATGGTGTTCATCGTATTGCAGGGAGCACGCCAGTTTACCGCTTTGTTGCACGGCCGGCCCCGTCGCGGCGCGGCTTGCGCCCCGCGCGGTAATTGGTCATGATCGGGCTGCGTGCGCCGCAGCATGCGCGGCCCACCGCGCGGCGGACGCACCCACCCGCCCGCGGCCCGGCCGCGCGGCATCACCGTCTAGGAGGCAGACCCATGTGGTATTTCTCGTGGATTCTCGGCATCGGCGTTGCGCTCGGTTTCGGCATCATCAACGCGATGTGGCTCGAAGCGGAAGTGTTCCCGAACAACGCAAAACGCGTGGACGCGGCCCGGGCCGGATCGGGGAGCACGCATTCGTGACGCATCTGGTGTTTTTCTGCGGTCACGCCGGCACCGGCAAGACCACGCTCGCGAAGCGGCTCATCGGGCCGCTGATGCGCGCGACCGGCGAGGCCTTCTGCCTGCTCGACAAGGACACGCTGTACGGCCGCTACAGTTCGGCGGCGATGGGCGCCCTCACCCACGACCCGAACGACCGCGACAGCCCGCTCTACCTGAAACACCTGCGCGATCCCGAATACCACGGGCTGCTCGACACCGCGCGCGAAAACCTCGCGCTCGGCATCAGCGCGATCGTGGTCGGCCCGCTGTCGCGCGAGGTGCGCGACCGGCGCATCTTCGATCGCGCGTGGCTCGGCATCGGCCCCGAGGTCACGCTCACCGTCATCTGGGTCCATGTGCCCGAAGACGTCGCGCACCAGCGCATCGTCACGCGCGGCAACCCGAACGACGCGTACAAGCTCACGCACTGGGACGAATACCGGCAGCGCCGCTTCGCGCCGACCGGCGACGAATGCGAAGGGCTCGTGATGTTCGACAACAGCGCGCCCGGCGATGCGGAGATCGACGCGCTGCTCGCGCGGATCGTGCCGCCGCCGCCCGCCCCGCCCACCCCGATCGTCCCGCCGCTGCCCGCCTGAGCCTCGCGCCGCCCGAATGCGACAACGCCGGGCGGCGTCGTGCGCCCCCGGCGTTGCTTCGAGCCTCGTGCGTGGCTGTGACGGCAATCAGGCCACCGCGTGCACGCGCTCCATCGTGCCGCCGTCGTACAGCTTGCCGAAGCGGTTCGCGAGGAACGCCTTCAGCGACACCTTTTCCTGCGGGATGAAGCCGTTCTGCGGCAGCTTCTTCTCGCGGAACAAGTCCAGCACCGCGCACATCGCGCCCGCGGTCGTGATCTGGATCGCGCTCATCGGCATCCCGCACACTTCCTTCGCGAAGATCTTGCGCGTGAACACGTCCTGCACGAGCTGGCCGTCCTTCACGCCCGTCACCGTCACGAACACCAGCACGACGTCCTGCTTGGTCGACGGCACCGCGCGGCGCATGATCGACTTCAGCGTGTCGCGGTCGGTCGACAGGCGCAGGTCTTCGAGCAGGAACTGCACGAGATCGCGGTGGCCCGGGTAGCGCACCGACTTGTAGTCGAGCGTCTCGACCTTGCCCGACAGCGTCTCGCACAGCGTGCCGAGGCCGCCCGACGTGTTGAACGCTTCGTATTCGGTGCCGTCGAGCGAGAAGTGCTCGAGGCCTTCGAGCGGCTGCACCCACTGCTTGCGGCCGTCGCGGATCGCTTCGCACGGCTGGCAGTATTCGTTGATCAGGCCGTCGACGCTCCACGTCAGGTTGTACTTCAGTGCATTCGTCGGGTACTCAGGCAGCGCGCCGACGCGCATCTTCACGTCGCGCACTTCGGTGAAGCCGTTCACGAGCTCGTGCGCGGCGATGCCGATGAAGCCCGGCGCGAGGCCGCACTGCGGCATGAACGCGCGGTCGGAGCCGTCGGCCAGTTCGCGGATCGCGTGCGTCGCGCGCACGTCTTCGGTCAGGTCGAAATAATGGACGCCCGCGGCCTTCGCGGCGGCGGCGACGTTCACGGCGAGGTAGTACGGCAGCGCGTTGACGAGCGCATCGAAACCCTTGACCGCTTCGCGGATCGCATTCGCATCGGCCGAGTCGACACGTTGCGTCGCAATGCCTTCGCGCGACAGCTTCGCGAGCGCGTCGGCGTCGCGATCGAAGGCGACGACTTCGTAGTCGCCCGTTTCACGCAGCATGTGAGCGATGGTGTGGCCGATCAGACCTGCGCCGACGATGGCGATTTTCATGCGCTTATCTCCTGATGATGGGTTGGTGTTGTGTACGGCGTCGAGCCATGAACACAGTTTAGGGACACGCAAAATCAGTTCCAAGACCAAGAATGATGCGAAACGACGGCAATTCTCGACGTTATGACGATATATTTCGTCGATTCGTCGAAACACGCTGTTTTTCCATCGACCGGCCACCCTATGGATGGCCTAAGTTTCCCGCTTCAGACTGCTGCCGATCACCCGATTTCCAAGGAGGCTTCGGCATGCAAACCCTTTCCGCGAATCGCGCGTCGCACTGGCTGAACAAGGTGCCCGACGTCACGCTGTCGTTCTGGATCGTCAAGATCATGTCGACCACGGTCGGCGAAACCGGCGCGGATTTTCTCGCGGTCAACGCGGGCCTCGGCCAGGCCGTCACGCGCGTCGCGATGGCGTCGCTGCTCGCGATCGCGCTGGGGCTGCAATTGCGCACGCGCCGCTATACGCCGTGGATCTACTGGCTCACCGTCGTCCTGGTCAGCATCGTCGGCACGCAGATCACCGACCTGCTCACCGACGGACTGAACGTCAGCCTGTATGTCAGCACCACCGTGTTCGCCGTCGCACTCGCCGCGATCTTCTTCGTCTGGCACCGGATCGAGGGCACGCTGTCGATCGCCGAGGTCGTCACGCCGCGGCGCGAGCTGTTCTACTGGGCCGCGATCCTCTGCACGTTCGCGCTCGGCACCGCCGCGGGCGATCTCGCGACCGAGGCGCTCGGCCTCGGCTTCTCCATCGGCGCACTGTGCTTCGGCGCGCTGATCGCCGCCGTGTTCGTGCTGTGGCGGCTCGGCGCGAACGCCGTGCTCGCGTTCTGGATCGCGTACATCCTCACGCGGCCGTTCGGCGCGGCGCTCGGCGACCTGCTCACGCAGGCACGCACGTATGGCGGGCTCGGCATCGGCGCCGCATGGACGAGCCTGCTGTTCCTGACCGTGATCGTGCTGCTCGTGGCCGCCGCGCAATTCGACAGCAGCCAGCGCACGCGCGCCGCCGAGTAACACACACCCGTTTCCCTTTAATGAATCGAGGACCCGTCATGCGCTTTCCGCACGCCCTTTCCCGTCTCTCCGTCATCACGCTCACGGTTGCCGCGCTGAGCGCTGCCGCCGGCTGCTCGAAGCATCAGGACGCGAATGCGTCGACACCCGCGCCGGCCGCATCGGCTTCTTCCTCGGCCGTCGCATCGAAGCTCGGCGACCTGTCGCCATTCCGCACGATCGCCACCGACGTGAACGCGCTCGTCGGCAAGAACGACCTGCCCGGCGCGAAAGCGCGCATCAAGGATCTCGAGATCGCGTGGGATTCGGCCGAGGCCGGCCTGAAGCCGCGCGCGGCCGACGACTGGCACATCGTCGACAAGGCAATCGACCGTGCGCTCGCCGCGTTGCGCGCCGATCATCCGACCCAGGCCGATTCGGTCGCCGCGATGAAGGATCTGCTCGCGGCCTTCGACCGGTTCGGCGGCAAGTAAGCGCGGCCGGGCCCGATCCCGGCCGCTTTCCGCCCCTTCCCGGCCGCGCGTGCGCATCGCGCGTGACGCCCGGCCGGGAATCGCATACGCTGGCGGCCAAGGCCTGGCTTACAGAGGACGCATGCGAATCCTGCTTGTCGAAGACGACCCGATGATCGGCGAAGCCGTCCACCTTGCGCTGAAGGACGCGTCCTATGCGGCGGACTGGGTGACCGACGGCGCGCGTGCGTTGACGGCGTTCGCCGCGCAGCGCTACGACCTGATCCTGCTCGACCTCGGCCTGCCCGGCCGCGACGGCCTCGACGTGCTGGCCGGCATCCGCGCGCAGGACAGCACCGTGCCGCTCATCGTCGTTACCGCGCGCGACGGTCTCGACGACTGCCTGCGCGGCCTCGACGGCGGCGCCGACGACTATGTCGTCAAACCGTTCGAGATGGCCGAACTGCTTGCGCGGATCCGCGTCGCGATCCGGCGCCAGGCCGGCTCGGCCGCGCCGGTGCTGAGCAACGGCATCGTGTCGCTCGACCCGTCGACGCGCGAGGCGGCCGTCGACGGCCAGGCGCCCGTCCAGCTGTCGAATCGCGAGTTCTCGCTGCTGCGCGCGCTGCTGGTGCGCCCCGGCGCGATCCTGTCGCGGCGCGAACTCGAGGACCGGCTGTACGGATGGGGCGAGGAAGTCGAGAGCAACGCGGTCGAATTCCTGATTCACTCGCTGCGCCGCAAGCTCGGCAGCAGCGTGATCAAGAACGTCAGGGGGGTGGGATGGATGGTGTCAAGAAGCGCCTGAGCGAGTCGATCCAGTTCCGCCTGTCGATTGCGCTGTCGGTCGCGATCCTGGCCGTCGCGACGGTCGCGGCCGCGTTTGCGTTTACGTCGGCGTTCGACGAAGCGCACGAACTGCAGGACGACGTGCTGCGCGAGGTCGCCACGCTGCTCGACCGTCAGGGCGTCCGGTCGCCCGGCGCCACGGGCGCCGATCAGGCGCGCAACAGCAAGGAAAACAACGAAAGCGACGAGGTGTCTCGCGTGATCGTGCAGCCGCTTGCCAACGACGCGCAGCCTTCGGACGGCGGCGAGCCGCGGCTCGCGTTGCCGGCGACGCTCGCGGACGGCCTGCACACGCTCGATACCGGCGGCAAGCCGTATCGCGTGATGGTCCATACGCTCGCGAACGGCGAACGCATCGCGGTCGCGCAGGAAGCCGGCATGCGCGACGACGTCGCGCGCGAAAGCGCGTGGCGCACCGCGCTGCCGCTGCTGATCCTCGTGCCGATCCTGCTGCTGCTCGTCGCCGATCTCGTGCGCAAGCTGTTCCGCCCGGTCGCGTCGCTGTCGGCCCAGATCGACGCGCGCGACGAGCACGACCTGCGTCCGGTGCCGGCCGGGCACGTGCCGGTCGAGGTGCGTCCGTTCGTCGTCGCCATCAACCGGATGCTCGCGCGCGTCGCGCAATCAGTCGACGCGCAGCGCCGCTTCGTCGCCGATGCCGCGCACGAGTTGCGCTCGCCACTCACGGCCATGTCGCTGCAGGCCGAACGGCTCGCCGACACGCAGCTGCCGGCCGACGCGCGCGCGCGGCTCGCGACGCTGCGCGGCGGGCTCGACCGCAGCCGCAACCTGATCGAGCAGTTGCTTGCGCTCGCGCGGGTGCAAAACGCATCGCCGGCAACGCACGGCGCCGTATCCGTGCATGCGGTGTTTCGCCGCGTGCTGGAAGACCTGATGCCGCTCGCGGAAGCCAAGGCGCTCGACATCGGCGTCGAAGATGGCCAGGATGCCAACGCGTGCGCTGTGTACGCGGACGAAATCGAGCTTGCGTCGCTGGTCAAGAACCTCGTCGACAACGCGATCCGCTACACGCCGCGCGGCGGCCGTGTCGACCTGTCGACGCACGCGTGCGCATCGCACGTGTTCCTGACGATCGCCGACACGGGGCCCGGCATCGCGCCGCACGAGCGCGAGCGCGTGTTCGATCCGTTCTACCGGGTGCCCGGCAACGAACAGATCGGCTCGGGGCTCGGGCTGTCGATCGTGAAGACGATCGCCGAGCGCATGGGGGCCGATATCACGCTAGCCTATGCGGACGAGCCGCACTGCAGCGGGCTGCGCGTGGTCGTGCGGGTTCCGCTCGGCCGGCCGCTTCGCGCGACGTCCCCGGCTGGCTGATACGCCGGCCCGGCTGCCGGCAACGCGCAGCCCGCGGCAATCGATCAAGACCGCCGCGCGCGCCGACCGCGCACGTCAGCCGCCCACCGTCCCGCGATCGATCTTGCACGCGAGGATGATCGACGTCGTCGTGCGCTCGACGCCTTCGAGCGCGCCGATCTGGTCGAGCAGGTCGTTGAGCCGTTCCGGCGAATCGGCGCGCAGCCACGCAACATAGTCGTATTCGCCGCTCACCGCGCACAGCAGTTGCACTTCGGGCATCCGGTCGAGCTTCTTCAGCACGTCCTTGCCGTACTTCGGCGCGAGGATGACGCCCACGTACGCGTAGATGCTCGCGTCGAGCACGTCCTGGCCAAGCCGCACGCTGTAGCCGGCGATCACGTTGGTCCGCTCGAGGCGCGCGATGCGCGCGATCACCGTCGTGCGCGCGACGTCGAGCTGGCGCGCGAGATCCGCGACGCTGGCGCGCGCATTGGCTTGCAGCAGCGCGACGAGCTGCCGGTCGAGCTCGTCGAGCTGGTCGAGACGGGGTGGACGCATGAGGCTTGAAATGGGCGCGCGGGGCGCAGCCGGAATTGAACGTGACGCGATGATAGCGCCGAACGCGCGCCGGCCCAATCGGTGCATGCATCGCGGCAACGGTGTGAACAAATGTATCCGCATCGATGTCGTTTCGTATCGGATGTAAGCAAGTGTCGCATCGGCGCCCGCGCGACGCACCGCGTGCTACTAATACGGTGTGACACGAATCGCGCGTGCGCCGCAGAAGCGCCGCGCCCGCTCGCACGACATCACCCCGGAGAGCCACCATGAAGAAATTTTCGCTCACCCTCGCTGCCCTGACCGTTGCGGCCAGCGCGTTTGCGCAGACGCAACCCCAGGCGCAGCCTCAGGCGCCCGCGCAGCCGGCCGCTGCCGCGGCGTCGGCGCCAAGCGCCGCGCAGCACGCGGCCCGCCATGAAGCGCGCATCGAGGAACGCATCACGTACCTGCACAACCAGCTGAAGATCACGCCGGCGCAGGAACCGCAATGGAAGACCTTTGCCGACACGATGCGCGACAACGCCGAGACGATGGGCCGCCTGTATCGCCAGCGGATGGCAACCCACAGCGCAACCGCGATCGACGACATGAAGCAGTATGCGGAACTCGCGCAGTCGAATGCCGACGGCGCGAAGAAGCTGGCCGACGCGTTCGCGCCGCTCTATGCGAGCTTCCCGGCCGACCAGAAGGCGCTCGCCGACACGACGTTCCGCAGCTGGCTGCATCAAGGCGGCGAACGTCGCGCCAAGGGCAACGCCGCGCCGGGCGCGGCCGCGAGCGCACCCGCGAAGCCCTGACGCATCACGCGCAGCCGCCCCGCCCGCGTTGGGCCGGCCGGCTGCGCGCCACCCGCCGGCGGACGGCGCCGATTTCACAGCGCGCCGTTTTCGGGATAAGCTCCACGCTTTTCCCGCACTTCTTCGCCATGCTAGAACTCAAGCAACTCGATCTCGGCACCGATCCGCAGGCCCGGCGCGTCGTCAAGGACGAAACCGTCGCGGTCGCCTTTGCGGCCGGGGACGGCGAACTGATGAGCCTCGAAGGCCCGAACCGCTACGTGGCCGGCGACGCGCTGATCACCGGCTCGACCGGCGACCGCTGGGTCGTGTCGCGCGCGCGTTTCGACGCGAAGTACCTGCCCGCCGATCCGGCGCTCGCGCACGGCGAGCCGGGCGCGTACCGGAACCGGCCGGCGGTGGTGCTCGCCCGGCGCATGGACGAACCCTTCGCGATCGCGCGTTCCGCGAACGGCGACACGCTGCGCGGCGTCGCGGGCGACTGGGTGATGCAGTATGCGCCCGGCGACTACGGCGTCGTGCAGGCACAGCGCTTTGCGCAGGTCTACCGCGACGCCGATTGACGGCACGTCGCATCGGCAGCGGCGCCAACGCAAAGCCGCTTACGCGAACTCCTCGTCCAGCATGAGCACCTCGTCGCGCGGCACCGCTTCGCCTGCCGCGTGACGCTCCTCCAGCGACCCCAGCGTCGCTTCCACGTACGCATGCAGCACCGCATGGCTGCGCGCGCGCTGCATCGGCTTCAGCGCGAGATAGCGCGCGAACGCGGCCGGCGCGATGCGCACGTCGAGCGTCATCCGTTTCGGCGTCGAGCCGAAGCGCATCGCGACCCACTGCACGGACAGGAAACGGCCGCGCTCGTCGCTGCTTTCAACGAAGCGGGTCTGCTCCGGGAACAGGTCGCAGATCACGCGCGCGAGCGCATCGAATTCGGCGCTCGGGCATTCGATCAGATAGTCTTCCATTTCCGTCCTCCCGTCAGGCCGCCGCGCGCACGGGGCGGCAGGTCTTCACCAGCACGCCGATCAGCGCCGCGCCCAGCACGAAATAGATCACCTCGACCCACGCGCCCGACAGCATGCGGACCTGGTAGAGCATCCCCGGCACGTCGGCGAGCGCATGCAGCGCGATCGCGAGCGGCAGCACGCCGCGCGAGCCGGCGCGCACGCCGCGCCACATCAGCACCGACAGCGCGACCTGCAGCATGAATGCCGCGCCGCGCTCGATCAGCAGCAGCGCCATGGACTGCACCGACAGCGTCGACAGCAGCACGTGCAGGCGCAGCACGGCATCGCCCGGCAGCCCCGCGAGCTGCGCGTCGAGCTGGCCGTGATTCGCGAGCCACGCGAGGTACGACCACTGGCCCCACACGAGCACGCCGGCAAACCACGCCTCCGCGCCGCCGTGGCCGATGCCGTTGCCGATCCCGCGGCCATCGCCGGCCGACACGCCGTAGCGGCGCTTCAGGATGACCATCCCGAGATAGCGCCCGACCTCTTCGAACACGCCGGCCGACAGCGCGCCGTACGCAACGAACGCGAGCGGCTGCGTCAGCCAGCCGCCGGGCGACACCTGGCCCAGCACGACGCCGTGAAACGCGCGCTGGAGCACCATCGCGAACAGCGCGAAAACGGCGATGCCGACGATCGAATCGCGGCGGTCGAGGGAAAGCGGCTTGCGCAGGTAGCGGTAAAGGGCGAGCGGCAGCAGCGCGATGATCAGCGTGGCGGCGATCAGCACCGCCAGCGTGACGGGGGCAACAGTCATGTAATTCCTTGTTCGGGGCAGCGCACCTGACGCGCTGCGTGCCCCGAATGATACTCAGCTTGCGGTCGACGCGCGCGCGATCAGCTCGCCGGGCAGCAGCGCGATGCGCACGTCGCCCGCCGCGCCGTCGATCCGCTCGTGGACGAATTCGACGGCCTTGTAGCCGATTTCGTAGGTCGGCTGACGGATCGCGGTGATGCCGATCAGCTCCGCCCACTCCGGATCGTCGATCGACACGAGCGCGGCGTGCGCCTGCCACGCCGCGCCGAACCGCGCGCGCAGGTGCCGCGCGATCGCGAGCGCGACCGGCGCGTTCGCCGCGAACAGCGCCGCGCGCGTGCCGCGCTGCGCGGCCGCGTCGATGCGCGCATCGAGTTCGGCGAGCGCGACGGCCACCGCATCGGCCGCATTCAGGTCGAGCACGACAGCCGGCAGCGCCTGCCGCCCGTGCGCCGCGAGCGTCGCGCGGAACGCCGCCTCGCGCTGGCGCCGCGAGCTGACATGCTCGAACGGCTGCACGACGAAATGGATCGCGTCGAAGCCGCGCTCGATCAGGTGCCGCACGACCGTCTCGACCGCGTTGCCGTTGTCGAGGCCGATCAGGTCGGCCTCGAAGCCCTCGACCGTCCGGTCGACCAGCACCGCCGGAATGCCGCCGCCGCGCAGCGGGCGCAGCACGTCCTCCTCGGCGCCGAGCGCGTTGACGATCAGCCCTTCGACGCGGTACGTGGTGAGCAGCTGCAGGAAGCGGCGCTCCATCTCGACCTCGTTCGCCGCGTGGCAGATCAGCGGCATGTAGCCGAGCGCGTGGCACGCGGCCTCGACGCCCTGCAGCACCTCGACGGTATAGGGATTGGTCAGGTCGGCCGCGAGCATGCCGAGCAGCCGGTTGCGGCCGCGCTTGAGGCCGCGCGCCATCTGGTTCGGCCGGTAGTTCAGCCGCGCGATGGCCGCTTCGATCCGCTGGCGCAGATCCGCGGACAACACGTGCGTCTCGCCGTTGAGATAGCGCGATACGCTGGTCTTGCCGGTACCGGCCTCGCGGGCGACGTCGCTGATCGTCGCGGGACGCGGGCTGGTGGGTTGCGAATCGGTCACTGTCGTGCCTCGCGACGTGCAATCCGCGCCGCGATGCGTACGGGCGGACGTTTGTTGTTGGATACGAAAGCCAACTGGCGGACTCTCCTGTCGATCAGGGCTGGCGCGTCGGCGCCGGCCGTGGTCCCCCTGCTTCGCGGTCGACCGGTGCGCCCGCTTCAGCGCGTGCCCGGCTCCCGGCGATGCAATCGGCCGCGCCGGACCCGGCACGGACTCGCGCCGCGCGACGCGGGTGGCTACGGCCCCGCTTTCGACGCGACGAGCGGGCGATCATAACGCAGCCGATGGCCCCGCACCAAGATCATCGACTCTAACCCATCGGCGGGCGCCATGCGGTTTCCGCGCGGACGCCCGGCCACACCTCGGCTGCCGGTGCAGTCAGCCCGCGCGGGCGAGCGCCAGCGCGTCCGGATTGACCAGGTTCGCGCGCAGCGTGCCGGCCAGCGCGCCGACCAGGTTTTCCGCCGCGCAGCGCGCCATCGCGTGGCGCGTTTCGTGGGTCGCCGAGCCGATGTGCGGCAGCGCGACCACGTTGCTCATCCGCAGCAGCGGCGAATCGGCCGCGAGCGGCTCCTGCTCGAACACGTCGAGGCCCGCGCCGCGGATCGTGCCCGCGCGCAGCGCCTCGATCAGCGCCGCCTCGTCGACCACCGGCCCGCGCGATGCGTTGATCAGGATCGCGCCGCGCTTCATCCGCGCGAGTTCGGTCGTGCCGATCAGGTGCCGCGTTTGCGGCGCCAGCGGCACCTGCAGGCAGACGAAATCGGCTTCGGCGAGCAGCTGGTCGAGCGGCACGCGCTGCGCGCCGAATTGCGCCTCGGCGTCCGGCTGCGCGGAGCGATTCGTGTACAGCACCCGCATCCGGAACCCGAGCGCCGCGCGGCGCGCGACCGCCGCGCCGATCCGGCCGAGCCCGACGATGCCGATCGTCTTGCCCTGCACGTCGGTGCCGTACAGGTCCGGGCCGATGCTGCGCTGCCAGTGGCCGGCCTTCACCCACTCCGCCAGCTCGACGACGCGCCGCGCCGACGCGAGGATCAGCGAGAACACCGTGTCGGCCGTCGATTCGGTCAGCACGTCCGGCGTGTGCGCGAGCACGATGCCGCGCCGGGTCAGGTCCGCGACGTCGAAATTGTCGTAGCCGACCGAGATCGTCGACCAGGCCTTCAGCCGCGGCGCGCCGTCGAGCATCGCCGGCGTGATCTTCAGGCTTGCGCCGATCGCGCCGTCGGCCTGCGCGAGCGCGTCGGCCAGCGCCGCGGCGCCGTCGGCCTGCACCACCTCCGCATGCTCGCGCAGGTAGGCGAGCACATCATCCGGCAGCGGCTTGTAGGCGACGATACGGGGCTTCATCGATTCATTTTCCTTGCAGCGGCGCGGCGAGCGGATGCGCATCGCGCGCCTGGGGTTTGACGGACAGCGTGAGGATCACCGCGGCGACCAGCGCGGCGCTCATGAACGCATACGACGCAACGGGCGAGCCGGTCGCGCCGTTCAGGTAGCCGACGAAATACGAGCCGACGAACGAGCCGAGCGCGCCCATGCTGTTGATCAGCGCCATCGCGCCGCCTGCGACGTTCTTCGGCAGCAGTTCCGGGACGATCGCGAAGAACGGGCCGTACGGCGCGTACATCGCGGCGCCCGCGACCACCAGCAGCGCATACGAGATCCAGAAGTGGCTCGAGCCGAGCGCATACGATGCCGCGAACGCGGCCGCGCCGATCAGCAGGAACGGCCACACGAAGCCGCGGCGCGAGCCGACCTTGTCGGACGCCCACGACGCGGCGAGCATCGCGATCGTCGCAGCGAGATACGGCAGCGCGGACAGCCAGCCGGTCGCGACCATGCCGAGCGCCGAGCCGTTCTTCACGATCGACGGCAGCCACAGCACGAAGCCGTACACGCCGATGCTCCAGCAGAAGTACTGCGCGCACAGCTTGATCACGGCCGGCGAACGGAACGCCTCGCCGTAGTTGCGCATCGGCTTGATCGCCGCCTGCTCGGCCGCGAGCGCCGCGTCGAGGTCGCGCTTTTCCTGCTCGGTGAGCCAGGTGGCCTGCGCGGGCTTGTCCTGCACCAGGAACCACCAGCACACGGCCCACAGGATCGCCGGCACGCCCTCGGCGACGAACATGTGGCGCCAGCCGAATTCATGCACCAGGTAACCGGACAAGACCGACATCCACAGCACCGTGACCGGGTTGCCGAGGATCAGGAACGTGTTCGCGCGCGAGCGCTCGTTCTTCGTGAACCAGTTGCTGATGTAGATCAGCATCGCCGGCATCACGGCGGCCTCGACGACGCCGAGCAGGAAGCGGATCGCCATCAGCGACGGAATGTTGCTGACCACGCCCGTGAGCGCCGCGCACGCGCCCCACAGCACGAGGCTCCAGAACACGAGCTTCTTGACGCTGCGGCGTTCCGCGTAGATCGCGCCGGGGATCTGGAAGAAGAAGTAGCCGAGGAAGAACAGCGCGCCGATCAGCGACGACAGGCCCTTGCTGATGCCGAGATCCTGGTTGATGCCCGCCGCCGCCGCGAACCCGTAGTTCGCGCGGTCGAGATAGGCGAGGCTGTAGGTGATGAAGACGATCGGCATGATCGTCCACCAGCGACGTGCGGCGAGATTGGCAGCCATGGATGTGTCTCCTGAGTCGACCGGAGTGGGCGCTTTGGCGCTTGCCCCGGCTCCATGCAAAACAGTGCGTGACGATCGAAATGAGTTCGCGATTGTGCCGTGGACGGCATCTTATTGCGCCGCGAATGTTTCCTCTAGATGATCGGGCCGATTGCTGACGGTTTCGATACGATCGAGCTCCGCGCGCGTGGGCAGGCCTTCCGAGTCGCCGATCACCTGGATCGCCAGCGCGCCGATCCGGTTGCCGCGCGCGACCGCCTGCTCGACCGGCCTGCCTTCGAGCAGCGCGCTCACGACGCCGACCGCGAAGCCGTCGCCGGCGCCGACCGTGTCGACGACGTTCGCGACACGCTCGCCGTCGACCGTGCCTTCCCGGCCGTCGGCGCACCGGTAATACGCGCCCTCCGCGCCGAGCTTGATCACGACGCCGCGCGCGCCCTGGTCCAGGTAAAAGCGCGCGATGTCGGCCGGCGCGTCGCGCCCGGTCAGCTGCCGGCCTTCGGCCAGGCCCGGCAGCACCCAGTCGGCGAGCGCCGCGAGTGCGTTCAGCGTGCTCGCCATCGCGTCGGCGGACGGCCACAGCGTCGGGCGCAGGTTCGGATCGAACGAAATCGTCTTGCCGGCCGCGCGCATTTCGCGGGCCAGATGGAACGCGAGCTCGCACGACGACGCGGAAATCGCCGGCGCGACGCCCGTCAGGTGCAGGTGGCGTGCGCCGAGCACGTAGTCGGCCACGTAATCGGCGCACGACAGGTGGCTTGCCGCCGAGCCCTTGCGGAAATACTCGACGGTCGGATCGCTGCCGTCGTCGTTGCGCGACTTCAGCTGGAAGCCGGTCGGGTAGCGCGGGTCGACCGTCACGCACGACGCGTCGATGCCTTCGCGCGCCAGCGTGTCGAGCACGTAGCCGCCGAACGAATCGCGGCCGACGCGGCTCACGTAACCGACGCGAAAGCCGAGCCGGGACAGGCCGATCGCGACGTTCAGGTCGGCGCCCGCGATCCGCTTCGTGAATTGCGACGCGTGCGCGAGGTGGCCGGGCTCGGCGGCGACGAACATCGCCATCGCTTCGCCGTAGGTGACGACATCGAGGGGTTGCTGCATGGGTGGTTTCCTCCGGATCCTTCTTGCGTTCGGCCGTTCGCCGGTTACGCGGCCTCGAGCCACGCCACGCGCCGACGTGCATCGCCCGCCAGGTCGGCGGCATCGAACGGAAACTCGATGCCGCGCGGCACGTCCTGCGGCAGCGCCGCCAGCACCGCGGCGACGAGCGGGTCGTGCGGCGCCGGCGCGGCCGCGAAACGGCGCGCGCCCTCGCCTTCGACGGCCTTGCAGTGAATGTATTCGACGTGCGGCGCGAGTGCGTGCGCGCACGCGAGCGGCGCTTCGCCCGGCCATTGCCAGTTGCCGATGTCGAACGTCATGCCGAGCGCGCGCGGCGCGCCGGCCGCGGCGAGCGCCGCGAACAGGTCGCGGAACTGCGCGAACGCGCCGCCCACCGCCAGTTGGCCGTTCTCGACCACCACACGGGCACGGGCGCCGCGCGACAGCGCGACGATGTCGGCCGCATGCGCATCGCCGGCAAAGCCGCCAAGCTGGAATTTCACGAAGCGCGCGCCGAGCGCGTCGGCTTCGGCGAGCGCGTCGCGCAGCGCGTCGGCGTCGAGCGCGCCCGTTTCGGTGTACAGCGTCGCGGGCGTCGAATACACCGACCAGATGCCGTGCGCCGCCAGGTGCGCGCCCAGTGCGGCCAGCGCGTCGCGCGCCGCGTCCGCGTCGGATGCGAACAGCTCGCGCCGCACCTCGAAGCCAGCCGCGCCCGCCTGCGCGGCGGCTGCGACGAATGCCCGGTGGCCCTCCTGTCGCACCCGGTCCATCCCGAATGCGCTCGCCACGATCACGATGTCTGCCATATTGCCCTTCTATTCCTGAATTGGAACCGGTTCCATCAATGTGAAACGGATGGTGCGCCTCGGGCAGGGTCCGCGCCATAGTGGAAATCCCTAGATTGGCCGCGACGCGGCCCACCAAGCCGGCTGCATCAGGACGCGTGGCGGCCGATCTCGTCGAGCCACGCGCCGCGCAGGCACCGCACCGCCCAGTCGATGTCGTCGTCGGTCGTCTCCACGCCGACCGACAGCCGTACCGCGCCGGCGACCCGCGCCGCATCGCCGCCCATCGCCGCGACGGCGCTGTCGCCCGCCATGCCGCCGACGACGCGCGCGGGCCCGGCCGACGCGGCGAGCCGGTCGTCGAGCGCGGCCAGCAACGCGCGCGCGCTGCAGCCGGGAAAGGACACGTTCAGGGTGTTCGGCAGACGCGCGTCCGGCGAGCCGTTCAGCAGCAGGCCCGGCACGCACTCGAACAGCGCGCGCTCCAGGCGGTCGCGCGCCGAGCGCATCGCCTGCGCGCGCCGCGACAATTGTGTATCCGCGAGCCGCGCGGCCGCGCCGAGGCCGACGATCAGCGGCACGCTTTCCGTGCCGGGGCGCAGCCCGAACTCCTTCGGCACGCCGTGCAGCAGCGGCACGAGCGGCAGCGCCGGGTCGCGCACCAGCGCGCCGACGCCGGGCGGGCCGTAGAACTTGTGCCCCGACAGCGTCAGCATGTCGACGCCGAGCGCGCGCACGTCGACCGGCAGCTTGCCGATGCTTTGCGACGCATCGGTATGCACCCGCGCGCCGCACGCGCGGCTGCGCGCGGCGAACACGCCGAGCGGCTGCACGACCCCCGTTTCGTTGTTCGCATGCGCGAGCGACACGAGCCGCGTCTGCGGCGTCAGGCATGCATCGAACACGTCGCAGCGCAGCGTGCCGTACCCGTCCACCGGCACGGTTGCGATATCCCACCCGTGCGCGCGCAACGCGCCCGCTGCGTACTGGATCGACGGATGTTCGACCGCGCTCACGATCATCCGCCGCGTGGGCCCCGCGCACGCATCGTCCGACCACGCGAAGCCGGCGAGCGCCAGGTTGTTCGCTTCGGTCGCGCCGCTCGTGAACACGATCCACTCGGGCGTGACGCCGACGAGCGCCGCGACGGCCGCCCGCGCGCCGTCGACCGCATCGCGCGCGCGCCGCCCCTGCCGGTGCGACGCCGACGGATTGCCGTACACGTCGCGCCAGTACGGCGCCATCGCGTCGATCACTTCCGGCGCGACCGGTGTGCGCGCATTGAAGTCGAGGTAGACGAACCGTTCGCCGGCGCCCGGCCCCGTCGCATCTGCCCGGCTCATAGCGAGAAGAAGTCGACCTTCAGCCGCGGCACGTAATTCGACATGTCCGTGTAGTACTGGATCACCTGGTCGTGGAACTGGTCGAACGCGTGCTTGACGTCGTGCATCTGGTTGATCGCCATGTGCGCGGCGTCGGCCGACACGTCGTGCGTGCGCGCGAGCGCCTGCTCCAGCAGGCCCGCATGGCCGGCGCCGACGTCGATGCGCATGTGGCGCATCAGCCCGTCGAACACGTCCGCGTCGAGCCCGGCGGCGCGCGCGATCTCGCGCCACGCGCCGCGCGCGCCGGCCTCCTCGTCCGGGCTCGCCTCGATCAGCTTCAGGCAGCACAGGTAACCGAGCGACGATGCGCGGCCGACCTCGCACAGCATGTTGACGAGCGACAGCGTGCCGATCACGGGATGCGCGTCGCGGATCTGCTCGCGCGGGATGCCGAGCTTCTCGACCGACGCGGCGATCAACCCGTGATGCGCATACTCGTCGGCCAGGTAGCCGCACAGCAGCTCGGCCGTCGCCTGGTCGCGGCAGTGCGCGATCGCGGCGCCGACATGGCGCGGCGCGAGCCGCACGAAGTGATACGTCTCGAGCAGCAGGCCGGCGATCAGGTCGCGGCTGGCCTCGCCGCGCTCGAGCGTGCCGAACAGCCGGTGATAGCCGATCTGCGCGCGCCACATCCGGGTGCTGCGCTCGACCCGCTCGAGGAAATCCGCCACGGCGATCGTCGCGGCCGGCTGTTCGCGGCGCAGCAGCCCGAGTTCGCCCAGTTGCCCGACGATCGTCCGCACGCTGCCGAACGACACGTCCGAGCGCTGCGCGATGTCCTCGAGCGTGTGCCGCCCGTCCAGGTAGCGCTTCATGCGCAGGAACGCGTCGCGCGTGCCCTGCACCTGCTCGAGCTCGAAGCGCTCGTCGCCCACGATCATCGCCAGCCGCTCGCCGGCCAGCGCCACGAGCGTGCAATGCCGCAGCCGCGGCCGCTCGCCGGTTTCCGTCGTCTCGCTCATGTGCCGCCTCCTGGTTCTTGCGACCGTCCGCTGATTCGTTTTCCGAAACGATCGCCGCGCACGGTGATCCAGGGAAAACAATCGCACATGCCATTAAATCGATCTTGAATCGCGCAAACGTTGTACTAGGGAATCACTGATTAAAAGGCGATCGCACGAGGTTGTCGGCGACGCCGGCGCGGAATGACCGGATACCGAAGCG
>LOZU01000011.1:0-121909 GCA_001527685.1 Burkholderia pyrrocinia
GGTCGCACAACCAGTCTATTCCTTCGGGCACCGCTTTCCTTTTGGGCGCCGCCTTCACGCTAATCCGTGAAGAACCATTTTTTTGTCCGCGCGCAGCCGGCGCCGGCGTCAGTCGCGCGACGCGCGGCGCAGGATGCGCTGCAGGTACGCGTCGGTATCCGGCGGCGTGTTGGTGCGCTGCGCTTCCCAGATCGTCTCGCCGAGGCATTCCATGATCGCGTGCTGCGCGTCGTGCGTCGAGTCGAGCTTCGCCGCGAGCTTGTCGTGCGCGGCGCGGATCCCGGGCGGCTGGTCGATCGACAGCTGCTCGCTGATCGCGAGGTGCATCGACAGGTGCAGGAACGGGTTCGTGCGGCCTTCCTCGGGCGCATAGTTGCGCGTGGCGGCGCCGTCGGCGTCCTCGAGTTCGGCGTGGTATTCGGGGTGTTCGACGATCCAGTCGGCCGCGATCGCTTCAAGCGGGGTCAGGATTTCGCCGGCGCGCTGCTTGCGCCAGGTGTCGATGAAAAAGCGACGCACTTCGTCGCGGCTCGGATTGAACATGGTGGGGAACGTCGGGATTCTCGCGGCGTCATGCCGCGTCGCGCATTGTACGCCGGGTCGGCGGACGGTGCTGGCGGCGGCGGTTTGCAGCGGCGTCTGCGGGCAAGCGCAGGCTAGGCTGCGCGCCACGCCGCCGATATACTCGACGGCTTCCATCGTCCCCCCAATCCACCGCATTCGCGTCGCCATGACCGTCACCGCCCGATCACCGTCCGGCGCCCTGCAGGGCGCGCTCTACGTCGCGTTGTCCGCCGCCGCGTTCGGCGCGATGGCGATCTTCGGCCGCTACGCGTATGCGGGCGGCGTCGACGTGCTCGGCCTGCTGATCGTGCGCTTTGCGATCGGCGGCGCGGTGCTGGCCGCGATCGCCCGGCACCGCGGCGTCGCATGGCCGCGCGGCCGCGCGCTCATGCCGCTCGTCGCGATGGGCGCGCTCGGCTACGTCGGCCAGTCGTTCTGCTATTTCAGCGCGCTGCAGCACGCGCAGGCGAGCCTCGTCGCGCTGCTGCTGTACCTGTATCCGGCGTTCGTCACGCTGCTCGCCGCATGGTGGCTCGGCGAGCGGCTCACGCGCGCCAAGGTCGTCGCGCTCGTGCTGTGCGTCGCGGGTTCGGCGCTGATGGTCGGCGGCGGGCACGGCGAGCCGCTCGGCATCGCGCTGGCGCTCGCGGCCGCGGTGATCTATTCGCTGTACATCGTCGCCGGCACCCGGGCGACGCGCGGGGTCGACCCGCTCGCGACGACGGCGGTGATCTGCGTGTCGGCGACCGGGATGCTCGTGCTGATCGCCGTGGCGCGCAGCGCGGTGCTCGGCGCGCCGCCGCACTGGCCCGTGACGGCGGGCGGCTGGGCGGCGATGCTGGCGATCGCGCTGGTGTCGACGGTGGCCGCGATGATCGCGTTCTTCGCGGGGCTCGAGCGGCTCGGCGCGGCGCGCACGTCGATGCTGTCGACGCTCGAGCCGGTCGTGACCGTCGCGCTCGCGGCGCTGCTGTTCGGCGAAGCGCTGTCGCCGCTGCAGTGGGCCGGCGGCGCGGCGATCCTCGCGGCGGTGCTGGCGCTCGTGCGGGCGGGCGGCGCCGCGGCCGACGACGCGACCGCGACGTCCAACGCGTAATCCGCCGGGCCGGCGCGATGCCCGCCGCGGCGCATCAATCGGCCGGCGGCGGCGTCTTCGGCCTGAATTCGCACAGCGGCTCGATCGCGCAGTGCCAGCATTCGGGCTTGCGCGCCTTGCACACGTAGCGGCCGTGCAGGATCAGCCAGTGATGCGCATCCTGCAGGAATTCCTTCGGCGTGAACTTCTCGAGCGCGGCTTCGACGGCCCGCACATCCTTGCCGGGCGCGAGGCCGGTGCGGTTCGCGACGCGGAAGATGTGCGTGTCGACCGCGATCGTCGGATGCCCGAACGCGGTGTTGAGCACGACGTTCGCAGTCTTGCGGCCGACGCCCGGCAGGCTCTCGAGCGCCTCGCGATCGGCCGGCACGTCGCCGCCGTACTGCTCGAGCAGGATCCGGGACGTGGCGACCACGTTCTTCGCCTTGGTGCGGTAGAGCCCGATCGTCTTGATGTACTCGGCGACGCCTTCCTCGCCGAGCGCGACAATTTGTCGCGGTGTGTTCGCGACCGGGAACATCTTGCGCATCGCCTTGTTGACCGACACGTCGGTGGCCTGCGCGGACAGCAGCACCGCGATCAGCAGTTCGAACGGCGTCGAGTATTCGAGCTCGGTGGTCGGATTCGGGTTGAGGCTCTGCAGCGTCTCGAAGATCGCGCGTCGTTTGCTGGCGTTCATCGTGGTGTCTTGTCGGACGGCGCCGACGGGCCGTCGTCGGGTTCGGGCGCCGCTGCGCCGGTGTCCTGCGCCTGCTGCTCGGCGAGCCGCTTGCGGCGCGCCTCGGCCGCATCGATCTGCGCCTGGACGGCTGTGCTCACGCCGTCGGTATTCTTCGGCGCGTCGCCCTGTGCGGCGAGTTCTTCCTTCTTCTTGCGCGCGCGTTCGAGCGCGGCGGCGATGATCGCGCGTTTCTTCGCGTCGGCATCGTTCGCGGCGGCGCTCGCGGTGTCGGGCTGCGCGACGGCCGGCTGGGCCGGAGCGCTCGCCGCGCGGCGAGCGGCCGCGCGTGCTTCGGCCGCTTCGCGTTCGCGGCGCGCGCGCGAGAGGCGGCGGTCGTGGCGTTCGCGCGCGGCGTCGGCCTGCGCCTGGGTCCATGCGTCCCAGCCGGTGTGCTCGCCCGTGACGGGCACCATCGCGATGCAGTCGACCGGGCAGGGCGGCACGCACAGGTCGCAGCCGGTGCAGAGCGAGGCGATTACCGTATGCATCTGCTTCGGTGCACCGACGATCGCGTCGACCGGGCAGGCCTGCATGCACAGCGTGCAGCCGATGCAGAGGCTTTCGTCGATCACCGCGACGGGGCGCGCGCGTTCTTCGCCGTTGACCGGGTTCAGCGGGATCACCGGTTTGCCGAGCAGGCGCGCGAGACGCGCGACGCCTTCGGCGCCGCCCGGCGGGCACTGGTTGTAGTTCGCGTCGCCGGCGGCGATCGCGTCGGCATACGGGCGGCAGCCTTCGTAGCCGCACTTCGTGCATTGAGTCTGGGGAAGCAGATCTTCGATGCGATCTGCGAGTGTCTTGGAATCGGTCACGGTGACAGCGGGCGCCGATGCGCCGAATGTCTCTCGGCCGCGACGGGCGCGGCCGGAAAGGTTTGCCAAATCACGATTATCGCCGATTTCCCGCATTGCGCTTGACGGCGTCTGTGCGCATAATCGAAGCGCTTTTTGCAGGGGCGCAGCAGGAGGGACGCCGTGCGCGGCGTGCCCGTTCGAGGGTCGCCAACGCAGACGCGGCGTGGCGACCGATCCGGATGACGCGGCTCACATAGCAAAACACGCCACCATGAATCAGCCAAAAATCAAAAGAGATCCTGAAGGCACCCGTCGCCGCATCCTGATGGCAGCGGCCGAGGAATTCGCGAGTGGGGGCTTGTTTGGCGCACGCGTCGACCAGATCGCGCGCCGGGCGGAAACCAACGAGCGCATGCTCTATTACTACTTCGGCAGCAAGGAACAACTGTTCACCGCGGTGCTCGAACATGCGTTTTCCGCGCTGACCGACGCCGAACGCGTGCTCGACCTGGACGGCGTCGCGCCGGTCGAGGCGGTCACGCGGCTCGCGCATTTCGTGTGGGACTACTACCGCGACCATCCCGAGCTGCTGCGGCTCATCAACAACGAAAACCTGCACGAGGCCCGCTACCTGCACAAGTCGTCGCGGATTCGCGAAATGATCTCGCCGATCGTCGCGATGCTCGGCAACGTGCTCACGCGCGGCCAGAAGGCCGGGCTGTTCCGCACCGACGTCGATCCGCTGCGTTTCTACGTGACCCTGTCGGGGCTCGGCTACTACATCGTGTCCAACCGCTTCACGCTCGCGGCGACGCTCGGCCGCGACTTCACCCAGCCCGACGAGCGCGCGGAGATGGTCAGGATGAATACCGAGGTGCTGCTCGCGTATCTGCTGCGGCGCTGAGCGAAGGCAGCGGGACGCCGGATGAAAAAACGCCGCCGTGCGCCAGGCACGGCGGCGTTTTTTGTTGGGTGTGTCGCGCGTCAGGCGGCCTTGCGGGCGCGCGCCGGTTTCGCGCGCGCGGCGCTGCGCTTCACGGTGGCGGCTTTCGCCGGTGCAGCCGGTGCGGCCGCGGCGGGCGCCTTCGTGCGCGCGCGTTTCGCGGTGGCCGTCTTGCTCGGCGCGGCCGGCGCGTTCGCGACCGGCACGGCGGCGAGCTTCGTGGCCGCCGGCGCATCCGGGCGACCCTTCGCGGCGCCGTGTTTCGGCTCCGGCGCGTGCTCGCGGATGAAGTCGCGCAGCTGCGGGTAGATGATCGTGCGCCAGCGGCGGCCCGAGAAGATCCCGTAGTGGCCGCATTTCTCGGCGGTCAGGTTGCGGCGATGGTCCTGCGGGATGCCCGTGCACAGCTCGTGCGCGACGTGGGTCTGGCCGCTGCCGGAAATGTCGTCGAGCTCGCCCTCGATCGTCATCAGCGCGGTGTGCGTGATGTCCTGCGGGCGCACGAGCTCGCCGGCGACTTCCCACGTGCCTTCGGCGAGGCGGAATTCCTGGAACACGATGCGGATCGTCTCCAGGTAGTACTCGGCGGCCATGTCGAGCACCGCGTTGTATTCGTCGTAGAACGAGCGGTGCGCCTCGGCGTCGTCCTCGTCGCCGCGCAGCAGGCTCTGGTAGAAATCCCAGTGCGATTGCGCGTGGCGTTCCGGGTTCATCGCGACGAAGCCTGCGTGCTGCAGGAAGCCCGGATAGACCTGACGGCCTTCGCCCGGGTAGTTCGCGGGCACCGTGTGGATCACGTTGTTCTCGAACCACGCGGTGGAGTGCTGCGTCGCGAGCGAGTTCACCGACGTCGGGCTGCGGCGCGCGTCGATCGGGCCGCCCATCATCGTCATCGTGAGCGGCGTGTCCTCGCCGCGGCTCGCCATCAGCGAGATCGCCGCGAGCACCGGCACCGTCGGCTGGCACACCGAGATCACGTGCAGGTTGCGCGCGCCGATGTGGCGGATGAAATCCTGGATGTACGCGATGTAGTCGTGCAGGTGGAACGGGCCGACCTCGACCGGCACCATCCGCGCGTCGATCCAGTCGGTGATGTAGACCTTGTGGTCCTGCAGCAGCGTGCGCACCGTGTCGCGCAGCAGCGTCGAGTGGTGGCCCGACAGCGGCGCGCAGACCAGCACGACCGGCTCGTCCTTGAGCTGGGTGACGGCTTCGGCGTCGTCCGAGTAGCGCTTGAAGCGCAGCAGCCGGCAGAACGGCTTCTCGACGATCGTCTGCTCGACGATCGGGATGTTGTGGCCGTCCTTGACGATCTGGTGCAGGTTGAACTCGGGCTTCTCGTAATCCTTGCCGAGCCGGTACAGCAATTCGTACGCGGCGGCCATGCGCGTCGCGCCGGGCATCAGCGAGAACGGGCTGGACGGGTTCGCGAACGATTTCGACGCGGCCTGGGCCCAGGCCGTGAGCGGGCTCAGCATTGCCCGCTGGAATTCATGCAGTTGGTAAAGCATGCAGACAACTCCCGCTTGGGGGACGGTGCGCGAGGGCGGCGTCGGGCGTCGCGGCGCGCCGTATGGGTCAGGGATCGGCCGTATTGCACCGCGGCCGCGCAATGCGGCCGCTCAATCGCCGACGATCATATCGAACAACGTAGGGTGGTGCAATGCAACATTTCCCTGATTTTTCATGAATTTTTTGCGATTTGACCTTCCGTGACAAAGCCGCGGCCGCCCGGGTTCAGCGCCCGGTGGCCACGGCCGCCGCGGGCTGGCCGGCCGCGCGCGCCATTGCCTCTTCGTGGTGCATCAGGTTCATCGCGGTGTGCACGAGCGCGACATGCGAGAACGCCTGCGGGAAATTGCCGACCAGGCGCCCGGCGACCGGGTCGTACTCCTCGGCGAGCAGCCCGAGGTCGTTCGACAGCGACAGCAGCCGGCAGAACAGGCGATGCGCCTCGTCGATCCGGCCCAGCAGCGCGTAGTTGTCGACGAGCCAGAAGCTGCATGCGAGAAACGTGCCTTCGCCGGGCGGCAGGCCGTCGTCGTACTCGGACGTCCGGTAGCGCAGCACGAGGCCGTCGTGCAGCAATTCACGCTCGATCGCGTCGACCGTGCCGGCGATGCGCGGGTCGTCCGGCGGCAGGAAGCCGAGCAGCGGCATCAGGAGCACGCTCGCGTCGAGCTCGGCGCTGCCGTAGCTCTGCGCGAACGCCTGCTTGCCCTCGTGCCACGCGTTCGCGCACACGTCCGCGTGGATCCGGTCGCGCAGCGCGCGCCAGCGCTCGAGCGCACCGGGCAGGCGGAACATTTCCGCAGACTTGATCGCGCGGTCGAACGCGACCCACGCCATCACCTTCGAGAACGTGAAATGGCGGCGGCCGCCGCGCGTTTCCCAGATCCCTTCGTCGGGCTCCTGCCAGATCTTCTCGAGATGGTCGAGCAGCGTGCACTGCACCGACCAGACCGTGTCGTCGGCCTGCAGGCCGCCCACCCGCGCGAGGTGCAGCGCCGCCATCACTTCGCCGAACACGTCGAGCTGCAGCTGGTTCGCGGCGCCGTTGCCGATCCGCACCGGCTTCGAATCCTGATACCCGGGCAGCCAGTCGAGCTCCATTTCCGGCAGCCGGCGCTCGCCGGCGATGCCGTACATGATCTGGATCTGCTCGGGCGAGCCGGCCATCACGCGGCCGAGCCAGGTGCGCCAGGCGCGCGCCTCGTCGTAGTGGCCGCCGCGCATCAGCGCGAGCAGCGTGATCGTCGCGTCGCGCAGCCAGCAGTAGCGGTAGTCCCAGTTGCGGTTGCCGCCGATCTTCTCGGGCAGCGACGTGGTCGGCGCCGCGACGATGCCGCCCGTCGGCTCGTACGCGAGCGCCTTCAGCGTGATCAGCGAGCGGCGCACCGCGGCCTCGTAGCGGCCCTGCACCTGGCAGCGCCCCGACCATTCGAGCCAGTAGTTCTCGGTGCGCGCGAGCATCGACAGCGGGTCGCGCGCGGGCGGCAGCCGCAGGTGCGACGGCGCGTAGCCGAGCGAGAACGGCACGCGCTCGTCGGCGCGCACCGTGAATTCGGCGAGCGTATGCAGGTTCTTGCCGGTGAGCGGCACGCTCGTGCGCAGCACGACGGTGTCGGGCCCTGCGATCGCCTTCACGCCGTCCTCGCGCGACAGCTGCGTGACCCACGGAATCGAGAAGCCGTAGTCGAAGCGCAACACCAGCTCCATGCGCATCTTCATCGTGCCGTGCCGGCCGACGACGATCCGCACGAGCTCCGACCAGCCGTTGCCGGGCGGCATGAAGTCGATCACGGTGACGGCGCCGTCGGCGCTCTCGTAATCGGTTTCGAGTATCAGCGTGTCGCCGCGATAGCGGCGCGTCGTGTGCGTGATCGCGGCGTCGGCGGCCGGCGCGAGCAGCCAGCGGCCGTGCTCGGGGGTGCCGACGAGGGCCGCGAAACAGGCGCCCGAATCGAAGCGGGGCCAGCACAGCCAGTCGACGGAGCCGTCTTTCGCGATCAGCGCGGCCGTGTGGCCGTCGCCGACGAGGGCGTAGTCTTCGATCAGGGCGGGCATGGGCGGCAATCCTGGTGGCGAGTTCACATGGCGGGCGGCGCCGCCGCGGGCTTCACGCCCGGACGCGGCGGCCCGTATACTCGGCCGGGCGGCGAAACGCGTACGGCCGGCGTTTCGTCACATATCAACACTTGAAGCGGCTCGATGCAAGGAGGATTCAATGCCCAACCGTTTTCGCGCCGGCGACGCGCGCGCTTCGACTCGAGGGTTTCCGCTTAGGCTCGCTCACTGGATGAAAGGTTTCGCGATCGTGCTCTCCTTATCCGCGACACATGCATTTGCGCAGCAGTCCGCACAGGCCCCGGCCGACGGCGTGTACAACCTGCTCGTCGGCACCTACACCGACGGCGGCGGCGACGGCATCTACGTGTACCGCTTCGACACGAAGACGGGCAGCGTCGCGCCGCTGTCGTCGGCGAAGACGGTCAATCCGTCGTACCTGTTGCCGAGCCGCGACGGCCGCACCGTGTACGCGGTCAACGAGCTGCCCGGCGACAACGGGCCGGCCGACCAGCGCGGCGGCATCAGCGCGTTCCGCTTCGACGCGAAGACGGGCGCGCTCACGTTCATCGACCGCGTTTCGTCGGAAGGGAACGATCCGTGCTACCTGAGCCTGTCGCCGGACGGCAAATACCTCGTGACCGCGAACTATTCGGTCGCGGCGAACCCGGGCGGCAGCTTCGCGGTGTTCCCGCTGCGCGAGGACGGCGCGGTGAGCCCGGCCGCGCTGGCCGTGCACCATGAAGGCAGCGGGCCCGTGAAGGGCCGCCAGGATGGCGCGCACGTCCATTCGACGGTGTTCTCGCCGGACGGGCGCTACCTGTTCGTGCAGGATCTCGGCGCGGACAAGATCTTCGGCTACCGCTACACGGTGGACGGCAGCCGCGGGCTGATCAGCCCGACCGATACCCGCTACACGCCGGTGAAGGCCGGCTCGGGCCCGCGCCACATGGTGTTCGGCGCGAACGGCCGCCATGCGTACGTGACGAGCGAGCTGAACGCGGCGGTCGAGGTGTACGGCTACCACGACGGCAAGCTGACCCCGGTCGAGACGGTGCCGATGGCCGCGCCGGGCTTCAAGGGCAAGGTCGGCGGCGCGGCGCTCCACCTGTCGCCGGACGGCCGGTTCCTCTATGCGAGCAACCGCGGCGACGCGAACGAGATCGTGATCTATGCGGTGAACCAGGCGGACGGCCGGCTGAAGACGGTCGGCCGGCAGTCGAGTCTCGGCAGGACGCCGCGCGAGTTCCTGATCGATCCGACCGGCAAGTGGCTGATCGTCGGCAACCAGGACAGCGACACGTTCTACGTGTTCAAGCGCGATGTCGAAACCGGCAGGCTCGACGCGAACCCGCGGAAGGTCGCGGTCGGCAAGCCGGTCGACTTCAAGCTGGTGCCGGCGCTGTAAGCGGGGCGCGACGCCGCAGAGGCAAGAAGGGCGCTGCCGATGCAGCGCCCTTCTTGTTTGTGCAGGGTGGGGCCGGCTGGCCCGCCGCTCAGTCCGCGGCGGCCGGCACCAGCACCTCGCGGCTGCCGTTGATGCCCATCGGCGACACGAGCCCGGCCGCCTCCATCTGCTCGACGAGCCGCGCGGCGCGGTTGTAGCCGATCCGCAGCTGCCGCTGCACCGACGAGATCGACGCGCGCCGCGTGCGCACGACGAACGCGACCGCCTCGTCGTACAGCGGGTCCGCCTCGGCGTCCGGCGCGTCGCCGAACAGGTCCTGCGCCGCGCCCTCGGACGTCGGGCCGTCGAGTATCCCTTCCTCGTACTGCGGCTCGCCGAACTGCTTCAGGTACTCGACGACGCGGTGCACTTCCTCGTCGGCGACGAACGCGCCGTGCACGCGCTGCGGATAGCCGGTGCCGGGCGGCAGGAACAGCATGTCGCCCTGGCCGAGCAGCGATTCGGCGCCCATCTGGTCGAGGATCGTGCGCGAGTCGATCTTCGACGACACCTGGAACGCGACGCGCGTCGGGATGTTCGCCTTGATGAGGCCGGTGATCACGTCGACCGACGGCCGCTGCGTCGCGAGGATCAGGTGGATGCCGGCCGCGCGCGCCTTCTGCGCGAGGCGGGCGATCAGTTCCTCGATCTTCTTGCCGGCGACCATCATCAGGTCGGCGAGCTCGTCGATCACGACGACGATCAGCGGCAGCGTCGACAGCGGCTCGGGGTCTTCCGGCGTCAGCGAGAACGGGTTGCCGATCTTCTTTTCCTTCGCCTCGGCGTCGCGGATCTTCTGGTTGAAGCCCGCGAGGTTGCGCACGCCGACGGCCGACATCAGCCGGTAGCGCTTCTCCATCTCGCCGACGCACCAGTTGAGTGCGTTCGCCGCGAGCTTCATGTCGGTGACGACCGGCGCGAGCAGGTGCGGAATGCCTTCGTAGACCGACAGCTCGAGCATCTTCGGGTCGATCATGATGAGCCGCACTTCGTCGGGCGTCGCCTTGTACAGCAGCGACAGGATCATCGCGTTGATCGCGACCGACTTGCCCGAACCGGTCGTGCCGGCCACCAGCATGTGCGGCGCCTTCGCGAGATCGGTGACGACCGGGTTGCCGGTGATGTCCTTGCCCATCGCGATCGTCAGCTGCGACGCCGAATGCTGGTACTGGCGCGACGCGAGGATCTCGGACAGGCGGATCATCTGGCGCTTCGCGTTCGGCAGCTCGAGGCCCATGCAGGTCTTGCCGGGAATCGTCTCGACGACGCGGATCGACGTGAGGCCGAGGCCGCGCGACAGGTCCTTCATCAGGCCGACGATCTGGCTGCCGCGCACGCCGAGCGCGGGTTCGATCTCGAAGCGCGTGATCACCGGGCCGGCGGAGGCGCCGACGACCGTCACCGGCACCTTGAATTCCTGCAGGCGCTGTTCGATCACCAGGCCGGTCTGCGCGAGGTGTTCCTCGCCGATCGTCTCGACGTCGTCGGACGCCGGCTCGAGCAGGTCGAGCGTCGGCAGCTCGACGTTGAAGGACGCGGGCGCGTGGAATTCGAACGCGTTCGGCCGCGGCGGGGGCGCGGGCGGGGCGTCGGCGGTCGGTGTCGCGAGGGCGGTGCCGGCGTCGACGGTCGGTACGGCAGGCGCGTCCGGCGCCGGTTGGGCGGTAACGGGCGCAGCGATGCCGGGGATCATCACGGCGGGCAGCGAGGCGCTCGGCGCGGGGGGCGTCGCGCTGCCGGCAATGGCGGAGGCAGGCGGCGCCACCGGCACGGCTTGAGCGGTGGTTGCCGCAGTCTCGGTAACGGGTTCAACCGTCCCGCCGATCGCGGCCGAGGTGGCGGCTGTCGTAGCAGGCGTCCCGAATGTCGCGGCAGTTGCGCTTGCGGCTGCAGGCACCTCGGGCGGCGTTTGGGCTATGGTCGGCGCGGAAACGGTGGCGCCGGTGCTTGCAATGGCCGGTGCAACCGGGCTTGCCACGGCGGTGGTCGTCGCGGGCGCGACGTCCGCCAGTCTGGCGGACGTCTGCGTGAAAGAAGCAATCGACGTCGGCGCGACGGCTGCGGGCGTGGACGTTGCAGTCGACGAGAAGGACGCGAAGGTCGACGCGGGCGCCTGAACGGTGGTCGGTGCAGCGGGCGACGGTGCCTGCATCGCGGCCGGCGCAGGGGCGGATGTTGCGACTGCTGCGGCCTGCGGTGCTCCGGGCGTCGACGGTGCCAGCGTCGCGATCAGAGCGGCAGCGGGCGAGGCAAGAGCCGAGCCGAGGGCCGGCGCGTTGATAACCGGCGATATCGCGGGCTTCACCGCGAGCGACGAATCCTGAGCATCCGGCGGAGTTGCGTCCTGCATCGTGGCGTCATGCACGATAGCCGCTGCGGCGGCAGGCGTCGACGGCAAGCGCGTGGCCGGGGCCGCGATCGAACCTGCCGCAAACGCCGCTGGTTCGATGGTGGCGGAAGCGGGCGTGTCCGCACTGGTGTTGGCCGTGTTGGTCACCTGATCCGGGCTCGCGGTCATGGCGGGCTCGGATGCAACCGGTTCTTCAACTGACGCGCTACCCGAGTCGATGGACCACCGCGGTCCGGTTGGCGCGGGCGTGATGGCGGACGTGTATGTTGACGCAGCCGTCGTCTCTGTCGCAGGCGTTGACGCAGCGGGCGGCGCGACGACGGATGCGGTTGCACTCGACGTATTCGACGAAATTTCGCCAGCGACGTCTACCGGCGCAACCGGCGGTGCCGCCACCGGCGCGACGATGTTCGCGTCGACGATTGCCGCGGCAGGATTGGCAACCGGCGTCACATCGCCGAGCGGCGGCGTAGCGAACCGGGGTGTGCCTGCGAATGCGCTTGCAGCGGGTGCATCCGTGGCCAGCGTCGCGGCAGGCTTCGCGTCGACCGCATCCTGCTCGACCGGGGACGCAATGCTCGCCATGTCCGACGGGATAGCTGCATCGGCTTCGGAAACCGGC
This sequence comes from Burkholderia pyrrocinia, assembly GCA_001527685.1. Taxonomy (GTDB): domain Bacteria; phylum Pseudomonadota; class Gammaproteobacteria; order Burkholderiales; family Burkholderiaceae; genus Burkholderia; species Burkholderia pyrrocinia_D. The sequence continues at coordinate 12,105 of LOZU01000011.1, forward strand.
GGGCGGAGCGTGTCTGCGTCGTGCGCAACCGTGGCGATTTCGGGGAGAGAGGCGCCGGCCTGCACGGCCGCGTCGCCTTCGGCGACCGGCAACTCGGCGGCCAACGCATGCGGCGCGGCCGGGGGCGTTGCGGTCACGGGCGCGTCAACAGCAATATCGGCGGCCGTTTGCGGCACGGCGATGTCTTCCCACGGGGCGAGGTCGATCGCAGTGTCGGCGGGCATCGCGGCGTGGGTTTCGACCGGATCGGCGGCATCTTGACCGATGTTTTGCGACTCGGACGTGATCGTCGCATCGGTTTCGTCGGCGATCGCCGGCGAAACCGGCATGGCGGCCGCAATCGCGTCCTGCGGAGCGCCAGCCGGCGTTTCCGGTACTGCCGGGACATCCGCGCTGTCCGCGCCCAAGCGCACGTCCGGCGTCCAGGCGCCGGCATCGACCGGCATGAACGCGGGCAGCACGATCGCGTCGTCGTCGCGCATCGTCTCGGCGTGAGCGCCGGCCACGCTGCCGATTTCTTCAACCTCCGTGCCGCGCAACTCGGAAACCGGGCCGGACGAGGTCGCAGGCCACGCGGCTGCTGCCGTGCCTGCCGCCACTGCCACCGCGCCAGCCAGCGGGGCTGCCGCGCGCGCAGCGTCGGCCGGCGACGTGCCGGCCAGCGACGCCCATTGCGCGGTGCTGGCCTCGATCGAACGCAAGGTCTCGTGGACGCTCGGCGCGGGGGCGATCGGCGCCGCGGGCTTCTCGTTCCACGCATAAAGCGGCGCGCGCGCAGGCGCGGCGGGGCGCTGGCGGGGCAGGGCGGGCGGAACCGGCGTCGACGCGGCTCCGGCGGCCGGGCGCGGCAGCGGCCGCGCCGGCGCCGCACCGTTCGGCCGGGGCGCGACGGTTGCGCGCGGCGCGACTGGCTGCCGGAGCGCATCGGCCGAACGCGCGGGCGCGGCCTGCGCCGGCCGCGGGCGGGCCGGTTCGAGTGTTATCGGGGCAGGAGCAGGACGCGGCAACGGCGCGCTTGCCGCGGGCCGTGCCGGAACGGCGGCGCCGGCTGCACCGGCGGCCGTTGCGGCGCCCGCCGCGGGTGTCGCGGCCGGCCGGAACGGCGGCGTCGGCTTCAGCCAGCCCGACGGCGCGACCGGCTCCGAGTGCTGGCGGGACGCGCCCTGACCGCGCGGCTTCGGCCGCGCCTGCGGATCGGGCTTCCACAGCGTCGGGCGCGAAAACCGACCGTTCTGCCGGGGCGCCATCGAATTGACGGTATGCGCGCTGGTCGGCTGGACGTCGCCGGCACGGCGCACGCGGCGCTCGTCGTCGCGGTGCAGCGCGCTGCGGGGCAGGTCGGCGACGCCGCGGGCATCGTCGTCGGCGTCGCGCGCGAGCTTGAGCCCGAACGACGTATCGAGCCATGCGACGACGCGCTGCCAGCCGATGCCGGTCAGCCACGGCAGGCCCGCGAAAAACAGCCCGACCATCGCGAGCGGCGTGCCGATCCGGCCGAGCACGCGCTCGAAGCCGGCCGACAGCGCGTGGCCGAGCGCATTGGTGTCGGCGCCGGCGAGCGCGCTCGTCAGCGTGCAGCTCGCGACGAACACGCACGCGAAGCCGAGCCAGAGCCGGATCGAGCCGCGGCCGGCGACGCCGTCGCCGCCGGGCAGCATCGCTTTCGCGAGGCGCCAGATGAGGGGGATGAACCAGACGGCGGAGACGCCGAACCAGCCGAGGACAACCGTGTGCATGCTTTGAAACAGGAATGGGGCGGGGAGCGCTAACGCGCGACCCGCCGAGTTTAACCGGCTGACGGGGTAGAAGGCTTTAAAAGACGATCAGGCGCGACGCCGCGCGATGCGCGTGCGCGGCGGGACGCGGTCAGCCGGCCGTCGTCCCGCGCGGGCGCATTCTGGAAATATCACGGGCACCTTACGGGCCGCGGCGCGTGAAGGTCAGCGTCGCGCCGCTGTCGGTGACGATCATCAGCTGCTGCGGCGAGCGCATCTGCACGCCGGCCTTCGCGACGTGCGCGAGCGCGTCGAGGTACGCGCGCTCGAGCTGGCCGCCGAGCGTGCCGGTGCAGGCCATCCGCGTGCCGGCGAGCGGGCCGAAGCCCAGCACGCCGTTCTTGATGTCGTAGGTGCCCATGTAGCGGTTGCAGCCGGAAAAACCGGACGCGCGGCGTTGGCCGGATTCGGTGGACAGCACGAGCTTGAGCGGCTCGCCGTTGTCGCCGTGCGGGATCGCGCGCGGCGTGCCGTCGGCGTTCTGCCAGCCGGTGAGCTCCCAGCTCGTATCATCGAGCAGCTGCACGGCGGCGGGGTTGAACGGATCGGGCGAACGCGCGTCGGCGTCGGAATGAGTCGGCATCGAGCAGGCGGCGAGAAGCGTGGCAAGCGTCAATGCGCAGAGCGGCGCGCGCAGCGGGTGAAACAGGCGGGTGCGCGCGCGTGCGGCTGCGGTCGGGTGGGACATGTGCCTCGATCCTCATCAGGTTCTGAACAAGGCGTAAGAGTAACGCACTCGCCTCGCGTCAGGCGAGGCGACCATGCATGCGCGAAATCGTTCGCGGCGCGTTGCGGCCGGTCGAATCGGCGCCGACGCGCGTGTTAACATCGCAGTCGTTTTCGACCTCCAACCAGAAGCGGGAAATCACATGCAGATCGGTCAGCGGCTCGGTACGCCGCTTTCGCCCTCGGCCACGCGCGTCATGCTGCTCGGCGCCGGCGAACTCGGCAAGGAAGTCATCATCGCGTTGCAGCGGCTCGGCGTCGAGGTGATCGCGGTCGACCGCTATCCGGACGCGCCCGGCCACCAGGTCGCGCATCGCGCGCACGTGATCGACATGACGGACGCCGCCGCGCTGCGCGCACTCGTCGAGGCCGAGCGGCCGCACCTGATCGTCCCCGAGATCGAGGCGATCGCGACCGACGCGCTCGCGGCGATCGAGGCGGCGGGCGTCGCCGAGGTGATCCCGACCGCGCGCGCGACGCAGCTCACGATGAACCGCGAAGGCATCCGCCGGCTCGCCGCCGAGGAGCTGGGCCTGCCGACCTCGCCGTATGCGTTCGCGCAGTCGTTCGACGAATTCACGGCGGCCGTCGCGAAGATCGGCATGCCGTGCGTCGTGAAGCCGGTGATGTCGTCGTCGGGCAAGGGGCAGTCGGTGGTGCGCAGCGAAGCGGACGTCGAGCCCGCGTGGCAGTACGCGCTGGCGGGCGGGCGCGTGAATCACGGCCGCGTGATCGTCGAAGGCTTCGTGGATTTCGACTACGAGATCACGCAGCTCACGGTCCGCGCGATCGATCCGGCCAGCGGCGGCACGCGCACCTATTTCTGCGAGCCGGTCGGCCACGTGCAGGTCGCGGGCGACTACGTCGAGTCGTGGCAGCCGCAGCCGATGTCTGCAACGGCGCTTGCGCGCTCGCGCGAGATCGCGCACAAGGTGACCGAGGCGCTCGGCGGGCGCGGGCTGTTCGGCGTCGAGCTGTTCGTGCGCGGTGACGAGGTCTGGTTCTCCGAAGTGAGCCCGCGGCCGCACGACACGGGCCTCGTCACGCTCGCGTCGCAGCGCCAGTCGGAATTCGAGCTGCATGCGCGCGCGATTCTCGGCCTGCCGGTCGATCCGACGCTCGGCGCGCCGGCGGCGTCGGCGGTGATCTACGGCGGGCTCGACGAGCGCGGCATCGCGTTCGAGGGCGTGCGCGACGCGCTGGCGGTGCCCGGCGCCGACCTGCGGCTGTTCGGCAAGCCGGAAAGCTTCGCGAAGCGGCGCATGGGCGTCGCGCTCGCGACCGGCGCCGACGTCGACGAAGCCCGCGCACGCGCGAAGCAGGCCGCCGCGGCCGTGAAGCCCGTTTCGGCGCGCTGACCGGCAACGGCAGCGCTCGCGATGTCGACGCGCGCTCCGCGATCGGTCTTGCGCGCGGGCGCCGTCGATCCCCGGGCCATGATGATGACTCGCGCGCCCGGGGCCGGGCGCGCTTTCACCCCCCGTCTCGGAAGAGGACCTGCATGATTCGCCAAACCCTCGCCACGCTCGCGCTGGCCGGCCTGACCGTTTCCGTTGCGCACGCCGCGCAGCTGACCGTCGAGGAAATCGACGCCGACGCGCGCCAGACGGCCGTCTACCAGTGCGCCAACCAGAAGCAGCCGGTACGTGTGTCGTACTGGCTCGCCGGCAACGGCCAGAGCTTCGCGCTCGTGCCGGTCAACGGCCAGCGGCTGCTGTTCGTCGACACCGTGTCGGCGTCCGGCGTCCGTTACCAGGCCGGTCGCTATACGTGGTGGACGAAGGGCAGGGAAGGGACGCTGCGCGACGAGATCGCCGACGAGAAGGCGCCGCCGCTGCTGTCCGGCTGCGTGCAGGTCGAGACGAAGAAAAAGAAGAAGGGTTGATCCGCGGGACCCCGCTGCAACCCGTGCGCGGCCGCCGCGCACGGGCTGTCACGGACGTGGCGCCGCGCAGTGCTACAATACGACCCTTTCCGCCGGCACTCGCGCCGGCCGGAGTCCGCACGGCCCGGGGCCTTGATTGCCCATCGCGCCAGAGCGGCGCCGCGCGGCGCGCCGCGGCTCCGCCTACTTCCGAAATGAGATTTGCGCAGCGGCCCGCCGGGCCGAGCTGACGCGTGATGTCCCCGCCGCGCCTTTTGAGCGAAACGCCACCATGTCCGATTCTGTCGCCAAGCCTGTCGACGCAACCTTCGATCAATTCGGCCTTGCCGCCGATATCCTGAAAGCCATTGCGGAGCAGGGCTACACGACGCCGACGCCGATCCAGGCGGAGGCCATTCCGGTCGTGCTCGCCGGCCGCGACGTCATGGGCGCCGCGCAAACAGGCACCGGCAAGACCGCGAGTTTCTCGCTGCCGATCATCCAGCGCCTGCTGCCGCAGGCCAACACGAGCGCGTCGCCCGCGCGCCACCCGGTGCGCGCGCTGATCCTCACGCCGACCCGCGAACTCGCCGACCAGGTCGCCGCGAACGTGCACGCGTACGCGAAGCACACGCCGCTGCGCAGCGCGGTGGTGTTCGGCGGCGTCGACATGAACCCGCAGATGGCCGAGCTGCGCCGCGGCGTCGAGATCCTGATCGCGACGCCGGGCCGCCTGCTCGACCACGTGCAGCAGAAGACGGCGAACCTCGGCCAGGTGCAGATCCTCGTGCTCGACGAGGCCGACCGGATGCTCGACATGGGCTTCCTGCCCGATCTGCAGCGCATCCTGAACCTGCTGCCGAAGGAGCGCCAGACGCTGCTGTTCTCGGCCACCTTCTCGCCGGAAATCAAGAAGCTCGCGTCGACCTACCTGCGCAACCCGCAAACCATCGAGGTCGCGCGCAGCAACTCGACGAACGCGAACGTCACGCAGATCGTCTACGACGTCGCCGAAGGCGACAAGCAGGCGGCCGTCGTGCAGCTGCTGCGCGACCGCGGCCTCAAGCAGGTGATCGTGTTCTGCAACAGCAAGATCGGCGCGAGCCGGCTCGCGCGCAACCTCGAGCGCGACGGCGTGGTCGCGTCGGCGATTCACGGCGACAAGACGCAGATCGAGCGGATGCAGGCACTCGACGCGTTCAAGCGCGGCGAGATCGAGGCGCTGGTCGCGACCGACGTGGCCGCGCGCGGCCTCGACATCGTCGAACTGCCGGCCGTGATCAACTTCGACCTGCCGTTCAGCGCGGAAGACTACGTGCACCGGATCGGCCGTACCGGCCGCGCGGGTGCGACCGGCGACGCGCTGTCGCTGTGCAGCCCGAACGAGCGCAAGCAGCTCGCCGACATCGAGAAGCTGATCAAGCGGCCGCTCGAGGTGCAGACGCTGTCGATCGACAAGCCGGCGCGGCATCGCCATGACGAGCGCGGCGGCGACCGTGGCGGTGAGCGCGGTGGCGAGCGCGGCGGCCGTCGCGAGCGCGACGAGCATCGCGGTGCGGCCGGCCGCCGCCCGGCGGGCGCCGAGCGCGGGCATCACCGCCGCCACGAGGCGCCGGTCGACGAGTTCTTTCTGAAGCCGTACGAGCCGTCGGCGTCGATGAAGCAGCCTGACGAGCCGGCGCACGCGCAGCCGGAGAAGAAGGGGCCGAAGCGGCAGGTGGCCGCGCTGCTCGGCGGGTTCGGGATGCCGCGCAAGCCGTCGGCGTAAGCGGTTCCGGCTGCCGCGACGCAAAACGGGTGCATGCGATACGCATGCACCCGTTTTTTGTTTGGCTGAGACGATCGGGCGCTAGCCGGCCTGCGGCCCGAAGCGCCGCGCCCAGGCGGCCGTCGCGGCCGCGTAGAACGCGTCGAGCGTCGCGCCCGGCAGCTCGCCGCCGTCCGGCGCGAGGCCCAGGTGGGCCGCCGCGGCCTTCAGCGCGGGGAGCGGATTGTCGCGTTCGAGCGCGGTCGCGCCGGTCTGCTTGCTGAGTTTCTCGCCGTGCGCATCGACGACCACCGGCACGTGCAGATACGACGGCGTCGGTACGCCGAGGCAGCGCTGCAGGTAGATCTGGCGCGCGGTCGAGTCGAGCAGGTCGGCGCCGCGCACGACGTGCGTGATGCCGGCATCGGCATCGTCGACGACCACCGCGAGCTGGTACGCCCACTGGCCGTCGGCGCGTTTCAGCACGAAGTCGCCGACCTCGGTCGCGAGATTCTGCGATTGGGTGTGCTGCCAGCGATCGTCGAACGTGACGATCGCGGCGTCGCCGTCCGGCACGCGCAGCCGCCACGCGCGCGCGGGCTTGCCGTGCAGGCCCGTGCGGCAGGTGCCCGGGTACGCGAGGGTCGTATGGCGCTCGTGCGCGGCGCGCAGCGAATCGGCGATCTCCTTGCGCGTGCAGCCGCACGGATAGACGAGCCCGGTCGCCTTCAGCCGCTCGAGCGCGGCCGCGTAGTCGGCCTCGCGCGTGCTCTGCCAGACGGGCGGCTCGTCCGGCGTCATGCCGAAATGCGCGAGCGTCGCGAGGATGGCCTCGGCCGCGCCGGGCACCGTGCGCGGCCCGTCGATGTCCTCGACGCGCACGAGCCACGCACCGTGCTGCGCGCGCGCGTCGAGCCAGCTCGCGAGCGCGCCGACGAGCGAGCCGAAATGCAGGGGCCCGGTCGGCGACGGCGCGAAGCGGCCGCGATAGCCGGTCATCGGACGCGTGCCCGGCGGTGCTTACGCCGCGCTGGCGGCGTTCGCGCAGGCCGGGCAGGACTGGCCGGCCACGTAGCTCGGCGCTTGCTGCTGCTCGGGCGTCACGACCGCGCGGCACGCGAAGCAGGTGACGTTCTCGGTCGGTTCGAGCTGCGGGTTCAGCGCGGTGCGGTAGTCGAACACGAAGCAGTCGCCGTGGTAGTGCGCGCCGCCGACTTCCTCGAAATACTTGAGGATGCCGCCTTCGAGCTGGTACACGTTGTCGATGCCGACGTCCTTCATGTGGATCGCTGCCTTCTCGCAGCGGATGCCGCCCGTGCAGAACGACACGACCGTCTTGCCTTCGAGGTCCGCGCGGTTCGCTTCGATGACGGCCGGGAATTCGCTGAACTTGTCGATCCGGTAGTCGAGCGCGTGGTCGAACGTGCCCACGTCGACCTCGAACGCGTTGCGCGTGTCGAGCATCACGACCGGGCGGCCCGCGTCGTCGTGGCCGCGGTCGAGCCACGCCTTCAGCGTGCGCGCGTCGACGAACGGCGCGCGGCCGAGCTCGGGCTTGATCGCGGGCTTCTTCATCGTGATGATCTCGCGCTTCAGGCGCACGAGCATGCGGCGGAACGGCTGCGAGTCGGACAGGCTTTCCTTGAACTGCAGCGTCGCGAACTTGCCCTCGAACAGCGGATCGTGGCGGAGGTACGCGATGAACGCGTCGGCCGCGTCGCGCGGGCCGGCGATGAACAGGTTGATGCCTTCCGGCGCGAGCAGGATCGTGCCGCGCAGGCCGAGTGCGTTGCAGCGGGCGGTGACGAGCGGGCGCCATTGCTCGGTCGCGTCGAGCGACACGAAGTGGTAGGCGGCGAGATTGACGATACTCATGGTGGTCGGACGAGAGAGCGGCCGCGGCCGTGCGACGGCGCGCACGGCGGCCCGCAAAAAAGGGTGCGAAGCCGGCCGGAAGATTCGAAAAGCCGTATTATCCCGCAAACCGCGCCCGCGAAGGCAGCCGGCCGTTCGGCCAACGGCGCGGCGCAGGGTCGCGGACCCTGGCCGAACGGCCAACGCGGGGTTTTTTTGGGCAGTCTGCGCGGCTGGGCGGCTACAATAGCGCCCATGTCAGATCCCCGCTTCGTCCATCTTCGCGTTCACTCCGAATTCTCGATTGCCGACGGCATCGTGCGCCTCGACGACGTCGTCAAGGCCGCGGCCGCGGACGGTCAGGGCGCGCTCGCCCTGACCGATCTCGGCAACGCATTCGGTCTCGTCCGTTTCTACCAGGAAGCCCGCGGCAAGGGCATCAAGCCGATCGCCGGCTGCGACGTCTGGATCGCCAATCCGGACGATCGCGACAAGCCGTCGCGGCTACTGCTGCTCGTCAAGGACAAGCGCGGCTACCTGAATCTCTGCGAGCTGTTGTCGAAGGCGTGGCTCACGAACCAGTATCGCGGCCGCGCGGAGCTCGACGCGAGCTGGCTCGACGGCGAGCTTTCGCAGGGCCTGCTCGCGCTGTCGGGCGCGCAACAGGGCGACATCGGCCTCGCGCTCGCGGCCGGCAACGAGGAAGCGGCGCGCCGTCACGCGGCGCGCTGGGCGAAGGTATTCCCGGGCGGCTTCTACATCGAACTGCAGCGCTACGGCCAGCCGGGCGCCGAGGCGTACATCCAGCAGGCGGCGACGCTTGCCGCGGCGCTGAAGCTGCCGGTCGTCGCGACGCATCCGACGCAGTTCATGACCGACGACGATTTCACCGCGCACGAGGCGCGCGTGTGCATCTCGGAAGGCGATATCCTCGCGAATCCGCGGCGCCAGAAGCGTTTCACGACCGACCAGTATTTCCGCACGCAGGACGACATGGCCGCGCTGTTCGCGGATCTGCCGTCCGCGGTCGCGAACACGGTCGAGATCGCGAAGCGCTGCAACCTGACCCTCGAGCTCGGCAAGCCGAAGCTGCCGCTGTTCCCGACGCCGGACGGCATGTCGCTCGACGACTACCTGATCCAGCTGTCGAAGGAAGGGCTCGAAAAGCGCCTCGAGCAGCTGTTTCCCGATGCCGCGGAGCGTGACGCGCAGCGCGACACGTACTACAAGCGGCTCGAATTCGAGTGCGGGACCATCACGAAGATGGGCTTCCCGGGCTACTTCCTGATCGTCGCGGACTTCATCAACTGGGCGAAGAACAACGGCGTGCCGGTCGGCCCCGGGCGGGGTTCGGGCGCGGGCTCGCTGGTCGCTTACGCGCTCGGCATCACCGATCTCGACCCGCTGCGCTACAACCTGCTGTTCGAGCGCTTCCTGAATCCGGAGCGGGTGTCGATGCCCGACTTCGACATCGACTTCTGCCAGCACGGCCGCGATCGCGTGATCCAGTACGTGAAGGAGAAGTACGGCGCGGACGCCGTGTCGCAGATCGCCACCTTCGGCACGATGGCCGCGAAGGCGGCCGTGCGCGACATCGGCCGCGTGCTCGACCTCGGCTACATGTTCACCGACGGCGTCGCGAAGCTGATCCCGTTCAAGCCGGGCAAGCACGTGACGATCGCCGACGCGATGAAGGAGGAGCCGCAGCTTCAGGAGCGCTACGACCACGAGGACGAGGTCCACCAGCTGCTCGATCTCGCGCAGCGCGTCGAAGGCCTCACGCGCAATGTCGGGATGCACGCGGGCGGCGTGCTGATCGCGCCCGGCAAGCTGACCGATTTCTGCCCGCTCTACACGCAGGGTGAAGACGGCGGCGTCGTCAGCCAGTACGACAAGGACGACGTCGAAGCGGTCGGCCTCGTGAAGTTCGACTTTCTGGGCCTGACCACGCTGACGATCCTCGACTGGGCCGAGCGCTACATCCGCCGCCTCGATCCGTCGAAGGCCGACTGGTCGCTCGCGCAGGTGCCGCTCGACGATCCCACGTCGTTCCAGATCCTCAAGAAGGCCAACACGGTCGCCGTGTTCCAGCTGGAAAGCCGCGGGATGCAGGGCATGCTGAAGGATGCGCAGCCCGACCGCTTCGAGGACATCATCGCGCTCGTGTCGTTGTATCGTCCGGGCCCGATGGACCTGATCCCGAGCTTCTGTGCGCGCAAGCACGGCCGCGAGAAGGTCGAGTACCCCGATCCGCGCGTCGAACCCGTCCTGAAAGAGACCTACGGCATCATGGTCTATCAGGAGCAGGTGATGCAGATGGCGCAGATCATCGGCGGCTACTCGCTCGGCGGCGCGGACTTGCTGCGTCGCGCGATGGGCAAGAAGAAGCCCGAGGAGATGGCCCAGCATCGCGAGATCTTTGCCGAGGGCGCGGCGAAGAACGGTCTCGCGCGCGAGAAGTCCGACGAGATCTTCGACCTGATGGAGAAGTTCGCGGGCTACGGCTTCAACAAGTCGCACGCGGCCGCCTATGCGCTGCTCGCGTACTACACCGCGTGGCTGAAGGCGCACCATCCCGCCGAATTCATGGCGGCCAACATGACGCTCGCGATGGACGACACCGACAAGGTGAAGATCCTGTTCGACGACTGCGTCGTGAACAATCTCGCCGTGCTGCCGCCGGACATCAACCAGTCGCACTATCGCTTCGAGCCGGTCGCCGAAGCGGACGGCAAGCGTTCGCGCACGATCCGCTACGGGCTCGGCGCGGTGAAGGGCAGCGGCCAGAACGCGATCGAGGAAATCCTGCGCGCGCGCGAGGAGAAGCCGTTCACCGACCTGTTCGACTTCTGCGAGCGGATCGACCGGCGGATGGTGAACCGCCGCACGATCGAGGCGCTGATCCGCGCGGGCGCGTTCGATTCGCTGACCGCGAACCGCGCGCAGCTGCTCGCGTCGGTGCCGCTCGCGATGGAAGCGGCCGACCAGGCCGAGGCGAATGCGATGCAGGCCGGCCTGTTCGACATGGGCGCCGAGTCGCCGCACGCGCATGCGCTCGTCGACGAGCCGGCGTGGGACGACAAGCGCCGCCTGCAGGAAGAGAAGGGCGCGCTCGGCTTCTACCTGTCGGGCCACCTGTTCGACGCGTATCGCGACGAGGTGCGACGCTTCGCGCGGCAGAAGGTCGGCGAACTGAAGGAAGGGCGCGACAAGCTCGTCGCGGGCGTCATCGCGTCGCTGCGCACGCAGATGACCCAGCGCGGCAAGATGCTGATCGCGCTGCTCGACGACGGCACGGGCCAGTGCGAAATCACGATCTTCAACGAGCAGTTCGAGGCCAACAAGGCGCTGTTCAAGGAAGACGAGCTGCTGATCGTGCAGGGGCAGGCGCGCAACGATGCGTTCACGGGCGGGATCCGCTTCACGGCCGATACCGTGATGGACCTCGAGCGCGCGCGCAGCCGCTATGCGCAGGCCGTGCGGCTGACGATGAACGGCAATGCCGATGCCGCCGTGCTGCGCCGGGTGCTCGAGCAGCACGTGTCGAAGGATGATCCGGCCGCGGCGAGCGTCGCCGATGCCCCCGCGCCGCGCGGCGGCGGGCGCGACGGGGGCCGCCGGCCTGCGCCGCCGCTGCCGAACGGCCTCGCGGTCCAGATCCACTACAGCAATGCGCGCGCGCAAGGCGAGATGCGTCTCGGCGACGCGTGGCGCGTGAAGCCGAGCGACACCCTGCTCGCCGAACTGCGCGCCGCGTTCGCGAGCAGCGCGGTCGAAATCGTTTACTGAAATCCGGATCCGTATCCGTTTGAGGACATCTTGAGCGTCAAGCCTACTCTAAGCAAACCCATAGGCGGACAGGACGCGTCGTCGCCCGTGGTCGTCGCGCGCCGTCTGTGGCCCTACGTGAAGCCGCTCCTGTGGGTGCTGATCGCGGGCGTGCTGGCGATGGCCGCCGTCGCCGGCACCGAGGCGGGGATCCCGGCGCTGCTGAAGCCGCTGCTCGATCGCGGCTTCGGCGCGAAGGGCGACGTAAGCGCAAAGCTGTACGTGCCGCTCGCGGTCGTCGGCCTCGCGCTCGTGCGGGCGATCGCGCAATACGCGTCCGGCTACCTGCTGCAATACGTGTCGAACCGGGTCCTGCTCCAGCTGCGCATCGAGATGTTCGAGCGGATGATCCACACCGGCGTGTCGTTCTTCCAGCGCGAGACCGCGAGCACGGTGATCAACGCGATCGTGTTCGAAGTCAACCAGGTGCTCAACGTGCTGATGGGCGTGATGATCACGCTCGTGCGCGATTCGCTGACGGTCCTGTTCCTGCTCGGCTACCTGTTCTACCTGAACTGGCGCCTGACGCTGATCGTCGCGGTGCTGCTGCCGTGTATCGGCTGGGTCGTCGGCAAGATCAACCGCCGGCTGCGCCGCCTGAACCGCGAGCACCAGACGCTCACGAACCAGCTCGCGTACATCGTCGAGGAGACGGTCGGCGGCTACAAGGTCGTGAAGATCCACAACGGCGAGCAGTACGAGATCGACCGCTTCAACACGCTGAGCCGGCGCCTGCGCGGCTATTCGATGCGGATGATCGTGTCCGGCGGCCTCGCGCAGCCGATCACGCAGTTCCTCGCGTCGATCGCGCTCGCGGTCGTGCTGACGATCGCCGTCGTGCAGTCCGCGAACGACCAGACGACGGTGGGCGGCTTCGTCGCGTTCGTCACTGCGATGCTGCTGATCATCTCGCCGCTCAAGCACCTGATGGACGTCAACCAGCCGCTGCAGCGCGGCATGACGGCGGCCGAGCTGATCTTCGGCCTGATCGACGAGCCGCGCGAGCCGGAAGGCGGCGGCAAGCCGCTCGCCCGCGCGACCGGCCGGGTCGAGTTCCGCGACGTGTCGTTCGCGTACGGCACGTCGTCCGGCAAGCCGACGCTCGATCGCGTGACGTTCGACATCGCGCCGGGCGAGATGGTCGCGCTGGCCGGGCCGTCGGGCAGCGGCAAGACCACGCTCGTCAACCTGCTGCCGCGTTTCTTCGACCCGACGGGCGGCAGGATCCTGGTCGACGGCGTCGCGCTGCCGGAATACCGGCTGCACGACCTGCGCAGCCAGATCGCGATGGTCAGCCAGGACGTCGTGCTGTTCAACGACACGATCGCGAGCAACGTCGCGTACGGCGAGACGCCGGACCGCGAGCGCGTGATCGCCGCATTGCGCGCGGCCAACCTGCTGAGCACGGTCGAGGCGATGCCGGAAGGCCTCGACACGCTGGTCGGCGACAACGGCATGCGCCTGTCGGGCGGCCAGCGGCAACGCCTCGCGATCGCGCGGGCGATCTACAAGGACGCGCCGATCCTGATTCTCGACGAAGCCACGTCGGCGCTCGATTCGGAATCCGAGCGCCACGTCCAGGCCGCGCTCGAGACGTTGATGAAGGGCCGCACGACGCTCGTGATCGCGCACCGCCTGTCGACGATCGAGCGCGCGGACCGGATCCTCGTCATGGACGGCGGCCGCATCGTCGAGAGCGGCAGCCACGTGGAGCTGCTCGACCGCGACGGCCTGTATGCGCACCTGCACCGGATCCAGTTCCAGCAGGAGGCCGGTTGAGCATGCGGCGTCCGGTTGATTCGATGGCCCGCGCGCGATGATGAAGATCGGCCTCTCCGGTAACGCGCTGAAGCATGGCGGCGGCCTCGAGCGCTATGCGATCGACCTCGCGCGCGGCATCGCGGACGCGGGCATCACGCCCGCGTTTTTCGCACGCAAGATCGATACGACGATTCCGGAGGCGCGGCTCGTCGAGCCGCACCGCATCGACGTGTGGTTCCTCCCCGGCAAATTGCGCGACGGCTGGTTCGCGTGGCGGCTGCGCGCCGCGCGCCGCGCGGCGCGCGTCGACGTGCTGATCGGCTGCAACCGCGTCGACTGTTCCGACATCGCGATCTGCGGCGGCACGCACCGCGGCTTCCTGCGCGCGATCGGCCGCACGCCGACCTTCTTCGACCGGCGGCAGATCGCGCTGGAAAGCCGGCAGTACGCGGCGGCGCGCTACGTCGTCGCGCATTCGCCGATGATGCGCGACGAGCTGCGTACGCTGTACGCGGTCGACGACGCGAAGATCCGCATGCTGTACCCGCCGGTCGACGCGCAGCGCTTCTCGCCGGTCGACGACGCGGCGCGCACGGCATTGCGCCGCCGCTTCGGCTTCGGCGAGCGCGACATCGTGCTGCTGTTCCCGTCGAGCAGCCACGCGCGCAAGGGCCTGCCGCTGATCGAGGCGGCGCTGCGCGAAGGCGTCGACGCATCGGTGGTGGTGGCGGTCGCCGGCCGGCCGCCGGAGCGGACGTCGTCGCAACTGCGCTACGTCGGCTATGTGAAGGATATCGAGGACGGCTACCGTGCAGCCGACTACACGATCCTCGCGTCGAAGTACGAGCCGTTCGGGCTGGTCGGCATCGAATCCGTGATGTGCGGCACGCCGGTGATCCTGCCGACGACGCTCGGCTGTTATGACGCGATCGCGGATCACGCGAAGCTCGCGTTTGCCGCGAACGACGTCGCGTCATTGCGCGCGGCCATCGCGGCCGCGGTTGCCCGCTCGCATGCGGGCGGCGGCGGCGACCGTGCGGCCGTTGCCCAGGGCGCGGTGGGCTACGATCCGGGCGTCGGCCACCATGTCGAACAGTTGCTGGCGCTCGCCCGCGAGGTCCATGAGCGCACGCCGGCCTAGCGGCCGCCGGGCGGCCCCGGCCCCGGCCTGACGGCGCGCTATCGGCCCCGGAGCGGAGGGGGCGCGATGGTATACTCTTGCGGCCCGCGACCAGGCGGCCTGCGGGCCCGCGTCAGCCGAAGGGCGGTTGCGCGACGCGCATCCGGGCGCGCGGAACGGGGCGCGCGGCGCTGCCCACACGCTCATCCCCGTTCGATTAATACGATCATATGGAGAGTTCGCATGACGACGTGGCCGTTCGCAGGGCCAATGCGCACGGCGAATCCCCGCGTCGAGACTGCCTGCCGTTGAACCGATGAGCCGTTTTCCCGGACGTATCCACATCTTCGCGCGGGCTTTGCCGAGATTGCTGTTCAAGCCGCTGCGGCGCAAGCCGCAACGGCCCGCGAGCATTCTCATCGCGCATCATCTGCTGCTCGGCGATACGCTGCTGCTCACACCGCTGCTCGCGAAATTGCGCGAGCAGTATCCAGCCGCGCGGATCGTGCTCGCCTGTCCGAAGGCGATCGCGCCGCTGTTCGCGCGCGAGCCGTTCGGCGTGCACGCGTTCGCGTTCGATCCCCGCGACCCTGCATCGGTGCGGCGGCTGCTGGCGTCGGGGCCGTACGACCTCGGCATCGTGGCGGCGGACAATCGCCACAGCTGGCTCGCGCTCGGCGCCGGCTGCCGCTGGATCGTCGCGCATGCCGGCGACGCGCCCGCCTGGAAGAACTGGCCTGTCGACGAGGCGCGCCCTTATCCCGACGTGCCGACCGCGTGGGGCGACCTGACCGCGGATCTCGTCGACGGCCCGCCGCCGCGCGCGTATCGGCCGGATGACTGGCCGGCGCCGCCTGCCGCGGCCGCGCTGCCCGCGGCGCTGCATGAGCGGCCGTACGTGGTGCTGCATCCCGGCGCGAGCACGGCGGTCAAGCGCTGGCCGCTCGAGCGCTGGCGCGCGCTTGCGGCCGACGTCGAGGCTGCCGGCTATCTGCCGGTTTGGAGTGGCGGCAAGAGCGAGGTCGACCTGATCGACGCGATCGGCCCGCGCGAAGGACAGCCGAACTTCGCGGGCCAGCTCGGTCTCGCGGATCTGTGGCATCTGTATGCGGGTGCGCAGGCGATCGTCTGTCCCGACACGGGCGTCGCGCATCTCGCGCGGCTCGTCGGCGTGCCGACCGTCGCGCTGTTCGGACCCGGCAGCGCGGTCGTGCACGGCGCCGGCCGCTACTGGCGCGACGTCCCGTTCGTCGCGCTCACGATTGCCGACATGCCATGTCGCGACCAACCCTATATTTTCCAGCGCCACGTCAAATGGATCCGGCGCTGCGATCGGAATGCGACGACGTGCGTCGCCTGGCATGACGACACGGCGGCGTGCATGAGCGCGCTGACGGTGGACGCGGTGCGCGAAGCACTTCAACAAGTACTGGTGCAAGTTCGATGACTGTTACCCCGGCGCGTATCGAGCGTCTCCTGTGGATCGGCTGCCCGGTCGTGATGTTCGCGGTCATGTTCGGGCATATGGCGGCGTTCGTGAACAACGGTCTGGCGCTCGTCGCCATCGCGCTCGTGGCGGCCGTCTTCTCGTCCACGCGGCCGGCACCGTTGCGCTGGCCGCTGTTCGTCCCGATCGCCGGATGGGCGGCCTGGGCCCTCGCGTCGGTGCGGTGGTCGGCATTCCCGGGCGTCAGCATGCATGCGTGGCTCGACGAGATCCTGTATCCGCTGCTGACGTTCTGGGGCTTCTGGCTGTTCGGCACGCGTGTCGAGCGCCCGGAGCGCGTGACGCTGGCCGTGTGGGTCGCGTGTGCGCTGCTGGCCGCGATCAGCGTGATCTACTGGGGCCGTCTGCAGCCGCCGACGCCCGAGACGTTCCCGATGCGCTTCTATGCGCGGGTCGGCCACACGAGCACGCTCATGGTGTTTGCGATGGCGCTGTTTTGCGCGTTCCTGATGCCGAAGCGCAACTGGCGTTGGGCTGGCGGGGTAGGCCTCGTGCTGTGCGTGCTGGTCGGGCTGGCGACCCTCAACCGCTTCTTCTGGCCGGCCGCCGCGGTCACGCTGCTGGTCGGGCTGTACCCGCTGTACCGCCGCCATCTGCTGCTGGCGGCGCTGACGGTGGCGGTGCTCGGCGCCGGCGTGCTCGGCACGCTCGAGCTGAGCGCACGGCTGCGTTATCACGACGCGCCGCCGCCCCTCGCCAGCTCGCGCGACATCTCGGTCGCGGGTATCCCTGTTTATGTGCCGTCCGGCATGACGGCGCTCGGCGACACGCTGTCGTCGGACACGCGGCCGAAGCTGTGGAAGTTCTACGGCGACCAGGGAAGCCAGCACGAATGGACGGGCATCGGCTTCGGCAAGCCGTTGCCCGGGATGGCGTACCGCAGCGCGATGCCACGCGACTTGCTCGAACTCGAGCCGCAGGCGCTGACGCACGCGCACAATCTCTTTCTCAACACGTGGCTGCAGACCGGCTGGATCGGCCTGCTCCTGCATGTCTGGCTGCTGCTGGCGCTCGCGATCGCGTTCTGGCGCCTGCGACGCAGCAATCCGTGGATTGCCGCCGGCGGCGTCGCGCTCGTCGCGGGGATGATCACCAAGAACGTCGTGGACGATTTCATGTGGCAGACGACGATGCTTGCATTCTGGTCGTTCGCGGGGCTGGTGCTGGGCTACGGCGAGCGCCACGCCGGCGTGCCCCGCGCGCAATGGAAGGCGAACTGACATGAACGACGTCCTGACGCGTGCCGCTGCGGCCGCGCAAACTGCCAACGGCAAGCCGATGCGCGTGCTGTTCCACATCGACGACTTCGGCCGCGGCGGCACCGAAACCGCGCTGGTCGCGTGGCTGAACGCGCTTGACCGGCGGGTGATCGCACCCGCGCTGTCGGTCGCATTTCCGACCGCCGATCTGGACGCGTTGCGGCGCAGCGGCGCGATTCCGGCCGACGTGCCGGTTCACGTGCTCGCGACTTCACGCTGGTCGCATGCGCTGCACCAGCTCGAGCGCCGCCGCCGCCTGCGGTTCGGCGAGAAGCTGCTGCACAAGCTGACGACGCATGCGGCGATCCGCCCGCTCGTCGCGCGGCGCTTCCTGCAGCTTGCCGCCGGCTACGACCTCGTCTGCGACTTCGATTTCTCGCTGCGGCGGATCGCCGGCCGCGGCACCGCGCCGTGGCTCGGCGTCAGCCATTACAGCTTCGTCGCGCGCTTCGGCCGCAAGAGCGACGCGTACATGGCGCGCCGCACGCGCCAGTACGCGCGCTACGCCGCGATCGCGGTGCTGACCCCTTCGATGCAGCACGAGGCCGCGAAGATGTTCGCCGGCTCCGGCGTGCGGATCGTCGAACTGCCGAACGTGATCGACATCGATGCGATCCGGCGGCGCGCGACGGCGCCGTTCGAGCGGCCGGCCGAACGCTTCGTCGTGTCGGTGGCGCGGCTCGATGAAGGGCAGAAGGATCACCGCACGCTGCTGCGTGCGTATGCGCAATGGCGCGCGCGCCGGCCGGACGCCGCGGATCTCGTGCTGCTCGGCGACGGGCCGGACCGCGCGGCGCTCGAGCAGCTCGCGGACGAACTGCGGATTCGCGATGCCGTGCACTTCGTCGGCTACTGCGCGAACCCGTTCCCGTACGTTCGCGTGGCCGAAGCGCTCGTATTGAGCAGCCGCTACGAAGGCGCGCCGATGGTGCTCGGCGAAGCGATGGCGCTCGGCACGCCGGTGCTTGCGGCCGATTGCCCGACCGGCCCGCGCGACATGCTCGACGGCGGCCGTGCGGGCATGCTCGTGCCGGTCGGCGACGTCGACGCGATGTCGGCCGCGCTGGAACGCCTCGTGACCGACGGGGCCGTGCGCGCGGCGCTCGCGCCCAATGCGGCGGCGCGGATCGCGACCTTCGACGTGCCGGCCGCGAACCGCCGGTTCGCCGCGCTCGCCGACGGCCTGCTCGCCGCTGCGCGCTGAGCCGCTCGCATGGTTCGCGCAACGCGATTTCGCTAAAATGGCCCGCTCTTCTTCGCCGATACCTGCCGTGACCGCTTCCCTTACGCTCGCCACGCCGCCGCGCAGCATCCTCGTCGCCTGCACCCGCAGAATCGGCGACGTGCTGCTGACGACGCCGCTGGTCCGCTCGCTGAAGCGGCAGTGGCCCGACGCGCAGATCGACATGGTCGTGTTTCGCGGCACCGAGGGCGTGCTCGAGCACAATCCCGACATTCGCCGCGTGATCGTCGTCGCGCAGCGTGCGAAGCCGCGCGAGCGGTTCGCCGACGCGGCGCGCCTCTGGCGCCGCTACGACCTCGCGTGCGCGGCGATCAGCTCGGATCGCGCCCGTTTCTACACGTGGTTCGGCGGGCGCCGGCGCGTCGGGCTCGTCGATCCGGAGCGGATCACGCGGCTGACGCGCTTCATGCTGGACGGCATCGCGCTGGACCGGCACGGCGACGTCCATACGGTGACGAGCAGTCTGGCGATTGCCGAAGCGCTCGGCGTGACGCCTTGCGCGGAAGTGGTCGCACCGGGCATCGGCGCCGATCCGGCGCGCATCGCGCAATTCGACGCGCTGCTGTACGGGCCGCCCGCGCTGTCGCGCACGCGGCCGCACGTCGTGCTGCATCCGTCCCCGATGTTCCGCTACAAGCAGTGGCGCGAGGACGGCTGGGTCGAGCTGATCCGCTGGGCGCGCGCGAGCGGTTTCGACGTCGCGCTGAGCGGCGGGCCGGGCGCCGCGGAGGTCGAGTATGCGCAGCGGATCGTGGCGGCGGCAGGCGAGCCGGTCGCGAATTTCGTCGGACGCCTGACGTTCGGGGAGACCGCCGAACTGATCCGCCGCGCGCGGCTGTTCGTGGGGCCGGACACCGGCGCGACCCATGTCGCCGCCGCGTGCGGCACGCCGACGCTCGCGCTGTTCGGGCCGTCCAATCCGGTCCGGTGGGGGCCGTGGCCCGCCAACTGGCCCGCGCACGACGAGCCGTGGCCGCTGCGCGGCTCGGCGCAGCGTGGCAACGTCTACCTGATGCAGGGCGATGGCGATTGCGTGCCCTGCAAGCTCGAAGGCTGCGACCGTCATCTCGAAAGCTGGAGCCGCTGCCTGACGGAACTCCCCGCGCAGCGCGTGATTGCCGTCGCGACGGCGCTCGTCGAAGGCCGCCCGGCCGTGGAAGCGCCGCGCGAATCGCTGATCGACGTGTCGGCGCTGTCTCGCGGCGGCGCGTAACCCCGGCGCGCCACCGGCCCGCGGTGGCCGCAGTGGCCGCCTAGCGGCCGGACGCGGCCGCGTCGTCGTGCGCGAGCTTCAGGAAGCGGTAGTAGACCGTCTCCGCGTTGAATACCGCGATCATCAGTCCCGCCCGCCCGTCGAGAAACCCGCGCCGCAGCACGTAGGTTCGCACGAACGCCCACAGCCCGCGCCGGATGGCCTTGCCGACCGTCGCGCGCTCGCCGGCCGCGCGGCGCTGCCGCGCGCCGGCGCTCGAATACGCGTCGAGCTTGCGCAGCACCGCCTCGATGTCGTCGTACGAATAATGAAGCAGCTTGCCGTCGAGCCGCGCGGCGCGGCTGTCGAACACCAGCCGTTCGTGGACGAGGTCGTCCGAGAAGCGGGCGGCGTCGCGCCGGAACAGGCGCGGTATCCAGTCCGGATACCAGCCGCTGTGATGCACCCAGCTGCCGCAGAACGCCGACAGGCGATCGATCGCATAGACGTCGGCCTGCGGCGCGCGAATCGCCGCGCGGATCGCCGCGGCGAGCTCGTCCGACACGACTTCGTCGGTATCGATCGACAGCACCCAGTCGGTCGCCAGCGCCGCGAGCGCGCGATTCTTCTGCGGCCCGAAGCCCGGCCAGTCGGCGGCGACGATCACGCGTGCGCCGTGCGCGCGGGCGATCTCGACGGTGTCGTCGGTGCTGCCGCCGTCGACGACGACGATGTCGTCCGCGAAGGCGAGCGCGTCCAGGCATTGCGCGAGCCGGCGGGCCGCGTTGTGGGCGATGATGGCGACGCCGAGCGTAGGTTCAGCCATGAAAAATCGTACGGATCGAAGGTGAGCGAGAGTATACCCGCTGCCCCGCGCGCGAAGCCGCCCGGCCGGCGGGCGCCGCGAGGTGTGATAGCCTTGTGCGGCCGCGGCGTCATCCCGGCGCCGGCGGCTCGACGGGAGGTGGACGATGGCAAGACAGCACCCGATTCTCGCTTCTCTGCTCATGGCGGCCGTATTGGCGGCGCCGACGCTCGCGAGCGCGCAACAGGACGACCAGGGGCACGACCATGGCCGCGGCCATGCGTACGGCCACGACAAGCACGACATGCGCAAAGGGCCCGGCCGCGCCGAAGACGTGCCGCCGCGCTGGGCCGACCAGCCGCGCCGCGAGTGGCGCAAGGGCGACCGGCTGCCCGACGAATTCCGCGATCGCCAGTACGTGGTCGACGACTGGCGCGCGTATCACCTGACGCCGCCGCCGCGCGGCTATCACTGGGTCGGCATCGGCAGCGACTACCTGCTCGTCGCGATCCCGACCGGCATCGTTCTGCGGATCGGGCCGTAAGCAGAACCGCGGCGAAACCGAACCAAAACCGTCACCCGTCCGGCGCGGACCCACCGCGCCGGGCCCGCGCACGGCGCCCGAACGCCGTTACCGGCGCCGGAACCAGCGCCGCTCGATCCGCGACATCCCCCAGCACACCACCAGCGCGCACACCGTGCCGAGCGTCACTTCGCCGAGCCGCACGAGCGGAATGTCCCACAGCGGGCCGCTGCCCGGAAACAGCATCACGATCGTCGCGGTGACGCCGCCGAGCCGCGCCGCGCTGCCGACGTTCAGGCACCAGCAGCAGACGATCACGATCGCGACGGCGAGCGCATAGGCGAGCAGATGGCCGCCGCCGAGCGCGGCACCCGCGAAGCCGAGCACGCCGCCGACCATCGCGCCGACGAACTGGTCGCGCGACAGCGACATCGTGTCGGAGTAGTTGTGCTGGGTCACCGCGATCGCGGTGATCGCCGCCCAGACGGCCTGCTCGGTATGCAGCGCGCGGCCGATGCCGTATGCGAGGCATGCGCCGCAGACGGCCTGCAGCGCCATCAGCCCGCCTTGCGCGAGCCGCTCGCGCAGCGACAGCCCCTTGAACAGATCGAAGATCGACTGCTGGATCTGCTGCCGGGTTTCGTCGAAGGTCCTGAGCGTATTCATCGTGTCGCTGCCATGAAGCGGGTGAGGGTGGCGCGGGGCCCGGTCAGTGCGCCTGCTCGGGCGCGGCGGTGGCGGGCGCTTCGGCCGGATCGTCGCCGTTGTCGACGCGCGTTTCCGGCATCGCGAGCCACACGAGCAGCACCGCGAGCGCGCCGGCCGCGGCGAGCCCGAAGAAGCTGACCGCATTGCCGAAATGGTCGGCGATGTAGCCGGCCACGGCCGTGCTGAACGTCGCACCGATCCCGGCCGCGAGGCCGAACAGCCCGATGCACAGGTTGTAGCGGCCCTTGCCGCCCGCGACGTCCGCGGCGATCAGCGGCAGCATCACGCCGAACACCGCGGCGCTGATGCCGTCGAGCATCTGCACCGGCACGAGCAGGTACGGGCTGCTCACGCCGGCGAACAGCAGCGCGCGCACCGGCAGCGCCGAGAAGCCGAGCAGCAGGATCGGCCGGCGGCCCCAGCGCTGGGCGGAGCGGCCGACCCACGGCGACAGCATCGCGACGATCGCCTGCGGCACGATGATGCACGCGGCGATCACGAGCTGCACGTTCTCGCCCATGCCGGCCGTCACTTCGCCGGCGGCCAGGTTGAGCATCGCCGCGTTCGACAGGTGGAACAGCACCACGCACGCGGCGAAGGTCAGCATGCGCCGGTCGCGCAGCAGCTCGAGCAGCGTTTCGCGCTCCTCGCCTTCGCCGTCGTCGCGCTTGGCGCCGACATGCGGGATCACCGTATGGGTCGGCTGGATCATCGCGAGCGCGAACAGTGCCGGCAGCGCGAGCGCGGCCGTCAGCCAGAACACCGCGCGCGCGGAGAAGTATTCGCCGGTAAGGCCCATCAGGCCCGCCGCGACCGCGCTGCCGATCGAGGCCCAGCGCGCGTTGCGGCCGAGCCGGTCGCCGAGGTCCGCGCGGCCGACCAGCGAGAACGAGATCGCGGCCATCGCCGGCACCAGCATGCAGCTCGCGAAGCCGTGGAACACCTCGGCCGCGATCACCGGCACGATCGTCGGGCTCGACGCGAGCAATACCGCCGACAGGATGATCGCCGCGATCGCCCACGCGGCCGCGCCTTTCTTGTTCTTCAGCGCGTCGACGGCCGCGCCGCCCGGCACCTGGCTCACCATCGCGCTGATCGTACCGATCGACAGCACCAGGCCGATCTCGCCCTGCGTCCACTTGTGCGACGCGAGGTACGACGCGATGAACGGACCGAAGCCGGTTTGAACGTTTGCCACGAAGAAGTTGAGCCAGTCGAGGGCACGCAGGCTGCGCGCGCTGACGGTTTGGTGGATCGTCATCGCGTGGCACTCGCTGACGAGGCCGGCGCGGCAGCGGCCGGCGGCGAGACCGCGACGAGCGGCTTGTCGGCCGCGTAGGGCGGCGACGCCTTGATCTGCGCGTCGTTCAGGTCGAGCTGCGGGCGCAGCGCCTTGTCGCGCGTGACGAAACGCAGCGCGGCCCAGTTCGCGGCGATCGAGCGGCGATCCGTGTTGACGAGCCCGCCGAGGTCGAGCACGACCGCCTGCGGTTGCGCGTCGCGATCGATCAGCACGTCGACGACGCGGCCGATCTTCGTGCCGTTCGGCCGCTCGACGTCGCTGTCGAGCACGAGCAGGCGCGTCGTCGGCGACGCGGCCGGCGAGCCGGACAGCGGCACCGCCTTCGGGCGGGCGGCGGGCGGCAGTTCGCCCGACGGCACGTCGAGCACGATCGGCTCGTTCTTGCCGCCCGGCGTGAAGCGGAACACGCTCCACGGGAAGCTGACCTTGCGGTCGCCGACGCCCATGAAGCCCTGCAGGTTGACGATCATCTCCCGCGGCTTGCCGCTCGCGTCGGTCACCATGTCGATTGCATGGCCGATCACCTTGCCGTTGCGCCGCGCCACTTCGCTGTCGAGCAGCGCGTGGATCCGGGTGCGGTCGAGCGTGCGCGTCGCGACCAGCGGCGCCGGCGCGGGCGCCGCGGGCGGCGGCACTTCGGGGCGCGGGGCGGGCTTCGGTCGCGCGGCCTCGCGATGCGGCTTCTTCGGCGCCTCCGTCTCCGGCTGGAGCGGCGCGGGCACGGGCGGCATCGTCAGCGGTTCGCCGGCGGTCTCCTCGACCGGCTCGACGAGCGCTTCGCTGATCGGCGCGGGCGGGTTCTGGACCGGCAGCAGTCCGCAGCCGGACAGCAGCGTGGCGGCGAGGATCGGCAGGACCGTCGTGGACGGGAAGGACTTGCGGGACACGGGAAGCGGGATACCGCCGCTCATTGAAACTCACTCCATGGGTCGGGGCGGGCCAGGGGGCACGCGGCTGGCGATGGATGGCGGGTGCGGGCGGCGCACCTCGCGAGGGGAGAGTTTAACGTGTCTCGCGGGGAAGGCCGACGAACGCGGGCGGGCAGCGCACGTCGGCAGCAGGAAATGGCGTGTGACAAAGGGTCGCGGGAGCCGTGGCGTCCGACCCTCAGCGGCCCCGTCAGTCCCGCGGATGGGAAATCGACGCCTGACGCGCCGGCGCTTCCGCACGGAGCGAGGGAGGAGAGAAGGGAAGGCGTTCGCGCGGCGGCAAGATCGGCAAGCCGCGCGGGTCCGGCCCGCGCGACGGGCAGGCCGGATGATCATTGGCGCGCCGAGCCGCGACGCGCCGGTGCGGCGACTCAGGCTTCCGGGTACCAGGCGTCCGTGAAGTCGCCGATCTCGACGCCGGTGAGTTCCGGCCGGGCCTCGAGCCAACCGCGCACCGCCTCGCGGTCCACGTCGGTCGTCGTGCCGCGCGGCGCGCCGGAGATCACGTACGCGCCGATGCCTTCGTCCGCGGATGCGACGGTCAGCAGCCCGTGCGCCTCGACGAAGTCGATGAACGCGTCGATCAGCTCGCCGCGTTCGAGGTCGCTCAGCTCGGTGCGATAGTGCGCGGTGGCGTTGAAGGCGAGCTCCTGGAATTCGCCGATGTGGAGTTTCTTGCGCTGGCGGCGGTTGTGTTGTTTGCTCATGGTGCGTGACAAATGGGGTGGGAAAAGGGGTTTCGTGCGGCGGGATCGCATGCGTTCACTTCACGCACTGCACATCCTTTCTGGGCACGGAGATGATCGCGGGGTACGTACCCCGGTCGAGCTCCACGCGCGCGACCACGACCATCGTCTGGTCGTCGCTGTCGTCGTACACGCTGACCCGCTCGTGCCGAAGATACGTGACGCCGGTGCAGCCGGACGTGCGGCTGTCTTCGGAGACCTTGCAGTCGAACGGATGGTCGGTGAGGTAGCGATACTTTTCCGGGGTCGCGAGGTATTCGCGCAGGCTTTGCGCGGATCCGCCGACGCCGGTGACGGTCGCGATCGCGCACGATGGCTGCGATGCGTCGCCGGCGGTCGACGTTTCGGCCGTTGCCGGCACGCTCGCGAACGCGAGCGCGGCGACGAAGGTTGAGGCGATGATGGACTTCATGGCGCGGTTACCCGTGTGCGGACTCAGCGCGGCATTGTAACCAACCCTCGCGGGCAGGGGCGTCGACAGGGCATGGTGCGCCGTGCGTCACATCAGCACGATGTCGTACTGCTCCTGGCTCAGGTTCGACTCGACCTGCAGCGACACCGGCTTGCCGATGAAGTCGATCAGCATCGCGAGATGCTGCGATTCCTCGTCGAGGAACAGGTCGATCACCTGCTGCGCGGCGATCACGCGGAACTCGCGCGGGTTGAACTGCCGCGATTCGCGCAGGATCTCGCGCAGGATGTCGTAGCAGACGGTGCGCGACGTCTTCACCTGGCCCTTGCCCTGGCACGTCGGGCACGGCTCGCACAGCACGTGCGCGAGCGATTCGCGGGTGCGCTTGCGGGTCATCTCGACGAGCCCGAGCTGCGAGAAGCTGTTGACGGTCACGCGCGTGCGGTCGCGCGCGAGCGCCTTCTTCAGCTCGGACAGCACCGCGTCGCGATGCTCGGCGTTTTCCATGTCGATGAAGTCGATGATGATGATCCCGCCGAGGTTGCGCAGCCGCAGCTGCCGCGCGATCGTATGCGCGGCCTCGAGGTTGGTCTTGAAGATCGTGTCGTCGAAATTGCGCGCGCCGACGTAGCCGCCCGTATTCACGTCGATCGTCGTCATCGCCTCGGTCTGGTCGATCATCAGGTAGCCGCCCGACTTCAGGTCGACCCGCCGCGACAGCGCGCGCTGGATTTCCGTCTCGATGTTGTACAGGTCGAACAGCGGCCGTTCGCCGGTGTAGTGGTGGAGCTTCGGGCTCACCGCCGGCGTGAACTCGGCCGCGAATTCGGCGAGGCGCTGGTAGGTCTCGCGCGAATCGACCTGGATGCGCGTGGTGTCGTCGTTCGCGAAATCGCGCAGCACGCGCTGCGCGAGGTCGAGATCCTGGTACAGCAGGCTCGTCGCCGGCAGCCGCTGCGCCTGCGCGACGATCGTCGCCCAGGTCTTGCGCAGGTAGGTGACGTCGCCGGCCAGCTCGTCGGAAGTCGCGTCCTCGGCGATCGTGCGCACGATGTAGCCGCCTTTCTCGTCGGGCGGGATCACCGCGGTCAGGCGCGCGCGCACCGCTTCGCGCTCGGCCTCGCTCTCGATCTTCTGCGAGATGCCGATGTGCGGCTCCTGCGGCAGGTAGACGAGCGTGCGGCCCGCGATGCTCACCTGCGTCGACAGCCGCGCGCCCTTCGTGCCGATCGGATCCTTGATCACCTGCACCATCAGCGTCTGGCCTTCGAACACCGTCTTCTCGATCGGCTGGTGCGGCGCGCTCGCCTGCGGCTCGCCGGCGAGCCGCGGCTGCCAGATGTCGGCCACGTGCAGGAAAGCCGCGCGCTCGAGACCGATGTCGATGAACGCCGACTGCATGCCGGGCAGCACGCGTACGACCTTGCCGAGGTAGATGTTGCCGACCCGCCCGCGCGACAGCGTGCGTTCGACGTGAAGCTCCTGCACCGCGCCTTGCTGGACGAGTGCGACCCGCGTTTCCTGCGGCGTGAGGTTGATCAGGATTTCTTCGTTCATGGTGGGATTCAGAAGTCGACGCGCGCGGCGCGCAGCAGTGCCGCGGTCTCAAAGAGGGGCAGACCCATGATACCCGAATGGGAGCCGGCGATTTGCTCGACGAACTCGGCCGCGCGCCCCTGGATCGCGTACGCGCCGGCCTTGCCGAACGGCTCGCCGGTCTCGACGTAGCGCGCGAACGCGTCGCGCGGCGCGGCCGCGAAGCGTACCGACGAGCGCGACAGCGCGGGCGGCAGCAGCGCGCCGCCCGCGTCGATCACCGCGACGGCGGTCAGCACCGCGTGCTCGCGCCCCGCGAGGCGGGTGAGCATGGCGAGCGCGTCGGCGGGATCGGCGGGCTTGCCGAGAATCGCGCCGTCGATCGTCACGGTGGTGTCGGCCACGAGCAGCGGCGCGGCGGGCATGCCGCTCGCGGCGAGGCGCGCACGCGCGGCCTCGGCCTTCGCGACGGTCACGCGCAGCACGTAGTCGTCGGCGGTCTCGCCCGGGCGCTCGGCTTCGAGCGCTTCGGCATCTTCGTCGGGGCGGGGCAGCAGCAGTTCGAAGCGCACGCCGATCTGTTGCAGCAGCTCCTGGCGGCGCGGGCTTTGCGAAGCGAGATAGAGGATCGGGAAAAGGTCGGGGGCGATGCTGGACGGCATGGTGTCGTTATCTCGTGGGGCGCGCGGCGCGCGCGTCGCGAGGACGACGCGTCATGCGCGGTGATAGGGGTGATTCTGCGTGATGCTCCACGCCCGGTAAAGCTGTTCGGCGAGCAGCACCCGCACCATCCCGTGCGGCAGCGTCATGCTGGAGATGCGCAGCAGCAGGTCGGCGCGCGCCTTGAGCGCGGGATCGAGCCCGTCGGCGCCGCCGATCACGAACGCCACGTCGCGGCCGTCCTGCTGCCAGCCGGGCAGCGCCTGCGCGAGCTGCATCGTGGTCCAGTCGCGGCCGCGCTCGTCGAGCGCGACGATCCGCGCGCCCTTCGGCAGCGCGGCCTCGATCTTCTGCCGCTCGGCGGCCATCACGCTTTCGGCGCTGCGCCCGCCGGAGCGCAGCTCGGGCTTGATCTCGCGCAGCTCGATGCGCAGCTCGGGCGGCATCCGCTTCGTGTACTCGTCGAATCCGGATGCGATCCAGCCGGGCATCTTGTGGCCGACCGCGAGGATGAACAGCTTCATCGGAGCGATGCGTGACGACTCAGCGGCGGCGGGCGGGCGTCTTGCGCGCCGGGCGCGCGGCCTGCACTTCTTCCTCGTCCTCTTCGTCGTCGCTTGCGGTGGCCGCGCCGTTCGGGCCCTTGCCGCCGCCGAGCTTCATCCGCACCGGCTTGTCGCCCCAGATTTCCTCGAGGTTGTAGTACTGGCGCAGCGCGGGCTGCAGGATGTGCACGACCGCGTCGCCGCAGTCGACGAGCACCCATTCGCCGGTGTCCTCGCCTTCGGAGCTGACGACGTCGCCGCCGGCTTCCTTGACCTTCTCGCGCACGCTCGACGCGAGCGCCTTGGTCTGGCGGTTCGACGTGCCCGACGCGACGATCACGCGGTCGAACAGCTCGGTGAGGTGGCTCGTGTTGAATACCTTGATGTCTTGCGCCTTGATGTCTTCGAGGGCGTCGACGATCACGCGCTGCAGTTTGCGAATATCCATGGAATCAGGAATGGTAGAGACGATGTTGAAGAATATAGGCCCAGACGGCGGCCGGCACGTGCTCGGCCGATGCGTCGGGCACCTGAGCGCGGCGCGCGATGCATTCGCGCAGGTGCGCGCGGATGTCGGTCGCGGCGATGTCGAACGCAAGCGTCGTGTCGATCAGCAGGCGGCCGGCCGGCGTTGCCATCAGCACGTCGGCGGATGCCTGCCGCGCGGCGACTTCCTGCGCGACCGCCTGCGGCGCCGCGGCAAGATCGAAGCCGGGGCGGGTCGACACGCAGATGTGCGCGAATTCGAACAGCCGGCGCCAGTCGTGCCAGGTGTCGAGGCGCACGAGCTGGTCGGCGCCGATCAGCAGCGACAGCGACGCGTCCGGGCCGACCCGTTCGCGCCAGCGCGCCAGCGTGTCGACCGTGTAGGTCGGCCCCGCGTGCTCGATCTCGTCGGTCGCGACGCCGACCGTCACGCCGGGCAGCACGAGCGACTGCGCGGCCGCGTGCGTCATCGCCAGGCGATGCTCGGCGGCCGACACGTCGCGCTTCTGGTACGGCTGCCCGGCGGGCAGCAGCACGAGCTCGGTCAGGCCGAGCACGTCGGCGAAGCGGCTCGCGAGCGCGAGATGGCCGTCGTGGATCGGGTCGAACGTGCCGCCCAGCAGGCCTATGCGACGCAAGAGCGGGCGCGGCAGCGGGGCGGGGCGGGTGGTGGGGTCCAGAACAGGTCCTTTCGTTGCGGTGGCGCGGGGTTCAGACCCAGTCGCGCGGCACGATGAAGTCGCTATACAGGCGCGCTTCGGGCGAGCCCGGCTCGGGCTGCCAGTTGTAGCGCCAGTTCGCGACGGGCGGCATCGACATCAGGATCGACTCGGTCCGGCCGCCGCTTTGCAGGCCGAACAGCGTGCCGCGGTCGAACACCAGGTTGAACTCGACGTAGCGGCCGCGGCGGTAGCCCTGGAACGCGCGCTCGCGCTCGCCGTACGGCGTGTCGCGGCGGCGCTCGACGATCGGCAGGTAAGCCGCGAGGAACGCGTCGCCGACGCTTTGCATCATCTCGAACGAACGTTCGAAGCCGGGCTCCGAGAAGTCGTCGAAGAAGATCCCGCCGATGCCGCGCGCCTCGTTGCGGTGCTTGAGGAAGAAATACTCGTCGCACCACGTCTTGAAGCGCGGGTACAGCGCCGCGCCGAACGGGTCGAGCGCGTCCTTGCAGGTCTGGTGGAAGTGCCGCGCGTCGTCCTCGAAGCCGTAAAACGGCGTCAGATCCATGCCGCCGCCGAACCAGAACACCGGCGCCTCGCCGGGCTTGGTGGCGATCAGCATCCGCACGTTCATGTGCACGGTCGGGCAATACGGGTTGCGCGGGTGCAGCACGAGCGACACGCCGAGCGCCTCGAAGCCGCGGCCCGCGAGCTGCGGGCGTGCCGCGCTCGCCGACGGCGGCAGCGCGTCGCCCGCGACGTCGGAAAAGCCGATGCCCGCGCGCTCGAACACTTGGCCGTCCTCGAGGATGCGCGTGCAGCCGCCGCCGCGCAGGCGCTCGCCGGGCCCGCGCTGCCACGCGTCGGTCGCGAGCGGCGTGCCGTCGAGTGCGCCGAGCGCGTCGGCGATGCGCGTCTGCAGGCCTTGGAGGTACGCGCGCACACGCGCCACGTCGTAGGTCGAATCGGTCATGTCTGGACTGGGTGCCCCGTCGGAACGGGGCGCAAAAAAAAGCATCTGCCGGGCATTCTAACGAACCCCGGCAGAGGAGAGGGCGCGCGGCCTCGCGGCGCGCCCGGTGCCAACGTCACGCGCTCTTGCGGTTGAGCGCGCGGTAGCCGATGTCGCGGCGGTACTGCATGCCTTCGAAATTGATCTGGTTGATCGTTTCGTACGCATGCTGCTGCGCTTCGCGCACCGAATCGGCGAGGCCGACCACGCACAGCACGCGGCCACCCGACGTCGTCAGCTTGTCGCCGTCGAGCGTCGTGCCCGCGTGGAACGTGACGGCCTGCCCGGTCTCGGCCGGGATGCCGTTGATGCGGTCGCCCTTGCGCGGCGCGTCCGGATAGCCGTGCGCGGCCAGCACGACGCCGAGCGCGGTGCGGCGATCCCAGTCGAGCTCGACCGAGTCGAGCGTGCCCGCGATCGCCTGCTCGACGACCTTCGAGAAATCGCTCTTCAGGCGCGCCATGATCGGCTGCGTTTCCGGGTCGCCCATCCGGCAGTTGAACTCGAGCGTGCGCGGGTTGCCGTCCTTGTCGATCATCAGGCCCGCGTACAGGAAGCCCGTGAAGCGGATGCCGTCCTTCTCCATGCCGCGCACGGTCGGCATGATGATCTCGCGCATCACGCGCGCGTGCATCTGCGGCGTGACGATCGGCGCGGGCGAGTAGGCGCCCATGCCGCCCGTGTTCGGGCCGCGGTCCTCGTCGAGCAGGCGCTTGTGGTCCTGGCTGGAAGCCAGCGCGAGCGCGTGCTTGCCGTCGACCATCACGATGAAGCTCGCTTCCTCGCCGTCGAGGAATTCCTCGATCACGACGCGCGCGCCGGCATCGCCGAGCTTGTTGCCCGACAGCATCATGTCGACGGCCGAGTGCGCTTCTTCCAGCGACATCGCGACCACGACGCCCTTGCCGGCGGCGAGGCCGTCGGCCTTGACGACGATCGGCGCGCCTTTCGCGTCGATGTACGCGTGCGCGGCGGCCGCGTCGGAGAAGGTTTCGTAGTCGGCGGTCGGGATCCCGTGGCGCTTCATGAACGCCTTCGCGAAATCCTTCGAGCTTTCGAGCTGCGCCGCTTCGCGGGTCGGGCCGAACACCTTCAGGCCGCGCGCGCGGAACAGGTTGACGATGCCGGCCGCGAGCGGCGCTTCCGGGCCGACGAGCGTGAACGCGACGCCTTCGCTTTCCGCGAAATCGGCGAGCGCGTCGAGCGACGTGATGTCGACATTCTTCAGGCGCTCGTCCTGCGCCGTGCCGCCATTGCCGGGCGCGACGTAGACCATCTGGACGCGCGGCGACTGCGCGAGCTTCCACGCGAGCGCATGTTCGCGACCGCCGGAACCGACGACGAGTAGTTTCATGGGATTCCCCGCAGACTAGAAAACAGGGCGGCCGGCACGCTCAGGCGCGCCGGCCGCGATATCGGTCGGGCCGCCGCCGCGAACGAAGCACGGCGGCAGGCATCTCATTCCTCGATGACGACGGCGTTCGTATACACGTCCTGCACGTCGTCGAGGTTCTCGAGCGCGTCCAGGAGCTTCTGCATCTTCGCCGCGTCGTCGCCGGTGAACTCGACTTCGTTCTGCGGCTTCATCGTCACTTCGGCGAGTTCCGCCTTGAAGCCGCCGGCCTCGAGCGTGTCCTTCACCTTGGTGAATTCCTGCCAGTCGCACAGCACTTCGATCGAGCCGTCTTCGTTCGTGTTGACGTCGTTCGCGCCCGCCTCGAGCGCCGCTTCCATCAGCGCGTCTTCCGACGTGCCCGGCGCGAACAGGAACTGGCCGACGTGATCGAACATGAACGCGACCGAACCGTCGGTGCCCATGTTGCCGCCGAACTTCGAGAACGCGTGGCGCACTTCCGCGACCGTGCGGGTGCGGTTGTCGGTCAGCGTGTCGACGATGATCGCCGCGCCGCCGATGCCGTAGCCTTCGTAGCGGATTTCCTCGTAGTTCGCGCCGTCCGCGCCGCCAACGCCGCGATCGATCGCGCGCTTGACGTTGTCCTTCGGCATGTTCGCGTCGGCCGCCTTGTCGACCGCGAGACGCAGGCGCGGGTTCGAGCCGATGTCGCCGCCGCCGAGGCGCGCCGCGACCTGGATTTCCTTGATCAGGCGCGTCCAGATCTTGCCGCGCTTCGCGTCGGCCGCAGCCTTCTTATGCTTGATGTTGGCCCATTTCGAGTGACCAGCCATACGTTTCTCCGTCGCCCGGGCGCTCTGCGCGGGCGTTTAAGCCAATGTGTCGTTGAATCGGCGGCCGCTGGGGCGGGCATGAAGCCGCGGGGCCGCGCGTGTCGAGTGGAGCGAGATTTTATCACGCGGCGGGCGTCCGCTCGGGGCCGCCGCGCATGGCCGAACGGCCGGGGTCAGGCGCCGGAACACCCGGCCCCCGGACGGCCTGTCAGTTCTTGGTGCCGAACAGGCGGTCGCCCGCGTCGCCGAGGCCCGGCACGATGTACGCGTGCTCGTTCAGGTGCGAATCGAGCGACGCGACGTACAGCTTCACGTCCGGATGCGCGTCCTGGAACACCTGCACGCCTTCCGGCGCGGCGACCAGCGCGACGAACATGATGTTCGCGGCCGGCACGTTGCGGCGCTTCAGCACGTCGACCGCGTGCACGGCCGAGTAGCCGGTCGCGACCATCGGGTCGCACAGGATGAAGATGCGGTCCTCGAGGTCCGGCAGGCGCACCAGGTATTCGACCGGGCGGTGGTCGTCCGCGCGGTACACGCCGATATGGCCGACCCGCGCCGACGGCACCAGGTCGAGCAGGCCGTCCGACATCCCGATGCCCGCGCGCAGCACCGGTACGATCGCGAGCTTCTTGCCGGCGATCACCGGCGCGTCGACCTCGACGAGCGGGGTTTCGACCCGCTTGGTCGTGATCGGCAGGTTGCGGGTGATCTCGTAGCCCATCAGCAGCGTGATCTCGCGCAGCAGCTCGCGGAACGTGCGCGTCGACGTGTCCTTGTCGCGCATGTGGGTCAGCTTGTGCTGGATCAGCGGGTGATCGAGGATGAAGAGATTCGGGAAACGGCTGTCCTGTTTCATGACGGGGCGCCCAGGGGCAAAAGGGGATCGAAGGTGGCAGGCGGGCGGCGGGCCCGGCTGCGCGCACGGACGCAAGTTTACCAAGACGGCTCGCGCGATCCGGATATTATCGACGTCTCGTCGACAACCCGCGCGCCGCGCGGCGGCGCGACGTCACCACGGATATCGAAAATGGATCTCGGCATCGCAGGGAAGACCGCGCTCGTGTGCGCGGCAAGCAAGGGCCTCGGGCGCGGCTGCGCGGAAGCGCTGGCCGCCGAGGGCGTGAATCTCGTGATCGTCGCGCGCACGCGCGACACGCTGGAGGCGACGGCCGACGCGATCCGCCAGGCGTCGGGCGTGGCCGTGACCGCCGTGGCGTGCGACATCACGACGCCGGACGGGCGCGCGGCCGCGCTCGCCGCGTGTCCGCAGCCGGACATTCTCGTGACGAATGCGGGCGGCCCGCCGCCGGGCGACTTCCGCGATTTCTCGCACGACGACTGGATCCGCGCGCTCGAGTCGAACATGCTGACCCCGATCGAGCTGATCCGCGCGACCGTCGACGGGATGATCGCGCGCCGCTTCGGCCGGATCGTCAACATCACGAGCTCGGCGGTGAAGGCGCCGATCGACGTGCTCGCGCTGTCGAACGGCGCGCGTTCCGGGCTGACCGGCTTCGTCGCGGGGCTCGCGCGCCGGATCGCCGCGCACAACGTGACCGTCAACAACCTGCTGCCCGGGCTGTTCGACACCGACCGCATCGCGACGACGCTCGCCGCCAGCGCGAAGGCGCAGGGCGCGACGCTCGACGAGGTGCGCGCGCGGCGCGTGAAGGAGATCCCGGCGGCGCGGCTCGGCACGCGCGACGAATTCGGCGCCGCCTGCGCGTTCCTGTGCAGCGTGCACGCCGGCTACATCACCGGGCAGAACTGGCTGCTCGACGGCGGCGCGTACCCGGGCACGTTCTGACGGGCCGGCGCCCGCATATTCCCCACGACAACACACTGAACGACGAAGGATCGGAGATGAGCACACCCCGCATCGCGCTGATTGCGCACGACGCGAAGAAGGACGAGATCGTCGCGCTCGCGGGCGCCTACCGCGCGACGCTCGCGCACTGCAGGCTGGTCGCGACCGGCACGACGGGCGGCCGCATCGCGGCCGCGCATGGCCTCGAGGTCGAGCGCAAGCTGTCCGGGCCGCTCGGCGGCGACCTGCAGATCGGCGCGGAGCTGGCCGAGGGCCGGGTCGATATCGTCGTGTTCCTGCGCGACCCGATGACCGCGCAGCCGCACGACCCCGACATCACCGCGCTGGTGCGCGCGTGCGACGTGCACGACGTGCCGGTCGCGACCAACGTCGCGACCGCGCGGATGCTGCTCGACGACCTCGCGCGCAAGATGGCGGACTGACCGGCGCGCGGGCGGCCCCGATTGTCCCTGCTGGCGGCAGGGCAATGCGCGGATCGCCGCGACGCGCGAGAATCGGGCGTCGCGATGCGTGCGGCGCGTCCGCCGCGTTTGGTTTCCCGCCGGTCCGAGGCGCCGCGCATCGTCGAATCCCGGTTTTTTTCCTGACTGAACACGACACGAAACGAGGAGCGAAACGATGCCGAAAGCAATCCGATACGACCAGGCGGGCGGCCCGGAAGTGATGAAGTGGGTCGACGTCGAGGTCGCCGAGCCGCAGGCGGGCCAGGTCCGCGTCAGGCAGCATGCGGTCGGGCTCAACTACATCGACGTGTATTTCCGCACCGGGCTCTATCCGCAGCCGCTGCCCGGCGGGCTCGGGATGGAGGCGGCCGGCGAGGTGACGGCGGTCGGCGACGACGTGACCGCGTTCAAGCCGGGCGATCGCGTCGCCTACGTGTCCTCGTCGAACGGCGCGTACGCGCAGGAGCGCGTGCTGCCCGCCGACCGCCTCGTCAAGCTGCCGGACGGCATCGGCTATGACGAAGCGGCATCGGTGATGCTGCAGGGCCTGACCGCGCACTACCTGCTGCGCCGCACGTACCCGGTCAAGGCCGGCGACACGATCCTGATCCATGCGGCGGCGGGCGGTGTCGGCCTGCTCGTGTGCCAGTGGGCGAAGGCGCTCGGCGCGACCGTGATCGGCACGGTCAGCTCCGACGAGAAGGCCGGGATCGCGAAGGCGCACGGCTGCGATCACCCGATCGTCTATACGCGCGAGAACTTCACGGAACGCGTGCGGGCGATCACGAACGATGCGCTGCTGCCGGTCGTCTACGATTCGATCGGCAAGGACACGTACATCGGCTCGCTCGACAGCCTCGCGCCGCTCGGGCTGTTCGTCAGCTTCGGCAATGCGTCCGGCCCGCTGCCGCCGATCGACTCGAAGGAATTCTCGTCGCGCGGCTCGCTGTTCTTCACGCGGCCGACGCTGTTCTCGTACATCGCGAAGCGCGCGGATCTCGAAGCCGCCGCCGCCGAGTTGTTCGACGTGATTCTGTCGGGCAAGGTGAAGACCAGCATCAACCAGCGCTATCCGCTCGCGGAAGTCGCGCGCGCGCACGCCGATCTCGAGGCGCGCAAGACCACCGGCTCGACGATCCTCGTGCCCTGAGCGCACCCCGCCGGCTTGCCGCCGGCGTACGACTCCGAAGGGCGGCGCCGCGGCGCCGCCCTTTTTTCGTTTACGCGTTTTTTACACCCGCCCATGGACCTTTGACCCGTCCTTTACGCGCGTTCCAATAAGGTTCTAGTCGTCTGATTTCGACGACGGAGAACACAACAATGGATGCGGTTTTCATCGGCGCGCTGGTGCTGTTCACGGCCCTGATCGCCGGCTTGATCGCCGGTTGCGAGAAGCTTGCGCAATACGGTCGCGGGGGGCGGGCATGACCTGGATGCTATGGTTGGCGGGCGCTTCGACCGCCTTGCTGTTCGCGTATCTCGTCTATGCGCTGCTGCGCGCGGAGGACATCGAATGAACGCGAACAACCTGTTTCAGACGGCGCTGTTCATTGTCGTCCTGCTGGCGGCGGCCGTGCCGGTCGCGCGCTACCTCGCGGCGGTGATGGACGGCAGCTCGCGCGTCGTGCGCGTGTTCGGGCCGCTCGAGCGCGCGCTCTATCGCGTCGCCGGCGTCGATGCCGGGCACGAGATGAGCTGGAAGCAGTACGCGGTCGCGACGATCGCGTTCAACGCGCTCGGCGCGCTGTTTCTCTATGGCCTGCTGCGCCTGCAGGGCTTCCTGCCCGGCAACCCGCAGCAGTTCGGCGCGATGACGGTCGACGGCGCGTTCAACACGGCCGTCAGCTTCGTCACCAACACGAACTGGCAGGACTACACGCCCGAGCAGACGGTCAGCTACCTGACGCAGATGCTGGGCCTGACCGTGCAGAACTTCCTGTCGGCTGCGACCGGCATCGTCGTCGTGATCGCGTTGATCCGCGGCTTCGCGCGGCACACCGCGCAGACGATCGGCAACTTCTGGGTCGACCTCACGCGCGTCACGCTGTACGTGCTCGTGCCGATGGCCGCGCTGGTCGCCGCGCTGCTGATGAGCCAGGGCGTGATCCAGAACATGAAGGCGTACCAGGACGTGCCGGTGCTGCAGGCGAGCACCTACGCCGCGCCGAAGCTCGACGCGCAGGGCAGCCCGGTGAAGGACGACAAGGGCAACCCGGTGACGGTGCCCACGCCGCTCACGAAGCAGACGCTCGCGATGGGCCCGGTCGCGTCGCAGGAAGCGATCAAGATGCTCGGCACCAACGGCGGCGGCTTCTTCAACGCGAACTCCGCGCATCCGTACGAGAACCCGACGCCGTTCGCGAACTTCGTGCAGATCTTCGCGATCCTGATCATCCCGGCCGCGCTGTGCCTCGTGTTCGGCCGCATGATCGGCGACCGCCGGCAGGGCATCGCGGTGCTCGCGGCGATGACGGTTGCGTTCACGCTCGCGATCGGCGTCGAGGTGAGCGCCGAGCAGGCCGGCAACCCGACGCTTGCCGCGCTGCACGTCGACCAGTCGGCGAACGCGCTGCAAGCGGGCGGCAACATGGAAGGCAAGGAAACCCGCTTCGGCATCGCGCAGACCGGCATCTTCACGGTCGCGACCACGGCCGCGTCGTGCGGCGCGGTCGACACGATGCACGATTCGCTGACGCCGCTCGGCGGCCTCGTGCCGATGCTGCTGATGCAGCTCGGCGAGGTGGTCTACGGCGGGGTCGGCTCGGGCCTCTACGGGATGCTCGTGTTCGCGCTGCTCGCGGTGTTCGTCGCCGGCCTGATGATCGGCCGCACGCCCGAATACGTCGGCAAGAAGATCGAGGCGTACGAGATGAAGATGGTGTCGATCGTCGTGCTGCTCACGCCGCTGCTGGTGCTGGTCGGCACGTCGATCGCCGTGCTCGCGGAGGCGGGCAAGGCCGGCATCGCGAACCCGGGCCCGCACGGCTTCTCGGAAATCCTGTACGCGTTCAGTTCCGCCGCGAACAACAACGGCAGCGCGTTCGCCGGGCTGACGGTCGGCACGCCGTTCTACAACTGGATGACGGCGATCGCGATGTGGTTCGGCCGCTTCGGCACGATCGTGCCGGTGCTCGCGATCGCGGGTTCGCTCGCCGCGAAGAAGCGCATCGCCGCGACGAGCGGCACGCTGCCGACGCACGGGCCGCTGTTCGTCGTGCTGCTGCTCGGCACGGTGCTGCTGGTCGGCGCGCTGACCTACGTGCCCGCGCTCGCGCTCGGGCCCGGCGTCGAGCACCTGATGATGTGGTTGGGCGCCTGAACGGCGCGCCGACAAACAAAAGGCATTGAAGAGATCGCAATGACTCAACATTCCGCAACCC
Source organism: Burkholderia pyrrocinia (assembly GCA_001527685.1). GTDB lineage: Bacteria > Pseudomonadota > Gammaproteobacteria > Burkholderiales > Burkholderiaceae > Burkholderia > Burkholderia pyrrocinia_D. The sequence continues at coordinate 50,149 of LOZU01000011.1, forward strand.
GCTCCATGTTCGACCCGGCGCTGCTGCGTCCGGCGATCGTGGATTCGTTCAAGAAACTCACGCCGCGCACGCAGTTCCGCAACCCGGTGATGTTCTGCGTGTACGTCGGCAGCATCCTGACCACGATCCTGTGGATCGCCGCGCTCTCCGGCCAGGCCGAGGCGCCCGCGGGCTTCATCCTCGCGGTCGCGCTGTGGCTGTGGTTCACGGTGCTGTTCGCGAACTTCGCGGAGGCGCTCGCCGAGGGCCGCTCGAAGGCGCAGGCCGCGTCGCTGCGCAGCGCAAAGCGCGACGTGATGGCCAAGAAGCTCAACGAGCCGCATCCGAAATCGCCGATCCGCATCACGACCGCGACCGATCTCCGCAAGGGCGACGTCGTGCTGGTCGAGGCGGGTGACGTGATCCCGGCCGACGGCGAGGTGGTGGACGGCGTCGCGTCGGTCGACGAATCGGCGATCACCGGCGAATCCGCGCCGGTGATCCGCGAATCGGGCGGCGACTTCTCGTCGGTGACGGGCGGCACGCGCGTGCTGTCCGACTGGATCGTCGTGAAGGTCACCGCGAACCCCGGCGAGGCGTTCCTCGACCGGATGATCGCGATGGTCGAAGGCGCGAAGCGCAAGAAGACGCCGAACGAGATCGCGCTGACGATCCTGCTCGTCGCGCTGACCATCGTGATGCTGCTCGCGACCGCGACGCTGCTGCCGTTCTCGCAGTTCTCGGTGGAAGCGATGAAGGCGGGCCACGTGGTGACGATCACCGCGCTCGTCGCGCTGCTCGTGTGCCTGATCCCGACGACGATCGGCGGCCTGCTGTCCGCGATCGGCGTGGCGGGGATGAGCCGGATGATGCAGGCGAACGTGATCGCGACGTCGGGCCGCGCGGTGGAGGCCGCCGGCGACGTCGACGTGCTGCTGCTCGACAAGACCGGCACGATCACGCTCGGTAACCGCCAGGCGTCGGCGTTCGTGCCCGCGCCGGGCGTGACGGAAGAGGCGCTTGCCGATGCGGCGCAGCTGTCGTCGCTGGCCGACGAAACGCCGGAAGGCCGCAGCATCGTGGTGCTCGCGAAGGAACGCTTCAACATCCGCCAGCGCGACATGGGCCAGCTGCATGCGACGTTCCTGAGCTTCTCCGCGCAGACGCGGATGAGCGGCGTCGACCTGCCGGGCCGCGAGATCCGCAAGGGCGCGGCCGATGCGATCAAGCACTATGTCGAGGCCCATGGCGGCCGCTTCCCGGACGAGATGCGCCGCGCGGTCGACGACGTCGCGCGTCGCGGCAGCACGCCGCTCGTGGTGGCCGAACAGCGCGACGGCGTCGCACGCGCGCTCGGCGTGATCGAGCTGAAGGACATCGTGAAGGGCGGCATCAAGGAGCGCTTCGCGGAACTGCGCAAGATGGGCATCAAGACCGTGATGGTGACGGGCGACAACCGGCTGACCGCGGCGGCGATCGCGGCGGAGGCCGGGGTCGACGATTTCCTCGCGGAAGCGACGCCGGAGGCGAAGCTCGCGACGATCCGCGAGCACCAGGCGGCCGGCCGCCTCGTCGCGATGACGGGCGACGGTACCAACGACGCGCCGGCGCTCGCGCAGGCCGACGTCGCGGTCGCGATGAACAGCGGCACGCAGGCGGCGAAGGAGGCCGGCAACATGGTCGACCTCGATTCGAACCCGACCAAGCTGATCGAGATCGTCGAGATCGGCAAGCAGATGCTGATGACGCGCGGCTCGCTCACCACGTTCTCGATCGCGAACGACATCGCGAAGTATTTCGCGATCATCCCGGCCGCGTTCGTGACGACCTATCCGCAATTGCGCGTGCTGGACATCATGCACCTGAGCTCGCCCGCGTCGGCGATCCTGTCGGCGGTGATCTTCAACGCGCTGATCATCGTCGCGCTGATCCCGCTCGCGCTGAAGGGCGTCACGTACCGGCCGCTCGGCGCCGCGTCGCTGCTGCGCCGCAACCTGCTGGTGTACGGCCTCGGCGGCGTGCTGCTGCCGTTCCCGTTCATCAAGCTGATCGACATGACGCTCGCCGCGCTCGGCTGGGCCTGAGGTCTTGAAGGAACCATCATGAAAACGTTGATTCGTCCACTCGTCGTGCTCTTTGTCGTGCTGACCGCCGTCACCGGGCTCGCGTATCCGGCCGTGATGACCGTGTTCGGCCAGGCCGTGTTCCCGTCGCAGGCGAACGGCAGCCTGATCGAGCAGGGCGGCAAGGTCGTCGGCTCCGCGCTGATCGGCCAGCCGTTCGATACGCCGAAGTACTTCTGGGGCCGGCTGTCGGCCACGACGCCGATGCCGTACAACGCGACCGGCTCCGGCGGCTCGAACCTCGGCCCGCTGAACCCGTCGCTCGCCGACCAGGTGAAGGCGCGCATCGCCGCGCTGCATGACGCGGGCACCAACCTGTCGAAGCCGGTGCCGGTCGACCTCGTGACCGCGTCCGCGAGCGGGCTCGATCCTGAGATCACGCCGGCCGCGGCGGCCTACCAGGTCGAGCGGGTCGCGAAGGCGCGCCGGCTGTCGCCCGACGCGGTCGCGCAGCTGGTTGCCGCGAACACGAGCGCGCGCCAGTTCGGCGTGCTCGGCGAGCCGCGCGTGAACGTGCTGAAGCTCAACCTCGCGCTCGATGCGGCGCAGGCGGCGCACTGACGCACCGCGTGCGGATTCGTCCCGGCGTACGGCGCGGCGCGATCCGCGCCGTACGCGCGTGTGCCCGACGGCGCTTGCGCCGTCTTTGCCTTTTGTGGCGATTTGGATCAACAATGCTCGTACACGCGCCGTACCACGCGTTTTGCTTCCCCTTTGACGCATGAACCGTCCCGATCCCGACCAACTCCTCGACAAGCTGCAGCGCGACGAAGAAAAGCAGCGGCGCGGCCAGCTCAAGATCTTCTTCGGCGCCTCCGCCGGCGTCGGCAAGACCTACGCGATGCTGCAGGCCGCGCGCCAGCGCAGGCAGGACGGCGTCGACGCCGTCGTCGGCATCGTCGAGACCCACGGCCGCAGCGAGACCGCTGCGCTGCTCGACGGCCTCGAGGTGCTGCCGCTTGCGCGGATCGACTATCGCGGCCGCACGCTCGCCGAGTTCGATCTCGACGCCGCGCTCGCGCGCGCGCCGGGGCTGATCCTCGTCGACGAGCTCGCGCACTCGAACGTGCAGGGCGCACGCCACCTGAAGCGCTGGCAGGACGTCTACGAACTGCTCGACGCGGGCATCGACGTCTATACGACCGTCAACGTGCAGCACCTCGAAAGCCTGAACGACGTGGTCGGCGCGATCACCGGCATCCGCGTATGGGAGACGGTGCCCGACCGCGTGTTCGACGCGGCCGACGAGGTGACGCTCGTCGACCTGCCGGCCGAGGAACTGCTCGAGCGGATGCGCGACGGCAAGGTCTACCTCGCGCAGCAGGCCGAGCGCGCGGTGCGCAACTTCTTCCGCAAGGGCAACCTGATCGCGCTGCGCGAGCTGGCGCTGCGGCGCACCGCCGACCGCGTCGACGCGCAGATGCGCGAATACCGCGCCGACCGCTCGATCCAGCGCATCTGGCAGGCGCGCGAGCGGCTGCTGGTGTGCGTCGGGCCGGGGCCGGAGGCGCCCACGCTGGTGCGCGCGGCCGCACGGCTCGCCGCGAGCCTGAAGGCCGACTGGATCGCCGTCTACGTCGAGACGCCGCGGCTGCAGCGCCGGCCCGACGCGCAGCGCGTGCGCACGCTCGACGCGCTGAAGCTGGCCGCCGAGCTCGGCGCGGAGACGGCCACGCTCGCCGGCAGCGATGCGGTGGCCGCGCTGATCGGCTACGCGAAGGTGCGCAACGTGTCGAAGGTCGTCGCGGGCGGCTCGCAGAAAGCCGGGCTCGCGCGCTGGTTCGCGCGGCCGTTCGGCGAGAAGCTGGCCGAACGCGCGGGCGACGTCGACCTGATGCTGATCCGCGCGTCCGCGAGCGACGAGGTGCGCGCCGCGCCCGTCGACGCGCGCGCGCGCGACTGGCGCGACGCGTTCGCGCATCTCGGCGGCCATCGATCGCCGCCGCGGCATTACCTGTATGCGGCCGCGATCTGCGCGGCGATCACGGTGATCGCGAACGCGGTGCACGACCGGCTCGACCTGACCAACCTGGTGATGCTGTACCTGCTCGGCGTCGTGTTCTCGGCGGTGCGCCTCGGGCGCGGGCCGGGCGTCGTGCAGTCGTTCCTGTCGGTGGCCGCATTCGACTTCTTCTTCGTGCCGCCGCGCATGTCGTTCTCGGTCAGCGATACGCAGTACCTGCTGACGTTCTTCGGGATGCTGCTGACGTCGCTCGTGATCAGCCACCTGACGTCGAGCCTGACCCGTGCGGCGAGCGTCGCGCAGCGGCGCGAGCGCCGCACGGGCGCGATCTACGCGATGGCGCGCGAGCTGGGCGCGGCGCTGACCACCGAGCAGATCGTCGAGATCGGCAGCCGGCACGTGAGCGAGGTGTTCCGCGCGCGCGTCGCGATCCTGCTGCCCGACAGCGCGGACAAGGTACAGCAGAAGATCGAGGAGCCCGACGCGGCCGTCACGCTGACGGGCGCTGATCTCGACAGCGACGTCGGCCAGTGGGTGTACGACCAGCAGAAGCCGGCCGGCCGCGGCACCGACACGCTGCCGGCGACGGTCGCGCTGTACCTGCCGCTGAAGGCGCCGATGCGCACGCGCGGCGTGCTGGCGGTCGCGTCGCGCGAGCCGCGCGAGCTCGAGGTGCCCGAGCAGCAGCGGATGCTCGACGCGTTCGCCGCGCAGATCGCGCTTGCGCTCGAGCGCGTGCATTACGTCGAGATCGCACGCGACGCGCTGGTCAGCATGGAGTCGGAGCGGCTGCGCAACTCGCTGCTGTCGGCGATCTCGCACGACCTGCGCACGCCGCTCACGACGATCGTCGGCTTCTCGTCGATGCTCGCGGCCGCGCAGCGCGGCGACGCGGCGGCGCCGCGGCACGGGCCGCGCGAGGACGAACTCGTCGAGGCGATCCACGACGAGGCGCTGCGGATGACGGGGATCGTCACCAACCTGCTCGACATGGCGCGGCTGCAGGCCGGCAGCCTGCAGCTGAAGCGCCAGTGGTCGCTGCTCGAGGAAACCGTCGGCGCGGCGCTCGCCGCGTGCAAGCGCGTGCTCGCGCGCCATCCGGCGCGCGTCGCGCTGCCGCTCGACCTGCCGCTACTGCAGATGGACGCGGTGCTGATGGAGCGCCTGTTCACCAACCTGTTCGAGAACGCCGCGAAATACACGCCGCCGGACACGCCGATCGAGATCGGCGCGGAACGCGTGACCGAGGACGGGCTGCCGTACGTGCGCGTGCACGTCGACGATCACGGCCCCGGCCTGCCGCCCGGCATGCAGACCCGCATCTTCGACAAGTTCACGCGCGGCGAGAAGGAATCGGCGACGCCCGGCATCGGCCTCGGGCTCGCGATCTGCCGCGCGATCGTCGAGGCGCACGGCGGTAAAATCGGCGCGCTCAACCGTACCGCGCCCGACGGCCGCGTGACGGGTGCGCGCTTCTGGTTCACGCTGCCGATCGAGACGCCGCCCGCGGCGCCCGCCGTACCCGACGACGAAGCCGAGGCGCTGCACGCGCCGTCATCATCCGAGCCACCGCAAGACCATGAGTGAACCGAGCCTGACCGTCGTCCTGATCGAGGACGAAAAACAGATCCGCCGTTTCGTGCGCGCCGCGCTCGAGGACGAGGACATCGCCGTGTTCGAGGCCGAGACCGGCAAGCAGGGTCTGATCGACGCCGCGACCCGCAAGCCGGATCTCGTGATCGTCGACCTCGGCCTGCCGGACACCGACGGCCTCGACGTGATCCGCGAGCTGCGCGGCTGGTCCGAGGTGCCCGTGATCGTGCTGTCCGCGCGCACGCAGGAGGACGAGAAGGTCGCCGCGCTCGATGCCGGCGCGGACGACTACCTGACCAAGCCGTTCGGCGTGTCCGAGCTGCGCGCGCGGATCCGCGCGCAACTGCGGCGGCGCAACCAGGGCGGCGCGAACGAGTCGCCGAAGGTGAGCTTCGGCACCGTGACGGTCGATCTCGCGCTGCGCCAGGTGTGGCGCGACGGCGAGATCGTGCACCTGACGCCGCTCGAATACCGGCTGCTCGCGACGCTCGTGCGCCACGCGGGCCGCGTGCTGACGCACCGCCAGCTGCTGCGCGACGTGTGGGGGCCGTCGCACGTCGAGAGCCATCACTACCTGCGCATCTACATGGCGCACCTGCGCCAGAAGCTCGAGCGCGACCCGGCGCAGCCCGAGTACATCGTCACCGAGACGGGCGTCGGCTACCGGCTGGTCGGCGCGGCCTGAGCGCCGCGCCGGGCGGGGGAGGTGCGCGAGCCGTCCCCCGATCGTCGACACCTGTCGCGAATTCCCCGCTATGCTGGCCGTTCCGCGAACCGAACGAGGAGGATGCGATGCTTGCCCGTCTGGCTCTCTCCGGTGTACTGGCGCTCGCCGTGTCCGGCGTGTGCGCCCAACCGCTGCCGCCCGGGCAGCAGCCGTCGCCGAAGACGGCGATGGCCAACCCGGCGTCGGTGAACTGCGCGAAGCTCGGCGGACGCCACGTGCTCCGCAACACGCCGGGCGGCGACGTCGGCATGTGCGTGTTCAAGGACGGCCGCGTGTGCGAGGAATGGGCGCTGTACCGCGACGATCGCTGCGTCGGCACGGCCGCGCCGAAACGCGTGTCGAAGTGAGCGCGCGGCGGGCCCGCGGCCCGCTTGCTATACTCGCCCGGCCCGGGGACGGCCCCGGGTCATTCGATTCAACGGGGACGGCCCCATCTGATCCATGGAGTCGTTCGGGATGGCGTGGGTATGGTTGTTGATTGCCGGCTTGCTGGAAGTGGCCTGGGCGGCCGGCCTGAAATCGTCGGACGGGTTCACCCGGCTCGGGCCATCGGTATTTACGATCGTGACGGCGCTGGCCAGCTTCGGGCTGCTGGCGGTCGCGATGCGCCAGCTGCCGCTCGGCACCGCGTACGCGGTATGGACCGGCATCGGCGCGGTGGGCGCGTTCGTGTTCGGCATCGTGATGATGGGCGAGGCGCTGACCGTCGCCCGCGTCGCCAGCGCGTCGCTGATCGTCGCGGGGCTGGTCGGGCTCAAGCTGTCGTCGGCCGCCTGAGGGTTGTCCGCATCGGGGTTCTCCGCAGACGGATTTGCGCCGGACGCGCGGCGAGCCTGTCTATAATGGAACGCATTCGAGCCTGAATGCCGTCGCGCCGCGCGCGACACGGCATGCGCCGCCGGCCGCCACGCGCCGCGCGGCCGGCCATCCTGATCGATCGGCAAGCGCACGGAAAGTGCAAGGAGAGGGCCATGATCGAAGCCATTTCGCTCGGCGCGGGGCTGGCGTGGGCGAGCGGCCTGCGACTGTACCTGACGGTGCTGATCGCCGGCGTGCTGGCGCGCGCTGGCTGGCTCCATCTGCCCGATACGCTCGCCATCCTCACGTCGCCATGGGTGATCGGCGCCGCGGCCGTGCTCGCGATCGCCGAGTTCCTTGCCGACAAGATTCCCGCCTTCGATTCGCTGTGGGATGCCGTACAGACCTTCATCCGCATTCCCGCCGGCGCCGTGCTCGCCGCCGGCGCGCTCGGCCATGCCGATCCGACCGTGCTCGCGGTCGCCGGCCTCGCGGGCGGCTCGCTCGCGGGCGCCGCGCACGTGACGAAGGCCGGCACGCGCGCGCTCATCAACCTGTCTCCTGAGCCGATCTCGAACTGGATCGCGTCGTCGACCGAAGACGGCCTCGTGTTCGGCGGGCTTGCGCTCGCGTTCTTCGTGCCGGTGCTGTTCCTCCTGCTGCTCGCGGCCTTCATCGCGTGCTCGGCATGGGCGCTGCCGCGCCTGTGGCGCGGCGTGTCGGGCGGCTTCCGCGGCATGGCGAACCACATGGTGTCGCGGCTCAACTCGGTCGGGAAGCGGGATTGACGGCGCCGACCGTGGGGCGGCCCGGCGCCGGCGGTCCGGCGCACGCCGGGCGCTTCGGCTGGCGTGACCTCGTCCGGCAGGCCGCGCGCATGACCGGGCGCGACTGGCGCGCGGGCGAGCTGACGCTGCTCGTGCTCGCGCTGGTGCTGGCCGTCGCGGCGCTGACGAGCGTCGGCTTTCTCGCCGACCGGCTGCGCCAGGGGCTCGAGCGCGACGCGCGCCAGATGCTCGGCGCCGATTTCGTCGTGCGCGGCGATCGCCCCGTCGATCCGTCGTTCGACCGCGAGGCCCGCGCGCTCGGGCTGCGCACCGCGACCACGGCCATCTTTCCCAGCATGATCGGCTCGACCGCCGGCGAGGCGACCGGCGACGCGCCGCCCGCGCGGCTCGCCGCCGTGAAGGCAGTGTCGCCGGGCTATCCGCTGCGCGGCGCGGTCGAGATCGCGCCGGCCGGCGGCGCGCCCGCGGTCAAGGCGACGGCGATTCCGGCGCCCGGCACGGTCTGGGCCGATCCGGCGCTGCTCGACGCACTGCACCTGAAGGCCGGCGACACCGTGCGGGTCGGGCTGCGCACGTTCACGGTCGCGGCGTCGATCGTCCGCGAGCTCGATCGCGGCTTCTCGTTCGTCAATTTCTCGCCGCGGCTGATGATGCGCGCCGACGAGCTGGCGGCGACCGGGTTGACCGGCTATGGCAGCCGCGTCACCTACCGGCTGCTGGTGGCCGGCGACGCGCCGGCGGTCGCGCGTTTCGAGGCGTTTGCGCACGCGCGCGTCGACGGCGGCAAGCTGCGCGGCGTCGGCCTCGAATCGCTGCAGGAGGGCCAGCCGCAGGTGCGGCAGACGCTCGACCGCGCACGCCATTTCCTCACGCTGGTCGCGCTGCTGACCGCGCTGCTCGCGGCGGTCGCGATCGCGATGGCCGCTCAGCGCTACATGCGGCGCCATCTCGACGGCTGCGCGACGATGCGCTGCCTCGGTGTCAGCCGCCGTACGCTCGGCGCGCTGTTCGCGCTCGAATTCATCGGGCTCGGCATGGCCGGCGGCGTGGCGGGCGCGGTGCTCGGCTATGCCGGCCACTGGGTGCTGCTCGCGGCGCTCGGCAGCCTGATCGAGGTCGCGCTGCCGCCGCCGACGCTGTGGCCGGCCGCCATCGGCGTCGGTGCGGCGCTGGTGCTGCTGCTCGGCTTCGCGCTGCCGCCGCTCGCGCCGCTCACGCGCGTGCCGCCGGTGCGCGTGCTGCGGCGCGAGTGGGGCGATGCGGCGCGTATCGCGTGGGCCGCGTACGCGGGCGGCATCGTGCTGTTCGCGGGGCTGCTGGTCGCGGCCGCGGGCAACCTGAAACTCGGGCTGATCGTCGCGGGCGGCTTCGCGGGCGCGCTGGTCGGCTTCGCGCTGATCGCCCGGCTCGCATTGTTCGCGGCGGCGCGCGCGGTGCGCAACGGGCGGGTCGCGGCGGGCCTCGGCTGGCGCTACGCGCTCGCGTCGCTGCACCGGCGCGGCACCGCGAGCGCGCTGCAGATCACCGCGCTCGCGCTCGGCCTGATGTGCCTGCTGCTGATCGCGATCACCCGCAACGATCTCGTCACCGGCTGGCGGCAGTCGACGCCGCCCGACGCGCCGAACCAGTTCCTGATCGACATCCAGCCGGACCAGCGTGCGGACGTCGCCGCGTATCTCGCCGCGCACGGCGTGCGCGACGCGGCGCCCGCGCCGATGGTGCGCGGCCGTCTCGTCGCGATCAACGGCAAGCCGGTGAATCCGGACGCATACCAGAACGACGATGCGCGCCGGCTGGTCGATCGAGAGTTCAACCTGTCCTACACGACCGAGCTGCCGCCCGACAACCGGGTCACCGCCGGCGACTGGTTCGGCGCCGCGACCACACCGCAGATCTCGATCGAATCGGGCCTCGCGCAGATGCTGAGCGTGAAGCCCGGCGACGTGCTGCGCTTCGACGTGACGGGCCTGTCGGTCGAGGCGCCGGTCACGAGCGTGCGCAAGCTCGACTGGGGCACGTTCCGCGTCAACTTCTTCGTGCTGATGCCGCCCGCGGCGCTGAAGGATTTCCCCGCGATCTACCTGACGAGCTTCCACCTGCCGGCCGAGCGCGCGGCGCTGCTCGATCCGCTGATCGCGCGCTACCCGAACCTGACCGCGATCGACGTCGCGCCGATCCTCGCGCAGTTGCAGCGGATGATGGTGCAGGTGATCGGCGCGGTGCAGTTCCTGTTCGTGTTTACGCTGGCGGCCGGCGTGCTGGTGCTGTACACGGCGCTCGCCGGGTCGCGCGACGAGCGGGTGCGGGAGGCCGCGCTGCTGCGCGCGCTCGGCGCGTCGCGCGCGCAGGTCAACGCGGTGCAGCGCGCCGAATTCCTCGTGGTCGGCGTGCTGGCCGGCGGGCTCGCGGCGGCGGGCGCGATCGCGGTCGGCTGGGTGCTCGCGGCGCGCGTGTTCGACTTCAAGCTGGCGATCGATCCGTGGCTGGTGCCGGCCGGCATCGCGGCCGGCGTCGCATGCGCGGGTGCGGCCGGCTGGCTCAGCCTGCATAATGTGCTGCGGCGCCCCGCGCTGCAGTCGCTGCGCGACGCGTGAGCGTCGCCCGGCCTTGAACACCCCTGATTGCCGATTATCCGTATGACCGATGTGAATGACGATGCGCCGTCCCAGCCGACGGCGTTCGAGCTCGTGGGCGGCGAAGCCCGCGTGCGCGAGATGGTGGACCGCTTCTACGACCTGATGGACCTCGAGCCGGAATTCGCGCAGATCCGCGCGCTGCACCCGGCCTCGCTCGACGGTTCGCGCGACAAGCTGTTCTGGTTTCTGTGCGGCTGGCTCGGCGGGCCCGATCACTATATCGACCGCTTCGGCCATCCGCGCCTGCGCGCGCGGCACCTGCCGTTCCCGATCGCATCGGTCGAGCGCGACCAGTGGCTGCGCTGCATGGCGTGGGCGATGGAGGACGTCGGCCTGCCGGAGCCGCTGCGCGAGCGGCTGATGCACTCGTTCTACGACACCGCCGACTGGATGCGCAACCGGCCCGGTTGATCGGCCGGTACGCCGCCGCCCGGATGCGCGCCGAGGTGCGTCTGGGCGGGCGCGTCGCGTCGCGCGACACTGATCGATCCCCATCATGACGAGGCCTGCCCCATGACAACCCATGCGCTGTTTCGGGAAGACGCGTACCTGACCCGTTGCGAAGCGGTCGTCACCGCGGTCGGCGACGATGGCATCCAGCTCGACCGCACGGTGTTCTATCCGCTCGGCGGCGGCCAGGCAGGCGACTGCGGTGCGCTGATGCTGCCGGACGGCACGGCGATCGCGATCGCCGATACCCGCAAGGCGAAGTTCGACGGTGCGACGCCCGACGACGCTGCGCACGTGCCGGCGCCGGGGCAGGAGGCCGGGCTCGCGGCGCTCGCGCCCGGCGCGCGCGTGCTCGCCGAGATCGACTGGACGCGCCGCTACCGGCACATGCGCCTGCATACGGCCGCGCACCTGATGTGCGCGGTGCTGCCGTATCCGGTCGACGGCTGCAGCGTGACGGCCGATTACGTGCGGCTCGATTTCGCGACGGCCGAGCCGATCGACCGCGACGACGTCGAGCGGCGGCTCGCGGCGCTGATCGCCGGTGCGCACCCGGTCACGACCGAATGGATCACCGACGACGAGATGGCCGAGCGGCCCGAGCTCGTGCGCACGATGAGCGTGAAGCCGCCGATGGGCCTCGGCCGCGTGCGGCTGTTGCGGATCGATGGCGTCGACCTGCAGCCGTGCGGCGGCACGCATGTGCGCAATACGTCGGAAATCGGCGGCCTGCGGGTCGCGAAACTCGAAAAGAAGAGCGCGCGCACACGGCGCGTCGTCCTGGAGCTTGCATGACGGTGAATCCCCCCGACCACGATCGTACGGCACTCGATCCGCGCGCCCGCGACGTGCTGGAATTCTGGTTCGGCGCGCCCGGCTCGGCGGAGTTCGGCCAGGCGCGCAAGATGTGGTTCAACGGCGGCGCGGCGCTCGATGCGCAACTGCGCGAACGCTACAGCGCGCTGCTCGACGCGGCGTGCGACGGCGGCTGCGACCACTGGGCGGCGTCCGCGGCGGGCGCGCTCGCGCTGATCGTCGTGCTCGACCAGTTCTCGCGCAACATCCATCGCGGCACGCCGCGCGCGTTCGCCGCGGATCTGAAGGCGCTCGCGGTCGCCCGCGGCCTCGTCGCGTCGGGCGGGGATGCGCAGTTGCCGAGCGGGCATCACCGCGCGTTCGCCTATTTGCCGTTCGAGCACGACGAGTCGCCGGACAGCCAGCGCGAGGCCGTGCGTCTTTGCGAACGCATCCGGACGGAGGCGGGGTGCGCCGGGTATCACGATTTCGCGCTGCGGCACGCGGCCGTGATCGAGCGCTTCGGCCGGTTCCCGCACCGGAACGCGATTCTCGGGCGCGTATCGACCGAAGACGAGGCCACGTTCCTGCGCGAGCCGGGCTCGTCGTTCTGAGTGCCGAGAGGGGTGTGCCGGCCGTCACGGCCGGCGCAAGGGAAGGGGCGTGGCGCGCGTCGGCGGACGGCGCGCCACGCCGCCGTTCGTTACTGCAGGTGCTGTTCGGGCGTACGCACGTAGACGCGCAGCATCTCGCCGTCGTCGCCCGGGCGGGCGCCCGACCAGAACAGCTTCCATTCGGCGCCCGGCGACTGCTCGGCCGAGCGCCCGCCCTGGACGATCATCCACGTGCAGCGCGTCGCCTGCGGCGCCTCGACGGGTTCATGCAGGATGCGCGAGAAGTAGTACAGCATCGGCGCTTCCGATTCGCCGAAGCCGGGCAGGCTCGCCATGCAGTCGCCCGCGTTCCACTCGGCCGCGAGATGCGTGTTCAGGTCCTCGTACACCGAGCGGTAGCTCTTCGCGACGTCGAGCCACGGCAGCAGCAGCGTGTAGACGAGGCCCCATGCGACGATCGCGCCCGCGGCCCACGACAGCGCGCCGCGCCAGCGGCCCGTCTTGCGCAGCGTCGGCAGCAGCCACAGCCAGCCGATCGTCAGCGCGAGCGCGCCGAGCACGAGGCCCGGCTCGAGCGGCATCGTCCAGTCGAGCGGCAGCCAGCGGCCGAGCGGCGCAAGGCGCGCGCGCGACGCGGCCGGATCGGCCATCACCGACCAGATCGTCCACGCGAGCACCGCGACGCTGCCGAACAGCGCGCGGGCCAGGTAATCCCAGCCGACGTGCAGCGCGCGCGGCAGGCGGCCGATCGCATGCGCCGCGACCAGCGCGAGCGGCGCGATGAACGGCAGGATGTAGAGCTGGCGCGACGTCGCGGACACTTGCAGCACCGTCAGCCCGACCGTGGCGAACACGACCGGCAGCGCGATGCGCGGCGCGCGCCAGTCGCGCCATGCGCCGCGCACGAGCGCGACGATCGCGAGCGGCACGACCGGAAATCCGACCGTCAGGAACGCGCGCAGGATGAACAGCGGCTTGTCGTTTTCGGCGCCGAGCTGCGGCACCGAGAAGCCGAAGAAACGGCCGACGTTGTTGTCCCAGAACCAGGCCAGGAACAGCGTTTCCGAGCGCAGGAACAGCGCGGTTGGCCAGATGATCGCGAACGGCGCGAACACGAGCGCGGCGACGCCGAGCGAGCGCGCGAACGCGCGGGTGCGGCACGCGGGGTAGAGCACCAGCACGGCGGTGAGCGTGGCCGCGAACACGAGCGGCACGAACAGGCCCTTCGTCATCAGCGCGATGCCGACGCCGGCGCCGAACATCGGCGCGGCGAGGCGGTGCCGCGGCTGGTCCGCCAGGCCGAGCTGCGCGCGGCGCGCGCGCTCGCGGTGCTGCATGACGAGTTCGAGCAGGCCGCAGAACGCGATCGCCGCGCCGGCGAACAGCGCGACGTCGGTCATCATGTCGTGCACGTGCTTGACCACGACGAGGGTGCTCGCGCACAGCGCGACGGGCCCGATGACGCGCGCATCCAGCCAGCTGGCCGCGCCGCTCGCGACGCGTGCCGCGCGCGCGGTGAACACGAAGCCGAGCGCCGCGAACAGCGCGCTCGCGAGCCGGGCCGCGTCGTGCAGCGGCATCACGCGCTGCAGCAGCCATGCGAGGCTCGTCGCGACCCATGCATAGAGCGGCGGCTTTTCCATGAACGGCGCGCCGGCATTGGTCGGCACGACCCAGTCGCCGGTTTCGAGCATGTGCTGGATGATGCCGAACGTGTAGGTTTCGTCCTGTTTCCACGGATCGTGGCCGAGCACGCCGGGCAGCAGGTACGCGCAGAACACGGCGGCGACCAGCAGCCACGCGCGCCAGCCGATCCGGGCGACCCGGCCGCGCGCGGGCGCGCGGGTGCCGGCGCCGGTCGCGGCGGGCGTGCCGCTGGCCTGGAGGGCCGGGGAGAGTTCGGTTTCGGCGGTCGGATGGACGTGCTGGGCCGGGGCGGACGCGGACGTGCGTCGCCGGCTGGGCGCTGCGGTTCCCTGCATGGAAAAGATCTCGGGTCGAGCCGGCCGGGCGACATGGGCCAGGCCGATAGGAGCCGCACGCGGGCGGCAATGGACAGACGGCGGCACCGACTATCTACACGGCCGCTAGTAAATCACGAATTTGTTACGGTCGTTTACGAAAACTGTGGACGAAGTGTGGAGATTTGTGGCGCAGCCAGGTGATGTTGCGAAAATACAACGGTTGTGCGCCATGCGGGCGGGTTACCGTCCGCCGCCGACGTCGAGCAGGGCGCCCGTCGTGTATGACGCGGCATCGCCGAGCAGCCAGACGATCGCCTCGGCCACTTCCTGCGCGTCGCCCGCCCGGCCGATCGGCGTCTGCGCGCCGAGCCGGGCGGCCCGTCCCGGCTGGCCGCCGCTTGCGTGAATGTCGGTCTCGATCAGGCCCGGCCGCACGGCGTTCACCCGTACGCCGTGCGGGCCCAGTTCCTTCGCGAGGCCGATCGTCAGCGAATCGACCGCGCCTTTCGAGCCCGCGTAGTCGACGTATTCGTTCGGCGAGCCGAGCCGCGATGCGATCGACGACACGTTGACGATCGCGCCGCCGTGGCCGCCGCGATCGGTCGACAGCCGCCGCGCGGCCTCGCGCGCGCACAGGTACGCACCGAGCACGTTGATGTCGAACACCCGCTGCAGCCGCTCGACCGGCATGTCGGCGAGCGGCAGCGACGGCGCGACGATGCCCGCGTTGTTGACGAGCGCGTCGAGCCGGCCGAACGCGGCGGCGACCGTGTCGAACATCGCGACGACGTCCGCTTCGCTCGACACGTCGCCCGCCACGACGCACGCGCGGCCGCCGGCATCGCGCACGGCGGCCGCGGTCACCTCGGCCGCGGCTGCGTCGCGCGCGTAGTTGATGCCGACGTCCCAGCCGCGTGCGGCCGCGAGCACGGCGCTCGCGCGGCCGATGCCGCGGCTCGCGCCGGTGATGAGGACGACTTTGCGTTCGGACGGTGCGGTCATCGTGCGTGGTTTTCGGTCATCCCGCGGGCCATGCCGCCGGGCATTCCGCTGTCATTCCGTTTCGTCGGGCGCCCACTTGTCGCGCGCGGGCGGCTGGTAGCGGCGCAGCCGCCCGATCAGCGCGGCCGGGTCGGCGTCGATGCACAGCGCGTCGAAGTACGCGGGGCGCATGAAACCCTCGTCGACCGTATGCCGGAGCAGCGTGATCAGCGGATCGTAGAACGAATCGATGTTGTAGAGCGCGACCGGCTTGCGGTGGTAGCCGAGCTGCGCCCACGTGTAGACCTCGAAGAATTCCTCGAGCGTGCCGGCGCCGCCGGGCATCGCGACGAACGCGTCGGCGAGGTCGGCCATCATCTTCTTGCGGTGATGCATGTCGGGCACGACGTGCAGCTCCGACAGGCCGGTGTGGCCGACTTCCTTGTCGACGAGCAGCTCGGGAATCACGCCGACCGCGCGGCCGCCGGCCGCCATCACTTCATCGGCGATCGTGCCCATCAGCCCGACGCGGCCGCCGCCATAGACGAGCGTGAGGCCCGCATCGACGAGCGCGCGGCCGAAGGCGCGCGCGGCGTCCGCATACACCGGCCGCACGCCGGGCGACGACCCGCAATAAACGCAGACTGCCTTCATTGCTTCGCGTCCTTTGCGGGGGCCAGCGCACCGGCGGCGCGCGGCGAACCGTCGCGCGGCGGCAGGTAGTCGGTGAATTCGCGCTTGGGCAGCTTGCCGGACACGAGGTCGTCGAACAGTTGCCGCGAGCGGCCGCGCAGGTACGGCGCCATCACGGAGATCACGTGCATGCTGACCTGGTGCAGCTCCTCGCGGATCGCGTCCTGGTCGTTGTACTTGCGCGGGTGCATCACGTACTGGTACGACAGCCAGTAGGTCGAGATCACGGCCATGTTGGTGGCGATCACCGCGATCTCGGCGGGCGTCGCGAGCATCTCGGCATCGGACACGAGCAGCTCGCACATCTCGCGCGCGAAGCGCACCTTGTGGCTGATGATCTGCTTGAAGTGCGTCTCGAGTGTACGGTTGCGCGCGAGCAGGTCGTTCAGGTCGCGATAGAGGAAACGGTACGTCCACATGAAGTCGGCCATGTACTGCAGGTACGACCATGTTTCGTCGATCGTCGGACGGTGATCTTCGGGAAAGCGCAGGCGCTTTTCGATCGCCTGTTCGAACTGCGCGAAGATGCTGTTGATGATGTCGTCTTTGTTGCGGAAATGGTAGTACAGGTTGCCTGGGCTGATTTCCATTTCCTCGGCGATCGTCGTGGTGGTGACGTTCGGTTCGCCGATCTCGTTGAAGAGTTTCAACGACAGCTCGAGAATCCGTTCTCGGGTGCGGCGGGGAGGTTTCGCTTCCATGTCGTCCGGCCCTGTGTGTGCCGGACTGGCGGGCGCTGCAATCGATGCTGCGTGATTCGTCCGGCGCGGGTTGCTGTTATAAGTCTGGCGGACGATTATAAACCGCGGTGACGCCGGCCCGGTGCATTTCGTGATCCGGAGGGTCTGCCCGGTGATGTTGCGCCGCGGCACGCGGCATCGCGACGCACCGTGTCGCTAGAAGCCGAGCCAGCCCGCGACGACCGGGCCGAGCACGAAGCCCCAGGTCGTCACGCATGCGAACAGCGCGACCGTGACGGCCGCGCTGCCGAGATCCTTCGCGCGCTTCGACAGCTCGTGGCGCTCGAGCGAGATGCGGTCGATCGCGGCCTCGAGGCTCGAGTTCAGCAGTTCGACGATCAGCACCAGCAGCACCGACGCGATCAGCAGCGCGCGCGATGCGGCCGGCACCGGCGCGAACGCGCCGATCGGCAGCAGCAGCGCGGCGAGCGTCAGTTCCTGGCGGAACGCGCTCTCCTCGCGGATCGCGACCCGGAAGCCGTTCAGCGAATGCTTGAGCGCGTACCAGGCGCGCGTGAGGCCGCGGTTGCCCTTGTACGGGTTCGGCGGCAGCGGCGCGAGCGGATCGTCGGTGCCGAGCGGCTCGTGCGCCTGCGCATCGGCGGGCGTGTCGCCGCCCGCCGGCTCGTCCTCGTCGAACGGCCGGTGCCGATGGGCTCGGGCGGAGGGGGGAGGAGCGTGGTCGTGCGGGTCTCGTTTCAAACGGCGGCACCTTCGGTCGTGTAGACGTCCCTCGGCAGCGGCTGCAAATGCGACGCGAACTGCTCGGACGCGGCGCGCCACGAGAAGCGCTCCGCCCATTCGCGGGCGGTCGCGCGCTCGATCTTCAGCGCTTCGAGGCAGGCTTCCTGCAGGTCCTCGTGCATCGCGCCCGCGCTGCCGTCGCCAAGCACGTCGATCGGGCCGGTGACCGGATACGCGGCAACCGGCGTGCCGCATGCGAGCGCCTCGAGCAGCACGAGCCCGAAGGTGTCGGTGCGGCTCGGGAACACGAACACGTCGGCGGCCGCGTACACCTTCGCGAGCTCGGCCTGCGACAGCACGCCGAGATAGTTCGCTTCCGGATAGCGCGACTTCAGCTCCGCGAGCGCCGGGCCTTCGCCCGCGACCCACTTCGAGCCGGGCAGGTCGAGCCGCAGGAACGCCTCGACGTTCTTCTCGATCGCGACCCGCCCGACGTACAGGAAGATCGGCCGGACGGTGTTGAGGACCTTGGATTCCATGGGTCGGAAGATATCGAGATCGACGCCGCGTGTCCACAGCACGACGTTCGTGAAGCCGAACTGCTCGAGGTCGTCCCGGACGACCGGCGTCGGCGCCATCACCGCGCGCGACGGCCCGTGGAACCAGCGCAGGAAGCGGTAGGTCGCGGTGAGCGGAACGCCGAAGCGGGCCTGCACGTATTCGGGGAAGCGCGTGTGATACGCGGTCGTGAACGGCAGCTTGCGCGCGCGCGCATAGCGGCGCGCGGCGAGGCCGAGCGGGCCTTCGGTCGCGATGTGCAGCGCGTCCGGCGCGAATGCGTCGATCCTTGCGCGCAGCTTGCGGTACGGCAGGATCGACAGGCGGATTTCCGGGTAGGTCGGGCAGGGCACCGTGCGGAACTCGAGCGGCGTCAGCAGCTCGACGCGGTGGCCGAGCGCGGTGAGTTCGCGGGACGTGCTCTTCAGCGTGCGCACGACGCCGTTGACCTGCGGTTCCCACGCGTCGGTGACGATCATGATCTTCATCGCGGCATGTGTCCTGTAAGAGAGTGCCACGCAGTGGCGGGGGTCAGGCGGTGGCCTTGGTCTTGCGCGAGGCAGCTTCGGGCGGCGTGCGCATCACCGTCCAGTAGACGACTTTCAGTTCGCCTTCCATCGTTTCGACGAGTGCGGACAGGCTCTCGACCCAGTCGCCGTCGTTGCAGTACAGCACGCCGTCGATGTCGCGGATCTCCGCCTTGTGGATGTGGCCGCACACGACGCCGTCGCAGCCGCGGCGGCGCGCCTCGTCGGTCATCACGGTCTCGAACTGCGAGATGAAGTTGACCGCGTTCTTCACCTGGTGCTTCAGGTACTGCGACAGCGACCAGTACTGGAAGCCGAGGCGGCTGCGGATCCGGTTGAACCAGCGGTTCAGCACGAGGATCAGCGTGTAGAGCGTGTCGCCGAGGTACGCGAGCCATTTCGCGTGCTGGATCACGCCGTCGAACAGGTCGCCGTGCACGATCCACAAACGTTTGCCTGCGAGCGTCGTATGGAACGCCTCGCCGCGCACCTGGATGTCCCCGAACGCGAGGTCGCAGAACTGCCGCGCGCCTTCGTCGTGGTTGCCGGGGATGTAGACGACCTGCGTGCCCTTGCGCGCCTTGCGCAGGATCTTCTGCACGACGTCGTTGTGCGCCTGCGGCCAGTACCAGCCCTTCTTCAGCTGCCAGCCGTCGATGATGTCGCCGACGAGGTACAGGTATTCCGATTCGTGGTGGCGCAGGAAGTCGAGCAGGTAGCTGGCCTGGCAACCGCTCGAGCCGAGATGGATGTCGGACAGCCAGATGGTGCGGTAGCGATGGGCGGGCGGTTCGTGGTCGTCGCGCGGCCGGACGGACGCGTCGGGCGGCTCTTGCGCGGCAAGGGCGTCGGCCGTGGCCGAACCGGACAGGAAAGCGGTGGCGGCGCGTGCGCCGAGAGGGTGACGGAACAGGGAGGTCGCAGACGTTTTCTGGCCCATGCATGACTCGCGCCGGTTGACATTACCGGCATTCCGCCATGCGGGCGTGACTGTGCCGTGACAGTCACAAGATGTTCTTATTACGGCGCACAGAGTGCGTTCAAGGGTGAATTTTCAGGCGCCGCCGGGCTGCCAAATCCGCGCGGCGCGCGGCCCTCAGCGCGGCAGCGCGACGACGCGGGTGCGCGCGAGCCGGTCGTGCGGGAACTGGCGGGCCGGGTGCAGCCGCGCCGCGCCGGCCCAGGCGGCGATCCACGCGCCGGCGAGCGCCAGCGTGACGGGCACCGAGAGGCCGAACAGCGGATGCAGCGCGAGCGGCGGCAGGAACCACAGCCAGCCGAGCGCATAGCGGACGAGCGCATGGCCCGCGCGCAGCGGCCGGCCGCTGGCCGACTCGATCCGCAGGCGCCACGTCTTCATCGGCAGCGTCTGGCCGCCGTGGGTCCAGAACCAGACGAAATACGCGCCGACCACGAGTGCGATCCATGCGGCGAGCAGGTTGTGATGGGCGAGGCCGTTGCGCTGCTGCAGCGCGAGGCTGAATGCGAGGCCGGCGAAGAACACGACGCCGAACAGCAGCACGCCTTCGTAGAGCAGCGCGGCGAGACGCCGCCGGACGGACGGCGGGGTGGGCAGGGGCGCGCTCGCGTGCGGCACGGCCGCTCAGGAGCCCTTGAACAGCGACGGCGCGTCGGCGGGCGACACGGGTGTCGGTGCGGCCGGCGCCGGGGTCGTGCCCGCGGTGGCCGACGCGACGGCCGGCGGCGCGGCGGGGCCGCTCGACGCGGGCTGCTGCACGGGCGCGGTGCCGGGGGCGCTGGCCGAATGGTCGTGCGCATTGACGAGGCGGCGGACGTCGCGGTCGGCCTTGCCGGTCGGCGGCGCGCTGACGACGGTCGGCCGGCGGCGGTGCTCGGCGGCCGCGAGGCGTTCCTTCTGTTCCTCGGGCAACTGCTGGTAGGCCTTCCACGCGCGCTCGCGGGCCTGCGCGGACAGGTCCTTCGCGGTCTGGTAGTTCTCGCGCGCGACGCGGCGCTGCTCGGGCGTCATCCTGACCCATTCGGCCATGCGCTCCTGCAGACGCTTCTGCGCGTCGGGCGTCATCTTCGGGTAACGGGCGGCGATCTTCAGCCATTTGCGCTTGCGGGCCTCGCTGAACGAATCCCACTGGTCGGCGAACGGCGCGAGCGCGACGTGCTGCGCGGGTGTCAGGCGCGCCCACGCGAGCGGGCCGGCGGCAGCCGGCAGGGGCGCGAGGTCGGCGGTCAGCGCAATCGCGGCCGACGCGAGCGCGGGCGCGCTGGTCGCGACGGCGACGGCCTCAGGCTGCGGGTGAAAGCGCGAATAGGTGGCGACGTAGGCGACGGCGATCGCGATCACGCATCCGAAGAATACGGCCAGGCCGCGTTTCTGACTCACCCGTGCGATCCCCTCGTTGTTGTTTAATGGGCGTGCGAAAGATACGCGTTGAACCCGTGATCGAGATACGCGTTGAGCGGCAGGTCGTCGCTGAGCATTGCCGCGTCGATGTCGGCGAGCTCGGCGGTGCGCTGCATGTCTTCCCAGTACGCGATGCCGACCAGGCCGGCGAGCAGCAGCGCGAGCGGCCACGCGCGCAGCAGGCGGCGCGCGAACGAGGCCGGCGGGCGCGGGGACATGCGCGGCGGGGCGTAGACGCCGGCCGCGCCGGCGAATGCGGGCACGAGCACCGGCGCCGCCACCGGCTCGGGCTTCTTGCGCGCGAGCGCAGCCTGGCGGGCGGCGGCCAGCCGGTCGGTGGTCGCGGCCGGCAGCGCGGCCGTGCGCTCGTCCAGCGCGCGGCGCACCTTCAGCGCGAATTCGTGTTCTCGATTTGCGGGAGCGGAGCTCATAGCGTGATTCCTTTGGCCTTGAGCGCTTGCGCCAGGGTGTGGGTGGCTCGCGAGCAGTGCGTCTTGACGCTGCCTTCGGAGCACCCCATTGCGGCGGCAGTCTCGGCGACATCCATATCTTCCCAATAACGCATCAGGAACGCTTCCCGTTGACGCGCCGGAAGCTTCTGGATTTCTTCGTCGATCAGGGCCAGAACCTGTTCCCGCTCGAGGCGGTGCTCGCTGCTCTCGACGCCCGGGGACTGGTCCGCCGATTCGAGCGTCTCGAGGGGGTCGAAGTCTTCGTCGTCCGTATTGTTCAGCGACGAAAAGAGCGTGACCCAGGTGTTGCGGACCTTCTGCCGGCGGAACCAGTCGTGGATCGCGTTCTGCAGGATCCGCTGGAACAGCAGCGGCAGTTCCGCGGCCGGGCGGTCGCCGTATTTCTCCGCCAGCTTGATCATCGCGTCCTGCACGATGTCGAGCGACGCGTCATCGTCCCGCACTGCGTACGCAGCCTGCTTGAACGCGCGCCTTTCGACGCCCGCCAGAAAGTCGGCGAGTTCCTTGTCTGATGCCATTCCGTGAAGGTATGCGCTGCGGACCGCGGCGTGAAGAGGGTCGAAAAATTTCGTAAAACCCGCGGATGCTAACAAATTTTCGCGCAGCTTGGCACCGGGTTGGGGCCGGCGCGTTGCGCGCGAACCGCGGCGCGGGCCGCGGGCGGGCGGCGATGATGCACTGCGGGACATTTTACTTGACGGCGTTCGCCCGACCCGCTATCGTCGTCCGTTCGCAACATAAGTGATGGTCTCAATTGAGGCTGGCCCAAGAAGCCCGCCCTTCAACTGGACGCGCCGCTTGAACCCGAGCCACAAGCCCGGCAGAGAGCACCCGATCAATTTTTTGCCGAAAATTCGAAAGGTCAAAATGAACATGCCCAGCGCGGAATTCTCCACGCCGGAACCCCTTTCCCCTCCCGATAGCGACTCGATTGGCGCCACCGTGCTCATGAAGGCACTGGCCGACGAGAAAGTCGAATTCATCTGGGGCTACCCCGGCGGCTCGGTACTCTACATCTACGACGAGCTTTACAAGCAGGACAAGATCCAGCACGTGCTGGTGCGCCATGAACAGGCGGCCGTGCACGCAGCCGACGCGTATGCGCGTTCCACCGGCAACGTCGGCGTCTGTCTCGTGACGTCCGGCCCCGGCGTCACCAACGCGGTGACCGGCATCGCGACGGCCTACATGGATTCGATCCCGATGGTCGTGATCAGCGGCCAGGTGCCGACTGCCGCGATCGGCCAGGACGCGTTCCAGGAGTGCGACACCGTCGGCATCACGCGTCCGTGCGTGAAGCACAACTTCCTCGTGAAGGACGTGCGCGAGCTCGCGGAAACCGTCAAGAAGGCGTTCTATATCGCCCGCACCGGCCGCCCGGGCCCGGTGCTGATCGACATCCCGAAGGACATCTCGAAGACGCCGTGCCAGTACGAGCCGGTCAAGAGCGTGTCGCTGCGCTCGTACAACCCGGTCACGAAAGGCCATTCGGGCCAGATCCGCAAGGCGGTGTCGCTGCTGCTGACCGCGAAGCGCCCGTATATCTACACCGGCGGCGGCATCATCCTCGCCGATGCGTCGCGCGAGCTGAACCAGTTCGCGGACCTGCTCGGCTACCCGGTCACCAACACGCTGATGGGCCTCGGCGGCTATCGCGCGTCGGACAAGAAATTCCTCGGCATGCTCGGCATGCACGGCACCTACGAAGCGAACATGGCGATGCAGCACTGCGACGTGCTGATCGCGATCGGTGCGCGCTTCGACGATCGCGTGATCGGCGACCCGGCACACTTCGCGTCGCGGCCGCGCAAGATCATCCACATCGACATCGACCCGTCGTCGATCTCGAAGCGCGTGAAGGTCGACATCCCGATCGTCGGCGACGTGAAGGAAGTGCTGAAGGAGCTGATCGAGCAGCTGCAGACGGCCGAGCACGGCCCGGACACCGAAGCGCTCGCGCAATGGTGGAAGGACATCGAAAGCTGGCGTGCGAAGGATTGCCTGAAGTACGACCGCGAAAGTGAGATCATCAAGCCGCAGTACGTGGTCGAGAAGGCGTGGGAGCTGACGGACGGCAACGCGTTCGTGTGTTCCGACGTCGGCCAGCACCAGATGTGGGCCGCGCAGTTCTACCGCTTCAACAAGCCGCGCCGCTGGATCAACTCGGGCGGCCTCGGCACGATGGGCTTTGGCCTGCCGGCGGCGATGGGCGTGAAGATGGCGCACCCCGACGACGACGTGCTGTGCATCACGGGCGAAGGCTCGATCCAGATGTGTATCCAGGAACTGTCGACCTGCCTGCAGTACGACACGCCCGTCAAGATCATTTCGCTGAACAACCGCTACCTCGGCATGGTCCGCCAGTGGCAGCAGATCGAATACAGCAAGCGCTATTCGCATTCGTACATGGATGCGCTGCCCGATTTCGTGAAGCTCGCCGAGGCCTACGGCCACGTGGGCATGCGGATCGAAAAAACCTCGGATGTGGAGCCGGCGCTGAAGGAAGCGTTGCGCCTGAAGGACCGCACCGTGTTTCTCGACTTCCAGACCGATCCGACCGAAAACGTCTGGCCGATGGTCCAGGCCGGCAAGGGCATCACCGAGATGCTGCTCGGATCGGAAGATCTGTAACGGCGCGACGCGCGCCCGGTCGCAGGCGGCCGCCTTCACGAAGGGCGGCACGGCACGCGGCGGCGCGCGGCGCGAGTGAATCGACACGGACACATTCTGGAAGAAGCGAACATGAGACACATCATTTCCGTCCTGCTGGAAAACGAACCGGGCGCGCTGTCGCGCGTGGTCGGTCTGTTTTCCGCACGCGGCTACAACATCGAAACCTTGACGGTGGCGCCGACCGAAGACCAATCGCTGTCGCGGCTCACCATCGTTTCCATTGGCTCCGACGACGTGATCGAACAGATCACGAAGCATCTGAACCGCCTGATCGAGGTGGTGAAAGTGGTGGACCTGACCGACGGTGCACACATCGAACGCGAGCTGATGCTGATCAAGGTGCGTGCAGTGGGCAAGGAGCGCGAAGAGATGAAGCGGATGGCGGACATTTTCCGCGGCCGCATCATCGACGTGACCGAAAAGACCTACACGATTGAATTGACGGGCGCGAGCGACAAGCTCGACGCATTCATCCAGGGGCTGGACGCGGGCGCGATCCTCGAGACCGTGCGCACCGGCAGCTCCGGCATCGGACGCGGCGAGCGCATCCTGAAGGTGTGATGCCGAAAGGCACGCCGGGTGCGCCGTCATGTCCCGGCCCGCAGTACCCAATCCGAACGAATTGTTGAATTTTTGAATTAGCGAAGGAACCCATCATGAACGTTTTCTACGACAAAGACGCCGACCTCTCCCTCATCAAGGGCAAGCAAGTCACGATCATCGGCTACGGCTCGCAAGGCCACGCACACGCGCTGAACCTGAAGGAAAGCGGCGTGAACGTGACGGTCGGCCTGCGCAAGGGCGGCGCGTCGTGGAGCAAGGCCGAGAACGCCGGCCTGTCGGTCAAGGAAGTCGCGGAAGCCGTGAAGGGCGCCGACGTCGTGATGATGCTGCTGCCGGACGAGCAGATCGCCGACGTGTACGCGAAGGAAGTGCACGCGAACATCAAGCAGGGCGCCGCGCTCGCATTCGCGCACGGCTTCAACGTCCACTACGGCCAGGTGATCCCGCGCGCCGACCTCGACGTGATCATGATCGCGCCGAAGGCACCGGGCCACACGGTTCGCGGCACGTACTCGCAGGGTGGCGGCGTGCCGCACCTGATCGCGGTTGCGCAGAACAAGTCGGGCGCGGCGCGCGACATCGCGCTGTCGTACGCGGCGGCGAACGGCGGCGGCCGTGCCGGCATCATCGAGACCAACTTCCGTGAAGAGACGGAAACCGACCTGTTCGGCGAGCAGGCCGTGCTGTGCGGCGGTACCGTCGAGCTGATCAAGGCCGGTTTCGAGACGCTGGTCGAGGCAGGCTACGCACCGGAAATGGCGTACTTCGAGTGCCTGCACGAGCTGAAGCTGATCGTCGACCTGATCTACGAAGGCGGCATCGCGAACATGAACTACTCGATCTCGAACAACGCCGAATACGGCGAGTACGTGACGGGCCCGCGCGTCGTCACGGAAGAGACGAAGAAGGCGATGAAGCAGTGCCTGACCGACATCCAGACGGGCGAGTACGCAAAGAGCTTCATTCTCGAGAACAAGGCCGGCGCACCGACGCTGCAGTCGCGCCGCCGCCTGACGGCCGAGCACCAGATCGAGCAGGTCGGCGCGAAGCTGCGCGCGATGATGCCGTGGATCGCGAAGAACAAGCTCGTCGACCAGACGAAGAACTAAGCATCGCGTGCTGTTCCGGCCCTTCGAGTGGAGGGTCGGCATCAAAAAGCCGCCCGAAGGCAGCAGTGCCCCGGGCGGCTTTTGCTATGCTACGGGCTTTGCAATTCACCGAACACAGAACGAATCCATGAACTATCCTCATCCGATCATCGCGCGCGAAGGCTGGCCGTTCATCGCGATTGCAGCCGTCGTCGCGCTGTTGATCCATGCCGTCGGGGGCTTCGGCTTCGCGTGGCCGTTCTGGCTGCTGGTCGTTTTCGTCGTCCAGTTCTTCCGCGATCCGCAGCGCCCGATCCCGGCGCAGCCGAACGCGGTGCTGTGCCCGGCGGACGGCCGCATCGTCGCGGTCGAGACCGCGCAGGATCCTTACGCGAACCGCGAAGCGCTGAAGATCAGCGTGTTCATGAATGTCTTCAACGTCCACTCGCAGCGTTCGCCGGTGGATGGTGCCGTGACCAAGGTCGAGTATTTCCCGGGCGCGTTCCTGAACGCTGCGATCGACAAGGCGTCGACCGAGAACGAGCGCAATGCGGTCGTGATCCAGACGGCGAGCGGCAAGACGGTCACCGCGGTGCAGATCGCGGGCCTCGTCGCACGCCGGATCCTCTGCTACGTGCGCGCCGGCGAGCCGCTGTCGCGCGGCCAGCGCTACGGCTTCATCCGCTTCGGTTCGCGCGTCGACGTGTACCTGCCGCTCGGCAGCCGTGCGAAGGTGTCGATCGGCGAGAAGGTCTACGCGTCGTCGACGATCCTCGCCGAACTGGAACAATAAGCGACGGGGCGCACGATGGCCGCATTCAAATCGCGCCGGCCGCGCAACGGCGCTCCGCGGCCGTTCCGCCGCAACAAATCGGTCGCGCCTGACCCGGCGCCGATCGTCGAGAGCCGCCGCGTCAAGCGTCGGCAGTTCCTGAGGACGCGCGGCATCTACCTGCTGCCGAACGCATTCACCACGGCCGCGCTGTTCTGCGGGTTCTTCGCGGTGGTGCAGGCGATGAACGTGCGTTTCGAGATCGCCGCGATCGCGATCTTCGCCGCGATGGTGCTCGACGGGATGGACGGGCGGGTCGCGCGCATGACGCACACGCAAAGCGCGTTCGGCGAGCAGTTCGACAGCCTGTCGGACATGGTGTCGTTCGGCGTCGCGCCGGCGCTCGTGATGTACGAGTGGGTGCTGAAGGATCTCGGCCGCTGGGGCTGGCTCGCCGCGTTCGTCTACTGCTCGGGCGCCGCGCTGCGCCTCGCGCGCTTCAACGCGAACATCGGTGTCGTCGACAAGCGCTTCTTCCAGGGGCTGCCGAGCCCGGCGGCGGCCGCGCTGATCGCCGGCTTCGTATGGCTCGCGACCGACAACCGCGTGCCGATGAAGCTCGGCTGGCTGCCGTGGGTCGCGTTCGTGCTGACCATCTATGCAGGCGTCACGATGGTGTCGAACGCGCCGTTCTACAGCGGCAAGGCGCTCGACGTGCGCCATCGCGTGCCGTTCGCGGCGACGCTGCTGGTCGTCGTCGCGTTCGTGCTGGTGTCGTCCGACCCGCCGCTGATGCTGTTCTGCCTGTTCGTGCTGTACGGGCTGTCCGGCTACGCGTTCTGGGCCTATATGGCGGTGCGCGGGCGCCCGAACCCGGCGCGCTCGTCGCAGCGCGAGCACTGACGCGCGACACGATCCGAAACGGCGGCCTGCGGGCCGCCGTTCTTATTTGCCCCTTTTTCCGCCGCCGCCCCGGGGGCGCGCCGATTGCGCGGCTTGCGGAATGCCGCTATAGTCGTTGGCATGACTGCGTTTTCCCGCCTCTCCCTCCTTCTAGCCGGTGCGCCGCTACGCGCGCTAGCCCTAGCGCGCCTGCCGCGCTGATCGTTCTCGCCCTCCGTCAAGCCTCGTCTGTTGTTGAGCGTCGCCAACGGTGGCGCGATCTCGTTTCGTTTGACCCCCCGTACAAAGAGCCTTGGAGCACCCCATGACAGACAAGCTGATCATTTTCGATACGACGTTGCGTGACGGCGAACAGTCGCCCGGCGCGTCGATGACGAAGGAAGAGAAGATCCGGATCGCGAAGCATCTCGAACGGATGAAGGTCGACGTGATCGAGGCCGGCTTCGCCGCCAGCTCGAACGGCGACTTCGATGCGATCCACACGATCGCGGGGCTCGTGAAGGACAGCACGATCTGCTCGCTGGCGCGCGCGAACGACAAGGACATCCAGCGCGCGGCCGACGCGCTGAAGCCCGCGAACAGCTTCCGGATCCACACGTTCATCGCGACGTCGCCGCTGCACATGGAGAAGAAGCTGCGGATGACGCCGGACCAGGTGTTCGAGCAGGCGCGTCTCGCGGTGCGGTTCGCGCGCAAGTTCACCGACAACGTCGAATTCTCGCCGGAAGACGGCAGCCGCTCGGACATGGACTTCCTGTGCCGCGTGCTCGAGGCCGTGATCGCCGAAGGCGCGACGACGATCAACATTGCCGACACGGTCGGCTACGGCGTGCCGGAGCTGTATGGTCAGCTGGTGAAGACGCTGCGCGAGCGCATTCCGAATTCCGACAAGGCGGTGTTCTCGGTGCACTGCCACAACGATCTCGGGATGGCGGTCGCGAACTCGCTCGCCGGCGTGAAGATCGGCGGTGCGCGCCAGGTCGAGTGCACGATCAACGGTCTCGGCGAGCGCGCGGGCAACACGTCGCTCGAAGAGATCGTGATGGCCGTGAAGACCCGCAAGGACTACTTCGGCCTCGACGTCGGCATCGACACGACGCAGATCGTGCCGACCTCGAAGCTCGTGTCGCAGATCACCGGCTTCGTCGTGCAGCCGAACAAGGCCGTGGTTGGCGCGAACGCATTCGCGCACGCGTCGGGCATCCACCAGGACGGCGTGCTGAAGGCGCGCGACACGTACGAGATCATGCGCGCGGAAGACGTGGGCTGGAGCGCGAACAAGATCGTGCTCGGCAAGCTGTCGGGCCGCAACGCGTTCAAGCAGCGTCTGCAGGAGCTCGGCATCGCGCTCGACAGCGAAGCCGACCTGAATGCCGCGTTCATGCGCTTCAAGGATCTGGCCGACCGCAAGTCGGAGATCTTCGACGAGGACATCATCGCGATCGTCTCCGAGGAAGCCGCGCAGGCGCACGAGCAGGAGCACTACAAGTTCCTGTCGCTGGCGCAGCACTCGGAAACCGGCGAGCAGCCGGAGGCGAAGGTCGTGTTCTCGGTCGACGGCAAGGAAGTGACCGGCGAAGCGCGCGGCAACGGCCCGGTCGATGCGACGCTCAACGCGATCGAAAGCGAAGTCGGCAGCGGCTCGGAACTGCTGCTGTATTCGGTCAACGCGATCACGACCGGCACGCAGGCGCAGGGCGAGGTGACGGTGCGCCTGTCGAAGAGCGGCCGGATCGTCAACGGCGTCGGCACCGATCCGGACATCGTCGCGGCGTCCGCGAAGGCGTACATTTCGGCGCTGAACAAGCTGCACGCGAAGGACGACAAGCTCAATCCGCAGCGCTCGTAAGCGCGTCGCGCAATACTGAAACGCCCCGTGCGGCTTCTGGCCGCCGGGGCGTTTTTTCATGCCGCGCTCATTCCGCGGCAGGCGCGCGGAACTGCCAGCGCCGCGCGGCCGGGCGGGGCGGCGGGCACGGCCGGCGGAATTCGACCGCGATCCCGCGCCGCGGTGCGTCGGCGATGAACGCGTCGAGCAGTTCGAGCACGTCGTGGTCGATGTAGTCGGCCCGCGTCGCGTCGATGATCACCGCCGCGCGGTCGGGAATGTGCCGCAGGTGATGCTTGACCTGCACCTTGCCGAGAAACGACACGTCCTTGCGGAACGACAGCAGGTAGTGGTCGTCGTGCTGGGCGAGCGTGACCGGGCTCTTCAGGTTCGCGACGGCGACCGTGAGGATGCTGCACGCGATGCCGAGCGCGATGCCGAACAGCAGGTCGACGGCGAGCACGCCGGCGATCGTCGCGACGAACGGCGCGAACGCGGCCGGGCCCTGCTTCGCGACCGAGCGGAACAGCGCCGGCTTGGCGAGCTTGAAGCCGGTGTGAATCAGGATCGCCGCGAGGCTCGCGAGCGGGATCAGGTTGATGAGGCCGGTGAGCGCGAACACGCTGACGAGCAGCAGCACGCCATGCACGATCGCGGACAGCCGGCTTTGCGCGCCCGCATTGACGTTGACCGAGCTGCGCACGATCACCGACGTGATCGGCAGCCCGCCCACCACGCCCGCGAGGAGGTTGCCGACGCCCTGCGCCTTCAGTTCGCGATCCGGCTGGGCCGGCCGGCGCTTCGGGTCGATCTGCTCGACCGCTTCGAGGCTCAGCAGCGTTTCGAGGCTGGCGACGATGGCGAGCGTGACCGCGACCTGCCAGACCGCCGGATTCAGCAGCTGCGCGAAATTGGGGCCGAATTCCGCGTGCTTCAGCGATGCGGCGAAGGCAGCAAACGACGCGAGCTCGGGCAGCGCGACCCGGTGCGCGGCGCCCGACGCGAACGTGGGCGCCAGCAGGTCGAGCGCGAGCGTCGCGCCGATGCCGAGCACGACGACCGCGAGCGGCGCCGGCACCGCTCGCACCAGCGCGAAGCGGCGCAGCGCGGGCGACTCCCACGCGACCAGTAGCGCGAGCGATGCGAGCGCGATCGCGGCTGCGATCCACGCGGCGCTCAGGCCGGGCAGCGCGGCGAGCGGCTGCGCGGCGCTGCCGCCGATGCCGAGCGCGAACGGCACCTGCTTGATGATCAGCAGCAGCCCGATCGCGGCGAGCATGCCCTTGATGACGGGCGACGGCACATAGGCGGCGAAGCGGCCGGCGCGCAGCATGCCGAAGCCGAACTGCAGGACGCCGGACAGCAGCACGGCGAGCAGGAACGCCGAGAAGCTGCCGAGTTGCGCGATGCCTTCGACGACGATCACGACGAGGCCCGCGGCGGGGCCGCTGACGGACAGCGACGAGCCGCTCAGGAGCGCGACCACGAGGCCGCCGACGATGCCGGACACGAGCCCGGCGAATGGCTCGACGCCGGATGCATTGGCGATGCCGAGACACAGCGGCAGCGCGACGAGGAACACGACGACGCCGGCGACGATGTCGCGCGGCAGGGAGGACAGGTGCTCTTTCAGGTTCATGATGGGGGTGAGGTTCCGGTGGGGCGTGTCGGGGCGCGGCACGATCAGCCGAGCGCCGGTGCGAGGGCGTCGGCCGCGGCGGCCCTCGCGGGCGCGTCGGCCAGCGGCGTCGCGTAGCCGGAATCGAGTTCCTTGAGGCGGCCGTCGGCGAGCGAGAAGATCCAGCCGTGCACGAGCGGCGGCCGTTCGCGGTCGCGCACGATCGGCGATGCGCGCAACTGACGGACCTGCTCGAGCACGTTCAGCTCGGCCAGGCGGTCGGCGGCGGCCGTGCCGTCGAGCCCGGCGAGCGCGTCGCGATGACGATGCGCGAGCGCGCACAGCGGCGCGATGCGGCGCGCGACGTGCGGCAGGTCGGCGGGCGGCGGCAGCAATGACGCGCGCACGCCGCCGCAGCCGTAGTGCCCGCAGACGATCACGTGATCGACCTCGAGCACGCGCACCGCGTATTCGAGCACGCTGGCGCTGTTGTCATCGTCGGGCTGGAACAGGTTCGCGATATTGCGGTGGACGAACAGGTCGCCGGGCGCGCAATGCGTGATGGTCTCGGCCGGCACGCGGCTGTCGGAGCAGCCGATCCACAGCACGCGCGGATTCTGGCCGCGCGCGAGCGCGTCGAAAAAGCCGGGCGTGCGTTCGCGCGTTTCGCGGGCCCAGGCGATGTTGGCCACCAGCATGCTCTTGGGGCGGTTCATGAGGACTCCTTCTTGATCAAGATAAATGAATAGGCATCGAAACGGGTGGATTAGGATGCTTTCTAAGTTGAAAGGTTCAATTTCGACTGATATTAGGGGTATGCCCTAGGCCCAGGTAATGTCGAAACAAATTGTTTCAAATTAAATTGAGATGGTGCACGGCATGCACCAATGTGAAGCATTTGATGCACGGTTAATGCGATTTCATGCAGCGGCAGGCGTGGCGCGGGATTCCTGATTTTCTATGTCGAAATCGTGTGACCCGGAAAAGATTTCCGCGCTATTTTTGAGACTTAATATCTTGGTGGTAAAAAATAAAGGCCATTCACGCAACAATTCGTGAATGGCCATTGCGAAAATGCGAGTGAATCGCGGCGCGCGATCAGAAGAGATTGCGGCGGTCGGGGTCGTGCAGCGGGTCGGGCGTCTTCTGCGTGAGCCGCAGGATGCCCTGGCTGTCGAAATAGAAGCTGTACATCATGTACCAGACGTTGTCCTCGAGGTAGCGATAGGTCCACACCTCGCGCTTCATCAGCGGGAAGTAGGACGTCTCGACCGGGCGGCCGAAATTGACGAGCACGTCGGTCTTGTTCCACTTGCCGATCTCGGCGCGGTAGAACTCGTTCGGCTGCAGCACCTGGCGCACGTTGACGATCTTGCCGGAACCGTCGACGTCGGCGGCCACCGTGACCTCGCCCATCGGCTGGGTCGGCCACATCAGGCGCTTGCCGCCGCCGGGCAGGTCGTAGATCTCGCGCGGCGGCCCCATGCGCGCGACGATCGCCGACTGGTCCTGGCCAGCCTGATATTGCTGCCACGGCTGCGCGCAACCGGCGAACAGCGCCGCCGTGCAGGCGAGCAGCACCGGGAGACGAATACGCATGTGTTTCTCCAAATCACGGGGATACGCATGTTTTATCACGGTCCGCGCGTCCCGGCGCGCCATCCCGAAAAATTCGGTGCGGGATCGCGTGCGCTTGCCCGCGCCACGCGGGCGGGCCTATGATCCGCGCTTCTCAGCAGATTTCTCACGCAGATTCGGGGGCAGGGCCGATGCAGGTCTGGAAGCGTTGCGCGCTCGCATGGAGCGCAGGATGGGTGCTGGCGTCGTCGGCGTTCGCGGGCGGCGAGCCGGTGCGGATCGCGCTGATCGAGGGCATGTCGGGCCCGTTCGCGAACGCGGGCGCCGCGGTCGAGCGCAACCTGCGGTTCGGTGTCGAGCGGGTCAATGCCGCCGGCGGCGTGAAGCTGCGCGACGGCGCGCATCCGCTCGAACTCGTCGTGCTGGACAGCAAGGGCAGCCCGGAAGAGGCGCTGGTGCAGCTGCGCGCGGCGGCGGACCGGCACGTCGGCTTCGTCGCGCAGGGCAACAGCTCGGCGGTCGCGGCCGCGCTTGTCGCGGCGCTCGACAAGCAGAACGCCCGCAACCCGGACAGCCGGATGCTGTTCCTCAATTACTCGGCCGACGACCCGGCGCTGACGGGCGCGCGCTGCAGCTTCTGGCACTTCCGCTTCGACGCGCACGCGGGGATGCGGATGGCGGCGCTCGCCGACGTGATGGCGCGCGATCGTGCGCTGCGCAAGGTCTACCTGCTGAACCAGGACTACAGCTTCGGCCACGATGTCAGCGCGCTCGCGCGGCAGGCACTGGCCGCCCGCCGGCCGGACATCGCGGTGGCCGGCGACGAATTTCACCCGATCGGGCGCATCAAGGATTTCGCGCCGTACGTCGCCAAGATCCGCGCGAGCGGCGCGGACGCCGTAGTCACGGGCAACTGGGGCAACGACCTGACGCTGCTGGTGAAAGCTGCGCGCGAGCAGGGGCTGAACGCGAAGTTCTACACGTTCTACGGCAACAGCCTCGGTGCGCCGGCGGCGCTGGGCGACGCAGGCGTCGGGCGAGTCGTGGCGGTCGCCGACTGGCATCCGAACGCGGGCGGCGAAAAATCGGACGCGTTCTACCGCGCGTTCCGAACCCGTTTCCCCGCTGCGCAGGACGACTATCCGGTATTGCGGATGAGCCTGATGATCGAGATGCTCGCGGCGGCGATGAACCGCGCCGGCACGGCCGACCCGGTGGCGGTCGCGCGTGCGCTCGAGGGGCTGTCGTCCGATAACGGCTTCCACGCGTCGCGGATGCGCGCGCAGGATCATCAGCTGATCCAGCCCCTTTACGTGATGGAGATGGACAAGGCCGGCACGCCGGGCGTGCGCTTCGACAACGAGGGATCCGGCTACGGTTTTCGCACCGCGCTGGCGGTCGCGCCGCGACAGACGGACGCGCCGTCCACGTGCTCGATGACGCGTCCGTGACAAAGCGGTTCGGATCGGCGCCGAGTTGTGCTAGAATGCGGCCCGGTTGTAAATCACGGCACGGCCATTCTTCCGTGTCCGCCTGTTCAGCTAGAAAGGAAATCACATGTCTGTCGCAGATATCAAGAAGTCGGAAGTCGTTGCTCAGTTCGCACGTGGCACCAATGACACGGGCTCGCCCGAAGTGCAGGTCGCACTGCTGACCGCACGCATCGTTGAACTGACGGGTCACTTCAAGACCCACGCGAAGGATCACCACAGCCGCCGCGGCCTGCTGCGCATGGTGAGCCGCCGCCGCAAGCTGCTCGACTACCTCAAGGGCAAGGATGCCGACCGTTACCGCGCGCTGATCGAGAAGCTGGGTCTGCGTAAGTAAGCGGCGCGATTGCCGTCAGCAAGATGCCTGTGTCAGTGCGCTGATACAGGCATTTTGTTTTTGCGCGGTGCGTAGCGTCACGCGCACCGCGGGTGAGCCGGCCATCTGGTGCCGGGCCGCCCTAACGGCCGATGCCGGAGTCAGGATTTGTGTCATTCCAGCGCGGTGCCGCGCAAGCGCCACGCTGGAATGGCATAAAAAACACACCTTGCTCCGGGTGATTCGGCCGGGACGCCGCCGCAACGGTTTGCCGGCGCGGCGAATGTTATGAACGAATCGAAAGGAGCAACCATGTCCATGTTCAACAAGGTCGTGAAGGAATTCCAGTGGGGCCAGCACAAGGTGCGCCTCGAAACCGGTGAAATCGCGCGCCAGGCAAGCGGCGCCGTGATCGTCGACGTCGAAGACACCGTCGTGCTCGCGACCGTCGTCGGCGCGAAGTCGGCGAAGCCGGGCCAGGACTTCTTCCCGCTGACCGTCGACTACATCGAGAAGACCTACTCGGCCGGCAAGATCCCGGGCGGCTTCTTCCGCCGCGAAGGCCGTCCGTCGGAGCACGAGACGCTGACGTCGCGCCTGATCGACCGTCCGCTGCGCCCGCTGTTCCCGGAAGGCTTCTACAACGAAGTGCAGGTCGTGATCCACGTGCTGTCCGTGAACCCGGAAATCCCGGCGGACATCCCGGCGCTGATCGGCGCATCGGCTGCGCTCGCCGTGTCGGGCCTGCCGTTCAACGGCCCGGTCGGCGCTGCGCGCGTGGCCTACGTCGACAACGCCTACGTGCTGAACCCGACGCGTGACCAGATCAAGGCGTCGAGCCTCGACCTCGTCGTCGCCGGTACGGAACGCGCGGTGCTGATGGTCGAGTCGGAAGCCGACCAGCTGTCGGAAGAAGTGATGCTGGGCGCGGTCGTGTTCGGCCACGAGCAGATGCAGGTGGCGATCGACGCGATCCACGAACTGGTGCGCGAAGGCGGCAAGCCCGAGTGGGACTGGCAGCCGGCGCCGAAGAACGAGGCGCTGATCGCGCGCGTGACCGAGCTGGCGCAGAACGACCTGCTCGCCGCTTACCAGCTCCGCGACAAGCAGGCGCGCTCGACGAAGCTGAAGGAAGTCTACGCGGCGACCTCGGCGAAGCTCGAGGAAGACGCGCAGGCGGCCGGTACGGTTGCGGCCGACAAGGCCACCGTCGGCAACGTCCTGTTCGACATCGAAGCGAAGATCGTCCGTTCGCAGATCCTGAACGGCGAGCCGCGCATCGACGGCCGCGATACGCGCACCGTGCGCCCGATCGAGATCCGCACGGGCGTGCTGCCGCGCACCCACGGCTCGGCGCTGTTCACGCGCGGCGAGACGCAGGCGCTGGTCGTCGCGACGCTCGGCACCAAGGGTGACGAGCAGATCATCGACGCGCTCGAAGGCGAATACCGCGAGCGCTTCATGCTCCACTACAACATGCCCCCGTTCGCGACCGGCGAAACGGGCCGCGTCGGCTCGCCGAAGCGCCGCGAAATCGGCCACGGCCGCCTCGCCAAGCGCGCGCTGGTCAAGTGCCTGCCGAGCGCAGATGAATTCGGCTACTCGATCCGCGTCGTGTCGGAAATCACCGAGTCGAACGGTTCGTCGTCGATGGCGTCGGTGTGCGGCGGCTGCCTCGCGCTGATGGACGCCGGCGTGCCGATGAAGGCGCACGTCGCGGGCATCGCGATGGGCCTGATCCTCGAAGGCAACAAGTTTGCGGTGCTGACCGACATCCTCGGCGACGAAGATCACCTCGGCGACATGGACTTCAAGGTCGCGGGCACCGAGCAAGGCGTGACCGCGCTGCAGATGGACATCAAGATCCAGGGCATCACGAAGGAAATCATGCAGGTCGCGCTCGCGCAGGCGAAGGAAGGCCGCATGCATATCCTCGGCAAGATGACGTCGGCGGTTGCGGGTGCGAACACCCAGCTGTCGGAATTCGCGCCGCGCATGATCACGATCAAGATCAACCCGGAAAAGATCCGCGACGTGATCGGCAAGGGCGGTTCGGTGATCCGCGCGCTGACCGAAGAAACGGGCACGACCATCGACATCTCCGATGACGGCGTCGTGACGATCGCGAGCACGAACAGCGAAGGCATGGCCGAAGCGAAGAAGCGCATCGAGAACATCACGGCCGAGATCGAAGTCGGCCAGGTGTACGAAGGCACGGTGCTGAAGCTGCTCGATTTCGGCGCGATCGTGAACCTGCTGCCGGGCAAGGACGGCCTGCTTCACATCTCGGAAATCGTCAACGAGCGCGTGAAGGACATCAACGACTACCTGAAGGAAGGCCAGCAGGTCAAGGTCAAGGTGATCCAGACGGACGAGAAGGGTCGCGTGCGCCTGTCGGCCAAGGCGCTCCTGAATGAAGCGGCGGCAGCGTCGCACACGGATACGCCGCCGCAGCAATAAGCGGACGGGCGTGCGAACGGTCGGCGTTGCGAACAGCACGCCGGCCGTTTTTTCTGTAGGATCGGTGCGCACCAGCGGGCGCGCGCGGCGTTGCATCCGCTGCGCCCCGTGCACCGGGCAGGGGCGCGCAATCCCATCCTGATTCTGGAGTGACGCTCATGAAAGCCATCGAAATCACCGAATTCGGCGCCCCCGAGGTGCTGAAGCTCGCGGAACGCCCGCGGCCCGAGCCGCGGCGCGGCGAAGTGCTGATCAAGGTGGCGGCATCGGGCGTCAACCGTCCCGACGTGTTCCAGCGCAAGGGCGCGTATGCGCCGCCGCCGGGCGCATCGGATTTGCCGGGCCTCGAGGTCGCGGGCGAGATCGTCGGTGGCGATCTGGCGGATCCCGCGCTCAATCCGTTCGGCCTGAAGCTCGGCGATCGCGTGTGCGCGCTGCTCGCGGGCGGCGGCTATGCCGAGTATGCGGTGGCGCCGCTGCCGCAATGCCTGCCGGTGCCGGCGGGCCTGACCGACATCGAGGCCGCGTCGTTGCCGGAAACGTTCTTCACGGTGTGGAGCAACGTGTTCGACCGCGCGCAGCTCGGCGCGGGCGAGGGCGGCGAGCAG
Source organism: Burkholderia pyrrocinia (assembly GCA_001527685.1). GTDB lineage: Bacteria > Pseudomonadota > Gammaproteobacteria > Burkholderiales > Burkholderiaceae > Burkholderia > Burkholderia pyrrocinia_D. The sequence goes on from LOZU01000011.1 coordinate 87,513, forward strand.
GAGACGCTGCTCGTGCAGGGCGGCTCGAGCGGCATCGGCGTGACGGCGATCCAGATCGCGCATGCGCTCGGCTATCGCGTGTTCGCGACGGCAGGCAATGCCGACAAGTGCCGCGCGTGCGAAGCGCTGGGCGCCGAGCGCGCCATCAACTACAAGACCGAGGATTTCGTCGAAGTCGTGAAGTCGCTGACGCACGATCGCGGCGTCGACGTGATCCTCGACATGGTCGCGGGTTCGTACGTGCCGCGCGAGCTGTCCGCGCTCGCCGACGGCGGCCGCCTCGTGCTGATCGCGCTGCTCGGCGGCGCGAAGGCCGAGATCAACCTGAACGAGATCCTGCGCCGCCGGCTGACCGTCACCGGCTCGACGCTGCGGCCGCGCCCGGTCGAGTTCAAGGCGCGCATCGCCGCGCAACTGAGGGCGCGCGTGTGGCCACTGCTCGACGACGGGCGGGTCAAGCCGGTGATCTACCGCGTGTTGCCGGCCGCCGAGGCCGCGCAGGCACATGCGCTGATGGAAAGCGGCGAGCATATCGGCAAGATCGTGCTCGATTGGGGCGCAAACGCGTGAGCGGCCATGCGGTCGTGCTTGACATGCGCGGTTTGACCGGTTCAAGCGGTGCGCAGTAAAATTGCGGGTTTGCTTCGCCAGATCCAACCTGACGGCCGGTTTTCGGCCCGTCGATGACGAGACAGACACGATGTCGAAACAGAGAACAAAGCGGGTGATCGGCAACTGGAAGATGCACGGCCGGCTGGCCGGCAACCAGGCATTGCTGAACGAAGTGGTGCAGGGTGCAAGCGCGGTGCCGGCGGAAACGGCGATCGGCGTGTGCGTGCCGTTCCCGTATCTCGCGCAGGTTCAGGGTCAGCTCGACGGCGGCCGGGTCGCGTGGGGCGCGCAGGACGTGTCCGCGCACGAACAGGGCGCGTTCACGGGCGAAGTGGCGGCGGCGATGGTGGCCGAGTTCGGTGCGCGCTATGTGCTCGTCGGCCATTCGGAGCGCCGCGCGTATCACGGCGAGCGCAGCGAGACGGTCGCCGCGAAGGCGCAGCGTGCGCTGGCTGCGGGCCTGACGCCGGTCGTGTGCGTCGGCGAGACGCTCGGCGAGCGCGAGGCGGGCGCGACCGAGCAGGTCGTCGGCGCGCAGCTCGACGCCGTGCTGGCCGTGCTGTCGGCTGACGAGGCCACGCGCATCGTCGTTGCGTACGAGCCGGTCTGGGCGATCGGCACCGGCAAGAGCGCGACGTCGGCGCAGGCGCAGGACGTGCATGCGTTCCTGCGTGCGCGCCTGGCGGCGAAGGGCGCGGCGGACGTGTCGGTGCTGTACGGCGGCAGCGTGAAGCCGGACAACGCGGAAGAGTTGTTCGCACAGCCGGACATCGACGGCGGCCTGATCGGCGGCGCGTCGCTGAAGGCGGAAGATTTTCTGGCGATCTGCCGGGCTGCGCGCTGAGCGGGCCGGGATCGAATTGAACCATGACGGCGGCCGGTGCAAGCTGGTCGCCCGATACAAGCTCGGGTGAGTGTGATGCTGTATTTGAAAACGCTGATTATTGTGGTGCAGGTGCTGTCTGCGCTCGGTGTGATTGGTCTGGTGCTGCTGCAGCACGGCAAGGGCGCCGACATGGGCGCGGCATTCGGCAGCGGTGCGTCGGGCAGCCTGTTCGGCGCGACCGGCTCGGCGAACTTCCTGTCGCGGACGACCGGCATACTGGCGACGATCTTCTTCGTCGCGACGCTCACGCTGACGTACCTCGGTTCGTACAAGTCGCAGCCGTCCGCCGGCGTGCTCGGTGCTGCTGCGACCGCCCCGGCATCGGCGCCGGCTGCGTCCGCGCCGGCCGTCGCGGCGTCCGCGGTTGCGGGCTCGGCCGCGAGCGCCCCGGGCCAGGACGTGCCGAAATAAAAAGTTAAAAAATTTGCGATTGTGCGTTGAACAAATCTTGCGGTCAGGTTAGAATTTAATTCTTGAAGCGATTCGCGGGAAACAAGCAGTTACAACCCCGGTTGCATGCAGTGCCGACGTGGTGAAATTGGTAGACACGCTATCTTGAGGGGGTAGTGGCGAAAGCTGTGCGAGTTCGAGTCTCGCCGTCGGCACCAAAGTTACTCAATGCCAGCCGCTTCACGTGGCTGGCATTTTTCATTTCAGGGGTACGCTTGCGGTTGTCTTGCGATCGCCGGCAGTCCGAAATGATCTCTTCCGCCGGATGGTGTTATTCTCCGGACGCTCAGAACCAACCGATAGAGGATAGCCTTGAACCTCGCAGCCTATTACCCCGTCTTGTTGTTCCTCCTCGTGGGCACTGGTTTAGGTATAGCGCTGGTCAGCATCGGCAAGCTTCTCGGTCCCAACAAGCCCGACGTCGAAAAGAACGCGCCGTACGAGTGCGGCTTCGAAGCCTTCGAAGATGCGCGGATGAAGTTCGACGTGCGCTACTACCTCGTCGCCATCCTGTTCATCATCTTCGATCTCGAGACCGCGTTCCTGTTCCCGTGGGGCGTCGCGCTGCGCGACATTGGCTGGCCCGGTTTCATCGCAATGATGATTTTTCTGCTCGAATTCCTGCTGGGCTTCGCCTACATCTGGAAGAAAGGCGGCCTCGACTGGGAGTGATGGGTTAATCGCCGGTTTGCATAGGCGGCCACGCTTCGCCGCCTGTCTGGAGTGGAAAGCAAATGAGTATCGAAGGGGTCTTGAAGGAAGGGTTTGTCACCACCACGGCTGACAAGCTGATCAACTGGACGCGCACCGGCTCGCTGTGGCCGATGACGTTCGGGCTCGCGTGTTGCGCCGTCGAGATGATGCATGCGGGCGCTGCCCGCTACGATCTGGACCGGTTCGGGGTCGTGTTCCGTCCGAGCCCGCGCCAGTCGGACGTGATGATCGTCGCCGGCACGCTCTGCAACAAGATGGCGCCCGCGCTGCGCCGCGTCTACGACCAGATGGCCGAGCCGCGCTGGGTGATCTCGATGGGGTCGTGCGCGAACGGCGGCGGTTATTACCACTACTCGTATTCGGTGGTCCGCGGCTGCGACCGGATCGTGCCGGTCGACGTCTACGTGCCGGGCTGTCCGCCGACAGCCGAGGCGCTGGTCTACGGCGTGATCCAGCTGCAGGCGAAGATCCGCCGGACCAATACCATCGCCCGTCAATAAAGCCCCGAGCGTCCCCTCAATATGGCAAGCAAAATCGAGACCCTCAAGGCGAACCTCGAAGCCGCGCTCGGCGCGCGCGTGGTGAGCCTCACCGAAGCAGTCGGTGAACTGACGCTCGTCGTGAAGGCGAGTGATTACCTCGAAGTCGCGACGATGCTGCGCGACGATCGCACGCTCGGCTTCGAGCAGCTGATCGACCTGTGCGGCATCGACTACCAGACGTACGGTGACGGTGCGTACGACGGCCCGCGCTTCGCGGCCGTGTCGCACCTGTTGTCGGTGACGAACAACTGGCGCCTGCGCGTGCGCGTGTTCGCGCCGGACGACGATCTGCCGATCGTGCCGTCGCTGGTCGACATCTGGACCTCCGTGAACTGGTACGAGCGCGAAGCGTTCGACCTGTACGGCATCGTCTTCGAAGGTCACCCGGACCTGCGCCGCCTCCTGACCGACTACGGCTTCATCGGCCATCCGTTCCGCAAGGACTTCCCGGTGTCGGGCTATGTCGAAATGCGTTACGACCCGGAAGAGAAGCGGGTCGTGTACCAGCCGGTGACGATCGAGCCGCGCGAAATCACGCCGCGCGTGATCCGCGAGGATCGCTATGGCGGTCTGAAACATTAAGAGGGCGTCATGGCAGACATCAAGAACTACACGCTCAACTTCGGCCCGCAGCACCCGGCAGCGCACGGCGTGCTGCGCCTCGTGCTCGAGCTCGACGGCGAAGTCATCCAGCGCGCCGATCCGCACATCGGCCTGCTGCACCGCGCGACCGAAAAGCTCGCGGAATCCAAGACCTTCATCCAGTCCGTGCCGTACATGGACCGTCTCGACTACGTGTCGATGATGGTCAACGAGCACGGCTACGTGCTCGCGATCGAGAAGCTGCTCGGCATCGACGTACCGGAGCGCGCGCAGTACATCCGCGTGCTGTTCGACGAAGTCACGCGCGTGCTGAACCACCTGATGTGGATCGGCGCGCACGCGCTCGACGTCGGCGCGATGGCGGTGTTCCTGTACGCGTTCCGCGAGCGCGAAGACCTGATGGACGTGTACGAAGCGGTGTCCGGTGCCCGGATGCACGCGGCGTACTACCGTCCGGGCGGCGTCTATCGCGACCTGCCTGACGCCATGCCGCAATACAAGGCGTCGAAGATTCGCAACGAGAAGGCGCTCGCGAGGATGAACGAAGCGCGCAGCGGCTCGGTGCTCGACTTCATCGACGATTTCTTCACGCGCTTCCCGAAGTGCGTCGACGAATACGAAACGCTGCTGACCGACAACCGGATCTGGAAGCAGCGTCTCGTCGGGATCGGCGTCGTCAGCCCGGAACGTGCACTGCAGATGGGCCTGACGGGCCCGATGCTGCGCGGCTCGGGCATCGCGTGGGATTTGCGCAAGAAGCAGCCGTACGAAGTGTACGACCGCATGGATTTCGACGTGCCGGTCGGCGTGAACGGCGACTGCTACGACCGCTACCTGGTGCGCGTCGAGGAAATGCGTCAGTCCGTGCGTATCGCGAAACAATGTATTGAGTGGCTCCGGAAGAATCCGGGCCCCGTGATGACGGACAATCACAAGGTTGCGCCTCCTTCGCGTGTCGGCATGAAGACCAACATGGAGGACTTGATCCACCATTTCAAGCTCTTCACCGAAGGCTTCCACGTGCCGGAAGGCGAGGCGTACGCGGCCGTCGAGCATCCGAAGGGCGAGTTCGGCATCTATCTCGTGTCGGACGGTGCGAACAAGCCGTACCGCCTGAAGATCCGCGCACCGGGCTTCGCGCATCTCGCGTCGCTCGACGAGATGGCGCGCGGCCACATGATTGCCGACGCCGTCACGATCATCGGTACGCAGGACATCGTGTTCGGCGAGATCGATCGCTAAGGGTTGCGCCGCTCGCTTGCTCCGGGCGGCGAGCGGTAAGTCACACGCGATGCGCGCTGAACCGGCGCGGCATCGCAAGCTGTCAACAGTGAGCGCCAGGTCTGCCGTCATGCACCCCAGTGCGGCAGGTTGTTCGTTCGGTAGGAATTGAAAGAGTCGTGTCTGAAAATGATCTCAGCTGAAGGCCTGAAGGAAATCGATCGAGCGTTGACGAAGTATCCCGCCGATCAGAAACAGTCCGCCGTGATGTCGGCGTTGGCCGTCGCTCAGGAAGAGCACGGCTGGCTGTCGCCCGAACTGATGCAGTTCGTCGCGGACTATCTCGGCATGCCGGCCGTCGCCGTGCAGGAAGTCGCGACGTTCTACACGATGTATGAGCTCAAGCCGGTCGGCAAGCACAAGATCACGCTCTGCACGAACCTGCCTTGCCAGCTTGGCCCGCACGGCGGCGCGGAAGCGACCGCCGACTACCTGAAACAGAAGCTCGGCATCGGCTTCGGCGAGACCACGCCCGACGGCAAGTTCACGCTGAAGGAAGGCGAATGCATGGGTTCGTGCGGCGATGCGCCGGTGCTGCTGGTGAACAATCACAGAATGTGCAGCTTCATGAGCCGCGAGAAGATCGACCAGCTGCTTGAGGAGCTCTCGAAATGACGTCCCTCCACGACCGTCACATCAAACCGCTGATCCTCGCTGGCCTGAACGGCGAGAACTGGCATCTCGAAGACTACGTTGCGCGCGGCGGCTACAAGCAGCTGCGCCGCATTCTCGAAGAAAAGATCCCGCCCGAGCAGGTGATCGCCGACGTGAAGGCGTCGGGCCTGCGCGGCCGCGGCGGTGCGGGTTTCCCGACCGGCCTGAAGTGGAGCTTCATGCCGCGCCAGTTCCCGGGGCAGAAGTACCTCGTCTGCAACTCGGACGAAGGCGAGCCGGGCACGTTCAAGGATCGCGACATCCTGCGCTGGAACCCGCATGCCCTGATCGAAGGCATGGCGATCGGCGCGTACGCGATGGGCATCACCGTCGGCTACAACTACATCCACGGTGAAATCTTCGAGGTGTACCGGCGCTTCGAGGCCGCGCTCGACGAAGCGCGCGCGGCAGGGTTCCTCGGCGACAACATCATGGGCTCGGAATTCTCGTTCCAGCTGCATGCGCACCACGGTTACGGCGCGTACATCTGCGGCGAGGAAACGGCGCTGCTCGAGTCGCTCGAAGGCAAGAAGGGCCAGCCGCGTTTCAAGCCGCCGTTCCCGGCGAGCTTCGGCGTGTACGGCAAGCCGACCACGATCAACAACACCGAGACGTTCGCCGCGGTGCCGTTCCTGCTGTCGATCGGCCCGCAGAACTACCTCGAGATCGGCAAGCCGAACAACGGCGGCACGAAGATCTTCTCGGTGTCGGGCGACGTCGAGCGTCCGGGCAACTACGAAGTGCCGCTCGGCACGCCGTTCGCGACGCTGATGGAGCTCGCCGGCGGGATGCGCGGCGGCAAGAAGATCAAGGCCGTGATTCCGGGCGGCTCGTCCGCGCCGGTGATCCCGGGCGACATCATGATGCAGACCGATCTCGATTACGACTCGATCGCGAAGGCGGGCTCGATGCTCGGTTCCGGCGCGGTGATCGTGATGGACGAGACGCGCTGCATGGTGCGCTCGCTGCTGCGCCTGTCGTACTTCTATTACGAGGAATCGTGCGGCCAGTGCACGCCGTGCCGCGAAGGCACCGGCTGGCTGTATCGCGTCGTGAATCGCATCGAGCACGGCGAAGGCCGCCAGGAAGACCTGGACCTGCTGAACTCGGTTGCCGAGAACATCATGGGCCGCACGATCTGCGCGCTCGGCGATGCGGCGGCGATGCCGGTGCGGGGGATGCTCAAGCACTACTGGGACGAATTCGCGTACCACGTCGAGCACAAGCACTGCATGGTCGGCGGCCACGCGCCGCATGTGGCTTCGGCCGCGGCGGCCTGAAGCGAAACCCGGTTGCGGAATTTGAGCGCACGGTCGGGCGAATGCGCGAACGAGCGGAAATAGGTTAAGGACCATTCACCATCATGGTTGAACTTGAAATAGACGGCAAGAAGGTCGAGGTGCCCGAAGGCAGCATGGTGATCCAGGCTGCGCACAAGGCGGATACGTACATTCCTCACTTCTGCTATCACAAGAAACTGTCGGTTGCGGCCAACTGCCGGATGTGTCTCGTGGAAGTCGAGAAGATGCCGAAGGCCGTGCCTGCCTGCGCGACCCCCGTGTCGGCCGGCATGATCGTCCACACCCAGTCCGACAAGGCGGTGAAGGCGCAGCAGTCGGTGATGGAATTCCTCCTCATCAACCACCCGCTCGACTGCCCGATCTGCGATCAGGGCGGCGAATGCCAGCTGCAGGATCTCGCGGTCGGCTACGGCAAGTCGTCGTCGCGCTATTCCGAAGAGAAGCGCGTGGTGTTCCACAAGAACGTGGGCCCGCTGATCTCGATGGAAGAAATGTCGCGCTGCATCCACTGCACGCGCTGCGTGCGCTTCGGCCAGGAAATCGCCGGCGTGATGGAGTTCGGCATGCTGGGCCGCGGCGAGCATTCGGAAATCACGACGTTCGTCGGCAAGACGGTCGATTCCGAGCTGTCGGGCAACATGATCGACCTGTGCCCGGTCGGCGCGCTGACCAGCAAGCCGTTCCGCTACAGCGCCCGCACGTGGGAGCTATCGCGCCGCAAGTCGGTGAGCCCGCACGATTCCGTCGGCGCGAACCTCGTGGTGCAGGTCAAGAACAACCGCGTGATGCGCGTGCTGCCGTTCGAGAACGAAGCGATCAACGAGTGCTGGATCTCGGACAAGGACCGCTTCTCGTACGAAGGCCTCAACAGCGAAGAGCGCCTGACCAAGCCGATGCTGAAGCAGGGCGGCCAGTGGATCGAAACCGACTGGCAGACTGCGCTCGAATACGTCGCGAAGGGCCTGAAGGGCATCGCCGCGGATCACGGCGCGAATGCGCTGGCGATGCTCGCGAGCGCGCACAGCACCGCTGAAGAGCTGTTCCTCGTGAAGCAGCTCGCGAAGGAACTGAAGACGCCGAACGTCGACTTCCGCCTGCGCCAGCTCGATTTCTCGGCGCCGCTCCAGGGCGCGCCGTGGCTCGGCATGCCGATCGCCGAACTGTCGAACGTGACCGCCGCGTTCGTGGTGGGCTCGTTCCTGCGCCGCGACCATCCGCTGTTCGCCGCACGCCTGCGCCAGGCCGCGAAGGCCGGCGCGAAGCTCCATTTCCTGCATGCGACCGGCGACGACGCGCTGATCCCGACCGCGCAACGCATCGTGGCGGCGCCGTCGGCATGGCTCGACGAACTGGCCGGCGTGGCCGCGGCCGTCGCGCAACTGCGCGGCGTCGCGCTGCCGGACGCGCTGGCAGGCGCCACCGCATCGCCGGCGGCCCAGCAGGTTGCGCAGTCGCTCGCGAACGGCGAGCGCCGCGCGGTGCTGCTCGGCAACGCGGCGGTCCGTCATCCGGAATTCGCGAAGCTGCACGCGCTCGCACAGTGGATCGCCGACAACACCGGCGCCACGTTCGGTTTCCTGACCGAAGCGGCGAACACGGTCGGCGCGCACGTCGTCGACGCGCTGCCGGGCGAGGGCGGCCTGAACGCACGCGAAGCGTTCGCGCAGCCGCGCAAGGGCTACGTGCTGCTGAACGTCGAGCCGGAATTCGACACCGCCGAGCCGGCGCAGGCGCTGGCCGCGCTGAACCAGGCTGAAATGGTCGTCGTGATGTCGCCGTTCAAGCACGGCCTCGATTACGCCGACGTGCTGCTGCCGGTCGCGCCGTTCACGGAAACGTCCGGCACGTTCGTCAACGCGGAAGGCTCGGTGCAGAGCTTCAACGGCGTCGTGCGCCCGCTCGGCGACACGCGCCCGGCCTGGAAGGTGCTGCGCGTGCTCGGCAGCCTGCTCGGCCTGCCGAACTTCGAATACGAGACGGCGGAAGAAGTGCGCATCGCGGCGCTCGGCGAAGCCGGCGTGGCGGGCCGCCTGTCGAACAAGACGTCGGTCGCGCCGGTGCGCGTCGCGGCGCCGGCCGCGAACGGCGGCTTCGAGCGCCTCGCCGATGTGCCGATCTATCACGCCGACGCGCTGGTGCGCCGCGCGGGTGCGCTGCACCTGACGGCCGCCGCGAAGACGGCGAACGCCGCCGGCCTGCCGGCCGCGCTGTTCGACAAGCTGGGCTTGAAGGAAGGCGACGCGGTGCGCGTGCGCCAGGGCGAGCGCACGGTGCAGTTGCCGGCCGTGCGTGACGAGAATCTTGCGGAGACGGTCGTTCGCGTGTCGGCGGCGACGCCTGCCGGCGCAGCGCTCGGCAGCCTGTCCGGTGAACTGGTGGTGGAGAAGGCGTAAATGAGCTTGTTCGATACGATCAACTCGGGCGGAGCCCAGCTTCTCGGCGTCGCATGGCCGACCGTGTGGGCGGTTGTGCGCATCCTCGTCGTCGCCGTCGTGATCCTGCTGTGCGTGGCGTACCTGATTCTGTGGGAACGCAAGCTGATCGGCTGGATCCACGTGCGTCTCGGCCCGAACCGCGTCGGCCCCGCCGGCCTGCTGCAGCCGATCGCCGACGTGCTGAAGCTGCTGCTCAAGGAAGTGATCCAGCCGACCGCGGCAAGCCGCTGGATGTACCTGATCGCACCGGTCATGACGGTGGTGCCGGCATTCGCGGTGTGGGCGGTGATCCCGTTCCAGGCTGAAGCGGTGCTTGCGAACGTCAACGCGGGCCTGCTGTACGCGATGGCGATCTCGTCGATCGGCGTGTACGCGGTGATCCTCGCCGGCTGGGCGTCGAACTCGAAGTACGCGTTCCTCGGCGCGATGCGCGCGGCCGCACAGATGGTGTCGTACGAAATCTCGATGGGCTTCGCGCTGGTGCTCGTGCTGATGACGGCCGGCAGCCTGAACCTGTCGGAGATCGTCGGCTCGCAGCAGCACGGCTTCTTCGCGGGCCACGGCGTCAACTTCCTGTCGTGGAACTGGCTGCCGCTCCTGCCGGCGTTCGTCGTCTACTTCATCTCGGGCATCGCCGAAACGAACCGCCACCCGTTCGACGTGGTGGAAGGGGAGTCGGAAATCGTTGCCGGCCACATGATCGATTACTCGGGCATGGCGTTCGCGCTGTTCTTCCTCGCCGAGTACATCAACATGATCGTGATCTCGGCACTCGCCGCGACGCTGTTCCTCGGCGGCTGGGATGCGCCGTTCGAATTCCTGTCGTTCATCCCGGGCATCTTCTGGCTGGTGCTGAAGGTCTTCGCGCTGCTGTCGGTGTTCATCTGGGTTCGCGCGACGTTCCCGCGTTACCGTTACGACCAGATCATGCGTCTGGGCTGGAAGGTGTTCCTGCCGGTGACCGTGATCTGGGTGGTCGTGGTCGGTTTCTGGATCGTGTCGCCGCTCAACATCTGGAACTAAAGGTCGGACGAAATCATGACGGCAATCCAACATTTCTTTAAGACCTTCTTCCTGACCGAGCTGCTGAAGGGGCTTGCGCTGACCGGGCGTTACGCGTTCCGCCGCAAGTTCACGGTGCAGTTCCCGGAAGAGAAGACGCCGATCTCGCCGCGCTTCCGCGGGCTGCATGCGCTGCGCCGCTACGAGAACGGCGAAGAGCGCTGCATCGCGTGCAAGCTGTGCGAAGCGGTGTGCCCGGCGATGGCGATCACGATCGAATCGGAAACGCGCGCGGACAACACGCGCCGCACGACGCGCTACGACATCGACCTGACGAAGTGCATCTTCTGCGGTTTCTGCGAAGAGAGCTGCCCGGTCGATTCGATCGTCGAGACGCAGATTCTCGAGTACCACGGCGAAAAGCGCGGCGACCTGTATTTCACGAAGGAAATGCTGCTCGCGGTGGGCGATCGCTACGAGAAGGACATCGCCGCGGCGAAGGCTGCCGACGCGCCGTATCGTTGATTGTGTTTGCAGTGCCGGCCCGGCAGGAACGGGCCGAGCCGCCGCGACGGGTGCGGCTCGCGAGAGCGTTCCGCAAGCCGCGCCTGACTATGGCCTAACGATGAACCGGTAATCATGGAATTCACGACCGTACTCTTCTACATCTTCGCGCTGCTCCTGGTGGTATCAGGGCTGAAGGTGATCACTTCGCGCAACCCGGTGGCGTCTGCGCTTTTCCTTGTGCTGGCATTCTTCAATGCCGCCGCGATCTGGATGCTGCTGGAAGCGGAATTCCTCGCGATCCTGCTGGTGCTGGTCTACGTGGGCGCCGTGATGGTGCTGTTCCTGTTCGTCGTGATGATGCTCGACATCAACATCGACTTCCTGCGACGCGATTTCAGGAAGTTCGTGCCGATGGCGACCATCGTCGGCGCGATCATCGTGGTCGAGACGGCGCTGGTGCTGTGGCACGGCTACGGCGCGACCGAAGCGCCGGTGCGCGCGATGGCGCAGGGCGCGATGGCGACCTGGCCGAACACGCGCCTGATCGGCAAGGTCATCTACACCGACTACATCTTCGCATTCGAAATCGCCGGCCTCGTGCTGCTCGTCGCGATCATCGCCGCGGTGGCGCTGACCGAGCGCAAGGGCAAGGACAGCAAGCGCCAGCGCGTGTCGGATCAGGTCAAGGTGCGCCGCAACGACCGCGTGCGCCTCGTGAAGATGGAAGCGGAGAAGCCGCAGCCCGAAACGGCCCAGTCCGAATCCGGCACGGGCGCCAACGGCTAAGCGGAGGATAGGAAACCATGTTGAGTCTTGCTCATTACCTCGTGCTCGGCGCGATCCTGTTCGCGATCGCGATCGTCGGGATTTTCCTGAACCGCCGCAACATCATCATCATCCTGATGGCGATCGAACTGATGCTGCTCGCGGTGAACACCAACTTCGTCGCGTTCTCGCATTACCTCGGCGACATCCACGGCCAGATCTTCGTGTTCTTCGTGCTGACGGTCGCCGCAGCGGAAGCCGCGATCGGCCTCGCGATTCTGGTGACCCTGTTCCGCAAGCTCGACACGATCAATGTCGAGGATCTCGATCAGCTCAAAGGTTAATTTCAGGCAACGCTGTTATGTCAACGACACTCAATGAAAACCTGCTGCTGGCGATTCCGCTCGCTCCGCTGGCCGGCTCGCTGATTGCGGGGCTGTTCGGGAACGCAGTCGGGCGCAAGGGCGCACACCGGATCACGATCCTCGGCGTGATGATCGCGTTCCTCCTGTCCGCGAAGGTCTTCGTCGACGTGATGGGTGGCGCGAGCTTCAACGCGACCATCTACGAATGGATGCGGGTCGGCTCGCTGAAGCTCGAAGTCGGCTTCCTCGTCGATTCGATGACCGCGATGATGATGGTCGTCGTGACCTTCGTGTCGCTGATGGTGCACATCTACACGATCGGCTACATGTCGGAGGAAGACGGCTACCAGCGCTTCTTCTCGTACATCTCGCTGTTCACGTTCTCGATGCTGATGCTCGTGATGAGCAACAACTTCCTGCAGCTGTTCTTCGGCTGGGAAGCGGTGGGTCTGGTGTCGTACCTGCTGATCGGCTTCTACTTCACGCGTGAGAGCGCGATCTACGCGAACATGAAGGCGTTCCTCGTGAACCGCGTGGGCGACTTCGGCTTCCTGCTCGGCATCGGCCTGCTGCTCGCGTTCGCGGGCTCGATGAACTACGGCGAAGTGTTCGCGAAGCGCGCGGAACTCGCGAGCCTGCACTTCCCGGGCACCGACTGGGGCCTGCTGACGGTGGCCTGCATCTGCCTGTTCATCGGCGCGATGGGCAAGTCGGCGCAGTTCCCGCTGCACGTGTGGCTGCCTGACTCGATGGAAGGCCCGACCCCGATCTCGGCGCTGATCCACGCGGCGACGATGGTGACGGCCGGCATCTTCATGGTGTCGCGCATGTCGCCGCTGTTCGAGCTGTCGGATGCCGCGCTGTCGTTCGTCACGGTGATCGGCGCGATCACGGCGCTGTTCATGGGCTTCCTCGGCATCATCCAGAACGACATCAAGCGCGTGGTCGCGTATTCGACGCTGTCGCAGCTCGGCTACATGACGGTCGCGCTCGGCGTGTCCGCATACCCGGTCGCGCTGTTCCACCTGATGACGCACGCGTTCTTCAAGGCGCTGCTGTTCCTCGGCGCGGGCTCGGTGATCATCGGCATGCACCACGACCAGGACATCCGCAACATGGGCGGCCTGCGCAAGTACATGCCGATCACGTGGATCACGTCGCTGATCGGCTCGCTGGCGCTGATCGGCACGCCGTTCTTCTCGGGCTTCTACTCGAAGGATTCGATCATCGAGGCCGTGAAGGAATCGCATCTCGCGGGTTCGGGCTTCGCATACTTCGCGGTGGTCGCGAGCGTGTTCGTGACGGCGCTGTACTCGTTCCGCATGTACTTCCTCGTGTTCCACGGCGAAGAGCGCTTCCGCAAGCCGAAGCATCCGGAATCGCCGATGGGCATGGCGGCCGCGCACGGTCACGACGATCACGGCCACGGCCATGGTCACGACGACCACGCGCACGAACCGCACGAGACCCCGTGGGTCGTGTGGCTGCCGCTCGTGCTGCTCGCGATTCCGTCGGTCATCGTCGGTGCGATCGCGATCGGCCCGATGCTGTACGGCAGTTTCTTCGAACATGGCGTGGCATTCGACAAGGTGATCTTCATCGGCGAAAACCACCCGGGCCTCGAAGAGCTGGGCAAGGAATTCCATGGCTGGGCCGCGATGGGCCTGCACTCGCTGACGACGCTGCCGCTGTGGCTCGCGATCGCCGGCGTCGCAACCGCGTGGTTCCTGTACCTGAAGCGTCCTGAGCTGCCTGCCGTGATCCGCCGCGCGTTCGGCCCGATCTACACGCTGCTCGACAACAAGTACTACATGGACAAGATCAACGAGGTGGTGTTTGCCAAGGGCTCGGTCGCGATCGGCCGCGGCCTGTGGAAAGAGGGCGATGTCGTGGTGATCGACGGCCTCGTCAACGGCAGCGCCCGGTTCATCGGCTGGTTCGCCGGCGTGATCCGCTTCCTCCAATCCGGTTACATCTATCACTACGCGTTCGCCATGATCATCGGCATGCTGGGGCTCCTGACCCTGTTTGTAACGCTCGGCGGCAAATAAGGCGAGGGGACAAGAACAATGCACGCTTTTCCGATTCTCAGTACCGCGATCTGGCTGCCGATCGTTTTCGGCCTCCTCGTGCTCGCGGTGGGTAACGACAAAAATCCGGGGCCGGCGCGCTGGCTCGCGCTGATCGGCTCGCTGCTCGGCCTCGCCGTGACGATTCCGCTCGTCACCGGCTTCGACGCGAGCACGGCCGCGCTGCAGTTCGTCGAGCAGTCGACCTGGATCGAACGCTTCAACATCTCGTATCACCTCGGCGTCGACGGCATCTCGATGTGGTTCGTCGTGCTGACCGCGCTCATCACCGTGATCGTCGTGATCGCGGGCTGGGAAGTGATCACCGAGCACGTGTCGCAGTACCTCGCGGCCTTCCTGATCCTGTCGGGGATCATGGTCGGCGTGTTCTCGGCGGCCGACGGCCTGCTGTTCTACGTGTTCTTCGAGGCAACCCTGATCCCGATGTACATCATCATCGGCGTGTGGGGCGGCCCGAACCGCGTGTACGCGGCCTTCAAGTTCTTCCTGTACACGCTGGCCGGCTCGCTGCTGATGCTGGTCGCGCTGATCTACCTGTACACGGAAACGCATTCGTTCGACCTCGCGACGTGGCAGAACGCGAAGATCGCGATGACGCCGCAGATACTGCTGTTCATTGCGTTCTTCCTCGCGTTCGCGGTGAAGGTGCCGATGTGGCCGGTGCATACCTGGCTGCCGGACGCGCACGTGGAAGCGCCGACGGGCGGCTCGGTCGTGCTGGCGGCGATCATGCTGAAGCTCGGCGCATACGGTTTCCTGCGTTTCTCGCTGCCGATCACGCCTGACGCGAGCCACTTCCTGGCGCCCGTCGTGATCACGCTGTCGCTGATCGCGGTGATCTACATCGGCCTGGTCGCGATGGTGCAGGCCGACATGAAGAAGCTGGTCGCGTATTCGTCGATCGCGCACATGGGCTTCGTCACGCTCGGTTTCTTCATCTTCAACCAGCTCGGCGTCGAAGGCGCGATCATCCAGATGATCTCGCACGGCTTCGTGTCGGGCGCGATGTTCCTGTGCATCGGCGTGCTGTACGACCGCGTGCACTCGCGCGAGATCGCCGACTACGGCGGCGTCGTGAACGTGATGCCGAAGTTCGCGGCATTCGCGATGCTGTTCTCGATGGCCAACTGCGGCCTGCCGGGCACGTCGGGTTTCGTCGGCGAGTTCATGGTGATTCTCGCGGCCGTCCAGTACAACTTCTGGATCGCGTTCGGCGCGGCGTTCACGCTGATCCTCGGCGCGGCCTACACGCTGTGGATGTACAAGCGCGTGTACTTCGGCGCGGTGGCGAACGACCATGTCGCGAAACTCACGGACATCAACCGCCGCGAGTTCGTGATGCTGGCCGTGCTGGCCGCGTTCACGATGCTGATGGGCCTGTATCCGAAGCCCTTCACCGACGTGATGCACGTTTCCGTGGAAAACCTCCTCTCCCACGTCGCGCAGTCGAAGCTGCCGCTGGCCCAGTAATCGCGAGCGGAGGAAATCAAGATCATGCAAAACGCTCCTATGAATGTCCTGTTGCCTGATGCGCTGGTGATGGCCGCCATCGTCATCGCGTGGCTGAACGACACCTTCGCCGGCGCGGCCGGCCGCCGCCTGACCTATCTGATCGCGGTGGTGTCGTCGGTGATCGCCGGCGTGTGGTTCTCGGTGCAGGCGCTCGACCCGCAGCAGTACTACTTCTTCTCGCGGATGGTCGTCGTCGATTCGTTCGCGAGCACGATGAAGGCGGTCGTATCGTTCGGCTTCGCGGTCTCGCTCGTCTATTCGCGCAAGTACCTCGAGGATCGCGACCTGTTCCGCGGCGACGTGTTCCTGCTCGGCATGTTCTCGCTGCTCGGCCAGCTGGTGATGGTGTCGGGCAACAACTTCCTGACGCTGTACCTCGGTCTCGAACTGATGTCGTTGTCGCTGTACGCGATCATCGCGCTGCGCCGCGACGGCTCGCAGTCGAGCGAAGCCGCGATGAAGTACTACGTGCTGGGCGCGCTCGCGTCGGGCTTCGTGCTGTACGGCATCTCGATGCTCTACGGCGCGACCGGCTCGCTCGAGCTGTCCGAGGTGTACAAGGCGGTCGGCGGCAACACCGACGCGGCCGTGCTGATGTTCGGCGTGATCTTCATCGTCGCAGGCATCGCGTTCAAGCTCGGTGCCGTGCCGTTCCACATGTGGGTGCCGGATGTCTACCAGGGCGCGCCGACCGCGATGACGCTGTTCGTCGGCGGCGGCCCGAAGGTGGCGGCATTCGGCTGGGGCCTGCGCTTCCTGGTGATGGGCCTGCTGCCGCTCGCGCAGAACTGGCAGACGGCGCTCGTGATCCTCGCCGCGCTGTCGCTGATCGTCGGCAACATTACCGGTATCGTCCAGCGCAACATCAAGCGGATGCTCGCGTATTCGGCGATCTCGAACATGGGCTTCGTGCTGCTCGGCCTGCTCGCGGGCATCGTGAAGGGCGACGCGACGGCACCGGCCAGCGCATACAGCTCGGCGATGTTCTACGCGATCGTCTACCTGGTCACGACGCTCGGTTCGTTCGGCGTGGTGATGCTGCTCGCGCGCCGCGATTTCGAGGCGGAATCGATCGACGACTTCAAGGGCCTCAACAAGCGCAGCCCGGTGTTCGCGTTCGTGATGATGGTGATGATGTTCTCGCTCGCCGGCATCCCGCCGACCGTCGGCTTCTACGCGAAGCTCGCGGTGCTCGAGGCAACCGTCAACGCCGGCCTCACGTGGCTGGCCGTGCTGGCCGTGATCACGTCGCTGTTCGGCGCGTTCTACTACCTGCGCATCGTCAAGCTGATGTACTTCGACGCGCCGCAGGACACGACCCCGATCTCCGCCGATTTCTGCAAGCGCACGATCCTGGCGCTGAACGGCGTCGCGGTGGTCGTGCTCGGCCTGATCCCGAGCCCGCTGCTGACGGCCTGCCTGCAGGCCATCCGTCACACGCTGCCGCTGTAATGTCGGCAGCAGGCTGGTTCATCGTGCTGTTGGCGCTCGCGGGCGCCAACCTGCCGTTCCTCAACCAGCGCCTCTTCGCCGTCGTGCCGCTCGGCGCGGCGAAGAAGAGCGGCTGGGTGCGGATCGGCGAATTGATCGTGCTGTACTTCATCGTCGGCGCGCTCGGTTTCTGGCTCGAATCGCGCGCCGGCAACCGCTTCGAACAGGGCTGGCAGTTCTACGCGATCACGTTCAGTCTGTTCGTGGTGTTCGCGTTTCCCGGCTTCACGTTCCAGTATCTCGTCAAACGACGCTGACGGCTCGGGGCCGACCCCCGTGGCCGTCGCGCTCAACCTGGGAGCCGCCGATGGCCGAATTGCCCAATCACGACGCCGCATTGACCGAAACCTGCCTCGAAAGCGAGGCGATCTACGACGGCGCATTCCTCAAGCTCAAGCGTGACACCGTGCGTTTGCCCGACGGCAAGCACGCGACGCGCGAATACGTGAAGCATCCGGGCGCGGTGATGGTGATCCCGCTGTTCGACGACGGCCGCGTGCTGATGGAAAGCCAGTTCCGCTACCCGATCGGCAAGGTGATGGCCGAATACCCGGCCGGCAAGCTCGATCCGCAAGAGGGCGCGCTCGCCTGCGCGGTGCGCGAACTGCGCGAGGAAACGGGCTACACCGCGCGCGAATACGTGTTCCTCACGCGCATCCATCCGATCATTTCCTATTCGACCGAGTTCATCGACCTGTACCTCGCGCGCGGCCTGACGGCGGGCGAGCGCAAGCTCGACGACGGCGAATTCCTCGAGACCTTCACCGCGACGCTGCCCGACGTGCTCGAGTGGGTGCGCACCGGCCAGATCACCGACGTGAAGACGATCATCGGCACGATGTGGCTCGAGAAGGCGCTGTCCGGCGCGTGGCCGCTCGGCCCGGTCGTGACGCCCTGAGGGCAGGGCGTCAGCGGCTGCGGGAACGCCGCGCTACAATTCGATGACACGGCAGCGGCGCTGCCGGCATTCGTTTTAGCACGATCGTTCACAAAAGCGCTTTTTGCGCTACACTCGCCAAACGCCCTGATTCAGCATGAAGGTTCTCGACTTACAGTGCCCGCACGGTCATCGGTTCGAAGGCTGGTTCGCTTCCGCCGATGAATTCGAAGCGCAGTTGTCCCGCAAGCTGGTCGAATGCCCGGTGTGCGGGACGACCGAGATCAGCCGCATGCCGTCCGCGCCACGCCTGAACCTGTCGGGCGCGACGCAGGCGAAGCCGGCCGATCCGCGCGCGCTGCAGGCGCAGGTGATGCGCGCGTTGCGCGAGGTGCTGGAGAAGACCGAGAACGTGGGCGAGCGCTTCGCCGAGGAAGCGCGGCGCATCCACTACAACGAAGCGCCGGCGCGCAGCATTCGGGGCGTCACGACCCCGGAGGATGCGCAAGCCTTGGTCGAAGAAGGTATCGATGTGATGCCGCTGCCGATTCCTGCCGCGCTGAAAGAACCGCTGCAATAACCTTGCGCAGCGTGTTTCCCGCCCGGCCGGTCGGCCGCGGCGAGCCCTGCATGGGACCGGAGCAAGCGCTGAAGCGCTCACTCCGGTCGACAGGAGACACTGCGCATGGATCTGGATTATTCCCCCGCCGACGACGCGTTCCGCGCCGACATTCGCGCCTGGCTCGAGGCCAACCTGCCTCACGCGCTGCGCGCCAAGGTTCTCGATCACAAACGACTGAATCGCGAAGACTACGCGAGCTGGCACCGGATTCTCGGCCAGCGCGGGTGGTCCGCGCCTGCCTGGCCGGTCGAATACGGCGGCCCGGGCTGGGATGCGACGCAGCGGCACATCTGGGACGAGGAGTGCGCACGGATCGGCGCGCCGACCGTGCTGCCGTTCGGCGTGTCGATGGTCGCGCCGGTGCTGATGAAATACGGCAGCGATGCGCAGAAGCGCCGCTACCTGCCGCGCATCCTCGACGGTTCCGACTGGTGGTGCCAGGGCTACTCGGAGCCGGGCTCGGGTTCCGACCTCGCGTCGCTGCGCACGCGCGCCGAGCGCGACGGCGACCACTATGTCGTCAACGGGCAGAAGACCTGGACCACGCTCGGCCAGCACGCCGACATGATGTTCTGCCTCGTGCGCACCGATCCCGCCGCGAAGAAGCAGGAGGGCATCTCGTTCCTGCTGATCGACATGAAGACGCCCGGCATCACCGTGCGGCCGATCGTCATGCTCGACGAGGATCACGAAGTCAACGAGGTGTTCTTCGAGGACGTGAAGGTGCCGGTCGAGAACCTCGTCGGCGACGAGAACCGCGGCTGGACCTACGCGAAATACCTGCTCGGCCACGAGCGCACGGGCATCGCGCGTGTCGGCAACTCGAAGCGCGAGCTCGCGTTCCTGAAGCGCGTCGCGTTGAACCAGCGGAAGAACGGCAAGCCGCTGCTCGCCGATCCGGTGTTCGCCGCGAAGGTCGCCTCGCTCGAGGTCGAGCTGATGGCGCTCGAGGTGACGGTGCTGCGCGTCGTCAGCCGCGAGACGAGCGGCAAGGGGCCGGGCCCGGAAGCGTCGATGCTGAAGATCAAGGGGACCGAGGTGCAGCAGATGCTGACCGAGCTGATGTTCGAGGCGATCGGCCCGCTCGCGGCGCCGTTCGACGTGCCGTTCCTCGAAGGGGCGCGCGAGCACAGCGTGGCCGGCGACGACGATGCCGCGCCGCTCGCCGCGTACTACTTCAACTTCCGCAAGACGTCGATCTACGGCGGCTCGAACGAGATCCAGAAGAACATCATCGCGCAGATGATTCTCGGACTGTGAGCGTGGCGCGGGTTCCGAACGCGAAGCATGGGACAGGAGACAACGATGGATTTCACCTTCACCGATGAGCAGCAGCAGTTCGCCGACGCGCTGGGCCGCTATCTCGGCGAGCAGTACGGCTTCGAAACGCGCCAGGCGATCGTGCGCAGCGATGCCGGTGTGTCGGACGCGCAATGGCTGGCATTCACGGAACTCGGGCTGACCGCGCTGCCGGTGCCGGAAGCACAGGGCGGTTTCGGCGCGGGCGCGGTCGACATGCTGGTCGCGCTGCAGGCGCTCGGCCGCGCGCTCGTCGTCGAGCCGTACTGGGCGACGGCAGTCGGCGTCGAGGCATTGCGCGTGGCCGGTTCCGGCACGGGCCACGATGCGGCGCTGCTGGAAGGCGTCGCGCAGGGGCGCACGCGCCTGGCGGTCGCGTTCCACGAGCCGCACGCGCGCTACGACCTGTTCGCGCTCGACACGCGCGCCGTCGCACGGGATGGCGCGTATCGCCTGAGCGGCGTCAAATCGATCGTGCAGCACGGCGCGCAGGCGCAGGTGTGGATCGTGCCCGCGCGGCTCGACGACGGCGCGGTGGGGCTGTTCGCGGTCGAACGCGGCGCGGCGGGCGCGACGCTTGCCGACTACCGGACGATCGACGGCCAGCGTGCCGCGACGATCCGGCTCGACGATACGCCCGCGCGCCTGCTGACGGGCGGCGAGCGCGATGCGGCGGCGCTCGAGCGGATCGCCGATTACGCGACCGTGCTGCTGTGCGCGGAAGCGGTCGGCGTACTCGACGAGCTGAACCGCGCGACCGTCGAATACACGAAGACGCGCGAACAGTTCGGCGTGCCGATTGCGCGCTTCCAGGCGCTGCAGCACCGGATGGTCGACATGCTGATCCATGCGGAGCAGGCGCGTTCGCTGACCTATCTCGCGGCGGTGCGCTACGCGAGCCCTGATGCCGACGCGCGGCGCAAGGCCGTGTCGGCGGCGAAGGCGCGCGTCGGGCAGGCTGCGCGCTTCGTCGGCCAGCAGGCGGTACAGTTGCACGGCGGGATGGGCGTGACCAACGAGGTCGCGGCCGCGCATCTGTTCAAGCGCCTGTCGATCATCGAGACGACGCTCGGCGACACCGATCACCATCTCGCCCGCATCGCCGCGCTGCCTGACTTCATGCAGGCCGACGCGGCGTAGCGGCGACTCGCGCACACCCGCGTACACCAAGGAGAGACAGAGTGGGCATCAGTTACGAAGATCTGGAAGTCGGCAGCACCACCGAAGTCGGCCGCTACACGTTCGAGGCGGACGACATCAAGACGTTCGCGGAGCGCTACGACCCGCAGCCGTTCCATCTGGACGAGGCGGCGGGGCAAGCGTCGCCGTTCGGCGGGCTCGTCGCGAGCGGCTGGCATACCTGTTCGGTGTTCATGGGCATGCTGGTGCGCAACGTGCTGCCGGGCTCGACCAGCATGGGCTCGCCGGGCATCGACGAAATCCGCTGGCTGAAGCCGGTGCGCGTCGGCGACACGATCACGATGTACCAGAAGATCCACGACAAGCGCGTGTCGTCGAGCAAGCCCGATCGCGGCATCGTGACGACCGAGTGGATCGGCGTCAACGGCGGCGGCGAGACCGTGATCACGGTGCGCTCGAAAGTGATCTTCGGGTTGCGCGATCCGGCCGGAGGCAACGCGTGACCGAGGCGGCGCTGCCGGTGATCGCGTCGGCCGATGCGCTGATGGCGCGCGTCGGCGAGACGCCGCTCGCGAGCGGATGGATCGACGTCGACCAGCCGCGCGTCGACAGGTTCGCCGACGCGACCGGCGATCATCAGTGGATTCATGTCGACCCGGAACGCGCGCGGCGTGAATCGCCGTTCGGCGGCCCGATCGCGCACGGCTTCCTGACGCTGTCGCTGATTCCCGTGCTGATGGCCGACGCGCTGCGCTTCGAGCAGAAGATGGGGGTGAACTACGGGCTGAACCGCGTGCGTTTCCTGAAGCCGGTGCCGGTCGGCGCGCGCGTGCGCGCACTGTTCGCGGTGAAGGAAACCGCGGCGGCGGGGCAGGGCGGCGTGCAGGCGACGTGGTCGGTGACGCTGCAGGTCGAACGCCCCGACCAGCCGCTGCCGGTCTGCGCAGCGGAATTCATCACGCGACACTACTTCTGACGTTCGCTGCGGGCTTGCGCGCGGGGTGTTACGCGACGTAGCGCCCCACGCGCGGGGCGCTCAGTGCTTCGCGTACTGCGTCGCGCCGAACAGCACCTCGCGCGCGCGATCGTCCTGCAGCGCCTTGCGCAGCGACGCGAGCACCTCGACGCCGCGCTGCACTGCCGGCCGTGCGGCGATCGCTTCATGCCAGCGTTTCACGTTCGGGAATTCGTCGAGCACGATCCCCTGGTTCTGCCACGAGCGCGTCCACGGGAACGTCGCAATGTCAGCGATCGTGTACGCGTCGCCGGCCAGGTACGCGGTTTCGCCGAGCCGCTTGTCCATCACGTTGTAGAGGCGATGCGCTTCGTTCGTGTAGCGGTTGACCGCGTAGTCGATCTTCTCCGGCGCATAGAGGCGGAAGTGATGCGCCTGCCCGAGCATCGGGCCGACGCCGCCCATCTGGAACATCAGCCATTGCAGCGTCGCATAGCGCGCGGCCGGCTCTTCCGGCAGGAACCGGCCGGCCTTCTCCGCGAGATAGATCAGGATCGCGCCCGATTCGAACAGCGCGATCGGCTTGCCGCCGGGGCCGTCCGGATCGACGATCGCGGGAATCTTGTTGTTCGGGCTGATCTTCAGGAAGTCCGGCTGGAACTGGTCGCCCGCGCCGATATCGATCGGGTGCACGCGATAGTCGAGGCCGGTTTCCTCGAGCAGGATATGCACCTTGTGGCCGTTCGGGGTCGCCCAGCTGTAGACGTCGATCATCGTCAACTCCTTCAATGCGTCCGCGATAGCGGCGCCGCCGGGCCGCCGCGACAGGCGGTCATTAAAGCATGGATCGGCGCAGGCTGCCGGCGGCCGCCGTCGGGTGGCATGAGCGCGCGTCAGCGCACCTTCTGCGCATACTGCCAGGCCAGCTCCGCCATCGGCCGGGCGCGCCGGCCCGCGTCCAGCGCCTGCGCGCTCGAGGCCGTGCCGTCGACGACGCGCTTCATGATGCCCTGCAGGATCGCCGCGATGCGGAACATGTTGTAGGCCAGGTAGACATTCCAGTCGGCGCGGATCGACAGGCCGGTGCGCTCGCAGTAGCGCGCGACGTAGCGCGTTTCGTCGGGGATGCCGAGTGCGCGCCAGTCGAGGCCGGCGATGCCGCGGAACTGCCGCGGGTCGACGTGCCACGTCATGCAGTGGTACGCGAAGTCCGCGAGCGGATCGCCGAGCGTCGACAGCTCCCAGTCGAGCACCGCGAGCACGCGCGGCTCGTCCGGATGGAAGATCAGGTTGTCGAGGCGGTAGTCGCCGTGCACGATCGAGGCGGGGCGGCCGTCGCCGGCGCTGTCGGGCGGCAAGTGCCGCGGAAGCCAGTCGATCAGCCGGTGCATCGCGTCGATCGGCTCGGTTTCCGATGCGAGATACTGCTTGCTCCAGCGGCCGATCTGCCGCGCGAAGTAGTTGCCGGGCTTGCCATAGTCCGCGAGGCCGATCGCCGCCGGATCGAGCGCGTGCAACGCTGCGATCACGCGGTTCATCTCGTCGTAGTGCGCGGCCCGCGCGTCGGGCGACATGCCGGGCAGCGACGGATCCCACAGCACGCGCCCGTCGACGAACGCCATCACGTAGAACGCGCGGCCGATCACGCTTTCGTCGTCGCACAGCGCATGCATCCGCGCGACCGGGACGTCGGTGCCGGCCAGCGCGTCCATCACGCGGTATTCGCGTTCGATCGCGTGCGCGGACGGCAGCAGCTTCGCGGCGGGCGCGGGCTTCGCGCGCATCACGTAGCTGCGCGACGGCGTGACGAGCTTGAAGGTCGGGTTCGACTGGCCCCCCTTGAACTGCTCGACGGCGAGCGGGCCAGTGAAGCCGTCGACGTGCGCCGCGAGCCAGCGCGACAGCGCATCGACATCGAAGCGCTGCCGCTCGCCTACTGGCGCGGTGCCTTCGAACGCGGCGTAGTCGGTGCGGGGTGCCGCGGGATCGTTCGGTTGCGCCATCGTGTCTGCTCCGGGCCGTTGCGGCGATCAGCGTTGCGCGAACTGCAGGTATTGCTGGTACAGCACTTCCATCGTCGTGTTGCGCGTGTCCCGGTGCAGCGCTTCGGGCGGCGAATAGTTGAGCAGGCGGATCACCCAGTCGTGCGGATCGTCGCCGACGTCGAGCGCGTTGATGCAGCCAGTCGATTGCGACAGATGGCCGATGAAGATCCGCTGGCCGGGCACCGTCACATGCGACAGCAATGCGCAGTTCACGCCGCCGTGCAGCACGAGCAGCGCGGTGTCCCACGAGCGGTCGGCGCGCAGCGCGTCGAGCGGCGGCAGCACGCGGTCGATCAGTTCGCCGATCGTCTCGCCGCCGAGAAAGCGCGTGTCTTCGGGCACGATGCCGTCGAGCACGCGCAGGAACGCGTCGCGATGCTGATCGGGCGGAATTTCCGACAGATGCCCGCCGCGGATTTCGCGCCACGCGGGTTCGACTTCGATGTCGATGCGCTGGCCGGTTTCCGCGAGCACGCGCTGCGCGGTCTCGAGCGTGCGGGGCAGGCCGCTCGCGATCACGCGGTCGAAGCGGATGCGCTGCTCGGCGAACACGCGCCCGGCGGCGCTCGCCTGGTCGCGGCCGCGGGCATTGAGCGGCACGCGGTCGGGATCGATCGCGCGTCCCGAATCGTCGAAATAGGTAACGTCGCCGTGCCGCATCAGGTAGATGCGGCGGCGTCGAGGCAGTTCGAAACGTGACATGGCGGGGTTAGCGTTTGTAATGGGCCGGGCGCTTCTCGAGAAACGCGGTGATCCCTTCAAGCGCATCCGGGTGATGCAGCGAGGCGACGAAGTGGTTGCGTTCGGTGACGAGATGCGCGTCGAGCGGCTGCGCGACGGCGTCGTCGAGCAGCGACTTGATGCGCGTCAGCGCATTCGGCGAGATGCCGGCGAGCGCATCCGCCCACGCGAGCGCATCGCCGAGTGCGCTGCCGGGCCCGGCGAGCCGGTTGACGACGCCGAGCGCATGCAGGCGCTCGGCCGTCACGGGCTTGCCGTCGAACAGCAGCTCGGCGGCCAGCGCGCGCGGCAGCGCACGGGCGAGGAACCACGATGCGCCGCCGTCGGGCGTCAGGCCGACGCGCGCGTACGACATCACGAACTTCGCGTCGTGCGCGGCGACGATCAGGTCGCATGCGAGCGCGAGCGAGAAGCCGGCGCCGGCCGCGGCGCCTTCGACCGCCGCGATGACCGGCTTCGTCGACGCGCGGATCGCGGTGATCCACGCGCCGAGCAGGTCGACGCTGTCGGCCTGGCAGGACGGATCCTTCGCGCGATTGTCGAGCAGCCGGTTAAGGTTGCCGCCCGCGCAGAAGAAGCGGTCCGCACCGGCCAGCACCACGGCGCGAATCGCGGGATCGCGATCGGCGGTGGCGAGCGCCTCGATGCCCGCCGCATACATGTCGGGGTGCAGCGCGTTGCGCGCGCCGGGATTGGACAGCGTGAGGACGAGCGTCGATTCGCTCTCGGACGGGCGGGATGCCAGCAGTTCAGCACTCATGCGAGCGTGTCTCCATCGGATGGCGCGGCCGCGATCCCGCATCCGTTGCAGCGACGGCGGACTATGCTGTCATTGCGGATACATGGATGTCGAGACGGACGCGAAACTGTTTTAGACTAGCACGAACGTGCTTTTCGGCGCGACGAATCCCCATGTGCCGGACGTCGTTCCGGCAGCGTCCCAAGCGAGGAAGGAGACTCCGATGCTACAGCTGTGCGGTATCCCGTTGTCCAACTATTACAACAAGGTCAAGTTCGTCCTGCTCGAGCACGGCATTCCCTTCGAGGAATCGACGTGCGGCCTGCCGATCAGCGATCCGGCCGTGCTGGCCGATACGCCGCTCGGCAAGATTCCGTTCCTGAAGACCGAACAGGGCGCGTTGTTCGAGTCGCAGGTCATCATCGAATATCTGGCGGCGCGCTATCCCGAGAAGCCGATCTTCCCGTCCGACCCGTTCGCGGCCGCGAAAGTGCGCGAGCTCGTCGAGACGCTCGAGCTGTATCTCGAATGGACTGCGCGCGAGATCTACACCGAGGCGTTCTTCGGCGGGAAAGTCAGCGACGGGATGAAGGCGCACGTCGAGAAGCGCCTGCCGCGCGCGATCGATGCGTTCAAGCGGATGACGCGTTTTTCGCCTTACGTGCTCGGCGAATCGTTCGGTCTCGCGGACATCGCCGCTTCGATCCACCTGCCGATCATCGGTTTGGCGACGAAGAAGATCTTCGGCCACGATTTCCTGCTCGATGCAGGCATCGACTGGAAGGCGCATGCGCAGCTGGTCGGGGAGCGTCCCGCCGCGAAGCGTGTCACGGAGGATTGCAAGGCCTATATGGCTGCGGCGAACGGCAAGTGACCGTAAGCGAGGGCGGCGGCGTGCTTGATGCGAGATGCCGCCCGTGTGGCCTTTACAGCTTCGCGAGCCGTTCGAGCGCGGTGGCGAGCGTGCGTTCCTGCTTCGCAAAGCAGAAGCGCACGACGCCCGATTCGTGCGGCTCGTGATAGAACGCCGATACGGGAATCGCAGCGACGCCGATTTCCGCCGTCAGCCACTTCGAGAACTCCGCCTCCGGCAGGTCGCTGATCGCCGAATAGTCGACGCACTGGAAATACGTGCCCGAGCAAGGCAGCAGCTTGAAGCGCGTGCGTTCGAGGCCGGCGCGGAAGAAGTCGCGCTTCTTCTGGTAGAAGCCGGCGAGCGTCAGGTACGGCGCCGGGTCGCGCAGGTAGTCGGCAAGCCCGAACTGCATCGGCGTGTTCACCGTGAACACGTTGAACTGGTGGACCTTGCGGAACTCGGCGCTGAGTGCGGCCGGCGCGGCGACGTAGCCGACCTTCCAGCCCGTCACGTGATAGGTCTTGCCGAAGCTCGACACGATGAAGCTGCGCGCGGCCAGCTCCGGATAGCGGGCGACGCTCTCGTGGCGCGCGCCGTCGTACACCATGTGCTCGTACACCTCGTCCGACAGGATCAGCAGGTTGGTGCCGCGCACGATCTCCTCGAGCTTGCGCATGTCCGCCTCGCGCCACACGGTGCCGGTCGGGTTGTGCGGCGTATTGATCAGGATCATGCGCGTCTTCGGCGTGATCGCGGCCGCGAGGCGGTCGAACGGGATCGCATAGTCGGGCGCTTCCAGCGTGACGAACACCGGCTTGCCGCCGGCGAGTTCGATCGACGGCAGGTAGCTGTCGTAGGTCGGCTCGACGACGATCACTTCGTCGCCCGGGTGCACCGCGCACAGGATCGCGGTGAGCAGCGCCTGCGTCGCGCCGGCCGTCACCGTGATTTCGGTCGCCGGATCGTAGCGGCGCCCGTACACCTGCGCGATCTTGTCGGCGATCGCGTCGCGCAGCGGCGCGACGCCCGCCATCGGCGGATACTGGTTGCGGCCGTCGCGCATCGCGGCGGCAACCGCATCGACGATGCGCGGATCGCAATCGAAATCCGGAAAGCCCTGGCCGAGGTTGACCGCGCCTTTCTCGGCGGCGAGCGTGCTCATGACCGTGAAGATCGTCGTGCCGACGTTCGGCAGACGCGAGGGGAAAACGGGAGTCGTAGGCATGTCGAATGGAGCGTTCATCGGTGTGGCTGTCGGGAGTGAAGGGCGCGGCGCGCGTCAGGCCGGGGTGGCGTCGAGCGCGCAGGCCTCGGTGAACGGCGCGGGCTGGGCGATCCGGAAGCCGAAGTCGCGCGCGGTGCGTTTGGCGAGCTTCAGCAGCGCCCGATCCTTCGACACGAGCCATTCGGCCCGAGCGGCGCGCGCCAGCTCGAGAAATTTCTGGTCGTCGCGATCCTTGCATTTCGGCAGCGGCGGCACGTCGGCCGCGACCGGCGGCGGTTCGACCCTTTGCGCGAGGCGCGCGACGATCTCGAGCGCGGCGGCCTTGTCGACCGCGCGTGCCTGGAATTGCGGATAGTCGAGCACGTGCTCGAGCTCGGTCAGGCAGCGCCCGTCGATCAGCGCGACCAGCGCGCCGCTTTCAAGTGCGGCACGGATCGGGCGGGTGGCGGGATCGTCGAAGACGAGAATGTCGATCCAGACATTCGAATCGAGCACGACGCGGCATTCTGCACGCGGGGCGAGGGAGCTGGGCATTCGTTACAATCGGTGGTTTTCGTCTGACCGCTCGGCACGGCGTGCCAGCGAGCCTCTATGATAATCGTTCTCTCCCCCGCGAAATCCCTCGACTACGACACCCCCGCTCATGTCCAGGCCTATACCGAGCCGGCGTTCGTCGACGATGCGTCGGAACTGATCGACGGCCTGCGCAAGCTGTCGCCGCAGGACATCGCGACGCTGATGGACATCTCCGATCCGCTCGCGCGCCTGAACTTCCAGCGTTACGCCGACTGGTCGCGCACCTTTTCGCCGGCGAACGCGAAGCAGGCGGTGCTCGCATTCAACGGCGACGTCTACGAGGGATTCGACGCGAAGTCGTTGTCGGCGGCAGAGCTCGATTACGCGCAGCAGCATGTGCGCGTGCTGTCGGGCCTGTACGGGCTGCTGCGCCCGCTCGACCTGCTGCAGCCGTACCGGCTCGAGATGGGCACGCGCTTCGCGAACGCCCGCGGCAAGGATCTGTATGCGTTCTGGGGCGACCGGATCACCCGCGCGTTGAACGAGCAGCTGGAAGCGCGCAGCGGCGCGTCGCGCGTGCTGATCAATTGCGCGTCGACCGAGTATTTCAAGTCGGTCAGGCCGAAGCTGCTGGCCGCGCCCGTCGTCACGCCGGTGTTCGAGGACTGGAAGGGCGGCCGCTACAAGATCATCAGCTTCCACGCGAAGCGCGCGCGCGGCCTGATGGCGCGCTATATCGTGGAGCATCGCGTCGCCGAGCCGCTGGCGCTGAAGGAGTTTGCGATGGAAGGCTATGCGTTCGACGAAGCTGCGTCGAACGATTCGACCTACGTATATCGCCGGCGAGTCGGCGAGTGACCCTGCGTGCGGTTCACGAGACCGCCGGAGCGGCTTTGCATGGGACAGGAGAAACGATGACCCTTTCGATCACCAGTAATTTCGACGCCGGCGCGATCGACGTCGTGTCGTGCGAGCGGCCGGACGCGATCCGTCTGCGCGTGCGCGGCGACAACCAGGCCGAATTCGCGCAGTGGTTCTACTACCGCGTGACGGGCGCGCGCGGCGAGCGGTGCGTGATGACGTTCGAGAACGCGGCCGAATGCGCATACCCGTCGGGCTGGCGCAACTACCAGGCGGTCGCGAGCTACGACCGGGTCGACTGGTTCCGCGTGCCGACGGCCTTCGACGGCAAGACGATGACGATCGACCATACGCCCGAGTTCGACAGCATCTACTACGCGTATTTCGAGCCGTACTCGGAGGAGCGTCATGCGGCGTTCCTTGGCGCGGTTCAGCAATTGCCGCAGGCGAGCGTGATCGAGCTCGGCCGGACCGTCGAAGGGCGGCCGATGTCGCTGTTGACGCTCGGTGCGCCCGACACGGACGATGCGCCGAAGAAGAAGGTGTGGATCATCGCACGCCAGCATCCGGGCGAGACGATGGCCGAGTGGTTCGTCGAGGGGCTCGTCAAGCGCCTGGCCGGATGGGGCGACTGGGCCGGCGATCCGGTCGCGCGCAAGCTCTACGATCACGCGACGTTCTACATCGTGCCGAACATGAATCCGGACGGCAGCGCGGGTGGCAACCTTCGGACCAATGCCGCCGGCGCGAACCTGAATCGCGAATGGATGGAGCCGGATGCCGCGCGCAGCCCCGAGGTGCTGGTCGTGCGTGACGCGATCCATGCGACCGGTTGCGACCTGTTCTTCGACATCCACGGCGACGAGGACCTGCCGTACGTGTTCGTCGCGGGCTCGGAGATGCTGCCGAGCTTCACCGAGCAGCAGGGCAAGGAGCAGGCGGCGTTCATCGACGCGTTCAAGGTGGCGAGCCCTGACTTCCAGGACGAGCACGGCTACGCGGCGAGCAAGTACAAGGAGGACGCGCTCAAGCTTGCGTCCAAGTACATCGGGCATCGGTTCGGCTGCCTGTCGCTGACGCTCGAGATGCCGTTCAAGGACAACGCGAACCTGCCCGACGAGCGCGTCGGCTGGAACGGCGAACGCAGCGCGGCGCTCGGTGCGGCCATGCTGGCGGCGATCCTGCGGCACGTCGAGACGTTCGCGTAAGCACGGATCCGCGGGCAAAGAAAAAGCCGGGGCGTCGTCGGATGCTCCGGCTTTTTTGCGTCTGGCGTCGTCGCGTGGTGTCAGGACTTCTTCGCCGTCGATTTCTTCTTCACGGCCTTCTTCTGGGTCGTGGATTTCGTCGTTGCGACGGCCTTCTTGCCGGTGCGGCCCGAGGATTTCGCCTTGGCCTTGCCCTTCGCGGACGTCTTTCCCTTGAATTTCTTCGTCGTCGGCGCGGGCCGCTCGACGCGCGGCTTCAGCGGCGGGACCGGATCGTTCCAGCTGAACGCGAGCATTTGCTGGCCGACGTAGCCGCAGCGGAATTTCAGCGGCGCCGGTTCGCCGCCGCTATTGCGGATGCCGAGCCCTTCGACGGTGACGATGTTGTCGACCTTCACGCGCTGCTTGCCCTGGTCGAACGCGTCGTTCCATGGCGTGACCGCTGCATTGCCGCTTTCGAACGCGTTGGGCGGGAAGTCGACGCGATCGAACGCGCTCGACGTGCTGGCGATGAAACTGCCGTGCGCCGCGCAGTCCGCGACAAGCGGATCGGCATGCAAGTCGTTGACGAATTTGTTGATCAGTTCGGAGCGCTGGTCGAGGAGGTCCGCGAGAACCGGCGCCGGAAGCGCAAGCGACAGACCCGTGACACAGGCTGCCAGCTTGCCGAACGCTCTGAGAATCCGGAGCGAGGCGGGAGAGCTGTCCATCTGGTTATTGGTGAGGAGCGAATGAGACATCGGGCACGTATAGATGCCCGATGAAGATCAGGAGTTCAATCTTAGCGTAAAAAAGTTGCGCGACAGTAGACGGTACCCTCTCCCGCGTCGCAAATGCGAAGCGGCGACGCGCGCTCGGGGCAGGGTGACCGGCACACTTACGCGCGCGGGCCGCCGAGGCGGTAACGACGGACGTCGAAGGTCGTGACCCAGGCCGGGCGATAGACGGCGATCAACGCCGTCGCCATGCCGGTGAACCACGCTTCGCCGAGCGCGAGCAGGGGCGTGTTCCACAGATAGCCGGACGGGATGACGACGGGCATGCCGTCCGCGAGCGCGAGCTGCACGCCGGCCGCGGCCGCGGCGACCGTGACGATCGCGATCGCCGGCGAAATGAATCCCTGGCCGATGATGAACGACGACAGATTGTGCGGCAGCCACGCGATCGCGGCGCGCTGCAGCAACGACGACACGGCGACAGGCAATGCGCCGTAGACCAGATAGGTCAGACCGATGCCATGCCAGGGCGCGTCGAAGATGATCGCGGCGACCACCGTCACGGCGCCCATTGCGATCAGCGCGAGGGTCCAGTCGAACAATGTGACGAGCAGGGTCGCGCCGAGCAGGTGCATGACGAGCCCGTCTTCGAGCCACGCGTTCGATGCCCACAGGACCGTGATCGCCGTGACGAGCGCGAGCCAGACGTGCTGGAGCGTCGCGTCCTGAAGCCGGACGAACGGGCGCTTCCAGA
Organism: Burkholderia pyrrocinia; assembly: GCA_001527685.1. Taxonomy (GTDB): domain Bacteria; phylum Pseudomonadota; class Gammaproteobacteria; order Burkholderiales; family Burkholderiaceae; genus Burkholderia; species Burkholderia pyrrocinia_D. The sequence goes on from LOZU01000011.1 coordinate 119,277, forward strand.
TCGCCAGCGCGAGCAGAACCGCGGCGGCGATCCAGCCACCGACGCCAACCCATAGCGGAAGCGGTGTGAAGAGAAAACCCATGCGTTCATATTACTCGTTGAACATCAAAGGTGGGAATCCGCACGCGTCGATCGTCGCGATGGCGAGACTGTCTGGCTAGCGATCGCGACGGAAGCGGGCGGGCGGCTCGGCGGCGTGCAGCGTGTTGCGCAAACCGTCGTTGGCGGCTGGCGGCGGGTACTTGCGATCGTCGCACAAGGTGCGCAGCGGGACGGGCCCGCGCTCGCCCAGCACCGGCTTGCGCGTGCTTTCGCGGGGTGCCATCAGGACTTCGAGGTGCGGCGACAGCCAGCCGTTGTAGATCGCGACCGCGGCGGCGCGATTGGCTGCCCCGAGTTGCTGGAAGATGCTGGCGAGGTGGATTTTCACCGTGCCTTCGCTGATGCCGAGCGTGCGCGCGATCATCTTGTTGGTGCTGCCCATGTGAACGAAGCGCATGATCTGCGCCTGTCGCGGCGACAGGAGGCGGCCCGCCGGGCGGCGGGGGATCTTTCCGGCGAGGGACTGAAAGTGCGCATCGTGGCGGGCCGCGAGCGGCGAGGGGAGCAGGTTGAGGGCGATCGGAGGGATGTAGTGGCCGCCGAGCAGCACAAGTTCGAGCGCGCGGACGATCAAATGCGGCCGCGTGGCGCGGGGGATCACGCCCGTGACGCCGTAATTGAAGAGTCGGCGGACGACCTCCGGCGTGGCCTCGTCGATCAGGACCGCGGCCGGCGACGGTGCGCATGCGCTGCAGAGCGCCTGGAGCTCGCTGAGCCGACCGACGTCCTGCCAGTCGATCGCGATCAGGTCGAAATGCTCGCTGCGCAGCAACTGGCGGGCCTGGAAGCCGTCGGGCGCGTCGTTGTACCCGGCGTGGCGATCGATCTGCCGCAACAAGGCCTTCAGCCCATCACGTCGCTCCGCGTCTGAATTTAACACCAGGAACCGCATAATCTTCCTCCGTAAGGGGGTTTCACAATGAGCTACCGGCGTTATGCCTTGAGCCAGATCATGACAAACACCTTACATGATGTCTGCTTGGCCGAAAGGCTTAGGAAAAGTCAGAAAATTTTTTAAGACATGAAAAAAGCCGCTCCGGCGGTAACCGGGAGCGGCTTGCGACGAACGGTTATTCGGCCGATATTCGTCAGTGGAAGTGCGGTTGCGCGGGCGACGCATCCTCCGGCATTTCGGCGTGGACGATCTCGCCGAGCGGGTCGGCGTACAGCGGTACACCGCAGTCGTCGCAGTATTCCGGTTCGAAGCGGCCCGCGTGCCGGCGGATGTCCGTGACGCCGCATTCCTTGAGCAGGCTGACGATTTCCTCGAGCGGCCCCTCGATCGGCAAGTCGCCTTCGAGCGCGGCATTATCGATTGCCACGTCGCCATTTTCGCGGCCGTAGAGCGGCCAGACGACGCCGTAAATCACGTCGTTGTTGCCGCGTCGCGTGAAGCCGACGCGGTACTCGTCGATGCGGCGTTCGCCGAAGCCGGCGACCACGGCGCGCAGTTCCTGCGGCGCTGCACCAAGTGTGTCGAATAGATAACGGATGGCCGTTCGGACCGTGTGCGGGCGAATGCGTTCGTCTGCATCGCGGCATGCCGAATAGTACGCGTCCGGAAGCAGGCACTCGAATTCGCAGCCAGGCAATGCGATGGCGAGGTTCGGGCCGCCTTGCGCAGTCCATTGCTCGAGGCACTGGCCGCGCTCGATCCGGGAGCCGTGTTCTTCCTCCTGCCAGCGGAACAGCGGGGCGCCAGCCGGCGCGGCTACGACGGCCAGCAGGAAGCGCGGGTCGGCCAGGATCGGCGAAGTCTCGGGCAGGTCGCCGAAGCTGAGCTTGGCGGCGTGCTGGCCGAGCGCGGCGTGTGCGAGCTGCTGGGCGAGGCGGTAGGTTTCGACGTGGTGCCGCGGCAGCTGGTCGATGCTGTAGAGGAACGGCGCCAGCCCGACGAGCGTGTCGTTCGCGAGCACGTGCGCCTGCAGATGCGCGCGCAGCGCGTCGGCGGTGTCGGTCTTCAGCGGGCCCGACGGGATCATGTAGCGCGTCCAGGCCAGCACGGGCACGGCGATCAGCAGCGCATCATATGGCTTGCCGTCGTGTTCGATCACCATCGACTCGCTGTGGGTCTCGGCCATGTCGGCGAGCGCGCCATATGCGTCGGGATGGTTTTGCTGGAGATGGTCGAGTGCCGCATCGAGCGTGGTCTGGTTGCCGTTGCGAACGATCTTGGCGAGCAGCGCATCGAGCTTCGCTTCCCAGAAGCGATCCTCGATGCGGCTGCCGGAGGCGAAGAGCGCAAGCGACAGGCCGACCAGTTTGTCGGCATCAGGGGGGAGACGTTTGGCGATTCGCTGGCGCATATTAAATTCGTATAGAAAGGGGCGAAGAACCACATATTCTAGTCCGTTCTTTGCACCATAAGCGGTCTCGCTGCGCAGTATGGCAGTGGGGTGGAATCGAGGGGCACGAAAAAAAGTGCATCAACCCCCTTGCGCTCGCGGCGCGGGGTGCCTAGAATCACGCCTCTTTCGCGCTAACGGCAACGCGGCGCGGAAGGGGGAAGCAGGAAGATGAACCCCGCAGTC
>LOZU01000012.1:0-512 GCA_001527685.1 Burkholderia pyrrocinia
TCCGCCTGCTCGATCTCGAACAGCGGGCGCTCATGCTCTTCTACGTGCCACACGACGCCCGATCGATACAGGTGCACAGCTTCCGCCCAGAGCTGGTCACGAACGGCCACAATGCCGTCGATGTCGACCAGCCCGCCGACGCGCAGCGGCCAATAGCGCCGGTTGCCGGACTCGTCTTTCAGGTACGTGTCGAAGTTGACCGAGCCAGCGAACACGCACTGACGCGGAACATCCGTCGCCCGCTTGCCGTAGAAGTTGCGGAACCGGTCGACGGCCGTCGCGAAGAAGCTCTTCACCGCCGACGAGTCGGCCTTGTTCAACGAGTCCAACTCGGCCAGCTCGATCACCCACTTCCCGGCCAGCACCGCGTACGTGTCTTTGTTGCCGATCTGGATCGGCGTATCGGTGAACCACGGAGCGCCGGCCAGCACCTTCAGCGCCGTCGATTTGCGATGCCCCTGCTTGCCTTCGAGGATCAGGACGTTGTCGACCTTGCAGCCCGGCTCCATCAC
>LOZU01000013.1:0-175701 GCA_001527685.1 Burkholderia pyrrocinia
GACTGCGGGGTTCATCTTCCTGCTTCCCCCTTCCGCGCCGCGTTGCCGTTAGCGCGAAAGAGGCGTGATTCTAGGCACCCCGCGCCACGAACGCAAGGGGGTTCGCGAAATAAATTTAAAAACCTCCCGTACGCTCCGATTTATCGATGTGCGATGGATATATACAGATATAGAAAGACAGAAAGCATCGCCCCCGCAATTACACATGCATGCACGACGCGCCGACACAGGAACCCATTTATGGGACGAACGCCGAATGCACGGTCGAGTATCATGCCGCGATCGCACTATCCACACCGAGCCATGATGGACAGCACCACCCGATCCGACGAAATCGACCTTCGCGACGAATACGCGGCACTGAGCCAGCGCGCCGCCGCACTGGAAGAACAGGTCCCGCCGCTCCTGCAGCGCATTTCAGACATGTTGCCCCGCATCGGCGGGCAATCCGAACAGGCGGACGATTACCGCGAGGCGCTGGTCGGCGCGCGCAATGCAGCACTGGTCGCCATCGAGAACTACCAGCAGGCCTTTCCGTTCCTGCAAACCGCGGAATCGATCATCGAGCAGCTGGACAAGACGCCCGTACGCGACGAAGACGAAGAGTGGCGCGACGCATTGCTGCAACGTCTCGACGAGCTGATCGACGATGCGACCGTCATGATCGACGATGCGGACGCGCATTACGAACAGGCGCAAGATCCCGATCCGGCCGACGTGCCGCCCTCCCTGCTCGACGACTGAACCACCGGGCGCGCCCGCGCACTTCCCGTAAAAGCTCACCGTCGACACGGAGAGCAGGCGCGCCCGGCTACAGCGCCGGACAGCCGATCGGTTCGCTCACCCTGGGCACCCGGATGTACCCGCCCTCGGCATCCCCGTAAGCGTCGGCGCCACCTTCGACCACGAATCGCGCCGTCAATGCGCACAGCGCCGCGTCCCTCGCATCGACGGAGGTCAGCGTCGTGACGTCGATCCCCATCCGCTCCAGCAATTGCCTGCGCTGAACGCGCTTCTGCCTGGCGGACGCGACGTCCTTGCCCAGCAGCGCGCACGTGATCGCATGCGGATAGGTCTCGAAACTCACGCGCCCGCCCGCATAGCGCGGCGCGCTCAGCAGCGGGTACGCGCCGGCAAGCGCCCGATACACCCGCTCGCCGACGAACATCCAGTCGTAGAAGCCCGTGGTATTGGCCAGCGCCCGCTCCCGCGCCGGCGTCGAGAACAGCGAGATCCGTTCGCGCACCAGTGCGCGCTCGGCCGCTCGATGGCCTTCGCCGGCCCACCATCGACACGGCGCATCGACGCCCACGGCCACGACGTCATGTTCCAGGCACAGCGGCAGCAGCGCTTCCGGCGCCACGCCGTCGGCGCGATGCAGAATCGACGTGCCCTGCAGGATCACCAGATCGCACAGCTTCTGGTTCCCGCCCACGTCGATGCCCGCGACGGGTGCCGTTCGCATCGTCGCTGCCCGCATGGTCACGCCGACGGCCGAGCGTCGTACGCGGCGTCGAAGATCGCCTCGAGCCCCGGATGCACGCCGCGCATCCGGTCGACCACCGCCTTCGCCCAGTCGAAATACGCCTGCTTGCGATCCAGCGGCCAGTCCGCCGGCGGATGCGTCGCGATATCGCGCAGGTTGCAGATCTTGTCCGCCAGCTTCACGAGTTTCGCGCGGCGGCTGATGTGCGCGGCATGTTCGAGCTGCAGACGCTTGCGTTCGTCCTTCGGCAGCGACTTGTCGTCCGTCAGCTCCATCACGATGTCGGCGATGTCCTTGCCGAACCGGCGCAGCAATTCCTGCTCGGTCGTCTCCGTATCCTCGACCGTGTCGTGCAGCACCGCGGCGACGATCACCCGTTCATCCTCGATGCCGGCCTCGTTGGCGAGCACGTCCGCGAGCGCGATCGGGTGATTGATGTACGGCGACGCTTCGTCGTCCTTGCGCCGCTGATTGCGATGCTTGTCCGCGGCGAACGCCATGGCGGCGACCAGCTTGTTCATCGTTGCTCCCTGATTCGCCGGAACCGCGAGACGATCCGGCATTCCGTGCCCTCGTGCATTCTTGCAGATTCCGCGGGCGCCGCGCCCGACCCTACGCGGCGGCCGCCTCGCGCTGCAGCGGCACCACGTTCACCTGCTCGCCGAACACCGCCTTCACGAGCGGCAGCAAGTGATCGTGGTGCGTGAGGAACAGCACCTGCGTTCGCGTCGACAAGTCCCGCAACGCCTCGAGGCCCGCCTTCGATCGCGCGTCGTCGAAATTGATGAACAGATCGTCGGCAACGAACGGCAGCGCGGTCTTGTTGCGCAGCTGGAGTTCGAGCGCCGCGATCCGCAGCGCGAGGAACAGCTGGTCGCGCGTCCCTTCGCTCATCCCCGTCACCTCGACCGTCGCGCCCTTCGTCCGCTTCGCATGCAGTGCAGGCGGCGTCGTCTCGGTATCGACCGTCAGCCTCGCGAACTCGCCGAGCGTCAGCCCCGCGAAAATCTCCCCCGCGCGCTTGAGCATCGGCCCCTGCTTCTGGTCGCGATAGCGATCCGTCGCCCACTTCAGCAGCCGGCTCGCCGTCGCGGCTTCCAGATACTGTTCGGCGGCGTCGCCCATCGCGGACAGCGCTTCCTGCCGCTTCGCCTCGGCAACCGCCGCACCGGCCTGGCCGGCGACCGCGCCGAACGCCTGCTCCGCCACCACCTGCCGCTGCGCGAGCTCGTTCAGGCGCTTGCCGATATCGGTCAATGCCTGCTTCGCCGATTCGAGCCGCGCCGGCACCTCGGCGATGTCCTGTTCCGCGATCTCGGCCTCGATCGCGTGCTGCGACAGGCCGTCGCCGTCCCGCACGAGCGCCTCCTGTGCCGCCTCGAGCGCCTGCCGCAGCTGACGCTGCCGGTCGGAACGCTCGGCCAGCGGCAGCGCCGCGTCGATCGACGCGACGCCGGCCGACTGGAGCAGCGGCTGGATCCGGGCGTCCGCGCCCGCGACCGCGGCCACCGCATCCGCCACCTTGCCTTCGGCCTGGCGGATCGCGTCGTCGGCCCGCTCGATCGCCTTCGCCGTTTCCCTGGCGGCCGCGAGGCGCGCCGTCAGCCGCCGCGCGACCTCCGGCCCGTTGTCGGCCGCCAGCAGCGCGGGATCGAGCGCGTCGGCAAGCCGGCGCGCATCGTTCTCCAGCGCGGCCAGCTCGGCGCGGATCGCGGCCATGCGGCTGCGCGGCGCATCGGCAGCGGCCAGGCCGGCCGCGACGGCATTCGCCAGCTCGACCGCGCCCTCCGCCGCCGCGAGCGTCACGGCGCTCGTGGTGAGCCTGGCGTCCGCCAGCGCGTCGCGCCATTGTGTCTGCCACGCGTCGTAGGCCGCCTGCGCAAGATCGGCCTTCGCCTGTGCGCCCGCACACCCGCGTTCGGCCTGGCGCGCCTGGTCCGTCAGGCTGCCTTGCTGCGCATTCGCCTTTTCCGCCGCCTGCACGAACGACTCGGCGGCCACCACGCGCGCCGCCAGCGCGTCCGACTCGCTGCCGCGCGCGACCGTGCGCAGCGCCGACGACAGCGCCGCCTCGGCCGCCGCGCGTGCCGCGCGCATCGTGTCGAGCTCGTGCGCCTGACGTTCGAGCTCGGCCTGCGCGACGAACACCGCTTCGCGCCGGGCCAGCCAGTCGTTCAGGTCGGCCAGCGGCATGCCCGTCACGCCGGCGGCCGTCATCAGCTGCGCCCACGCGTCGCGGAGCGTGGACAGCGCCTGCTCGCGTTCAGCCAGCGCTGCCTGCTTGCGCGCCTCGTTCGCACGCGCCGACTCGACCTGCTGACGCAGCGACTGCAGCGTCGCCGCGGCCTGCGTGGTGCCGAGCTGCGAATCGACCAGCTCGTCCGCGAGCCGGATCGCGTCGTCGACGGCCGGCGCGCCGGCTTCGACGCCGACCGCGCCGCGCTTGATCTCCCCCCACGCGCCGTCGCGGCGCGTGCGCGCCGCCTGCACGTCGGCGCTCGTGACGACCTTGTGATTCTCCGTGAAATGCCTTTCCTGCAGTTCGAGCCGCTCCCGTTCCTCGCGCGCCTGGCCCAGCGCGTCGCGCGCCGCGGCGACCGCGCTCGCCTGCTCGCTGTCGTCCTTCTGCCACGCGGCGAGCCGCGCCGTCGACGGCAGGTCGAGCGCGCGCAACGCCGCCGCCGGCCGGCGCCACTGCCCGAGCCCGTCGAGCGCATCCCGCAGCGCGCGCTCCGACGCGGCCACCTCGCGCTCGAGCGCCTGCTCCCGCGGCGCGCTGTTCCGGAAGCCCTGCGCATCGGCGAGCGCGGTGCGCAGCGCGTCCGGCACCTCGACGGTCGCCAGCCCGGCCAGCTGATCCCGCAGTTGCGCAAGCTCGCGCGCCCTTTCGTCGAGCGCCTCGCGCGCGCCCAGCAACGCCTGCTGCAGCGCGCCGTGCTCGCGCAGCAGGTTGGTGACCGTCTTCAGCGACAGCGCCTTCGGCAACGCCGCGCGCAGCGCCGCTTCGTCCGCGGGCCAGCCGAGCTGTGCCGCGCCGCCGAATGCAGCCGACAGGTGACGTTCGAGCTCGGCCTCGCGCAGCAGCAGGTCCTGCGGATGATTCGCGCACGCGCTGCGCAGCCGGTCGAGCGCCTCGATGTCGCCCGCCAGCGCGAGCGCGCCGCCGTCTGCGTCGATCGCGTCGCGCGCCTGCCGCCGGGCGGCGAGATCGGCGCGCCGCTCTTCCAGCACCTTGCGCTCCGCAGCGAGATCGCCCTGGGCCTTCAGCAGATCCGCATACGCGGTCGGCGGCAATTCGACGACGTCGCCCAGTTCGGCCAGCGCGGCGTTCTTGACCGTCAGCTCCTTCAGGTACGGCGCGAGCCGCCGCACGCGCTCGAGCTTCGAACGCAGCGATTCGAGCCGGCGCTGGTCGGTGCGCACCTGCTCGATCTCCTGCTCGACCGCCTCGCACGCCTCCTTGCGGTCGACCCAGTCCCGCGTGCGCACCTGGACCGCCTTCAGTTCGCCCACTGCTTCGTTGAAGGCTGTCTCGGCCACCGCGAACGCGCTGCCGCTGCGCCGCGGCGCCCACAGCTCGACCGCGCGCGCCTCCAGTTCCTCGCGCACCGGCCCGAGGCTCCCGACGCCCGCCGCCGATTCGAACAGCACCTGGCCGAGCTTGTCGGACGCATCGAGAATGCTCCTGCCGCCTTCGACCAGCCGCCCGTGGTCGAGCCCGAACATCTGCTCGAAGAACTCCTTGCTCGCGCCGTCGAGCACGGCCGCCAGGTAATCGTCCGGCAGCTTGTCGTCGGCCGGCGTGCGCAGCGGGCTGCGTCCGCGTGCCCGGTGGAACGCCATGTCGCCGGCGGCGCCTTCGAGCACGCCGCCAAGCCGCAGCTCCGGCGTGCTGTGCAGGAAATCGAGCGGCGTCTGCAGCTTCATGCCGAACAGCAGCTCCGACACGGCCGTGCGGATCGTCGACTTGCCGGCCTCGTTGGGCCCGACGATCACGTGGAAATCGTGGTCCGCCCGCGGAAAGCGCAGCGTCGCATCGGTGAACTTGCCGTACTTGATCAGATCGAGTTGCTTGATGCGCATCGCTCATTCCCCCCGCGACAGGCGCGCGAGCAGCGCGGGCCCGACCTGCTGCACCAGCCCCGCCAGTTCGCCGGCACGGGCGAGCCCGAGCAGCGGCGCGTCCTCCTTCACCTCGCTGCGCACCTTGCCGACGAACGGCCGCAGATCGCGCTCGAGCAGCGCGAGGAATTCCGGGTCGTGCGCGGCGTCCGCCAGGATCTGCTTCAAGTCATCGAGCGCTTCCAGCTGCTCGCGCTCGCCATGCGACTCGCCCGCCGCGGACGTCGCGAGCTTGACCTTCTCGAGCCACAGCCGCTCGTTGCCGATGATGCCGATCTGGTTCAGCACTTCCGCGCGCAGCTGCGGGGCCCGCCCGAAGAACAGCCCGTGCGCGGGCGTTTGCCCCGTCACCGTCACGCGCACCGCGCGGGGCACGTGGCCGTCGACCGCCAGCAGCGCCTCGAGCGACTGGCCGATCTTGCGCGACAGGTCGGCGATCGACGCGCAGTCGGACGCATCGACCGATACCGCCTCCCAACGAAGCACGTCGAGAAACAGGCGCTCGACCTGCGTGTGCCCGTTCTCGACCGTGACGAGCACCGCGCCGCGCCGGCCCGTCTCGCGGATGTGCCGGCCCTGCAGGTTCCCCGGGAACACGACGGTGGACGGCCCCGACCACTGCTGGAACTCGTGCACGTGGCCGAGCGCCCAGTAGTCGTAGCCCTTCGCATGCAGCTCCGCCAGCGTGCAGGGCGCGTAGTTCGCGTGGGCCGTATTGCCCTCCAGCGCCGTGTGCAGCACGCCGATGTTGTAGTGCCCGGCCACCGGCGCCGGATAGCCGATCGCCAGGTTCTCGACGACCGCCTTGTCCTTGAAGCTCTGCCCGTGCAGCGCGACGTTGAATTCGGGCAGCAGGTGCACCTCCGGCTTGCGATGGCTGAACACCGTGACGTTGTCCGGCAGCGTCAGCTTCTTCGTCATCTCGCTCTCGGCATCGTGGTTGCCCCACAGCACGAACGCTCGGATGCCCGCCTTGCGCAGCCGCCCCATCTGCTGGCCGAAGAAGATGCCGGTGTTGTGGTCCTTCCAGTCGCCGTCGTACAGGTCGCCGGCGATCACGAGAAACGCCACTTCCTCTTCGATCGCACGGTCGACGAGCTGCCGCAGCGCGTCGCGCGACGCGTTGCGCAGCTGCGCGGCCGGCGCATCGGGATAGGCGCTCAGGCCGTGCAGCGGGCTGTCCAGGTGTATGTCTGCCGCGTGGATGAACTTCACGACGATTCCTCGGGTGGGGTTGAAGCAGGCGATGCCCGCGGCGGGTGCGCCGCCGCGACATCGCCGGAATCGGCAGATTGTAGTGGTCATTTCGCCGGACGCCCCGGATTACGCGCCCGGACGCGCGCACCGGCCGGCGCCGGTCACTCCCCGCGCGGCACCGGCGGCGGCGCAAAGCGGTTGTCGTTGCCCGGGAACGGGTTCGCGTCGCGCCGCAGCGCGTCCTCGTCCGGCGCCTTCTGCGCGAACAGCGCGACGCCGATCACGCCGACATTCGCGGTGTCGCCGTGGATCGAGTTCGCGACATAGCTGTCGGGCACCGACGCGAAGCGGAACGCCGCGACTTCGTCCTGGCTCTTGCGGAACCCGTCGATCGTCAGCGTGCGGCCCGGATAGAGCACGTATCCGCCGTTCGTGTAGCTGCCGGGGCGGCCGGTCAGCACGTCGAGCCCGTCGACCGTCGACACGACCTCGAACGTGCGGCGCCCCTGGTTGCGCAGCACGATCCGGTAGCGCGCGCCGTCGACGCCGGCCATGTGCCAGCGGCCGTCCTGGCGGGCGAGACGCAGCGGCGCGCCGCGCTCGTCGATGAACGACAGCGCGACATCGCCGTTCGCCAGCGCCACGCGGGTGGGCAGCGCGCGCACCTTCGCGGCGGCCGGACGCCCCGGCAGCGCGTCGTTGTAGTAGACCGACGTCACGTCGGTCGGCGTCGCCGGGCTCGCGCGTTCGAAATCGACGTGGCGCGTCTCGGAGCGCACCGCCTCGCCCCACGCGGTGCCGAGCCCGCGGCGCTCCTCGGGTTGCGGGGACGGTGCGGCGGATGCCGCGGGCGGCGGAAGCGACGAACTGCAGGCGGCAAGCCAGAGCGCGCAGACGAGCGCGAGCAGACGGAACAGGACGGTCATGTTCGTGAGATCTCGGAATGTTATCGAGCCGCGCCGGCGGACCGGGCGGCGTTTTCGTGTGATGGGTCGTCGCGATGTCGATCGGACGCGTTCGCGCCCGGCAACCGGCGGCCTGTTGCCGGCCCCCCGGTTGCTGGCAGCCCCGCCATTTAAGCACGGGGTAGGCGCAAGCGGCAGGGGCATTGCGAGAGCGGGGATCGTATGTGGCGGCTGGCAGGCATCGCGCACGGCGCGCCGTGCGGCATGCGCTGCGCGTGATCGCGCGCAACGACGCCGCATCGGCGCGGAATCGGACCATCAGCCCTACCGGACGGCCACGCGTGCGCGGCGCCTCGCGCTTCCGCGCCCGACGACGCTCAATCCGCAGCCGGGATCCACGCCGCCGTCGCCGCGTCGCTCGCGCGGAATGCCGGGAATTTCGCGCCGAGCTCCGCGATCGTGCGGATGTCGTGCTTCACGAGGTCGTCGCGCGTGACCAGCACCGGCTTGACCACGATCCGGCGCCCGGGGTCCTGGCCGGCCACCAGCAACGCGGCGGCCCGCACGGAAACCGCGCCGACGACCGCGGGATTCGTCGCCGCCGTCGCCACCCATGCGCTGTTCGGCGCGCGGATCGCGTCGATGTCGGCGGTCGAGATGTCCGCGCTGTAGATGCGCACCTTCGACGACAGCTTCGCCTCGTCCGCCGCGAGCTTCGCGCCGCGCGCAAATTCGTCGTATGGCGCGAACACCACGCGGATATCGGGATGCGCGCGGTACGCGGCGGCCGCCTGGTTCGCGACCGATTGCGCGATCGGGTTGTCGACGGTGCCCCAGCGCGCCTTTTCCACGACCTTCGGATGCGCGCGCTTGAAGTCGCGCCATGCCGCATCGCGCCGGTCGAGCGGCGCGAAGCCGGCGACATACACGTAACCGGCCGCGAACGCGTCGCCGTTGTCCTTCACCGCCTGGTCGAGCAGCAGCGTCGCGAGGTCACGGTCGCTCTGCTCGATCTGCGGGACTTTCGGATGGCCGAGGTCGACGTCGAACGCGACGACCTTGATGCCCTTGTCGAGCGCGCGCTGGACGACGTCCTTCAGCGATTCCGGCAGCCCGTGGTTGACGATGATCGCGGCCACGCCGAGGCTGATCGCCTGCTGGATCTGCTCGCGCTGCTCGGCCGCATCCTGGCGGCCTTCGTAGATGCGCAGGTCGATGCCGAGCGCCCTGGCCTGCTTCTGCGCGCCGGCCTCATACGCCTGGAAGAAATCCCCGGTCGACAGGTAATTGACGAGCGCGATCCGCACACCGCCCTTGTCGAACGGCGCGGGCGCGCCCTTGAGCGGGCCCGCGTGCACGCCGGGCGCGGCCAGCGCGGCGGCCGACACCAGCGCGAGCACGCCGACGATGCGGCCGATCCGGGACTTGCGACGAATCCACGATTTCATGAACGCTCTCCAGCCAGCCAGGCAACAGGGAAATCAGCAAACGGGCTCACGCCGCCGGCACGCCGGCGCCCGCCCGATAGCGCGCGCCCGGATGGGGTTCGGCGAGCCGCGCGCCCCGGCCGTGCAGCTTCTCGCGCAGCGTGCCGTCCGCATAATCGGTCTTGTACACGCCGCGCCGCTGCAACTCGGGCACCACGAGCTCGACGAAATCGGCAAAGGTCTCGTGCGTCAGCGCATAAGCGAGGTTGAAGCCGTCGACGTCCGTCTCGTCGACCCACGATTGCAGCTCGTCGGCGATCTCCTGCGGACTGCCCACCGACAGCGGCCCGAGCCCGCCAATGCCCCCCACTTCGCGATCTCGCGCACCGTCCACACGCGGGTCGGATCGGCGCTCGACAGCGCCTCCACCGCCGATTGCACCGCGTTGCTCTCGACATGGCGCAGCGGTGCGTCGAGGTCGTAGCGGGACAGGTCGATCCCCGTCCAGCCCGACATCAGCGTCAGCGCGCCCTCGTCGCTTGCGTAGCGTCGGTAGTCCGCATGCTTCGCGTGCGCGTCCGCCGACGTCTTCCCGGTGATCACGGTATGCAGGTTGAAGATCAGCACGTCGTGCGGATCGCGGCCGAACGCCTTCACGCGCGCGCGGATGTCGGCGACGAAGTGCTTCAGGATCGTGCGCGACGGCGCCGCGATGAAGATGCACTCCGCGTGCTGCGCGGCGAAATCCTTGCCGCGCTTCGATGCGCCGGCCTGGTACAGCACCGGCGTGCGCTGCGGCGACGGCTCGCACAGGTGGATGCCCGGCACGTCGAAGTACGTGCCGCGATGGCCGATCGGATGCACCTTCGACGGCTCGGTGAACACGCGCCGCGCGGCGTCGCGCACGACGGCGTCGTCTTCCCACGACGCCTCCCACAGCTTGTAGCAGACCTCCAGGTATTCGTCCGCGAGCGCATAGCGCGCGTCGTGGTTCGCCTGGGCCGGCAGGCCGACGTTGCGCGCGGCGCTGTCGAGGTACGACGTGACGATGTTCCAGCCGACGCGGCCGTTCGTCAGGTGATCGAGCGTCGACATGCGCCGCGCGAACGGATACGGATGCTCGTACGACAGCGAGCACGTGACGCCGAAGCCGAGATGCTCGGTCACGTTCGCCATCGCCGACACGAGCAGGATCGGATCGTTGACCGGCACCTGCGCGGCCTGGCGGATCGCCGCTTCCGCGTTGCCTCGGTACACGTCGTAGGTGCCCAGCACGTCCGCGATGAACAGGCCGTCGAACTTGCCGCGTTCGAGCAGCTTCGCGAGCTCGGTCCAGTAGTCGAGATGCTTGTAGCGCCACGACGTGTCGCGCGGATGCGCCCACAAGCCCGGCGACTGGTGCCCGACGCAGTTCATGTCGAATGCGTTGAGGCGAATCTGTCTGGCCATGATCGGCTCCGTTGATCGATTCAGAGCGCGCCGTGGCGCGGCGGCAGCACGTCGTTCAGGTAGTAGTTGCCGATCGCGATGTATTTCCAGCGCACCGGGTCGTGCAGCGTATGCGTGCGCGCATTGCGCCAGTGGCGATCGAGATTGTGCTCGGCGAGCACCGCCTGCGTGCCGGCGAGTTCGAGCAGGCGCGTCGACGCCTGCAACGCGATCTCCGTCGTCGCGGCCCGCGCCTGCGCGACCGCGATCGAGGCGGCGGCAACGGTCGCTTCGTTCGACGCGCCGGCCGCGGCGTCCACGCGACGGCCGGCACGCTCGACCAGTGCGCTCGCGGCTTCGAGCTGCAGCGCGAGCTTGCCGAACAGTTCGAGCGTGAGCGGATCGTCGCCCGCGCGCTCGACGCCGCTGTCGACCCACGGCCGCGAACGCTCGCGCACGAAGCGCCGCGCGTCGGCGAACGCCGCCCGCGCGATGCCGAGATCGACCGCCGCGTGGATGAGCTGGCCGAGCGGGCCGACGGTGGTCGGCCGCGCATCGAATGCCGCGCTGTACGGCACGACCGCCGACGCCTCGACGTATACGTTGTCGAGCGTCGTCGTGCCGCTGCCGGTGGTTCGCTGTCCGAAGCCCGACCAGTCGTCGACCACCGTCAGGCCCGGGGTGCGCGCGTCCGCGAATGCGACGTGCAGCGTATCGTCGGCCGCTTTCGCGACCACCGGAATCCACTGCGCGAACAGCGCGCCGGTCGAATAGAACTTGGTGCCGTCGATGCGGAAGCCGTCGCCGTCCGGCGTCAGCGTGGTGCGATAGTCGCGCACGGTTTTCGTGCCGCGCTCCGACAGCGCGTTGCCGAACCGGTCGCCCGCCAGCGCGCGCCCGAAATAAAACGCCTGCTGCTCGCGCGTGTCGTTCACGCGCAGCACGTCGAGCATGTAGTAGTGATTCTGCGGGATCTGCCCGAGCGCCGGATCGGCTTCGGACACGATCGCGGTGACTTCCGCGAGCGTCGCGAACGACACCTGCGCGCCGCCAAATTCGCGCGGCACGGTGATGCCCCACAGGCCGCTCGCCGAATACGCGTCGATTTCCGCGTAAGGCAGGCGGCGTTCGCGATCGCGCAGCGACGCTTCCCGCGCGAACGTGCCCGCGATGTCGCGCGCGACGCGCAGTGCCTGTTCGTCGCTTTCGATGCGTGCGGCCTGCGGCGTGCCGCGCGCGATGGTGGAGGCGAGAGCGTTCATGGTCAATTCCACGGATGACGCGCCGGCTTCACGCCGTTCAGGTAGTAGTTGCCGACGAGGTGGTATTTCCAGCGCACGGGGTCATGCAGCGTGTGCGTGCGCGCATTGCGCCAGTGGCGGTCGAGGTTGTGCTCGCCGAGCGTCGCCTGCGTGCCGGCGAGTTCGAACAGCTTCTCGCTCGCAAGCAGCGCGATCTCGGTGGTCAGCACTTTCGCCTCGCCGACCGCGACCGATGCGCGCGCGACGTCGTCCTCGGTCGTCGCGCGCTGTCCGGCGACCTCGTCGAGCACGCGCGCGGCGCGCTCGAGCAGCGCTTCGGCGGCATGCAGCTGGATATGCAGGTGACCGATCTCGCGCACCGTCAGCGGATCATCGCTCGCGCGCTCGACGCCGCTGTCGATCCACGGCCGCGAACGCGTGCGCACGAACGTCAGCGTATCGTCGAGCGCGGCCTTCGCGATGCCGGCGTCGATCGCGGCCTGGATGATCTGCGAGATCGGGCCGTTGAGCGTCGGCTCGTCGGACACGCGATGCGCGGGGAAGACGTGCGATGCCGGCACGCGCACGCTGTCCAGCACCACCGTGCCGCTCGCGGTCGTGCGCTGGCCGAAGCCCGACCAGTCGTCGATCACGGTCAGCCCCGGCGTGCCCTTCGGAATGTAGGCGAGCCAGCCCTTGCGCGCGTCGTCGAGCCCGAGCACCGGCACGAAGTGTGCAAACAGCGCGCCCGTCGAATAGAACTTGGTGCCGTCGACCACGTAGTGATCGCCGTCGCGCCGCACGCGCGTCTTCAGGTCGAGCACGTTTTTCGTGCCCTTCTCCGAGAAGCCGTTGCCGAAGCGTTTGCCGTTCAGGATCTCGGCGAAGAAGTGGCGCTTCTGGTCTTCGGTTCCGGTCAGCGCGATCACGTCGACGAGGCCGAAATGATTCTGCGGCAATTGCCCGAGCGACGGGTCGGCCGCCGCGATGATCCGGACCACCTCGACCAGCGTGACGAACGACACGCCCGCGCCGCCGTAGGCCTTCGGCACCGTGATCGCCCACAGGCCCGACTGCGAGAACCACTCGACCTCATCGTGCGGCAAGCGCCGTTCGCGGTCGCGTTCGGCCGCGCCCTGTGCGAGGCGGCCCGCCAGTTCATGCGCGACCGCGATGGCCTGCGCGTCGTCGGCGATCACGCGAACCGCTGGCCGGTTCGCGTCCGGTGCATGCGTCGGGTGCACCACGTCAATCTCTGCCATATGCGTCTCCGCGTGAATGACTGATCGCCCAATCTATCAGCGGGATTCGCACGCGCAAACCGAGCGATTCGGCTATGGATATTCCATCGCGCGGCAAGCGGCCGGCGGCACCCATGACGCTTGCCAGTGCGGCCGCTTCAGCCCCGCCCATCCGTGCGCCGCCCGACGCCGAACGTGAACGCCAGCGCGAGCACCAGCAGCGCGCCCTTGATGAAATCCTGCATGTAGTATGGCGCATTCAGCATCGTCATCCCGTTGAGCAGCACGCCGACGAACACCGCGCCCACCACGGTGCCGAACACGTTGGGCCGTTTCGCGCCCCACACCGCGTAGCCCACCAGCGCGGCGGCCACCGCGTCGAGCAGCAGCGAGTGCCCGGCGCTGGCGTCGCCGCGGCCGACCCGCGCGGCGATCAGCACGCCGCCCAGCGATGCGATCGCGCCCGACGCGACGTAGGCCGCGATCCGGTAGCGCAGCGTCGGCGCACCCGCGAGCCGCGCGGCCGTCTCGTTGCCGCCGATCGCCTGGATCACGCGGCCCCAGCGCGTCGTCTCCATCACGACGCACGCGAGCACCGTCAGCACCGCGAGCATCAGCACCGGCAGCGGCACGACGTCGAACAAGCGCATGCGCCCGAGCGCCAGGAACGCGGCGGGGAACACGCCGGTCGCGTCCGTGCCGTCGGGCAGCACCGTGCCGGTCGCGAGCGAGCGCCCGCCGGTCGGGATCAGCTGCAGGCCCGCCAGCAGGAACAGCGTGCCGAGCGTCGCGAGCTGGTCGGGCACGCGCAGGCGCGTGATCAGCACGCCGTTGAACAGGCCCGCCGCGATGCCGAGCGCGAGGCACGCGGCCACGGCCGCGAACGTGCTGCCGTGCCAGACCACCAGCACGTAGCTGGCCGCCATCTGCGCCGATGCGGCCACGCTGCCGACCGACAGGTCGAAGCCGCCGGCCGCCAGCGTGATCGTCACGCCGATCCCGAGCAGCGCGACGATCGATACCGACTGCAGGATGCTGAACAGGTTGTCGAGGTTCAGGAACGCCGGTTCCCGGGCCGCGAACACGGCGACGAGAAGCGCGAGGACGAGCAGGATGCCGGTGCGTTCGAGCGTTTCGCGCAGGCGGTGCCATGCCACGTGCGTGCGTGGGCCGGAGGCCGCGTCGCGGCCGAATGACGAGGTAGCGGGTTTCATCGAGGAGGGGCCGAGGCCGGATCGGTGGCGGGTGAGCGATCGAGCGTCGCACGATCGAAGTGCACGACGCGATCGGCGATCTCGAACGCCTCTTCGAGATCGCTGACGAACACCAGCGTCGCGCGTGTGTGGGCCTGCCGCCGCAGCGTATCGACGATATCGGCGCGCGCACCGGCGTCGACGCCCTGGAACGGCTCGTCGAGCAGCAGCAGCCGCGCCGGTTCCGCATGCCAACGCGCGAGCACCACCTTCTGCTGGTTGCCGCCGGACAGGTGCGAGACGCGCGCGTCCGGGCCCGTGCAGCGAATGCCGAACTGCGCGATCGCCGTTTGGGCCGCCGCACGCTCCCGTGCCCGGTGCACCGCGCCGCGCGCGAACCAGCGCCGCAGGAACGGAAAGCTGAGCGTGCCCGCGATCGACGCAAACGGAACATTGTCCGGAAACAGCGACGTGCGCCAGCGATCCTCGCCGGCCAGGAACACGCCCGCGCGAATCGCGTCGGCCGGCGAGCGCGGACGCCATGGCCGCCCGTCGAGCGTCATCGCGCCGCCGGCCGCGCGGGCCGCGCCGAAGATCGCGCGCGCGACGTGCGATTTTCCGCCGCCCACCGGGCCCGCGAGCGCGACGATCTCGCCGCGCCGCACGTCGAGATCGAACGGCGTGCTGGCTGAGGTCAGCCGGAAATCCCGCATGCTGAAGCAGGCGTCGAGCGGCGCGGCTTCCGCGGCGCGATGCGCGCGATCCTTCCGCAGCGGCCGCCCGATCATCGTGTCGACCGCGGCGTCGAAATCGATCGGCGCCGGCAGATCGGCGACGATCCGGCCGTCGCGGACGATCGCGACGCGATCGGCGATGCGGCGCAGGTCGCCGAGCCGGTGCGACACCAGCAGGATCGCGACGCCCTCCGCACGCAGCGCGTCGAGCAGCGCAAAGAGCCGCTCCGCTTCCGCTGCGGACAGGCTCGCGGTCGGTTCATCGAGAATCAGCAGCGCGGGATGCGTGGCCAGCGCACGCGCCAGCGTGACGCGCTGCTGCCCGGCGAGCGACAGCGACGCGAGCGACGCGCGCAGATCGACGTCGAGCCCGACGCGCGCGGCAAGCCGTGTGGCCGCGTCACGCCGGGCCGCGAACGGCGCACGCCACGGCGACGCCGGATCGCACAGCCGGTCGAGCAGCAGGTTGTCGGCGATCGACAGCGCCGGCACGACTGCGTCCGCGATCGCCTGATGCACGGTGGCGACGCCGAGCTGCCTGGCCGCGCGTGGCGACGCGGGCCGATACGGCGCGCCGCGCAGCGTCAGCGTCCCGCCGTCCGGCGGATACACGCCGCTCAGGATCTTCACGAGCGTCGACTTGCCCGCGCCGTTCGCGCCCATCAGCGCGACGACTTCGCCGGCGCGAATCGACAGGTCGACGGCCGACAGCGCGACGGTGGCATCGAAACGCTTCGATACCCGGGAGACGGTCAGGATCGGCGAAGACATCGGTCGGAAGAACGCACACGCGGCGCGGAACGGGATGGATCATCGTAACGACCGCGATCGCGCGCGCCAACGAAGCATTCCTCATATCTTTACGCCGGCAAAGCGGTACGCGGACAGCGTTTCGGCAGCGCGCGCCGCCCTAAAGTTGCCGCACGCGCTGCCGTCAATACGGCCCAGGATGTATGCCCCTCATCGCGAAACCGGACCCCATGGACATTACAAGCTGGAAGGAACACGCGCATAGAACCCTGTCGACGAACGGGAATGTGCAAGACGCCATCGCATTGCTGGCGCGCGAGCCCGACGAGGCGGACTGGGAAGCCAACATGCTGCTCGGCATCCTCCACGGGCAAGCGCGCGATCTCGACAATTCGGTCAGGTTCCTGGGCCGGTCCGCCGCCGGCAACCCGCACAATCCGGACACGATTTTCTTCCTGGGCTGCTTCCAGGCATTGCAGACACCCGGCTTTCACAAGAGCTGGGCCGTGCGGCGCGATCATGCGCGGCAAGCGCTCGGCCTGATCCCGGACACGCCGGATGCGGCGCCCTGGCCGCAGCTCAAGCTCTGCCTCGAGATGCTGGCGACCGCGGCCAGCTACGTCGGCCCGGCGGAGGACGCGGAATTCGCGTATCGCTGGCTGATCCGGATCGATCCCGGCAATGCGGGGCATTACGCGAACCTTTCGCAGCTTCGCGCGGACGACAATCTCGAAGAAGCCGCCGCGCTGCTGGACAAGGCACAGTCGATCGATCCGCGCATCGCGAACGGAAACGATCTCGCGCTATCGCGCGAGGTGCGTGCGGCCGGCGCACGACGCGCACCGATCGCGCGCGCGAAATACCCGGCCACGAAGGAGATGCGCGGCGATCTCAAGGCCGCGATCCGCTCGACCCTGCTCAAGGACCTGCCGCAGCAGCGCTTCATCAGCCGGGACACCCGGTTCTTCACGCTCGGCTCGTGCTTTGCGCGCGAAATCGCCACGCGCATGATCGAGCGCGGCTATCAGGCCGACTTCTTCGAGGTCGTCGAGCACATCAATTCGAGCTTCGCGAACCGGAGCATGGTCGACTGGGCAATGGGCCGCTGCGAAGGCCAGGCCCGCGAGCGTCTCGACGAACTGTTCGCATCGCTGAACATCACACCCGACGGATTGCAGGCGCGCTGGGCCGCCGCGAACGTGTTCATCTACACGCTGGGCGTGGCGCCGGCCTTCTTCGACCGGCAGTCCGGCGCGTTCGTGATGCCGTCGAACTCGGCGTTCGCCTCGCGCGCGTTCGCGGAGATGTACGACTTCCGGACCACCACGGTCCAGGAGAACCTCGAGAACCTCGAATACATCACGTCGCACATGCGGGCGTTGAACCCGAACGTGAAGATCGTGATCACCGTGAGCCCCGTGCCGCTGAAGACCACGTTCGAGTTCAAGTCGGCGATGCAGGCGGACTGCATCTCCAAGTCGACGCTGCGCGTCGTCGCGCACGAGTTCGTCACGAAACACCCGGATGTCGTCTACTGGCCGAGCTTCGAAGTCGTGCGCTGGCTCGGCGGGCACGTCGGGCCGTTCTACGGCACCGACGACGATTCCGCGCTCCACATCGGCGACGACGTGGTCAAGGCGATCACCGACCTGTTCATCGAGCATTATTCGTAACCGGGCCGGCGGCGTCGAACGCGCGCGTCGCGTCGGCGCCGCGCCTGCCGCGACTAGCCTTTCGGCGGCTGCCGGCAGATCACGCCGTACCAGCCGAGCCCCTTGTACGTCTCGTATCCGGGCGTCGCCGCGAACGACACGGTCGCGCCGTCGCGCATCCGGTAGAAGCCCACGGCCCTGCCGTCGGTCTGCAGGCGGAACTGCTCGTCCAGCACGCCCTTGCCGTCCGAACTCGTGATCACGCGCGACGATGCGTCGACGATCATGCAGCGCGTGCGCGCCCGCTCGTCGTCGCTCAGCCGCACGCCGTTGACGACCGCCGCCGCCTGCGGCTCCCAGTCGAAGAAGATGGCCAGCGCGCCGAGCGGGCGGCCGTGCTCCTGCCCGCCGTCGCGAATGGCCATCGAATAGGTCGCGACCTGCGCCTGCTTCAACCACGGCAGCCGCTCGACGTCCAACGCTGCGTAGTCCGCGCCGGACTTGTCGCGCTGACAATGCACCACGATGGGAGCGCGGCTCACGCCGGCGGCAAGCCGAGCCGCCACGACAGGTTGCGGCGCGCGCCCGCTTCGCAGCGCGCATGGAACAGATCGGTGTGATAGATGCGCGGGCGCGCCAGCAGGTCGCCGAGGATCGCACGAACATGTCTGTCGTACGCGCGATCGTCGAGATCCGGGCGCTCGGCGCGCAGCCGCACGCCGTCGTCGCGAAACCGGCTGCGCGGGGCGCCCAGCACCGCGAGATCGATGTCGACCGCGAAGCGCACGGCCGGCTCGACCGGCGCCCCCCGGTGCTTGGTCGCGACGATCATCTCGCCGATGCGCTCGCCTGCCGCGATGCCTCCCGCCGCCCAGTGCCGGAACCAGTCGGCGCTGCGCTCCTCGTTGTCGCGCGCGCCGGGCCGGTAGATCACGTCGTGGCACCACAGCGCGAGCTCCACCGCGTCGGCATCGGGTACCGCGCCGCGCGCCCAGTCGAGATCGCGCAGGCAGCGGCGGATATGGCGCAGCGTATGGTAGTGACGCGTCGCTTCCCCGTAGTGCCGCGCGAGGTCCGCATAGACGGTTTCGGCGTGCAGGCCGCCGCTGCGTGACCACAGTGCGATGAAGCGCGTTTGCGTGTGGCTCATCCCCGCCCCTTTCCGTCATCCCGATGCGCGCGACAACGCGGCAAAGCGGCATCCGGCATCGCCCCGATGACGGCCCTCAGAAAAATTCCTTGCGGATGTCGATGCTCGAGCGCTGGCCGATGTTCCGGTAATTCTCCGCGAGCCACATGTCGGCCTCGCGCCGCCCGTTGTCGCGCAGTCCACACAGGAACGCCCAGTCCGCGTTGTACTTGCTGGATACGCTGAGCGCGCACATCGCTTCGTCCGATCGGATCGAGTGGATCATCATTTCCTTCATTTCCTGCCGGTCGACCTTGCCTTGCTGGATCAGCTCGGTGACGAACGCGATCGCGCGCATCTCGCGCATCAGCGACGAATTGAAGCTGATCTCGTTGATGCGGTTCAGGATCTCCGCGGCCGTCGTCGGCACGCCCGGACGCACGAGCGGGTTGATGTGCACGATCACGACGTCCTGCGTCTTGCAGTGGTAGATCAGCGGAAAGATCGCCGGGTTGCCCATGTAGCCGCCGTCCCAGTAGTGCTGGCCGTCGATCGTGATCGCCTGGAACAGGGTCGGCACGCAGGCCGACGCGAGCACCGCGTCGGCGCACACGTCGTCGCCCGAGAAAATCCGGATCTTGCCGGTCTCGACATTGGTCGCGCTCAGGTAGAGGCCGATCGGGCATTGCTTGCGCAGCGCGTCGAAATCGACGTGCTGTTCGAGCACGTCGCGCAGCGGATTCAGGTTGTGCGGATTGAACTGGTACGGCGAGAACAGGCGCAGCACCATGTCCGCGAACGCATACAGCGGCGAATGATCGAGCCCGAAGCTGTGCGTGCCCTTCAGCCAGGGCGTCCAGCGCAGCGGATTGTATTGCTCGGCCGACTGCGAGACCGCGTGCCAGAAGTCGTGCAGCGCCTCGCGGGCGGCGGCGTGGCCGCCTTTGCGCAGCCCGTGCGCGAGCACCGCGGCATTCATCGCGCCGGCGCTGGTGGCGCTCACGCCTTCGATCGCGAGCCTGCCGTCCTCGAGCAGGCGGTCCAGCACGCCCCAGGTGAACGCGCCGTGCATGCCGCCGCCCTGCAGCGCCAGCGCGATCGGCTTCGGTTCGTCGCTGCCGCGGTGCTTGCCGCTCTTCGTGGTCATCGTCCGTCTCCTCCTCGTGATGCCGATGCGGTGTGCGCGACTCACCCGCCGGTCGACGCCAGCGTGTCGAGCAGCGCCGCGGCGTCCCGCAGGTCCGCCGTATCGAACCCCTCCGCAAACCCGGCGTACACGTCGGACAGCATCCGCCGCGCGTCGGCCGTGCGGCCCTGGTGCTGCCGCAGGCGCGCGAGGCCCAGCACCGCGCGCAGCTCGAACGCGCGGGCGCCCTGGCGACGCGCCACGTCGATCGCCTGATGCAGACAGCCTTCGGCTTCCTCCGCGCGCGCCGGGTCGCCGCCGTCGCGCTCCGCCGCGCCGAGCAGCAGCACCGCCTTGAGCCGATGCAGTTCCGCGTCGTAGCAGTGCTCGCCGCAACGCGCCGCCATTGCCATCGCTTCGTCGATCGCGCTCAGGCCCGCTGCCGTCTCGCCGATACGCCCATAACTGTCCGCGAGCAGCGCGAGGAAGTACGAGCAGGCCATCGCGGCGCCGGTCGCGCGGTAGCCGTCCAGGCCCGCCCGCAACTGCGCGATGCCGTCCGGCACGCTGCCCTGCTCGCTCATCGCCCAGCCCCGCAGCATCGCGCCCCTCGCGAACCAGAACGGCAGGCCCTGCTCGGTCGCGAGCGTCATCAGCGCTTCGGCATGCTCGCGGGTGGCGTCGGCTTCGCGCCGGAGCTGATGGAACTGCGCGCCATACGCGAGCGTCAGCGCCAGCGTCGGGACGTGTGCGATCTGCCGGGCACGCGCCAGCGCCGCCTCGCAGCGCTGATTGCCCTGATCCGCGTAGCCCTGGTGCCACAGGCTCCATGCGAGGAAGCTCAGCGCGTGGATGCCCGGATCGATCACGGCGGCGAACGCGGGCTCGGGGCGCGGCTCGGCTTCGAGCAGCGCGAGCGCGCGCTCCTGGTGGGCCCGGGCCGTATCGAGGTCGCCCTGGAAGAACAGGCTGGCCGACAGCGCGAGATGCGCCTCCACGAGCAGCGCCGGCTTGTTCGCGTCGCGCGCCATGTGCAGCAGCCGCTCGCCGATCTCGCCGGCGATCGCGTATTCCGCGCGCAGCTGGTAGTAGGTCCGCAGCCCCATCAGCACCGAGAAGCGCTGCGCGGTTTCGCCGATCTGGTCGCACAGCGCGAGCGCGCGCGTGTAGTTCGCCTCGACTTCCGGCGCGCCATAGCCGCGCATGGCCATCAGCGCCGGCCCCAGCGCGAGCCGCAGCGTCAGCTCCTGATGCGCGCGCTCGGACGAATCGGGCAGGCGCTCGAGCAGTTCCAGCGCCGCACCGAGATGGCGCATCGCGTCCGGTTGCGCGGAGTGCTGCAGCGCCTGCTGCCCGGTGCGGTACAGATACTCGATCGCCTTCTGCACGTTGCCGCTCAGCCGGTAGTGGTGCGCGAGTTCGCTGCTGTAGTCCGCGACGCGGGCCGGGAACAGCGCCTCGATCGCCTGCGCGGTGCGCTCGTGCAGCGCGCTGCGCCGCTCCGTGAGCAGCGAGTAGCCGGCCACTTCCTGCGTCAGCGCGTGCTTGAACGAATACTCGACCTCCGGGAAGGCCGGCCGCTCGTAGATGAATTCGGCGGCCTCGAGGCGTGCCAGCAGGCGGCGCAGGTCGTCGTCCGTCTGCGCGACCTGCGCGTCGCAGATGTGCCGTACCAGGCTGAACGGGAACTCCTTGCCGATCACCGCGAGTGTCTGCAGCAGTTCCTTCTCGTCGATCGCGAGCCGGTCGATGCGCGCGGCCAGCACGCCCTGCACGGTGGTCGGGATATGCAGCGCGGCCGGCGTCTGCTCGATCCGGTAGCGGCCCGGTTCGCCGAGCAGCGAACGCTCCTCGACGAGCGTCTGCACGACCTCCTCCATGAAGAACGGATTGCCTTCGGTCTTCTCGAGGATCCGCTGCTTGAGCGGGTCGAGCGACGGATCGTCGCCGAGCAGCGCGGTGAGCAGGCCCTGCGCCTCGGCCGGCCCGAGCGGTTCGAGCCGCAGCTGCGCGCAATGCGGCGCGCTGCCCCACACCGGCGCATATTCGGGCCGGTAGTTCACGAGCAGCAGGATCCGGGTGGCCGGCACGCGCTCGATCAGGCACGCGAGGAACGCTTCCGTCTCGCGATCGAGCCATTGCAGGTCCTCGAACAGCAGTTCGACCGGCTGGTCGCGACTCTCGCGCGCGAGCAGTTGGATGATCGCGTCGAAGGTCCGCTCGCGCCGGATTCCCGGGTCCATCTCCGCCAGCACCGAATCGCGTTCGCCGATGCCGAGCAGGTACAGCAGGTAAGGCACGAGCTCCTCGAAGCTGCGTTCGAGCGTCAGCGCCTTGCCCATGACCTTCTCGCGGCAGCGTCGTTCGTTGTCCTGCGCAGTGATCTGGAAATAGTTCTTCATCAGCTCGATCAGCGGCAGATACGCGAACGCCTTGCCGTGCGACACCGAGAAGGTTTCGAGCACCAGGCAGCCGCGCCGCGTGCGCTCCTTGAATTCAAGGAACAGCCGCGACTTCCCGACGCCGGCCTCGCCGACCACCGCGACGAGCTGCCCGCTGCCCGTGCCGGCCCGCTCCAGCGCGCCGTGCAGGTGCTCCAGCTCGGCGTCGCGGCCGACGAAGCGGGCGAGGCCGCGATGCGCGGCGAGTTGCAGCCGCGTGCGCAGCGCGCCGAGGCTCAGCACCTCGTACACCGACAGCGGCTCCGGAATGCCCTTGACCTGCGTGGCGCCCAGCGCCTTGAACTCGAAATAGCCTTCGGCCAGCTTGTGCGTCGATTCGCTGACGAGTATCGACGACGGCGTCGCGATGCCTTCCATGCGTGACGCGATGTGGATCGTGTGGCCGACCGGATCGTAGTCGGTATGCAGATCGTCGGTTCGGATCGAGCGCACGACCACTTCGCCCGTGTGCACGCCGACGCGAATCTGCAGCGGAATGCCTTTCTCCAGACGGATGCGATCGCCATGCCGACGCATCGCCTGCTGCATCCGCAATGCCGCGAACAGCGCGCGCTGCGCATGATCCTCATGGGCGATCGGCGCGCCGAACAGCGCGAGGATGCCGTCGCCGAGCGATTTCGCGACGTAGCCTTCGTAGTAGTGGACCGCCTCCATCATCAGCGCGACGACCGGCTTGATCAGGCGGTGTGCTTCTTCCGGGTCGAGGTCGTGAATCAACGCGGTGGAACCCGCCATGTCCGCGAACAGCGCGGTGACGGTCTTGCGCTCGCCGGCGGTTTCGCCGCGCGCTTCCATCGCCGCCTGTTCGGCGAGGATGCGTTCGGCCAGATGCTGCGGCGTGTAATGGATCGGCGCCGGAGGCGGCCCGGCAGCCGGACGCGGCGCCGATGCGTCCGGCGCATCGGCGAGCGGCGCACCGCATTCGCTGCAGAACTTCGCGGACGGGCCCGACGCGTGGCCGCAGCGCGGACAGATGCGCGACATCGGGGATCCGCACGCCTCGCAGAAGCGGGCCGCGGCGGGATTGTCGAATCCGCAATGTGCGCAGCGCATACGATCCCTTCCCTTGCCCGGAACCTGCACCTAATCATTCTAGTGCCGCGCCCGGTCGCGGCAAGCGGCGAACGGGATATGGCATTCCCTCAGTCGCGGCTGACGGATGCGCGCATTCGGCTTGGATCGGAGGACGGCACGCGGCGCACGCAGAGGATCAACCGCGCGGCGTCGGCGGCTGGAGCAGATGCAGGATCCGGCGGTCGTACGGCGCGCGCACGATCTCCGCGATGCGAATCTCGGCGGCGGCCGGATGAAGGGGATTCAGCAGGAAGTTGTGCGCATACGGCACGACCGCACTCGGCACGCGCAGCAGCGCGCTCGGCTTCGTCTGCAGCCATTCGGTGCCCGCGCCCCGGGTCCAGTCGGGGTTCGTGCGCCAGTCGTCCGGCGCGTCGTCCTCGGCAATCTCGGCCACGGCGACCGAATCGGGCACGTCGACGCGCAGCAGCTGATACCCGTCCGGCAACTGCGCGACGGAGCCGATTTCCAGATGGACGAGCGTCTCGAGCAGCGCGAGCGCCGGATGCTCGGCGAGATACACGACCGGCTGCCCGGCAAAGTGCCAGCGCCCGCCGGCGCGCAAGCCGCCGATGCCTTGCAGGTCCGCGTAATTGCTGATCCGCCACAGCATCGTCAAGCGAAGTACCCCTCGTCGATCTGCGTGAGCGCTTCCTCGACCAGGCGCGCGCCGTGCTCGGTGCTCGCCATGTCGAGCGAGGTGCGCTCGCCGAAGCGCTGGAGCCCGCTGCGCAGCCATGCCATCGCCTTGTCCGGATCGCCGAACGTGGCGGTGGCCTGCGCGACGATCCGCGCAAGACGGATCGCCTTGTCGGATTCTTCGGGAGACAGGCGCTCGTGCGCCTGGCGGCGATGGCTCAACGTCCGTCGCGGGATGATGAACGCGAGCTCGTCGAATTTGAGGCCGCGCTCGGACAGCCGGTCGATGACCGCGACGTCGACGCGCGCGCTCGCGAGCTCGGCCAGGTCGGCGCCCGATCGAATGCGGGTGGCCAGCAGTTGTTCGAGAATCGTGAACTCGGCCTGGCGCGGATGCGCGACGCCGGACGGATGGAAAGCGATGGTTGCCATGACCCCTCCTCGGCAATTTGCCCATTCATTATAGGCGTTTTGCCGAGCCGATGGAGACATGCGACAACGTTTTGGCTTTGTCACGTAACAACTTACAAACCGCGCTTCGGCATCACTCGTTCGACGCAACGGAAACGCCGCCGCCGATCGTTCCACGATCTCCGACAATCATCAGACCAAACCCGGCATTCGCGTCGGATTGTTTACCGTGCTGCGATAATTTATCGCTGGAATCGGTATTTCCGGCCAGTAACGCGCCCGCTACGATGCAATCAACCGCTCAGCACGACAGTGAAGCGCGAAACCAATCAAACCGGAGGTCATCATGAAATCGTTCATCTATGCCGTGGTCGCAGCCACCGCCCTGTCCGCCTCGTATGCCGCATTCGCCCAGTCGACGCCGGCGCCGACGCGCGAGCAGGTGCGCGCGGAGCTGGTCCAGCTCGAGCAGGCCGGGTACAAGCCGGAGGTGTCCGATGCCCATTACCCGCAAGCGCTGCAGGCCGCCCAGGCGCGCGTGACCAATGCCGACGAAGCCGGCTACGGCGCGCAGGCAGCCGCCGGCGTCCGCGCCGGCCGCGTGACGCCGGTCAAGGAGAACGGCCGCGACTCGATCTACTTCGGTCAGTAACGCGGGCTGCCGCTCGCGGCACGCGAGCGTTGCCGAACACCACGCCCCCGACGATCGGGGGCGTGGTGTTTTCACATTGGGCCTCGACGGATGAATGCGAGGCGCCGTCGCTCCGCGGCAGACACCCCAAAAATGATAAGGATTCCTGCTGTTCTGATCGATCAACGTGTGCCCCTGCCGATTCAGATCCACGGCGCATCCGGCGGCGCCGAGAAGTGATGCCGGCAGATCTTCCATCGGCCTCCCGCCGCACGACGATCCACGTCGTACGCAGGCGCGATCGGGACGCGCCCTTGCCGCGCAGCACCGACGAAATTTGACGGAGCGCTGCACGCGAGGTCAACGTATTCGGCGACCGGCTCCGCAATTTGAAACGGCGCCTGCGGATGTGCCGGCCGCGTCGGCTCCGGCCGGCAGCGGCGCACCGAACGATCGGATCCGCGCGAAATCCGCGCCGTGCCAGCAGACGCAGCTTGTTTGCGCATAGAATTCCCGCGTGTACGGAGCCGGCCGAAGCGTGCGCGGGAAGGTTCGCGAAAACCGCCGGCCTGTTTCGATGCCGCACCCATGCTCATTTCAACAAGGAGTGGTTTCATGTCTCAAGCAACCGGATCCATGATCACGTTTCGCCGCCCGGACGGCCAGGAACTGCAGGGCTACCTGGCGACGCCGGAACAGACCGACGGCGCGCCCGCGGTCGTCGTCATCCAGGAATGGTGGGGCCTGAATGACCAGATCCGCGGCGTCGCAGACCGGCTGGCCCGCTGCGGCTACTTCGCGCTCGTTCCCGACCTGTATCGCGGCAAGTCGACGGTCGAAGCGGAAGAGGCGCACCACCTGATGAGCGCACTCGATTTCGGCGACGCGGCATCGCAAGACATTCCCGGCGCGGTGCAGTACCTGAAGACGCATGCCGCGCGTGTCGCGGTTACCGGCTTCTGCATGGGCGGCGCGCTGACCCTGCTGTCGCTGCAGAACGCCGACGTGACGGCCGGCATCGCATGGTATGGCCTGCCGCCGCTCGAATATCTCGATCCGGCAAAGCTCAAGGCGCCGATCATGGGGCACTGGGCGACGCAGGACGCGTTCTTCGCGGCCGACCAGGTGGACGCCCTCGAAGAGAAGCTGCGCGCCGCGAACGCCGACTACACGTTCCACCGCTATCTCGCGCACCACGCGTTCGCCAACGAAACGGCGGTCGGCACCGGCCGCCTGCCGGGTACGCAGTTCGATCCGGTATGGTCGCAGATCGCGTGGGACCGCACATTGACGTTCCTCGGCCGCACGATGTGGGCGGACGCGCAGAAGTAAGCGGCTTGCAGCCCGGATGAGCGTCGCCGGCCGCGCGCAAACCGATGCGTGTATCGGTCGCCGGCGCCGCTTTCGCGGTGTTCCAGGAAACGTCATACCGGCTCGGCGAGACGATGGACTCTCTGCACGACGCGGAGGACAACAAGGTGGCGCCGCCGCCGGCTCACAGCTACAGCAGCACGCGTTCGGCTCGACCGCCGCGATCGCCAGGCTGAAGGGCCTGCCGTCCGAGGTGCTGGCAAATGCGCTCGGCATCACGGGGATGCATCGCGCTCATCGACTCGCAGGTCGCGTGGTTCCAGCATGTGCGGAGCTCAGCCACATCAACTCGATCGACCCGGTGCTCGGCCTGATTTCGTTCGACACCGCGGAGTAATCGATTCGCACTACCAACGATAGCGGATACGATCTCGCGGAGCGCGCAGGCACGCGCATTCCGCGTCGCACGTGCGATCCGCACCGGCTCGATCGGCGTGAACGGCTATGCCAGCATGCCGAACGCACCGATGGGCGGCATTGGGCCTTCGGGCATCGGCCATGAAGTCGGCTGGCCGTCGATCGAGGCGTTCACCGAACTCCAGACGGTCAACTTCAATCTCGACGCGTGATCATGCGCGGTGGCGCCGCCACCGTACGAATCAGGTCTGGCGGGACGCGCACAGCGCCGCCTCGTCGGCGGCCAGCATCTCGGGCACGCATTCGCGCAGGAAATCGACGAAGGTGCGGATCTTCGCGTCGAGATACTGGCGCGACGGATACAGCGTATAGACGGTCAGCTTCTGCAGCCGGTACTCGGGCAGCACGCGCACCAGCGCGCCGCTGCTCAGCGCGGGCAACGCCGTCGACATCGGCAGCGAGCCGATGCCGAGGCCCGCGCGCAGCGCGGCGCCGAGCGCGTCGGCGATGTTCACCTGGAAATCGGGCAGCGGCAGTTCGAAGGTTTCGCGGCCGTCGGGCCCGTCGAGATGCCAGCGGTCGCGTGGAAACACCGGCGTGACGATCTGCAGGCACGAATGCCCGTCGAGATCCTTGACCGTCTGCGGCGTGCCGCGCGCCTGCAGATACGCGGGCGACGCGCACAGCACGCTGTGCACGGCGCCGAGCCGCTGCGACACGAGCCCGGAATCGGGCAGCTCCGTCGTGCTCAATTGCAGCGAAACGTCGTAGCCTTCGTCGATGATGTCCGGCACGTGCTGCGACAGCGTCAGCTCGACCGCCACCGCCGGATACCGCTGCCGATAGCGCACGACCGCCGGCACCACGTACGCCTGGCCGAAGCTCGTCGTCGCATGCACGTGCAGCCGGCCCGACGGCTTCGCCTGCGCGTCCGCTGCTTCCGCCTCGGCCTCGTCGATGTACGCGAGCACCCGCTGGCATCGGTCCAGATAGCGCTGCCCCGCATCGGTCAGCGCAATGCGGCGGGTGCTGCGATTGAGCAGGCGCGTGCGCAGATGCGTTTCGAGCTGCGCGACCGAACGCGACGCGTAGGCGGTCGTAATGTCCAGGCGCTGGGCGGCGCTCGTGAAGCTGCCTTCCTCCGCCACGCGGACAAAAATGCGCATCATCTGTAGCGTGTCCATCGACAAGTCCCCGGGAATGAGATCGCCTCGCACCGTGCGGCCCCGGCGCGTCGCGACGCACGCGACCGGGTCCGTGCCGGTATCGTCGCAGCGCGAGCCGCGCGACGCAAGATACCGGCACCGTGTTCCGGAGGCCGGAATGATTGGTGCGGAACACTACAGCAGCGCTATGGGCGTGTCCAGTTCGGTCTGCGCCCGATCGCCGGCCGGGCCGGCATGCGTGTCGCCTCGCCGGATCGCACGGCGGTTCGGGGGGAATGGACGGTGCCGCTGCCCTTGCCCGGCCGGACTCCTCACGGTTCGGCCGTCGCGGTCGAATGCCGCCGCCGCGTGCCTGTTACGCGCGCGCGGACGAATCGAACGGATTACGCAGCACGATGGTGTCGCCGCGCTCCGGCCCGGTCGTGAGCAGCGAAACCGGCACGCCCGCGATCGCCTCGACGCGCTCGACGAAACGGCGCGCCGCGTGCGGCAGGTCGCCGATCTGGCGCGCGCCGCCGACCGTTCCGGCCCATCCGTCGAACTGCTCGTAGACGGGCTTCGCACGGGCTTGCGCGGCGAGGCTCGCCGGCAGGTGATCAATGCGCTTGCCATCGAGTTCGTATCCGACGCACAGCCGGATCGTGTCGAAGCCGTCCAGCACGTCGAGCTTGGTCAGCGCGAGTGAATCGATGCCGGACACCTTGGCCGCCTGCCGTAGCTGGGCCGCGTCGAGCCATCCGCAGCGCCGCGGCCGGCCGGTGTTGACGCCGAACTCGCGCCCGCGTTCGCGCAGCCGCGCGCCGACGTCGTCGGCGAGTTCCGTGAGGAACGGCCCGCCGCCGACGCGGGTCGCATAGGCCTTGGTCACGCCCAGCACGTGGCCGAGCTTCGACGCGCCGAGGCCGGTGCCGGCGGCGGCCGCCGACGCCACCGTGCCCGACGAGGTCACGAACGGATACGTGCCCCAGTCGATATCCAGCATCACGGCTTGCGAACCTTCAAACAGGATTTTCCGGCCCCGGTCGAACGCGTCGTTGAGGTCCGCCCACACGGGCCGCACGAACGGCAGCACCTTCGGCGCGAGGTCGACGAGCATCGGCAGCATCGCGTCCCGCGTCCACGGCTCGAGGCCGAGCCCGCGGAACCACGCATTGTGATGGTCGAGCAGCACGTCGAGCTTGCTCGCGAGCGCGTCCGGATCGGCCAGGTCGCCGACCCGCAGGCCGCGGCGGCCGACCTTGTCCTCATAGGCGGGGCCGATGCCGCGCAGCGTGGTGCCGATCGGTTCGCGGCGCAGCCGCTCCTGCGCGGCGTCGATCGCCCGGTGAATCGGCAGGACCAGCGTCGCATTTTCGGCGATCGTCAGGTTATCGGGCGTCACCGCGACGCCGAGTTCCGCGACACGCGCGATCTCGGCAAGCAGCGCCTCCGGGTCGAGCGCCACGCCGTTGCCGATCACGCCGGGCTTGCCGCGCACCACCCCGCTCGGCAGCAGCGCGAGCTTGTAGGTCTTGCCGTCGACGACCAGCGTATGGCCCGCGTTGTGACCGCCGTTGTAGCGCGCGACGATGTCGGCCTGCCCCGCGAGCCAGTCCACCACGCGGCCTTTGCCTTCATCGCCCCATTGGGCGCCCACCACCACGACATTCTGCATGCTCCACTCTCCATGTGAGGAAACTCGACACTTGGCGGACTCGGCGAGCCGCAGGTATGGCATATTGGCGCAGCATTACTGGGCGATCAAACGATTAATCTTGAGGCATCGCGTGAAAAAAACTCACGCGACTGAATGCGATGGGCAGAAAGCTTCCTCCGTTGAATTCGTTGCGGGCGTTCGAGGCCGCCGCCCGCCTGGGCAGCTTCACGCTGGCCGCCGACGAGCTGTGCGTCACGCACGGCGCGATCAGCCGGCATGTGCAGCAGCTCGAGGCCTGGCTCGGCCGGGCGCTGTTCGAGCGCCACAACCGGCGGGTCGAACTGACCGAGGCCGGGCGGACCTACCTCGCGGAAGTCGGCGCGTCGTTCGACCGCATCGCGCTCGCCACCGCCCAGCAGCTCGAGCGCGGGCAACAGCAGGTGGTGCGCGTCAGCGCGCCGGCAACGTTCTCGCTGCGCTGGCTCGTGCCGCGGCTGTCGTCGTTCCAGGTCGCGCATCCGCACATCGAGGTGCGGCTGTCCACGTCGAACGAACCGATCGAGAAGCTCCGCGACGCCGTGGACCTGATCATTCGCGGCGGCCCGCAGGCGATCGACGGCTATGTCGCCGACGAGTTCCTGTCCGAAGTGCGCCTGCCGGTGTGTGCGCCACGGCTCCTCGAAGGCAGGAAGCTGCGCAAGCCCGCGGATCTCGCGCATTTCACGCTGCTGCATGCGGCGACCTATCCCGGCATGTGGCCCGAGTGGCTGGCGGCGGCCGGCGAGCCGCATCTCGTGCCGCGGCAATCGCTCACGCTCGAGCATTTCTACCTGACGCTGCAGGGCGCGCTCGACGGGCTCGGCGTCGCGATGGGGCCGATCGCGCTCGTCGCGGACGATATTGCCGAAGGCCGACTCGTGCAGCCATTCAAGGCGCCGGTGATGCCGCCGTGGCGGTACTTCACCTACGTCGCTGCAGCACGCGCGGAAGACGGCGCGATTCGCGCGTTCAAGGACTGGCTGACGCGCGCCGCCGGCGCATCGCGTCCGAGCGACGGGTGACGAGCCGCCCCGGTCCGCCAATGCAACGAGCCGGCGGACAGCACGCGCTGTCGCGCCGGCTTGCTCGGGTTGGTGCAATGAAGTCGGCGGCGCTTTTGAGGTGACTTAGCCGGCGAGGACGGGGCGTCGCGAGTAGCAGGAGGCGGGCTCGAGCGGAACAGGCAATCGCCTGCGCGGACCCGACTTCCAGGAAAAACGTGCTGCAGAATCATGCCGCGCAAATTATCAGCATGCCGAACGAATTGTTCGATAGCGGGTTCGCGTACTTGGGCACGTCATCAGTGAACGACGCGACGTACTCCCATCACAGCGTGATGGCTGGCAGGGCGTCGCGCGTCCCTCAATCGACGTCCCTGCCGTGACGGTGCTTACTGGCTTGCGCCGGCCGCAGCGCCCGCCTTCTTCTGCGCGTCCTGCAAGTTCTGCGGATAGTTCGGATCGTTGGCCGCCGGCTTGTAGCCCGCATCCTCGAGTTTCTTCAGCTCGGCGTTTTTCTTTGCGCGAGCAGCCTTGCGCTCGGCCTTGTGTTGCGCACGGGCCTCCTTGCGTGCCTCGGCCTTCGCGGCCTTTGCGTCTTGCGCCGCGGGTGCGCTGGCCGCTTCCTGCGCAAACGCAGGCGCCGTCCCGCCGATCAGGAAAGCTGCTGCCGCAGCAACGAACGTGAACGTTCTGATTTGGATTCGCATCGCTGAACTCTCTATTGTGATTGATCACGGATGAAGAACTGCGAGATACCACCCCTGCCCCGGTGCGCGGGCACGCCGATCGAGGCCTGTGCATCATAACCGTGTTGCCTTGCGCGTGGCGACATGGAAATCGCCTGTCAGGACATAAGCGGATGCTACGCGTGGTGCGTGCCTGACGGCAACGACAAGCAAAGTGGCAATGCCTGTTCACGAGTCGATGAATTTCCAACGTACGGAACACGTCAGGAAGTGAGTCGTGCGTTCCCATAAACGACAACCCGGTTCGTGGCAACGAGTGCCCCCGACGCGCAGACTCCCATGGCCGTATACCGTTGGACGCGCATGTCGTGTCCGACAACGCGGACATCTCCACATACGCTTCTCCCTGTGCGCCGTTCATGTCATGAACAACCGGACGTGCGCGGATTCGCGACATACCGCAGCCACTCGGCAGGCAGGAACAGTGCGAGTCAGCCGTGATCAGTTCCCGGTGATCGAAAGGTGTCGCATTCGGCTCACCGATCGTTCCGCGCGCGGCGATAGCAACGGACCGCCGCGCGAAAGCAGCGATCCCGACAAGGGATCGGACGGGCATGAATCTCCGAACGCATTAGCACGCTTTTCCGGCATCGCAATCGCCACTGGCTTGTAATCCGGAGCGCGGCAATCGTGAGCTTTTACGGGATCAGGTGCGCGTGAATGGTGAGCATTTTCGGGAGACATGTGCAATCGCTCGAAGTGAGTGCCGGGAATGTTCGCGTTCTCACGTTGGCGGCCAGTTGGCTGCGGCGGATCTATAGCGGGAAAGTTCGGGCAAGTTTCATGCGTGAGGCACAGAACGTGCCGTGGGGCATCGGCTCCTCATGCGCGGACATTGGGGTGGTTCAAAGGTAGAAACTTGTCACGGTGGCGCCGACGATAAGGTAGCCGTCGCTTGCATAGATGGTGCCGTAGCGGCCGCATTTGAGGAGAGGTACCCACAGACACTCGACTGGAGTTTTGAGCCGCTCTGTGGCGCTTCTGGGTGGTTTGACGCTTTCTGGTGCCGCTGAGTGCGGGAATTCGGCCGGCAAGCGTAGTGCGGAGCAACAAAGCGGCCTGCCCGGGTCACGCCGGTTCTCGAGCCCTGTGACTGGCGACCTCCGCGTACTTTCCCGCTGCACGCCCCCATAGACGGGAACCTGTACATTAGAAAAGGCGGTTTCTACAGGATCTGCTCCCATAGCCTTATACGTTTCGATGCTCGTAAGTACGTGCTCACGTCCGAATGGATCGAGCATGGCCAGAAAGCTTGACAGACGGGGCACAGCGCTGTGTTGAATCCGGGTAGTTCTCCACTGGCAGGCGCGCGGCAGGATGTGCGTAGCGTTTCTGGTAGCGGTTTATGGGGTGTGTTTTTTCCGGGAACACACAGTGTGTTTACATCTTTAGAAAGCAACGTTTACTTCTTTAACTACCTTTAGATGCCTCACTGGCTTGTGGGACAAGGCTGTGGGCGGTGTTCAGTACCCATTTATGGGAGCACAGGTAGAAGCTTCTGGGGGGTTAGGTCTGTGGATTTGGGGTCTTGGGTAGCTCGGGATGGGGAATGGAGGGTGTGGATATGGTGCGAGCGTACCCGTTTATGGGGATTCGACGGCGAAACGCCGATGGTAGCTGTCTATGGGAGATCCCCAAGGTAGCCGGTTATGGGGGATTCCTGCGAATCGATTGATCCTTCCGTGCGACAAGGATGGTTTCGGGTAGCCAGTTATGGGAAGCGCTTAAGGTACCCGTTTATGGGGTTGCGTCACGCGCTCCGAGAGACGCTTATGCACAGCCCGAGGCTGTGACTCCCGTGTGTATACAGGATTGGGTCGTCGGAAAGGTAGTCATCTGTGGGATGTGCTGAAGGTAGCCGGTTATGGGTTCGATCTGATGGTGTTGCGATCAGAGGCGTGTGATTCGCAAAACGCGCCGGCTTCGAAAGGTCCCCTGCTATGGGAAATTTCGAAGGTAGCGGGTTATGGGAGAAAAACGACCATGTGCTGCACGGCACCACAGATTCCGCGTCTGATCGCGGTTCTGACCATTTGCTTCCCATAAAAAGGTACCTTCGGTGGGGCGATGTCCAGGCCGGA
Source organism: Burkholderia pyrrocinia (assembly GCA_001527685.1). Classification (GTDB taxonomy): domain Bacteria; phylum Pseudomonadota; class Gammaproteobacteria; order Burkholderiales; family Burkholderiaceae; genus Burkholderia; species Burkholderia pyrrocinia_D. The sequence goes on from LOZU01000013.1 coordinate 33,246, forward strand.
TCGGGGCATCTCGCACGAAAGGTAGCGGCTTTTGGGAGGGGAGTTGGCGGAAAGGTAGATGGTTATGGGGCCAGTCGAACATTCGCGGGCGGGAAAAATTCCTTTGTGGCCCATAAGTTAGCTGCGACAGTGCAAGTGCCGTGCGAACAGGGGCGTTGCCCTGGGCAGTGAAGAGGTATAAAGTCCGCTCTCAACAAGGTAACCTTATCCGGACACCACAATGCCGCGAAAGCCCGCAAGCAAAGGCTCCGACAAACAGGTCTCGCTGTTCCAGACGCCAGAGCCTCCCGACTTGCTGCGCAAGGCGGTTCAAGCGATTCACATCGCGCCCAAATCGGGAAAGATCGGTCTGCAGCAGCGCAAGATGTTCAGCTCGCTGATCAAGAACGCGCTCAGGCAGGAAGCATTCGAGCCGGGGCGTACGAGCTTCTCGATCTCGATCGCATCGCTCTCGCACGAGAGCGGTTTGAACAGCAACAACACGAAATACGTGAAGGACACGGTGAACTCGCTGATCAGCACCGTCGTCAACTGGGACTATCTTGCCGCGGACCGCTCGACCGTCTGGAAGGCGTCGGGTCTGCTGGCCGGCGCCGAGCTCGAGCAGTCGGTGCTGAAGTACAGCTTCTCGGACCAGATTCGCAGCGAGCTGCTCAACCCCGAGATCTACGCGCTGATCGATATGCGGATCGCGCGCGAGTTTCGCCGCTCGCACTCGCTCGCGCTGTGGGAAAACACGGTGCGCTACGAAGGGATCGGCATCACCGCGAAGATCCCGCTGCCGAAGTTCCGGGATCTCATCCTGGGGCAGGACAAGGCATCGCAGTCGTACAAGGAGTACAAGCTGTTCAAGAGCAAGGTGCTGGTGCCGTGCATTCAGGAGGTCAACGAAGTATCGGATCACACGCTCGAACTGATCGAGCACAAGTCCGGGCGCAGTGTCGAAGCGGTCCAGTTCAAGGTGATGCGCAAGCCGAGTGCGGATACCGTGGAAGAAGGCGACGTCAAGAACGAAGCGCTCGTCGAGGAAGTCGCCAAGTTCGGGATCCCGCGCTCGGAGGCGCGGCGGCTGATTACGCAGTATGGCGTGCAGCGCATCAAGGCTGCGATTGCGTACACGCTCAACCGGACCACGAAAAAGAATGCGGCGCCAGTCGATAACATTGGGGCCTATTTCCGCAAGGCGCTGACGCACGGCTATACGCTGTCCGACGGCCCGACGCCGGAGACGGCGCCGTCGGCGAAGGAAACGGCGCAGAGCAAGCAGGAGCAGATCCGGGACAAGTACCTGGCCGCCAAGATCGACGAGGCCGGTGCGTACTTCCGCGAACTGGAAATCGACGACCAGACCAAGCTCATCGATCGGTACAACGAGACGGTGGTCGGCTCGAAGGATCTCGTGCTGTCGCCGAAGAAGAAGGCCAGCAAGCTCGCGCAAACCAGCTTCTTCAGATGGCTCGCGCTGGATACCTGGGGCGAACCGACCTCGGATGACTTGCTGGAGTTCCTGCTGAGAAGCAGCCTGGCCACGAACTGAAACTGAAAAACAGACCTCGCAACGCGAGGTCTGTTCATTTGGGCACCTTACTTTTGCGCGGCGGCCAGTTCGGCGACGTACGCGTCGATGACTTCCTTGAGCCGATCGGCGAGCGTTTCCTGGTGGGCCGCGTCGACGCCCTTGAGCTGCAGGTCGAGACGTCCGTCGGGATAGGTCTTCAACTGGCCGATCGTCTGCGATTCGAGCGCGAAGTCGTGGCGGACGCTGTAGCGTGTCCGCCCTGCCTTCTTGTCCCCGTCGTTCTGCGCGCGCAGGAAATTCTCGAGATCGCGGACCGACTTCTTCCGGTCGATCACGGCCGACAGCAGACGGTCGGCCGTCGGTTCGCCCAGCCGCTCGAAGATCAGCTTGAGGAAGTAGGCGGCCTGCAGGCCGACCACGTCGCTCGCCGTGGCCATCCGCTCGAGGAGCGTGTTCGGCAATGCGTTGAGCGAGAGCGTTTTGCTGATCGATGCCTTGTCCTTGCCGATCTTTTCCGCCAGCGTGTTCTGGTCGGTGAACACCTTCTCGTCGAGGAGCCGCTTCCATGCGACCGCATCGTCGAAGATCGTTTGACGTTCGTGATCGTGGTTCGCGCGATAGGCGATCGTATAGAGCTGCTCGGGCGTGTGATCCGACCGGAAGGTGGCGGTGATGGTTTCGTCGCCGTTGATGCTGGTGGCGCGCAACCGGCGCTGCCCGTCGATCACGACGAGCTTGCCGGGAAATTCCGGCAGCCGGGTCACCTTGATCGGTTCGATCTGCCCTTCCCGCTTCAACGTCAGCGCGAGTTCATGCAGGCTCGATTCCGAATAGAAAACCCGGGGGTTGAACGGGTTCGGGATGCAGTCCTTCACGGCGACCTTCTGCGGGGCGTCGAGATCCGTCGTGTCGGCGGGCTGCGCCGTCGCCAGTTTGATCGCGGGCGCAGCGACAGTCGGCAGCACCGTCACGGACGGTTCGGGCAGCCGCGTCTCCAGCGCCGCGTTTTCCTGCGCGAGCCCGCGCAGGAGGCCGGCCGCGAGATGGAGATTGCCCGTCGCCTTCTTTTCTTTCGATGTGTCTTTAGCCATGAGCGGCGGCTCCGGTAGCGCGTGTCGACGCAATGTATTGGGCCATTTCGGTGACCAGCTTCTCGATCTCCGCGCGGGCCTCCTTGAGGCCCTTCAGGTAGCGATTGTGGTGGTGGATGGTGGTGCCGAGCGCGAAGGTCTGCCGATAGACCTCGCGTTGCGCGATCTGACTGTCCAGCAGATGTTCCCCTATTTCTTCAGCTCTTAGAATTTTTAAAATCTCTTCACGCATTTTAGTTTTTCCATTGACGCTATTGAGCATCAGTGCGGAAGACAGGCTCGGGTTGCGTACCGAACGCATGGATTCGATCATGCGGATCATGGCGACGGTGCTGTAGAGGTCTGCAGGCGATGGCGACAGCGGTACGAGACAGAAGTCTGCGACTTCGAGTACCGACGCGATGCGCGGATCCTCGAGGTTGCCTGGGCAGTCGACGACGATCACATCGAAATGCGCGTCCTGCTTCTTGATCTCGCCACCGATTCCGCGGCCGGCCGGCGCCAGGGAGAGCACGGTCATCGGCAGGGTGTTCTCGCCACTCGTGACCCACCGGACGGACGTGCCCTGCGGGTCGGCGTCGATGAGTGCCACCTTGTTCCCGCCGGCCTCGAAGGCGGCGGCGATGTTGACGGAGATGGTGGTCTTTCCAGTACCACCCTTTTGATTGCTGACGGCGATCTTGAAAGCCATTAAATTCCTCCAAGGAGTTTTGCGTAATATATGCAGTTGTTAGAGAAAAGTCCAGACAAGATGCCACAGTCACGAAATTTTTGACCGGGACGGCGCAGTTGTTACGTGACAAGTAGCCAGAAGGCTAATGTGTGTGCAAGCGCTGTAAGCCTGGCGCAATGAAAATTGATAAAAATCGTCGGCTCGCATTCGGGGTGAGGCGGATGATCGACGAATTGGCCTTCCTTGATGTCGCACAAGTTTTGGTAATAGTAGTGTGCCGTAAATCGCTATAAATGCATTGCGTCGTTTTGATCGACCAACGATCAACATACGTGCCATTGTCACGTGACAAGCCGCAATACTGACGAGCCGGCCGTACGACGGGATGGCTGTATGGCCGTACGGCGCTCAATAGGCAGGTATGGCGATCAGCGTTGATGGGCTAATGTCTCGGCCATGCTGCGGGTTGTTACGTGACAACGAGGCCAGGTATCGACGAGCCTGATTCTGGCGTTTGAGGCTGTTGGTCGGAGACCTTGCTGCAGGTAGTACCGGTTTAGATTTTGTTTACAGAGGCAGATGTTTGTTTGTGTGAGGCTCCCATCGGGGTTGGTCGGTTGTTACGTGACAACAGATGGTCGAGCCGGGAGTTCAGGCGTATGTCGGAGGTGGCGTGTAGGCACCAGTTAGATCGCGGGAATCGACGCGAACTGCTTGCGAATGGTTCCGGAATGTGGCGGGATGCTGAAATGAGAGAGTCCGTTGGGCAGCTCGACCTGTGAGATCCCGGGTCTACGCCTAGATTCGGTCTGATGTCGCACGGTAATTGTCCAGATCGAGGCGCATCACAAGGAAGGGGAGCAGGAAGCGTCTACGATATGGCCCCATTAACTGACCTGTGAGATGGCAGGGCCGGTTAGCTTTGTTCTGCCCGTGAAGCTCGCGAGGCCCTGGTGCCTGTCTGTCGTCATGCAGGGGCTCCATGTCACTCGGTGCGACGCACCGTGGAAGCCTGCGTGACGATCGAGAATGCCCGTTTCATGGGCACCGGCGGCGCAAGCGACTCGTATCGTGAAACATTCGCATAAAGTAGGGCATGCTCACGGAACCCTTATCTTATAAGGACTTCCGGACGATTCTTCATGTTGTTTCACGCGCGAAAGACGAGTGCCGCCCCAAAAACAGGTGGCGAACGATGGAGCTCGAGGCGTGGGCGGAGGGTGAGTCGCGCGACAGTATTAAATGTGTTGTTTGGTACGTGTTATGTCGTAAATGAAACGATATCGGAGGAAGGACTCAGGTTGTTGTTTTGAGTCGGTGGTAATTCGGGAAAATGCGATCCCCCTGCATGATGAGTTGTCACGTGACAACGCGACATCGCGAAGTGAGCCTTCGCCGAATCATGATGTTTCATTCTCAAGCATCGCTACGAAATGAGCGACGTGATCGAAAGCGAAGCCAATAACAATGCGTGGGGTAGAGCAGACCGAACTTCTTCCAAGTTCATTAGTGGGATCGACAGGCATCACCGCAAACCGCGCAATCAATGGCCGAATCCGCGAGCAATACTTGATCGCCTCCGACACACCGCACGATAACCCCACATTCCACCCATTCAATAGTTCACGGCGATCGACGTAGTCGAAAACCCGACATCCGAGCGTTGGAGCAAATCGTCGATATCCCGTCGCGGAGAATTGCCGAACAGCCGGCTGTATTCGCGATTGTCATGAAGCGGTTGGCGTCGTATACGTAGGCGCCCCCACTCCGGATCATCCGCTTCATGCCCTGCACGATGAGGCCGAAACTCGACTCGACCAGGCAGTCCATCGGCTGCGTCGGCACCTCTCGCCAAAGGTTCAGTTTGGAATGGCAGTCGGAACATGAATGCGAGCCGCTCGGCGCCAACTGCCGGAAAGACTCCGATCTTCTACTTGGCCGCCCGCGCCGCACAAATCGCAAACCGCAGCGACTTCGGCGCCTCGACCTTCTCGACGACGTTGCGCCACCATCGCTCGCCGCGATGCGGCGCAACCAGATCCAGCCGCTCACCCATCCGCGGCGTCGCAAGTTCGACCCCACGTGAAACCGCCAGCGCCGTGACACGCTCGAACGGCTCCTGCCAGCGATGCATCGCCAGATCGAACGTGCCGTTGTGAATCGGCGCCAGCCAGCGGCCACGCAGATCCACATGCGCCTGCACGGTTTCTTCCGGCTGCATGTGAACGTATGGCCATTGCGCGTCGTATGCGCCCGTCTCGATCAGCGTCACGTCGAACGGCCCGAGGCGTTCGCCGATGGTCCTGAAACCATCGAAGTAGCCGGTGTCTCCGCTGAAGAACACACGCAGGTCGCCGTCGACGATCACCCACGATGCCCACAGCGTGCTATTGCCGTCGAGCAGGCTGCGGCCGGAGAAATGCTGCGCGGGCGTCGCGGTCAGCATCACCCCGTCGATCTCCGCGCGTTGCCACCAGTCGAGCTGGCGCACCTTGGCCGCGTCGATGCCCCATTCGATCAAGCGATCGCCGACACCGAGCGGCGTCAGGAATACCTCCGTCTTCGCGGCCAGCGCAAGCACGGTATCGCGGTCCAGGTGATCGTAGTGATCGTGCGACAGGATCACGCCGCGCAGCGGCGGCAAGTCGCCGAGCGCGATCGGTGGCGCATGGAAGCGCTTCGGGCCGATGCGCCGGAACGGCGACGCGCGCTCGGCGAACACGGGATCGGTCAGCCAGAACTGGCTGCGCAGCTTGAGCAGCAGCGTCGAATGTCCGAGCCGGTAGAGGCTGCGGTCCGGCGCCGCGTCGAGTTGCGCGCGGGTGAGCGTATCGACGGGCAGGGCGCCGGCCGGCACCGCGCCGCGCGGCTTGTGGAACAGCATGTTCCACATGATGTTCAGCATCTTGCCGAGCCCTTCGGCGGGCCGCGGCGCGACGTTGCGAAAGCGTTCGCCGTCATGTTGCGGCGAATGGGCAGACAACGCGCGGCCGCGCTTCGCAGCGGTGAGGCCGAGCGTGCGTTGAATGAAATCGGGGAGCGATGCCATGGATATCCATCCGGATGAAAGTACACTAAACAGTGTAGTTTATTTCCGGGGAAAGTAAACTGGCGGGTGTAAAATTCGAGGATGGATACGAGTACCCCTCATCAACGTCTGACCGATCGAAAGCGGGCGGCCATCGTCAGCGCCGCGATCGAGGAATTTCTCGCGGCCGGCTACGACGCCACCAGCATGGACCGCATTGCCGCGCGCGCGGATGTCTCCAAGCGCACCGTGTACAACCACTTCCCGAGCAAAGACGCGCTGTTTGCCGCGATCCTGCACCAGCTCTGGGACGCGAGCCACTCGGGCAGCACACCGGCTTTTCGCAGCGACGTGCCGCTGCGCGCGCAGTTGCTCGACCTGCTGACGCGCAAGCTGCGCCTGCTCAACGACGACGCGTTTCTCGCGCTTGCGCGGGTTGCGATCGCGGCCGCCATTCATTCGCCGGAACGCGCGCGCGACATGGTGGAGCGTCTCGGCGAGCGCGAGGAAGACGTGACGGTATGGATCCGCGCGGCCGCGGCCGCGGGCCGGCTCGCCGCCCCGGATCCGGCATTCGCGTCGCATCAGTTGCAGGGCATCGTGAAGGCGTTCGCGTTCTGGCCGCAGGTGACGATGGGACAGCCGCCGCTGAGCGACGAAGCGCAGAAGCAGGTCGCGGAATCTGCGGCCGACATGTTTCTCGCGTACTACGAGCGAAAGCAGGACGGTGACGGCCACGACGAAAGCGGACGTTGAAGCATCGGCGCGCCGTCTCGACACCCCGACGTTTGATCTACATTGAAAGCACGCCCATGCCGCTCCCGCGCATGCGACGCATGGGCCGAAACGTGAGCGAACCCGAATGAAGACGCTGCTGATCGTCTATCACACGATGACCGGAGGCACGCGGCAGATGGCCGAGGCGGCCGCCGGCGCGGCGCGCGAACAGGCCGGCGTGTCGGTCAGGCTGCAGCGTGCGGACGAGACGGGCCCGGACGACGTGTTGTCGGCCGATGCGTATCTGTTCGCGACGCCGGAGAATCTCGCCGCGATGTCCGGGCTGATGAAGGACTTTTTCGATCGCTGCTATTACGCGGCGCTCGATCGCGTGAACGGCCGCCCGTACGCGACGATGATCTGCGCCGGCAGTGACGGACAGAATGCGCTGCGCCAGATCGATCGCATCGCGACCGGCTGGCGCCTGAAGAGCGTGGCGCCGGGCCTGATCGTGTGCACGCATGCGCAGACGACCGAGCGCATCCTTGCGCCGAAGACGATCGAGGCCGACGATCTCGCGCGCTGCGCCGAACTCGGCGCAGGCCTCGCGGCCGGTCTTGCGCTCGGCGTGTTCTGACGAAGGCGCCACGCGGCGCCGGATTTCCCATAAACGACTACGTCACGCGACAGGACGCCGCGCACGGCGAAGCCGATCCACCGCGCGAGCCCGCCACCGCGCGCCGGCACCGTATCGCAACATCGACCCCGGCCGGCGCACCGAACGTCATTCGGACGCGCGCTGCGCGCGCACCTGCTCGGCCGTCACCGTTCCCTGCTTCGAGCCGAAATGGCTCGGCACGAAACCGGCGACCGCCGCGACATCCGAATCCGAATAGGTGCCGCCGAACCCGGGCATCTGCTGGGCCCGTCCGCCGACCGTCAGGCTCGTGCCTTGCAGCAGCGCCGGCCTTCGCAGCGCCGGCCTCCGCCTCGCGCATCTGCGTCCACGCGCCGGCCATTGACGTGCTGTCGCTGGCGGCCTGGATCAGAATGCGTACCGGTGCTGCCGGTCGCGCGCCGAAGCGATTGCGCGGTTGCGACATCCCGACGACGGACAGGACGCGTCTGCCGATTTGACATGGCGTGCGACGGCCGGGCAACGAACGCCAGGGCCGTGATCCGTACCGTGGCATTGCGCAGCGGCCGGGCCGAGTTTGCGCTTCGCTGATGCGGAGCGTATGTTACGTGCGGGGTGCAGCGTAGTAGACGGCACTGACGGAACAACACAATCCCATGCACGGCAATACTGGTCCGCGCGTGCGTGCAGGTTTGCGGGCGGATCACCGCCGATGTTTCGAACTACGGAACACCGGATCGGGACACCTTGCGCAATGCCTGCGTCGCGCGCCGTCATCCCGGAGACGCGCTTGATCGATCGACATCCCGAATACAGCCCGCGGCGCCGGTCGGCTGCCCGCTCGATTGCGCAGTTCACAGTTGCAAGCAGGCTTCCATTTTTGAAACGAACGGCAATCGGGCGCCATGCCGTTCGCTTGCCAAATCAAGCACATAGGCGCGGCGGCCGCGACTGGCCCGCCGCTTGCTTACATCGATCCCGATTCGCTCCAGACCGTGACACGTCGCGTGGGCCGGTTCCGTTCGACGACCGTTGATCCTTGCAAAACATGACGCCTACCCCCATCCAGTCCATCCTGATCGCCAATCGCTCGGAAATCTCGATTCGCGTGATGCGTGCCGCCGCCGAAATGAACATCCGCACGGTGGCGATCTATTCGAAGGAAGACCGCCTCGCGCTGCATCGCTTCAAGGCCGACGAGAGCTACCTGATCGGCGAGGGCAAGAAGCCGCTCGCCGCGTATCTCGACATCGACGACATCCTGCGTGTCGCGCGACAGGCGAAGGTCGACGCGATCCATCCGGGGTACGGCTTCCTGTCCGAGAACCCGGATTTCGCGCAGGCCGTCATCGATGCCGGGATCCGCTGGATCGGCCCCGCACCCGACGTGATGCGCACGCTCGGCAACAAGGTGGCCGCCCGCAATGCCGCGATCGCCGCGGGCGTGCCGGTGATGCCGGCCACCGCGCCGCTGCCGGACGATCTCGACGCGTGCAAGACGCTGGCCGCCGGTGTCGGCTACCCGCTGATGCTCAAGGCGAGCTGGGGCGGCGGCGGGCGCGGGATGCGCGTGCTCGAGAGCGAACGCGATCTCGAGGCGTCGCTGGCCGCCGCGCGGCGCGAGGCGCTGGCTGCGTTCGGCAACGACGAGGTGTATGTCGAGAAGCTCGTGCGCAACGCGCGGCACGTCGAGGCGCAGGTGCTCGGCGATCTGCACGGCACGGTCGTGCACCTGTACGAGCGCGACTGCACGGTGCAGCGCCGCAACCAGAAGGTGGTCGAACGCGCGCCCGCGCCGTACCTCGATCACGACGGCCGGAAGGCGCTGTGCGAATCGGCGCTGCGCCTGATGCGCGCGGTCGGCTATACGCATGCGGGCACCGTCGAATTCCTGATGGATGCCGACACCGGCCAGTTCTACTTCATCGAGGTGAACCCGCGCATCCAGGTCGAGCACACGGTGACCGAGATGATCACCGGGATCGACATCGTGAAGGCGCAGATCCGCATCACGGAAGGCGGCCGCATCGGCCTCGCGGAGGATGTCGCGGATGGCGACGGATCGATCGTCGAGCGCGCGGCGGGCGTGCCGGCCCAGCAGGCGGTTCCGCTGAACGGCCACGCGCTGCAATGCCGGATCACCACCGAGGATCCGGAAAACGATTTCCTGCCCGACTACGGGCGGCTGACCGCGTACCGCAGCGCAGCGGGTTTCGGCGTGCGGCTCGATGCGGGCACCGCGTATGGCGGCGCGGTGATCACGCCGTACTACGACTCGCTGCTCGTGAAGGTGACGACGTGGGCGCCGACGGCAGCCGAATCGATCCACCGGATGGATCGCGCGTTGCGCGAGTTCCGGATTCGCGGCGTCACGTCGAACCTGCAGTTTCTCGAGAACGTGATCAACCATCCGGCGTTCATCTCGGGCGACGTGACGACCCGTTTCATCGACCGGACGCCCGAGCTGCTCGAGTTCGCGAAGCGCGGCGATCGCGCGACGAAGCTGCTGCGCTATCTCGGCGAGCTGAACGTGAACGGCAACGGCGAGATGAACGGCCGCACGCTGCCCGCACTGCCGCTGCCGAAACCGGTGCTGCCGAGGATCGACACGGCGGCGGCGATTCCGGCCGGCACGCGCGATCGCCTGCGCGAACTCGGCCCGGCAAAATTCGCGAACTGGATGCTCGACCAGAAGCAGGTCCTGCTGACCGATACGACGATGCGCGACGCGCACCAGTCGCTGTTCGCGACGCGCATGCGCACCGCGGACATGCTGCCGATCGCGCCGTTCTACGCGCGCGAGCTGTCGCAGCTGTTCTCGCTCGAATGCTGGGGCGGCGCGACCTTCGACGTCGCGCTGCGCTTCCTGAAGGAAGACCCGTGGGAACGGCTCGCGCTGCTGCGCGAGCGCGTGCCCAACATCCTGTTCCAGATGCTGCTGCGCGGCTCGAATGCGGTCGGCTACACGAACTACGCGGACAACGTGGTGCGCTTCTTCGTGAAGCAGGCCGCGAATGCCGGGGTCGACGTGTTCCGCGTGTTCGATTCGCTGAACTGGGTGCGCAACATGCGCGTCGCGATCGATGCGGTGGGCGACAGCGGGATGCTGTGCGAAGGCGCGATCTGCTACACCGGCGACCTGTTCGACACGTCGCGCGCGAAGTACGACCTCAAGTATTACGTCGGCATCGCGCGCGAGCTGCAGCGGGCCGGCGTGCACGTGCTCGGCATCAAGGACATGGCCGGCATCTGCCGTCCGCAGGCGGCCGCGACGCTCGTGAAGGCGCTCAAGGAAGAAACGGGGCTGCCGGTGCATTTCCACACGCATGACACGAGCGGCATCGCAGCGGCCTCGGTGCTGGCCGCGATCGGCGCGGGCTGCGACGCGGTGGACGGCGCGCTCGACGCGATGAGCGGCCTCACGTCGCAACCGAACCTGTCGAGCGTCGCGGCGGCGCTGGCCGGCAGCGAGCGCGATCCGGAGCTCGATCCGGATCGCCTGCACGAGGCGTCGATGTACTGGGAGGGCGTGCGCCGCTACTACGCGCCGTTCGAATCGGAGATCCGCGCCGGCACGGCCGACGTGTACCGTCACGAGATGCCCGGCGGCCAGTACACGAACCTGCGCGAGCAGGCCCGCTCGCTCGGCATCGATCATCGCTGGACGGAGGTGTCGCGCGCGTATGCGGACGTGAACCGGCTGTTCGGCGATATCGTCAAGGTGACGCCGACGTCGAAGGTGGTCGGCGACATGGCGCTGATGATGGTCGCGAACGATCTCGGCGTGGACGACGTGCGCAACCCGGACAAGGACATCGCGTTTCCGGAGTCGGTCGTGTCGCTGTTCAAGGGCGAGCTGGGCTTCCCGCCGGACGGCTTCCCGGTGGACCTGTCGCGCAAGGTGCTCAAGAGCGAACCGCCCGCGCCGTATCGCCCCGGCGACCAGATTCCGGCGGTCGATCTCGACGCGGCGCGCGCGCAGGCCGAGGCCGCGTGCGAGCAGCCGCTGGACGATCGGCAACTGGCGTCGTACCTGATGTATCCGAAGCAGACGGTCGACTACTACGCGCACATACGCGCGTATAGCGATACGTCGGTGGTGCCGACGCCCGCCTTCCTGTACGGGCTGCAGCCGCAGGAAGAAGTCGCGATCGACATTTCGCCGGGCAAGACGCTGCTCGTGTCGCTGCAGGGGCAGCATGCCGACGCGCAGGACGGCATCGTGAAGGTGCAGTTCGAGCTGAACGGCCAGTCGCGCACCGCGCTCGTCGAGCAGAGGACCACCGTGCATGCGGGCAAGGAGCGTCACGGGTTGCAGCGCGCCGATCCGGCCAACCCGCTGCACGTGGCCGCGCCGATGCCGGGCTCGGTCGTGACGGTGGCGGTGCAGCCGGGCCAGCGCGTGACGGCCGGCACGACGCTGATCGCGCTCGAGGCCATGAAGATGGAGACCCACATCGCTGCCGAGCGCGACTGCGAGATTGCCGCCGTGCACGTGAAGGTCGGCGAACGGGTGGCGGCGAAGGATCTGCTGATCGAGCTGAAGGGCGCGGCCTGATGATGCCGCGCGTCCGCCGCCGGGCGGGCGCGCGCACGCGTAGCGCGGTCAGCCCTCGTTGGCCGGCTGAGCGGGCCGGTGATGATCGGGCCACAGCGCCTTCACGAGATCGCGCGACGCGCCGTACGCATAGCAGCTGTCGATCTTGACCGGCTTGCCGCTGCCGTCGCGGTTGTCGAGCGACGAAGGCCGGACGTCGACCATCGTCTGGAACGCGGCGCTCGCGAGCGGGCCGAGAATTTCCTTCAGATGCGTGCAGGTGTCGCAGGACGGCAGGCGCTTGCGCACTTCGCTGTTCCAGCCCGCGCCGATGCGCAATCCGACGAGGGCCTGGAGCGAGTCGCCGCCGCCCGGGCACGGCGCGTACGGATGCGACCGGATGAAGGTGCGGACTTCGCGCACGACCATGTCGATGTCGAATACCAGCGTCACGCCCAGGTCGTGGATCGGCGATTGTGCGAGCACGACGCGCGTGCCGCCCGGCGGCGCGAAGTCGTGCATCTTGCGATCCGTCAGGCAGGCGCTCGCTTCGAACAGGCCGTCGCTGCGACGGTAGCCGCGCATGTCGATCTGGCGAAGATGAAGTGGCTCGCGCGTGATGCCGTCCGGCAGCGCGTGGTCGGGTTGGGGATCCATGTCTCTACTCCGTGTGTTTCGGCGTGTTTTTTTGTCGGTGATCGCGCGTGCGCGCGATGACGATGCACGTCGGCCCGCGACCGTGTCGTCGCGAACATACTACGCATTTTATGAAGAACGGGTATCGCATGCCGTCGCCGTTTCTGCCGACGGACGATGCGCCGGCAACGGAAAACGATCGATGCGGACGCAACGATCATGCGGATGGTGCACGGCGCGCCGGCCGGGTCGACGGCATCCGATCGCCGGATTGCAATTCGGGGAGACGGACCACGCGTGGCGCCGCGGGACCATTGAAACCGGGCGACCGGCGCCGCGCAATCATTCCGGAATGCATGTTCCGTACTGCGGAACCTGAATGAAGGGGAGCGAACCCCGGCCGGCGAACGCGCGCGAGGAGCGAGTGTGGGAGACCGGTTTCGAAGTGCGGAGCGCCGGCACGGCGGCGCTACAAGGCGACGCCTGTCACGGCCCGTTGACCGGCGAGTCAGCCGACAGCCGCGCGTATCGGTATACTTCCACTCCTGCGTACTATCCGGCAGCGCGGCGAGATGCCCGACACGGGGTGCGCTTCGCTGCTCATGCGGTATCTTCCACGCCGGTGACGGTTGTGCCGAACGCCGTCATCCCGAGCCGCCGCGTCAAGCCTGGCGCGGCCTCGCGTGCGTTTCGCCGTGGAAGCGACGCTCTCTATTCCTGGTGGATTGAATTTATGGGTTTTGAACAACTTGCCGAATTGCGGGATCAGCTCGCAGCGAAGGCCAAGCAGGATCGGAATGCCAAGCGCGCGAAGGCGCAGCCGCAATCCGGAACCAAGCCGTCGTCCGGAGGCAAACCGGGTTCCGGGGCCAAGGCGCCCGCCGGCGCGAAAGTGCCGGCCGACGCGAAGGCACCGGCCGGTGCCCGGCAGGGGCCCCGGGCACGCCCGTCCGCTGGCGGCAAGCCGTCGGCGCCGGTCGATCCGGTCATCGTCGCGATCGGCAAACTGCAAAAGCGCTTCCCGCTGGCGTTCCCGAGGAACCCGGCGCCCAAGGTGCCGCTGAAGGTCGGGATCTGGGCGGATCTCGCCGGCGAGGCGCAGGCGATCGGCCTGAGCGAAGCCGAGCTGCGCGAAGCGATGTCGACCTGGTGCCGCGGTAACCGTTACTGGTCGTGCCTCGTCGAGGACGCGGTGCGTATCGACCTGCAAGGCAACGAAGCGGGGCGCGTGACGCGCGACGATGCGGCGCGTGCCCGGCGGCTGAAGGCGCGCGGCCCGCGCAAGGGGCCTGCGCAAGCAGCCAAGGCCGGCGCGCAACCGGCGCAGGCCGAGGCGCCGGCTGCGGTTCCGGTTCCGGAACAGGCCGATGCCGCGGCATCGCAAGTCGAGCAGGCCGAGCCGCAAGTGGCGCCGGTCGAGCAGCAGGCCGCGAAAGCCGAGTAACGCGCCGGCGTTATGCCGTGCTGCCGGCAATGCGTTGGATTGCCGGCAGCATGTGCAGGATGTTCCGAATGTGCCGGGCGACCGCGGCCCCAAGGGCCGTGTCGGCCGGTGCAACACCCGCGCGAGGATGAGGTCGTGCAGGCCGGCAGTGTTCAGGATTCTGGATTCGTCCCCACAACGTGGCCATCGCGCAAATTGCCTCGGCCAACGCGCCCCGACGCCGAGCGCGCGATGAATTTTCTGTGACAGGCGGCGAGCCTGCCGTCGCATCCCGACATTCCGCTTTCCATCCCCGAAGCCCAAGGCGTCGTTGCGGTCGCCGGCCACCGTGTGGCCCGCTTCCTGCGCGTTCGCGCATTCCGCGCGCGGGCACCGGTCGAGAAACGCTCGAACCCCCGCCTCGCTGATTACGTCCGAACTGCCGCCGCGCACCGGCAGCGTCGACAGCTTCAGCGCGCGCGCAGGCCGACAGCCGTCGATGGCGCAATGCACGGGCGTGCTGGTGGTCTGTGAAGCGCGGGACCCAATGCTACCGATATGCGCTGTCCTGCCCGAGCCGCCCGTTCTTCGCGAGGCCGTTGAGATCGCGCACCAGCGCATCCGTGCTGTGGTCGTCGTCGGGCGACCGGTCGGAATTGCCGTGGCCGCGCGCATCGAATGCCACCGCGAAACAGCCGGCCGCGCCGAGCCGCTCGCCGGTGTCACCCCAGCGGGGGCCGCATCTGTCCGCCGCCGTGCAGCGGGCGACTGGCAGGCCGTCCGGATTGCCCCGGATGTCGCCAGCCAGCCGCACGCCGTCTGCGCAGCGCCAGTAGTGCATCAGCCTGGGCGTTCCGGGAAGGCATCTGCCTGAATCCATCGTTATCCTCATCAAATGCGCTCGCCGCCGTGCGCGGCAGCGCGCGCCATCCAGCATCGCAATCTCGCGAACCGCGTTCGTTCCGATCCCTTGCGTGCTTCGCGGTCATCGGCGCCGCCGCGACGCTTGCGCCGCACAGGATATATACCCCCATCCCCTATATGGAATTTGGCCTTGAGATATACTCCCCCACCCTATCTGGAGGCCATCGATGAGTCACACCGTCCGCGAAAAACAGAAGCTGCTCAACCGGGTCCGCCGCATCAAGGGGCAGATGGAAGCGATCGAGCGCGCGCTCGAGGAGGAGCGGGGCTGCAACGAGGTCCTGCAACAGATCACGAGCTGCCGCGGCGCGATGAACGGGCTGCTGGCCGTCGTGCTCGAGGATCACATCCGCACCCACCTGGTCGATGCCGAGCACGACGGCGGCCATGACGAAGGCAGCGCGACCGAGCAGCTGATCGAAGTCGTGCACAGCTACTTCAAGTGAGGCGCGACATGAACGACTTCAAGGACGCGGCGTTCGGCGCGGGGCACGACCACATCTTCCTCGGCGCGGCACACGAGCGGAACGAGCGCAGGACATGGGCGGTGATTGCGCTGTGCAGCGTGATGATGGTCGCGGAAATCGTCGGCGGGAGCCTGTTCGGCTCGCTGGCGCTCGTCGCCGACGGGCTGCACATGTCGACGCATGCGGGCGCGATGCTGATCGCGGCGCTCGCCTATACGTATGCACGCAAGCACGCCGGCGATGCGCGCTTCGTGTTCGGCACCGGCAAGCTCGGCGACCTGGCGGGATTCACCAGCGCGATCGTGCTGGCGATGATCGCGCTGCTGATCGGCTACGAGGCCGTGTCGCGCTTCCTGTCGCCGGTACCCATTCATTTCGGCGAAGCGATTCCGATCGCGGTGCTCGGCCTGCTCGTCAACCTCGCGAGCGTGTGGCTGCTGAGCGGCGATCATCACGGGCATGGGCATGGGCATGGGCACGGTCATCATCACCATCACGCGCATGACCATGACGACCACGACCACGACCACGACGACAAGCACGCGCACGCCGCCGCGACGCGCGACCACAACATCCGCTCCGCCTACATCCACGTGATCGCGGACGCAGCCGTATCGGTGCTCGCGATCATCGGCCTCGTGCTCGCGCGCGCGTTCGGCTGGGTGTGGATGGATCCGCTCGCGGGCATCATCGGCGCGCTGGTGATTGCGAACTGGTCATACGGGTTGATGCGCGACACGGGTGGCATCCTGCTCGACATGCAATCCGATCCGCGGATGGCGCAGCGCGTGCGCGCGCTGATCGAAGGCGGCGGCGACCGCGTCGCGGACCTGCACGTGTGGCGTCTCGGGCCGGGCCACATGAGCGCGGTCGTGTCGGTGGCGACCGGCGACGGCAGCCGCGACGCACGCTTCTACCACGGGCTGCTCGATCGCGTGGACGGCCTGTCGCACGTGACCGTCGAGGTCGTGAGACCGCAGCAGGCGGCCTGAGCGATGGCCGTCAAGTCACCCTGCATCGACATCTGCTCGTTCGACGGAAGAACGGGATTCTGCATCGGCTGCCTCCGCACGCTCGAAGAGGCGCGGACATGGAAGAAGATGACCGACCATCGGCGGCACCAGATCGTCAACGACCGTGCGCGGCGGCAAGCGAAGCTCGACCGTGGCGCGCCGCCGGACGGGCAATAGTGCCGCCTCGGCCGCGCATGCGCCGGCCGCGCGCGCGTGTCAGGCGCGGCGCGAATCGCCGCACGGGAATCGCAGCGTGAAGATCGTCCGCTGCGCGTCGCTCGTCACGGCGACGCTGCCGTGGTGCAGCGCCATGATCGACTTCACGATGGCAAGGCCGAGCCCCGCGTTGCGGGCCGAGCCATGGCGCGACGCATCGACGCGGTAGAAGCGCTCGAAGATCCGGTCGAGCTGGTCCGGCGCAATGACGGCGCCCTGGTTCGCGACCGACACGGCCGCATGATCGGCATCGACCGACACCGCAAGCTCGATGGTCGAGCCGCGATGCGCGTGCTGGAGCGCATTCGACACGAGATTGCTCACCGCGCGCCTGAACAGCGGTGCGTCGGCGTGCACGCTCGCGTGCCCGTGCACGGCGATGCGCACGCCGGCATCTTCCGCGAGCCCCTGGAAATACGACGCGAGCCGTTGCAGCTCGTCGGCCGCGTCGAGCGCGGCGAGCTTCAGGTGCTGCTGCGCGTGGTCGGTGCGCGCGAGGAACAGCATGCTGTCGATCATCCGCTGCAGGCGCTCGCATTCCTCGATGTTCGAATCGATCAGCGCCTCGTATTCTTCCGCTGGCCGCGCGCGCGACAGCGTGATCTGCGACGCGCTGATGATGTTCGCCAGCGGCGTGCGCATGTCGTGCGCGAGATCCGACGAGAACCGCGACAGCCGCTCGAACGAGCGCTCGAGCCGGTCGAGCATGCGGTTCACCGACAGCGCGAGCTCGTGCAGCTCGACCGGCCCGCCGCGGATGTCGAGCCGTTCATTGAGGTTGTGCGCTTCGATCCGGGACGCCTGGCGGCCGATGTCCCGCACCGGCAACAGCCCGCGGCGCGTGACCGCATGGCCGAGCGCGCACACCAGCACGGCGCCCGCCGCGATCGCGAACCAGATGTGATACCGGTAGCTGTCGAGCAGCGATTGACGGTCATCTGCGGCGCGCACGAGCAGCATCCGGATCGCCTCGCCGGACGGCAGCACGACCTTCGAGAAAATGCAGCGCGCCTGGCCGATCTCGGCGGGCGCGCAGGTGAACGGCTGGCTGTCCGGGTGGGCGCCGTCGGCGAGCGGTTTCAGCGCGGGGTCCGGCCCGTCCGCATGCTCGACCAGCGGCGTGCCGCGCGCATCGTAGATGCCGAGATACACGCCCGGGTGCGACAGCAGCACGTCGTGAAACACGCCCGGGTTCGTGCGGATGGCCTGCGCCGAGCCGCGCGCGCGGGAGAGCTGCGCGAACTGGTTCAGCTTGCCGCTGATCTCGATGTCGTCACGGCGTTGCAGCTCGGCGGACAGCGACCGGTACAGGTACGCGCCCGTCAGCGAGAACACGAGCCCCGCGACGGCGGCGAACGCGAACGTCAGCCGCTTGAGCAGCGAGTAGGGCGAGGGTGCGGCGCTCACGAGCGGTCCTCGAGCACGTAGCCCATGCCGCGGATGGTGTGGATCAGCTTGTGCTCGTATGCGTTGTCGATCTTCGCGCGCAGGCGCTTGATCGCGGCATCCACGACGTTGGTGTCGCTGTCGAAGTTCATGTCCCAGATCTGCGACGTGATGAAGGTGCGCGTGAGCACCTCGCCCTCGCGCTCCGCCAGCAGCTGCAGTAGCGCGAATTCCTGCGCGGTGAGGTCGATGCGCGTGTCGCCGCGCCGCACGCGGCGCCGGATCAGGTCGACGTCGAGATCGGCGATCTGCAGCGTGTCGCGCGCGCTGCGCGGCGCGCGCCGCAGCAGCGAACGGATGCGCGCGAGGAATTCCGCATACGCGAACGGCTTCGGCAGATAGTCGTCGGCGCCCAGCTCGAGGCCGGCGACCTTGTCGTCGACCGTGTCCCGGGCCGTGAGCAGCAGCACGGGCGTCGACTTCTGCTCGCGCAGGCGCCGCAGCACCTCGAAGCCGTCGAGCTCGGGCAGCATGACGTCCAGCACGACGAGGTCGAACGCTTCGTGCAGCGCGAGAAACAGGCCGTCGCGCCCGTTCGTGGCGATGTCGACGGTATAGCTCGCTTCCGTCAGCCCCTGACGGAGATACGACGCCATCTTGGCTTCGTCTTCGACGATGAGTATCCGCATGATGTGATGGTGGTTGATGAAGCAGGGCGGCGCAACGCAATGGCGCGACCGACAGGCAGGAGGGTACGCCACTGCCGCGCGTCTTTCATGAAAATCCGGTCATGTTGCGGCCACGCCGTCGTCACCCGTGCGCCGATAAGCTGGCCGCTCCTGATTGCCGCGTGCTTGCTTTCGCTTCCATGTCGTACTGGCGCAAATTCCTCATCGTCGTGTTGCTGGCCCTGAGCCTGCCGGTTCAGTCGTTCGCGGCTGCGGCGATGTCATGCGCGGTGGCGGGCGACATGCCGGCCCGGCATGCGAAAGCGGCCGGCAGCGCGCACCACCACGACGTGCGGGACGATCGCGGCCACTCCCGCCATGCGGCCTCTGGCGACGCCGGCCACGCGCAAGCGTGCCAGGCCTGCACGTCGTGCTGCCTTGGCACCGGGTGGCCGGCGCTGCCGGACGTCGCGGCGTCTGCCGACATGGCCCGCATCCACGGATTCATTCCACCGCCCACGGCCGCCGCGTCGTTCCTGACGGGCGGCATCGAACGGCCGCCTCGCGGCGCACTCGTCTAGTACCCGGGATCGCGGCCGATGCGCCGCGACGTGCAATCCGAACCGGCGGCCGCATGGCGGCTTGCCCGGTGACTCACGACGAGGCAACTCATGCAACTGACTCTTGCGGCGCTGCTCGGCGCGGCGGCTTTCCTGCCGCCGTTCGCGCACGCCACGACGACGCAGCCCGATCCGGCCGATGCCGCGGCGCCCGTGCCCGCGCACGCCGTTCCGTCCGCGTTCGACGGCTATCGTCCCTATCACGACGGCGAAGGTCCGGGCTGGCAACACCTGAATCGCGCGGTGACCGAGCCCGCCAGGCGCGCGGCGACACCGGGCAAGCCGGCCCCTTCGAACCAGGCGAACCACGCAACCCGCGAGGGCCCGGCCAGATGATCGAGCGATGGGTTTCCCTGCGGGTCGCGGCGAGCATCGCCGCGATCGCATGGCTGGCGGGCTGCACGACGTTCTCGCGGGACGGCGGGTTCGATGCGGTGTCCACCGCCGCGCGCGAGCGGCTCGGCAAGGACGCGGTGATCGTCCGCAGCGACGCGGATCGCGAGACGGTCGCGGCGCGCACCCGCGAGCTGCTCGCGAAGCCGCTCGGCATCGACGACGCCGTGCAGGTCGCGCTGCTGAATCATCGCGGGCTGCAGGCTTCGTATGCACAGCTCGGCCTGTCGGAAGCCGATCTGGTGCAGGCCGGGCGGCTGCCGAATCCCGGCTTCAGCTTCAGCCGCACGCGTTCGAGCAATGACCTGAGCATCGGCCGGACGTTTTCGGCGAACGTGCTCGGCATCCTGGCGCTGCCGTTTGCCGCGCGCATCGAAGGGCGCCGGTTCGAGCAGACGAAGCTGGAAACCGCCGACGCGATGCTGAAGGTCGCGGCCGACGCGCGCCGCGCATACGTGAACGCGGTTGCGGCCGAGCAGTCGGCCGCGCTACGCGGAGCAGGTGAACGATGCGGCAGGCGCGGCCGCCGAACTCGCGCAGCGCATGCGCGAGGCCGGCCACTTCAGCCGGCTCGAGCACGCGCGCGAACAGGCGTTCCATGCGGACGCCACCGCGCAGTTCGCGAAGGCGCGGCAGCAGGCCGTCGCCACGCGCGAGCGGCTGACGCGCGCGATGGGCCTGTGGGGCGCGGGCACGCAGTACACGCTCCCCGATCGCCTGCCTGCGCTGCCGAAGGATCGCCCCGCGCTCGCGGACCTCGAAGCGTTCGCGATGCGCAATCGCGTCGACATCCAGGCGGCGCAGCTGCAGACGCAGGGCGTCGCGTCGTCGCTGGGCCTCAGCAAGGCCACGCGCTTCGTCAACGCGCTCGACGTCGGCTACGTGAACAACTACGAAACCGACAAGGGGCATGAGCACGGCTACGAGATCAGCGTGGAGATTCCGCTGTTCGACTGGGGCGGCGCGAAGGTCGCGCGGGCGGAAGCGCTCTACATGCAGTCGGCCAATCGGCTCGCGCAGACCGCGATCGACGCGCGCTCCGAGGTGCGCGAATCGTATGCGGCATACGTGACGAGCTACGACGTCGCGAAGCATTACCGCGACGAGGTCGTGCCGCTGCGCAAGACCATCTCGGACGAAGTGCTGCTGCGTTACAACGGCATGCTCGCGAGCGTGTTCGAACTGCTCGTCGATGCGCGCGAACAGGTCGGCGCGGTCAACGGCGCCATCGACGCGCTGAAGGATTACTGGCTTGCGCAGACCGATCTCCAGCAGGCGCTCGGCGGCCGCCTGCCGCCGCCGGACGCCGCGCAGCGCGACACGCCGCCCGCCGCTCCCGCAGCCGAGCCGTCTCCCTCGATTCCCGCGGCGCTTTCCGCGCCGGCAACGCATTCGGAAGGTCATTGACATGGTGTCCCGTCGACAATTTCTCAGCGGCTCGGGTGCCGCGCTCCTCGGCGCCGCGATGGTCAGCAAGGCCGGCGCGGCCACGCTGCCGGAGGCGCCGACGATGGCGCAGGCCGCCACGCAGCCGCCGCTCGCGCCGCCCGACGGCCGCCCGTACACGCCCGTCGCGACGCTGAACGGCTGGACGCTGCCGTGGCGGATGAAGAACGGCTGGAAGGAATTCCACCTGATCGCCGAGCCGGTGGTGCGCGAGATGGCGCCCGGGATGAAGGCGAACCTGTGGGGCTACAACGGGCAGTCGCCCGGCCCGACGATCGAGGCGGTCGAAGGCGACAAGGTGCGCATCTTCGTGACGAACCGGCTGCCGGAGCACACGACGATCCACTGGCACGGGATGCTGCTGCCGAACGGGATGGACGGCGTCGGCGGCCTCACGCAGCCGCACATTCCGCCCGGCAAGACCTACGTGTACGAGTTCCGCCTCGAGAAGTACGGCACGTTCATGTATCACCCGCACGCCGACGAGATGGTGCAGATGGCGATGGGGATGATGGGCATGTTCATCGTGCACCCGAAGGATCGCGGCGTGATGCCGGTCGACCGCGATTTCGTGTTCCTGCTCGCCGCCTACGACATCGACCCTGGCAGCTACACGCCGCGCGTCAACGAGATGACGGATTTCAACATGTGGACGTGGAATTCGCGCGTGTTCCCGGGCATCGATCCGTTGCCGGTGCGCGCGGGCGACCGCGTGCGCATTCGCTTCGGAAACCTGACGATGACGAACCACCCGATGCACCTGCATGGCTACACGTTCGAGGTGACCGGCACCGACGGCGGCTGGATTCCGCCGGGCGCGCGCTGGCCCGAGGTGACCGCCGACGTCGCGGTGGGCCAGATGCGCGCGATCGAGTTCACCGCCGACCGGCCGGGCGACTGGGCGTTCCATTGCCACAAGTCGCATCACACGATGAATGCGATGGGGCACCAGGTGCCGAACCTGATCGGCGTGCCGCAGAAGGATCTCGCGAAGCGCATCGGCAAGCTCGTGCCCGACTACATGGCGATGGGCAGCACCGGCGGCGCGATGGGCGAGATGGAGATGCCGCTGCCCGACAACACGCTGCCGATGATGACGGGCACCGGGCCGTTCGGCCCGCTGGAGATGGGCGGCATGTTCACCGTCGTGAAGGTGCGGCAGGGGCTCGGCCGCAACGATTACCGCGATCCGGGCTGGTTCAGGCACCCGAAGGGCACGGTCGCCTACGAATACGCCGGCGAGCTGCCGGCGCGCTGATTCACACGAATTCACACGATGCGGCCGGCGCGACGCCGGCCGCCGATTGCCTCACCCCCCAACCCTGGAGAACGACGATGAAAAAAGCACTTGCCGCGATCGCAGCGGGCTGCGCGCTGGCCTTTTCCACGCTGCCCGCCGTGTCGCACGCGGCCGGCGACACCGAAGCAACGGACGTGCGCAACGGCATGTCGCACGGCGAGATTCGCAAGGTCGATGCGGCCGCCGGCAAGCTGACGATCAAGCACGGCCCGCTCGACAACCTCGGCATGGACGCGATGACGATGGTGTTCAAGGTGAAGGACCCGGCGATGCTGTCGCAGGTGAAGGCGGGCGACAACATCGACTTCGTCGCCGAGGAGGTGAACGGCGCGCTCACCGTCACGAAGCTGCAGCGGCAGTGACGGCGATGAAGACTTCCACGCTCACGCATCTGGCCGCACTGGCCACGGGCGCGCTGCTGGCGCTCGCGCCACTCGCGGCATCCGCGCACGGCAAGCTCGAACGCGCGTCGCCCGCGGCGGGCAGCACCGTCGAGGCGGCGCCGGACACGCTGCGGCTCACGTTCAACGAGGATCTCGAAGCGGCCTTCAGCACGATCGTCGTGGCGGACGCGAACGGCACGGCCGTCACGCAGGACAAGGCGCGCGTCGACGCGTCCGCACCGCGCGTGATGACCGTCGCGGTGCCGAGGCTCGCGGCGGGCACGTACACGGTCCGGTGGGCCGTGATGACGGCCGATGCGCACAAGACCCGGGGCACCTACACGTTCACGGTGAAGTGATGAACGAAGGATTCCTCGGCATCCTGCGCCTCGCGGCGGTGGCGATCCAGAACCTCGGCTTCGCCGTCGTCGTCGGGGCGCTGTTCGGCAGCCGGTGGCTGGCGCGTGGCGACGCCGCATGGCAGGCGGCGGCCGGCCGGCGCATGGTCGTCGCGCTGCGCGCGGCTGCCGTCGGTGCGCTGCTGGCGAGCGTCGTCGCGTTCTGGGCGCATTGCGCGCTGATGAGCGATGCGACGCTGCTGACGGTCGGGCCCGCGGTGTGGCCGATGCTGACGGGCACCGGCTTCGGCCATGCGTGGCTCGCGGGCGCACTCGGCATGGGCGCGGTCGTGGCGCTGTCGTTCCGGTGGCGGGGAGGCGGCGATCGCGAGCCGGTCGCGTTGTGGCTCGCGATCGCCGGCGTCGCACTGGCGCGCAGCCATGGCGGCCATCCGGTGGAGGCGGGGTGGTTCAGCCTGCCGGTGTGGATCGACTGGCTGCATCTGCTCGCGATCAGCACGTGGGTCGGCATCGTGCTCGTGACGGCCGGCGTGGTGATGCCGCGCCTGCTCGACGCGCCGCGCGGCGAAGCGCCGGCCGGCGCGGCGTTCGTGCAGTCGCTGTCGGATGCGGCGACGGCCGCGCTGGTCGTGCTGTTCGGCACCGGCGCCTATAACGGCTGGCGCGGCGTGAACACGTACGCCGACCTCCTCGGGTCGGCGTACGGGCAGGTGTTGCTCGTGAAGCTCGCGCTCGTGCTGCTGGCCGCGGCGCTCGGCGGGCACAACAGGCTATTCGGGATGCCGAAGCTTTTGAAGGCGCTGTCGCGGGCGTCGGCCGTGATGCCCTGCGGCCCGTTGCGCCATTTCAACGTGGTGCTGCGCATCGAATCCGTCGTGCTGGCCGGCGTGCTGGCGGCTGCCGCCGTGCTCGCGTCGAGCCCGTTGCCCGGCACGATGTAGTCGGCGTCATACCGAGACTGAAAGCGATTCGTCAGGGATGTTGATTGTCGGGAATATGAAAGGTAGACGGCAAGCGTGTTGCAGGCAGGCGACACGCCCGGAAATTGATTAAAAATACGAATCATTATCGTTTAATATTTCGAGATATTACGAGCCGCGACCCCGACGTCGCGGCTTTTTCATGTCGCCGATCGATTTTTCCGCTTCCGTCCACCCTCAACGATGAAACTCAACCAGAACGCCTGCCGCGCGCTCCTGATCGCCACGTCGCTCGCCGGCGCCAAGACCGCGTTCGCGCAGGCAAGCGATGCGCCGGCCACGCTGCCGACCATTTCCGTGAACGCCGCCGCCGAGCGCGCGACCTACGATGCGAGCCGCTCGCGCGCGGCCACCAAGACCGACATGTCGCTGATGGACGTGCCGCAGACGGTGAACGTGGTGCCGCACGCGGTGATCGAGGACCAGAACGCGACGTCGATGCAGGACGCGCTGCGCAACGTGCCGGGCGTCGGCTTCTCGGTGGGCGACGGCCAGCGCGACCAGATCACGATCCGTGGCTTCAACAGCATCACCGACCAGTACGTCGACGGCATTCGCGACGACGCGCTCTACTACCGCGACCTGTCGAACGTCGAGCACGTGGAGGTGCTGAAGGGGCCGGCGGCGGTGCTGTACGGCCGTGGCTCGGCCGGCGGCATCGTCAACCGCGTGCTGAAGCGGCCGCAGGCGAACCCGGTGCGCGACGTGGGCGTGACGCTCGGCACGCGCGGCGAGCGGCGCGGCGAATTCGACCTCGGCTGGAACGCGAACGATGCGGCGCGCTTTCGCATCACCGGCGCGGCCGAGAATTCGAACAGCTTTCGCGACCAGTTCCAGCTGAACCGCCAGGCGATCGCGCCGTCCGCGCAGTTCAAGCTGAGCCCGGACACGGTGCTCAATGTCGAGTTCGACTACCTGCACGACCGGCGTACTGCCGACCAGGGGATCCCCGCGTATCGGGGCCGGCCGGTCGACGTGCCGGTCAACACGTACTACGGCTCGGCCGATGCGGCGAACAGTTCGTACAACTCGGTGTCCGCGAAGAGCGCGACGGTGTCGCTCGATCACCGCTTCAGCGATTCGCTGTCGTTCCACGGCGCGATCCGCGCGTACGACTTCTCGCTCGAGCGGAAGAACTACGTGACGTTCCAGCCGATCAAGACCGCCGCGCGCCCGAGCGTCACGCTCGACCAGTCGACGCGGCAGCGCACCGATCACGGCGTCGACGGCGTATTCGAGCTGACGCAGAAGACGACGCTGTTCGGCATGCGCCATGAACTGCTGTACGGGCTGGAACTGTCGCAGCAGCAGAAGTTCGACACGATCTACAACGTGACGAAGGTCGCGACCTACGATCTCTACAATCCGCAGCTCGTGGACCTGCCCGGCGTGCCGGCCGGCGCGCGCCCGCGCACGAACGCGTCGACCGTCACCGGGCTCGCCGGCGTCTACGCGCAGGACCTGATCTCGCTGTCCGAGCACTGGAAGGTGCTCGCCGGCCTGCGCTTCGACTACCTGAACCAGATCCGCCACGACTACACGTCGGCGAACCTCAACCTCGAGCGCACCGATCGCGCGTGGAGCCCGCGCGTCGGGCTGATCTACGAGCCGCTCGACTGGCTCACGCTGTACGCGTCGTTCAGCCAGTCGTTCTCGCCGCTCGCCGACACGCTGATCAGCTCCGGCGCGTTCGCGAACGGCGCGGCGCTGGCGCCGCAGAAGACCACCGCGTACGAGGTCGGCTCGAAGTTCGATCTCGGCGGCAAGGCGATGGCGAGCGTCGCGCTGTTCGACATGCGCCAGACGAACCAGCAGATCGGCGATCCCGCGCATCCCGGCTATGCGCTGCCGATCGGCACGCAGCACGTGCGCGGCATGGAGCTGGGCTTCTCCGGCGAGATCGCGCCGAAATGGTCGGTGCTGGCCGGCTATGCATACCTGAACGGCACGGTGGACGGCTCGCCGCAATCGACGGCGGCCGGGCTCGCGCTGTCGAGCAACACGCCGGGGCTGATGCCGCGCCATAGCGCGAGCCTGTGGCTCAAGCGCGAACTGCCGTACGGTTTCTACGCGGCGGCCGGCGCGCAGTTCCAGTCGGCGCGCTACGCCTCCGCGAGCGATCTCGTCACGCTGCCGTCGTTCACGGTGTTCAATCTCGGCGCCGGCTACCGCAGCAAGAAGTTCGACGTGACGCTCACGCTCGACAACGTGTTCGACCGCCGCTACTTCATCTCCGCGCACGGCAACGCGGACCTGTACAACATGCCGGGCGAGCCGCGCACGCTGACTGCCACGATGAAGTGGCACATGTAATGCACGGGAAGCGCCGCGAGCCCGTCATGCGGGCTCGCGGTCACGATTCGGGCGACGTCATCCCCGACTGCAGGTAGTTCTGGATGCCGACCTTCTTGACCAGCTCGAGCTGCGTTTCGAGCCAGTCGATGTGCTCCTCGGTGTCCTCGAGGATGCGCTCGAAGATCTCGCGCGAGATGAAGTCCTGCGCCGATTCGCAGTACGCGATCGCTTCCTTGCAGGTGGACTGTGCGCCGCGTTCGAGCTTCAGGTCGCACTCGAGGATTTCTTCCGTGTGCTCGCCGACGAGCAGCTTGTGCAGATCCTGCAGGTTCGGCAGGCCGTCGAGCATGAAGATGCGCTCGATCAGCGCATCCGCATGCTTCATCTCGCCGATCGATTCGTCATATTCATGCTTGCCGAGCTTGTCGAGGCCCCAGTGCCTGTACATGCGGGCATGCAGGAAGTACTGGTTGATCGCCGTCAGCTCGTTCTTCAGCTGCGCGTTCAGATAGCCGATCACCTTCTTGTCGCCTTTCATCGCGAATCTCCCACCGTCGTTGCGTCGTGCCGCTATCAACGATAGTCAGTCGCGCGCCGAATCACAAACAGACTCGTGTGATTCGTCGAGGAACCGAAAGGCGAATCAGTTGCATTAGCGTGTGCGCCGCGCTGTGCCGCGCATCACGCGAGCAGGTCCTCGTAGAACGCGCCGAACGGGCGCGTCGGATGCGCGAGCTGGATCTCCAGGATCCACAGGCCCGCGTCGGGGCACGCGTCGAAATCGCCGAGGTCGCCGGCCTTGTAGATCGCGTGCGGGAAATCCGACACGCGATGGCCCTTGATGTCCAGGTTCAGGCGCCAGCCGAGTTCCGTCGCGCGGCGCTCGGCGTACGCGTAAAGCGCGGTGCCGCCCGCGCCGGTCGCCTGCCAGTGATGCTTCACGTCGTCGAACAGCGTGCGGGCGGCGTCCGCGCAGGCCCGCATGTCCGCATCGTCGCCGACGACGAAGGTTGCGCCCGCATCGCCTTCGTGCGCGTCCCACACCACACCGAGATCGATGAAGAAGATGTCATGCTCGCGCAGGCAGGGATCGTCGTCGGCGCGCTGCTTGAAAGTCTTCAGCGTGTTCTCGCCGAAGCGCACGATGACCGGATGCCAGATGCGGTCCATCCCGAGTTCCATCATCACGGCCTTGCACAGCGCGGCGGCTTCCGATTCGCGCATGCCCGGCTTGATTCGCGCGGCGACGGCATCGACCACTTCCCATGTCCGGTCGCGCGCCGTCAGCATCTGTTCCAGCACGTACTTGCTGCCTACTGCCTGCTTCATGTCCGTGTTCACGCGTGTTGCTCCGTCTCCGTTATAACTGGAGGAATATAACGGTGGGCGCGCGCGCTGTCCACGTCGCGGGCCTGCGGCGTTTTGCGCGGCGCGGCGGCGCGCGCTGCTACGACCGGTTCTCGGCGTCGGGGCGGACGTGCCGGAACGCGGCCAGCAGTGTGAGGTCGTACGCGATCTTCAGCATGCCGCAGGCGACGAGCGGCGCGCCGAGCCAGCCGAGGCCGAACAGGCCGCCCGCGAGCGTCGGCGCGAGCGCGGCCGCGAGGCTGCGCGGCACCGACGTGACGCTGGCTGCGGCCGCCCGTTCAGGCGGCGTGACGACCGCCATCACGTAGGCGGTGCGGGTCGGCACATCCATTTGCGACAGTGCGCTGCGCACCAGCAGCAGCGCGAGCGCGGCCGGCAGCGAGGTGGCGACGGCGGCGCCGATCAGGCACACGCTCGACGGAATGTGCGTGAACACCATCGTGTTCAGCAGGCCGACCCGGCGCGACAGCGGCGCGGCGGCGAGCTGCGAGCCCGCGCTCAGCAGCCCGGCCCAGAAGAAGAACCGGCCGGCCGCGCCGACCGACAGGCCGAAGCGCTGCATCAGCCACAGCGACAGCAGCGAATTGACGACGAGCCCGCCCGCGAATGCGTCGACGCTGAACAGCAGCGCGAGCCGCATGACGATGCGTCGCGACGGCCCGAGCGGGGCCGCCGGGGCCGGCGTGCGCTGCACCGTGCGCGGCAGCTTGCGATACAGCGCGTACACGGCGATGCCGGCCAGCGCATACAGCACGAACATCGCACGCATCGCGGCGAGCGGCGCGAACCCGGCATGCGCGGCCAGCCACGTCGGCACGCCCGCCGCGAGCGCGCCGAGCGCGGCGGACACGGCGCCGACCAGGCTGTAGCGCGCGAACAGCGCGGTGCGCGCGTCGCCGCCGGCCGCCGCCGCGAGCCGGGCCTGTTCGAGCGGCAGGAACAGGCTCACATCGCCGGCGCTCGGATTGAGCGTGCCGACGAACGCGACGACGAGCAGCGGCCACCAGCCGGACAGGCTCGCGAAGCCGATGCCGGTGGCGGTCATCAGCACGGCGGCGAGCGTCAGCAGGCGGCGATGCGCGATGCGGCCCGCCAGCGCGCCGACGGCCACGGTCGCGATGGCCGAGCCCAGCAGCGTCGCGGTGCCGAGCAGCCCCACATGCAGTTGCGTGAGGCCGAGCGCGAGCAGGTAGGCGGGCAGCAGCACCGCGATGAAGCCGTCAGTGAAGCCGCGCAGGCCGCGGCTCGCGAGCAGGATCCATGCGGAAGCGTCGACGCCGTCCGGCAGCAGGCGGCGTGCGACGCGGGTCGCGGCAAGGGCGGCGGCGCGGCCGCGCGGAACGTGCATGGCGCAGGCGCCGCGCGAGCGGCGCGTCAGTGATGGAGGAACGGATAGGCCGCGAGCCCGATCAGCGCTGCGGCCGTGACGATCACGGGCTCCTGCAGCTTCTTGAAGCGCCACAGCAGCAGCACGGTCGCGACGGCCAGCGCGGCCGTCGGCAGATCGACGATCGAGCGTTTCGCGATGACGAGCACGGAACCGGTGATCGCGCCGACGGCTGCCGCCGTGATGCCGTCGACGAACGCCTTGACGTCCGCGCGGTGGCCGTACTTCTTCACGTACGGCGCGGGAATCACCGTGAACAGGTAGCACGGCAGGAAGGTGCCGAGCGCGGCGACGCACGCGCCGGGCAGGCCCGCCACGAGGTAGCCGATGAACCCGACGGTGATCACGACCGGCCCCGGCGTGATCATCGCGACCGCGACCGCGTCGACGAACTGCTTGTCGTTGAGCCAGTGGTGCTCGGTGACGACGCCGCCGTACAGGAACGGGACGATCGCGAGCCCCGAGCCGAACACGAATGCGCCCGCCTTCGCGAAGAACACGCCGATCTGCGCGAGCACGGCCACGTCGATGCCGCTCATGAAGCCGCTCAGGAAGCCGCTCGCAGCCGGCAGGTTGGCCGCGGCGAGCGCGTTCACCCCGCCCTTGTCGAGCCACTTGGGCGGCGCGCGCGAGAACAGGCCGATCAACCCGGCGACGATGAACAGCCACGCGATTTCCGATTCGGTGACGAAGGTCACGGCCGCGAGCGTCAGGAAGATCGCCCAGAGCAGCTTGTCCCTGCCGACCGTCTTCGTGGTCAGCTTGTAGGCACTCATCGCGATGATGCCGACCACCGCGGCCCCGACGCCATAGAACACCGCCTGCATCCACGACAGTCCGCCGAAGTGCGCGTACGCGAAGCCGAGCGCGACGACCATCAGGAACGACGGCAGCACGAATGCGAGACCGACGAGGGTCGCGCCTGCAATGCGGTAGTGGACGTAGCCGAGGTAGATCGCGAGCTGCGCGGCCATCGGCCCCGGTGCGAGCTGCGCGAGCGTGAGCCCTTCCTTGTAGTCCGCTTCGGTGATCCAGCCGCGCCGCTCGACGAGATCGCGGCGCATGTAGCCGGCGAGCGCGACCGGCCCGCCGAAGCCGAACGTGCCCAGGCGCAGCATGTAGCCGACGAGCTGGCGCAGCGAGTAGGCCGGCGCGTGGGTCGTGGCCGTCGTGGTCATGGGCGTCTCCCGGAGGTTGTCTTGCCGTTCGCCGCGAAATACGCATGCAGCGAGTCGAGCACCGCGCCCATCTGATCGAGCAGCGCATCGTCGCCGTCGGTGCGTTCGCGGGTGCCGGCCAGCACGGCTTCGAGGCCGACCGCCTCCGGCGCGGCCGGGCCGCCGACGTCGAGCGCATGCACGATCTCGCCGAGCTTCACCAGCGCCGGATCCGCATCGAGGCCGAAGCTCGCGAGCAGCACCTCGAACGTGACCCGCTCGTCGACGTGCGTGAACGCCGCGCCGTCGAAGTCGAAGCCGAGCGCGCCGGGCGGGCAGTCCTGCGGCGACGCGAGCCACAGGAAGCGCGCGCGCCGGTCGATGAAGCGGCGGATCAGCCACGCGCTCGCGACGCGGTCGACCCATAGGTGGCGGCGCGTCGCCCAGGTGCGCCGCTGGTAGTCGGCGAGCGGCAGCAGCGGAATCGCGCGTGACGCCGCGTGCGGCTCGCCCGGTGACAGCACCGTATCGACGACGGCGACGTAATCGCGCCACGCGGCCTCGGCGCGGGCGGCTGCGTCGCCGGGGAACCAGTCGGTTGCGCGCAGTGCGTCGTAGTCCTTTTGCAGGCGGCGCAGCGCGCGCGCCAGCTCGGCCGGCGATTGCGCGGACAGCGCCTTGCGCGCGTCCGACAGCGCGCGGATGAACGCCGCGTATTCGTCGTCGCGGGCGAACAGCGCGCGGAATTCCGCGTCCTGCGACGCGTCGAGACTCGGTGCGCGCAGCAGATGCGCGGTGCCGCCGCTGCCGGCGATCGCGTCCGCGAGTTCGCGCAGCGTGCTTTCGCGTTCCGCCGAGTACGGCAGCAGGTAGATGCCGTCGCGCAGCACCGCGCAGCCCTTGGCCTTCAGCGCGCGCCAGAAGCGCATGCGTGCCGTCGCGTTTTCGGTCGGCAGTGTCAGCACGAGGAGCGACCAGGTCGAGATTACATTCATGTAGATAATGCTACTCACGCGTTACGATCTCTACAAGTTTACTTTTCGACATGGGCCTGCGGGATAATCTGGCTGCGCTGCAGCAGGCCCTGCGCGATCCTCACTCTTTCCGACCCTATGCACACGAGATTCAATGCGATCGTCGTCGCCCTGACCGCCGCCGCGCTGTTCGGCGCGGCCACGCCGCTCGCCAAGGCGCTGCTCGGCGCGATGTCCCCGTTCATGGTGGCGGGCCTGTTCTACCTGGGAAGCGGGCTCGGCCTAGGCACGGGGATCCTGATCCGCCGGCTGCGGCGGCCCGCCGCCGCGCCCGCCGGCGACGGCCACGCGCTGAAAAAGTCCGAGATGCCGTGGCTGGCCGGCGCGATCGCAGCGGGCGGCGTCGCCGGGCCCGCGCTGCTGATGCTCGGGCTCGCGAGCACGCCGGCCGCCACGAGCGCGCTGCTGCTGAACCTCGAGGGCGTGCTGACCGCGGTGATCGCGTGGGTGGTGTTCCGCGAGAACGTCGACCTGCAGGTGTTTCTCGGCATGGTGGCGATCGTCGCCGGCGGCGTGCTGCTGTCGTGGAAGCCCGCGGCGGCGGGCGTGCCGGTCGGCGCGCTGCTGATCGTCGGCGCGTGCCTGTGCTGGGCGATCGACAACAACCTCACGCGCAAGGTGTCGGCGAACGATGCGATGGTGATCGCGTGCCTGAAGGGCTTGTTCGCGGGGCCGGTGAACATCGCGATCGCCGTTGCGACCGGCGCCGCGCTGCCGGCCGTCTCGATCACGGCAGCCGCGATGCTGACGGGCCTCGCCGGCTACGGCATCAGCCTCGTGCTGTTCGTCGTCGCGCTGCGCGATCTTGGCACCGCGCGCACCGGCGCGTATTTTTCGGTTGCACCGCTGTTCGGCGTCGCGCTTGCGCTGCTGATCTGGCCGGAAATGCCGTCGGCCGCGTTCTGGGCCGCGGCCGCGCTGATGGCGCTCGGCATCTGGTTGCACGTTCGCGAACGGCACGAGCACGAGCACGCGCACGAACGGCTGGAGCATACGCATCGGCACCGCCACGACGCGCATCACCAGCACACGCACGACTTTCCGTACGAAGGCGACGAGCCGCACACGCATCCGCACGTGCACTTGCCGATCACGCATTCACATGCGCATTTCCCGGATATCCATCATCGTCATCGGCATTGACTCGACAGCCGGCGGACGGCGCGTGGCGTCGCGCGCCGTCCGCCTCGAACGTCAGCGCGTGACGACCAGCGCCGCATGCATGCCGGCCGCATAGTGGCCGGGCTTGTTGCAGATCAGCGCGTAGCGGCCGGGCGCAAGCGTGAGCGCCAGATGCTTGTGTCGGCCGGGCGCGATGTCCTCGACTTCGCCGATCTTGTGCAGCCGCGCTTCCTGTACCTGCCCCTTGCGAACGGGCAGCGCGCCGTCGGCGAGATCCGTCTTCAGCACGACGAGTTCGTGCGCCATATCGTTGCCGGCCGAATTCGTGACGTCGAACGTGACCCTGCCCGCCTTCACGTCATGCGGCTCGAGCTGAATGGCGTCCGACCGCAATGTCGCCTTGATGGTCTGCTCCGCGTGCGCCGCATGCGACGCGACGCCGAGTGCGGCCACGCTTGCGACGAGCGCAGTACGCCAAGCCATGTTCATGGCTGCCTCCCTGGTTGATGAACGTCATGCCTGTCGAAACAGGTGCGAACGCTGCGCGGCGTACGTGCGGTAAACGTTCGGCTCGCGCGGCTTATTCCGGGGGACGGGCGGCGTATCTCGGTGGGGGCAGGGCAGTCACTTGACGGCTGCGCGCGGCGGCACAGCAGCAGGCGACACCGGTACTCGTTATATTCTGCTGTATATTACGAGGCCATGAAGACGCGACGCGCGGCTGGACGACGCGCGTTCGATTGCAGTGAGGGCGGGATGGATGAGCGGGCGCAGCAGGGGCAGCAGGACGGCTTCGCGGACGGCGGGCTGTCCGCGAGGATCGTGCCGTTGAGGCGGCGCGAGGACGGGCCGCGTGCGGAACGGATCGCGAGCGTGGTCGACGCGTTCGGGCGGTTGCGCGGCAGCGTCGTGCGTTTCGTCGCGCTGCTCGCGCGGCGCGACGCGGCGGCGCAGGCGTCCGGCGCATCGGACGTCATGCCGTTCGATGCGTTGTTGCAGGCACTGGCCGCGCATGCCGAGCGCACGGGATTTCACCGCCTGTCCGAACTGCACCACTGCATCGAACGTGCCGGTGCGGCGGAACGGCACCGCGACGTGATCTTCGCGCAGGCGCCGCCGGCCAGCGACGTCGCATTGCGCGACGCGGCCGCGGCGCTGGAGCGGCTCGATGCCGAGTTCGTCGGCCTGTGCGTCGCGCACGTGCTCGCGTGTCACCCCGCGCACCCGCTGCCGGCCGATGCGGCGGCGATTCCGCGCGGCGGACGCGCGATCGTCGCGTGAATGCCCTTTGAAAGAGGTCTGAGATGGACATGCCCCCGTTTCGACTGTCCCGGCTGGCATCCGGCCGGGCCGACGGGCCGCCGCTGCGGCCGCCACAGGATCGCTGCTGCGCGCCGGCGCCGGTCGAAACGCGCCCGGCCGCGCGCCGCCGGTTGCGTCTCGCGGAGCTCGATCCGCACATCCACTGCTCGGTGATCGGCACCTGCCTGGCCACGGCGGAGCTGCGCAAGCTCGTGCCGCGCCATGCCGACGTCGACCGCGAGCACGCGTCCGACCTGCAGATCCACCATGCGGCGGTCGAACTCGCGACGCTCGGCGGCGAGGGCGCGAAGGCGCTGCACAAGGCGCTCGACCAGCGCTATGCGCTGGCGATCAAGCGCTTCGGTCACGCGACGGACGTCGATGCATTGCGCGCGCTGTGGGCCGATGCGTTGAAGACCGGCGACGTGCCGCCTGCCTACTGGGCCGTCGTCACGCATCCGGATTGCACGCTGGAGATGCGTCAGCTCGCGTTCGGCGACGTGCACATGCTGTCGCATCTGGTGGGGGCGGCGAATCGCGCGGACATCCGGCGCCTCGTCGCGCTCGAAGAGGAGAACGCGGCGCTCAGGAGCAAGACGGAGCGCCAGCAGGGCCGGCTGCATGCGTTTGCCGTCGAGCGCGATGCGGAACTGCGCGCGCTGCGTGCGCAGATCGACGCGCTGCGCGCGGCGGCGGAGCGGCGCGAAATCGCGTTCGGCGACGATGTGCATGCGGAGCTCGCGCGCCTGCGCGACGCGGCGAGCGAGCGCGACGCCGTCGTCGCACTGCATGCGAGCCGCCGCGGCGCGGCCGAGGACCGGCTGCAGGAAGAACAGCTGCGCGTGCAGGCATTGCGCGCGCAACTCGACGAGGCCCGCGACACGATCGCGACCATCAAGCGCGAAGCGCATGCGATCGAGCAGGCGATCCTGCGCACCCTCGCCGAACCCGAGAGCAGGCCTGCAACGCTGACGCGCGTGCAGGGCAAGCGCGTCGTGTACGTCGGCGGACGCCCCGGTCCGCATGCGGCGATCCGGCGGCTCGTCGAAGCGGCCGGTGGTTCGCTGACCGTGCACGACGGCGGCATCGAGGACCGCAAGGGCAAGCTGGCCGCGTCGATTCCCGGCGCGGACCTCGTCGTGTTCCCGGTCGATTGCGTCGACCACGATTCGATGAACACGCTCAAGCGCCTGTGCGAGCGGCACGGGATCGCATATCACCCGCTCAGGACCGCGAGCGTCGCCAGCTTCGTCGATCTGATGATGGATGCGCCGGAAGCGCCGGCGGCGCAGCACGGCTGCGGCCGCACGACGGCGTTCTGCCTGCGGCACGGCTGACGCCGCGCCAGCGAGGCAGTCAGGACTGCATGAAGCCCGTGAGGGCCGCGATCTGTTTCGCGCAGTGCTTCTGCGCCTGCTGTTCGATCGCGCGATAGAGCCGGATGATTTCGTCGCCGACCGGCGTGAGCGTGCAGCCGCCGCCGCTGTGGCCGCCTTGTTCCGACACGGTGGCGGGCGACGTGAGCGAGCGGTTCAGTTCGTCGATCAACAGCCACGCGCGGCGATACGACATGCCGAGGCTGCGCGCGGCTGCAGAGATCGAACCGTGCTCGCGCACCGCTTCGAGCAGCGCGACCTTGCCGGGCCCGAGCGCGACCGTGTCGCCCAAGCGGATGCGCATGCGGAAACTGACCTGCGGTTCGTCGATCGCGCGCCGCTTGGCGGAAGATGAGGGTCTCGTCATGCGCGCAAGGATACACGAACGGGCTGTGTGTGCGCGGGCCGCGCGGCCGCTAGCGCGCCGGCGGAAAGCAGTGCGCGTATTCCTCGCAGCCGGGGCATCCCGGCGCGGGCCCGGGCGGCTCGCCGCGCTGCGCGGCAACCTCCATCGCGAGGAATTTCTTCCAGCGCAGGTGCGCGACGTTGCGTGCGGCGAGCGCGGGGAAATAGCGCGCCAGCATGCCGGACACCGCGTCGCGCCCGTCGAGCCCGAGATCCCGCCACAGATGATCGGGGCGCAGGCACGCGTGCGCGACGATCGCGGCGACGCACTCGGCATCGTCGGCGCGAACCGCGTGGCTGGCGTCGCGCAGCAGCAGCGCATTCAGCGTCACGACGAATGCCACGTGCGCGCGGTGCCCGGGCGCGGCCGTGACGGGCGGCGCGGCGATCACGGCGGGCTGCAGGCGCGGAAAGTGACGGGCCAGCAATGCGGCGAGTTGCCGGTGCGACAGGCCGAGCAGCGCCAGCTCGCCGCGTGCGGCGCGCGCCGCGACGAGCGCGGCGAACAGCCGGGCGTCCGGCGCATCGGGATCGGCCGCGCCGGCAAGCAGTGCTTGCCGCAGCGGCGCGTCGGCGGATGATGCGGACGTCACGGCGCCACCACGCGCACGATGATGCGCGCGGGCCGATTGACGTGGCGGGGCGCCGCGAAAATGTCGGCGCCGGAAAACAGCACCGGCGCACCGTTGGCGATATCCAGCGGCGCGCCGCCGCGCTCGTACGCGACGATCGCCTGTTCGCCGATCGCGGTGTTGAACAGCTCGTGCCACGAGAAGGTCACGGTATAGCCGTCGTGTCCGACCGCGAGAATCACCATCCGCTTGAAGTCACCGGGCTGGTTGCAGCGCAACCCGGCGCGGGCGATCAGGTCGGTCAGCCGCGCGCCGCGGTAGCGATCGACCGAGCGAATGAAGCGATGGGTCTTGAAGCAGCGCAGGTCGAACGGTTCGGTCGTCACGCTCTCGCATTGCCGGAGCGCGTCGAGCGAAAGCGCCAGCGGATCGATCACGTCGCCGCTTATGCTTACGAGGCCGTCGACGCACGTGCGCGCGTCAGGGGCAGGCGTGGTCCACATGTCCGCAGCAGTCTGCATGCTTCGACCTCCAGATCGATTGCCGGGCGAATGCCCTGGCGTTATAGCCGAACGTATATTACGCGGTCGGATCGCATCATTCCACGACTGATGCCGGAGATTCGGTGGTGCCCACCGATGCAGGAAAACGAGCGTGGCCACCCGGCGTGCTGCCGGATAAGCTTGGAGCACACTCGCTCGGAACGTTTGCTCGAGGAGAAGCGTCATGTGTCACGTGAGCCGCCTTACCAGCCGTGTCCTGGCAACCACGCTGGGCGTGATGGCCGCATGCGCAAGCGTCGCGGGTCGCGCCGAGACGCTGAAGGAACGGGTCGTCGGCACCTGGGCGTACGAATCGGTCGATATCGTGCGCGCGGACGGCAGCCGCCAGCCGTTGTTCGGCCCTCATCCGCAAGGCGTCGCCATGTTCGACGGGAACGGGCGCTATGTGCTGATGACCGCGCGCGCCGACCTCGCGAAATTTGCGTCCGCCAACCGGATGACGGGCACGCCCGACGAAAACCAGGCCATCGTGCAAGGCTCGATCGCGCACTTCGGAACCTACGCCGTGAACGAAACCGACCGGACGATCACGTTCCGCATTACGGCCAGTACGTATCCGAACTGGAACGGCGTCGAGCAGAAGCGGCCGTTCACCGTCAGCGCGGACACGTTGAAATGGGTCACGCCGGCCGCGTCGAGCGGCGGCACGGCCGAGGTGGTGCTGCATCGGGTCAAATGATGCAGTCGCGCTTCGGCGCGACGGCCGTTTCATCCGATGAGTCGCGCGCCGGCCGGTCAGGCGGCGTTTGCATTGCGCAAACGTTTCCGGCCCGCTGCAATTGAACAAGGCGACCGCAGCGGGCCGCCTTCAAATACATCACTCGACGCCGACGATCACGCTCGATGCCTTGAAGATCGCCGTCGCGGCCGTGCCGCTCGCGAGCCCGAGGCGATCGGCGCTGTCGTTGGTGACGATCGCGACGATCTGCGCGCCGCCCGGCGCGGCGATCGAGACTTCCGCATTGACCGCGCCCTTCGTGACCGACGACACCGTGCCCGCGATGCAGTTGCGCGCCGACACCTTGCTGCTGTCGACGTCGACCATCACGACGACCGACGACGCCTTGACCAGCGCGAACGCGGCGGAGCCAGCCGCGAGGCCCAGCGACGCGGCGCTGCCGTGCGTGATGACGGCGACGATGTCGAGGCCGTCCGGCGTGCGGAGCGTGACTTCGTCGTTGACGGCGCCGGCCTTGACGGCGGTGACCTGGCCGGCGAAGTGATTACGGGCGCTGGTTCGCATGATGGATCTCCGGAAGGAATGCCGCTGCCCGGCGGGCAGCGGACGGTAAATGAAGTGCGGCGGATAGTGTACTGCTGCCGAGACCGGCCGGCGGCAGCCGGCTGCTATGTCGCGGATCAGGTGCCGGCCGTGCGTGTCATTCGCCGCCGGCCGGTTTCCGCGCCGGGTTGTTCGCCTGCGGCTGCGCCGCCTCTGCTTCCCACCCGCCGCCGAGCGCGAGGAACAGCCGCACCTGATCGGCCGCGACCTGCCCCTCGGCCGCCGCGACCTGCGCATGCACGCTGGTCAGCGTGCGGGTTGCGTCGAGATCGGAGAGGAACGATTCGCGGCCGGCCAGATAGAGCCGGTGCGTTTCGTCGGCCGAGCTGCGCGCCGATTCGTACGCGGTTCGCAGTGCGTCCGCGCGCTGCGTGTCGGCCGCGTAGGTCGCGAGGCTCGATTGCGTTTCGCGCAGCGCGTTCAGCACGACGCCGTCGAAATGCGCGAGCGCGCCGGCCGTTGCCGCTTCGGCCTCGCGCACGCGCGCGCGTTGGCCGTTGACCGGGAAGGTCCAGCTGATCAGCGGACCGAACGACCAGCGATTGGTGGTCGGCGAGAACAGGTCGGCGGCGAGACCGGTCGTGCCGGCCGACGCGCCGATGCTGATCGACGGGTACAGCGCGCCGGTCGCGACGCCGATCCGCGCGGTGGCGGCGGCGAGTTGCCGCTCCGCTTCGCGCACGTCCGGGCGGCGGCGCAGCAGCGCCGCGCCGTCGCCGATCGGAATCGGCTGGCGCAGCGCCGGCAGGTGCTCGCAGGCGGCGACTGCTTTCGGCAGATCGGCGGGCGCGCGCGCGAGCAAGGCGGCGAGCTGGTACTGCGCGACCTTGCGGCGCCCCTCGAAGCGCGGGATGTCGGCGGCGAGCGTGCGCACCTGCGTCACGCCGCGCGTCACGTCGGTCTGGTTGCCGCGCCCGGCATCGCGCAGCCGCTGCGACAGCGCGACCCGCTGCTTCTGCAGCACGAGCGACTGCTTCGCGATCGCGAGCTCGTCGCCGGCCGAGCACGCGTCGACATACGCGCGCACGACGTCCGCGACCACCGTGATGCGCGCGAGGTCGCCGGCGGCGCGCACGGCATCGTCGTCCGCGCGCGCGGCTTCGACGCCGCGCCGCAACTTGCCGAACAGGTCGATTTCGTACGACACGCTGATGCCGATCGCGCCTTCGTTCACCACCGGCAGCTTCTTTTCCAGCAGGAACTGCTCGGCCGACTCCTGCGCACGCTGCACGCCGGCCTCCGCCCCGCCGGAGAACCCGCCCTGCGCGTTCGCGACATCCAGCGCCGCGCGCGAGCGCGCGAGGTTGGCCGCCGCGACGCGCAGGTCGGTGTTCGACTTCTGCGCGTCGCGCACGAGCTGGTCGAGCACGGGATCGTCATAGAGCTGCCACCAGTTGCCGGGCACCGCGTCGTGCGACACGAGCGTGCCGCCCGCGCCGTCGAGCGCCCCGTTCGCGAGCGGCGCATTCACGTACGCCTGCTGCGGCAG
Source organism: Burkholderia pyrrocinia (assembly GCA_001527685.1). GTDB lineage: Bacteria > Pseudomonadota > Gammaproteobacteria > Burkholderiales > Burkholderiaceae > Burkholderia > Burkholderia pyrrocinia_D. Next base: position 73,014 of record LOZU01000013.1, read on the forward strand.
ATGGTAGTCGGGGCCGACGGACTTGCACGCGCCGAGCGCGAACGCGAGCGGCGCAAGCGCCGCCGCGAGCCGGATGCCGCGCCGCGTCATTGCGATGCTCCCGCCGCGCGCGCGGCCGACGCAGCTGACGTGTGGTTGGCCGCCTTCGGTTTCGACTTGTCGTCCGCCGCGCGCACCGACACCGTCGCGGTGCGGCCGGCGATCATCCGGAAATCGTCCGGCACCTCATCGAGCGCGACGCGCACCGGCACCCGCTGTGCGAGACGCACCCAGCTGAACGCCGGGTTCACGTTCGGCAGCAGGTTCGCGCCCTGTGTGCGGTCGCGATCCTCGATCGCGGCGACGATGCTCTGCACGTGGCCGCGCAGCGGATGCGGCTCGCCCATCACGGTGATGTCGACGGCCTGGCCGATATGGATGCCGCGCAGCTTGGTTTCCTCGAAGTAGCCGTCGACGCGGAACGAGTTCAGGTCGACGACCGACAGCACGGCCCGCCCGGCCGGCACGTATTCGCCGACGCGCGGCGCGCGATCGTTCAGGTAGCCGTCGACCGGGCTCGCGATCGTCGTGCGCTGCAGGTTCAGGCGCGCGGTGTCGAGCGACACCTTCGCGTCCTCGACGGCGGCCTCGCCCTGTTCGACGCGGGTGCGGCTTTCCTCGACCTGCTCGCTCGCGACGAGGTTGCCGAGCTTCAGGTTGCGCGCATACTCGCGCTTCGCCTGCGCGAGCGTCGCGCGGCGCTGGTCGAGCGTCGCCCCGGCGAGGCGTTCCGCGAGCGTGTAGCGCGCCTGGTCGATCACGAACAGCACCTGGCCGCGCTTGACCGGCTGGTTGTCGACCACCTGCACCGACGTGATGAGGCCCGACACGTCGGGCGCGACCTGGATCACGTCGGCGCGCACGTGCCCGTCGCGCGTCCACGGCGAGAACATGTAGTAGCTGACGATGCGCCACAGCACGAGCGCGGCCACGATGACGACGATCAGGGTAAGCAGGACCTGTCCTGCGGAGAGCCAGGATTTTTTCACGTTAGGTAGCCACGAGACGGTGGGACACGATCACGACGGCGGCAAGCACGAACACGTAGATGCCGAGATCGAAGATCGAACGGTGCCAGACGAGGCGATAGAAGCCGATGCGCGTGAGCCCGGCGCGGATCACGACGTTGATCAGGTAGGCGATCAGCATCAGCACGAGCGGGGCCGGCACGTACACGCCGAAGATGTCGATTTCGCCGATCATGGTCGCGGGCCGGAAAGCGGGGAAGGGTAGCGGATCATGCCTGCGCTCCGCCGGGGGCCTGGGGCGCGTGCGCCGCCTCGGCCGGGTACAGCGACAGCCGCAGGCCGACGAGCGCGTGCAGCGTGTCGCGCAGCCAGCGATGCATTGCAGGCGCGGTAGGCGCAGTGGCCGATGCATCGGCGCCGACAGCCGGCGGCAGCGCGCGGCCGGCGACGCGGCGTAGCGCGTCGTCGATCGTCGCGAGCAGCGCGTCGGGCGCGGGCTGGCGCGCATTCGCCGCCGCGCAGCGCGCGAAATGCGCGTTGACGCCGCTCAGCACGCGGTCGATCGCGGCCGGCATGTCGCCGTCGAGCTTGCGGCGGTAGCGGCGCAGGTCGAGCGCGTTCAGCGCGATGCGCAGGTCGCGGAAGCTCTCGATCGACGGATGCCGGTGGTCGTCGGACGCGCCGAGGCGCGGCAGCAGGTGCGTCACGCGGTCGAGCATCCGCGACGCATGGTTGCGCGGGTTGTCGATCGGTTGCGTCGACGCCGACAGCGCGACGTCCTCCCAGCCCGAGCGCAGCAGCCGGCGCACCGCGAGCTCCGCGCCGAACGGCCGGGTGGCGCGGGTCCAGACGAACGCGAACAGCAGCCCGGCGACGCCCGCGAGGTTGCTGTTCAGGAAAACGAAGAAATCGGCCTCGTATGCGCTCTGGATGCTGATGAAGGTGGCCGTGTTGACCGCGACCAGCATCGTCACCATGTTGAACTGCGGCCTCGGCAGCAGCGTGCCGACCAGGATGAACGGCCCGGCGAAGAGCAGCACGAGCATTGCGAAGTCGTGCACATGCGGCAGCACGACGAACAGGTACAGGCCCGCGATCACGACGCTCGCGCAGGTCGCGAGGAAGAACCGGAACACCATCGGCGCCGGCTCGTCGAGCGCGGCGAAAAAGCTGCACGAAACCGCCACGAGCGTGACGGCGCTCGCGCCGTCGTGCCAGCCCGAGCTGATCCACAGCGCGCAGGCGGCGACGATCGCGCACACCACCGTGAGCGTCGAGAACAGCATCATCCCGCGGTCGAAGAAGCGTTCGGTGCCGCCGAGCCGCCAGTGGCGGTAGCGCGGCTGCCACACGCCCGATTCGTTCGCGATCAGCGCGCGCAGCGAACGGCAGTCCTGCCACACGTCGATCACCTGGCGCAGCCGCCACAGCGCGTTCGACAGCAGCGCGCCGTCCCAGCTCGACAGCGCGGTGTCCGGCGGCTGCAGCGCGGCGATGCGCTCGCGCAGCCGGTCGGCGACCGGATCGTCGACGCTGCCGGTGCTGTCGCCCCGCAGCGCGGGCAGCGGCGCATCGAACCACTTCGCCGCGTCGGCCAGCAGCGCGTCGAGCCCGGCGGGGCGCACGTGGAGGTCGCGCATCAGTGCGACCAGCGGATCGGCGAGCGACGAGATCAGCGGCAGGAACAGCTGCATCCGGCCGCTCAGCGCCTGCGCGCGCGCGAGGATGCGCGGATGCGCGTGGTCGTAGCCGAGCTGGCTCAGCAGGAACTCGAGCCCCGTGATCGTCGCCGCGAGGCGCTGCCGGCACGCGGACAGCGCCTTGCCCGCGAGGTGCCCGGACAGCGTTTCGCGGCCGTAGAACGCGGCGTCCTTGAACCACGCGTCGGTCCGCTCGATGAGCGTGGGCGCGAGCCGGCTCGGGAAGATCGTGCTGCCGACCACGCTCGCGCAGACGATGCCGAGCACGATTTCCTCGGTGCGTGCGATCGCGACGTCGAACACGGTGGTCGGGTCGGTCACGGTGGGCAGCGCGATCAGCGGCATCGAATAGCCGGCCAGCAGGAACACGTAGCTGCGCGCGGTGCGGTCCGACATCGCGAGGTAGAGCAGCGTGCCGCACCACGCGCCGACGATCAGGCTGAACAGGAACGGCGTCTCGACGAACGGCGGCACGAAGAAGATCGCGGCGGCCGCGCCGAGCGCGGTGCCGAGCGCGCGGTACAGCGCCTTCGAGCGCGTCGCGCCGACGAACGGGTTCGACACGATGTAGACGCTCGCCATCGCCCAGTACGGGCGCGGCAGCTGGAAGAACAGGCCGAGATACAGCGCCAGCATCGACGCGGCGAACGTCTTGGTCGAGAACAGCCAGTCGCGAACGCTCGGGTAGGTCATGGCGCGGAGCCGGGGTCGTGGCGCGGCGCGGCTTCGCCCGCGCCGGACGTGTTGAAGGCGTCGAGCACGCGCAGCGTCGTCTCGAGCTCGGCGCGCGTCACGCCCTTCAGCACGCGCGCGCGCAGCACCTTCAGGTCGGCCTCCATCTGCGCGGTGACCGCGCGGCCCGCGTCGGTCAGCGAGATCGTTTTCGCGCGGCGGTCGCCCGGATCCTCGTCGCGGCGCGCGAGCCCCGCCGCGCACAGCTGGTCGAGCAGCCGCACCAGCGACGGCCCTTCGATGCCGACGTATTCGGCAAGGGTGCCTTGTCGCACGGCCTCGCCCAGCCGCCCGACCATCAGCAGCGGCGCCGCGCAGGCCTCGGAGACGCCGTACGCGGTCAGCACGCCGTCGCTCGTCCGGCGCCATTTGCGCGCGGAGAGCACGAGCATGCTGCTGACGGCGAGGCGGAGATCGTGCAGGTTCGTCATGGCCGAAATGATAGAGGCAACACCATTCGATAGCAAACTATCGGTTTCTGTCACGCACGTGTCACATCCGCGCGGCCGGCGCGGGACGGCATGGACGCAATGTAGGGTGCCGATCCGGAATCGGTCAAGTTGTCTGGCGGCGCAGGGCAATTTGTCTGATGTAAGCGGCTGGCGCACAAGCTTCTGCCGGGAAGCGCGACACGAGGTAGCCGAGCGCCGTGCGCACAGAAGGCGCCGCCGCCTTCGCGAATGCCGAACGTGAACGAAACGTGGTTCGAGGGCGTCGAGTCGGGCTAGGCTCGAAAGTTTTTCCCCAGGTGCTGGCCGAGAGAGAAATAGTGGCGAAATACATAGTACAGCGGGTGCCACCGCTCAAGATGGATTCGGCCTTCGGGGGAAAGTATTTCGGTATGCACATGAACTCTCAGTGCTTTCACTTCGGCGGCAATCATTGCGTCGGCATCCTCGCCTATTCGATGGATGCGAACCAAGGCCGCTTCGATCTGTATCGGGCATTCGGCGACTCGTGCTGGCGTGATGCACTCGCTTGCTTTCGGTGTCAGGTTCGCGCATTTGAATTTGTTGGGTTCGAATCTGTAGCCCATCTGGACCTTCTTGTCAGGCACGACTTCAGCCCCAGTGGTTGCCGCGATCGCTTCGACGTTCGGCCACTGCGCCGCATCGGGCAAGTTGAGTACCAATTCCTGGCATCGTTGCAGATTTCTACTGCATTGCCCCGTTTCGATGAGTCCAATCAGCAGCGTATTGGACAGCGCCCAGTAAGATGAAATGGGGCTCAGATTTGTGGAGCCGTCTGGATTCAGGCTGGAAACAAGAACGACAGGGGTACCGAAATATAGAACCGGGAGGTTGACGCTGCGGGTTTCCATGATATTCGCTGATGGGTTGCGACGTCCCATTTTCGGTGCGGTTTGGATCACGTTGTTTCAATGCTGTGTGAAACGTCAGTGATCCGGCGCCACCTATCACCCGTAGAAGCCGTAGAACTGCGCGATCGACGCATCTACCGCGAGCGCCTGGAGCGGGAAGGTATCCGCCAGGTCCCGAATATTCGTCGTGGTCGATAGCCGCCGTATGAAATCCGCGGCAACGCCGGGTCTCACGCAGCCGCGGCGATCGAGAAATTGCCCCCACAGAGACATGTTGCGAAATCTCGATCCCGCGATCCTCGCGCTCGCAACGTAACCCTCCGGGAAGCACCGCTGATAAGCGCGCAGGTTATAGAGCCACGACGTTCCGACGACACGTGCCGCATCCTTGTGATTTCGCTTGATGTGGTCGAACATCGCGCGGAGTTCGCTGAGCCGTTCCGGCAAGCGGTCGGTGCATAACGGGGAGACCGTGGTCGGCTCCACATTATGGAAGTGGATGCGCACGCATCGCGCATCTTGAACGACATACGAGAAGCAGCCGAACGTCGGGGGCATTGGCCGTTTCAGAGCCACTTCGGCCTGCGCGAGATAGAAGCGATAAGTCCATTCCGACATGTCCCCTGCGTGACCCAGGCCGTCTATGTAGCGACGCCAGATCGGATGTCCCGGGTCGAAGGCGCGATCGAGCCCGAACCGGACGTAGAGGTTCGTATAGTCCAGCAACGTTCGCTCGAGCGGCATGTCGATCAAATCGGCAGCGGCCTGTGCAAAGTGGATTTGCAGGTCGAAGAAAGCCTTGCTGTATGGCACCTGGGAATCCTCCGCATAGGGGATCGCAAACGATCCTGCGTTCCATGCCGATCGGCATGACCTACTTCCGCACGTGATCGCAGAGATAAACCGTGATGTCCGTCGCCGGGACCGCTATCGACATCCTGCGCAGCGTATCCACGGCGAATCCGCGATGAAACGTATAGTGATTGACGACGTGAAAGAGCATCTCCCTTCGCGTCATCACGCCCTCGCCACCATCCACGAACCGAAAGCGAATCGGCTCATCCAGCTCGCCGTCTGTCATCCCGTCGATCCACGTCACATACCACGTGTCGAGCGCGCGTTGCATCGTGCGCAGTTCGTCGAACGTCGTCGTATCGGGAACGTGGCGCACGGTGAACGCGTGCGCTCGCCGCGCCAGATGCGCGTGAAAGATCGCGCCGACGGCATAGTTATGCCCCAACGTGCGCAGGACGCTCCCGAACACGGTGTCACGCGGCGCGGCAATCTCCGCCTCGGGCAACCCTGCCACCACGTCATGAATCACCTCGTTTGCCCATTGACTGTATCGGGCCAACATTTGCTCGTTGCGCAGTGTCATGGTTGCCTCTCCGGAAAAACGATCGGTAAAAAGTGAGCGGAATTCGCGTAACGCGTGCAGCAGGCATGGTAGATTTCCGCGCGTTGTTCCGCTCTCACGATCAGGTCAATCTGCCAATAATTCGGGCCATGCGAGTCGCCATACCAGTGAGCTATGAGGAAGTCCCCAGGGACGTCATAGCGACTGAACGCCTCTATCCTTCGGGTTTCATTCATCCTGACCACACGCATGCGCGCGGCCAGTTCGCTTTTGCAGCCGAAGGCGCGATGACGGTGCTGACGACGGCGGGCAACTGGATCGTTCCGCCGCAGTGCGCGGTGTGGCTCCCCGCCGACATCCCGCACGAAATGCAGATGAGCGGCCAGGTGCGGATGCTCAATGCGTTTGTCCGCCCGGAAGCGCAACAGGCACGCGCGTTGCCGCGTCATTGCCGTGTGCTGAGCACGTCCCGCTTGCTCAGGGATCTCATCTCCGAAGCCGTACGACAACCGGCGCTGTACGAGCCCATGACGCGCGCGGGACGGATCATGGCGCTGCTCGTGGACGAGATCGCCGCGATGCCGCCGTTGGCGCTCAATGCGCCGCTGCCGAAAGCGCCGCGTCTGGCGGCGTTTTGCCGGGACGTGCTCGCGGCGCCGTCCGCATCGCTCGGCGTCGACGAAGCGGCGCACCGCGTCGGGCTCAGCCGCCGCAGCTTCACGCGGCTGTTCCGCGAGCAGTTGGGCGTGAGCTACGTCGCGTGGCGTGAGCAGGCGTGCCTGCTGGCCGCCATCGCGTGGTTTGCGCAGGGCCGCTCGATCACGCAGGTGGCGTATGACCTCGGCTATGGCAGCCCGACGGCATTTTCGGCGATGTTCAAGCGCATCGTCGGCGTCGCGCCGCATCACTACCGCACTTAACGTTGAGTGTTCCTGCCGGAACCTCTATGCTGCATTGGGAGCGCAAGCGGAGACCATGCACCATTCAATCCTTCAGCCCGGCACGTTGTGGCCGGCCATTGTGCAACGAACGGCGCACGCGTTGCAGACAGGGGCGTTGTGCCCGATCGAAACCGTCCAATCGTCGATCGCCGACGGCGGCGTGCGGTTCCTCGTCCGTCAGGTGTCGAGCCTGGCTCGCAAGGACAAGGCGCGTGCAGCGGGCAGTGCCGGGGGCAGCCCGTTCCTCCCGTACGACCCCGACCTGTTTGTCGCTGATGTCTCCGATACCCATGTGGCGTTGCTGAACAAGTTCAACGTCATCGAGCATCACCTGCTGATCGTCACCCGCCGCTTCGAACCGCAGGAGTCGTTGCTGACCGTGGCGGACTTTACCGCGCTGCTGGCCTGCATGGCGGAGTTCGGGAGTGTCGGCTTCTACAACGGTGGGGCAGTTGCCGGCGCGAGCCAGGCCCACAAGCATCTGCAGATCGTGCCGCTGCCGCTCGCCGAGGGTGGCCCGGCGTTGCCGATCGGCCCGTTGGTCGAATCGGCGCGGATCGCCGGCGCGATCGGCACCGTTCCCGGCCTCGCGTTTGCGCATGCGTTCGCGCCGCTGGATAGGCTTGCGGCGCCCGTGCACGAAACGGCACGCGCGGCGTGCGAGCGCTATCGCGCATTGCTCGATGCGGTCGGCATTCGGGCGCTCGATGTCGACGGCGAACTGCGTCAATCGGCACCGTACAACCTGCTGGTCATGTCCACGGGCTTGCTGCTGGTGCCGAGATCCACGGAGTGCGTCGAAGGCATTTCGGTCAATGCGCTGGGGTTCGCCGGCTCGCTGTTCGTGCGGGACGGCGCGCAGATGCGGATCATCGACAGCGTCGGCCCGATGAATCTCCTGCGGCGCGCTGCCGACGGTTGAAAACGTGCGGCAATGTTTGGCCCATGCTTTGACGTATCCGCACGAATGTTCACGGATGCCAGGGGAAGCCCCCGGCATCCGTCGCGCTCAGCCGCGGATAAACGCAAGCAGATCGGCGTTGATCGTTTCGGCGTTGGAGGTGGGCATGCCGTGCGGGAAGCCCTTATAGGTCTTCAGCGTGCTGTTCCGGGCCAGCTTCGCCGACAGAAGGCCGGAATCCGCATAGGGGACGATCTGATCGTCGTCGCCATGCATCACGAGAACGGGAATCGTGGTGCTCTTCAGGTCCTCGGTGAAGTCGGTCTGCGAGAACGCGACGATGCCGTCGTAGTGGGCCTTGGCGCTGCCCATCATGCCCTGCCGCCACCAGTTCCAGATGACGCCTTGCGACGGCTTCGCGCCTTCGCGGTTGTAGCCGTAGAACGGGCCGGCCGGCACGTCGTGATAGAACTGCGCCCGGTTCGCCGCGAGCTGGGCCTGGAGGTTGTCGAACACTTCCTTGGGCAGGCCGCCCGGGTTGCTGTCGGTCTTGACCATCAGCGGCGGAACGGCGCTGATCAGCACGGCCTTGGAGACGCGGTCCTCGCCATGACGGGCGACGTAGTGGATGACTTCGCCGCCGCCGGTGGAATGGCCGACGTGGACAGCGCCCTGCACGCCGAGGTGATTCACCACCGCGGCGACGTCGTCCGCGTAGTGATCCATGTCATGGCCGTCCCACACCTGGCTGGAGCGCCCGTGGCCGCGCCGGTCGTGCGCGACGACGCGGTAGCCCTGGGCCAGGAAGAACAGCATCTGCGCATCCCAGTCGTCGGCGCTGAGCGGCCAGCCATGATGGAAGAAGATCACCTGCGCATCGCGCGGGCCCCAGTCCTTGTAGAAGATGTCGACGCCATCTTTCGTTGTGACGTATCCCATGGTTGCTCCTGTTCAGTAGACGATATCGATCAGTGACGTGCTTTCCGGTTGCTGCGAATCAATGATGGCGGGCTGCTCCTGACGATGGCGGGTTGATCGAGGGCCGATGCGGTTGTCGCCGTTCCGTTGGCGACGCACCGACTCTAGGATTAAAGTCAGGTTTAATGTCAATACGCTTACGAGGCAGGTATGAGAATTGGGGAGCTGGCGAAGCTCAGCGGCCTGACGGCATCCCGGATCCGGTTTTACGAGGCGGAAGGATTGATTACGGCCGTCGAACGCAGCACGAATGGCTATCGCGACTACTCCGGGGACGCGGTATGGATGCTGGAAATCATCTCCGGTGCGCAACAAGCAGGGTTCTCGCTGGAACAGATCCGCCATTTGCTGCCGGTGGGGGACGGCAACTGGCAGCATGAAGGGCTGGTGGAGGCGCTCGAACGGAAAGTCGCCGAAATCGACGCGATGCGGAAGCGCCTCGAAGAGAACAGGGCGCAACTGCTCGTCGCGATCGACAGCATCAGGAACCGGCCGACCGAATTGAACTGCGCCGAGCGCACGCGGTGGGTGATGGACCGGCTGCGCGACCGCGGCGCGGCGCCGCCACCGGGCAAGGGGCGGCGCTCGAGCTCGAGCGCCGAATGATCCGACGCTGAAACGGCAACCGACGCGGTCCTCTAGCGGGGCCCTTGACCTTGAAGTTGAGTTGAAACTTAAAGTGCCTGTTGACAGCAATGCGTCAGCAGGCTTCGGATGTTGCCTGCCACGGTCAATCATCGAGGAGGGGCGACGAACATGGACAGGCGGTTTACACAGGTCGAATTCGGGCCGCACGAGGTCGACGTGCCTGAAGGCGGATACTACGACCGGTTCCGGATGAATCCAAACCTGGACGAGGTTGCGCGGGATCCCGCCGCGGGAAACATCGATTTTTTCCGTCGGATTCCGAAGCGTCTGGTCAATTCGAGGGTCGGCCCGACCTGGGCGCCGAACTTCTACTACCGTTCCAGCAACATCCAGCTGTTGTTCCTGGCGCCGCTCGATCGCCTGCGGGCCATGTTGCCGGTGCCGCTCGAGCCGCTGCGGGCGGTGCCGGGGCACGGGCTGGTGGCGCTGACGTTCTTTTCGTATTCGGTCTGCGATAACGATCCGTATGACGAAGTGTCCGTCGCGGTGGTGATCCGCCGGCCCGGCGCGCGCGGCTCGCATGCGCTGGAGCTGATCGATGCCATGCGGCGCCGCAGCTTCGTCGCGCATGTGCTGGCGCTGCCGGTCACCACGGAAATTGCGCGGGTTCGCGGTGTATACGGCTATCAGCTGCCCAAGTGGCTCGCCGATATCGACGTGGACATCGGCGCCGACGTACGCGCTCGCATTGCCGGCCCGGGCGGCCGGCCGGATTTGAGCCTGCGCGCGCCGCTGCCCGCGCTGAACAACGTTGCGTCCCAGTCGCGGATGAGCACGGCGACCATGATCAATCTCATCGACGGCGAATGGCACCAGAGCTCGGTGCAGACCAATACGCTGTCGTACGCCCAGCGCCTGTTGCCGCGCGACGTCGAGCTCGTGCGTCACGGCGGCCCGCTGAGCCAGCTGCTCGACGGATTGGGCGCATCCACGATCATGCGTCTCGATGTGGTCAACGACGCGCAACTGGTCCTGAACCTGCCGACGCCTTTGAAGGCCTACGATGGGCCCGACAAGCAAAGGTAACGGCGCCCCGACTCGCCCACTCTAAAGGAATCGTCCATGACCACACCGGCCTATGATCTCGTCGTATTTGGCGCCACCAGCTTTGTCGGGCAGATCCTGACCCGCTACCTGTCCGAACACCTGTCGGGAGGCGGCGAGACGCTGCGCTGGGCCATTGCCGGCCGATCGGAAACGAAGCTCAGGCAGGTCAGGGATGCGCTGGGCGCGGCGGGGCAGGCCTTGCCGATCATCGTCGCCGACGCGGCCGACGAAGCGCAGCTGCGCGCGCTGTGTGCGCAAACGCGGGTGGTGGTGTCGACCGTCGGGCCCTACGCGCTTTATGGCGAGCCGCTCGTCAAGACCTGCGCGGAAAGCGGCACGGACTATTGCGATCTGACCGGCGAGACCCAGTGGATCAAGCGGATGATCGACAGGTACGAGCCCGCGGCCCGGCAATCGGGGGCGCGCATCGTCCATTGCTGCGGCTTCGATTCGGTGCCGTCCGACATGGGCGTGTTGTTCCTGCAGCAGCAGGCAAGGCGGCAGTGGGGCGTGCCGGCCGAGCAGGTGAAGATGCGCGTCAAAACGCTGAAGGGCGGCGCGTCGGGCGGGACGGTGGCGAGTGTGATCAACGTCGTACGCGAAGCCGCGGCCGATCCCGCGTTGCGCCGGGAGCTGCTCGATCCTTATTCGCTGTGCCCGAAGGGGCACGGATTCACGGCGCGGCAGCACGCCGTCAGATCGGCCGAATTCGATCGCGACAGCAATGCGTGGATTGCCCCCTTCGTGATGGCGGCCGTCAACGAACGTGTCGTGCATCGCTCCAACGCGCTTGCGGGCAATGCCTACGGCAGCCGGTTCACCTATGACGAAGCCGTCATGACGGGCACGGGCCTCAAGGGCCGCGTGGCCGCGCTGACGATGGTGGCCGGCCTCGGCGCGTTCATGGTGGGCGTCGTGATCAAGCCGGTGCGCACCCTGATGGAGCGGTTCCTGCTGCCGAAGCCCGGCGAGGGGCCGAGCGTCGCGGCGCAGTTGGCCGGCCGCTACGATCTGCGCTTCTTCGGCCGTGCCGGCGACGGGCGGACCTTGCGCGTGAAAGTCACCGGCGATCGCGACCCGGGTTACGGCTCCACGGGCAAGATGCTGGGCCAGGCCGCGATCAGTCTCGCGCTGGATTGCTGCAGCGGCGGCGAGAAGACCGGGCGCGGCGGCGGCTTCTGGACACCCGCGACGATGTTCGACGAGCGCTATATCGAGCGTCTGGTTCGCCATGCGGGGTTGCGTTTCGAGTCGATGTGATTCGGCAGTGGTATCCGGATGAAAACAAATAAATATCGGAATGCGAATCAACGTGGGGAGGCACCTTGCTGTCACGGCTGATCAGATGGCCGGATCCGATCCGGCCGGGGAGTCTCGGGAACATGAGGATCGGGGAACTGGCGGCGCGCACCGGCTTTACCCCTTCGCGCATCCGCTTCTACGAACGCATCGGTCTGTTGACGAGCGTCGAGCGGCAGGCGAATGGCTATCGCGCTTATCCGCCGGAAGCGGTGGTGGTGCTCGACCTGATCACGGCCGCGCAGAAGGCGGATTTCAGCCTTGCCGAGATTCGCACGCTGATTCCGTCCGACTTCGCGCAGTGGCAATGCGGTTCGCTGATCGATGCGCTCTGCCGCAAGGTGCAGGACATCGAGGCGCTGGAGGAGCGGCTTGCGCAAAGCAAGGCGCACGTCGTGTCGCTCATTGCCGAAATCGCGGCGAAGCCTGAGTCGGTTGATTGCGCAACCAATGCGAAGAGACTGCAGTCGCGGATCCAGCGCGGGAACGCGGCAAGCTCCGGCCACGTCACCCCTGCCGGCACACGCGACACACCGCTTCGACGCCGGACCACCTGATCCTGTCCATGTCGCCGACGCGTCGCGTTTCGTTCCGGGCGCGCGCCCGTCTGCCGCGTTACAGGAGTGCGACGACCTGCTCGGCCGTCGCCTTCGCCGATTGCGGATTCTGGCCGGTCACGAGCCGGCCGTCGACGACGACGTTCGACGTGAACGGCAGCAGCGCCTTCTCATAGCGCGCACCGCGCCGCTCCATCTCCTGCTCGACGTTGTAGGGCACCTTCTTCGCGACGCCGGCCAGGATTTCCTCCACCCACGAGTAGCCGGTGATCCCGCGTCCGGCGACCAGCAGCGTGCCGTCCGACAGCGCCGTGTTCAGCAGGCCGCAATAGCCGTGGCAGACCGACGACACGATGCCGCCGCGCTCGTAGATCCCGCGCGTGAGCCGCTGCAGCCCGGCGTCGTCCGGAAAATCCCACATGACCGCGTGGCCGCCGGTGAAATAGATCGCGTCGAAATCGGCCGGATCGAGCTCGTCGGGCCGCGCCGTGGTTGCGAGCAGGGCCTGGTTGGCCTTGTCGGCGCGCCATGCTTTGGCGGCCGCGTCCGCGTGCGGCCATTTGAGCGAGCGGGGCTCCAGCGGCGACACGCCGCCCTTGGGGCTCACGAGCTGCTGGTCGTAGCCTTTCGCCGCGAAGATGTGATGGGCATGGGTCAGCTCGGACAGCCACAGGCCGGTCGGCTGCGACGGGTCGGCGTAGTGCGCGACGTTGCTGACGACGTGAAGTATGCGCTTGGTCATGATGCGATTCCTCTTCATCGGCCACGGGCGGCCGTCGTCGACGCGCCGCCGTCTTGTCGGATGGCAGAACACATACCCATGGCCTCGATACGCTTGCCGAGGCCAACCATAACCTTTAAGCGAAGTTCAAGGTCAAGGCCTTTTTGCTTTTCGCGGCGCGGGGCTGTCCCGAGTCAGGACGAGCCCGTCGAGCAAGGTCGTCAATGCGTCTTCGATCGCATGATCGCCGACTTTCTCGCGCACCAGCCGCCCGTCGATCTCGAGCATCGTCAGCCCATGAAGGTGCGCCCAGCAGGCCGTTGTCTGGCCGAGCGCGGGGCGCGGGCGGATCGTGCCGGCCCGCTGGCCTTGCTCGAGGATGTCGACGACCAGCAGGAACGGCGCTTGCGTGCGCGGATCGAGATGGATATCCGTCGGCTCCCCGGCGTCCGCGGCGAACATCAGGCGATAGAGATCGGGGTTCTGCTGGCCGAACGCGAGATGCGCGTAGGCCAGCGCGCGCAGCACCGCCGGCGTGTCCGAAGCAGGATCCACGGACGCGGCGAGTGCGTCGCGCAACCGATCGAAGCCGATCAGCGCCAGCTCGTGCAGCAACGCGGCCTTGTCCGGGAAATGCCGGTACGGCGCGGAGTGGCTGACGTTCGCCCGCCGCGCGATTTCACGCAGCGTGAACTGCCAGCCCTGTTGCTCCTGCAGCGTGTCGAGCGCCGTGTCGATGATCGCGCGCCGCAGATCCCCGTGGTGATAAGCCTTTTGCCCGGCTTCCGCTTCCGACGGCATCGTGTTGCTCCAATGTTGACATGGGACACATTGTGGTCCTATGATCCGGACCAAGCAAGTTGACAGTGTCTACATCGACGCAACCTCGTGAGGCGCACCATGTTCGTTTCCGCAGAATCCAGCTCGAGCATCGACCCGGCGGCATTGCTGGCCCGCCAGCGCAGCGCATTCGCCAGGGAGGGGCCGCCGGGCGTGCAGCAGCGCAAGGCAAGGCTCGCCCGGCTGCGCGCCGCGGTCCTGGCCCATCGCGGCGATATCGAGGCGGCGATCAGCGCCGACTTCGGACATCGTTCGCGCCACGAGACCGCGATCATGGAACTGGTCGGCGTGATCCAGGCGATCGACTACCTGTCGCGCAACCTGCGCCGCTTCATGAAGCCCCAGCGCCGGCACGTCGGCATCTTCTATCGCGCCGGGCATGCTCGGGTGGAATACCAGCCGGTGGGGGTGGTCGGCGTGATGGCGCCGTGGAACTACCCGTTCTCGCTGACCTTCATTCCGCTCGCCACCGCGCTGGCCGCCGGCAACCGCGCGATGCTCAAGCCGTCGGAGCTGACGCCGCGCACGAGCGAGGTGATCCGGCGGATGCTCGCCGACACCTTCCCGAGCGAGGAAGTCGCGGTCGTGCTCGGCGGCCCGGAAGTCGGCGCGGCCTTCAGCGGCCTGCCGTTCGACCATCTGCTGTTTACCGGCAGCACGCAGGTGGGCCGCAAGGTCATGAAGGCGGCCAGCGACAACCTGGTGCCGGTGACGCTCGAACTGGGCGGCAAGAGCCCCGTGATCGTCGCGCGGGGGCATGTCGACGCGCGGACGATGTCCGGCATCGTGTTCGGCAAGCTGTCGAACGGCGGGCAGACCTGCGTGGCGCCCGACTATGCGCTGGTGCACGAAGACGACCTGGACGCGTTCGTCGCGCAATACGACGCGGCGGTCGCGCGCTTCTACCCGGACGGGCCAACCAGTCAAGACTACACGTCGATCGTCAGCGACCGGCATTTCGATCGCCTGAAAGGCCTCGTCGACGAGGCGCGCAGCAAGGGCGCGCGCGTGATCGAGGCGGGCGTGAATCCGCGCAGCGCGGCCACCCGCAAGCGCACGCTCGCGCCCACGCTGATCGTCGGCGCAAGCGACGACACGGCGGTCATGCAGGAGGAGATCTTCGGGCCGATCCTGCCGGTGCGCGCGTATCGCACGATCGACGAGGTCATCGACTACGTGAACGCGCGCCCGCGGCCGCTGGCGCTCTACTATTTCGGCGCGCGCGACGCCGACTGCGAGACGCTGCTGACGCGCACCACGTCGGGCAACGTCGGCATCAACAACACGCTCCTGCACGTCGCGCAGGAAGACCTGCCGTTCGGCGGCGTCGGGCCGAGCGGGATGGGCGCTTATCACGGCATCGAAGGATTCCGTGCGATGAGCCATGCCAAGGGCGTATTCGTCCAGGGGCGCTGGGCGCTTCCGAACCTGCTGCGCGCGCCGTTCGGCAAGCTCGCGGATGTCTCGCTGACGGCGCTGCTCGGGCCGAACCGACAGCCGGCCGGCGGGCGCGTCGAATGGGACGCGAAGCGCTGAGCCGGTCGTAACACGATGACCGGGGCGTCGCCGCTGCGCCCCGTCTTCGGTCCTGCCGCCCGACCCCATCCTCGACGAGCCGATCCGCGGAATGCCGGCCCGCACGCTTGCTCGCCACCCAACTAACGAAAATCAGAAAAACCGCGGGGAAACCTGCGGCCGCAAGGGCGATCCGCGACGCGCGGCGGGGGGCCGTTAACGCAACACGAATCCCGGTTTCGCGAGATACGAATTGCCGCGCCCGCATGCATGCGTCAATCTCCAGCCTTCTGAAAGCAAGGAAGCGAGCGAGGCGCGAACGAGAGGGCGGCGCAACGGATGGTGGATGGCGAGGTCGTCGGGCCTCGGCCATCCGCTGCACAAGCCGGTCGACCCGCGCACGCCGCGGCTGTTCGAGATCGCCGCGCAGAGCGGCTTGTCCGGCGACTACGTGAAGCTCGTGCAGCTGATCGGCGCGGAAGCCGAGCGCGTGTCGGGCAAGCCGTTGCCGATCAACGCGACCGGCGCGATCGGCGCGATCTGCTGCGAATTCGGTTTTCCGTGGCGCATCGTGCGCGGCTTCGGCGTGAGGGCGCGCGCGATCGGGCTCGTCGGGCATCTCGCCGAAGAAGCGGAGCGGCCGACGGCGTTCGAGCTGTGGCAGCGCATCGAGGACGAGGCGTCCGCGAACCTGCGCGGCGAAGCGTGAGCCTGCCCGTTGCGGGATTCGGGCGGGATCGGGCCCCGCGCCGCTGACGTTAAGCAAATTCGAAGCCGCGGTTAGGGAAAGACGACTTCGCGAAACCGCGGGCGAGGTTCATAGTAGGACGCTTCAGCAGCGTACCGGAGATTTCGCAAGTGTCGACCTCATCATCGCAGGAACCCGCGTCGCCGCCGCTCGACGCGTGGTTGGGCAAGACGGAAACGCGCGGCGACGACATCACGTCGTACCCGCTCGCCGCGCTGGCCGCGACGCTCGATCGCGCGGCGCCCGGCGACGCGGTGCCGCCGCTCTGGAACTGGCTGTATTTCCTGCCCGTTGCGCCGCTGGCGCAGGTCGGCGCCGACGGGCACCCGAAGCGCGGCGGCTTCCTGCCGCCGGTGCCGCTGCCGCGCCGCATGTGGGCCGGCGGGCGCCTGACGTTCCATGCGCCGCTGCGCGCGGGCTGCCACGCGACGCGCGAATCGACGATCGCGAGCGTCGAGGACAAGACCGGCCGCAGCGGCCGCCTCGTATTCGTGACGGTCCAGCATCGCTACGAATCGGACGGCGTGCTGTGCATCGAGGAAGAGCAGGACATCGTCTATCGCGACGCGCCGCAGCCGGGTGCGCCGGCGCCGAAGCCGGTCGTCGCGCCGCAAGGCGAGACGTGGTCGCGCACCGTGACGGCCGATCCGGTGCTGCTATTCCGCTATTCGGCGCTGACCTTCAACGGCCACCGGATCCACTACGACCGCCCGTATGCGATGCAGGAAGAAGGCTATCCGGGCCTCGTCGTGCACGGCCCGCTGATCGCGACGCTGCTCGCCGATCTCGTGCGCCGCGAACGCCCCGACGCGACGCTCGCGACGTTCGCGTTCCGCGCGGTGCGCCCGACCTTCGACGGCCACGCGTTCACGCTGTGCGGCAAGCCGTCCGACGACGGCAGCACGGTCGAGCTGTGGGCGAAGGACCACGAAGGCTGCCTGACGATGCAGGCGAGCGCGACGCTTGCCTGACCCGGACACACCCAATCAACGAATCTCGATCATGCAAACGACGCACGACGATACTTTCCAGGACATCCGCGAAGCGGTACGCGGCCTCTGCTCGCAGTTCTCCAACGAATACTTCCGCAAGATCGACGAGGCGCGCGGCTATCCCGACGAATTCGTCACCGCGCTGACGAAGGCGGGCTGGCTCGGCGCGCTGATTCCGCAGGAATACGGCGGCTCCGGCCTCGGGCTCACCGAAGCGTCGGTGATCATGGAGGAGATCAACCGTTCGGGCGGCAACTCGGGCGCCTGCCACGGGCAGATGTACAACATGGGCACGCTGCTGCGCCACGGCTCCACCGCGCAGAAGGACACGTACCTGCCGAAGATCGCGAGCGGCGAGCTGCGCCTGCAGTCGATGGGCGTGACCGAGCCGAGCACCGGCACCGACACGACGAAGATCACGACCACTGCCGAGAAGCGCGGCGATCGCTACGTGATCAACGGCCAGAAGGTGTGGATCTCGCGCGTGCTGCACTCCGACCTGATGATCCTGCTGGCGCGCACGACGCCGCTCGCGGAAGTCAAGAAGAAGTCCGAAGGCATGTCGATCTTCATCGTCGACCTGCGCGACGCGATCGGCAACGGGCTGACGGTGCAGCCGATCCTGAACATGGTCAACCACGAGACCAGCGAGCTGTTCTTCGACAACCTCGAGATTCCCGCCGGGAACCTGATCGGCGAGGAAGGCATGGGCTTCAAGTACATCCTCGACGGGCTGAACGCCGAACGCACGCTGATCGCCGGCGAATGCATCGGCGACGGCTACTGGTTCATCGACAAGGTCAGCCAGTATGTGAACGAGCGCGTCGTGTTCGGCCGCCCGATCGGGCAGAACCAGGGTGTGCAGTTCCCGATCGCGCGTGCGTTCGTGAACATCGAGGCGGCGAGCCTGATGCGCTTCGAGGCCGCGCGCCGGTTCGACGCGCACGCGCCGTGCGGTGCGCAGGCGAACATGGCGAAGCTGCTCGCGGCCGATGCGTCGTGGGAAGCGGCGAATGCGTGCCTGCAGTTCCACGGCGGCTTCGGCTTCGCGTGCGAATACGACGTCGAGCGCAAGTTCCGCGAAACCCGCCTGTACCAGGTCGCGCCGATCTCGACGAACCTGATCCTGTCGTACGTCGCCGAGCACCTGCTCGGGCTGCCGCGTTCATTCTGAGGAGAGCCAACATGCGACCGCTCGACGGCATCAAGGTCATCACGCTCGAACACGCGATCGCGGCGCCGTTCTGCACGCGCCAGCTCGCCGATCTCGGCGCGCGCGTCATCAAGATCGAACGGCCCGGCAGCGGCGATTTCGCGCGCGGCTACGACGAGCGCGTGCACGGGCTGTCGTCGCATTTCGTGTGGGTGAACCGGTCGAAGGAAAGCCTGACGCTCGACGTCAAGCAGCCGGAGGCCGCGGAGATCCTGCAGGCGCTGCTCGCCGACGCGGACGTGCTCGTGCAGAACCTCGCGCCCGGCGCGGCGGACCGGCTCGGGCTCGGCTACGACGCGCTGAAGGATGTGCATCCGCGCCTGATCGTCTGCGACATCTCGGGCTACGGCGCGAACGGCCCGTATCGCGACCGCAAGGCCTACGACCTGCTGATCCAGAGCGAATCGGGGTTCCTGTCGATCACGGGCTCGCCGGGCCAGCCGGCGAAGGCCGGCTGCTCGATCGCGGACATCTCGGCCGGCATGGTTGCGTTTTCGAGCATCCTGAGCGCGCTGCTGATGCGCGGGCGCACCGGCCAGGGCTGCCGGATCGACGTGTCGATGCTGGAGAGCATGGTTGAGTGGATGAGCTATCCGCTCTATTACGCGATCGACGGGCAGAGCCCGCCCGCGCCGTCGGGCGCGTCGCATGCGACGATCTACCCGTACGGCCCGTTCCCGGCCGGCGACGGCAAGACCGTGATGCTCGGCCTGCAGAACGAGCGCGAATGGAAGCTGTTCTGCGAACAGGTGCTGCGCCAGCCGGGCCTCGCGGACGACGCGCGCTTCAATGCGAACTCGAAGCGCCACGCGGCGCGCGATGCGCTGTACGCACTGATCGTCGACGCATTCGCGCCGCTCACCGCGGCCGACGTGATGCAGCGGCTCGACGCGGCCGGCATCGCGAACGCGCAGATGAACACGCTCGACGACGTGTGGCGGCACCCGCAGCTCGCGGCGCGCGAGCGCTGGCGCAGCGTCGAGACGGCGACCGGCATGGTGCCGGCGCTGCTGCCGCCGGGGCTGCCCGACGGCGTCGAGCCGCGCATGGACGCGGTGCCGGCGCTCGGCCAGCATACCGACGCGATCCTTGCCGAGCTCGGCTACGAGCCCGCGCGCATCGATGCGCTGCGCACAAACGGCACGATCTGATTCTTCGACACACGATGACGCCATGACGAACCTGCAACCCCACCCCAGCCTGACGCTCGCGACGTTCGCCGCCCGGCTGCGCTTCGACGCGATTCCCGGCGACGTCGTCGCGCGCACCGTCAACCTCTATGTCGACTGGCTCGGCTCGGCGCTCGCCGGCAAGGGCGCGCGCCCGGTGGAGACGATCGCGGCGTTCGCGCGTCGCGCAGGCGGCGCGCCGCACGGCGCGGGCACGGCCGACGTGCTGATCGACCGGAGCCGCGCGACGCCGTACTTCGCGGCGATGACGAACGGCGCCGCGTCGCACTTCGCCGAGCAGGACGACGTGCACAACGGCTCGGTGTTACATCCGGCCACCGTCGTGTTCCCGGCCGCGCTGGCGCTCGCGCAGGCGCGCGGCGCGAGCGGGCGCGAATTCATCGCGGCGGTGGTCGCGGGGTATGAAGTCGGCATTCGCGTCGGCGAGTTTCTTGGCCGCTCGCACTACAAGGTGTTCCATACGACCGGCACCGCGGGCACGATCGCCGCGGCGGCCGCCGCCGGCCGCCTGCTCGGGCTGTCGCCCGCGCAGATGCTCGATGCGTTCGGCTCGGCCGGCACGCAGGCGAGCGGCCTGTGGGAGTTCCTGCGCGACGCGGCGGATTCGAAGCAGCTGCACACCGCGATGGCCGCCGCGAACGGCGTAATGGCGGCGGAGCTCGCGCGCGACGGCTTCAAGGGCGCGACGCGGATACTCGAGGGCGCACAGGGGATGGCGGCCGGGATGTCGCGCGATGCCGAGCCCGCGCGCCTGACCGATCGCCTCGGCGAGCGCTGGGCCACGGTGGAGACGTCGTTCAAGTATCACGCGTCGTGCCGCCATTCGCATCCGGCCGCCGACGCGCTGCTCGCGGTGATGACGCGCGAAGGGCTGGCCGCGCCGGATATCGAATCAGTCACCGCGCACGTGCACCAGGGCGCGCTCGACGTGCTCGGCGCGGTCACGGTGCCGAGCACCGTGCACCAGGCGAAGTTCAACATGGGCACCGTGCTCGGGCTCGTCGCGCTGCACGGCTGTGCGGGCGTCGACGAGTTCGAGCGCGACCATGCGGCGGCGGACGTCGCCGCGTTTCGCGATCGCGTGACGATGGTGTTCGACGACGAGGTCGATCGCGCGTACCCGGCGCGCTGGATCGGCAAGGTCACGGTGACGACGCGCGACGGCCGCGTGCTGGCGGCGCGCGTCGACGAGCCGAAGGGCGATCCGGGCAATACGCTGTCGCGCGACGAGATCGCGGACAAGGTGCGCCGGCTCGCGGCGTTTTCCGGGGCGGCGACGGCGGGCGAGGTTGCGCGGCTCGTGGCCGGCGCGTGGGAGATCGCTGGGCAGCCGGCGGTCGGTTCGCTGTTTCAGGAGGGTTCCGCATGACGGCCGTTTCGCCACGTTCGTGGCTGTTCGTTCCCGGCAATCGCGCCGAACGTTTCGACAAGGCGCGCGCGGCGGGCGCGGATGCGGTGATCCTCGATCTCGAGGACGCGGTGCCGCTCGCCGAGAAGCCGGCGGCGCGCGCGGCCGTCATTGCGCATCTCGATGCGGCGCGGCCGGTGTGGGTGCGCGTGAACGCGGCCGACACCGCATGGTTCGCGGACGACGTCGCGGCGATCGCCGCGCATCCCGGCACCGCGGGCGTGATGCTGCCGAAATGCGAGACGCGCGCGCAGATCGACGCGGTGCTCGCGCATGCGCACGCGCAACTCGCGCTGCTGCCGCTGATCGAGACCGCGCGCGGGATCGCGGGGCTCGGTGAAGTGTGTGCCGCGCCGCGCGTGGCGCGCGTCGCGTTCGGCACGCTCGATTGCCAGGTGGATCTCGGCATCGACGGCGACGGCGACGAGTTGAATGCGTTCCGCTCGCAGATCGTGCTCGCGTCGCGTCTTGCCGGCATCGAGCCGCCGGTGGACGGCGTGTCGACCGTCATCGACGATGCGGCGGCGATCGAGCGGCATGCACGCGCCGCGCGGAAGTTCGGGTTCGGCGGGAAGCTGTGCATTCATCCGAAGCAGCTCGAGGCCGTGCATCGCGCGTATGCGTGGAGCGACGCCGAGCGCGCGTGGGCCGCGCGCGTGCTCGATGCGGTCGACGCGAGCGCCGGCGCGGCGGTTGCGGTGGACGGGAAGATGGTCGACGCGCCGGTCATCCTGAAGGCGCAGCGGATCATGCGCCCGTGACCGCTGTCGACCTGGCATTCGCAACTAACGGTCAATCCCGCCCGCGCCCACATAGTTTCGAAAGGCCAGCGCGACGATTCATTCCTGGGATATTTCCCCGCACCCATGAGTTGCCGCGCCACAGCGCGGCCCGCGAGCATCACGCCCGCGGGCCGCAACCGCTGCATCAGAACTTGTGGCGAATCCCGACGACCGCGAGTTCCTGCGTGTTCGTGCCGGAGTTCACGCCGTACGAGCCGACGGATGCCGCCGCCTTCACGACCGCGCCGTTCGCATTCAACGTATGGCCGCTCGCGCGCTGGTAGCCGAACAGCGCATACAGGTCGGTGCGCTTCGACAGCGAGTAGTCCGCACCGAGGTTGACCTGGTTGTAGTGCGCGGAGGCCGGGCCCGTCAGCGACGTGTAGTTGTAGCCGACGCCCGCGCGCAGCGCCGGCGAGAACTGCCAGTTGAAGAAGGCCGAGCCGTTGTTGAACTTCGCGGTCTGGCTGAACGCCGACAGCGTGTCCGCGCCATACTGCGTGTTCGAGTACGCGAGCCCGAAGGTGGCCGCGCCGAGCACGTACTGGCCGGCGACGCGCACGATCTGAATCGACTTCGCGCTCGAGAAGCCCTGGTTGATCACGGTGTTGAACAGCGAGTCCGAACTGCTCGTCCACGCGCGCAGGCCGTTCGCGCCGGTCGTGCCGCCGTTCGCGAAGAAGTAGCCGGCGCCGAGCGACAGTGGCCCGTTCGCGTAGCTCAGGCCGAAGCTGTACGTGCGGCCGCTGCCGGTCGCACCGGCGACGCCGCCGAAGCCGTACAGCGCGGCGAACTGGAAGCCCGAGATCAGCGGGCTCGTGTACTTCACCGAGTTGCTGACGCGCAGGCTGTTGTCGTAGTTGTCGAGGTCGCCCGGCGTCGAGAACACGCCGCCGAAGTAGTTGTCCTCGGTCAACCCCTGCACGAGATCGACGACCGGATCGTACTGGCGGCCGAGCGTCACGGTGCCGTACGTGTTGTGCGCGAGGCCCACGATCGCCTTGCGGCCGAATTCGCGCTGGCCCTGGCCGAGCGCCCCGGTGCCGATGTTGAAGCCGTTCTCGAGCTGGAACAGCGCGGCGAGGCCGCCGCCGAGATCCTCGGTGCCGCGCAGCCCCCAGCGGCTGCCCGACAGGTTGCCGCTGCTGAATTTCACGAGATTCGATGCGTTCCCGCCGTCCGCGTTCTGTGCGTTGTGCACGTACGCGATGCCGGCGTCGACGATGCCGTACAGCGTGACGCTGCTTTGCGCGTGCACGCCGCCGGCGGCGAGCGCGGCCGGCAGCGCGAGAAGGGCGAGTCGCTTGGTTGCTTGCATGCTTTGGTGTTCCCCGTAGTCGATTGGTCGGATGAAACGCTGAACGATACGGATCACGGACCATCAAGGAAACCAATAAATTCTTGAATGTTTATGATCGCCCCCGCGACGGCGGGCGCGTCCGTCGAAGCGGCGCACGCCGCCTACTGCGCGACCTCCTCCGTCTCCCCGAGGAACCCGCCGCTCTGGTGCGCCCACAGCGCCGCATAGATGCCGCCCGACTGCAGCAGCTGCTGGTGCGTGCCTTGCTCGACGATGCGCCCTTCGTCGAGCACGATCAGCCGGTCCATCGCCGCGATCGTCGACAGCCGGTGCGCGATCGCGATCACCGTCTTGTCGCTCATCAGGCCATCGAGGCTCTGCTGGATCGCGGCCTCGACCTCGGAGTCGAGCGCGCTCGTGGCCTCGTCGAGCACGAGGATCGGCGCGTCCTTCAGCATCACGCGCGCGATCGCGACGCGCTGCCGCTGGCCGCCCGACAGCTTCACGCCGCGCTCGCCCACCTCGACGTCGTAGCCGCTGCGGCCATGGCGGTCGCGCAGCCGCTCGATGAATTCGGATGCCTCCGCGCGCACGGCCGCTTCGTGCATCTCGCGCTCGGTGGCGTCGGGGCGGCCGTACAGCAGGTTCTCGCGCATCGTGCGGTGCAGCAGCGACGTGTCCTGCGTGACCATGCCGATCGCGCTGCGCAGGCTGTCCTGCGTCACGTGCGCGATGTCCTGGCCGTCGATCCGGATCGTGCCGCCGCTCACGTCGTAGAAGCGCAGCAGCAGGTTCACGAGCGTCGACTTGCCGGCGCCCGAGCGGCCGATCAGGCCGATCCGCTCGCCCGGCCGGATCGTCAGGCTCAGCCCGTCGAACACCGCGCGGTCGTTGTCGTCGTGCGTGAAGCGCACGTCGTCGAACACGATCTCGCCGCGCCGCACGGCGAGCGGCTTCGCATCGCGTGCGTCGACGACGCTGCGCACCTTCGTCAGCGTATTGATGCCGTCCTGGATCGTGCCGACGTTCTCGAACAGTTCGGTCATCTCCCACATGATCCAGTGCGAGTAGCTCGACAGGCGCAGCGCCATCGCGACCACGGCCGCGACGACGCCCGCGCTCGCCTCGCCGTGCATCCACAGGTAGAGCGCGAGGCCCGTCGAGCCGACCAGCAGCAGGGTCGACAGCAGGTGGTTGACGACTTCGAACGCGCTGACGAGACGCATCTGCGCGTCGCCCGTGGCCTTGAATGCCTCCATCGCGCGGCGCGCATGGTCGGCCTCGCGCCGCGTGTGCGAGAACAGCTTCACGGTCGTGATGTTCGAGTACGCGTCGGTGATGCGGCCCGTCATCAGCGCGCGCGCGTCGGCCTGGCGGCTGCCGACGGCGCCGAGGCGCGGCACGAAATACGCGCACGCGGCACCGTAGCCGAGCGCCCACAGCACGAGCGGAATCATCAGCCGCCAGTCGAAGCTGGCCGCGAGCGCGAGGATGCCGATCAGGTACGCGGTGACGCCGATCACGACGTCGACCGACATGAACAGCGCATCGCGTACCGCGAGCGCGGTCTGCATGATCTTGGTGGTGACGCGGCCCGCGAACTCGTTCGCGTAGAACGACAGGCTCTGGTCGAGCATCAGCCGGTGAAACAGCCAGCGCAGCCGCATCGGGAAGTTGATCGCGAGCACCTGGTGCTTGATCATCGTGTGCAGCGCGATCAGCAGCGCGCTGCCGGCGAGGATCGCCGCGAAGCCGGCGAGCGTGCCGGCGTGCCGGCCGCCGAAGCTGGCCGGCGTCGCGGTGGCCAGCCAGTCGACCACGCGCCCCATCATCGCGAACAGCGCGGCTTCGTACGCGGCCAGCGCGGCCGAGGACAGCGCGATCAGCAGGAGCCAGCCGCGCGCGCCTTTCGTGCACGCCCAGACGAACGAGAAGAATCCCTTCGGCGGCGTGACGGGATCTTCGAGCGGGAAAGTCGGCAGGCGCCGTTCAAACCACGAAAACATCAAGTTTCTCCTTGATTCTCATTGAAGCGGCCCGGTAACGCGGCCGGGCCGATGTCTGTTCCTGTTGCTCACTGCAACCTGATCCACGCCGCGATCGGGCCCAGCGTGTCCGGCGCATATGCGTCGCGCCCGAGCGCCACGTAGAGCCAGGTCTTCCACCTCGGCCAGTCCGACTCCAGCTGGTAGTCGAACCAGCGCGCGCGCAGCAGCGCATGCGTCGCGCCGGGCACGATCACCACGCGCCGGCCGGCCCGGCCCGCGAACGCATGGGTATAGGCGTTCGCCTCGTCGACCGGATCGACGTTGCGATCCTGCGCGCCCCACACGGCGAGCACGGGGCCCTGCATCGTCGCGAGCGCCTGCGACGCGTCCTCCATGTAATTGCGCGCGATGAAGCCGAACCGGCGCGGCGCGATGTCGGGGCGCCGACGCGGGTCGGCGCGCGCGTCCGCTCGACCGAAGATGTCGTCGTTTGCGCGTCGCTCGGCTGCCAGTGTCGCATCGATCCGTTCCGGCTGCAGGCCGGTTGCCTGCAGCTGCTGCCGCGTCAGGTAGGCGCCTTGCCGGCGCCAGTTGACGGCGCCGCCGACGATCACCGAGAACGCGGGCCGCACGGTGTTCGCGACGCGCGGGATCACCCAGCCGCCCTGCGAAAAGCCGAGCAGGCCGATCTTGTTCTTCGAGCCGACGGCGGCGCGCACGCGCAGCATCGCGGCGCGCGTCTCGTTGGCGCGGTCCTGCATCGATTGCGCGAGCCAGTCGCCGCCGCTGCGGCCGATGCCTTGCTTGTCCCACGCGAATACGCCGATGCCCGCGTCGAGCAGGTGGTTGACGAGCGGCAGCATCGCGTTGTCCGAGAAGCGGTCGCGCGGGCCGTCGCCGTGCACGAGCAGCGCGATCGGCGCGTCGGGCGCGTGCGCCGGCAGCACCAGCGTGCCGACGAGGTCGGCGCCGCCGGAGCGGAACGACAGCGTCGAGACGTGTGCGTCGTTCAGCTCGAAATCGGACAGGCCGCGCAGCACGAGCGCGCCGAGCGCGAGCAGCAGCGCCGCGACGGCGGCGACGGTGAGACAGACGAAGGTGGTGCGTTTCAAGCAGGTTCCCCGGAAAAGGTTCGACGCGCGGTGCGGCGCGTTTCGTGTTCATCGTCGTGTGACGGCAGGCGTTGTCGGCATGCGCCCGTTCAACCGTCGTGCCCGATCGCCGCGCCGCCGATCGCCTCGTGCAGCGCGACGACCGCGAGGCCCTGTTTCTCGAGCGCGTCGGCCGCGGCCAGGTCGGCTTCGCGGGTCGCCAGGCCCGCTTCGAAGCGCTCGAGCCGGCTCGTCATCCCGCGTTGCCGGAGCAGCGCGGCATGCGCGTCGGTGCGCCGTGCGGCGTCGACGTGCAGCGCGAGCTCGGCCGCGCGGCGCCGCTCGGCCGCGAGCGCGTTCAACGCGTTTTCGGTTTCCTCGATGCCCTCGAGCACGGCATGCCGGTACGCGACGATCGCGGCGGCCAGCTCCGCTTCGCGCGCGCGCACGGCCGCGCGGCGCGCGCCCCAGTCGAGCAGCGGGATCGTCACGGAGAGCGCGCCCGAGCCGACCGTGCTGCGCCCCGGCAGCGGCATGCCGACCAGATTGCCGCTGACGACGATGTCGCCGATCAGGTTCACGCGCGGCAAGCGCTCCGCGTTCGACACGCGCAGCTCGGCCGCCGCCTGCTCGATCGCGCGCTCCGCGCGCCGGATGTCGGGCCGCGTGCGCAGCAGGTCCGCCGGCACGGCCCGCAGCGCGACCGGCGGCACGGCGGGCTGCGCGGACGCGGTGAGCCAGCGATCGTCCGGTTCCGGCTCGCCGGTGAGCAGCGCGATGCGTTGCGCGGCCTGCTGCACGGCCTGGTCCGATACCGCGCGGCGGGCCGCGAGCTCGGCGGCGCCGGCGAGCGCGCGCTCGACGTCGAAGTCGCTGGCGACGCCGGCCGCGCGCTTCTCGCGGGTCAGCACGATCCGTTCGCGCTGGTCGGCCACGCTCTGCGCGAGCAGGGCGCTGCGGCGCTGCGCGCCGCGCAGCTCGACGTAGCAGCGCACCAGCTCGGCGATCACCGTCACGCGCGCCTGCTGCCAGTCGGCCTGCGCGACGCCCGCGCCCGCGCGCGCCGAATCGGCGGTGGCCGCGAGCCGGCCGAACAGGTCGATTTCCCACGACGCGTCGAAGCCGGCCTGGTAGTAGCCGCTGGCGCGGTCGGACGGCACGAACGGCACGTTGCCGGACGGAAACTCCGTGCCGCCCGCTTCGTTGGCGAACTCGCCGGGCCCATCCGCGCCCGACACGCGCTGCTGCCGCTGCAGCTCGCCGATCGCACCGAGCTGCGGCAGGCGCGAGGCGGCCGCCTGCCGGGCGACCGCGCGCGCGGCCTGCAGGCGATGGCCGGCTTCCGCGAGCGTCAGGTTGTTCGACAGCGCGGCGGCGGCCAGCGCGTCGAGCGTCGGATCGCGGAACACGGCCCACCAGTCGGCGGGTGCGACTACGGCCGCTGGCTCGGGCTCGCCGCGATTGCGCCAGTCGGCCGGCACGGGCTGCTGTACATCGGGCAGTTGCGCCGGCGACAGGCAGCCGGACAGCATGCCCGCGCCGACCAGCAACGCGATGCCGCGCATCCACAGGCCGTGCAGCCGGCCCGGCTTCCTGTCACCCATGACACTCATGTTCGTACTCATCCTCGGCAGGGCGGCTTGACGCATCGGTGCCGCCGCTTGATAATAGATCGAGTAGTCAGTCTATTAAAGATTCGAATCAACGTCCAGTGCGGAGTACACAGTGAGAAAGGTCGATCCGGAAAAAGTGGAAGCGAAGCGGCGCCAGATCCTGGATGCCGCGATCGAATGTTTCGCGCGCGATGGTTTCCACGGCACGTCGACGGCGGCGATCTGCGCGGCCGCGGGCATGAGCCCCGGCAATCTGTTTCATTACTTCCCGACCAAGGCCGCGATCATCGAGGCGATCGCGCAGGAAGACCGGCGCGAGTCGGCCGAGCTGTTCGCGCAGTGGGCGGATGCCGATGACGTGGTGGCCGCGATCGAAGCGCTCGCGCTCGAGAAGATGAAGGCCGCGAGCGAGCCGCTCTATGCGCGCATCAGCATCGAGATCGCGGCCGAGGCATCGCGCAATCCGGATGTCGCGGCACTGTTTGCCGAGAACGAGGCGCACGAGAAGGGCTTGCTCGTCGCGCTGGTCAAGCGCGGCATCGCGCAGGGGCAGATCGACCGCGCGCTGAAGCCGGACCTGGTCGCCACGTGGCTGATCGCGCTCGCGGAAGGCGCGGTCGGCCGCGTCGTGTTCGAGCCCGGCTTCAAGACGAAGACGCACGCGCCGATGCTCAGGCTGATCATCCGGCGGATGCTGCAGCCGCAATGACGCGCGCGGCCGTCCGCCGCCCGATTCCCTTTTCTGAAGACTCCCATGATCCGGAAACCGCCCGCGCCGGGCGCCCTGTTTCGCTGGAAAGCCGTTGCACGCGCGCGCTGCAGCGTGCTGACGTTCACGCTGTTGATGGCGCTGGCGGGCGCCGCCGCGAGCCTGCTGGCCGCGCCGGCGCAGGGTGAAGTCGCGCCGCGCCCCGCGCAGGCCGTGCAGCGCGTCACCGTCGCGGCCGCCGGGCCGGCCGTGTTTGCGCGCATGATCCGGCTGACGGGCACGATCGCCGCGCGCGACGACATCGCGATCGGCACGCCGTTGCAGGATCAGCGGGTGACGGCCGTGCTGGTCGAGGAGGGCGATCACGTGAAAGCCGGCCAGATCCTCGCGCGGCTCGACACCGTGACGCTCGACGCGCGGGTGCGCGACGCCCGTGCGGCCGTCGATCGCGCGCGGGCCACGGTCGCGCAGCAGCAGGCGCTCGATGCCGACGCGCAGGCCGCGTGGCGCCGCATCGAGCCGCTGGGCCGCTCCGGCGCGGTCAGCGACCAGCAGGTCGACCAGCAGCGCGCACAGGCCGCCGCGGCCGCCGCGAACCTGCGCGGTGCGCGCGCGGATCACGAGCAGGCGCTCGCGCGGCTCGCCGAGGCGCGCGCGGAACGCGACAAGGCGGTGGTCCGCGCGCCGGTGGACGGCGTGATCGCGAGCCGCGCCGTGCGCGCCGGCGCGCTGGCCGGCGGCGAGCCGCTGTTCCGGCTGATCGGCCGCGGCGAACTCGAATTCGATGGCGACGTGGTCGAACGCGACCTGGGCGCGATCCGCACCGGACAGCGCGTGACGATCGCGCTGCCGGATGCGCAAGGCGCCATCGACGGCACCGTGCGTCTCGTCGCGCCGCGCATCGACCCGCAAACCCGGATGGGCAAGGTGCGCATCGCGCTGGGCGACGCGTCGGGCTTCCGGGCCGGCGGCTTCGCGCGCGCGGAGCTCGTGACCGAACGCGTCGACGTGCCGGTCGCCGTGCCGCAGCGCGCGGTCACGTTCGGCGCGCAGGACATGGCGTTCGTATCGCAGGTCGACGCGGCCGGCCGCGTGACGCGCCGCACGATCGTCGCGGGCAGGCGCGACGGCACATGGATCGAGGTGCGCGGCGGCCTGAAGGCGGGTGATCGCGTGGTCGCGGTGGCATCGGCGCTGGTGCGCGACGGCGACGTCGTGCAGGCAGCCGGCAACGGCGCAGCGGGGGCGAAATGAGTCTCCGGCTGTCGTCGTGGGCGATCCGCCGCCCGATTCCGACCATCGTGCTGTTCGTCGTGCTCGCCGTGGCGGGCTGGATGGCGTTCCTCAAGCTGCCGATCAACGCGAATCCGCGCGTGGATTTTCCGATCGTCACAGTGTCGATCGCGCAGGCGGGCACCGCGCCCGCCGATCTCGAGCATGCGGTCACGCTGCCGGTCGAGCGCGCGGTGTCGGGCCTTGCCGGCGTGCGGCACATCACGTCGACGGTGGGCGACGGCCTGTCGATCACGACCGTCGAGTTCCAGCTCGGCGTCGATACGGCGCGTGCGGTCAACGACGTGCGCGAAGCCGTCGCGCAGAACCGCGCGAACCTGCCGCAGTCGATCGAGGAGCCGATCGTCACGCGGGTCGACGTCGAAGGCGGCGCGATCCTCGATTACGCGCTGCACGCGAAGGGGCGCAGCGTCGTCGAGCAGTCGTGGTTCGTCGACGATACGCTCAGCCGCGAACTGCTGGCCGTGCCCGGCGTGCAGCGCGTGCAGCGGCTCGGCGGCGTCGACCGCGAGATCCGCGTGCAGCTGCGCCCGGAGCGGCTCGAGGCGCTCGGCGTGACGACCGACCAGGTCAACGCGCAACTGGTGCGCACGAGCGTCGACGTGCCGGGCGGCCGCGCGGTGCTGGCCGGCAGCGAGCAGTCGGTCCGCACGCTCGGCGGCGCGACGTCGGTCGATGCGCTCGCCGCGCTGCCGATCGCGCTGTCCGACGGCCACTGGGCCCGGCTGTCCGACCTCGCGACGATCCGCGACGGCGCGAGCGACGCGCGTTCGCTCGCACGGCTCGACGGCGCGGAAGTGGTCGGCTTCGCCGTGTATCGCGCGAAGGGGTCGAGCGATACGGTCGTCGCGGCCGGCGTGCAGGCGGTGCTCGAGCGCCTGCAGCGCCAGCACCCGGACATCGAGATCCGCGAGGTGGCGTCGATGGTCGACTACACGCTCGCGAGCTACGACGCGACGATGGCGACGCTGATCGAAGGCGCGGTGCTCACGGTGCTGGTGGTGTTCTTCTTCCTGCGCAGCTGGCGCGCGACGCTGGTCGCGGCCGTCGCGCTGCCGCTGTCGATGCTGCCGACCTTCGCGGCGATGCTGGCGTTCGGCTACACGCTGAACAGCATCACGCTGCTGGCGCTGACGCTCGTGATCGGCATCCTGGTCGACGACGCGATCGTCGAGATCGAGAACATCGAACGCCATCTGGACCTCGGCAAGCGGCCGTTCCAGGCTGCGATCGACGCGGCCGACGCGATCGGCTTCGCGGTGGTCGCGATCACCGCGACGATCGTCGCGGTGTTCCTGCCGGTCAGCTTCATCGGCGGCATCGTCGGCCGGTATTTCACGCCGTTCGGCATGACCGTGTCGGTCGCCGTGCTCGCATCGTTGCTGGTCGCGCGGCTCGTCACGCCGTTGCTGGCCGCCTACCTGATGCAGCCGAAGCCCGCCGGCGCGTCCGCGCACGCGGCGTCCGCCGGCGGCCGGCCCGGGCGCGTGCTCGGCCGCTACCTGGCGTTGCTGGACTGGGCGCTGCGGCACAGGCGCATTTGCGTGTTCGCGGGCGTTGCTTTCTTCGCCGCGTCGCTCGCGATCGTGCCGCTGCTGCCGTCCGGCTTCCTGCCGGCCAGCGACGTCAGCCAGTCACGGATCGAGGTGACGCTGCCGCCGGGCACGCCGCTCGCGAAGACCGACGCGGTGCTGCAGCAGATCGCCGCAGAGGCGCGCCGCCGCCCCGAAGTGCTCGCCGCGTTCACGACGGCGGGCGGCGAAGATGCGTCGGGCACCACCGACGTGTCGACCGGCACGGTGATGCTGAGGCTCGTGCCGCCGGGCCAGCGTGAACTCGGCCAGAAGGCGTTCGAGCAATCGCTGCGCCCGGCGCTCGACAAGCTCGCCGACATCCGCTATGCGTTCCGCGCGGACGGCGCCGCGCGCGACGTGTCGATCATCCTCGTCGGCGCCGATCCGGCGCAACTGTCGGCGGCCGCTTCGGCGCTGCGGCGCGACATGCGCGGCGTGCCGGGCATTGCGAACGTGCAGGTGAACGAACCGCTGTCGCGCCCCGAGATCCAGGTGCGGCCGCGTTTCGACGAGGCGGCGCGCGCGGGCGTGACGACCCACGCGATCGGCACCGTCGCGCGCATCGCGACCGTCGGCGACATCAATGCGAATTCGGCGCGCTTCAACCTGCGCGACCGGCAGGTGCCGGTGCGCGTCGCGTTGCCGGAGGCCGAGCGCGGCGACCTGAATACATTGCGGCAACTGCGCGTGGCGACCGACAGCGGCACGAGCGTGCCGCTGCAAGCGGTCGCGGACGTCGCGTTCGGCAGCGGGCCGTCGCGGATCGAGCGCTTCGACCGCCTGCGGCGTGTGTCGGTGGATGCCGACCTGACGGACGGCATGACGCTCGGCCCGGTGCTCGATGCGGTCGACGCGCTGCCGTCGATGCGCGCGCTGCCGGACGGCGTGCGCCGCGCGGAGTACGGCGACGCCGAGTACATGAACGAGATGTTCTCCCGGTTCGGCGCGGCGATGACGTTCGGCGTCCTGATGGTGCTCGCGGTGCTGACGCTGCTGTTCCGCGATTTCCTGCAGCCGCTGACGATCCTGACGGCGCTGCCGCTGTCGGTCGGCGGCGCGCTCGGCGCGCTGCTGCTGTACGGCGCCGCGATCGACCTGCCGGTCGTGATCGGCATGCTGATGCTGATGGGCATCGTCACGAAGAACTCGATCCTGATGGTCGACTTCGCGATCGAGAAGCGGCGCGACGGCATGCCGCGCCACCAGGCGCTGCTGCAATCCGGCGCGGAGCGCGCGCGGCCGATCATCATGACGACGATCGCGATGGTGGCCGGCATGGTGCCGTCGGTGATCAGCACGGGCGCCGATGCGGGCTTTCGCGCGCCGATGGCCGTCGCGGTGATCGGTGGCCTGATCACGTCGACGCTGCTCAGCCTCGTGTTCGTGCCGGTGGCCTATGCGTGCATGGACGACCTGCGGGCCTGGCTCGCCGCGCGGCTCGTGGGGCTCACGTCGGTGACGGCGGACGATCGCGCGGTGGCCGAGCGGCGCGATCGCTAACCGTGAAGTGACGAAGTTTCGAATAGTCGGGATTCGGCGCCTGATATTTGCGCGGCATTTTCGTCGTCTGTATAACTGGAGCCGGCTCGCATCGTTGCCCGTCGCACGGATAAGAACGGGCGCGCGAGCGACGCTCAACTTTCGGCAAGGAGATAGGGTGATGATCAGGATTCGCGTAGTTTCGGTGGCAGCGGCGGTATCCATCGGCCTCGCGCTGGCTGCTGCGCCGGCAGCGTTCGCACAAGGGCCGGCGAGCGACGCCGCGCCTTCGTCGGCCGCTGCGCCCACGGCCAAGCAGCTCAGCAAGGCGCAACGCAAGGCGGCGCGCAAGGCGGCCCGCCAGAAGCGCAACGAGGACTTGAACGCGATCCGGAAGAACGGCTACAGCCTGACGGGTGACCGGTCCGGTTTTCCGCAGAACGGCCAGGGTGCGGCGCCCAAGGCGGCTGGTGCTAAGGCGGGCGACGCTGCAGCGTCGGCGCCGGCGCAGTAACCAGGCAGTGACGGGCGGGCCGCCGCGTGATGCGCGGCCCGCGTTGCCGCACGATTTCGTGCCGGCGGATTTCTTCCAATTCAATGTACTCGTGGGCGCGACGCTCGCGACGTCCGGACAAAACCTTCCGAATTTCTGCGCCTTTTCGACGAGAAAATGCGACCGCCAAAAAACATCGCTTGATTCGCGGAATCAAGATTGACGCTCGAAATTGCCGGGACATAGACTTTTCCCACCCTATCCATGACCCGGGAACATTCATGTCCGAACCTGCTTCGACGTTGGCGCTGGAACGCGCCGGCAGCGCATGTACCCACGCTTTCCTGCATGACATCTGGCATGCGCTGAACGGGGAGGCCGAGCTTCTGGACACGCTGACGTTCAGCGGCTCGGGCGTGTTGCCGTCCGTGTTTCCGGTGACCGATTTCGCATCGGCCGCCGTCGGCGCGGCGAGCGTGGCGATCGCCGAAATCGTGCAGCACGCGAACGGCGTGTTGCCCGCCGTCGACGTGAACCGGCGCTACGCGTCGCTGTGGTTCGGCACGTCGCTGCGCCCGCGCGGATGGGAAATCCCGCCGCAGTGGGACGTGATCGCGGGCGACTATCGCACCGCCGACGGCTGGATCCGGCTGCACACGAATGCGCCGCATCACCGCGACGCGGCGCTCGCGGTGCTGCGCACGCCGCTCGACCGGGTGGCCGTCGCGCATGCAGTCGCGGGCTGGCGGAAACACGAACTCGAAGCCGCGGTGATCGGGCAGGGCGGCTGCGCGGCCGCGATGCACACGCAGGACGAATGGGCCCGCCATCCGCAGGGCATCGCGGTGCAGGCCGAGCCGCTGCTGATTCATGATGCGATCGCCGCCGAAGGGCCGCGCCCTTCCTGGACCGCGCCGGCCGCGCGGCCGCTGCACGGCGTGCGCGTGCTCGATCTCACGCGCATACTCGCGGGCCCGGTCGCCACCCGCTTTCTCGCGGGCTTCGGCGCGGACGTGCTGCGCATCGATCCGATCGGCTGGGACGAGCCGAACACCGTGCCCGAAGTCGTGCTCGGCAAACGTTGTGCGCGCATCGACATGAAGTCACGAGAAGGGCGCGCGCTGCTGCGCGACCTGATCCGCGACGCCGACGTGATGGTGCACGGCTACCGGCCCGATGCGCTCGACCGTCTCGGCTTCGACGCCGACGAGCGGCGGCGGATCAATCCGGGGCTCGTCGACGTGTCGCTCGATGCGTACGGCTGGAGCGGGCCATGGCGCGGACGCCGGGGTTTCGACAGCCTGTTGCAGACAAGCACGGGCCTCGTCGAAACGGCGATGCGCGCGACGGGCGCGGACCGTCCGGTGCCGCTGCCGGTGCAGGCGCTCGATCACGGCACGGGCTACATGCTGGCCGCCGCCGCGATTCGCGGGCTGACGCGCCGGCTGAAGACGCAGGCCGGCACGCGCACGCGCGCATCGCTGGCGCGGACGGCGCTGCTGTTTGCGTCGGGCGGCATGCAGGCGCGGGAGCGGGCGCTGCTCGCACCCGAAGACGCGCGCGACCTGTCGGCCACGATCGAGGAAACGAGCTGGGGCCCGGCGCAGCGCGTGCATGCGCCGGTGCAGGTCGATGGCGCGCCGATGCGCTGGGCGCATCCGGCACGCGCACTGGGGTCGTCGATCGCCGCGTGGTAGCCGCGCGCGCATCGTCATTCACGTTCACGAGTCGCGTGCCCGGCCCGTCAACGACAACGGGCCCCGCATCGCTGCGGAGCCCGCCCATCGGCGTCACGCGTCAGCTCACGCCCATTCGGCCGTCACTTCGACCGGACGCAGGTCGAACACCAATACTTCGGCATCCTTGCCGTCCGAGAACGCCAGCGCTTCCTCGCCGCGCACGCGGGCGCCGTCGCCTTCGCCGAGCGTCTTGCCGTTGACCGTCACGCTGCCGCGTGCGACGTGCACGTACGCAAACCGGTCCGGCGACAGCGCGAGCGTCGCGCGCTCGTCGCCGTCGAACAGGCCTGCGTAGATGCGCACGTCCTGGCGGATCTTGAGCGAGCCGGCGGCGCCGTCCGGCGACACGACGAGCGTCAGCTTGCCGCGCTTGTCGTCGGCCGGAATGTTCGTCTGCTGGTAGCGCGGCTGCGCGCCTTTCTCCGACGGCCCGACCCAGATCTGCAGGAAGTGCACCGACGCTTCGTGCGAGTGGTTGAACTCGCTGTGCCGCACGCCGGTGCCGGCGCTCATCAGCTGCACGTCGCCGGGCACGATCACCGAACCCGTGCCCATCGAATCCTTGTGTTCGAGCGCGCCGTCGAGCACGTACGACAGGATCTCCATGTCGCGGTGCGGGTGCGTGCCGAAGCCGCGGCCCGGCATCACGCGGTCGTCGTTGATCACGAGCAGGTCGGAGAAGCCGACTTGCTGCGGATCGTAGTAGTTCGCGAACGAGAACGTGTGACGGGAGCTGAGCCAGCCATGTTCGGCGCGGCCGCGTTGGTTTGCTGCTCGGATCTCAATCATTTGGTATGTCCTCAAAGTCGCCGAGCCTCGAAAGTGGGCCCGGCCGATCGTTGAGATGCATCTTAGGTCAATCGATTTGACAAATAAATCGCCTGTAAGATAATCACTGTCACATTGGGGTGGACAATATGGAACTGGGCGATCTGAGGATTTTTGTGGCGACGGTCGATGCGGGCAGCTTCACGGCGGCCGCCGACCAGCTGATGCTGTCGAAGCAGTTCGTCAGTCGGCGGACGATGGCGCTCGAGGCGGCGCTCGGCGTGCGCCTGCTGCTGCGCAACACGCGCAACCTGGCCGTGACCGAATCGGGGCACGAGTTCTATGCGCGCGCGCAGCGGATCCTCGCCGAGGTGGCCGATGCCGAGCAGGCGATGTCGGTGCGCAGCACGGAGCTGCACGGCTCGCTGAAGATCAGCGCGCCGCTGTCGTTCGGGATCACGCACCTGTCGCCGCTGGTTGCCGAGTTTCTCGCCGCGCATCCGGCCGTGCGGCTCAATCTCGACCTGACCGACCGGCGCGTCGACCTCATCGGCGAAGGCTTCGACCTCGTGCTGCGGATCGGCCCGCTCGAGGATTCGACGCTGGTTGCCCGCCCGCTCGGGCAGTGGCGGATGATCGCGTGCTGCAGCCCGGCCTACCTGCGCGAGCATGGCGCGCCGGCGACGCCGGCGGACCTGCACGCGCACGTCTGCCTGCTGTATGGGCGCGAACGGCGGGTGGGTTGGGAGTTCCGGGTGGACGGCGCGGCGCGCACCTTCGACGTGCAGGGGCCGCTCGTCGCGAACAACGGCGAAGTGGTGCGCGACGCGGCGATCGCCGGGCTGGGCATCGCGCTGCTGCCGCACTTCATCGTCGGCACGGCGCTCGACAGCGGCGCGCTCGTGCCGGTGCTCGATGCGTATGCGCCGCCGGCGCTGCGGCTGAATGCGGTCTTTCCGCAGCATCGGGAAGGGTTCGTCACGCTGCGCACGTTTATCGCGTTCCTGGCCGAGCGGCTGGAGCCGGGGCTGTCGGGTTGATCCACGGCCGGACAATTGTCCACCTTGACGAGACAGCGAATCCGATTTCAACGGATTGATGATTCCTGTTGAGACAGTAGACTGCACCCGTGCTTCGCCAGATCCGATCCGGCACCGCGCCAACGGGGCGCAACCGGGTCGCATCGTCGGCGGCGAGCCGCTCAGGCCTGCCGTTCGATCGTGCGAGGGTGTAGTCCGTGGCATATGTGCCCCGTTGCATCGGGATGCCGCCGCCGGACGCGTGAATCCGTCAATTCAATGAGGCTTGCAATGCGTTACGTTTCGCTGGAATCGAAGAAGGATGGGCTGCTGCTGGCGGCTCGCGTGCTGATGATGGTGCTGTTCGTGCTGTTCGGCTGGCAGAAGCTCACCGGCTTCTCGGGCACCGTCGCCTACATGGCGTCGACCGGCTCGCCGTCGCCGGAACTGTCCGCGGTGATCGCCGTCGCGCTCGAACTGGCCGGCGGGCTGCTGATCGCCATCGGCTTCTATACGCGGCCGCTCGCGCTGCTGTTCGCGGGCTACACGCTTGCCACCGCGTTCATCGGGCACCGCTACTGGTCGCTGAACGGGATGGAGCAGTACGTCGCGATGATCAACTTCTACAAGAACATCAGCATTCTCGGCGGTTTGTTGCTGCTTGCGCTGACCGGCCCGGGGAAGTATTCGCTCGACAGGAAGTGATGATGCGCGGCATCGATGATGGTGCGACAAGCCCGGCGTGCGAAAGCACGCCGGGTTTTTTGTCTGGATGCGCGATTGGAGAGCTGTCGCCCACCGTGGGGATGTACCTCCGATGCGCGGATGCTTGCCTTGTCAGGAGTACCAAGGACCTTGCGAACCGAAGCGCCATGGCTCGAATTGTCGTCAGCGAGCAATGGTAATCCACCGTGACATGGCGATGACGAAGTCGCTAGAAAGCGTGACGGATGCCCAGCATGGCCGCTGTCGTGCTCATGCCCGGCGCCACGGGCTGGCCAAACGTGATTGGCTGGTTCATCGTTCCCCGGTTGTTCACATGCCCCACCTGGCCATAGACGAGCGTCGCCTTCGACAGGTTGTACTCCGCGCCGACTGCAACTTCGGTCGACCTGTTGGTCGAGTTGTTGCGGTCCTTCAGGTAGTACACGCCACTGGTCACCTTGAAGGCAGGCGAGAACTGGTAGCCGAGGCCGGCCGAATACAGGTCGAGGTTGACCCGGTCGGAATGCGCCGGATTCCTGCCGTTCGAATACGATGCGGAAATCGAGAATGCACGGTACGTGTATAGCGCGCCCACGTAGAAAAGGCGGTTATTGGCAAGTCCGGTGGCCACCGTCGTCGGGCCGGGGTTCGTGTCGTGGCCAATGTAGTAGCCAGCCGCAAGACGAAGGCCATAGTTCGAATATTTCAGTACGGCTGACTCCCGCGTACCTCCCTGGAAGCTGCCCGGTACCCCTCCGGGGGCATACTCGAGTGACGCGGACAGGCCGGCGAACTTCGGCGATTCATAGACAATCGCATTGCTGTCGTACAACGCGCCAATCGGCGCGTTGGTGCTGATGCCCTGCCAGCCGGCAGCCTGGTTCATGCCGAGCCACCCGGTCAGCGTGCTGCCGAAATAGTGTGCCCCCCGCACGTCCGTCTCGGCCATTGCATAGGCAATCGGCACGATCTGTCGACCGAAATTTAGTGTACCGAACGGTCCCGACACGCCTACCGTCGCGATCTGGTTGAACTGGGCCACCGCGCCCGGCGTATCGGCCAGGTTGAACTTGCCGCTGCCGCTGTCGAACTCGCCTTGCAGTTTGAAATTGACGTGATACCC
Source organism: Burkholderia pyrrocinia (assembly GCA_001527685.1). Taxonomy (GTDB): domain Bacteria; phylum Pseudomonadota; class Gammaproteobacteria; order Burkholderiales; family Burkholderiaceae; genus Burkholderia; species Burkholderia pyrrocinia_D. Next base: position 111,805 of record LOZU01000013.1, read on the forward strand.
GCCACCGATGTCCTCTGATCCCTTGAGTCCCCAGGCGCTCGCATAGATACCGCCGTCCTTGTAGCGATAGACCTTGCCAAGGTTCGGCGCCTTCGGGCTCAACGAGGCCGCCGACGTGCTTTGATACAACACCCCGGAATCGATGACACCATACAGCGTCACTGAAGACTGTGCGTGTACTGCACTACCTGTTGCCGCAAGAACGGCCGCAGCGATCCATTTCAATTTCATAGCGTCTCCGGTTTTTTGCCTTGAAGCGGCCTGTTGCGACCGCTGTACCTACTGAACACGTCGGATGCTTCGCCTCGACGCCAACTGCGCGCGTCGAGGGCTTTCGAGGCAACAAGACGGCCTCGCGATCTCGACTCTGACGCCGGAACCCGCAAGCGCTTGCACGCTCGCGCCTACTTCCCCCGATGTGCGAGCCGTTTACTCGCCGTCAAACGGTTTTTGCACGATCAGCTTGTTGGTCACGGAGGTCACCCCCGGAACCCCCTTCGCGATCTCCGCAACCTCGTTGACCTGCGAAGCGTCCGTGACCGTACCGTTCAGCGTCACCACGCCGCCTCTTGCGACGATGCTGATGTTGCCGGCGCTGATCTGCTTGTGCTTGCCGATGGCGGCATACACCTGCCGGCGCAGCGCGTGATTGGCTTTCCTTGCGCTGACGGGAGCCGCTGCGCGTTCCGCAGCGGATGCAGCCGGCATACCGGTAGGTGCACTGGCCGTCTGGCCCGGCTGCGGCCATGCGTTGCCGGAGGCGGCCAGAATCAATGCGGCAATCGCCAACGCGCGTGCCTGAATACTTTTCATCGAGTACTCCGGTTGAGATGAAGGAGGGAATCAGAAGGTGTGGCGGATGCCGAATGCATTCCATGCGTCATTCCCGCTGCGAAGCGCAGGAAAAGCGCGCGATAAAATTGGATACGGCCTCGTCGAACTCCGATTTCATGCGGGAAACCAGCTCGGCCATCGGCAGCACATCCTTGATGGCGCCGACGCCCTGGCCTGCCGACCATACTTGCTTCCATGGCTGGGCCCCGAGTTCGCCCAATTCTTTTTCGACACTGACAGTCGCGCGGCCTGGAAGATTTCCGGGATCGAAACCGCAGGAGATCAGGGAAGCGTTCAGGAAATTCGCAGGAATGCCCGAGATGGCCGGTGTGTAGGTGATATCGGCAGCATGGCTGTCGATGATCATTTGCTTGTATTCCGCAGGCGCAAGGCTCTCTTTGGTATTGATGAACCGAGTCCCGATGTAGGCGAAGTCGGCTTGCATCATGGTCGCCGCGGCGACGTCGGTTCCCGTCGAAAGACAGCCGGACAAAATGATGGCGCCGTTGAAAAATGCCCGCACTTCGTTCAGCAACGCGAACGGATTCTTGTCGCCCGCATGGCCGCCTGCGCCGGCGGTGACCAGGATCAGACCGTCGACCCCGGCGGCCGCCGCTTTCCTTGCGTGATCCAGATTGATGACGTCGTGAAAGACCAGCCCGCCGTAGCCGTGAATCCTGTCGACGACGTCGCGCACCGCGCCAAGCGACGTGATGACCAGCGGCACCTGGTGACGAATCGTGACCTCGAGGTCGGCGGCCAGCCTGGGGTTCGTCTTGTGAACGATGAGATTGACGGCATAGGGCGCGTCGTTCGGCCCCAGCCCCGCCTTGATCGTATCCAGCCAGTCCGAATAACCTTCGGTGGTGCGATGATTCAATGCCGGCAGCGATCCGATCACGCCGGCCTTGCAGGCCGCCAGCACGAGTTCCGGTCCTGAAACCAGGAACATCGGCGCGACGATCACCGGCAATTCGAGGTTCTTGTCGAGGGCGGATGGTATGGCCATGGGTTGACTCCTGCTTGCATGTCGAATGGAACGGTCTAGCTGACCCTGCGCTGCATGTTCTGCCAGTACCTTTCCTTGACCACGCGCCGCAGCACCTTGCCGACCACCGAGGTCGGCAGTTGCTCGACGAACACCAGCGACTTCGGCGCCTTGTAGCTGCCGAGCTTTTCCTTGGCGTGCGCGATCAGTTCGGCGGCCTCGACCGAGGCGCCGGGACGCAGCAGCACTTCCGCATGCACGGCCTCGCCCCACTCGGGATGGGGCACGCCGACCACGGCGCACATCATGACGGCCGGATGGGAGGCCAGCGCCGCTTCGACTTCGATCGCATAGACGTTGAAGCCGCCGCTGATGATCATGTCTTTCAGACGGTCGACGATGTGCAGGTAGCCGTCCTCGTCGAGGTAGCCGAGGTCACCCGATTTCCAGGCCCCGTCGGCAAACTCGGCGGCCGTCGTTTCCGGATTGTTGTAATAGCCCTTGATGACGGCTCGGCTACGGATGCGGATTTCGCCGAATTGGCCGATCGGCAGCGGTTTGCCCCGCTCGTCGGTCACATAGACTTCGACGCCCGGCGTCGGCCGGCCGGCCGAAGACAGGCGCTCGAAGCCGCCCTCGGTCTTCTGTCCGATCGCGTGCTCGGCCTTGTCGAGCGTCGACACGAACATTGGGACTTCGGTGGCCGCATAGACCTGCGCGAAGATGGGACCGAAGCATGCGATCAGTTCTTCGAGCTTGGCGGGACTCATCGGCGCGGCGCCATAGATCAGCGTGTTCAGCGAAGAGAAATCGCGTGGGTTGGCGCGCTGCAATTCGAGCAGGCGGTACAGCACGGTCGGCACCAGGAACGAATGCGTCACGCGCTGCTGTTCGACCGTTTGCCGCCATTGCTCGAGATCGAGCTGGTTGAGCGTCAGGTTGGCGCCGCCGGCATAGAAGGTCGGTATGAAACCGACCAGCGTGCCATGCGAGAGCGGCGCCACGTGCAACATGCGCGTGCGGTCGTTGAAGCCGAAATCCGGGTTGCCGAAGCCGCCGTCGCGGCAAGCCATCAGATTGTCGATCGAGTACATCGCGCATTTTCCCTGGCCGGTCGTGCCGCCGGTGAAGCGCAACATGAAGATGTGCTCGTCGTCGTCGAGCTCCACGTCGGCATCGCGTTCGGAGGCGGCGTCGACCAGGCGCCAGAACGCGTGCACGCCGGGGCGCGCCGCCTGATCCGGCGTCGGATTGTCCATGACGACGATCTCGCAGCCGGCCGCCCGCAGCATCGCGTAGTAGCCGTCGAGCAGGCTCGTTTCAATGAATACGACCTTCGGCTTGACCAGTTCGATCTGGCGCGCATGCTCTTCCGGCGCGTCGCGCAGGTTGGTCATGACCACCGTGCCTTCCTGCTTGAGGACGGTCGGCAGCATGAGCAGGCTCAGGTTGTCGTTTTCCAGAATAAGCAGGAACTTGTCGCCTTTTCCGACCCCGAGCGCATTGCGCAGCGCATCGGCGACGCGGTTGGTCAGCAGGTGGTATTCGTGGTAGCTGTAACTACGGGCGCGCTCGACATTGACGATCGCTTGCCGGTCGCGAAAGCGCAGCGTCATCAGGCGCATGACGCGGCAAAAGTTCATCTTCACGGATGTGTCTCCTCTGTTCTTTTGCCCTTCCTCTTCCTTGGAGGAAGGGCGGCCCTGTCGCCGGTACGGCGCGTTAGCGCGCGCGCAGGCGCGACGCTGCGTCCAGGCGGATCGTGTGCGCGTTGAGGTAGGCGTTTTCGATGATGAACGCGCAGCAGTGCGCGAACTCGCGCATGTCGCCGAGGCGTCGCGGGGCTTCGATCTGCGTCTTCAACGCAGCGACGATCTTTTCGTCGAGCGTCTGCACCATCGGCGTCAGGAACAGGCCGGGTGCAATGGCGTTGACACGGATGCCGACGTCGCCGAGCTCGCGCGCCGCCGGCATGTTCATGCCGAGCAGCGCCGCCTTGGAGGCGGCATAGGCAACTTGACCGATCTGCGCCTCGTACGCGGCACCCGACGAGATGTTGATGACCACGCCGCGCTCCTCGCCGGCTTCCGGTTCGTTCCTGACCATCTGCTCGGCGCATTTCGACATGACGTTGAACACGCCGTTGACGTTGACCGCCGTTACCTGCGCGAACCTGGCCAGCGGCGTGGCCTTGCCTTCCTTGCCGAGCACCTTGCACGGCGTGGGCAGCGCCGCGCAATTGATGCAGACGTGAACCGTGCCGAAGCGCGCAGTCACGGCGGCCACCGCGTGCTGCACCGATTCCTCGCTGGCGACGTCGGTTTGCACGAACATCGCGTGTTCGGCGCCGACCTCGTCGACTGCCTTGGCGCCGGCCTCGGCGTTCAGGTCGAAGATCGCGACGCGCGCGCCTTTTTCCTGTACCAGGTAGCGCGCCGTGGCGAGGCCGAGGCCCGAAGCGCCGCCGGTTATGACGATGACTTTTCCTTCAATACGCATGATGTGTCCTGTGGCGAGGGGTCTTAGAACGCCGGCACGCCGGTCAACGCGCGGCCGATAATGAGTTGCTGAATCTGGGTCGTGCCTTCCGGAATCGGTGCGATGATCGCCTCGCGCGCGAGCTTCTCGACGAGGAATTCGGTCGTGACGCCGTTACCCCCGTGGATCTGCACGGCGTCGCGGGCGATTTTCACGGCCGCCTCGCAGGCGAAATATTTCGCCATCGCCGCTTCCATCTCGGCCGGCACGCCGGCTTCGATCATCGACGCTGCGCGGTAGGTCAACAGGCGCGCAGCGTCCACCTTGGTCGCCATCTCGGCCAGCATGGCCGCGATCAACTGGTGGCCCGCGATGACCTTGCCATGCTGACGGCGCTCCTTCGCATAACGAATCGCTTCTTCAAGTGCGCGGCGACCGATGCCCAGCCCCTGGGCGGCGACGAATACGCGCGACCTTTCGAACAGCGAGAGCGTATTGCGCAGCCCCTCGCCTTCGTTGCCGATCGTGTTGGAGGCCGGCACGCGCACATCGGTCAGGAAGATCTGCGCGGTGGACTGGCTGTTGAAGCCGATCTTGCGGATGCCGCGTACTTCGTAGGGATGCTCCTTGCGATCGAGCAGGAAATGGGTCAGCCCCTTGCGCGGGTCATCGCTGGTGCGGCAGGTGCAGATCAGGAAGTCCGAGTACTCGCCATTGCTGATCCAGGTCTTTTCACCGTTGATGATGAAATGGTCGCCATCGCGGCGCGCACGCGTTTGGATCTCCAGCACGTTGGAGCCGACGTCGGGTTCGGAAATACCCATCGACACGAAACTGTCCCCGCTCAGCAGGCCGGGCAGATAGCGTTCACGCAGATGCGGGGGCGCGACCTTCTCGAGCAGCACGACGCCGAACGAGTTGATCAGCACCGGCACCGACAGGTCGGCCGAGGTGGTCGCCACCTCCTCAAACAGCATCAGCGACGTCAGCCAATCCAGGCCCATGCCGCCGTTGGCTTCGCTCGCGATGCCCGACACCAGCCCGAATTCCGTCAGCCGGCGCATGATGTCGGCCATCTTGTCGCGCGGCACGAACGTGTCGCGGTATTGCTTGCTGAAGATCGGATCGATCTCGGCGTCGAGGAAGCGTTTCAGTCCATCGACGGCGGCCTGCTGCTCTTCGGTGCGGAATACGTGTCCCATATCGGTCTCCTTATTGTTTTCCCAGGATGTTGACACCGACCACGGCTTCTTCGATGCCGTACAGGCCGCCGCCGTTTTCCTGGATGGCGATGCGTGCGTCTCGAACCTGGCGCTGTCCGGCTTCGCCGCGCAGCTGCGCCACCAGCTCGTGAATCTGGCCGAGACCGGTCGCGCCGATCGGATGGCCTTTCGATTCGAGCCCCCCGGACGGGTTGATCGGGATGCGTCCGCCAACCGTAAAGTCGCCGCGCTCGGCCGCGGGGCCGCCTTCACCGAACGGCACCAGCATCAGCGATTCGGCGTTGAGGATCTCGCCGATCGCCGACGCATCGTGCACTTCGGCAACGTCGACGTCTTGCGGCGTGACGCCGGCTTGTTCGTAGGCCTTCTGCGCCGCCAGGTGGGCGATGATCTTGTGCGGCTCGTCGACACTGCGCGTCATGCCGGTCTGAATGACACTGGCCAGAACCCGCACCGCGCGGGCGGCATCGCCCTGCAGGCGCTTCAGGCCGGCGGCGGTGCACAGCACGGCGGCGGCGGCGCCGTCGCTGATCGGCGAGCACATGGCCGTCGTCAGCGGGTAGGTGATCGGCGGCGAAGCCAGCACCTGATCGATCGTCATCGGCTGCTGGAATTGCGCCAGCGGGTTGTGCACCGAGTGCTGGTGGTTCTTGGCCGCGACTGCGGCGATCTGGCGCTGCGTGGTGCCATAGCGCTTCATATGGTTGCGAGCGATGGCCGCATAGACATCCATGAACACGCTGTAGGGGCGATCGGACATGGTGCCGGGCGGGGGCTCGACGCCTTCGCCCAATGCCAGCAGCGTCTTCTTGTTTGCCTCGACGGTCGAGACGTCCCAGCCGCCGTCGAACGCGGCAAACATCTTGGCCTTGTCGGCGATGTTCATCTTTTCCGCGCCGACGGCCAGCGCGACGTCGCAGGTCCCGGCCCGCAGCGCCTGCACCGCCAGGTTGAATGCCGACGAGCCGGACGCACAGGCGTTTTCGACGGTAAACACCGGAATGCCTGCGATGCCGAGGCGGCGCATGGCGATCGGCCCCGGAATCGCGGTCTGCCCCTGGAACTGGCCATTGGTCAGCGTCGCATAGAATGCCGAGCCGATGTCGGCGGCCTCCGCGCCGGCATCCTTCAATGCCAGCGCGACGGCTTCGCCGACCATGTCGTACACGCTGCGCTCGAGCAAGCGTCCGAACGGCGTCATGCCGACACCGGCAACATAGATAGTGTTCATGTAATTCACGACAGAGGAATGAGAAAGGCAGGATGAAGAAATCGGGCGGCCTCAACGGCCCTGGAATTGCGGCGCGCGCTTTTCGGCGAATGCCTGCAAGCCCTCCTGCAGGTCGAAGCTGCGCAGATGGCGGCGCAACATGACTTGCTCATGCAGCAACGCGTCGTCCCGCCCCTTGTCGGCGGAGGTGCGCGCGACTTCCTTCATGCGCCGCAGCACGATCGGACTCTTTCCGGCAATCTGGCCGGCCAGCTTCAGCGCTGCGTCGGCCAGTTCGCCGTCGGGATGCACTTCGGATACGAACCCGTATGCCTTCATCTCGGCCGCCGACAGCGTCTTGCCGGTCAACAGCAGATACATCGCGATGTTCTGGGGAATCAGGCGCGGCAAAACCGCTGCGCCGCCGGCGCCGGGATAGACGCCGAAGTTGGCATGGGCGTCCCCGATGGCAGCGCTTTCGGCAGCGATGACGATGTCGGCGCACATGGCCAGCTCCAGGCCGCCGGCCATGGTGACGCCGTTGAGCGCGGCGATTACCGGTTTGGGGAAATGGCGCAGGCGCGCCAGCGTTGCGCTGGCACGGTCGAGGAAATCCGCTTCGCCGGCCTCGGCCTTCTGACTTGCCAGCACTTCCTTCAAGTCCGCGCCGGCGCAGAATGCGGGGCCGGCGCCGGTCAAGACCAGCACGCGAATGTCATCGTCGGCGGCGATCTGTGCCAGCCGGCGGTCCAGTTCGGCCAGCAGCGCCATATTCATCGCGTTCATCGCCTTGGGGCGATTCAGCGTCAGGCGCGCGATCGCGCCCGTTGTTTCGAACAGCAATGCTTCTTCGGTCATGACGTCTCCGGGTTATCTGGGAATGTTGTCGTGGCGGAGAGGCGCAGACCTGTCCGCGATAGGAAGTGATCATAGGGAGGGGAAAATGACCGCGCGGCTCTTTGGAACGAAAAGTACATTCCGCAAAGCGATCCGCGGTGATCACGCGTGGAGCGCGCCGTCGAGCCGTGACTGCGGAAGGCGGGCGGTCGTTCCGGCACGGACGAAGGGCGGCTGCCGTGAGCGCGCCTTGACCGGTTCGGCGGCAGTGTAGAATCGACGGCACCACCGTCTGTCAACCTCGCCGCGCCTTGAAATCCGACCGCCAACCGTCCCGCGTCGCAGTGCAGGAAGCGACGACCATAGGGGGGTACTGCACGGCAATCGCCAAGACGCTGCAAGCCAGCGGCATGGACAGCGAGCGCATTTTTCGCTCCGTCGGCGTGCAACCCCACATGGTGAACGGCCCGATGGTCCGGCTGCCTGTCGCCACGCTGACCAGGCTATACCGTGCGTGCGTGGAGGCCACCCACAATCCGTATTTCGGCCTGTCGGTCGCCCGGCACATCCACATCTCCAATTTGCATGCGCTCGGCTATGCGCTCGCCGCCAGCAGCACGCTGCTCGACTTCTGTCGCCGGCTGGAGCGGCACTTCCGGCTGGTGTCGCAGGCGGCAACCGTTCGTGTCATCGAGGAAGGCGACACGATCGCCGTGCGCGCCACCGACATCAAGATCGACGTCTGCGGCGAAACCGAAGACGCATTCGTCGGTTTCCTGGTGCAGACGATGCGCATGTTGTACAAGCCGGGGTTCAACCCGCTGTCCGTGGAATTCCATCGTCCAATGCCGCGTGAGGGCGACGAGCCGTACCGCGCGTTGATGCGGGCACCGGTCAGTTTTTCGAATCAGGCCATCACGCTGACGTTCGACAGGCATGAGTTGATGCAGCCGCTCGGCGGCGCCTGCCCGGAATTGGCGCAAGTCAACGACAACATCGCGAATCAATATCTTGCAAGACTGGACAAGCGCGACGTGGTGACGGGCGTCACGCAGAAAATCATCGAATTGCTGCCCTCCGGCGACTGCAGCAGGGAGAAGGTCGCCGAAGCGTTGTGCGTGAGCCCGGCGACTTTGCAGGTGCGGCTGGCGCAGCGCGGCACCCATTTCCTGCAGATATTGGACGACACGCGCCGGGAACTGGCCTGCAATTACATCCAGCAGCGGACAAGCTCAGTCACCGAAATCGCCTTCTTGCTCGGATTCACCAGCACCAGCAATTTCGCCCGCGCATTCAAGCGATGGACCGGCGTATCGCCCACCCAATTCCGGGATGATCGAACTGAGTAGGCGGTTGTGTCGCAATGGCGCGGATCGGTCGATGCCCCTTGCTCATGCGTGCCGTGATACCCGATTCGCTTTTGAGGAGAACCTGCCATGCAACGTCCCGGCTATATCAAGCACTGGACCGAACTCGAAAATCCGGACGACCAGCACTACCCCGGTGACACCGAACTGATGGAAATCGGCGCGCCTTTGGCCCGCAAGCTCGGGTTGACGCGCATTGGCATTCACCATGTCCGGCTGCTGCCGGGGCGCCGCACGTCCTACCCGCACGCGGAAAGCGCGGAGGAAGAGTTCGCCTATGTGCTCGAGGGAACGCCGGATGTCTGGATCGACGGCAACCTGCACCGGCTGAAGCCGGGCGATTCCGTCGCGTTTCCCGCCGGCACCGGCATTTGCCACACGTTCCTGAACAACACCCGCGAGGAAGTGCGGATGATCGTGGTCGGCGAGACGCCGAAACCCGAGAATCGCATCCGCTATCCGATGAACGAAGCGTACGAAGCGACGCGCAAGGATCGATGGGCGGATTGGCCTGAGCGGCCGATCGGGCCGCACGACGGCAAGGCGCGCGTCGAATGACGCGTGCGCAAGGGCGATGACGCGGAAGAACGCGAGCGCCGCGTAACCCTCTCCACGCACTTCCCGAGTCGAGCAGTACGCATGCCGCCTGCGGCACGTCACGCGCGCGACCTTCTCCCTGAGCGCGCGGCTATGCCTGCGTAGTCGCGTTGGCTCAATCCGCTCGCCAGCCCTCCAGCCTCGTTTCCGTCCATACACGTGCACGCATCCGCTTGTCGGATGCGTGCACAACGTTTGCCGGCGAGGATACGTGGCGGTCGGCCGGCCGTCGACGCACAGTCTGACGGCCGTCAAACAAGTACACGAATCGGCGAGCCGACTCTATCGCGCAAACCCCGGCCGGCCCGGCGCATCGCACGATTCATCCAGATTTTGCAGAAGACCTTTCCTGTGCAGCGCGTTAATCGACGGTCGCGCCATCTCCAATAATGGCCCCCCATCCGCCGGCCGATCCACCGCGGTGGCCCGTCGGCGTTCTCGCCAAAGCAACCTGAAAAAATAATATATGCACTGCTACAGACCGAACAACATGCGCAAAGCGACCCGTTCCCTCACGAACGGAGCAGCGTCCGGCGGCCGGCGGGTGTCCGGCATCGCCGGCACCGTGGTGGCCGCGTGCCTCGCCGGCTTCGGCGCGGGCGCGGCGCATGCGCAAAGCAGCGTGACGCTGTATGGCCTGATCGACACGTCGATCACCTACGCGAGCAACCAGCGCACCCACGGCGCCGGCTCGCCGGGCAGCAGCAACTGGTCGATGACGAGCGGCGCGCTGAATGCATCGCGCTGGGGGCTGCGCGGCAGCGAGAATCTCGGCGGCGGGCTGTCGGCGATCTTCGCGCTCGAGAACGGCTTTTCGGGCACCACCGGCGCGCTGTCGCAGAAGGGCGTCGACATGTTCGGCCGGCAGGCGTGGGTCGGGCTCAGCTCGAAGACGGCCGGGTCGCTCACGTTCGGCCGCCAGTACGACCTGATCCTCGATTTCGTGACGCCGCTGGGCGCATCGGGCCCGGGCTGGGGCGGCAACCTGGCCGTTCACCCGTACGACAACGACGATTCGAACCGCAACATCCGCATCAACAACGCGGTGAAATACACGAGCCCGACGTATCGGGGCTTCACGTTCGGCGCGATGTACGGCTTCTCGAACACGGCCGGCCAGTTCGGCAACAACGCGGCGTGGAGCGCGGGCATGTCGTATGCGAACGGGCCGTTCAAGCTCGACGCGGGCTACCTGAAGATCAACCGGAACCGCAACCTCGCGAACCCGAACGGCGCGCTGAGCACGGTGGATGGCTCGGCGACGATCACCGGCGGCAGCCAGCAGATCTGGTCCGTGGCCGGGCGATATGCGTTCGGCCCGCACTCGGTCGGCCTCGGGTGGTCGCATTCGGCGACGGACGGCGTGACCGGCGTGCTGCAGGGCGGCAGCATCGCGCCGCTCAAGGGCGAATCGCTGGTGTTCGACAACTTCTCGGTCGACGGCCGCTTCTTCGTCACGCAAGCACTGAGCGTGGCGGCCGCGTATACGTACACGATGGGCCGCTTCGAGACGCGCACGGGCGAAACGCGTCCGAAGTGGAACCAGGTGGTCGCGCAAGTCGACTATGCGTTTTCGAAGCGCACCGACGCGTACCTCGAAGGCGTCTACCAGCGCGTGAGCGGCGGCAACGGCAATCCGGCGTTCAACGCGACGGTGTGGACGCTGACGCCGTCCGCGAACAGCAACCAGGTAGTCGTCGCGCTGGGGCTGCGGCACAAGTTCTAAGCGCGTGGGGCCGGCGCATGCCGGCCTAGACGCTGCCCTGCGCCTCCATGCGCACATCGCGGCGGACCGCCTGCGGCGGCAGGCCGAACCCGCGCACGAACGCTTCGCGCATGTGGCGGCGGTCGCGAAAGCCGGTTTCCCGCGCGATCACGTCGAGCGGATGCCGGCTCTGCTCGATCATCAGCCGCGCCGCCTCGAGCCGCAGCCGCTCGATGGCCTTGGCCGGCGACTGTCCCGTCTCGAGCGTGAACACGCGGCTGAACTGGCGGGGGCTCAGGTGAACGGCCTCGGCCAGTTCCTCGACCGTCAGCGCGCGGCCCAGGTTCTGCCGCGCATAGTTCAGCGCATTCTGGATGCGGTCGGATTTCGGCGCGAGGTCCAGCATTTCGGAATGCTGCGACTGGCCGCCCGCCCGGCGCTGGTGCATGACCAGCTTGTGCGCGACCGACCGGGCCGTTTCGGCGCCCAGATCCTTTTCCACCATCGCGAGCGCCAGGTCGAGGCCGGCCGTCATGCCGGCGGAGGTCCAGATCGGCCCGTCGACGATGTAGATCCGGTCGTCCTCGACGCGGATGTCCGGAAAGCGCTTCTGCATCTCGCGCCCGTACGCCCAGTGCGTCGTCGCGCGCCGCTGCGCCAGCAGGCCCGCTTCCGCGAGCACGAACCCGCCGGTGCAGATGCCCGCGATGCGCCGCGCGCGCGTGCCCGTCTTGCGCAGGAACGCGAGCACGCCGTCCGGCGCGGGCGACGTGAGCGGATCGTTGACCCCGGCGACGATCCACGTATCCACGTCGAGCCGGCCGCGCAGCGGCCGCGTGCTCACCGCGACGCCGAGCGACGAGCGCACGTCGCCGCCGTCGACCGAGAAATTGTCCAGCGTGTAGAACGCCTCGCCCGCCGTGATGTTCGCGTACTCGAACACCGACTGCGGCGCGAGCGCCATGATCTGGAACCCGTCGCTGATCAGGAAGCCGATCCGGTGCATGTCCGTTCTCCTGTCGATTCGCGCGAAACTCAAAGCTGTCACGCGATGTCCTGAATCATACCCATCTACGTCATTTATGTCTTGCCGGTTCGAAGCCAGAATGCACTCGCGCATTCACCGATGACCTTTGAACAGGAGTGACGTCATGTCTCAAGCACACCGAGGTACGGCCCTGATTACCGGCGCATCGTCGGGTATCGGCGCCATCTACGCCGACCGGCTCGCGCGCCGCGGCTACGACCTGATTCTGGTCGCGCGCAGCCGCGACCGGCTGGCAGCACTTGCCGAGCGCATCACGAACGACACGCGCCAGAGCGTCGAAATCGTCGATGCGGACCTGAACGACCGCGCGGCGCTCGCGGCCGTCGAAGCGAAGCTGAAACAGGACGCGAGCATCACGCTGCTGGTCAACAACGCGGGCGTGGGTACGCATACGCCGCTGCTCGACAGCGACGTCGACGCGATGACGCGGCTGATCGACCTGAACGTCACCGCGCTCACCCGCCTCACGTATGCGGCCGTGCCGGGCTTCGTCGCGCGCGGCAACGGGGCCGTCATCAATATCTCGTCGATCGTCGCGATCTCGCCGGAGACGCTCAACGGCGTCTACGGCGGCAGCAAGGCGTTCGTGCTCGCGTTCAGCCAGTCGCTGCATCACGAGCTGGCCGGCAAGGGCGTGCAGGTGCAGGCCGTGCTGCCCGGCGCGACGGCGACGGACTTCTGGCAGACCGGCGGCCTGCCGGTCGAGCACTTGCCGAAGGAGATCGTCATGTCGGCCGCCGACATGGTCGATGCGGCGCTGACGGGCTTCGACCGTCGCGAGCTCGTGACGATTCCGTCGCTGCATGCCGGCGAGGAGTGGGATGCGTACGAGGCCGCGCGGCGCACGATGTCGCCGCACCTGTCGAGCGATGTGCCCGCGCCGCGCTACGCGGCGGCGCGATAAGCCATCGCTGCCGATCCGGCATTCGTTCGATCCTGATCAGGAGTCCATGAAATGAAACTCAGCGGAAACACCGTGTTCATCACCGGCGGCACGTCGGGCATCGGCCGCGCACTGGCGGAAGCCTTCAGCGCGCGCGGCAACCAGGTCATCATCGCGGGGCGGCGCAAGGCGCTGCTCGACGAGATCGCGAAGCAGCACCCCGGCATCGACACCGTCGAGCTCGACGTCGGCGATGCGGCGCAGATCCGCGAGGTCGCCGCGCAGTTGATCGCGCGTTATCCGGCACTGAACGTCGTGATCAACAACGCCGGCATCATGCCGTTCGACGACGCGGGCGGGGCGCTCGACGACGAACAGGCCGTCGGTCTCGTCAACACGAACCTGCTCGGCCCGGTGCGCGTGAGCGCCGCGTTCGTCGAGCACCTGAAGCGGCAGCCCGACGCGACGCTCATCAACAACAGCTCGGTGCTCGCGTACGTGCCGCTCGCGGCCACCGCGCTGTACTCGGCCACCAAGGCCGCGATTCACTCGTACACGCTGTCGCAGCGTTTCGCGCTGCGCCATACGAGCGTGCGCGTGCTCGAAATCGCGCCGCCGTGGGTCGACACGGATCTCGTGCACAAGAGCGGGGACCCGCGCGCGATGCCGCTCGACGCGTTCATCGCCGAAACGATGGCGCGGCTGGAAACGGCGACGACCGAAGTGGTGGTCGACGCGGCCCGATCGCTGCGCGACAACGCAGGGCCCGACGAGCATGCGTTCGTCGAGCAGTTCAACCAGTTCATCGTCGACAACCCGATTCCTGTCGCGTAAACCGCGGCGTCGCGCACGACGTCGACATTCAGTGGAGGTGATGTGATGACTGCAGCACTGGAAGAGAAGAACACCGCACTGGTGCTCGAAGCGCTGGACACGCTGTTCAACCGGAAGGACTTCGAGCGGGCCGCGCAATTCTGGTCCGACGCCTACGTCCAGCACAGCCGGCATGTTCCGGCCGGGCGCGACGGGCTGTTCGGCCTGGTCCGCGCGATGGGCGACGTACGGTTCGAGTACGACATGGTCGCGGCCAACGGCGACTTCGTCTGGGTGCACAGCCGCTACACGTCCTCGGCGAGCCCCGCCGCGCTGATTGCCCTGGACATCCTGCGTATCGAGGGCGGCAAGCTCGTCGAGCACTGGGACGTGCTGCAGGAGGAAGCGACGCGCGCCGAATCCGCCGGCGGCCATCCGATGTTCGGCGATACCTTCGCGGGCGAGCGGTAACGCGCGCGACAGACCGCTTCACACCAGGAGGATGCAATGAGCACGTTGCTCGAGCAGGCCGTGCTGGCGCATGGCGGGATCGACCACTGGAACACGCTGCGCACCGCGTCGGCCGTACTCGATATCGGCGGCGCGATCTGGCCGCTCAAGGGCCAGCCCGACATGTTCCGGGAGATCGAATTGACCGCAAGCCTGCGGCATCAGCAGGTGGAGATCGCCGCGCCGGCGGCCGGCTGGCGCGGGACGTTCACGCCGGACGTCGTGCGTATCGATGCGCCGGGTGGGAAGGGCGCCGACGAGCGGCATGACCCGAGGGCGTCGTATCGAGGCCATACACAGCAGACCGAATGGGATCGGCTGCATGCGCTGTACTTCACCGGGTACGCGCTGTGGACCTATCTGACCATCCCGTTTCTCTATACGTATCCCGGTTTCCGCACGGAAGAACTTCCCGAATGGGAAGAGAACGGCGAAACCTTGCGACGCCTGAAAGTCACGTTCCCGGATTCGATCGCGAGTCACAACCGCGAGCAGGTTTCGTATTTCGGCGAAGACGGGCTGCTGCGTCGCCACGACTACACGGTGGACGTGATGGGCGGCGCGCAAGGCGCGAACTATGCGTCGAACTATCGCGACGTGCGCGGCGTCATGGTGCCGATGTCGCGCCGGGTGTTCGCCTACGACGATGCGCGGCGGAAGGTCGATGAGCCGCTGCTCGTGTCCATCGACTTCCGCGACATCGATTTCGATGCGGCATAGGCGCGTGCGCCGCCGCGATTACTTGACCGCCGCCGAACCGTCCTTGGGCGCGGACGACGAAGCGCCGATGCTGCTCGACTGCCTGACGAGCTGCTCGGTCATCGCGGCAGCGACCGCGTTCGACCCCGCGGACGACCCGTGCTGATCCGCGCTCGAGCGAACCGGAAGGTTCGGCATCGGCAACGACGGATCGAGCTTGGCCGACTCGCGCACGAGCGCGGCCGTCTCGGGTGTCGTGCCCTGGTTCGGCGTTGCGTGACGTTCCAGGCCATCGCGCCGACGCGGCGCGCGTTGCGTCGGGCCCGCTTTCGAAGCGGGCGAATCCTGGGCATCGACCGATACGACGGTGACGGACCGTGGCGCGCTCGGCTGTGCCGCCGGCTGCGGCTGCACTTTCGGCTGGGGCTGCGGGGTCAGTTGCACGCTGACGCGCGGGGCCGCCGGGGTTGATGCGGGCGCGGGTTGCTGCGCGGTGGTGACCGGCGCGGGCGGTTGTTGCGGCGCTGCGTCGGCCGGCTTCGCGGGTGCTGTGGGTGCGGCGGGCGCGGGCCGGATGCTGCCTTGCGACGCGTGATCGTCGCTCGGCCGGACGTCAGCGGACAGCGTTCGGGCGGGATCGGCGATGCCGGCCGTGCCTTCTTCCATCGCACGGTGGTCCGCCTTGAGGAGCATCAGGTACGACGTGCCTGTCGCCACAACCAGAAGCCCCCCGGCAATCATCAGTGTCTTGCGGGCATTCCTCATACTTCATTCACCGGGCATTCGATCGACATGACCGAACGATGATAAACGACCGTCGGCGCACCCCCGACGATGAATACAATTTGTTGCATTGCGGCTGAGGCCCTATTTTCCCGGGGCGCGGCTACCCGAACCGCACGCAGTAGACCGGCGGCAAGTGCGCGGAAACAAGGCGCCAGCTCTCGCCGCTATCGTCGGACGTCCAGAGCCCGCCCGTGGTCGATCCCATCGCGAGGCGCGTGCCGGTGCCGTCGACCGCGAGCCCGTGGCGATACACGAGGTCATAGGCGGGCGCGGCGGGCAAGCCGTTCGAGAAGCGTTCGAACGTGCGGCCGCCGTCGCGCGTGCGCGTGACGACGAACCGGCCGTCCACCGGGATCCGGCATTCGTCCTTCACGGCGGGCACGAACCATGCGGTGTCCGCGTCGCGCGGGTGCACGGCCACCGCGAAGCCGAAGCTCGACGGCTGCGCTTCGATCCGCTGCCAGTGCGCCGCGCCGTCGGTCGAGCGGAAGATCGCGCAGTGATGCTGGGTCCACATCACATCGGGGTTGGCCGCGCAGTGCACGACGCGGTGCGGATCCTGCACGTTGGCGTCGCCGCGCCGCTCGGGCGGCATGTAGTCGGCCTCCATGCCGTCGGCAGTCACGCGCCAGGTTGCACCGCCGTCGTCGGTTTGCCAGACGCCGCCGCACGATACGCCGATCGACACGTGCCGGCTGTCGCGCGGATCGACCATCACCGAATGGATGCCCGGCGCGTCGTAGCCGCCGCCGAACCATTCGCGGCGTTCCGGGCGATCCCACAGCGCGCGGTTGAGCGTCCATGTGTCGCCGCTGTCGTCGGAACGGAACAGCCCGCCCGGAATCGTGCCGGCCCACAGGACGCCCGGCTCGTCCGGGCCGCCGGCTTCGAGCGACCAGATTTGCTGCAGCGACCACGGTGGCGCTGGCGGCGTGGGGGCAGTTGCACTCGCGTTCGCGTTCGCGCCGTCGTCGGGGTGCGATTCGTCGGGCGGCTGCGGCGGGTAGACCGGCACCGCACACGCTTCCCATTCGGTTTTCCCCGCACGCCGACGATGCAGCTTCACGCCGAAGTGGCCGAGGTTGAGCGCGGCATACAGCGTTCCGTCGCGCGAATCGGGCAGCACCATGCTGACCGGCTCGCCGGCGAATTGCGGCTCGCCGAGCGTCCAGCCGCCGTTGCCGTCGGTCTGCAGAACGAACAGACCCTTTCGCGTCGCGACCAGCAATCGATCATCCATGTCGAGTGTCTCCCATGTCATGCTCGAAAACGTGACCCTGCTATCCGCCCGACAGCGCCTGCACGACATACACCCGGCTTTCGTCGCCGAGCGCATCGGTGAGATGCTGGCGATCGCGCACCGGCCGGCCGTCGACGAACACGGCGAGATGCTTACGCAGTGCGCCCTGATCGTCGAGGATGTAGCCGCGCAGCGGGGGCTGCTCGGTGAAGACGGTTTCGAGTGCTTCGCCGAGCGTGCGCGCGGCGATCTCGCGCTCGGGCGTGGCGATATGCCGCTGGATCGAAGCCGCGAAGAAGAGGTGCGCCATGGCGGGAAGCCCGGCGGCGGAGCCGCGCGGGGAGGGCTGTGGCCGATGGTTCTGTAGTTTAGGCGATACGTCGCGGCGGTTCGACAGAACGGTGCGAATCGGCAACAATGCGGCCCGGGTCGATATTGAGTGACGGAGTGAACTGGAATGCCGCGACTGGCCTTGTCGATTGTCGAGCCTGCCGTTGACGACATCCTGGCGGGCAGGAAACGGGTGGAGATTCGGTCGTGGGCGCCGCCGGAGATCCCGCTGATCGATCTCGTGCTGGTGCAGAACACGGTCTATTTGCGGCAGGACGGGCAGGAAGATCCGGACGGCGTCGCGCTCGCGCTGGTCGACGTCGTCGGCGTGCACGACTGGACGCCCGACGAAGCGCGCGCGCAAGGCAAGACATGGTGTGCCGGATACGTTTGCTGGGAGCTGGCCAACGTGAGGGCGATCGACCCGCCTGTCCCGTGCATCGCCCGGCGCGGCATCTACGCGTTGGCGCCGGTCCGCCACCCGGCAACCTAGTGCTTACACACGATCGTCGCCGGCCGCGATCCGCACCGCCGTTTGTCCGTCCTTGCCGTCGTCGATTCGCCAGCCCAGCGCGTGCAGCGTCGTTCGTATGCGGTCGGCCTGTGCCCAGTCCCGTTCGGCGCGTGCCCGTGCGCGCGCGTCGAGCCACGCTCGAATGTCGTCGGGAATCGCGGTGACGGCCGGTTTCCAGCCCTGCAATCCGAGCCCGAGCACCCCGTCGAAGTAGTCGACGGTCGCTCTCAGCGTCGCGGGCGGCAGGTCGCTTTTCGCGAGCTCCCACAGCACCGCGAGCGCCTGCGGCAGGTTCAGGTCGTCGTTCACTTCCGCGTCGAATCGTTCGGCGAAATCCGCATCGATGCCGCCGCCTTCCGGCCAACTCATATACAGGTTCCGAAGCCGATTCAACGCGGTGTGCGCCGCGTCGAGCGATGCCCAGCTGAAATGCAGCTTGCTGCGATAGTGCGCGGTGACGCACAGATAACGGTACGCCAGCGGATCGACGTGCCGGTCGCGCAGTGTTTCCAGCCGAATGAACGTGCCGCCCGACTTCGACATCTTCGCGGCGTCCAGCGTCAGGAAGTGCCCGTGCATCCAGAAGTTCGCGAGGCGCGTGCCGTGGGCCGCTTCGGTCTGCGCGATCTCGTTGCTGTGATGCACGGCGATATGGTCCTCGCCGCCGCAATGGAGGTCGAACCACGTGCCGAGGTACTTCGCGGACATTGCCGAGCACTCGATATGCCAGCCCGGAAAGCCGCGGCCCCACGGGCTGTCCCATTCCATCTGCCGCTTCACGCCGGCCGGGCTGAACTTCCACAACGCGAAGTCCGTGATGCTCCGCTTCGCGCCGAGCGCGACGCGTTTGCCGGCCTGCAGGCCCGCGCGGTCCAGGCGCGCGAGGTAGCCGTAGTCGTCCTGCCGGCTGGTGTCGAAGTAGAGGCCGTCGTCCGTCCGATACGCGTAGCCCGCGCGTTCGATGTCGGCGATCAGCGCGATCTGCTCGCCGATGTGGTCCGTCGCGCGGCACCAGACCGACGGTTCCAGCAGGTTCAGCGCGCGCCAGTCCGAAACGAACGCATCGGTATAGCGTTGCGCGAGGGTCCACGCCGACTCGCCGGTGCGCCGGCTGCCTTTCTCCATCTTGTCCTCGCCTTCGTCGGCATCGGACACGAGATGGCCGACGTCGGTGATGTTCACGACATGACGCACGTCGTAGCCGTTGCGCATCAGCGTGCGGCGCAGGATGTCCTCGAACACGTAGGTGCGCAGGTTGCCGATATGCGCATGGTCGTAGACGGTCGGGCCGCAGCAATACATCCCGACGTGACCGGCGTGGATCGGTTCGAACGGGCGCACGGTGCGCGACCAGGTGTCATACAACGCGAGCGTCATGGCAATGTCCTGTCGTGAAAGCGTTGGGCAAAAACAAAAAGGCCGCCGGTTTTTCAACGGGCGGCCAGAGGGCAATCGGTTCGACGTATAGCGCGCGCTAGACGCAGCTTCCCCCCGGCATGTCATGACAACATGCGAGAACGAACGAGGCGGGGAACGGGTAGGCGCTAGACATGCGGACGATGGTAGCGTTTCCCGCGCGTCGTGGTCAATGACATTGCGCGGCGAGCGGTCAGAACGTCTGGTCCGCGATGACCCGCGCCACCGTTTCCAACGACTGCTCGAGCGTCGTGAGGCTGACGGAGCCGAGCGCCAGCCGGATCGCATGAGGCACTTGCGGCGACGTCGCGTACGGATGGGCCGTCGATACCGAAATCCGCTCGCGCTGCAGCGCCATCGCGACCGCGTCCGAGCGAACCTCCTGGGCAAGCGGCAGCCACAGAAAGTACGACGCCGGATGGCCGACCCGTTTCAAGCCGTGCAGCATGCGCGCCGCGATGTCCTGGCGCAGCGCGGCATCCCGGCGTTTCTCGGCTTCGAGCAGCGTGACCGTGCCGTCGTCGATCCATCCGCAGGCGATGGCCGTCATCGTCGCGGGGGTGTTCCAGGTCGTCGCCCGGATCTTCCGCTCGATCTTCGGAATCCATTCGCGCGGCGCGTGGACGAAGCCGACGCGCAGCCCCGTCGCAACGCTCTTCGACAGGCTCGATATGTAGACCGTCGTTTCCGGCGCGAGCGAGGCGAGCGGCGGCGGCGCGCCCTCGGCGAGGAACGCGTACGCCGCGTCCTCGATGATGAGCAGCCCGTGCCGTCGCGCGATCGCGACGAGTTCCCTGCGACGCGTTGCACCCGTCACCCAGCCGAGCGGATTGTGCAGGGTCGGCATCGTGTAGACCGCGCGTACCCGTCGGCGCTTGCACAGGGCCGCCAATGCGTCCAGATCGGGGCCGCGCCCGGCGGCCGGGATCGGCGCGAGCTCCAGTCGACTGGCTTCGGCGGCCAGCTTGAAGCCCGGGTAGGTCAGTGTGTCCACGGCCACGACGTCGCCGGGTTCGAGCAAGGCCATCGCGGTTGTCGTCAGCCCGTGCTGCGCGCCGCTGACGAGCAATACGGTTTCAGCCGTCGCCGCTTTCAGGCCCCGGTCGGCCAGGTGGCGCGCCGCCGTCGCGCGCTCGTGGTCGCGACCGCCATGGGGCTGGTAGCGAAGCAGCGATTCGAGGTCGCCCTTGGACGCGAGCTGGCGCAGCGCCGCCCGGAAAAGCTCGGCCTGGTCCGGCGAAGACGGGTAGTTGAAACTCAGGTCGACCGTGTCCGCGCCCCACGCGTGCAGGTCGATGCCTTGCCCGAGCGGCAGCGGCTCCTTGACGAAGGTGCCGCGCCCCGTTTCGCCGCTGACCAGCCCCATGGCCTGCAACTCCGCGTAGACGCGTGTGGCCGTCACCAACGCGAGGCCCTCGCGCTCGGCCAGGTCGCGATGGGTCGGCAGGCGCGTGCCGGGCAGCAGGCGGCCTTCGCGGATATCGGCGGCCAGGCGATCGACCAGCGGTTTGTAGCGAGGCTCGCGCATGGCGGCGTATCCATGACAATAATTTGATTGTATTGATTGTCGGCCCTAGCATGGCGCAATACAACCTCACCGCCTGCACGAGGCCGCCATGCACATCGCCATCCTGACATTCGAAGGCTTCAACGAGCTCGATTCGCTGATCGCGTTCAACATCCTCAACAGGGTCGGAAAACCCGGCTGGCGAGTGTCGATCGCGAGTCCCGCGCCACGGGTGCGGTCGATGAACGGCGTGATCCTTGACGCGCAGGCGTCGCTGGAGGAGGCCTGCGCGGCGGACGCCGTGCTCGTCGGCAGCGGGGTGCGAACCCGGGACATCGTCGCCGATGCCGGATTGATGTCGCGGCTCGCGCTCGACCCGGCGCGCCAGCTGCTGGGCGCGCAATGTTCGGGCACGCTGGTGCTTGCGCGGCTCGGTTTGCTCGGCGATGTGCCGGCATGCACGGACCTGACCACGAAGCCCTGGGTCGAAGCGGCCGGCGTGGCGGTGCTCGACCAGCCCTTCGTGGCGCGGCATAACGTGGCGACCGCCGGAGGATGCCTGTCGTCGCCGTATCTCGCGGCGTGGGTGATTGCGCGTCTCGCGGGCGTCGATGCGGCACGCGACGCGATTCACTATGTCGCGCCGGTGGGCGAGAAGGATGCTTACGTGACGCGTGCGATGGAGAATATCGCGCCGTTCGTCTGAGGAAAGGGCGTTGCTGCCCACTTCACCGAACTCGGGCTTGGCCGTCGTGTCGAACGGCTATCGCCGGAGACACGAATGAAACGCCTGTGCGCTATCGCTGTACTGACCGTGATTGCCGCTGCCAGCTTGCCGACAGCCTTCGGCGCAAGCCAGGGCAACGTCCCGCCGGTGATGGCGGAAGGACGAAATTGCATCCCGCCCGCCGCCGCCGGCGCGCCTCGCCCCCCGTCGATCCGCGTGTGCGTGAGCGATCCCGACACGCAGCTGACCCTGCCCTGGTTCCTGACCGACATCATCAACGCGGTGAACACGCGCCAATCGGGCGGTGAGTTGCTTCACCAGATGCGAAAGGATTTCTGAGCACGGCGGCCACCGGTTTGCAGGAGGGCACGAACATGAGTGAGTTACGGTATCCGAACGAAAGCCGCGCGTATCGCGACGCACGCGACCTGTTGCTCAAGGAAGAGCAGGAACTGGTCGACAAGGCGCGAGCGGTGGCGGAAAGGCGCCGCAATCTTCCGCCTGGCGGCGCGTTGAAGGAGGACTACGTGTTCGAATGGGCCAACGACGGGAAAGTCGGCACGCACGTGACATTCTCCGAACTGTTCGCGGACAAGAACACGCTGCTCCTTTACTCGTTCATGTTCGGTCCGAACTGGGACAATCCGTGCCCATCGTGTACGTCGCTGGTCGACGGCTTCGATCGCACGTCGTATCAGGTCACGCGGCACGCCGCGTTCGTCGCGATCGCCAAGGCCCCGGCCGAACGCATCAACGCGTGGGCCCGTCAACGCGGATGGTCGCAGATGGCGCTGGTTTCCGGATCGGGCTCGACATATCAGGCCGACTATCGGTGCCAGGGCGACTCCGACGACATGCAGTGGCCGGTGATGCATGTCTTCAGGCGGCTGGACGGGAAGATCTTCCATTTCTGGGGAACCGAATTGCCGGGGAATCATGTCGACACGGTGTGGCCGTACTGGAATCTGATGGACTTTACGCCTGAGGGGCGTCCCGACATTCCGACGCCGCCGCAGAATTTCAGGTCCGCGTTCCTGGAAAAGAATTATCTGGACAATGCGTAGCGTGGCCGGACGATGCGATAACCGTAGAAGTCCTCATGAGACACCGCGCTCGTTCCCGGCCTCCTGCTCGGCCCATTCCCTGACTTCCGCCGCAAACAACCTGAGCGCCGTCGGCGGATGCCGGTTCGCCGGGTAATACAGACACAGCCCCGGATAGACCGGGCTCCATTCCGGCAGCACCGCAACCAGCCGCCCCGCGGCAAGATGCTCGACGACCAGCGTTTCCGGCACCCACGCAATTCCCACGCCGGCCAACGCCGCGTCGACCATCAGATTGAGATTGCCGAGCGTCATCGGCCCAGCGACGTCGACGTTCGCACTCTTGCCCCTGCGCGTCAGCTCCCAGCGAAACAAGGTGCCGCTATCGAATCGAAACCGGATGCACCGGTGTTTGGCGAGATCGTGCGGCGCGCGCGGCGTCGGATGCCGCGCCAGATAGTCCGCGGACGCGACCGCAACGAATCGCATGTCCGGCCCGAACCGGACGGCGATCATGTCGCGCGGCACGTCGTCCAGCACGCGAATACCCGCATCGAATCCTTCCGCGACGATGTCGACGAGCCGCGAATCGGTCACGAACTCGACATGAATATCCGGATACCGCGCGAGAAACCCCGGCAGCACCTGCGTCACGAGCGGCCTTGCCGCGTGCTCGGACGCGCTGATCCGTATCGTCCCCGAAGGGCGATTCCGGCTCGACGCGACCTCGTTCACCGCATCGTCGAGATCGGCGAGCGCCGGCCTGACGCGGCGCAGCAACTGCTCCCCGGCTTCGGTCAGCGCGACCGAGCGCGTCGTGCGATTGAACAGCCGCACGCCGAGCCGGGCCTCGAGGTTCCGCATCGCATGGCTGAGCGCGGAAGGCGACACGCCCAGCACGCGCGCCGCGCCGCTGAAGCTGCGCTGTTCCGCGATCAGGATGAAGGTCGTCAGGTCAGTCAGGCCGGCACGCGACATTTGTGAAAATTCCTCAATACGTCATGCAATGGTACGTGGATTGTTGAGCCAGCGACAGGAAACTAGACTCCTTTCCGTTGGCGCCGGCCTGCCCGGCGCGCGATGAACCAGCGAAAGGAGCACGACATGCAAACACGCACACTCGGCAACAGCGGCCTCGAAGTTTCGGCAATCGGCTTCGGCTGCATGGGACTGAGCTACGGATACGGCCCCGCCACCGACCAGGCGAGCGGCATCGCGATGATCCGCGCGGCATTCGAGCGCGGCGTCACGTTCTTCGACACGGCCGAGGCCTATGGGCCGTTCGTCAACGAAGCGCTGGTCGGCGAGGCCGTCCAGCCGTTCCGGAGCCAGGTCGTGATCGCCACCAAGTTCGGCTTTCGCGACGGCGAGGTCGCGAAGTCGCTCGACAGCCGGCCCGAGCGCATTCGCGCGGTCGCGGAAGCCGCGCTGACGCGTTTGAAGACCGATCGCATCGATCTGTTCTATCAGCATCGCGTCGATCCGGACGTGCCGATCGAGGACGTCGCCGGCACCGTCAAGGACCTGATCCGCGAAGGCAAGGTGATGCACTTCGGCCTGTCCGAAGCGGGCGAGCAGACGATTCGCCGCGCGCATGCGGTGCAGCCGGTGGCCGCGCTGCAGAGCGAATATTCGCTGTGGTGGCGCGAGCCGGAGGACACGATCCTGCCCGCGCTCGAGGAGCTCGGCATCGGCTTCGTGCCGTTCAGCCCGCTCGGCAAAGGCTTCCTGACGGGCGCGATCGACGCACGCACGACCTTCGACAAGAGCGATTTCCGCAACATCGTGCCGCGCTTCTCCGAGGAAAACCGCCGGGCCAACGCGGGCCTCGTCGAGCTGCTCGGCCGGATCGCCGACGGCAAGGGGGCGACGCGCGCGCAGGTGGCGCTGGCGTGGCTGCTCGCCCGCAAGCCGTGGATCGTGCCGATTCCGGGCACCACGAAGCTGCACCGTCTCGACGAAAACGTCGGCGCGGCCGCGGTGACGCTGACGGCCGACGATCTCGCGGCGATCGAAGCGGCGCTGCGGCAGGTGACGATCGCGGGCGACCGGTATCCGGCGTATCTGCAGCAGCGCGTCGATCGCTGATCCTGGCCGTTGCAATCGCCGCGCCACCGGCACGTCGTCGTAATTTGCGCTACCTTTTCGCTCACATGCATCGCGACATCGGCGTCGTCGATGCGATGGCATACGGAGAGAAAGAGGCGACTATGCGAATTCTGATACTGGGTGCGGGCGCGACAGGCGGTTATTTCGGCGGGCGCCTCGCGGCGGCGGGGCGCGACGTGACGTTTCTGGTGCGCGATTCGCGCGCGCGGACGCTCGACCGCGACGGCCTGGTCATCCGCAGCCCGCGCGGCGATCTGACGCTGACCGACGTGAATACCGTCAGCGCGAGCGACCCGGCCACGCCGTTCGATCTGATTTTCCTGAGTTGCAAGGCGTACAGCCTCGACGACGCGATCGCCGCCATCGCGCCGTTCGTCGGCCCGGCCACGCTGATTCTGCCGGTGCTCAACGGGATGGCTCACCTGGACGTGCTGCAGGCGAAGTTCGGGCCATCCCGCGTGCTGGGCGGCTTGTGCGTGATCGCGGCGACGCTCGATGCGCAGCAGCATGTCGTGCACCTGAACGATACGCATGGCGTGTCGTTCGGCGAGCTGGGCGGTGGCGTGTCCGCCCGCACGGAGGCGGTTGCCGGCGTGCTCGGCGACGCCGGCTTCGACGTCACGCTGAGCGACGCGATCATCGCGCGCATGTGGGAGAAGTGGGTGTTTCTCGCCACGCTTGCGGCGGGCACGTCGCTGTTTCGCGGCTCGGTGGGCGACATCCTGGCCGCGCCGGACGGCAGGCTGCTGCTCGACACGCTGCTCGGCGAATGCGTGGCGATCGCCCGGCACAACGGCTATGCGCCGAGCGGCGAATTCGACGCCCGCACGCGGAAGATGCTGTTCACGCCGTCCGGCCTGACCGCGTCGATGCTGCGCGACGTCGAGCAGGGCGCGCGCGTCGAGGCGGACCACGTGATCGGCGATCTGCTCGCGCGCGGCGGCGACGCGCAGCCGGCGAACGGCGGGATCTCGCTGCTGCGCGTCGCGTACAACCATCTGAAGACTTACGAAGCGCGCTCGGCGCGCGAGGCGGGTGCGGCGTAGGGCTGCCGGCGGCTTCTCGTGACGGAGGGGCCAGCCCTCAGCGCACGGCCTCCCGGCAGTGCGCATCGCCCGCGAGCAGCGCCTGCAGCGCACGTGCATCCGGCAGCCGCTCGAGCGACAGGCATGCGTCGCGCAGCGCGTCGACGCCTGCGGTGTCGAGCGCGCTTGCCGCCAGCGCGCGGTACTTCGCGAGCAGCGCGTCGTCCGACAGCGGATGGTGCGGATCGCCGAGCGCCACCGGCACGTGACGCGATACGGGATCAGCATTTCTGAGATGCAGCGTCACCGTCGGTTCGTCGAGATCGCCGAGCGCCGGATCGACGTCGACCGCAATGCGCGCGAGCATCGCCGCGATGCGCGGGTCCGCGCGCCGTTCGGCGCGATACGCGTCGAGCCCCGTGTCGCCGAACACGAGCGCGGCCGCGACCGCGTACGGCAGGCTCATCTGCGCGGACGACAGCGTCGACAGGTCGCGCCCGCCGCACATCCGCGCGACGAAGCCGCTCGCGCGCACGACGATCCGTTCGACCTCGCCGGCGTCGAAGGTGCGGCCGTCCGCGAGCAGCAGCGCGGCGTCGACGGCCGCATGCGCGCTGCGGCACGATGCATGCGGCTTGATCGAGCAGCGCATCAGCTTCCAGTGCGCGCCGAGGCCGTCCGTCAATGCGTCGGCGGCGAGCGACTGCGCAGCGAACGTATTGAAGAACCCGCCCCACACGTCGTCGAACACATGCGCCGGGCCGCTCACCCCCGCGCGTGCGAGCAGCGCCGCGAGCACGCCGCCTTCCGCCGCGCGCCCGGCGTGCAGGCGCTTCGTCTGCGAGCCGTCGTGAATGAATCCCCAGAGCCCGCCCGCGAAGCTCGCCGCATGGCCGAGCGCGTCGCGGGTGCGCGCCGCGTCGAGCCCGAGCACGCGCGCGCTGGCGGCCGCCGCGCCGAACACGCCGCAACTGAGCGTCGAATGCCAGCCTGTGCCGTTATGCGCGGAGTAGCCGCCCGCCGCCTCGAGCACGCGCCGGCCGACGTCATAGCCGAGCACGATCGCGGTCAGGCATTCGCGGCCGGGGACCGGCTCCGGCACGCACGTGAGCGCGGCGAGCACGGCCGGCAGGACGACCGCGCCCGAATGGTCGCAGCCGCCCGAATCGTCGAGTTCCAGCGCATGCGCCGCAATGCCGTTGACGAACGCGGCGTCGCGCGCGCCGGCGTTGCTGCGCGTCCCCCACAGCAACGCGCCCGGCCGGTCGGCCGGGCCGGCCAGTTCGCGCGCCAGGCGCGTCTCGATCGCCGATGCGCCCGCGAGCGCCGCGCCGAACGTATCGAGCACGTGCCGCTTGGCTTTCGCGACGACGTCCGCCGGCAGCGCATCGCCCGGCGTCTGCGCGACGAAGGCGGCGAGCCGCGCCGCGCGCGTGTCGGTGCGCGCCGTCATCGTGCCGCCTCGTCGGCGCGGCAGCGCGCGAACACGTCGACCGGATGGCCGGGCGCATTGACCGGCGCGTGCCCGCGCCACCAGCGCGCGATGTCGCGCCCCGTCGCGAACCACGCGTCGCCCGCATCGCGCAGATGCGCGAGCAACGCGCGCAGCAGATCGATGCGCCCGGCCGTGCCGATGATCTCCGGATGCAGCCGCACCACGCAGCAGAGGCCGAAACGCCGGAACCCGTCCACGTCGTGCCGCCAGTTGTCGAGCACGTCGCGATACGACGCGATGCGCGGCTGGCCGGCCGGCACCGGCGGAAACAGGTTGAACTCGAAATACGGTTCGTCCTCGAGTTCGTAGTGCAGCGGCAGTTCGACGAGGCGCGCGCCGTCCGTGCGACCATCGCCGCGCGGATGCACGTAGGGCAGGTCGTCGCCGTGCCACGACGACGACCACGTGAAGCCTTCTTCGACGAGCCAATCCGCGAAGCCGTCGGCCCAGTTGCCGGTGAACGAGCGGAAGCCCTCCGCGTCGCGGCCGATCACGCCCGCGAGCGCCGCGCGCCCCGCGCGGCACGCGTCGATCTGCGCGGCGAGCGGCAGCGCGTCGAAATCCTCGCAGCGATCGCCGTTCACGCCCAGTTCGTGGCCGGCGGCCGCGATCTCGCGCACCGCGCCGGCATGCGTTAGCGCGACCGCGCCGGGCACGAACCAGCTCGTCGGCACGGCGAATTCGTCGAACGCCGCGAGCAGCCGGTCGACGCCGCGCGTCGCACCGTAGCGCCACGCCGACAGCGATTTCTCGCGGCCGGCGATGCGCGGCTCGCGCGTCAGGATGCCATGGATGTCGTTGAAGTCGACCGTGATCGCGACCGCGCATCGCGCGCCGCCCGGCCAGGTAGGAGTTGTCGTCACGTGTCGTTCCGTTGCATCGGTTCCGCGTCGCGCGCGTATTGCGCGAGCCACCAGTCGGCCAGGTCGCGGCAGCGCGCGAACCAGACGCCGTCCCGCGCGCGCATGTGGCCGAGCCACGCCTCCAGCAGCGCGATGCGCCCCGGCTTGCCGCACACCTTCGGATGCAGCAGCGTCGTCAGGCACAGGCCGTCGCGGTACACGCCGTCGAATTCGCGCGTCCAGTTGTCGAGCGTCGAGGCGTAGCCTGCGATCCGGTCGAGCCCCGCCGGATAATCGGGGTTGCGGTGATACGCGAGCGACGCGTAATCGTCGGTCTCCCAGCGCCCGGGGATCTCGACGAGCGGCGGCTCGCCGTCACGGCCGGGCAGCAGGTACGGCCGGTCGTCGCCGCGCATCGAGCTCGAATAGCGCACGCCTGCTTCGCGCAGCACGTCCGCGGTCTCCGCGCTCCAGTCGCCGGACGGCGTGCGGAAGCCGACGGGCCGCACGCCGAGCGTGCGCGCGAAGATATCGGCCGATTGCGCCATGATGTCCCGCTGCTGCTCCGGCGAGAGCGTCCAGAACGCTTCGTGCCGGTAGCCGTGGTAGCCGATCTCGTGGCCGCGCGCGACGATCGCCGCGCATTGTGCGGGCCACGTCTGCGCGACCCACGCGGGCACGAAGAACGTCGCGGGCACGTCGAACGACGCGAGCATGTCGAGCAGCCGTGCGAGCGCCCGCCACGGCCCGTAGCTGCCGAGCGTGAAGTACGCCGGATTGCGCCAGATCGACCCGTTCAGCATCGCGTCGCCGGTCGGGCCGTCGAGATCGAACGCGAGCGCGACGCACGCGCGCTGCGCGTCCGGCCAGCGGGGAGGGCGGGGCGTCATCGCGCGCTCAGTGCGTGCCGTTGACCAGCGCCTTCGGCACCGCGTGTTCCCGCAGGTCCCACTTCGCCAGCAGCTTCTGATACGAACCGTCCGCGATCAGCTGGTTGAGCGCCGTCGTCAGCGTGTTCGCCAGCGCGGTGTTGGTCTTCGCGATGCCGATGCCCGTGTATTGCGACAGGAACGGCTTGCCGACCGGCTGGTATGCGTTCTGCTCGATGCTGTTCTGGTAGGGCAGCGTCTCGCCGCCCTGCACGGCCGCGTCGATCCGGTTCTGACGCAGCTGCATCCGCGCGTCCGACGAACCATCGGTGCCCACCACGACGATCGCCGGCTTGCCGGCCTTCACGCAGTTCTCCGCGCTCCACGCGGCCGTGTTGTCGGGGAACGACGTGCGCCGGCTCGACCCGACCCGCTTGCCGCACAGCGCGCTCATCTGCGCGAACTCGCCGGCGCGCGTCTTCAGCGTGTAGAACTGCGGGCCGGTCTCGATGTAGTCGACGAACGTCACCGCGTCGCGGCGCGTCGGCAGGTCGGTCATGCCGGACAGGATCATGTCGACGCGCTGCGTCGCGACCGCGCTCATCATCTGGTCGAAGTTCGTCTCGACCCAGTTCAGCTTCACGCCCATCTTTGCAGCGAGCGCCTCGCCGAGATCGACGTCGAAGCCGGCGAGCTTGTCGGTCGCCGGATCCTTGTACTCGAACGGCGGATAGTTCGGCACGATCGCCACGTTCAGCGTGCGTTTCGCGGCGGCCGGCGCGGCTTGCGCGGATTGCGCGGATTGCGCGGCCGCGAACGACGCATGCAGCGTGACGGCGCCGAACGCGACGGCAGCCAGGGTGCGGGTCAGGATGGATGCTTTCATGGGGCGTTGCCTTGTCGTTGTGGACTTGTATCGTTGACGGAAGAATCGTGCGGGCGTGTCGGTGCAAAGGCCGGGCCCGTTCAAGCAATCACGGCGGAGATGAAGTCGCGCGTGCGCGGATGCGTCGGCGCGGACAGCACCTGGTCGGGCGGCCCGCTCTCGATGACCCGGCCGCCGTCCATGAACACGACGCGGTCGGCCACTTCGCGCGCGAAGCCCAGCTCATGCGTGACGACGATCATCGTCATCCCGCTCTTCGCGAGATCGCGCATCACCGCCAGCACTTCGCCGACGAGTTCCGGATCGAGCGCGGACGTCGGCTCGTCGAACAGGATCAGCTGCGGATGCATCGCGAGCGCTCGCGCGATCGCGACGCGCTGCTGCTGGCCGCCCGACAGCTCGACCGGAAACGCGTCGCACTTGTGCGCGAGCCCGACGCGCGCGAGCAGCGCGCGCGCTTCGTCCTCGGCCTGCGCGCGGCGGCGCTTGAGCACCTGCACGGGGCCTTCGATCACGTTTTCGAGCGCGGTCTTGTGCGGGAACAGGTTGAAGCGCTGGAACACCATGCTCGTCGACAGCCGCTGCCGCGCGACCTGCTGCTCGGACAGTTCGTGGAGCCGGTTGCCGACGCGCCGGTAGCCGGCCAGCTCGCCGTTCACCCACAGCGCGCCTGCGCTGATCGTCTCGAGCTGGTTGATGCAGCGCAGGAACGTGCTCTTGCCCGATCCCGACGGCCCGATGATGCAGAGCACTTCGCCCTGCGCGACATCGAGCGTGATGCCGTGCAGCGCCTGGAATTCACCGTACGACTTGCGCACGTCGACGGCGCGAACCACTGCGTTCGTCATCGCGTTCTCCCGATGGTTGATGGTCGTGCCGTTCATTTGCGTCCTGCTCCGCGGCCCGCGCCACGCGCGAAGCGTCGTTCGACGCGCGCCTGCGCGACCGACAGCACCGTGACGACGGCGAGATACCAGATCCCCGCGACGATCAGCAGCTCGATCACGCGGGCGTTCGCGTAGTAGATGTTCTGCGCGTTGTGCAGCATTTCCGCGTACTGCACGACGCTCGCGAGCGACGTCAGCTTGACCATGCTGATCAGCTCGTTGCCGATCGGCGGCACGATCACGCGCATCGCCTGCGGCAGGATGATCCGCCGCAACGCCTGCAGGCGCGCCATGCCGATCGACTTCGCGGCTTCGTACTGGCCGGTGTCGACGGACAGCAGCCCGGCGCGCACGACCTCCGACGTATACGCGCCCTGGTTGAGGCCGAGCCCCAGCACGGCCGCGAGGAACGGGGTCATCAGGTCGACGGTCCGGTATTCGGCGATGCCCGGAATGCCGAGCGTCGGAAACACCAGCGCGAGGTTGAACCACAGCAGCAGCTGCAGGATCACCGGCGTGCCGCGGAACAGCCAGATGTACCCCTGTGCGACCGCGCCCAGCACGGGGTTCGCCGACAGCCGCATCACCGCGGTGACGACGCCGAGCCCGACGCCGAGCGTCATCGCGAGGATCGTCATCACGATCGTGTTGCCGAGACCGGTCAGGATCGAGCGCGCGGTCAGGAACTGGCCGACGACGCGCCATTCGATCTGGCCGTGCGCGAACGCGGCGGCCACGTAGGCGAGCGCGCCGACGATCGCGATCGACGCCGCGTAGCGGCCCCAGTAGCGCCGCCGCACGCGCTCGAGACCGGCGAGGCCGGCCGTGTCGGCGGCGGCGGCCGGTGCGCCGTCGACACGGCGGGTATCGGATGCGCTCAGCATGTCGGCCCCCGGTAGTCGGCCGCCCACGCGGCCTGGCGTTCGATCGCGCCGCGCAGGCGGTCGATCTGCTCGCGCACGCGCGCGGGCGACGTGCCGCCCGCGCCGCCGCGCGCCGCGACGGCGGCGTCGAGCGTCAGCCGCTCGCGCATCGCCGGGGCGAGACGCGCATCGATCGCCTGCAGCAGCTCGGCGCTCGCGTCGGCCAGCTCGATGCCGTCGCGCTCGCATGCGCGCACCAGCGCGCCGGTGATTTCGTGCGCCTCGCTGAACGGCACGCCCGTCAGCGCGAGCCAGTCGGCGACCTCCGTCGCGAGCGTGAAGCCGAGCGGCGCCTGGCGGCGCATCTCGTCGACGTTCACGCGCATCGTCCGGATCATGCCCGCCATCGCCGGCAGCACGAGTTCGAGCGTGTCGATCGAATCGAACGCGGCGATCTTGTCCTCCGCCAGGTCGCGGTTGTACGCGAGCGGCAGCGACTTCAGCGTCGCGAGCAGGCCGCTCAGGTTGCCGATCAGCCGGCCGGCCTTGCCACGCGTCAGCTCCGCGATGTCCGGATTCTTCTTCTGCGGCATGATCGAACTGCCCGTCGCGTAGCCGTCGTCGAGTTCCACCCAGCGGAATTGCCGCGACGTCCACAGGATCACTTCTTCCGACAGGCGGGACAGGTTCACCGACAGCATGCTCGTCACGAACACGAATTCGGCGACGTGATCGCGCGCGGCCACGGCGTCGATCGAGTTCTCGCACGGCGCGTCGTAGCCGAGTTCCCGCGCGGACAGCTCGGGCCGCACGCAGATCGCCGAGCCGGCGAGGGCGGCCGCGCCGAGCGGCGAGCGGGCGGTGCGGCGATCCCAGTCGACGAGGCGGTCGACGTCGCGATACAGCGCCTGCGCATGCGCGAGCAGCTGGTGCCCGAACACGATCGGCTGAGCCGGCTGCAGATGCGTGAAGCCCGCGGTGACCGTGTCGACGTGCCGGTTCGCCTGGGCGACGAGCGCGTGCTGCAGGTCGAGCACGCCGCGCACGAGCTGGCGCGATTTGTCGCGCAGGTACAGGCGCAGGTCGTTCGCGGCCTGGTCGTTGCGCGAGCGTCCGGCGCGCAGCTTGCCGCCGATCGCCGGCAGCCGCTGCGTGAGCACGCGCTCGAGGAACGTGTGGACGTCCTCGTCCGCCAGCGACGGCGCGATCGCGCCTGCCGCGAAATCGCGTTCGATGGCGTCCGTCGCGGCGAGCAGCTGCGCGAGTTCGTCGTCGTTCAGGATGCCGGAGCGATTCAGTTCGCGTGCATGCGCCCGCGAGCCTGCCAGGTCGTACGGCGCGAGACGGAAGAAACTGGGATCGGAGCGCGACAGCGCCTGCAGCGCGTCGGACGGCTTCGACTGAAAACGGCCGCCCCACAGGCGTTCGATCGGTTCGGTAAGGCTCATTGCGTTCGACCTCGAGTCGGTTGGAGTGCACCTACTGTAGGCATTCAATTTTTTTTGTTGTAGCGAGAAATTGAATCCGTTTAAATGAAATTTTTCTCAGCATGTGAAGGACTCCGATGCGCAACCGCCTGCCCCCGCTGAACCCCCTTCGCGCATTCGAAGCCGCCGCCCGGCTCGGCAGCGTGTCGGCCGCCGCCGACGAGCTGCACGTGACCGCCAGCGCGGTCAGTCACCAGATCCGCATTCTCGAAAGCACGCTCGGCGTCGTGCTGTTCATCCGCTCGAAGCCGCGCGTGAAGCTCACGCCCGAAGGCGAGGCGCTGCTCGAGCCGGTCGGCCGCGCGTTCGACATGATCGCGAACGCGACCGTGAAGCTCGATTCGCCGGCCGCCGTGGGCGATCTGGTCGTATCGACGCCGCTGTCGCTCACGTCGCGCTGGCTCGCGCGGCACATCGGCGATTTTCTCGAACGGTATCCGGGTATTCATCTGAAGGTCATCCCGTCGAACGACGATCGCGAGGTCTATTCGCCGGACGTCGACGTGTGCGTGCGCTACGGGGAAGGCAACTGGCGCAACCGGCGCGTCACGCTGCTCGTGCACCCGACGCTCTTTCCGGTCGTGAGTCCCGCGCTGATGAACGGGCCCGACGCGATCCGCAAGGTGCAGGACCTGGCCGGGCGCGCGCTCTTCTGCGAACACTCGGGCTCGTGGATGCGGTGGCTCGCCGAGGCGAAAGCCGACAAGCTGCCGGACATCCGCATCCTCGAGATCGGCAATGCGCACATTGGTATCGAGGCCGCCGCACGGGGCCAGGGTGTCGCGCTCGGCGACAGCCTGTCGGTGCGCGACGACCTGCTCGACGGCACGCTCGTGCGGCCCTTCAACACGACCGTGCCTGCGCGGTATGCGTACTACCTGGTGACGCGCCAGGAGCTCGCCGAAACGCCGCTCGTGACCGCGTTCACGTCGTGGCTCGACGCGCATATTGCAGCCTGACGCGCGATGCGGCGGCGGGGCGTTCCGGCCCCGCCGATGGTCAGAAGCGATGCCGGATGCCGACGAGCGCGAGTTCCTGCGTGCGCTTGCCCGAATCGATGTCCGACGGCCCGATGACGGCCTGCGCGTTGCCGGCCCCGTTCGAGCCTGACGCGTGGCCGTAGCCGACGGACGCGTAGAGATCGGTGCGCTTGCTGAGCGCGTAGTCGACGGCGGCCGTCACCTGTTGGTAGGTCGCCGACGAGTGGCCGCTCGACTTCAGGTAGTTGTAGCCAACCTCGGCGACGAGCGGCACCGACACCTGCCACAGTGCATAGACCGACCCGTTGTTGTAGCGCTCGCTGCCGCGGAACGCCGAGCTGGCGTCGGCGACGTATTCGGAGAAGCTGTAATAGCCGCCGAGCGTGACGGGGCCGACCGCATACTTCGCGCCGGCGCGCAGGATGTTGATCGCGCGGGCCGACGCATAGGCCTTGTTGACCGACGTCGCGAAGATGCTGTCGGCGCTCGACGTGCCGCGCGTCGACAGCGATGCATTGCCGTTGTCGATGTGCATGTAGCCGGCCGCCGCGCCGAACGGCCCCGTGTTGTAGGCGAGCGCGCCGCTGTACGACTGCCCCGAGCCCACCGATCCCGCGACGCCGCCGAACGAATAGGTCGCGACGGCCTGCAGGCCCGACCACACGGGGCTCGTCCACTTCACCGTGTTGTTGAAGCGCAGGCTGTTGTCGGCGTCGTCGACGTCGCCCGGCGACGTGAAGTACTGCAGATAGTTGTCGCCCTGCACGGGCTGCACGAGATCGCGCAGCGCGTCGTACTGGCGGCCGAGCGTGACCGTGCCCCAGTGTGCCGACGCGATGCCGACGTACGCCTGGCGGCCGAACTCGCGGCCGCCCTGGTTGAGCCCGCCGGTGTTCACGTTGAAGCCGTTCTCGAGGCGGAACACGGCCTTGAGGCCGCCGCCCAGGTCCTCGGCGCCGAGCAGGCCCCAGCGGCTGCCGGACATGACGCCCGACGAGAGGCCGAGCTTCGTGCTCTTGCCGGCGACGTTATGCGTGTACTGGATCGCATCGTCGATGACGCCGTACAGCGTCACCGTGCTTTGCGCATACGCGTGGTGGGCCGCGGCCAGCGCGACAGCGGACAGAATCAGCTTTTTCTTCATGGGATTTCTCGTTGTGAACGGATCTGGATCTCCGCCTGCCAGGGCACGCGCATCGGCATGCGCTTGCGCTTGCACGAACGGCTGGCTGGTCAGGCGGGACAAGGTTAGACGTTGAAGTTCTCGCGCGTGACGAGAAATAAATGTCGTGGTCCTGAAGAAATTCTCAGCTTGGAGCCATTCACGGGGCGGTCTCGTTCAGCGGCTTGGCGAGCGCGCGCCTGAGGGTCTGCACGTGAATATTGAAGTGCTGGGCGACCCGCTGCATCGAATGGGTCTCGAGGAGGTCGCGCGCCAACGCCACGCTGCTCGCGTCGAGTATCGGCGGGCGCCCCAGCCTGCGGCCGCGCGCCCGCGCGCTGGTCAAGCCGGCGCGGGTCCGCTCGCTGATCAGCGAGCGTTCGAATTCCGCCAGCGCGGCCATCATGTGAAAGAAGAATCGGCCGGATGACGACGTCGTGTCGATCGTTTCCGTGATCGACTTGAATTCGATGCCCTGCGCATTGAGCTGGTTGATCAGCATGATGAGGCCGCCGATCGAGCGCCCGAGCCGGTCGAGGCGCCAGACCACCAGGGTCGACCCGCTCGACAGGGCCGCGAGCGCGCGGGCAAGGCCCGGGCGCTCGAAACACGATCCCGAGATCCCTTGGTCGGAGAAGATGGTGTCGCAGCCGTGCTGCTTCAATGCGGCGAATTGCAGGTCGAGATTCTGTTCTTCCGTCGATACGCGTGCATATCCGATATACGTAAATTTCATCCAGCCGTTCCCAAGCGGCTGCCGGACATGACGACCGGCGTGGGGCCGAGCTTCGTGCTCCTGCCGGCGGCGTCATGCGTGTACCGGATCGCATCGTCGATGACGCCGTAGGGCGTCACCGCGCTTGGCGCGAACGTAGGGTTGGCCGCGCCCGGCGCGACAGCGGACAGAATCGGCTTTCTCGTCATACGATTTTTCGTTGTGAGCGGATCAGGGTCTCCACCTGTCAGGGCACGCGCGCTTGCGCGTGTGCGAACGGCTAGCTGGTCAGGCGCGACAAGGTTAAACGTTGAAGCTTCCACGCATGACGAGAAATATATGTCGAGATCCTGAAGAAATTCTCAGCTTGGATGCCGCGGTTTCAGGTGTTGGCCCGCGCCGGCCCGATACGGCGCGCGGCGGCGCCACGCCGCGCCCGTTCGCGTCGATCCGGTTACCGCTCGACCTGCCGGTTCCAGCGCGCATCCCACTGGGCGCGGCGCGCGTTGATCGCGGTCCAGTCGACGACCGTCGCCTTGCGCACGAGATCGTCGACGTTGCCGAGGCTGCGCTGCATCGGCGCCGGCATGGTCGCCAGGCGATTCGTCGGAATCTGCTTGCCCGCCTCGGCGGCCTTGGTCTGCGCGGGCGCCGACAGCAGGAACTGCGCGAGCTTCTGCGCGAGTTGCGGATCGGAGTTGTTGGCGACGACGCACAGGTCGACCAGCAGCAGCACCGGCCCTTCCTTCGGATTCGCATAGGCGACCGGAATGCCCTTGTCCTGCAGGTCGCCCACCGCGGTCGGCGTCAGCGGGAACAGCCCGGCTTCGCCCGTCTGAACCATCTCGGAGATCTTCGCCGAGTTGGGGATGTACTCGATGACGTTCGGCCCGACCGTGCTCGCCCACTTGCCGAAGGCCGGCTCGACGTTTTGCTCGTTGCCGCCGAGCAGGCGGTTGATCGCGAGGAAGCCGTGCAGCCCGAACGTGCTGCTCGACGCGGACTGGAACACCACCTTGCCCTTGTATTTCGGATCCGCGAAATCCATCCACGACGTCGGCGGCGCCCAGCCTTTCTCCGCGAACAGCTTCTTGTTGTAGGCGATGCCCGTCATGCCGAGCTGCACGCCCGCGCCGATGTCGTCCTTCATCCGCGCGAACGGGTACAGCTCCTTCAGCACCGGCGTATCGTCGAGCTTCTGGCACACGCCGAGGCTGGCCGCGCGCGTCATCACGCCGTCGTCGAGCAGCGCAACGTGGATCTGCGGCTTGTTGCGGTTCGCCAGCAACTTCGCGAGCACATCCGACGACGTGCCGGGCACGATCACCACCTTCACGTTGTTCGCCTTCTCGAAATCCGGCAGCACCTGGCTCGTGTAGGCCTTTTCCATCGGCCCGCCGTTCATGCCGACGTAGATCGTCTTCGTTTGCGCGAATGCGGGGGCACATGCGCCGGCGGCGCACAGCGCGGCGGCCGCCGCGATCGTTCCGAACAGTTTCATCTTTGGGTCTCCTCATGAGGGTGATGGTCAGACGGGGCAGCCTGCGACGCGAAGCGGTCGACCGCGAACGCGTCGAGCGGGGTGGCGGTCTCGCCGGCCGTGACGAGATCGGCGAGCACGTCGCCGACACCCGGCGCGAGCAGGAAGCCGCCGCCGGAGAAGCCGAATGCATGCAGCAGGCGCGGCGTCGTGCGGCTCGCGCCGATGATCGGGTTGTGATCGGGCGTGCAGCCCTCGACGCCGCTCCACGTGCGGATCACGAGCGCATCGCGCAGCGCGGGCAGCAGCGCGCACGCGTCGCGCATCACCGCGCGCGTGGCGTCGACGGACGGCTGGCCGAATTCGCCGTCGCCATGCCCGCGTCCGCCGCCGATCACGCAGTTGCCGCGCGCGACCTGCCGTGCATAGACGCCGCCGCCATAGACGCCGAGGTTGTGCGCGATGAACGGCGGCAGCGGCTCGGTGACCCACATGTTCGGGTAGATCGGCTGCATCGGCGCCGCTTCGCCGAAACGTTCGGCGATCGTGTTCGCCCACGCGCCCGCCGCGTTGATCAGCCAGGTCGCGCGGGTTTCGCGGCCCGCGGCACGCAGCCGGAAGTGCGCGCCGTCGTGATGCACGTCGTCGACCGGCGTGTGCTCGAACACGTCCGCGCCCGCCGCGCGGGCCGCGCGCGCAAACGCCGGCGACACGACGCGCGGATTCGCGTGGCCGTCCGTCGCGCACAGCGAACCGCCGCGCGCCGCACGGCCGAGCCATGGATAGCGGCGGCGAAAGGCCTCGCCCGTGATCATCTGCAGCGGCAGGCCGTGTTCGGCGGCGAGCACGGCATACGCGTCGAGCGCGTCGAGATCGGCGTCGCTGCGCGCGAGCCGCAGGTGGCCCGACAGCACGAACTCGCCGTCGATGCCGATCAGCTCGGGCAGGCGATCCCAGATGCGCCGTGCGCGCAGCGCGAGCGGCAGCTGCTCGACGGGGCGCCCCTGGCAGCGCACGCCGCCGTAGTTCACGCCGCTGGCCTGCGCGCCGCAGTCGCGCCGCTCGAACAGGCCGACCGACAGGCCGCGCTTCGTCAGCGCCAGCGCCGCCGACGCGCCGACCAGGCCGCCGCCGACGATCGCGACGTCGTAATGCGTACGGTCATTCATCGCGCGCCTCGTCGGGAATGGCCGCCACGTCGTCACCGGCGAGCGTGGCGGCGATCGGGAACGGCTTGACGGGCGGCTGCGCGCGCAGGCGGCCGACGTCGGCGAGCGGCTGGCCGGTTTCCGCGGCGAGCACGCGCGCCGCCGCGTCGCCGCACATGCGGCCCTGGCAGCGGCCCATGCCGACGCGCGTCAACGCCTTCAGCCGGTTGATCTCGCGCGCTTCCCCGCCGCGGATGCAGCGGCGCAAGGTGCCTGCGTCGACTTCCTCGCAGCGGCACACGATCGTGTCGTCCGGGCAGTGCATCGCGTCGTGCGCGGGCGGCGCGAACGCGGCTTCGAGGCCGGCGCGGAACGCGCCGATGCGCGCAAGCTTGCGGTCGAGGGCGCGCGCGTCGGGCTTGCCGCCGGGCGGGGGCGCGGCGATGCCGGCATCCTCGAGCAGCGCGAGCGCCGCGCGCCGGCCGGATGCTTCGGCCGCATCGGCGCCCGCGATACCCGCGCCGTCGCCCGCGACATAGAGCCCATCCACCGACGTGCGGCCGGCCGCATCGCGCTCGGGCAGCCACGCGCGATCGAGCGGATCGAAACGGAACCGGCAGCCCGCGAGATCGGCAAGCTGCGTTTCGGAACGCAGGCCGAAGCCGAGGCCGAGCGCATCGCAATCGAGCAGGCGCGCCGGCGCGCGATCGCCCGCGCCGCGCCATGCGAGGCCGGTCACATGCCGGTCGCCAAGCACGCGTTCGAGCGTGACGCCGGTTTCGACCGCAATGCCGTGCGCACGCAGCCAGCCGACGTAATACAGCCCCTTCGCGAAGGTCGAGGGTGCGCGCAGCAGCGACGGCACGGCCGCCGCCTGCTGTCGCCACGGGCTCGTGTCGAGCACCGCGACGACCCGCGCGCCGGCCTTCGCGTACTGATACGCGACCAGATAGAGCAGCGGGCCCGTGCCCGCGAACACCACGCGCTGCCCGATCGCGCAGCCCTGCGCCTTCAGCGCGACCTGCGCGCCGCCGAGCGAGTACGCGCCCGCGAGCGTCCAGCCGGGCACCGGCAGCATGCGGTCGGTGGCGCCGCTCGCGACGATCAGGTGCGAGAACGGCACCGTGACTTCGCGGCCGTCCTGCAGCGTATCGAGCCGGCCGGCGCCGCACGCCCACGCGAGCGTGTCCGGCCGATAGTCGAGATGGGGCAGCAGCGCGGCCATCGTCCGGTGCACCGCATCCGCCTTGCCGGCCTCGAAGCCGTAGAGCGCCGACTTCGAGCGCGTGAACGCGCGATCGGCGGGCGGCTGCCGGTAGATCTGGCCGCCCCAGCGCGCGTTCTCGTCGATCACGACCGGCCGCAGTCCCGCGTCGACGAGCGCCTCGGCCGCGCGCACGCCGGCCGGGCCCGCGCCGACGATCACCGGTTGCAGGGGGCGGGTCATCGCGCGTCCTCGTCCGATAAGGCAGCCGCGCCGGTGACGATGCGCATGCCGGCCGCGATCGGCGTCGAGCAGGCGCGCACCCGCGCGCCGGCTTCCGTGCGCACCCAGCAGTCCTGGCACGCGCCGATCAGGCAGAAGCCCGCGCGCGGCAGGCCGCTGAATTCGCTGGTCCGCACGCGCCGCTGCGCGACGAGGATCGCGGTGAGCACGGTGTCGCCGGCGAGCGCCTGCGCGGGGCGGCCGTCGAGCGTGAACGCGACCGGCGCGCGCTCGCGCTCGGCGACGCGCACGAACTGGGCGCCGTCGTCCGTGCCGGCAGCGTGAGAGGTGGAAGCGGAAATCGCCATCAGTGTTGACCGATCAGGATGCGGTTGAGGCCATACACGCGATCGAGCAGCAGCATCGCGCCGGCCGTGATGAAAATGACGAGCGCGGACACCGACGCCATCATCGGGTCGATCGATTCGGTCGCGTACATGTACATCCGCACCGGCAGCGTGACCGTCTGCGGCGACGTGATGAAGACCGACATCGTCAGTTCGTCGAAGCTGTTGATGAACGCGAGCAGCCAGCCGCCCGTGATGCCGGGCAGGATCATCGGCAGCGTGATGCGGCGGAACGTCGTCCACGGGTCCGCGCCGAGCGATGAAGCGGCCTGCTCGATGCTCCGGTCGAGCCCGGCGACGGACGCGAGCACGAGCCGCATCACGAACGGCGTGACGACGATCATGTGCGCGAGCACGAGCCACGCGAACGAGCCGGTTGCGCCGATCAGCGCGAAGAAGCGCAGCAGCGCGATGCCGAGCACGAGCCCGGGGATCATCAGCGGCGACAGCAACAGGCCGTTCACGAACGCGCGGCCGGGAAACCCCGCGCGGCCGATCGCGAGGCCGGCGGGCAGCGCGATCGCGAGCGACAGCGTCGCCGATGCGAACCCGAGCTTCACGCTGTTGACGAACGCGGTGACGAAGTCCGGATAGTCGAGGATCGCGCGGAACCAGCGCAGCGACAGGCCGTGGGTGGGCAGCGTCAGCGTTTCGTCGGGCGTGAACGCGACGAGCACGACGATCGCGAGCGGCGCGAGCACGAACGCGATCACGAGCGTGTGGAACGCGAGGGCGAAGGGGCCGTTCTTTCTCATCGGGATGCGCCTCCGAGGCTGCGTGCGTAGCGGCGTTCGAGCACGCGGTAGTAGGTGAGCATCACGACGAGGTTCGCGACCAGCAGCAGCACCGCGATCGTCGCGCCGAGCGGCCAGTTCAGCGAGCCGAGGAATTCGTCGTAGACGGTGGTCGCGGCGACCTTCAGCCGGCGCCCGCCGAGCAGGCCCGGAATCGCGAACGCACTTGCCGAAAGCCCGAACACCATCAGGCTGCCCGACAGGATGCCGGGCGCGAGCTGCGGCAGCACGATGCGGCGCAGCGTGGTCGCGGGCGATGCGCCGAGCGACAGCGCCGCGTGCTCCGTCTGCGGATCGAGGCGCTGCAACGCGGTCCAGACCGGAATCACCATGAACGGCAGCATCACGTGCACGAGCGCGATCACGATCGCGAAGGTCGTGTATTCGAGCTTGTAGGGCCCGAGGCCGACCAGGCCGAGCGCGTGATTCACGAGGCCGTTCGTGTTCAGCAGCATGCTCCAGCCGAACGCGCGGACGACGATCGACACGAGCAGCGGCGCGAGGATCGCGAGCAGGAACAGCGAACGCCACGGGTCGCGCATCCGCGCGAGCACGTAGGCTTCCGGCGTGCCGATCGCGACGCAGATCACGGTGGTCAGCGCGGCGATGCCGAACGTGCGCGCGAAGATCGTGTGGAAGTACGACGAACCGAGCACGTCGACATAGTTGCCGAACTGGAACGCGGCGAGCGGGCCGCTGGCGGGATCGAAGCGATAGAACGTCAGCACGAGCGTCATCGCGAGCGGCACGAGCACGAGCGCGGCGAACAGCGCGAACGCGGGCGCGCACATCAGCCACATCGGCGCATGCGCGGACCACGTCGCGCGCAGCGACGGGCGCGATGCGGCGCGCGGCGCGGCGAGCGCGGGCGCGATGCCTTCGGGAGGAAGCGAGCGGGGAGATTGCGACATTCAGGCCTCCACGCGCATCACGCGCACCGCGTCGCTGTGCCAGTCGACGCCGACCGGCGCGCCTTCCGCGAGCGGCTCCGCGCCTTCGTTCTGGCAGCACACGAGCACTTCGCCGAGCGCGCTGTCGACGCGGTACAGCCACTGGCTGCCGAGGAAGAAACGGCTCGTGACGGTCGCGGCGAGGCGGCCGGCGCCGGGTGCGCACAGGCGCAGCTTCTCCGGGCGGATGCACAGCGACACGCGCTCGCCGATCCGCACGTCGCGTTCGCGCGGCGGCAGGTGCGCGGTGCGGCCGGTTTCGGCGAGATCGTGGCCGAGGTCGATGCGGATCGCGTCGCCGTCGTGCGCGACGACCGTGCCGGGCAGCAGGTTCGCCTTGCCGATGAACTGCGACACGAAATGGTTCTCCGGGCGCTCGTACGCGTGATACGGCGTGTCGATCTGCGTGATGCGGCCCGCCTCCATCACGACGACGCGATCGCTGATCGACAGCGCTTCCGACTGGTCGTGCGTGACCATGATCGTCGTCGTGCCGATCTTGCGCTGGATCGCGCGTAATTCGAACTGCATGTCCTCGCGCAGCTTTGCGTCGAGGTTCGACATCGGTTCGTCGAGCAGCAGCACCGGCGGTTCGATCACGACCGCGCGCGCGATCGCGACGCGCTGCCGCTGCCCGCCGGACAGCTCGCGCGGAAAGCGGTGCGCGAGCGCGTCGAGGCGCACGAGCGACAGCGCCGCGCGAATGCGCTCCGCGCGCTCGGCCCTGTCGACGCCGCGCATGTCGAGACCGAAGCCGATGTTTTCCGCGACGCTCATGTGCGGGAACAGCGCGTAGCTCTGGAACACGATGCCGAGCCCGCGGCGGTTCGGTTTCATCCGCGTGATGTCCCGCCCGTCGAGTGCGATGCGGCCGTGCGTGACGTCGATGAAGCCGGCGATCATCTGCAGCGTCGTGGTCTTGCCGCAGCCCGACGGCCCGAGCAGCGATACGAACTCGCCCTTTTCGACTGACAAATTGACGTCCGCGACGGCGACCAGATCGCCGAACGATTTCGTCAGATCCGTAAGCGTGAGAAACGACATGGTTGGCCTTCCGGTGGCGCGCACCGCCGGACGGGTGCGTCATTGAGGCGGACTCTAGCCAGCCATAATCAGGCGCGTCAATTTCAAGTTCTGCTGGCCGGGATGAATTTCAAAAAAATTCCGGTGAACGGAACATATCGTGTCGGCGGCGCGAATTCGTTCCGATCCAAGAGGCGGGCGACACCCCCGAAATGCGCGCGTCAATCCCGTACACGCCCGGATGCACGGGGATTTTCGACCAGGCAATAATCGGAGCAATCGTATTCCGCTCAATGAAATCGTCGAGGAGATTCCGCATGCCCAACACCCTGTCGCCCCGAAGGCCGGCGGTCGCGGCACCGGCCGGCGAACCGGCGGACGCGCCCGGCAGCGGGATGCTGCAGCGCGCGTTCGCGATCCTGCGCGCGCTCGCGGGCATGCAGGAGGACGGCGTGCGCGTCACGCATCTGGCGAAGGCGGTCGGCCTGACGCAAGGCACCGCGCATCGCATCCTGCAGTCGCTGATCGCGGAGGGGATGGTCGAGCAGGACGAACAGTCGAAGCTGTACCGGCTGAGCGTCGATTTCTTCGCGCTCGCCGCGCAGGCCGGCAACCCGAGCAGCATGCGCACGCTGTGCCGTCCGGCGCTGCTGAGGCTGTGCGCGAGCCTCGGCGAGACGATCTTCCTGCTCGTGAAGAGCGGCTTCGACGCGGTCTGCCTCGATCTGTGCGAAGGGCCGTTTCCGATCCGCTCGTTTACCGGCGATATCGGCGGGCGGGTCGCGCTCGGGGTCGGGCAGGGCAGCCTCGCGATCCTCGCGTTCCTGCCGGACGCGGAGCGCGAGGAGGTGATCCGTTTCAACGTGCCGCGCATCCGCGGTTACGGCGTGCTCGACGAGGTGTACCTGCGCACCGAGATCGAGCGCGTGCGGCAGCTTGGCCATGCGGGCCGCAACAGCGGCGTGCTCGACGGCATGGCGGGCGTCGCGGTGCCGATTCTCGATCGCACCGGCTACCCGGTCGGCGCGCTGAGCGTCGGCACGCTCGCGTCGCGGCTCGGCGACGACCGGTTGCCGATGGTGGTCGAGCTGCTGCGGCGGCAGGCCGATGCGATCGGGCCACGCACCAACCCGTTCGACGCCA
The DNA here is from genome assembly GCA_001527685.1 of Burkholderia pyrrocinia. Lineage (GTDB taxonomy): Bacteria > Pseudomonadota > Gammaproteobacteria > Burkholderiales > Burkholderiaceae > Burkholderia > Burkholderia pyrrocinia_D. Next base: position 156,251 of record LOZU01000013.1, read on the forward strand.
CGTTGCGTCGGCCGCTGCACGGGTTGGTGGGGGCGGTGGGGCAGCCGGTGGTGTGACGGGCGGCGCAGAAGCGCAGACGCGCGCCGCATCACGCCGCCAGTTCGGGCGAGTCGCTTTGCCTGGCGAGCGCACGCCTGAGAGTTTGCGCATGAATATCGAAATGCCGGGCGACCATCTGCATCGAATGGTTTTTGAGGAGCACGCGCGCGTGAGCGATGTGGTTCGCATCGAGCAGCGGCGGACGCCCCAATCTGCGTCCGCGTGCCCGTGCGCTCGTCAGTCCGGCGCGCGTGCGCTCGCTGATCAGCGAGCGCTCGAATTCCGCAAGGGCGGCCATCATGTGGAAGAACAGGCGGCCCGCCGAAGACTGTGTATCGATCGCTTCGGTCAGGGACATGAAGCCGATGCCCTGCGTATCGAGCCGGTTGGCCAGTGCAATGAGTTCTCCAATCGAACGCCCAAGCCGGTCGAGGCGCCAGACGACCAGCGTCGAGCCTTGCGCCAGCGCCGCCAGTGCATCGCTCAGGCCCGGGCGCTGGAAACAGGCGCCCGAGACGCCCTGATCGGAATAGATCGCACTGCAACCATGCCGATTCAATGCCGACAATTGCAAATCCAGATTCTGCTCGTCGGTTGAAACTCGCGCGTATCCAACGTACCTAGCCGACATTTTTTTCCGGTCGGGCATTCCGGATCAGAACAGATGGCGAACGCCGGCCCGCCCGACCGCCTGCTTCTGGTTGCCTGACGGATTGAAGCCGGCGATCTGCGCGACCGGCGCATCGCCCGCCGCTTTCTGGAACGCCCCCATCACGTAGACGCTCGTGCGCTTCGACAGCGCGTACTCGGCGCTCAGGTTGAACTGGCTGTACTTCGGCACGGCGCCCGTCGCGTGATCGCGGCCGGTCGTATACGTGTAGCCGGCCGCGAGCGTGACCGCCGGCGTCGGCGTGACGATCGTCGACAGCTCGTAGTTCTGGAACGTCGCGTCGTGTCCGGCGCTGCCCTGCTGGAAGTTCGTGTTCGTGAAGTCGGCCAGCACCTTCAGCCACTGCACGACCTGGTACGACGCACCGGCGCCGAACACCTTCTGCGCGCGCGCGGCGCCGAGGTAGTTGCCGTAGACCGCGTTCGTGAAGCCCGGGTAGTTCTGGTAGCCCTGCGTCGACACGCCGGGATCGTTGATGCGCAGATAGCCGACGCCGAACCCGAGCGGGCCCCACGCGTAGTTCGCGCCGACGCTGAAGGTCGCGTTGTCCGAGAACCGGCCCGGCTGGCCGCCGAACGCGTACAGGCCGCCGAACGTGAAGCCCGCGATCGTCGGGCTGCGGTACTTGACCGCGTTCGAGATCGGAAACCCGTTGTCGGTGTTGTCCATGTCGTTCGGGTGTGCGAAGTAGTAGCCGCCGACGTTGCCGTTCAGCGTGAACGGCTCGACGAAGTCGACGATCGAATCCCACTGCCGGCCGAGCGTCAGCGTGCCAAGCCGCGCGTCGCTCAGCCCGACGTACGCATTGCGCGAGAATGCGAGCCCGCTGCCGAGCCGCCCCGAGTTCAGGTCGAAGCCGCTTTCGAGGCGGAACAGCGTGCTGAGCCCGCCGCCGAGATCCTCGGTGCCGCGCACGCCCCAGCGGCTGCCGGCCGTCACGCCCGACGCGAGTTGCACGAGATGCCTGCCCTGCACGTTGCTGACGTAGTCGACGCCGTCCTCGACGATGCCGTACAGCGTGACGCTGCCTTGCGCATGGGCGGCCGCGGACAGCCCGCACAGCGATGCGATGGAGAGGAGTTTTTTCATGGTGGTGGTCCGGTAGGTGTGGGGTGAGAGGCAACGAACGGTGAAGCGAGCCGGCTTTCGTCCGGGCGCACCTGTCCCGCGCCGCGATCGCCGACGCGATCGCGGTCACGGGCGGAGCGCGAAACGGAAGACGGGCGGTGGCTGCTTAGTCGCGATACGCGCGCAGCAGCGCATCGGCGGCGCGGAAGTCCGCGGTGAGCGGGCGATCGCGCTGCAGGAACGCGACGCGGGTGCGCAGCGCGCGATAGAGCGGCACGGTGGCGGGGGCGAGCGTGAAATCCGGCTGCTTGCGCTGGCGCAGGTCGATCGCCTGAGCGGCGTGCACCAGTTCGAGGCCGAGCAGCGCATAGCTCGCGTCGATCTGCTGCTGAACGCGTTGCACGACTTCGGGCGCGTTCGTCGCGACGTCCTCGATGCCGCCGGCGACAGGCAGGTAGTCGAGCGACACCGGCGCTGCGAGCGACTTGACCGTCATCGCGAGCGCGGTCGGCGGCTTCTCCATCGCGCCGAACGCGTGCACGGTTTCGTCGGTGCCGAGGAAGCGGCTCAGGCCAGTGAGGTGCGGATCGTTCAGCTTGACGATGCGCTGGGCGGATGCGAGCGCGTTGTGGCCGAGCGCCAGCCCGAGCTGCTCGAACGCGAGCACCCACGGCAGCGGCTCGAAGTTGGCGCTCGGCAGCACGGCGCCGCCCCCGTCGACGTAGCCGGCCGCATCCTGCGCGCGCCCGGATTTCGGCGTGACGCCGACCGCCACGCCGGGATTGTCGTCGCTCGAGTTGAGCTGGACGCGCAGCAGCTCGCGGGCGGCGTCGCTGGTTCGGTCCTCCTCGCCGAGCAGATAGACGCCGGAACGGAAGCTGAGCGGGTCCTGCAGCGGCCGCTCCGGATCGCGGTTCCACAGGCTGCTGCCCGCGAGCAGCGTGCGCAGCGCCGCGCCCGTGCGCACGGTGGACGGGAACGGCCGCAGCGCGAGCGTATCCTCGCGGAACGGCGACACGTTGCCGTTGAGCCCCTGGAGGCTCAGCGCGAACACGAGCTTCGACATGCGCGCGAGGTGCGCCATGTCGTCGAGCGCCAGCGCGGCCATGCCGGCCGAATAGGCATTCGAGCTGAGCATCGCGAGCGCGTCCTTGCCGTACGGGCGGATCGTCGCGATGCCGGCCGCCTTCAGCGCGTCGGCGGCCGGAAGCTTGCGCCCCTGGTAGTACACGTCGCCCTCGCCGAGCATCGCGAGGCCGACGTGGCTCAGGATCGTGATGTCCGCCTCGCCGATCGAGCCGTCCGCCGGCATCGCCGGCGTGACGCCGCGATTGAGGAACTGCGCGTACGCGTCGACGATCGCGGGCTGCACGCCGGCGCCACCGTCGAGCATCGCGTTGAGGCGGGCCGCCATCGCGGCGCGCGCGACCCGGACGCTCATGTCGGGCCCGACGCTGCCCGAATGCGCGTGGATCAAGCCGACGTTGAATTGCGTCGACGCGTCGATGACCTCGCTCGTCAGCTTGCCGTGCGCATCGACCATCTTGCGATCCTTGTTCAGGCCGACGCCCACCGTCAGGCCATAGATCTGCTGGCCGGCCGCGGCGGCCTTCAGCAGCACGTCGTGCGCGGCAACGACCCGCTCGCGGGCGGCGGGCGCAAGCGAGACGGCTTCGCCGTCGGCGATGCGCGCGATCGATTCGGGGGTGGCGGAGCGGCCGTCGAGCGTGACGTCCGCGAAGGCCGGAAGAGCAGCGAGCAGCGCGAGCGCGGCCGCGCTTCGCGTGATGAAGCGTTGCATGTCGTGGGTCTCCGTATTCAGGCGTGTCGAGGTGTGGAAGGCAGTGCGGTGATCGAGGCGAGCGCGATCGCGCCGGCTGCCATCACGTACCACGCGGGTGCGAACGGGCTGCCGGTCTGTTGGGTGAGCCACGCGAGAATCGCGGGCGCGAAGCCGCCGAAGAAGGTCGCGGCGAGGTTATAGGCCAGCGACATGCCGGTTGCGCGCACGCGCGTCGGAAACAGCTCGGACAACGCGGCCGGCGCGACGCCCGTGAAGATCGCGACCATCACGCAGAAGGCGCTCTGCACCGTGACGAGCGCGGCCAGCGTATGCGTGTGGCTCAACCAGTTCAGCAGCGGGTAGACCGACACGATCATCAGCGCGGCGCCCGCGGCGAGCACGGTGCGCCGCCCGACGCGATCCGACCAGCCGCCCGCGCAGACGCAGGTGACGGCCATCAGGCAGTTGCCGACCAGCGACGCGATGAACGCGTCGCGGCCGTCGAAATGCAGCGCGCGCTGCATGTGGGTCGGCATGTAGATGACGAGCGCGTAGATGCAGACGGCCCACAGCACGGAGAAGCCGGTGCCGATCGCGAGCTCGCGCGGATAGTCGCGCACGACCTGCAGCAGCGGCGCCTTGGGCGCCGCGTGCTCGCGCTGCGCACGCGCCATCTCCGCGCGGAAATGCGGCGTCTCGTCGAGCGTCTTGCGCAGCCAGAGGCCGACCGGCGCGATCGCGAGCCCGAGGATGAACGGAATCCGCCAGCCCCAGTCGCCGATCTGTTCGTGCGACAGCGTCAGCGTCACGGTGGTGGCGACCAGCGCGCCGAGAATGTTCGACATTGCCATGCTGGCCTGCAGCCACGACGCATACGTGCCCTTGCGATCGGCGGGCGCATGCTCGATCAGGAACGCCGCCGCGCCGCCGACTTCGCCGCCCGCGGAGAACCCCTGCAGCAGGCGTCCGCACAGGATCAGCAGCGGCGCGCCGATGCCGATCGCGGTGAACGGCGGCGCGAACGCGATGATGCCGGTGCCCGCCGCCATCACCAGGATCGTCAGCGTGAGCGCGGCCTTGCGGCCGGCCCGGTCGCCATACACGCCGATCGCGAGCGCGCCGAGCGGCCGCGCGATGAAGCCGATGCCGAACGCCATGAACGCCTCGACGAGCTGGGTGCCCGCGTCGCCGCGATGGAAGAAGTTCTGCGCGATATACACGGCAAAGAATGCGTAGACGGAAAAGTCGTACCACTCGAGCGCATTGCCGATCGACGCCGCGGCGATCGCGCGCCCGGCAGGCGAGGCGGGGGGCGACGCGGCGGCGGCCGTGTCGAGGGGAACCGCGGATTGCTTCACTTCGATCTCCTGTCGTGCGGGGCGGCTCACAGCCGGATGTGCGGAATGTGCTTGCGTTCGGCTTCGTCGAGCGCTTCGTCGTAGCCGGCGTCCGCATAGCGGATCACGCCCAGCGCCGTGTCGTTGGTCATCGACAGCGTCAGCCGCTCGTTGGCCGACGCGCTGCCGTCGGCGACGACGGTCACCCCGGCGCTCGTCATGTAGCCGCTGTAGCCGCCGCCGCCCGAATGGATCGCGACGAGGTCGGCCATCGACGAGCAGTTCAGCATCGCGTTCAGCAGCGGCCAGTCGGCCACCGCATCCGAACCGTCGCGCAGGTTCTCGGTCATGATGTTCGGATGCGCCATCGCGCCCGCGTCGAGGTGGTCGCGCGTGAACGCGACCGGGCCGGCGAGCACGCGATCGCGCACCATCGCGTTGACCGCGAGCGCGAGCTGCGTGCGCTCGCCGTGCCCGAGCCACGCGATCCGCGCGGGCAAGCCCTCGAACGGCACGCATTCGCGCGCGAGCCGGATCCAGTTCGACACGATCCGGTTGTCCGGGAAGTGCGCGAGCAGGTAGTCGTCGATGACGCGGATGTCGTTCGGGTCGTTCGACAGCGCGATCCAGCGGAACGGCCCGATCGCGCGGCAGAACAGCGGGCGCAGGAACGCCTCGGTGAAGACCGGAATCTCGAACGCGCGTGCGACGCCGCCGTCCTTCGCGTGCGTGCGGATCAGGTTGCCGTTGTCGAACACGACCGCGCCCCGGTCCTTGAAGCCCAGCATCGCTTCGACGTGGCGGACGATCGATGCGCGGCTCGCGTCCATCAGCGTCGCGCGGTCGCTGTCGCGCAGTGCGCGCACTGCGTCCAGCGTGTAGCCGGCCGGCACGTAGCCGTAAACGAGATCGTGCGCGGCGGTCTGGTCGGTGACGATGTCGGGCACGACGCCGCGCGCGAGAATGGCCGGGAACACGTCGGCCGCGTTGCCGAGCAGGCCGACCGAAATCGGCTCGCGGCGCGCTTGCGCGTCGCGGATCAACGCGAGCGCTTCGTCGAGATCGCGCGCCTGGCGTTCCAGAAAACCGATCTGCAGGCGCTTGTCGATGCGCGACTGGTCGATTTCGACGACGAGCGTCGCCGCGTTGGCCATCCGTCCCGCGAGCGGCTGGGCGCCGCCCATGCCGCCGAGGCCGGCGGTCAGGATGAAGCGGCCGCGCAGGTCGTTGTCGAAATGGCGTTCGGCGATGCGCGAGAAGATTTCATAGGTGCCCTGGATCACGCCCTGCGAGCCGATGTACTGCCAGTCGCCGGCCGTCAGCCCGCCCCAGCAGATCAGGTTGCGCTGCTCCAGCTCGTAGAAGTGTTCGGCCTTTGCCCACTGGCCGATCAGGTTGCAATTCGCCATCACGACGAGCGGCGCGTGCGCATGCGTGCGCAGCAGCGCGACCGGCTTGCCGGACTGGACGACGAGCGTCTGGTTCTCGTCCATCGTCTTCAGCGCGTGGACGATCGCGTCGTGCGACGGCCAGTCGCGCGCGGCGCGGCCGAGCGCCGCGTAGACGATCAGTTGCTCGGGATTCTCGCCGACGGCGAGCACGTTCTCGAGCAGGCGCAGCAGCGCTTCCTGGCGCCAGCCTTTGCAGCGCAGCGTCGTGCCCGAGGTGACCTGGAATGTCTGTTTCATCGTCGCGCCTCCGGTTCAGCGCGCGAGCGCATAGTCGGCGATCGAGATGCCGAGCGCCGCTTCGACAGGCGGGTAGACGGCGGGATCGAACACCGACGACGACAGCGGAATGCGGTCCTTCGCGATGCGCAGCACGTGGATTTCCATGCCCTCCTTCAACTGGCCCGCGCTGACGGGACGCCCTTGCGCGTCGAGCGTCGTGATCACGTCCGGGTAGGTGGCGATGCGTTCGCCATGCGCGTCGTCGACGGCCATGTGCTCGTTCATCACGTGGATGACCACCCGGTTCGGCCCGGTGCCGAGATGGACGAGGCCGACGTCGAACGCCTCGTGCGTGTACGCGAGCGTATTGCGCTCGACCTTGCCGATCGCGATGATGTCGCCGCGCGTCGCCGTGCAGATCGCATCGATCACCGCGCTGCCGCCGCGCCGCTCGGCGTCGATGATCGCTTCGCCGAGCGCCAGCGCGCGGCTGATGCCGCCGAGCGCGGCATGCTCGCGAACATAGGCGGCGCGCACCGGGTTCCGGCAGCTCGCGATGAAGCCGCCCGCCATGTCGGCGGCCTTGCGCAGCACCGGCGAGACCTTCGCGGTCGCGCCGCACACGACGACTTCCATATACGCGTGCTGGTCGCGGTTGCCGCCCGCGGCGGCCTGGATCATCGGCGCGGTGCTCGAGGCGAGCCCGAGCGAGCCCATGTCGCCGGTCGGATGCGCGCGGATGTCGCCCACCGCGTCGACGACCTTGGTGCCGAGCAGCGCGGACGGCAGCCAGCCGTTCAGCGTGCTGGACATGCCGTTCTGCCCGATGATGAGCCCCGCGAGCGGCGCGCCGAGCGCGTCCTGCACGAGCTGCGCGGCCTTCACGTAGTCGGCGCCGAGCATCTGCCAGTCGGTGAGGCCGCCCGGCGCGCCGATCGCAGCGGCCGTGGCGACCCACGCGTCGTCCGGCAGCTCGTCGATCGACACCAGCTCGGGGCGGCCGATCGTGACCGCGAGCGTGCCGAGCTCGCGGCCATGATCGGCCCAGCCGCCGCCGCCGCACGCGAAAACCGAGCCGCCCTTGACCGCGGCTTCGACGTCCTTCAAAGACAGAATGCGTCCCATGTGTCGTTTGTCCTGACAAAAAGAAAAGGAGGTACGCGCCGGGCGGAAAGCCTTGTGCAGCGGTACTGTCAAAACGATTCTAGGGACGCCGAAACTTGAGCGTTATTGCTATTTTATGGAGAGTTCATAACGCGATGTTAAGGCTAGGGTATTCCCGCCATGACGTTGAAACAGCCTTATTCACGCATTGACGGAAAGTGCGCGCAGCGTCTCGATGAACTCGTGCGCGACACGCGAGAGCGGCGCGAGCACCGGATGCAGCACGCTCACCGGCGCGGCGATGGTCGGCACGATCGGCTTTACGACGATCTGCGGCCACACGGGGCCCGCGACGGTCAGCTCGTCGATCAGCGCGATGCCGGTGCCGGCCTGCACGAGCGCGCACGCGACGTGCGCCTGCTGCACTTCGATCTTCACCTGCGGCACCAGGCCTTCATCGCTGAACAGCTTGCGCACCAGCTGGCCGAGCGGGATGTCGCTGCCATAGCCGATCAGCGGCGTATTCGCGAGGTCGCGCACGGCAAGCGACTTGCGGCGGGCGAACGGGTGCGACGCGGGCACGGCGGCCACCAGCCGGTTTTCGTAGAGCGGCACGATTTCGACGTTCGGGTGGGTGTCCTGCAGGAACGCGATCCCGACTTCGACCTGCTGGGTCAGGACCGCCTGGAGCAGCACGTTCGGAATCATCGTATGCAGGATGATGCGCACGTCGGGAAAGCGCTCGTAGAACGCCGCGATCGCGCGCGGCAGCAGCGATTGGCCGAGATTGGGGCTGCACGCGATGCGCAGGTGGCCCATCCGGTTCTCGATCATGTCCTCGGCGATCTCGTTGACGCGTTGCACGCCTTCGTACACGGCATTGACTTCGACGAACAGGCGCTGCGCCTCGGGCGTCGGATAGAGGCGCCCCTTGATGCGCTCGAACAGCGCGAGGCCGAGCCGCTGTTCCGCATAGGAAATGAGCCGCGAGACCGCGGGCTGCGACACGTGCAGCAGCTTGGCCGCGCCGCTGATCGAGCCGGTCAGCATGATGGCGCGAAACACTTCGATCTGCCGCAGGTTGAGACGCACAGCCTTAACTCCATGTTATGTGGGGGTGATAAATCGGCATGAGACATTCTGGCAGAACGCTGCCTAAACTGCTCGTGATCAAAAATGCAGGAGGTCGAAGTGAGCGAATTCGAGCAGGTGGTGCGCGGCCGGTTGGTCGACGCGCGGCAGGTCGTCGAAGACGGCTGGCTCGCGATCCGCGACGGCAGCATCGCCGCGCGCGGCACGGGCACGCCGCCGGCGGCGCGCGACGTGATCGACGCGCGCGGGCAATGGGTGCTGCCGGGGGTGGTCGACGGCCAGGTGCATGCGGGCAGCCAGGCGAACCAGGAAGGCCTGGGCCATGCGTCGCGCGCGGCGGCGGCGGGCGGCGTCACGGTGATGGTCGACATGCCGTACGACGATCCGGAGCCGGTCGCGTCCCGCGCGCAGCTCGATCGCAAGATCGCCGAAGTCGAGCGCGCCTGCCACGTCGACGTCGCGCTGTTCGGCACGCTCAATGCGCAACACGGGCTCGACGCCGCGGCCGGCCTGATCGACGGCGGCGTGTGCGCGTTCAAGTTCTCGACGTTCGAGGCGACGCCCGGCCGGTTCCCGCGCGTGGACGAGGACGTGCTGTACGACGCGTTCCGCCTGATCGCGCCGTCGGGCCTCGCGTGCGGCGTGCACAACCAGATGCAGGAGCTGACGCGCAAGAACATCGCGCGGATGATCGAGGCGGGCGATACCGGCTGGGATGCGTTCCTGCGCGCGCACCCGCCGTTGATCGAGAACCTGGCGACCGCGCTGATCTACGAGATCGGCGCCGAGACCGGCGCGCGCGCGCACGCGGTGCACGTGTCGACGTCGCGCGGCTTCGAACTCTGCGACATGTACCGGCGCGCCGGCCATCGCGCGAGCATCGAGACCTGCGTGCAATACCTGATGCTCGACCACGAGACGCATACGAAGCGCTTCGGCGCGAAGACGAAGCACTATCCGCCGATCCGGCCGCGCGCCGAGCGCGAGCGGCTGTGGACGCACATCGCGCGCGGCGCGTGCACGTTCGTGTCGTCCGACCATGTGAGCTGGGGGCTGGAGCGCAAGGGCGATCCCAACGTGTTCCGGAATGCATCGGGCGGGCCCGGGCTCGAAACGCTGCTGCTCGCGTTCTGGACCGGCTGCGAACAGCACGGCGTCGCGCCGACGCGCGTGGCGGAATTGCTGGCGGCGAATCCCGCCCGGCACTTCCTGCTCGACGATCGCAAGGGGACGCTCGACGTCGGCGCGGACGCGGATTACGTCATCCTGACGCCGGAGCGTTACGCGTTCGATCCGTCGCGCAGCCTGTCGGCCGTGCAGTGGAGCGCATTCGAAGGGATGGAATTCACGGTGCGCATCGCCGCCACCTACAGCCGTGGCGCGCTCGTGTACGACGGCGCGCGTGTCGTCAATCACGCGGGCGCAGGCCGTTTCCTGCGGCCGCATCGCGGCGGCCGGCCGGCTGCCACTCATCAGGAGCACGCATGAATTCGCCGGTTTTCCCGCCGCTGAACGCGGATCGTCTCAATGCGCGCGTCGAGCAGCTCGCGCGATTCACCCGGCCGGACGTGCCGTGGACGCGTCGCGCGTTTTCGCCGCTGTTCGCCGAAGCGCGCGCATGGCTGGCCGAGCAATTCGCGCAGGCCGGCCTGTCGGTATCGCTCGATGCGGGCGGCAACCTGATCGGCCGCTGCGAAGGCAGCGGCCGCTGCGCGAAGCCGCTGGTCACGGGCTCGCACTGCGACACGGTGGTCGGCGGCGGCCGATTCGACGGCATCATCGGCGTGCTTGCCGGGATCGAGGTCGCGCATGCGCTGAACGAGCAGGGGATCGTGCTCGACCATCCGCTCGAAGTGATCGACTTCCTGTCCGAGGAGCCGAGCGACTACGGCATCTCGTGCGTCGGCAGCCGCGCGTTCTCGGGGCTGCTCGATGCGGACATGTTGCGCGCGAAGAATGCCGAAGGCGAAACGCTCGGCGACGCATTGCGGCGCATCGGCGGCGACCCGGACGCGCTGCGCGCGCCGTTGCGCGCACCGGACAGCACGGCCGCGTTCGTGGAGCTGCATATCGAGCAGGGCCCCGTGCTGGAAACGCGCGGCCTGCCGATCGGCGTCGTGACCAACATCGTCGGCATTCGGCGCGTGCTGATCACCGTGACGGGGCAGCCCGATCATGCCGGCACGACGCCGATGGACATTCGCCGCGACGCGCTCGTCGGCGCCGCGCATCTGATCGAGGCCGCGCATGCGCGCGCGTCGGCGCTGTCCGGCAATCCGCATTACGTGGTGGCGACGATCGGGCGGATCGCGATGACGCCGAACGTGCCGAACGCCGTGCCCGGGCACGTGGAGCTGATGCTGGAGGTGCGCAGCGACAGCGACGCCGTGCTCGACGGCTTTCCCGAGGCGTTGCTGTCCGGCGCCGCTGCGCGGCTCGACGCGCTGCGGTTGAGTGCGCGTGCGGAGCACGTCAGCCGCTCACGCCCGACGGATTGCCAGCCGCTCGTGACGGACGCGGTCGGGCAGGCCGCCGCGCAGCTCGGCTATCCGAGCATGCGGCTGCCGAGCGGCGCCGGGCACGATGCCGTGTACGTTGCGCCGACCGGGCCGATCGGGATGATCTTCATCCCGTGCCTCGGGGGCCGCAGCCATTGCCCGGAGGAATGGATCGAGCCGCAGCAGCTGCTCGACGGTACCCGCGTGCTGTACCAGACGCTCGTCATGCTCGACCGCACGCTGGCCGCGCATGCAACCGGCCGCTGATCCGCGATGAGAGCGAACGGTGATGATCCGGTGGCCGGAGCGGCAATCCGGCTCGGTCTCAAGGAGAACTGGCGCCAGTTCGCACTGCTCGTGCTGATCAACGCGCTGGTCGGGGGCATGGTCGGGATCGAGCGGACGGTCGTGCCGCTGATCGGCTCCGAAACGTTTCACATCGAATCGACGACGCTCGTCACGTCCTTCATCGTCAGTTTCGGGCTGGTGAAAGCGGTCGCCAACCTCGTTTCCGGCCAGCTGGCCGACACCTGGGGCCGCAAGCGCGTGCTCGTCGCCGGCTGGCTGCTGGGGCTGCCGGTGCCCTTCATGATCATCGCCGCGCCCGATTGGGGGTGGGTGGTCGCCGCCAACGTGCTGCTCGGCCTCAGCCAGGGCTTCGCGTGGTCGATGACCGTGATCATGAAAGTGGATCTGGCGGGACCGAGGGGGCGTGGCCTCGCGGTCGGGCTCAACGAGTTCGCGGGCTATTTCGCGGTGGGCCTGACCGCGTTCCTGACCGGCTATTTGGCGAGCCGCCACGGCCTGCGGCCGGCGCCGATCTATCTCGGGATCGGTTATGCGGCCGCCGGCCTGATCCTGTCGGTGCTGGTCGTTCGCGATACGCGCGGCCACGTTCGACTCGAGGCGGGCGAGACGAAGGACGCGCCGTCGCTGTCGTTCCGCGAGGTATTCCTGCTGACGTCGCTCAGGGATCCAAACCTGTTCGCCGCATCGCAGGCCGGACTGGTCAACAACCTCAACGACGGGATGAGCTGGGGCATCTTCCCGCTGTTTTTCTCGGGGCTCGGGCTCGGCGTCGAACGGATCGGCATCCTCAAGGCCGTCTATCCGGTCGTGTGGGGCGTCTGCCAGGTCGTTACCGGCCCGTTGAGCGACCGGTGGGGCCGCAAGGGTCTGATCGTCACCGGCATGTGGGTCCAGGCGGCCGGCCTGCTGTTGACCGCGTCGACGACGCAGTTCGGGTGGTGGCTGGCCGCGAGCGTGCTGCTCGGCCTCGGCACCGCGATGGTCTATCCGAGCCTGATCGCCGCGGTGTCGGACGCATCGGAACCGGGCTGGCGGGCGCGCTCGCTGAGCGTGTACCGGTTCTGGCGCGACCTCGGCTATGCGATCGGCGCGCTGTCGGCGGGCCTCATTGCCGACCGCTTCGGGTTCGCCGACGCGATCTTCTCGGTTGCGGCGGTAACGTTCCTGTCGGGCGCCGTGGTCGCGATCGTCATGCGCGAGCGCCATTGACGGATTCCGGATTCCGGCGTCGAAAACAGGGCCTCCGCCGAGCCTTGACGCAGGCAACATAGCTCGAGTACGGGTATGCCTGGAAAACAATTCGATGCAATTGGCCGCCCGGCACTTTAATATTCACGTGCCAACCTTCAGGCGCGCGCTCACCATGCGGAAGAATGCGCGCGAAGGTTCAGCGTGACGCGCGCCGGCGACACCGCCGCGCGACAAGTCGAGGCAACGTGCATCAACGAGGAAATCTGAATTGAACGAACGACTGCTGTCTTGCGAGTTGCCGTGAGAATCGCCGTACTGGAAGATGATCCGGCCCAGTGCGCCTTCGTCAGTCAAATTCTGACGGCGGCGGGGCATACGTGCCTTGCCTTCAATGAAGGCAAGGTATTCACGAAGCACCTGAAACGCGAAACGTTCGATCTGCTGGTGCTCGACTGGGCGGTGCCCGGGGTGTCCGGCGAGGAAGTGCTGAAGTGGGTGCGCGCCAATCAAACCGCGCACAGCGTGCCGATCATCTTCATGACGGTCCGCGACGACGAGGCTGGCATCACGCGGATTCTCGACGCAGGCGCGGACGATTACGTCGTCAAGCCGGTGTCCGGCCCGGTGCTGCTCGCGCGCATCGACTCGTTGTTGCGCCGCGCCTATTCGCTCAACGCCGAGACGGCGGTGCGCGAGTTCGGCCCGTATCGCTTCGACGCGAACCTGAAGCAGGCCTACGTCGGCGACCAGCCGGTGAATCTCACGATGAAGGAGTTCGAGCTCGCGTTGTTGCTGTTCCAGAACCTCGACCGGCCGCTGTCGCGCGCACACATTGTCGACCTGATATGGAAGCAGGCGGCCGATATCCCGTCGCGTACGCTGGATACGCACATGTCGATGCTGCGGGCGAAGCTCGGCTTGCGGCCGGGGAGCGGTTATCGCCTTACGCCGATCTACGGTTACGGTTACAGGCTCGAACGGGACGAACGGCAGGAGGACGCGAAATCGTAAGTATCGTCATTGCGCGTGCGGCATGTGTTCGTGATGCAGATCATGGTGTTGCAAGGATCCGGATTCCGATGATCGGTTATTCAACATACGCCGTAACGTACGCGGATGAACCTTGAAGATTGCGGCGACTTCCGTAATCGTCTTCCCTTTCAGTAGCTGTAGGGCCTGCTTCTGTTGAGTTTCCGTCAACGAGCTTCTGCGCCCGAGTTTTTTCCCCCGTTCTCGCGCCGCGGCCAAGCCCGCACGTGTCCGCTCGCTGATCAGGCTGCGCTCGAATTGCGCAAGTGCCGCCATCATGTGAAAGACGAGCACGCCGCCCGACGAGTTGGTATTGATCGACTCCGTCAATGACGCAAACTGAACGCCTCGACGATCGAGATGCGTAATCAAATCGATCAGTTTTCCGAGCGATCGGCCCAGTCTGTCCAGGCGCCATACGACCAATAAATCTCCATTTGAAATGTGGGAAAGCGCCGCGTCGAGCCCCGGTCGGGAAAAGCGCGAACCGGAGATCCCCTGGTCGGTAAATATTCTTTCGCATCCGGCGCGCTTCAATGAATCGATTTGTAAATCCAGATTCTGCTCGTCGGTGGATACTCTCGCATAACCAATAATCATTATTGTCGTCCTGGAAAATATTCTGATTGCGTTGAATTCGGCGCTTTTCGAGTGCCGAATCGAGCGCGTTCACATCTGTCGTTGCGCGACCGTCCTCTGGCTTGCGATACCCGGAAGTGTCGGTTTTCCCAATGAGCTTCGTTGTTGGTTTCAGTCTCCATCCGGAAACCGGCTTCCGTGATCTTCACGGTCGACTTGGCCCCGCCAGCGTTGACGTCACACCCATGCAGGGCGATTCGTCACTCTGTTAACAATTGCAAATTTGCCTTCGTCCTGCCGGATCTTACTGGACAAAAAGGTTCATTTTTGTCGCTGCAAGGCACGCACCTCCAAGTCCTTGCAAATCAAGAACTTCCATCACCCGAACTCCCCCTCGATCGAATTCTATAGAAACGAACGTTTTTGTTTTGGCACCAATTATCCGGGACGGCGCGCCGGCCGGGCAGCGGAAGCAAGAGCGGATTCAGAGAAATGGCGTCGCACGGATTTGACGCGGTGGCGAGGGCACGGACGATCGAAAGCCATTTTAGGGAGGAGAGGGGCTTCCGAAATGAACTTGACGAGAGTTCCGAGGTGCTATCGGCGTGACGGAGGGCGCCAGGGGCGAATGCATGTTTTTAAAACAATCGATCCTGATTTGGATAATCGGATTCAGTGAGGCTTCTCTCGAATTGACTGAAGTGATTTTTCGAGTGAGTGATTTTGACGGGTGTGTGGCGGGGCGGGTGAGGCCTAATGTTGATGGTGGGCGAACATTGGCTTGTCTGCAATAAAAGTATCTTAATGGACAACGCTGGTTATCGTCGATTTCAAGAGTCGAGACAGTGACTCGGGTTGCGATATCGCGCGCGAATTGATTTGGTGCGGAAATGAATAAATCATATCGGACGATTTGGAATGACGCGCTCGGAGCGTGGGTGGCGGCGTCGGAATTGGATTCGGCGCGCGGCAAGCCAAACGCGTCACGAGTCGTTGCTGTTGCCGTCGCGGCGCTTGTGGCCGCGCCTCAGGTCGTCGTCGCTCAATATTCTGCGGGTGGTGGGGTTGCGACCGGGCCGGCGTCGATAGCTATTGGCTCTACTACGGTTGCCAATGGTGGAGCGACCGGGGTCGCCATTGCTATCGGCTCGAATGCGACTGCTACTACGTCATTTGCGACTGCGTTTGGCAACCAGACGACCGCAACCGGACAAAATGCACTTGCCATTGGCAATGGCGCGGTTGCTTCTACCGGATCCACATCGGCGATTGGGACACAGGCATTTGCGACGGCGACCAATGCCACCGCAATCGGTACCGGCGCGACGGCGAGCGGAACCACGGCAACGGCCCTTGGAACGCAGGCGACATCGAGCGGCTCATCCGCATCGGCGTTGGGGACGCAGGCAGTGGCACAGGGCAACAATTCCGCCGCAGTGGGCGTGAGTTCGACGGCGGTCGGGGCATCTTCGGTGGCGGTCGGACAGAGTGCGACTGCCAATACTGCAGAAGACATCGCGATTGGCAATGCAGCCGTTTCCGGAGTCGCGGGATCAGGAAGCGCCATACGCAATATGGCGATCGGTAGCCATGCGACCGCCAGCGGAGGAAGTTCCTCTGCAATCGGTGCTTTTAGTACTGCGTCGGGAAATTTTGCCATTGCAGCCGGCAACGCAGCCGTTGCCTCGGGGAATAGCGGCATTGCGCTCGGCGCATCCAGCACTGCCGCGTCGCAGGGGGCTGTTGCCTTGGGCCTCGGTGCCAAAGCCAACAATGCGAACGACGTGGCGCTGGGCGCCGGCTCGGTGACGGCGGCGGCCAATCCGACTGCGACGGGCACGATTGGCGGCGTGACGTACAGCTATGCAGGCACGAACCCGACGAGCGTGGTGAGCGTGGGCGCGGCAGGCGCGGAACGCCAGGTCACCAATGTGGCGGCGGGCCGGGTGACGGCCACCAGCACGGACGCGATCAACGGCTCGCAACTGTTCGCGACGAATACGGCGATCAATAGCCTGTCGACGTCGGCTTCGACGGGGATCAGCACCGCGCAGAGCGGCGTCAACTCGCTGTCCACCGGCCTGAGCACGACCAACAGCGCCGTTGCGTCGCTGTCGACCTCGGCGTCGACGGGCATTTCGTCGACGAACAGCTCGATTTTGTCGCTGTCCACCTCGACTTCGACCGGCATCGGCTCGTTGTCCACCGGCCTGAGCACGACCAACAGCGCCGTGGCGTCGCTGTCGACCTCGGCGTCGACGGGCATTTCGTCGGCGAACAGCTCGATTGTGTCGCTGTCCACGTCGACTTCGACGGGCATCAGCACGGCGCAGAGCGGCGTCAACTCGCTGTCCACCGGCCTGAGCACGGCCGTCTCCACGACCAACAACCTCGGCAACAGCACTGCCGCGGCGCTTGGCGGCGGCGCTACCTACAACCCCGCGACCGGCACGGTCTCCGCCCCGTCGTACACCACGTACAACGCGAACGGCACGACGACCACCGCCACCAGCGTGGGCTCGGCGATCAACAACATCAACAGCCAGGGCATCAAGTACTTCCACGCGAATTCGACGAATCCGGACAGTACTGCGACAGGCACGGATGCTGTTGCCATCGGTCCTTCGTCCGTGGCTTCCGGCGTGACAAGTTTCGCGGCCGGGCAGGGTGCCGGCGCGACCGCCTTGAACGCGGTTGCAGTGGGAACTGCCGCGCTTGCGAACAACAATGGGTCGCTGGCATTTGGTAGCTATGCGACTTCGACGGGGGCGTCGAGCACGGCACTTGGAAACTCATCGACTGCCGGCGCCGATGGTGCGGTTGCCGTCGGGCATTTTGCGAATGCACAAGGGGCGAATAGCACTGCGATCGGGTTGCTTGCCACTGCGGCTTCGGGGGACGCTATTGCCGTGGGAACGCTTGCAACGGGCGGCGGCAGTCGATCCACGTCCGTTGGTGTGCAGTCGACGGCGACCGGGAATTCGTCGGTCGCGCTCGGCGCGGGTGCCACCGCGACGAACGCAAACGATGTGGCGTTGGGCGCCGGCTCGGTGACGGCGGCGCCCAATCCGACAGCGACGGGCACGATTGGCGGCGTGACGTACAGCTATGCCGGGACGAGCCCGACGAGCGTGGTGAGCGTGGGCGCGGCAGGCGCGGAACGCCAGATCACCAATGTGGCGGCGGGCCGGGTGACGGCCACCAGCACGGATGCGATCAACGGCTCGCAACTGTTCGCGACGAATACGGCGATCAATAGTCTGTCGACGTCGGCTTCGACAGGCATCTCGTCGGCGAACAGCTCGATCGCCTCGTTGTCCACGTCGACTTCGACCGGCATCAGTACGGCGCAGAGCGGCGTCAATTCGCTGTCGACAGGCCTGAGCGCGACCAACAGCTCGATGGCTTCGCTGTCCACATCGACGTCGACAGGTATCAGTACGGCGCAAAGCGGCGTGAACTCGCTGTCGACGGGCCTGAGCACGACCAACAGCACGGTCGTTTCGCTGTCGACGTCGACGTCGACAGGCATCAGTACGGCGCAAAGCGGCGTGAACTCGCTGTCGACAGGCCTGAGCACGACCAACAGCAGCGTTGCCTCGCTGTCGACGTCTGCGTCGACAGGCATCAGCACGGCGCAGAGCGGCGTCAATTCATTGTCCACCGGCCTGAGCACGACCAATAGTTCGGTCGCTTCGCTGTCCACTTCTACGTCGACAGGCATCAGCACGGCGCAGAGCGGTGTCAATTCGTTGTCCACCGGCCTGAGCACGACCAACAGTTCGGTCGCTTCGCTGTCGACGTCCGCGTCGACAGGCATCAGCACGGCGCAGAGCGGTGTCAATTCGTTGTCCACCGGCCTGAGCACGACCAACAGTTCGGTCGCTTCGCTGTCGACGTCCGCGTCGACAGGCATCAGCACGGCGCAGAGCGGTGTCAATTCGTTGTCCACCGGCCTGAGCACGACCAACAGTTCGGTCGCTTCGCTGTCGACGTCCGCGTCGACAGGCATCAGCACGGCGCAGAGCGGCGTCAATTCGTTATCCACTGGCCTGAGCACGACCAACAGTTCGGTCGCTTCGCTGTCGACTTCTACGTCGACAGGCATCAGCACGGCGCAGAGCGGGGTCAATTCGTTATCCACCGGCCTGAGCACGACCAACAGCACGGTCGCTTCGCTGTCGACTTCTACGTCGACAGGCATCAGCACGGCGCAAAGCGGCGTGAACTCGCTGTCGACGGGTCTGAGCACGGCGGTCTCCACGACCAATAACCTTGGCAACAGCACTGCCGCAGCACTCGGCGGCGGCGCCAGCTACAACCCGGCGACCGGTACGATCTCCGCCCCGTCGTACACCACGTACAACGCGAACGGCACGACGACGACCGCCAACAGCGTGGGCTCGGCGATCAACAATATCAACAGCCAGGGCATCAAGTACTTTCACGCGAACTCCACCGCGCCGGACAGCCAGGCCCTTGGCGTCAACTCGGTCGCGATCGGCCCGAACGCTGTCGCGAACAACGCGGGCGATGTCGCGCTTGGCTCCGGATCCGTCACTGCGGCCGCGAACCCGACTGCCAGCGCCGTCATCGGCGGCGCGACGTATGCGTTCGCCGGCACGAACCCGATCAGTGTCGTGAGCGTCGGTGCAGTTGGCGCGGAACGCCAGGTCACCAATGTTGCCGCCGGTCAGATCACGGCCACCAGCACGGACGCGATCAATGGCTCGCAGCTTTACGCGACCAATACCGCAGTTAATTCGCTGTCGACCGGTTTGAGCACGACCAACAGCGGCGTGGCGTCACTGTCGACCTCGACGTCGACGGGCATCAGCACGGCGCAGAGCGGGGTCAATTCGCTGTCGACCGGTTTGAGCACGACCAATAGCAGCGTGGCCTCGCTGTCGACTTCGGCGTCGACGGGTCTTTCATCGGCGACCAGCTCGATTGCATCGCTGTCCACGTCGACGTCGACCGGCATCGGTTCGTTGTCGACTGGCCTGAGCACGACCAACAGCTCGGTCGCTTCACTGTCGACGTCAACGTCAACGGGTCTGTCGTCGGCGAACAGCTCGATTG
>LOZU01000014.1:0-16585 GCA_001527685.1 Burkholderia pyrrocinia
CTGTCCCGTCGCGAGGCCCCGCGCGTTCGCCTCGCCGACCAGCACATGCGCTTCCGCCTGGAACGCCTCCAGCCTCAAGCGCGCAAGACGCTCCCCGGTCTGCTCGTCCTGGTAGCCCGCTGCATAGTCGTAGTACTCCAGCTGAATGCCCGACAGCGCCGGCGCCGGCTGCATCTGCGCATCGCTGTCCAGGCGATTCGACGGCGCCAGGTAGTTGAAGTCGCGCAGCGCAACGTTGTTCGGCCTCACACGACGAATCTGCTGCAGCCGCTGCACCCCTTCGCGCCCCTGGATTGCCCGGGCTTCCTCGCCGTCCGGCAAGTACTGCAGCTGCCCGTACGGGGACGGCTGATCGCTAAATCGCTGGGTGTCCGACAGCACCACCACGTGACGGTCCGTCTCGTGCTCGACCCAGAAGTAGATCCCTTCGTCCTCCAGCAACCGCTTGACGAAGCTCAGATCGGTTTCCTGGAATTGCACGCAGTATTCGCGCACGTCATACGCGCCTTCCAGCTCGAAGCGGTAGTCGGTTCGCTGATGCCCCTGGAACACCTGCTCGACGATCTGCGGCACCGTCAGGTTCTGGAAGATCCGGCTGTTCTGGTTCTCTTCCAGGAACGACAGCCAGCTTCCCAGTTCCAGCGTGTAGGTGTACTGGCCACTCAGCTGACCGGTGTCGTAGCCGCCGAACACATAGGTACTGAAGGTGCGTACCGCGCCGTTGCCCAGGTCGATGTCGGCCGACAGCGGCGTGCCCAGCAGCGCGCCCAGGTCCAGCCCCGGATCGCTGCTCAACAGGTCCAGTTGATAGGACGGCTCTTGCGAGAAGTTCTCGTGAACCGTCAGCGCGAGCGCTACGACGCTCGGGTCCAGTACGCCACCGCGCAATTCGATCAAACGCATGCCGACTCTCCCATCAGTTCTTGTTCTGACTCTGGAACACGTTGAGCTTCAGACCGGGCTTCGAGCTTTTGGCATACGTGTACGACACGCTGAGACCCGCTACCGATACATCACTACCCGTCTCTGAAATGCTCGTTCCTGTCACACTCACCGAACTGCCGGTCATCGACTTGCTCGATCCGGTCGCGCTCGTCGACGTGCCCGTGGTCGACATGGACATGCCCGTGACGCCGATCGACGTGCCGGTATTCGAAATCGACGTGCCGGTAATACTCGTCGACGTCCCCGTCACCGACGTGTCCACACCGGTCATGCTCGCCGACGTGCCCGTGTACGACAGCGAGACGCCCGTCATGCCCTGCGACTGCCCCTTCGCAGAGATGCTGACGCCCGTCATCGACGACGAAATGCCCGTCATGCCGTTCGATACGCCCGTTACAGAATTGCTTGATCCGGTCAGGCTCGTCGACATCCCCGTGAACGACGTCGAGATACCCGTGAAACCCGTGCTGACGCCCGTGAACGACGTACTGACGCCCGTAAAACCCGTCGACACGCCAGTAAACGACGTCGACACGCCCGTGAAACCCGTGCTGACACCGGTGAACGACGTACTGTGCCCGGTGAATGATGTCGACACCCCGGTGAACTTCGCCGACAAGCCGGTGTACGACACCGAGTTTCCCGGTTTGCCGATCGAGATACTCTTCACCTTGGTCAACGTGCCCTTCACGACAAGGTTCGAGTCCTGGCCGACCGACGTCGAGCTGTTACGCTCGACCGTCTGCTGCATGTCGCGCTCGGCGTGGAGCATCAGGCGCTCCGCGCCATACTGGTCGTCGAACGTGAGCTGGCTACCGTTCTGCGCCTGCCCCGCCTGCTTGATCGAGCGCGACACCAGCCCCGTGTAGCGGGCATCCTTCGGCAGGTCATAGGGCGTCGGGTTCTCGCCGTTGTAGACGATCCCCGTCACGACCGGCCGGTCAAGGTCGCCGTCCACATACGTCACCAGCACTTCCTGCCCCACCCGCGGCATCGCCAGCACGCCCCAGCCCTTGCCCGCCCACGCCTGCGACACGCGGATCCAGCACGACGCATCCGCCTCCACCGTCTTGTAGCGGTCCCAGTGGAAATGCACCTTGATCCGCCCGAGGCTGTCGGTGTACACCTCCGACACCTGCGGCCCCACCACTGTCGCGCTCTGGATACCCGGCACCTTGGGCCGCTTCGTCGCGAGCAGCGGCCGGTACGGCTGGTCGTCGGCCAGCGCGCGGAACTTCACCGCCACGTTGCTCCCCTGGGACGTGCTGTCCGGCCCGTCCTGGATGAACGACAGCTCGCTGCCGATCACGTAGTAGCGCCGGTTGCGCGCGGCGGCCGGATAGCCCATCAACGCAAAGGCCTGTCCCGTCGTCAGGCCCCGCGCGTTCGCCTCGCCGACCAGCACATGCGCTTCCGCCTGGAATGCCTCCAGCCTCAGGCGCGCCAGGCGCTCACCGGTCTGCTCGTCCTGGTAGCCCGCCGCATAGTCGTAGTACTCCAGTTGAACGCCCGACAGCGCCGGCGCCGGCTGCATCTGCGCATCGCTGTCCAGGCGATTCGACGGCACCAGGTAGTTGAAGTCGCGCAGCGCAACGTTGTTCGGCCGCACCCGACGAATCTGCTGCAGCCGCTGCACCCCTTCGCGCCCCTGGATTGCCCGGGCTTCCTCGCCGTCCGGCAAGTACTGCAGTTGCCCGTACGGGGACGGCTGATCGCTAAATCGCTGGGTGTCCGACAGCACCACCACGTGACGGTCCGTCTCGTGCTCGATCCAGAAGTAGATCCCCTCGTCCTCCAGCAGCCGTTTGACGAAACTCAGATCGGTTTCCTGGAATTGCACGCAGTACTCGCGCACGTCATACGCGCCTTCCAGCTCGAAGCGGTAATCAGTGCGCTGATGCCCCTGGAACACCTGCTCGACAATCTGCGGCACCGTCAGGTTCTGGAAGATCCGGCTGTTCTGGTTCTCTTCCAGGAACGACAGCCAGCTTCCCAATTCCAGCGTGTAGGTGTACTGGCCACTCAGCTGACCGGTGTCGTAACCGCCGAACACGTAGGTACTGAAGGTTCGTACCGTGCCGTTGCCCAGGTCGATGTCGGCCGACAGCGGCGTGCCCAGCAGCGCGTCCAGGTCCAGCCCCGGATCGCTGCTCAACAGGTCCAGTTGATACGACGGCTCTTGCGAGAAGTTCTCGTGAACCGTCAATGCGAGCGCCACGGCGCTCGGGTCCGGTATGTCGCCGCGCAGCTCGATCAGACGCACGCTGCTTCCCCTTTCGACCCGTCATCGATCGACGCCTCCTGTTCCTGCGACGCCACCTCGCCCTCGGCCACGACGGCATCGCCGGACGGCCATGCGTCGGCCCCGCTCGGCTCGTCGTCGAACGCGAGCGACAACTTGTCCGCGGCCGAGAGGCGCACCGTCCGCAGGGTCCGGCTGTCGGCGCGCGCGGCGAGTACGCCGCGCGCCACGGCGGGCATCACGTGCTGTCGCAGCAGGTCGCGCACCGCGCGCCCGTTGGCCGGATGCTGTGCAACGGCCCGCGCGATCCAGCCGGCGACATCGTCGTCGGCGCGCCAGTCGAGCCCGTTCTGCGCAAGCCGCTCGCCGATTTCGTCGAGCGCCTGACGGGCGATGCCCGTCAACGCGTCGAGATCGAGCGGCCGGAACACGACGATCTGAATGCGCGCCAGCAGCGCCGCGGAAAAGCGCGCCTGCAGCCGCTCGCGCACCAGCGCCTCGAGTTTCGCCTGCGACACCTGCGGATCGGCCTTGCACGACGCCTCGATCTCCGCATCGCCGAGATTGGTGGTCAACAGGATCAGGCTGTTGCGGAAACTGATCCGCCGCCCCTCTCCGTCTTCCATCCAGCCCTGGTCGAACACCTGGTAGAACACTTCATGGATGTCCGGATGCGCGCGATCGAACTCGTCGAGCAGCAGCACGCTGTACGGCTTCTTGCGAATCGCCTCGGTCAGCCGCCCGCCCTTTCCGTAGCCGACGTAGCCGGGCGGCGCGCCCTTCAGCGTCGACGCCGTATGGGCTTCCTGGAATTCATTCATGTTGAACTGCACGAGATTGCGCTCGCCGCCGAACAGCTGTTCGGCGAGCTTCGCCGCCGCCTGGCTCTTGCCGGTGCCGGTCGGCCCGGCGAGCAGCATCACGCCGAGCGGCCGCTGTGGATCGCCGAGACCGGAGTGCGACACGTGCAGCGCCTGCGCGATCGCACGCACACCGCCCGCCTGCCCATGAATGCACGCACCGAGCGAGCGTTCCAGATCGACGATCCGCTGCGCTTCGTCGTGCGCGAGCTGCGTGACCGGTACGCCGGTCCATTCCGCGAGGACCTCGGCGATCACGTGCTCGTCGACCCACGGCCGCACCCAGCGATCGGCGTCGACGCACCGGACCGCTGCCGCGTCGCCGTTTTGGTCCGCCGGTGCATTCGGCGTCGCGCGCATCCGCGCAAGCCAGTCGTTCACTTCCTGTCGCTGTGTCTCGACGACACGCTCGAGTGCATGCGCCTCCAGCGCGAGACGATCGCGCTGCGTCTCCAGCTCGGGTTCGTCGCCCGGCGTCGGCACGCCCATCCGGCGATCGTTCGCCCGCCAGCTGAGGGTCTGTCCGATCGCCAGTGCCTGCTGCGCGAGCCGCTCCAGCTCGGCCGGCGCACAGCTCTGGCTCATCGCCACCCGCGCACACGCTGTATCCAGCAGGCTGATCGCCTTGTCCGGCAGTTGCCGCGCCGGCAGGTAGCGGCGCGACAGCGCGACGGCGCTGCGCAGCGCCGCATCGACGATATGCACCCCATGGTGCTCGCCGAAGCGCGGCGCGATGGTGCGCAACATGTCGACCGCCGCGGCGTCGCCCGGCTCCTCGACCGGCACCGCCTGAAAGCGGCGGACGAGCGCGGCGTCCGGTTCGATGTACTGCTTGTATTCGGACCAGGTGGTCGCCGCGACCATCCGCAACTGGCCGCGTGCGAGCATCGGCTTGATGAGGTTGGCGGCGTCGCCCGTGCCCGCCGCGCCGCCGGCGCCGACAAGCGTGTGCGTCTCGTCGCAAAACAGAATCACGGGGTTCGGTGCGGCCAGCACCGCATCCATCACGGCCTTCAGGCGCTGCTCGAACTCGCCGCGCACCCCCGCGCCGGCCTGCAGCCGTGCCAGGTCCAGCGCCCATACCTGTGCGCCCAGCAGCCCGGGCGGCACCGCGCCCGCGTGGATCTTCTGCGCAAGCGCCTCGACCACGGCCGTCTTGCCCACGCCGGCCTCGCCGACCAGGATCGGGTTGTTCTGGCGACGCCGCGACAGGATGTCGATCACGGTCCGCAGTTCGTCGTCGCGGCCGACAACGGGATCCAGCTCGCCACGCGCGGCCTGGGCAGTCAGGCAGGTTGCCCATTTCTCGAGCGCGTCGTCCTGCACCGGAGCGTCGGTGGACAGGTCGCGATCGCCTTGCGAAGGACTTTCCACCGCCTCCGGCCAGTTCGCGGCCAGCGCCTCGTAGCGCATCGCGATTTCGTCGATCGCGGCCGCCGTAATGCCGTGCGAAACCCGCTGCTGGAGCCAGCGGCGCGTGAGGTCGTCGTCCAGCCACGACAGCAGCAAATGGCCCGAGCGAACCTTGCCCGACGGCGCGGCAACCTGGCTCCAGATCACGGCCGGACCGACGCTGCGTTCGAGCGACGCGGAAATGTCCCGTACCGACTCGCCGCCGACATCGAACGTATCGAGCGCCTTCTCCAACCGGCGCTTCACGTCGCCGACATCGCTTCCCCACTCGGCCAGCAGCTTCGCGAAATCGCTCTGCTCGCGCTGCAGCAGGCACAGCGCCCAGTGATCGAGGTCGATGAAGGTGTGCCGCCGCGACCGGCCCAGCGCCGTGGCATCGACAAGAGCCGCATAGGTGGTGCGGCCGAGACAGTTAAATATACGTTCGCGATTCACTTCCAGTCCCGAAAAGATTCGTAGATGGTCAGGGTGCGCAGCGCGTGATTCGGCCGACACCACGCGTCGACGCCGACCCGCATGCTTCCGACTTTCCCCGCGAGTTCAGGGCGCGTCCGGACCTGAACCTTGATGACGGGGTCAATCATTCCGTCGACGAAATCCGTCGCGACCGCGCATACCGCCATCGCAGCCGCCGACCGTGATCGCCAACGGTGAAACTCATCGGCCTCGATCGGGCCAATCACGATCTCCATCGAATGCTGGACATCCCAGATGCGCGCGCCGAGCCGCCAGGCGCCGAGCCGACGGCCGCCGCGCGACTCGGGCGACACCGGCATCCAGCGTCCGTAGCGCGGCACGATCCGGAACGGCACGCGAAAGTAGCGGGCCATCATCCGCGTCAGGTCGGCGAGCGACCGGCGGGATGCGCAGTACAAGCCCGGGAACGCGCGCCGGCAGGCCTGCACGTCGCGATCCCCGGCGGGCCGATCGTTGGCGTTCGCCAGCGCGGTGACCCGCTCGACGAACGCATTGCGCGCACGGTCGAAACCGAGCACCGGGTGCATCGACGACCAGGCCAGGTAATGCAGCCACGCCAGAT
This sequence comes from Burkholderia pyrrocinia, assembly GCA_001527685.1. GTDB lineage: Bacteria > Pseudomonadota > Gammaproteobacteria > Burkholderiales > Burkholderiaceae > Burkholderia > Burkholderia pyrrocinia_D. The sequence goes on from LOZU01000014.1 coordinate 6,500, forward strand.
CGCCGCAGGCGACGTTGACGAAGCGCTCGAACGCGGCGTTGCGCTCGAAGCGCTTCTCCTGCATCGCATGCTCGGTGACGTGCAGCGGCAGTGGGCCATACGGCGCAAACAAGCCGAAATGACGCTGGACGACGTTGACCTGCGGGTGTTCGCCGGCTTCGATGAAAGCGGATTGCTCGACCCGCACGGTCGAGACCTCCGTGCTCGCGAACTGCATGTCGGCCGGTTGTTCGATGCGCAACCACGCGGGGCTGCGCCGCGCATGCCGCACCGGAGCGCCGCGTTCGCGCTCCAGCAGCTCGACACGGCGCATCAGCTCGATGAAGGTGCGGCGCGGTGTCAGCGCCCGCCGGACGCGCTCGAGCCTCACAGCACGCTCCCTTCGCCGGCGGCCGTGTTAACGTGGGTGCTGACCGTTTCGCCGTCGAGCTGCACGGCAACCTCGATGCCGTCGTTGAGCGTCGCCGCCTCGGCGAGGGCTTGCGCCAGCACGCGACCGAACAGCCAGCCGCCGCGGTCCGAGTGGGCCGACGCGGCGACGTCGATCTCGACGCGCGTCGCCCGCACCAGCGCGAGCGGCACCGACCGGCCGGCCGCGATGAACCTCGCGCCGAGACGAACCGAACGCAGGCTGTCGATCCTCTGCCGGTCGAGCGCGTCCTCGCGGTTGGCGGCGAGCAGCAACTGCTCGACGATGCGCGCGGTGACGTCCTGCGACTTGCCGGTGCGCAGCGCAAGGGGATTCTGGCCAAGGTAGGACGTCGCATCCCAGCACGCGTCGGCAGGCGGCATGCCGCGCGGCGTGCTGGCGGGCCACAGGCACTCGATGCGCCGCACGGCGACGGGATCGAGCAGGCTCAGCTCGGCGTCGAGCAGCGCCGAGGGCCGCCAGTCGCGGTCGACCACCAGCGCCTTGCCGGCGATCGATGCGACGTCGTCCAGCCCGACTGTGTCGCCGCACGTCGAGACGGCGATCAGGTCGTGGCTGGCGAGCGGATCGGAGCGATCGCGCTGCGCGCCGTCCGTGAGCAGCGCCGTCTCCCGGCGCAAGCTGTAGCGAATCGCGTCGTCGCGCCCCTCGTAGCCGCTCGTCTCCAGCACCGAGCGCGCCACGTGCGACTTGCCGTTGTTTTCGCACAGGCGCACTTCCGTCAATCCCCATAGATGATGCGCGGCCGGCGACATCCGGTCGACCGGAATCCATTGCTCGGTGAGGTCGGGGTCGTACGGCACCGGGTCGAAGCGCTTCTCGTACAGGTTGATCGCCGGCGTCGCGAACAGGCGAAACTGATTCGCGTCGACTTCGCCGACCAGCCCGTTTGGTATCTGACGCAACGCGAAGAACAATTCGAACGCGCGCGCGGACGGATCGACGGCCGCGACTGGCGCGAGCGCATCCAGGTAGACGCCGAGCAGGCGGGTTGGCTGCGCGAAATACTCGCGCAGCAACCGCAGGCCGGGCAGGCCGCCGAGCTGCGGCGGCAACAGCGCTTCGGCTTCGTCGACGCCGGACAAGCGGATGCCCGACGCCGGCAGCGTCAGCACCTCGTCGCCGTGCCGCGTCGGCACCACGGCATACCACGCGCTGCTCGATGCGAGCAGCGTCTGATGCAGCGCGTACGCCCGCGGCAGGTCGCCAGCGACGCTCAGGTGCAGCGGCGCAAAGCCGCCATCGCCGCGCCCCAGTTCACCGATCGTCGACACGCCTTCCAGCTCGAAACGAAAACGCAGTACGGCCTGCGACGACGCGAGCTGCTGTGCGAGCCGCGACGGCAGCCCGTTCAGGCTCCGGCAGCATTCGACCTTCGCGATGCGCAGCGGCAGCAGCGTGACGTCTCGCGCCGTGGCGAACGTGACGGGAAGCTTGCGACCGGGCAAGCGGGCCGATATCAACGAACCACGCGGCACGGTGCTGCCCCGGAAGGTTTCCGGCGAAGTGAGATCCGGGTGAAACGCAAAACTCGACATCGCGGGCGTAGCCGCCATGAACAACGGGCAAACACGTCCGAGCGCCTGCTGCGCGAACTCCGCGCATTCGCGATCAAGGCGCGCGTGCACCCGAGCCGACAGATAGGCCACGCCTTCAAGCAAGCGCTCGACGAACGGATCGGTGACCGCATCCGGATGCAGGCCGAGCGCCGCTGCAACCTGCGGGTGCTCCTTCGCAAAGCGGGCGCCCGCGTCGCGCAACTGACGCAGTTCGTCGTTGTAATGGTCCAGGAAGCTCATGATCGTTCGCCGTTCATCAATCACCGACCACACTGAAGAAGCCGTTCAGATAGTCGAGCGCGAGGCACACCCTGATGTCGGCTCCGTCGCGTCGAGCTGTCGTCAGGATGTCGAAATACAACGTATGGGGCGCATGCCGGTCGTCGCAGCCTCTCGGGCGCACCTGGGTCCGCGCGCTATCCACGCGCGGCTCGAAACGGCGCAGCACCTCGCAGATGTGCCAGGCGATATGCATCGGATCGATCCGCGTGGCGCCCGAGATCTGCAACGGCGGGCAGCCGTAGTTCAGTACCGAAGACGCGGCAGGGCTGTTGTCCGGCACGCCGGCACGCCCCCCTCGCGACGCGCAGTTCATCAACTCGGCAAGGTGATGCCCGACGACCTCCTGGAGAGAGTCGTAACGAAACCGCCTCGACAGCTTGTTGTAGAGTGATTGCGCGCTCACATGCGTATTCCTGCGTGTTGCGTCCTAGGCCGCAACACGCCCACGGTTTGCTCGAAAAGAAAACGCGTGCCCGATCAGATCGGCGCGTTCAGCTTGAGGTCGTAGCCGGCCTTGATCACTGCCCCCATCGTGCCGTCGTTGCCCTGCTCCCGGTACTCGAACTCGATCCTGGCAAAATTGATCTTGATCTCGTCCGTCGGCAGCACGTTATCGACTTCGCCGCTGCCATGACCGAGCTGCGCGAACGGCATGTTGCCAAGCGTGCGGAACGACGAGACCAGGCCGCTCGCGAACGAAATCGTGAGGAATTCCTTCTGCCCCTTGCCGGACTTGCGGCAAATCAATTTGGCCTTGGCGATGTGGTCGCCGGTCGCACACATCAGGAACAACTTGGGCGAGGCCTTGTTCGTCACCATCCGGAACTCGAAGTCCTTCATCTCGACCTTGCCCGCGCCGCCGCCGCTGCCGAAACCCCATCGGCCCGAATTCTGTTCCGCCCATTGCCAGCTCTGAATCTGGATCAGGCCCGGATAATGCTCATCGGTCGACTCGCCTGCAACGCCGTCGATCTCCAGAAAATAGTCCACCAACGCATTTGCCATTCTAAGAACTCCTAAATCATATTAAGAAATCCAACTCACCCACCGTGCATACGACCTTATCGCGCAACGCCATCCGTCACGATGCCGTCCCGCGACGTTTCGAAGTCAGTCGTCCGTCGCGCGAACGGGGCACCCGACCGGTTGCCGGCGGTCAGCTTCCCGATTCGTGCTTGGCCGACGGCAGCTTCGAAACCAGCCGGAGGGACACGGTCAACCCCTCCAGTTGGAAATGCGGGCGCAGGAAAAACTGCGCGCGATAGTACCCGGGGTTGTCCGGGATCTCGTCGACGACGACCTCGGCAGCAGACAGCGGGCGCTGCGACTTGGTGGTTTCGCTCGAAATCGACGGATCTCCGTCGACATAATTCATCAGCCAGTCGTTCAGCCAGCGCTGCGTGTCCTCGCGCGACTTGAACGAGCCGATCTTGTCGCGGACGATGCACTTCAGGTAATGCGCGAACCGGCAGGTGGCGAGGATGTACGGCAGTCGCGACGACAGGTTGGCGTTCGCCGTCGCGTCGCCGTCCTCGTAGGTCGCCGGACGATGCACGGTTTTCGCGCCGATAAACGCGGCGGTATCGGAATTTTTCCGGTACACGAGCGGCATCAGGCCGGATTCCGACAGTTCGTGCTCGCGACGGTCCGAGATCGCGATTTCCGTCGGGCAATGCAGCTCGACCTCGCTGTACTGGGACGGCAGCGAATATTTCGGCAGCACTTCGACCGCCCCGCCCGACTCGATGCCGCGAATCTTCGTGCACCAGCCGTAAGTCTTGAACGCGCGGGTGATGTTCGCGCCCATCGCATAGGCGGAATTCGCCCAGCAGAAGTCTTCCGAGCTGTTCGGATCGACCTTCTCCTCGAAACCGAATTCCTCGACCGGCTGCGTCGTCGGCCCATAAGGCACGCGCGCCAGGAAGCGCGGCATGGTCAGCGCCAGATAGCGCGAATCATTGCTTTCCCTCAGGCGACGCCAGAAGGCGTACTCGTTCGACGTGAAGATCTTGGAAACGTCACGGGGGTTCGACAGCTCGTTCCAACTGTCCATCTGCAGCAGTCCGGGCGCCGCTGCCGCAATGAACGGCGCATGCGCGGCCGCCGCGATCTTCGACATCTCGGTCAGGATCGACACGTCCTGCATGCTGTGATCGAACTGGTAGTCGCCGATCAGGCAGCCGAACGGCTCGCCACCGAACTGCCCGTATTCCTGCTCGTAGATCATCTTGAAGATCGGGCTCTGGTCCCACACCACGCCCTTGAAGCGGCGCAGCGTCTTGCCAAGGTCGGACTTCGAAATGTTCAGGTAGCGGATCTTGAGGTTCTCGCTCGTGTCGGTATTCGATACGAGGTAGTGCATCCCGCGCCATGCGCCTTCGAGCGTCTGGAAACGTTTGTTGTGCAGCACCTTGGTCAGTTGGTCGGAGATCTTCTTGTCCAGCTCCGCGACCAATTGTTCGATCGTCTGTGCGACATCCTCCCGTACCACGACTCTGCCGCGGCGCGCATACGCCAACAGCGTTTCGACGGCGCTCTGGACCGCCTCGGCCGCTTCATTTGTCCGGGGCCGGAACGACCGGCGGAGAATGTCCTTCAGGTCGTTGTCGACGCGCTCTTCGACGACGCGCTCGGTCGACGGCTCACGCTGGCTGAGCATGCTCATTTCGCCTCCTCGTTCGGCGCCGGATCACCAGACGGTGCACCTGCGGGCGGTTGCTCGGACGCTGCGGATTGTTCCTTCGCCCATTCCGGGTTCTTGAGCAGTTCGTGGATCAGATCCTCGGCCGCCACCTTCCCGTCCATGTAGGTCAGCAACTCCTTCAGGCGATTGCGCGCCTCGAGCAGCGTCGACAACTCCGGAATGCGCTTCACGACCTCGGCCGGCTCGAACGAGTCCATTGACTTGAAGGTCAAGTCGATCGGGATCAGCGTCCCGTCGTTGGTCAACACATTCTCGACGTGATAACTCAGCGAAGGCGCGATCTGGGCCATGCGTTCGTCGAAGTTCTCCATGTCGATTTCCGAGAACCGGCGATCCTCGACCGGGCCCAGCGGCTCGACGTTGTCGCCGGACAGGTCCGCCATCACACCTGCCACGAACGGCAATTCGACCTTTTTCTGCGACCCGTAGATCTCGACGTCGTATTCGATCTGCACCCGGGGGGCGCGACTCTCACCAATGAACTTCTGCCCATCTTTCTGACGTGCCATGCAATATCCCCAAAACCCAGAACTATTTATCGGCGCCGCCCGGTCGACCCAGTTGCGCCACAAGCGTCACACCTTCCGCATAAAGCTCTTGCATCAACTCCGAAAAATCAGCGCCGACCATCTTCTTGACGCGCATCAACAGGATCGGCGCAGGATGGCTCGGCTCATGAACTTTAAAATATCTTATTATTTCGTCGATAGCGGAATCGACATCCGCGCGACTCGATATCGAAGCCCAATTTCCGCGCCGAATATCCTTCGATTCGTGAGAAACAATGCTCACCTCTTCCTGGGTGCGCTTCCCCGCTGCCCCGCGCAATACCTTGACGACATCAGCCAGCAATAAAATCGAGTCATCAAGATCGATTCCTTGATCCGAATGGCTTTCAACCCACCCTCTCACTTCCTCGAAAAATCCCGCGGCCTCTTGTATTTCACCGCACAACTTGTCCACGGATACGTCGGGCACAAATGGGCCGAACTTGTTTTGACGAATGTCTGAAATCGATGCATCGATCCCGGGAAGGTTCAGAACGCCCAGCTTGCGCGCAAACTGAGGCGTGGAAAGCCACGCCACCTGAGCCAGATAAACCTCCAGCTCGAGTTCGTCGGAATGGGAAGAAGCCTGAGCTTTTTGCTGGAAACCCGCCAGAATCTTCGACAAAGCTTCCATCCCGGAACGAAAGGCATGGAAATCCTTACGCTCCAGGCCGGCCCTGATATACCAGATCGCAACCCTGACGTCGCCCTGTTTCTCCAGGAGCCGAATGCATGCCTTCTCGATCGCCCCCCAACTGGACCCACGGCCTCCGTCATCACTGGAATATTCTCCATACGAATCGAGCTCATGCACCATCGAATCGACAAAAATGAAGTCGTCGTCCAGCTCAATTAAACCCGCCCCCTCGGACAAACTCATGACGCCCCGTGTATATTGGATTACAGAATATCCTTAGATCAATTCCTTATAAGAAGACCGCCAATCTTCAACGCAAACAATCAAAGCAGCCTTCGCGGAGAGAACTATAGTTTCAACAAATTACCAGCTCAAGCAAAAATCGTCAAACTTTGTAAAATGTAAAAAGATATTTCTATGACACTTCGAAATTTCATGGAATACGGACATAAACGTCCATTTTGTCCCAATCAAATTATTAACTTATTAATTGATTGCACTGGTACTACATTGAAGCAATCCCTTCATCTAGCTGACATTCCTGTCAATTGACTGCAATCGACTTTTACGGTATCCGATGCGAATGGCGCGAGCGCTTGCCTGGAACAGCCGCGTCGCTCTCCACGAGCGCTGCTCACGGACGTGCGGCAGGGGCCTCTATGGAGTCAGGCGCGTCCGAGCGGGTGATTTGAATGCGGATGCGGTAGTCGGGTCGCCCCGTGACACGGCGTGCGGCCGATCCAGTCGATGACGGCAATGCCCTCGCGCCGAAAACGACGAGCACCGAGCAACCCCGCGTCTTGTGAAGTTGCGGACACAACGGAGTGCGCAGAGTGGGCGTGCTGGCGGCGACACCGCACGGTCAGCGCGTCGTCAAAGCGGGCGGTGAGTAATCGGCAGGTCGAGATGTTTCATGCAAGCGGCCGCCAACGCGGCGACGCATGGCGGCCTTGAACGGCTGCCCATCTTGCGCCACCGGCCAGATGGGTCACCGTGTGTGGCGACTATTGATTGCCTCGATCGCACAAGCGTGAAAGATCGGCAATGATGTCCTTGATGGCTTGCGTGTAGTCGCCCAGAACGTCTTGCCTGTATAAGCGCATCGAGTCGTACCAGGGCGTGTAGTGCTGGCAGTCATACCACCTGGAATCGCAGGCCGCGGACAGCAGGAGCCAAACGGGCCGATTCAGGGCGGCTGCCAGATGTGCCGGGCCCGTATCGATCGAGATCATCAGGTCGAACTGCCCGACGATGGCGGCCGTGTCGGCAAAAGAGCGGATGGCCGGACTCAGAGGGACGATGCCATGTTCGGCCCATGCCTGCGGATCGACTTCATTGCGGCCGCCCTTCATATCGAGGCTATAAAACTGGACGTTCGTGTCGCGAAAGGCGTCGATGAGCGGGGTAAGCGCCTCGAAGGGAAGGCTGCGAAAGGGTTCGTGGCGCACATTGGAATGGCTGGCCGTGAGCAGTCCTATCCGGAGCTTGCCCCTGCCTGAATCAAGCGACGCTTGCGCGGATGTCGACAGATTCGCCGAATGCTGGAAGAGTTCGATGCCCCAGGCCGGATCGGAAAAAAATGGCGTCCTCTGGTATCGCGCGAAGAGATCGAAATTCCATGTGACAAAATCGACGTGTGGCAGCGCACTTCTCACATCAGTGACTTCGGTGATCCACGGCTCGCTGGCGAACATTCCGCGAGCGGCGAGTGGTGTCTCGACGTAGATCGCCTTCGCGCCCTCGCTTCTCAGCGCCTTCAGGTAGCGAGCGTGCATCACCAGATCACCGAAGCCGCCTTCATGGGCCACCAGGACGGATCTTCCGGCAATGGATTCGGCGCCGAGAAATTTCCGGCCGATGATGTCGAGAAAATGCCGATCATCGCACCAGCCGTACATCTGCCGGATCACCTCGTCACGCATCATTCTTGTCGAGCGGAACAGTGCGTGTGCATCGTAGAACTTGCCGAGCGAATATTTCGCAATGCTGGATTCTGTTCGAGCGATATAGGCGTCGTAGCCGGCCAGTTCTCGCGTAGCCAACGCGCGGTCCAGCAATTTTTCCGCGTCGGCAAACATGCCGGCATAGTTCATTTCAATGCCGATTTGCGCCAGATCAAAAGCGGTTCCCCTGAACGTCACGAGATCCAGCAGCATCTCGCGAACCTGCTGCCCCTTCCCCATCGCCCGCAGCGCTCTTTGATGTTGCAGTATCGAACTCAGATTCATGATGAAGTCATTTCCCGCCGGGATATTTTCTGCAACCTGATGGGGTCGATTCGATCAGCAAGAGCAGAGCGTATGTGAAAAACGCATCGCCCATGGGGGAAGGTCATGCCGATAGAAGAAATGGGTACCGTCGTTGAACGAGCCCGCCTTCAAACCATGGCGCGCGGCAATCGTTGCGATCGAGCGGGACGTAAAGAAGGAAATATGTCCATTGCGCGGCGTGCAGTACCACCACTTGTTGATGCCCGTTTCAACGACGTCGTCCGGGATGACGAGTGTGCTGAACAGGACCGCCCCTTCTTCCTCGAGGAACTGCACCATCATGTCCATCAACGCATGTGGGTCCGGATGATGCTCGAACACCTCGAACGCAACAACAGTTTGGTATTTCGCCGAAAGCGCCGACGCGTTTCTGTCGGTCGCATAGGGATCGTATGAGGTGACCTGCGAGAAGCCTCGCGCCCGAAGCTCATGCTCGAGCAGGCCCAGGCCGGAACCAAAATCCAGCATCTTGCCGTGCGCCATTTCGGGAAAGCTGCCGGCAATCAGATTGGCGTTCGATATCGGGCGCGCACCTTTATAGTCCGGATCATGGCGTTCGTAATCGGCGTTGTAGATGTGTTGCGCAAAGTCCTCGGGCGTCCAGCTATCGAATGCGCGCGTAAATACAAAGCCGCACCGATCGCATCGGTAGTAGTAAATCGGAACACCCGAATAAGGCTCGACCTTCTTTCCGGCAGCATGGTCAGCGCCGCAGCGCGAAAAATCGACGACGCCGCATAAATGGCTGGCTTCACCGCAGCATTTGCAGGGCGAGTCGGTTGGCGAGACACACATTTTCTGCAGGGACATAACAGATGAAAATCTAAAATACTCCACATCCGGAAAATCCAAATCCATCAAGGCGGTAATTTGACGATTCAAAAATTACCATGACCATCTCGACCGCAATTCAATAGATTTGCCGACATTTGAACCAGAAACAACACCCACTCAACCAGCAAGGATTTGTCGAGACTAAAAAACAACGGACTATCAACCCAGCCCCACGCCTTCGCCTTCTCATCAAAAATTTCAAAGATCCGAAAATTCGGATCTGAATTTTTCCCGCTTTCCACCATATCCTGATATGAAAGCGGATCAGAGATACGGATTTCCTCCACACACCGACCAAACATCCCAGCCAGAATATTAAACAACGCTTCCCGGGCGCAATCGCGCGAATCCGCATGAAAATATGCCGAAAACTTCCGCCCGGATATAATGCACTGACACCGAAAAAGAGTTGAACAGCAATGGTGACTCAGATTCGCCATACACCCTCGTAATTAATTATTTTCCAGGCGTAATTCATTTTTTTCAAAACCAAGATCACCAACATCACCATCTGACGATAAAGACCCGTCAAAGCTGGCAATAGCGCACGCCCACCATCATTTATGGTAGTTGAACGGTTTTGACGAATTGTGAACAATTGACACATTTTGGCCGAATGTGTTTCCAGGGCTGCACTAGACAGCCGCTTGCGACGTGTTCACATCGTCAATACGGGGCTGAATCGAGGCGATCGGCTAACCGACTCGTTCGAAATTGTGCATTTATGGTGCGTTACGTATCGCGATACAGCGCCGCGATCGCGTCGCCGTACGCGGCGACGTTGTCCGGGTTGTAGATGCTGACCGAATCGAGCACGCGCTT
>LOZU01000015.1:0-253172 GCA_001527685.1 Burkholderia pyrrocinia
GCCTCGACGGGCATCAGCTCGGCCAACAGCTCAGTCGCATCGCTGTCGACTTCGACGTCGACCGGCATCAGCACCGCACAAAGCGGTGTCAATTCACTGTCCACCGGTCTCTCGTCGACCAACAGCTCGGTTGCATCGCTGTCCACGTCGGCCTCGACGGGCATCAGCTCGGCCAACAGCTCGATCGCATCGCTGTCGACTTCGACGTCGACCGGCATCAGCACTGCGCAAAGCGGCGTCAACTCGCTGTCCACCGGTCTCTCGTCGACCAACAGCTCGGTTGCATCGCTGTCCACGTCGGCCTCGACGGGCATCAGCTCGGCCAACAGCTCAGTCGCATCGCTGTCGACTTCGACGTCGACCGGCATCAGCACCGCGCAAAGCGGCGTCAACTCGCTGTCCACCGGTCTCTCGTCGACCAACAGCTCGGTCGCGTCGCTGTCCACGTCGGCTTCGACGGGCATCAGCTCGGCAACCAGCTCGATCGCGTCGCTGTCGACCTCGACGTCGACCGGCATCAACTCGCTGTCGACGGGCCTCTCGTCGACCAGCAGCTCGATCGCATCGTTGTCCACCTCGACGTCGACGGGCCTGAGCACCGCGAGCAGCAACATCTCGTCGCTGTCTACCGGGTTGAGCTCGCTGTCGACCGCAGTCAACGGTGGCGGAACCAAGTACTTCCACACCAACTCGTCGCAGCCTGACAGCCAGGCGCTCGGGACGAACGCGATCGCAGTCGGCCCGGCGTCCACGGCATCGGGCGCAAGCAGCATCGCAATGGGCGACAACGCGAACGCGTCGACAGGCGGCGCGGTCGCAATTGGCCGGACCGCTGTCGCGACAGGCGGGCAGTCGGTATCGATCGGCGTGGCAAATACGGCGAGCGGGGACGGCGCGGTGGCGATTGGCGATCCGAACGTTGCAACGGGCACCGGCGCGGTCGCATTGGGCGCGAACAACGCGGCGAACGGCCAGGGCGCCGTGGCGCTCGGCAACGCAAACATTGCGACCGGAACGGGTTCGCTGGCCCTCGGCAATACCTCCACGGCCGCAGGGGGCGGTGCGATCGCGTTGGGCGCCAATGCAATCGCAAGCAATGCCAATGACGTCGCGCTGGGCTCGGGCAGCGTGACCACGACTGCAAGTCCGGCAGGCAGCGCCCCCATTGCCGGTCAGACGTATTCGTTCGCGGGTGGTCTGCCGGCAAGCGTGGTGAGCGTCGGCGCACCGGGAGCCGAACGGCAGATCATCAACGTCGCTGCAGGGCGGATTTCCGCGACGTCGACCGATGCCGTGAACGGATCGCAGATGAATGCCGTCACCCAGGCGCTGGCATCGCTGTCGACTTCGACGGCAAGCGCACTGTCAACGACGCAAAGCGGCATGAGTTCCTTGTCGACGGGGCTGAGTTCGACGCGGAGCAGCGTAAGTTCCCTGTCGACCGGGCTGAGCACGGCGAGCGGCAACATCTCGTCGCTTTCGACAGGCTTGAGCACGTCGCAGAGCGGGATTGAGTCGCTTTCAACTGGATTGAGCACGACGGACGGCACGCTCGCGTCGTTGTCGACCGCGATATCCAACGGCGGTATCCACGCCAACAGCGTGGGCGGCGTAGCGGTGGGGCCGGCGGCGAACGCGTCGGGTGCCAACAGCACGGCGGTGGGGGGCGCGGCGTCGGCCTCGGGCGCCAACGCAACCGCGCTCGGTCAGGCGTCGAATGCATCGGGCGATGACTCGACGGCGCTCGGGCAGGCGTCGAGTGCGTCGGGACGCGGCTCCACGGCGGTGGGGCAGGGCGCGAGCGCGCCGGGAGATGGATCGTCGGCATTCGGCCAGGGGGCGATCGCCTCCGGTACGAACGCGACCGCGCTGGGCGCCCATTCGACGGCATCGGGGGCGAATTCGGTGGCGATCGGTGCGAACTCGGTAGCGTCCGAGCCGAACACGGTGTCATTCGGTTCGCCGGACCATGAGCGTCGGCTCACGAACGTCGCGCCGGGGATTGGCGGTACCGACGCGGCGAATATGGATCAGCTCAGGAGCGTGCAATCGAGCGTCAATCAAGCGGCTCGCCGTGCCTATTCGGGCGTGGCGGCGGCCACCGCATTGACGATGATCCCGGAAGTCGATCCCGGCAAGACGATTGCGGTCGGCATCGGCGCCGGCAGCTATCAAGGCTATTCGGCGTCGGCAATCGGCGTGTCTGTCCGATTCACCGGCAACCTGAAGGCGAAGCTCGGCGTCGGCATGAGCGGGCAGGGCAGCACATACGGCGGAGGTGTCTCGTACCAGTGGTAGCAGGGTAACGAACGCGCCCGGCGCAGGACCATTCGGTCCTCGTCCGGGCCCCGTTTACACGGTGGGAAACATCGGGGCGATATCAAGCCGCCTTGTTGTTCACAAGGCGGCAGCGTTGCGTCGTGAGAGGGTGGGTGATTTCGACGCCGGCTTATAAACGACGAGGGAATTGTCGTGTGCAGGGGTGAACGCATATCGCCGGGCCGCCTTCATCTCTCGATGGCGAGAGGCATTGGCGTGCGCGGACCGCCGATCTACAGGCGCTCGACGGACAACAGGCTGCATCTTCCCGGGTAGGCGGTGTAAACGGGATCGTCGGTTATCCATAGTCGAACCTGTTGGTTCGCATTCTTCGCATCGCGCAACAGCGACAGCATGCTTCTGTCGGGATCGATTGTCTTGAGTGTGGTGACGTAATGGATATCGCAATTTACGGCGCCGGAAAGTTGAAGGCCGGCGGGCACGTAAATCTCCATGTTCCCGGGTGCCACGTGCCCGCCAAATGCGCCGCCGAGAACCGCGATACTGCCCAGGTTGACCGGCGGGGTATGGATCATGCCGGGAAAGGCGGCAGTCGAGATGCACAGGAGCCCGATGCCGAGTGTGGATTTCAGAATGTTCATGGTCTCACCCTTTCTTAGGTATGCATTGCATGCGTGGAAATACATGACTGGGGCGTGCTCGATCAAACCGAGTTGAATCATAGGAAATCCATCGAAGCCCGCAAGGTGATTCCGTATCGATCGACTCCGGTTTCCGGAGCGGTCAAATCACTGTGAAACTATCGCGCCAAGAATTTCAGTTGGAGTGTCTTATTTAAAAGTGCATCCAGACATATTGCATTTTCCTTGCAATGACTGGCGAATGATGTAGGCTTGATGCCGCTGTCATGGATTTCGTGCAAACCCTTTTGGCGGTGCATTTAACTATGCGAAATTTACCGGGCCGTTCTGCATCAAATTCGATTCAATACTTCATTGGAATCCTGCTTGTTGCAGCCAGCCTTGCCGAAATCGCCCATGCGGTGCCAATCGACACGTCGTTGCAACGCTCGATCGAGCAGGCGCTCGAATCTCGATCGGGTCGGACGTCGACGCTGCCTGCCCGGTCGGACAGCAACCTGGTCGAGGCAATCAAAACCGACGACGCTTCAGGGTGGATGTTTGGCACTGCGACACAAATCCTGCGCGATGACGAATCTGCCGATCCCGTCACGAAGCTGTTCCTTGCGCGCAATGTGAATGGCCGATGGATCGCAGGCGTCGAGGGCAGCAGCATGTTCGGAGAACTGCTCAACGCGGCGCCGCCCACGCTGCTCGCTACCGGGGAGCGGAAAAATCTGGCGGTAAAACGCTCACTTGCGCCACGGTCGGCGGCATTGCCGCAACCGGGCCTCGCGTTGCCGTGGGAACTGAATGCCGGGTGGTATTGGACGGGCGGCGCGCACGGCTGGTCCGGACAAAGCAGGCCGTACAACTCGCTCGATTTCTCGGGCGGCAACGGTCGCGTGCTGGCGGCGCGAGACGGCTATCTCTACAAGAGCTGCGAGCGCAACGGCAGTGCGATCGTGAAGGTGGTCCACGACAACGGCTATGCGACGACCTATTACCACATGGTCCAGCTGACGTCGCTGAACAGTGGCACGCGTGTCCGTCAGGGGGACTATCTCGGCAGCGTCGGAAACGGGTTGCCGTGCGGCGGGCAAACGACAGGGCCGCATGTGCACTTTTCATTGAGCAAGGATGGCAATGACGTGTCGGTCAATGGCATGACGATCGGCGGCTGGCAATTCTTCGAGGGCGCTTCGCCGTATTCCGGATACGCCGTTCGCAATCAGCGGCGCGTCTCCCCGCAGGCATGGCTGGTCAACTACGGCGGCGCGGATTCCGGCGACCCGTCAGCGCCCGTCAGTGCGCGTGTACAGGCACCGGGGCAGGTGAATCTGCGCAGCGCGCCGTCGTTGTCGGCGCCGATTGTCGGTTCGCTCGAGAATGGGCGCACCGTGCAGCTCGCTTGCCACAAGTACGGCGACGCGGTGAATGGCAACTGGGGCGCCACACGGCTTTGGTATCGACTCGACTCGAATCAATGGATATCCGACGGATTTGTCTACACGGGCAGCGACGGCCCGGTGGTGTCGGAATGCGCGAGTTAGCGAGCGGCGCGCCGCCCGGCCGACCCACCGTGTCGATCTCGAGGCGGTGCTGACGGTGAGCGTTTACGGGAAGCGAAAGCGATCGCGACCCTGCGCCATGCGCGCGCCCGCGCCGCACATCGGCGACGACACCCATCACGGGCCTCCGCTCGATTCCCGTGCAGCGAACATCATTCGGGCCCTTTAATTTCAGCGTCGCTGCCGCTCGCTGCGCAAGTCGAGTGTTGCAAGCGCATGGCGCCGTCGCTCTTGGCGACCGGTTAATGCTGCGCTCCTTTCGTCCGACAATTAATTGTCCTACTGTGGGTTGTACAGATCCGCCCGGGCAAGCGGCTCGTGAAGGATGTGGCTCCATATCGCAACGCCTTCGCCGCCCCGCTATTCGTCCCGTGGCGCGCGGCCCATGAGGCCGATTCAGGCTCGGCAGGCCACCGGCCGATCGATGCGATCCTCGCGCGTACGGCGCTGCCGCGGATCATCCGGGCGATCCGGCGCGTGACCGGCAACCTGCGGCCCATCGTCGAATGGAGGGTGTCGCAGGCCGGCGCGTTCGATCGTCGGCGCGACGAGCTCGGCGAGAAGGCCGCCGCGGTGCGCGGCGGACGCTGAAAGGGCAGGGAGCAATGACACTGCTGGCGGTCAAGCATCTGGATCCCGTGGTCGGGATCGATGTTCACTCGGTACTGGTCACGCCGGGTACGCCGCCGGTGTTCCTGCCGCATCCCTATGTCGGTTTCATGCTGGATCGCCGCGAGTACATCGACGCTGCACTGGGCGTGATCGGCAGTATCGTGTTTACGTTCGTCGGCAAGGAGGTGGAAGCCGGCCTGAAGTGGGCAAAGAAGCGGGCGAAGGACGCGCTGATGAGCGACCCGCTGATTGCGGAGGGCGTGAAGCTCGGCAAGGAAGCGGCCCCGGTCGCCGGCGACATCGCCAGCGCGGTCGGCGCTGGCGTGGGGATGGGCAGCATCATGGGCCGCCCCATCTTCGTCAACGGCTTCTTGCGGGCCACGGCGGGCACCCACTCGTTTCACGTGCCGGGCCTGCACTTCCCGTTGGGCGAATCGTTCGCACCGCCGCCGGAGGATCCTGAACCTTCGAACGACGGCGAATCGTACATGGGCAGCAGGACGGTGCTCGCCAACAACGATCCGCTGTCGTTCATGGCGCTGCCGGCGATGAGCTGCTGGTCGGTCGGGCTGGAGCCGCCACCGCATTACGGCGCGCACACGAAGCGAACCGCGCTGTCGATGCCGAGCTCGGTGATGCTGCCGATTCCAACCGGGCGGCCGGTGCTGGTGGGCGGACCGCCGGTCATGAACATGGCGGCACTGGCTTCGTCGCTGTTCAAGGCCTTTCGCGGAAGCGAGTGGGCCAAGGCGCTGGCCGACAAGCTGCATCTGGAGCCGGGTTTTTTGCGATGCAATGTGCTCGGAGCCGATCCGGTCAACATGATCACCGGCGAAGTGGTCATGCATCAGCGCGATTTCACGGTGTCGGGGCGCCTGCCGCTCGTGTGGGAGCGGCATTACGCGAGTCACGACACGCGGCGCGGTGCGGTTGGCGCGGGGTGGCAGACGCCCGCGGATATCCGGCTCGAACTGATGCGGCACGAAGGCAGCGTGGGCGCGGCAGTGTATTTCGCGGGTCCCGCGACGGCTTTCGATGCACTGCCGAGTGCAGCCGGGTGGCCGGCGCGCGTCCATGACTGGCAGTGCGGCCACGCGCTGTACCGGCGGGACGACCGGCTGGTCCTGCGCACGCGTGCCCGGATCGAATACGAGTTTGCGTTGCCCGCGCACGGGCAACATGCGTTGGAGAGGCTTGCGGGAGACACGACATTGACCCTGCCTGTCGGGCGGATGGTTGACCTGAACGGCAATGCGTGGGTATTCGAGCGCGGATTGGATGGCGGCCTGGCGCGCCTGGCCGAGTGGAAAGGGGAGGCGGCGACTGGCCGCGTGATCGTGTGCGAGGCTGGCGCAGGCAGCCGGGCGGAAGGCCGGGCTGGCCTGCTTGCCGCGTTGACGCTCGTCGACGTCGAGGGCCGTGCCCATCCGCTTGTCGGTTACGCACACGACCGGAACGGCAATCTGGTGGCCGCGCGCGATGCAATGAACCAGCCGCACCATTTCGCGTACGCCGACGGGCACCGGATGGTTAGCCACACGAGTGCCCGGGGGATATCTTTCTACTACAGTCACCGTCGGCACGAGGACGGGGTATGGCGGGTCGACCATGCCTGGGGCGATAACGGTGTGCTCGACTACCGATTTGTCTACGATATCGAGCGGCGCGAAACACGGATCACCGATTCCCTGGGGCACACGACGATTCTTCAGGCCAATGAACGCGGCGCGCCGGTGATGCGCATCGATCCCCTGGGGGGAGTATGGAGTTACCGCTACGACACGCAGGGGCGCACGCGTACAAAAACCGATCCCGCCGGGCGCACAACCACTTGGGACTACGACAAATACGGCAATCTGCTGGCTCGGACGCTGCCGGACGGGAGCTGCGTTCGTACCGAATTCAACGAGAACCTGTTGCCGGTATGCGCGAGCGCGCCGGGTGACCAGCGCTGGCAGTACGTATGGGATGCGTTCGGCAATCTGCTCGAGCAAACGTCGCCAACGCAGGCCGCGATGCGTTACGCATACGACCGGCACGGGCAACTGGTGGCGCATACGGGACCCAGCGGCGCGGTGACGCGCTTCGACTACGATCGCGACGGCAATCTTGAAATCGTCATTGATGCGCTTGGCCGTTGCACCCGGTATGCGTGTGATACGCGGTCCAATGTCATCCAGACCGTCAACGCGCTGGGTCAGGCGAGCCGTTACGAATACGATCGCAACGGCAACCTGACGCGGGCGATCGGGCCGGGCGGTCGCGAAGTCTTCTGCAGTTACGACGCCAGCGGCAACCTGGTGCGCTACCGCGATGCGGCGGGCAATTCGACGCAACTCGCGTATTCGGCGCTGGGGCAAATCAGCAGGCGACAGACGCCGGACGGAAACGTCGTCGAATACCGCTACGACACCGAGGACCAATTGATCGGTGTGATCAACGAGCGTGAAGAATGCTACCAGCTCAAGCGCGACGGGTTGGGCCGGATTGTCGAGGAAGTCGATTACTGGGGCCAGCCGCGCCGCTACGAGTACGGCCCGCTGGGTGAACTGCAGCGCAGCATCGATCCACTTGGGCAGGCGACTGTCTACCGGACCGACACGCTCGGGCGCGTCGTGCAAAAGCAGGTGCCGGACCCTCGACAGCCCGACGGAATCCGCACCGAAACGTTCTCGTACGATCGCCGTGGCCAGTTGACTGTCGCAGCCAATCCGGACAGCCGTGTCGAGTTGCGCTACGACGACGCAGGCCGTCTCGTTGAAGAGCGGCAAGGCGACGACTTTGTGATCGCCTACCGATATGACGCGCTGGGCCAGCGCATCGAGCGCAGCACGCAGCTCAAGACAGGCAGCGCGACGGTTGCACACACCGTGCGCTACGACTATGACGCGCTCGGTGCGGTCGCCTCGATCCGGATCGACGACGACGTGCCGATCACGCTCGAACGCGATGTGCTCGGGCGCGTCTGCGTCGAACACCTGGATGGGGCGATGCGTCGAGAGCTTGCGTATATGCCGGATGGACAATTGGCGCGGCAAACGCTGTTGGCCGGCACCGGCCCGGTGTTTACCACGGAATATGCGTACGACGCCAACGGCGAGATGACCGAAAAGCGCGATTCCCGACTTGGCTTCGAACGCTTCGATTACGACCCGGTGGGCCAACTGACGGGCCATCTCGATCCGACCGGCAAGCTGCACCGCTTCCTGAACGACCCGGCAGGCGATTTGCTGAAGACGCACGTTCGTCAAGGCAGGTGGACTGGCGTGCTCGACCACGTGCCGGAAACCGACACGTGGTTGCGTGACGGCGAACACGATGGCAACCATTACACGTTCGATCGTGCCGGCAACCTGGTGAGCAAGCAGGGCGCACAACAGGATCTGCAATTGCGCTGGGATGGCGATGGGCTGCTGATCGAAACGCTGATCGTGCGCCCGGCAGCCGGCTCGGCGAGCGGGACCGTGTCCATCCACACGCGCTTTGAGTACGACGTGTTTCACCGGCGCACCCGAAAGATCACGCAGATCCAGCCCGATCCCGGCACACGGGCCAGCCCAGCTTCTGACCGGAGGCACGGGTTGCGCACCTGCTGCTTTTTTTGGGAAGGCGATGCACTGGTGGGGGAAATCGTGCGTGGGCATGACGACGTTCACGGCTTGCTGAGCGGCGCAGCGGGCGACGCAAACACCGATCCCCCGAAGCATATTGCCGACGTGTCGCCGCGATTCGCGGACGGGCTCTGCAAAATGCGCGAATGGGTCTATTTCCCCGGAACGTTCCGCCCGATCGTGGAAATGCAGTGCTCGTATCAGGAACAAGCGATACCGCTATCGCGCTCGATGCCGGTATCCGAGGCGCAGTATTTCTTTTTCCATAACGACCCCAACGGCGCGGTAACGCGGGTTACCGATCGATGGGGTGTGCTCGTTTGGGAGGGGCAGTATGCCGCGTGGGGTTACGTTAAATCCATTCGGATACGGCCGGGATTTGAGCAGCCATTGCGATTTCAGGGGCAGTATTTTGATCTGGAAATAGGCCTCTGCTATAACCGATATCGATATTATGACCCGGATATCGGTATTTTTGTTAGCGGGGACCCGATTGGTTTGTCCGGCGGCCTCAATTTATATCGATATGCTCCATCGCCTGGTGGTTGGGTCGATCCGTACGGCTTGCAAAGCTGGGAGGAGGAGGCAATAGCGTGGTTTGTGCAAAAGATACGCCCCCGACTTGATGAGCACGCACCAGGCTCAGGTAAGTTCTTTATGCCGGGTAAAAAGGGTTTGTGGGACTTTATATCTGGTGGTGATAATTCGCATGTCGAAGATATTGTGGTCTGGGGATTTAACAAACTTGCCGTGCCAGTAGGGGTTCTTGGAGTAGATGTATTCGCCGGCCCATGTTCGAAGAAATGCGTTCGCACGATCGGGGATAAGCTCAACGAAGGCAAGGATTTGTGGGTGGTATTTTGGTTGCCGGGAGCCAAGGCATATTTTAATGGTTTTGATCGGAAAATGCTTTCGGAAATACTGTCCAGTCCGGAATCATGGGAAGAATGGGCTTCCGAGCATGTGTCCACGTTGTCCGGTTATGCGGGTGTTGGTCATTATCACGGACGGGAGCCTGGATTTTACTCTCAGTTTAAATTGCAAGGGCATATCTGGCATGATTGCAGGTTGCCCGGTCCACAGATTAATGATGTGTAATGATTGATAAAATCTGCTTTGCGCTGACCTGAATTGAAGGTGGCAGCGCCGCGAGGCATTGAATATCCGATTATGCAGCGCGACTATCGCAGGCTCTGGCCAGAGTAATGAATCCGCCAAAACGCGACCTACGCGCTGGCACACCAGCTGTCCGATGCGCACTCGACAGACAAGCGAACACCGCCCGCCGCTTGCATTCGCCGGTTCGATCGCATACCGTCGTCATCCATGCGGCCCGGCCGCCTTTCCAGGAAGATTCATGGCATCGAGCCAAAGCACCGTGGATTTCATCGTCGAGCAGATGGCCGCGGCCGGCGCCATCTCGGCGAAGAAGATGTTCGGCGAATTCGGCGTCTACTGCGACGACAAGATCGTCGCGCTCGTGTGCGACGACCGCCTGTTCGTCAAGCCGACGCCCGACGGCAAGGCGTTTCTCGGCACGTTCGACGAAGACAGCCCGTATCCGGGCGCGAAGCCCTATCTCGTGATCCCCGGCGACCGGTGGGACGATCACGCATGGCTGTCCCGGCTGATCGCGATCACGGCCGCGCAACTGCCGCCGCCGAAGCCGCGCAGCCGCACGCGCAAAGGCGTAAGCTGAACGCCATGCGCACGCAACGTGCGCCGATTGCCGGAGCACGCGAATGTCGACCCCTGAAACACCCGGCGCGATCCGGCCATTCCGGCCGGTGTGGCGCGTCGCCCTCGTGGCATGCGGCCTGTGCTGGAGCGTACTGTCGTTCGGCGCGGATCCTGCCGCCACCCTGCGCAACCGATACGGCGACCTGTCCGAGCAGCTGAAGCGCAACCCGTTCAACCGCCCGCTCTACCTCGAATCGTCGGAAGCGAATTCCACGCTCAAGGGCGACATCTACGCGGTGGTGGACTACCCGTACGCCGTGGTCAACGGCAAGCTCAACGACCCGGCGCAGGGCCCGGCGAACTGGTGCGCGGTGCTGATCCTGCATCTGAACGTCAAGTACTGCCATGCGTCGTCCGCCGGCGACGACGCGGTGCTCGACGTCAACATCGGCAGGAAGATCGAGCAGAAGCTGAGCGATACCTACCGCGTCGCGTTCCGCTATCGCACGCAGCCGGCCACGCCGGGCTACTTCCAGGTCGGCCTCAATGCGGACAGCGGGCCGATGAGCACGAAGGACTACCGCATCGCGCTGGAGGCGGTGCCGCTCGGCGACACGCGCACGTTCCTGCACCTGACGTACTCGTATGGCTTCGGCACGCTCGGGCGCGTCGCGATGAAGACCTATCTGGCCACCATCGGCCGCGACAAGGTCGGCTTCACCACGACGGGCGCGCCCGCCGCGACGCCGCCCGACTATATCGGCGGCGTGCGCGGCCTGCTGGAGCGCAACACGATGCGGTACTACCTCGCGATCGATGCGTACCTCGGCACGCTCGACAAGCCGCTCGACCAGCGCCTCGCCCGCTGGTTCGACGCGACCGAGCAGTACGCGCGGCAGCTCCACGAAATGGACCGGCAGGACTACCTGCAGATGAAGGCGAAGGAGGTCCAGCGCCAGCCGGCCGCGCGGTAGCCGGCCGCCGCTTCGATGCAAGCACGCCCGCGTGACAGCGGGCGTGCGTTCTTCCGCCGGATGATCGGCAAGACGCTACTTCCAGACCGGCGCCGGCGCGATCAGCATCGTATAGGCCGTCGCCGGCAGCAGCGTCACATACGAAATCGACTGGCCGCCGTACGTCTCGGTCGACGTGCCGAACTTGACGCCGGTCACGGGCACGACGACCGATTGCCCGTCGGTGCGCGCGCCGCTGACGGTGATCGTCTTGCCGGGCGTCAGCGTGGCGACGACGTTCGACGTGTTGTAGATGCTGCGCTGGAACGCCAGCGTGCCGAGGTCGGTCAGGTACGGGCTGAGGATCGGCAGGTTCTTGTAGTACTTGTTGTATTTCGTCAGCGTCGCGTTCAGCAGGTCGCCCAGCAGGGAGCTCTGCCCGCTGTAGCTGCGCAGGTTCGACTGGTGGAACATCATCGGCCGGTTGTCGAACGTGAGCAGGTACGACACCAGCGTATCGGACACCTTGTCGAGCACCTGCGCATACGTGAGGTCGAAGCCCCACCGCGTCGGATCGATCCCGTTCGCGCCGTAGAAGTAGTTGTACTCGTCGACCCACTCCTGCGGCTGCGACACGTTGTAGAACAGCGCGGTCGCGTAGCGCGGCACCTCGAAGATCCCCTGGTTCACGCAGTTGAACTTGCCGGTATTGAACGCGGGCAGCGGCCACGGCGTGCCGTTGTCGTTGATCGGGCAGTTCGCCGTGCCGACCGGCGGCGTCGGCTTCGACGAATCGGATACCAGCACGCGCGTGCCGAACGACACCAGCGCGCCGAGCGTCGTCGGGTTGTACAGGCCGGAGATCTCCGGCGACACGAGCGTCTGCATCGAATAGGTCGAGAAGCCGAAGCGCCGGGCGACCGTGTTGTTGCTCTGCATTTCGGTCGTGACCTGGTCGGCCGTGGTCGTGAACGGCGGATCCAGCAGCAGGTGGTCGTACGTGTGGCTGATCCACTTGAAGCGGCTCTGGTTCGAGCGGACCTGCGTGGTGAGCGAATCGTTACCGGTGGCCGGGTAGTCGCCCAGGCCGCCGTATGCCGTGCCGAACCCCGAGCCGTTGAACGCGAACGAGAACTTCAGGGCCGACGCATTGGCGCTCTTGCCGTTGACGTTCGACTGCCACTTGACGATGTTGTTGAGATCGCCGCCGGTGAGCCGGTACTCGCACGCGGTCGTGCCCGTGTACGACGCGACCGATCCCGGCGGATTGCCGAGCGGGCAGAGCCCGTTCGGGCTCGTGCCGGTCACGGCGCCGGTTCTCACGTCGTACCAGAGGCCGGTGAGATCGGATTGCGCGTACGGGAAAATCTCGTCCGGAATGCCGATGTCGTCCACCTGCGGATCGATGTACACGTGCCGGTTGCCGAGGAACAACCCGCGCGTGAGCCAGTTGACGATGCCGTACGACAGCGTCATCGAATGGAGCAGGAACGGATTGTTGTCGAACATCAGCGACAGGATCTCCCGCGACGTGCTGTCGCCCGCGAGCGGCGTGGTATTGCCGAACAGGCAGGTCGCGGCGATCGGGTAGCTGACGTTGTTCGCGCCGGCCGCCTGCAGTACCGACGTGACGGTCGTGCCGGCCGGCAACGGGCTGGCCGGCGACGCGAAATAGGTCCACGCGTTCTGCACGGTGAGTGCGTTGTTCGCGGTCGTGCCGGCATTCATGTACGGGAACAGGGCCGCGCCCGCCGTCGTGAACGTCGACGGCAGCGGCGACGCGGTGGTGTCGCGGTAGCCGACGTACTGCAGGCAGGCCCCGTCGCTCGGCCACGTATACAGGCTCGCTAGCCGTACGTTGTACTTGAACTGGTAGCGCGCGAGCGCCGTCGCGAGCGCGCCGCCGGAGAACGGGTTCATGTAGCGGTAGTCGCTGACGGGCATCAGGATGCCCTGGTACAGCGCGTGGTCGCCGGTTTCGAGCGGCGGCAGCGTCGGGTTGTTGGTGTCGTAGCTGTACACCGTGTACGGCACGCCGACGCGGTCGAGAATCGCCTGCGCGGCCTGCAGTTCCGGGCCGTTGCCGGTCTGCTGGCTCGCGAGGATCAGGATCTTCAGGTCGATCTGCGCATCGACGGGCACGGCATGGCCGGCGCCGGCCATCATGCAGAGCCATGCGACGACGATGCCGCGCGTCAGAAGATTTGGAAGACGAAATAATTTTCGGAGTGCGCTCATGGCAAACCTCACGCAACGAGTAGCGGGTGGCGGGGCGTTTCTCGGGGGCACTGCAATGGCTCGGCGCTTATAGCTTTCTCGGCGTGACGGCCTGCCGGCTCATTGCCTCGCCCGGATGCGGGCCGGAGGGCAATGACGGGCGCTGCGCGGGCAGCTGCGCATTGGGCGCGAGCCGTTGATGGCCGATGGGGCGCTTGCCGGCGGCGAGCGTCGGCGGCGAATCCAGTGCGGAGAAGGCGGCCAGGGCGGAGCAGGCGGCGCACAGCAGCGTGCGCCACGCGAGCCGGTGCCGTCTGATTCGGCAGGGTTTCATCGTGTCCTCGTAGCTTCGCAGGCACGGCTGGATAGGTTGCAGAACTGACCATGCATCCGGCCGCGTGGCCTGCGCTCCACGCGCGCCGGCATGGCCCGGTGTCATCCGGGACGATGGCGAATGGTCTCCTGCACAAGCCGGTGCGTCGTGGGGCGCCGGCGCGGCAACGCGTTCCGCTAAGGGAGGCGGCACGCTGCGGCGCTGTCGCGACGGCACGATGCCCGGCTTGCACGGTTCATGTAAGCCACTCGCATGCCATGTCTTGCAAGTGGTTGATTTTGTTGGAGGTTTTCGGGCGAGGCGGCGGCGCGCCGTCTGGAAATCGTAAGAAATGTTTCAGGTTTGACACGTGGCGGCGGGAAGGCGGGGCGGCCGTACGCCCGAAGCGTGCTCAGCGCGCCCGCAGCCGCGCGACCATCTCGTGGATCACGATATGGCGGATCGCCCTCAGCAGCCGGACTTCGCCGCCCAGCGTCGCCGTGAGTTCCGGGCGTTCGGCCATCATCGCGTCGTTGTCGCGGCCGACTTCGAGCAGCAGCGTGTCGGCCTCCGCCGGAATGCGCTGCAGCAGGTCGTCGATCTGGCGCAGCGCGGTCGCGCGCGTCAGGCCGAGCGCGGTGCCGGCCGCCACGAGCACCTCGCGCGTGAAATCCGCGTAGCGCTGCACGCCGGCGACCGGCCGCGTGAATTCCGCGAGATCGGGCCAGCGGCTGCGCAGGCTGTAGGTCGCGGTGTCGTAGACGCCGTCGCACAGCAGGTCGTAGTGCGGCGCGAGCGACAGGCCGCTGTCGGCGACGACGAAGCTCAGGTTCTTCAGGTGCGAATCGCCGTTGCCGACCGCGATGCAGAACACGAGCCAGCGGAAGATCCGCAGCCGCGCCGGCGCCGGCGCGCGGCATGCATGCGCGAGCGCCGCGAGCGCGTCCAGCGACCAGCCCGAGTATTTCATCGTCGCGGCCAGGTTGAGCACCTGGCAGCCGTCGATCGCGTGACGCCGCTCGGCGCCGCCGCCCGTCACGTCGCGATCGAAGCGGCGGATCACGTAGACGGGGGACGGCACATAGCGGCGCTCGACGTCGGGCACGTCGAGGCCGACGCGGCGCGCCAGCGTCATCACGAACCACTCGTTGACGACCGAATGCGGGTAGTCGTGCGCGTGCGGATGATTCGGCTTGAGGATGTGGGTCGACACGGCCTGGCCGCTCGGCTCGAACAGCCGGCCGTCGCGCAGCACGACCGGGAGCTTGTGCTGCGCGCCCGCGAGCGACATCTTCTTCGGCGCATCGTGCGTGAGCGGGACGCTCGGCAGGTGGCGGATGCGCGCGTCGAGTTCCGCGTCGTCGAGCGGCCGCAGGCGCGTGTCGTCGTCGGTGCGATCGTCGGGCACGCGCAGCGTGACCGAGCCGGCCGATTCGCGGCCGTAATGCGCGAGCAGCGCGAAGGCGTCGCCGATGTCGGGCAGCCCCGCATCGCTCGCGAGCAGCGCGCGCACGGTCTCCTCGGGCAGCAGGTTGTCGAAATACCACTGCACCGGGCGCGTGGTGGCGCCGTCGCGCAGCAGCGCGGCCTGCAGCGGCAGGTGCGGGCTCAGCGCGAAGCGCGACGGGGCGTCGAGCCAGGACGGCGCGTATTCGAACGCCCACAGGTTCTGGTTCTCGTGCAGCGTGCCGATGCGCTGGCCGTCGATCGACGCGACGAGGGTCCGCTCAGTCATTCGGCGTCTCCTTGCCGGGGCCGCCCGGCGTGCGTGCCCGGTCCGCGTCGGCCAGCACGCGGCGCGCGATGTCCAGCGCGCGCGACGCGGCGGGCGGGCCGCCGGATTCCGCGGTGGCGGCGTCGGCCAGCAGCAGCCGGGCGGCGTCCAGCACGCGTTCCGGGGCGGGCGGGGCGCCGGCGCGGCCGCCTTCCGTGCGCGAGGCGTCGCCGGCGCGCAGCAGCAATTGCTCGGCGGCGCGCCGCGCCCTGACGTTCGCGCGGTGGCTGGCCCGCGCGGACTGGCGCTCGAGAAGCTCGTCGTTCGCGTCGGGGATGTCGACCACCACCCGCACGCCGAGCCCCTGCAGGATCTGGAACAGCTTGCCCCACTGGACGGTGTCCGCGCCGCGCTCGGCCTTGACCATGAACGACTCGCTGACGCCGACGCTGCCGGCGGCATCGTCCTGGCGCAGGTTCTGCACCTTGCGCGCGGCGCGGATCACGCCGCCGATGTCGGATGCCTGTTCGATCGTGTAACGCATGTCGTGAGACTCCAGCGGCGGAAGCGACGAAGGCCGGCGGCCAGCGCGGCGCGTTCCTGGGCTGCAAGGAATGAAACTGTGCGATCACACAGTATTGCATCAAAACGGCGAAATGCAAGGCGAAACCGTGCGATCGACGAGTTTTTGGAAATCCGGTCCGGAATTGGAGGAAAAACTGTTCGATCGAATAGTTTTGAGAGATTGGAGATTGAATCCGCCGAAAACCGTTCGAGCGCACAGTCCCGGCAAATACGACGTAACAGGCAAAAGCGTCGCGCTCCGTACCTCGAATCATGTTTGCGCGCGCTGCAATGATTGCGCGGCTTCGCCACGATCCCGCAACGCACCATGGAAACCGGCACGGAACGGCATTTTCCGGGCGTTTATTTCATAATTGCAAGCTGTTTGAAAAATCGTGAAGCGCCTACGGACGCCAAGCCTCGCGTGTAATGCAATGTTTGGAATTCAGCATCAATTTACATGTTGCATTCGTCGGATCATAGTCTGACCAAACACGCAGCACCATAACGACAACCGGGTATCGACGGAGACCGAAATGAGACGCAGCTACGAGGCGCCGACCAGGCATTTCCATTTCACGCGGACCGCCCGACAGGGCGCGGCACGCCACGTGCCGGCATCCCGCGCGACCGGCTGCTAGCCGGCGCTCCCAACGCAACACCCCATTCACTTTCGCGCGCCGACGCATCGTCCGGCGCGCGAGGGCTGCGCATGCGCGCTCTGGCCAACAGGGGGCGGCGGCGCGCGATCCCGGCTGCCGTGCGCGGCGGCCGGCACCAAGGGCGACGGGCCGACGAGCCCGCGCCGACGAGACATTCGTTCATCAATAGGAGGGGCTGATGCGTTTCAAGCCTGGGCTGTCCGTTTTAATGTCCTGTGCCGTGGTGGCCGTGCCGTTCATCGCCGGGTGCGGCGGCGGCGACGATCCGGGGCCGATCAGCGTGCCGCAGTGCTCGGCCAGCACGTGCGGGCCGAGCGGCCCGGTGACCCAGCCGCCCGTCGTCACGAAGCTGTGCCCTGACGCGCTCGACTACACGACGACCTACACCGGCGGCTCCGGCAGCGGCGAGTACGTGAAGGTGCGCTTCGACACGACGAAGCAGACCTATCAGATGCAGTTCATCGAATCGTCGGTGCCGACGTCGGCCGGCCAGATCAACACGACGCGCGCGGGCCTCACGATCAGCGGCGCCTTCCATCACCCGACCAATCTGCCGACGGCCGAGCAGAATCGCTGCGCATTCATTCTCGACAGCGGCGCGACGAGCGACGGCAGCTATGCGGTGAAGATCAACCGCGTCGATCCGCCGATGCTGTTCGTCGGCAACGGCGTCGTCGGCGGCGGCATTCCCGGCGCGACGATCGCGTTCGACGGCATCGAGCTCGCGCCGGGCGTGACGCTCGGCGCCGTGCCGTCGCGCACGTTCGACTTCTACCCGTTCATCGGCTTCAACGAGACCGAAACCGACTTCACGAAGGTCGCCGGCAACTACAACGAGCTCGGCATCCATCTGCAGCCGACCGGCACCTCGTTCCAGAGCGCGGCGCCGCAAGGCTGGCAGCCGGACGTCGTGAACTGGAACCAGACGCTGAACGCGGACGGCTCGTGCACGATCACGGCGGGCAGCGACTACTCGTGCCAGACGACGGGCACGCCGTGGACGCGGCGCAAGAACGCGGACAACTCGCCCGACAACGTGTTCGTCAGCAATTCGGCGGGCGGCGCGTATCCGGGCGCCGGGCAGACGCAGCCGCTCGTGATCCTCACGCCGACGCAGGCGAAGGGCATCATGATCGTCGGCAAGCTGAACGGCGTGCTCGTGCCGGTCGTGATTCGCGTCGGCTACGCGTTTTCGCCGCCCGGCAATCCGTTCGGCTCGGTCGCGGACGCCGAGGTCGGCATCTCGGTGCTGGCGCCCGCGACCGCGTTGCCGGCGAACGCCATGCAGGGCGGCTTCATCGGCGCGACGAGCGCGTCCGCGTGCGGGGTCGTCGCCTACAACGGCGTAAAGGGCGCGCCCGGGCAGGGCGGCCCCGCCTTCGACGCGTCGAAGCCGCACCCGAACCTGCCGGGCTCGTTCGACGGCACGTTCTTCCTGCCGGGCGCCGGCAGCTGCACGGACGGCAGCGCGGTCTCGTCGATCGCGGCGAACTACACGTCGACGCTGTTCCAGGGTTCGACGGCCGCGTTCATCAACCCGCAGACCTCCGGCGTGACGGGCCAGTTCGCGCTCGACTACGCGCAGGCGACGCCCGGCAAGATCAAGGTGACCGCGCTGCGCGACTTCAATGCGAGAAACACGAACGGCGACGTGGCGATCATCAGCAAGGGCGACACCGGCTGGGCGGTGAAGATCGGCAACGTCTACGCGATGGTCGTGAACGACAGCCGGACCAACCCGTTCTTCACGGTCGGCGCATTCGTCCAGTAATCGTTCGTCAGGCAGGGCGGCGCAGGCCGCCGCCCGCGTCCATATAAACAGGATTCCTATGAAAATCTCCCATTGGATGGCCGCCGCCGCACTCGCGCCGGTGCTCGCGGCTTGCGGCGGCGACGGCGATCCGCCGCCGGCGCCGGTCGTGCGCCTGTGCCCGCAGCAGGTCGACTACGGCACGGCGTTCATCGGCGGCTCGGGGTCGGGCGAACTCGTGAAGGTGCAGCTCGACACCGTGAAGATGACCTTCCGGATCACCTATCTCGCGTCGCCGGTGCCGGCCGCGCAGGGCACCGTGCAGCCGACCCGCGACGCCGCGCCGTACAACGTCGTGGACGGCACGCTCACCGCGGAAACCGGCCTGCCGACGCTGAAGCTGAACCAGTGCACGTTCCGCCTGAACAACGCGAGCCTCGACCCCGCGCGGCCGGCCCGCATGTTCCTCGGCGAGGGCGTGCTGGGCGGCGCGATCCCCGGCTCGACGATCCAGTTCGACGGCGTGATCGGGGTCGGCCGGATTCCGAAGACGACGTTCCCGACCTACCCGTTCATCAGCTTCTCGCAGCAGGAAACCGACCTGTCGAAGATCGCGGGCACCTACAACCAGCTCGGCTACCACCAGGTGCCGTCACAGAACTTCACGGAGGTCGGGCTCGACCAGTCGGTGACGATCCGCGCCGACGGCAGCTTCGCCGAGACCGACAACCTCGGCGTGCGGAACGGCGGCGCGCCGCTCGAATCGTCCGCGCTGATCAACCGCAACTTCACGCTGCGCCCGGATGCGCCGGCCTTCCAGTCGATCAACTATCAGCCGCAGATTCCGGCGACGCTCGCCGCCGTGGATCCGGCGAAGGCCGGGCGCGGCATCATGATCGTCGGCAAGCTGCGCAACCAGCTCGTGCCGATCCTGATCCGCACCGGGGCCGCGAATGCCGACCTGACGCAGGGCGCGCCGTCCGCCGACGACGAATCGGGCATCTCGATCCTGAGCCCGCGCAACCCGATCGCGTCCGGCTCGCAGGACGGCGAGTACACCGGCGTCGACAGCCGGCTCGACTACCGCGCGACCGCATTGGTCGGCCCGGAGGCGACGCTGCTCGATCCGTTCAACGCATCGCAGGCGGCGCTCACGCGCGCGCTGAACCTCGACTACACGCAGCGCGTGCCGGGCGTGATCACGACGGTGCATGCGGATGCGGCAACGGGCCCGGCCACCGGCAAGTTCGTGTTCACGGGCGGCGTATTCGGCTTCCTCGACACGAGCATCGCGGGCCATCCGTATTTCACGATCGGCGCCTTCGTGCAATGACGCCGGCAGACGCAACATGCGAGGAGATCTCATGAAGAAGCTGTTTGCTGCCGGCCTCGCCGCCACGATGCCGCTGCTCGCGTGCGCGCAGCAGGCGGGCGACAACGTCGCGACGCTCGGCTGGCTGCACGTGATGCCGCAGGGCTCGGGCGGCCCGCTGACCACCAACGTCGTGAATTCGCCGATGAACGGCCCATTGCGCCTGCCGAGCTCGTTCACGTCGCCGGGCACGAGCCTCACCGTCAACAACGCCGACACGGTCGGCCTCACGCTCACGCATTTCTTCACCGACCACATCGCGGTGACGTCGGTGCTCGGCGTGCCGCCGGAGTTCGCGCTGACCGGGCACGGGACGATCCGCCCGTTCGGCCCGAGCGGCTCGCTCGGCAACGTCGTGCTCGACACGCCGGCGAACCAGCCGATCGTGAAGAACGCGCGGCAGTGGAGCCCGACCGTGATCCTGCAGTACTACTTCAACGCGCCGAACGCGCGCTTCCGGCCATTCGTCGGGATCGGCGTCGCGTACAGCTGGTTCTCGAACATCGAGCTGAACGGCAACTTCATGCGCGACGTGAACGAGAACCTCGGCAGCGTGCTGGCCGCGGGCGCGGGCAAGCCGGGGCCGACATCGGTCGAGGCGAAGGCGTCGTCGTCGTTCACGCCGGTCTACAACCTCGGCGCGAGCTATGCGATCACGAACCGCTGGTCGGTGACCGCGACGCTGTCGTACATGCCGCTCAAGACGTATTCGACGCTGACCATCAAGGCGGCCGACGGCTCGACGCTCGCGACGACGCGCTCGAAGGTGAAGGCGGACCCGCTGATCACGTTCGTCGGCATCTCCTACAAGTTCTGACCCGGCGGGCGCCCGCCGGGCGCCATGCCGGGTTCCCGCGGCGCGCTGGCCGGTCCGGTTCGCGCGCCGCCCATTCGGCGGCTTGCCGCCATTCGTCAAGTGAGGCCAGTACCATGAGGATTCGCAAAGCCGTTTCTGTCGTTGCTGCGCTTGCATTGTCGTCCGCGCTCGCCGCGCCCGCGTTCGCCGTCGTCGTGTCGCGCACGGACGGCCAGCCGATGAACCCCAATGGCGAACCGTTCTCGGCAACGGGCATCACCGCGCTGAGCAAGGGCACGATCAGTGCGAACTGCACGGCGACGTTCAACGGCACGATCACGCCGACCGGCAGCCTGGTGATCACGTCGGCGCAGTTCGCGGGCGGCGGCACCTGCGGGCTGATCTCGGCCAGCGGGACCCCGTGGACCGGGCAGGCGGACACCGCGACGCAGTTGTCGATCAACAACGTGAAGGTCGCGGTGACGCTGCTCGGCAACTGCGGCCCGAGCAAGGTCGTGGCGGCGTGGAGCGATCCGAACTCGACGCTGACGTTCAACAACTCGCCGCTGTCGCCGGACTGCAAGGTGAGCGGCACGCTGGCGACGTCGCCGAAGTTCCACGTGCAGTAAAGCAAAGCCCCCGGGCGGGCCGCGCGTCACGAGCGCGCGGCTGCCTTGCGGAGGCGCGCCGATCATCCGCATCGACGCGACGCCGCGCATGCCGCTTATGCCGTCACGCCTGCGACGCCGACGCCTGCCGGTCGAGCTGCTCGACCCGCGCGGCATCATGTTCGCCCGGCACGGGCCGGCCGAACAGGAAACCCTGCACCTCGCGGCAGCCTTCCTGCGTAATGCACGCGAGCTGTTCCTCGGTCTCGACGCCTTCGGCGACGGTCGTCACGCCGAGGCGCTTGCCGAGATCCGCCACCGCCCGCACCACGGCCGCGCAGTCGGGCCGCGTGACCGCGTCGCGCACGAAGGTGCCGTCGATCTTGATCTTGTCGAACGGAAACGCGCGAAGATGCGCGAGCGACGAGAAGCCCGTGCCGAAATCGTCGAGCGCGACGCGCACGCCCATCGCGCGCAGCGCGCGCAGGTCGGCGATCGCCTTGCCCTCGTCGTGCAGCAGCGCGGTTTCGGTCACCTCGATCTCCAGCCGGTCGGGCGCGAGGCCCGAGTCGGCCAGCGCCGCCGCGACGGCCGGCGCGATCGTGCCGTGGCCGAGCTGCGCGGCCGACACGTTGACGGCCACCCGCGCGCCGTCCTGCCAGCGCACCGCGCTGCGGCACGCCTGCTCGAGCACGAAAGTGCCGAGCCGGTCGATCAGCCCGCTGCCTTCCGCCACCGGAATGAACTTGCCCGGCGAGATCCAGCCCATGCGCGGGTGATGCCAGCGCAGCAGCGCTTCGCGCGCCGTGACCCGCTTCGTGTGGACATCGACGATCGGCTGGTAGAACACGAACAGCTCGCGGTTCCCGTCGAGCGCGGCGCGCAGCTTCGATTCGAGCGCGACCCGTTCCAGCGCGCGCGTTTCCATGTCCGGCGCGAACATGCGGAAGGTGCCCCGGCCGGCCGTCTTGGCCGCGTAGAGCGCCATGTCCGCGCGCGACAGCAGCACGCCGGCGGTGTCGCCATGGTGCGGCGCGAGCACGCAGCCGATCGATGCGCCGATATGGATCAGCCGGCCGGGCGACGGCGCATACGGCGCGACGAGCGCCTCCACGAGTCGGGCGGCGGCGGCCATCGCGGCGTCCGCATCGGTGTCGCGCAGCAGCACCGCGAATTCGTCGCCGCCGATGCGCCCGAGCATCATGCCCGGGCCCGGGCATTGCACGCGCAGGCGCTCGGCCACCTGGCGCAGCAGCGCGTCGCCGGCCGAATGCCCGCGCGCGTCGTTGACGAGCTTGAAGCCGTCGAGGTCGATGTAGAGCAGCGCGACCACCCGGTCGGCGTGGCGCAGGCTCGCGTCGAATTCGGCGAGGAAGGTCGCGCGGTTCGGCAGGCCGGTGAGCGAATCGTGGTGCGCGAGCTCGTGGATCCGCGCCTCCGCCTCGGCCTGCTGCGTGACGATCGACCACGACAGCATCGGGCAGATGTAATGGCCGTCGGTGTCCCGCACGGCCGACACCTGGATCTCGAGCACCTCCGGCCCGAGCCGGATGCGCGTGCGATGCGGCAGGTTCGCGGGGTCGGCGAGCATGCGGCGCTGGTGCTGCGGGTGCCGGTGGAAGAAATCGAGCGACGCGCCGAGCGCGTGGTCGGCCCGGATCGGCAGCAGGTGCTCGATCTCGCGCAGCAGTTCCTTCGACGTCTCGTTCAGGTAGTTGATGGTGAACGTGTCCGGATCGGCAGTCATCACGGCCACCGGCATGTCGTCGATCATGCGCAGCAGCCGCGTCTGCGCCTGCTCGCGGATGCGCGATTCGGCCTGGGCCTCGACGGTGCGCACGAAGCCGCGGTAGTTGACCGTGATGACGGCGATCAGCGCGGCCGACACGAACGCCATGTTGATCGCCGTCGCGACGAGCGTGGGCTGGCGCGTCGAGCCGAAGAACGCGATGAACGCGACGTTGACGACCACGGCGACGATCAGCGCGGCCGAGCGCAGGTACATCAGGCTGAAGATGCAGCCGATCACGGTGATCGCCATGTAGAACGCGACCTGCGCCTTCTGCCACGCGTCGCCGTACTGGAACAGCAGCAGCGCCCAGGTCGCGAAGGTCAGTGCCATCGGCACGACCAGCCAGTTCGTATGCGTGAGCGCGCGCCGCACGATCTCCGGCGTCGGTTCCTCGAACCGGGCGCGACGCCAGTGCAGCAGGCGCACGAGCGACGCGAGCGACATCAGCGCCGGTATCGTGACGGTCAGCCAGAACGGCGCATCGCCGAGGTGCGTGAGCGCGAGGCTCCAGGTGCTCGTGATCAGGATCAGGTACATCACCGGGAGCTGCCTGGCGAACACGCGGTATTGCGCCGCGAGCAGATCCGGGTTCTGCGCGGGTACCGCGATGCGGCGCAGCCATGCCGTCAATGCCTTGAGGGTTTTCATGTGGGCCTGCCTGGTGCAACACCGGTTCGGGGTGTGGGGCCTCGCCTCGCCGGCGGCCGCGCGTTCATGGTCGCACCATCGCGAGGCCTGCCACCTGCGGCGCGGCCGGGAACGTCGCGCGGGCGCGCTCGCCGCCCGTCAGCGCGATCTGCCCGCTGCCGACGATCTCGTCGATCGGCACGGGCCGGCCGAGCAGGAAGCCCTGCGCCTCGTCGCAGCCTTCCTCGGTCAGCAGCGACAGCTGGTCAGGCGTCTCGATGCCCTCGGCCAGGATCGGAATCCCGAGGCTCTTGCCGAGCGCGAGCACGGCCCGGACGATCGCGCGATCGGGCGGGTTGGTTTCCGCGTCCGTCACGAACGACCGGTCGAGCTTGATCCGGTCGAACGGGAACGAGCGCAGCGTGTCGAGCGACGAGTACCCGGTGCCGAAATCGTCGAGCGCGATGGTGACGCCCAGCGCCTTGATCTCGCGCAGCGTGCGCAGCGCGCGCTCGCGGCCGGCGAAGATCGTCGATTCGGTCAGCTCGAGCTGCAGGCGCGCCGGCGGCAGGCGGGTGTCCTCCAGCACCTCCGCGACGAGCTTCGTCAAGTCGGCGTGCATGAACTGCACGGCCGACACGTTTACCGCGACGCTGTACGGCGGCTCCCAGCCGGCCGCGGTCGCGCACGCTTCGCGCAGCACCCATGCGCCGATGTCGAGGATCATGCCGTTTTCCTCGGCGAGCGGAATGAATTCGGATGGCGAAATGGCGCCGAGCGTCGCATGGCGCCAGCGCAGCAGCGCCTCGTAGCCGCGCACTTCGCCGGTCGTGAGCGATGTCTGCACCTGGTAGTGGATGCTCAGCTGCTGGTCGGCCACCGCGCGCCGCAGGTCGGCCGCGAGGCTGCGCCGCGCGCGCACGAGCTGGTCCATCGCCGGTTCGTAGAAGCAGACCGGCCGGGTGAGGCTGCCCTTGGCGCGGTACATCGCGAGGTCCGCGTTGTTGACGAGCACCGCCTTGGTGGTCGCGTCGTCGGGGTAGATCGCGACGCCGAAGCTCGCGCCCGGCACGATCTCGTAGTCGTCGAACCGGATCGTCTTGTAGAGCGCGGGTTCGATCCGTTCGAGGAATTCCGTCAGGTGTGCGTCGCTGGCCATCCGGCAGATCGCGGCGAATTCGTCGCCGCCGATGCGGGCGACGAATTCGCCGTCGCGCAGCAGGTTGGTCATGCGCCGCGCGAGGATGCGCAGCACCTCGTCGCCGGCATGATGGCCGCGCAGGTCGTTGATCTCCTTGAAGCGGTTCAGGTCGATGCCGATCAGCGCGAGCCTTGCGCCGCGCTCGTGCGCCAGCGCGAGTTCGAGGTCGAGCCGTTCATTGAAGCTGGCGCGGTTCGGCAGGCCGGTCAGCATGTCGCTCAGCGCCATCCGGCGCAGGTGTTCGAGCGATTCGGCGCGCACGTTGCCGTCGATCACGTAGCTCACGAGCCCCGTGCAGACGATCACGAGCGACATGCCCGCGATCGCGAGCGCCAGCGTGCGCAGCGCGCCCGCGTCGGTCAGCGCGCCTTCGAGCGTGAGCGGCGTGACGCGCAGCGCGGTCATGCCGGTGAAGTGCAGCGCGAGGATCGCGAGCGACAGCAGGCCGGCCATGTGGTTGACCGCGTGCGGCGCGCGCCGCATCGCGCAGTGCAGCGCGAGCGCGGACAGCGTGACCGACAGCGCCACCGACGCCACCAGGTAGCCGACGTCCCACGACAGGATGCCCTCGACCCGCCACGCGAGCATGCCGGTGTAATGCATCAGCGCGATCGCCGTGCCGACCACCGCGCCGCCGAGCGCGGGCGCGGCCCGCGTCGCGCGGCAGGTGGTCAGCGCGAAGCCGACCGTGCTGCCGCCCACCGCGATCAGCAGCGACAGCACCGTCAGCGGCGGGTTGAAGTGCACGGGCGCGCCGGCGTCGAAGCCGAGCATCGCGATGAAGTGCGTGCACCAGATCGCCACGCCGGCCGAGATCGCCGTCAGCACCTGCCAGCCGAGCCGCTGCGTGCCGACCGTGCTC
This sequence comes from Burkholderia pyrrocinia, assembly GCA_001527685.1. Classification (GTDB taxonomy): domain Bacteria; phylum Pseudomonadota; class Gammaproteobacteria; order Burkholderiales; family Burkholderiaceae; genus Burkholderia; species Burkholderia pyrrocinia_D. Next base: position 25,806 of record LOZU01000015.1, read on the forward strand.
GCCGAGCGATGGAACAGCCGCGCGGTCACCCACGAGCCGACCCCGCACAGCAGCGCGGCCAGCAGCACGAGCCAGAGATTGTGCTCATAAACGATGCACCCGAGAACTGTCGCCACACCCCATCCTTTCGTTGAACTACCCGCCGCGCCTGCCGTCGGCGGCCGGTCGCGCGCGCGGATTGCCGCATTTCGCGACGAAAACGCCTAAAAAAGATAACGGCAAGGACTAAACAAACTGAACGCCGCGCCCTGGCGCGCAAACGATTCCGGCTCGGATTTTTTAATTGGTGCCGGAACGGGCGAGCGCCTGCGGGGCGGCGGGTTGGCGGGAAGGCCGGTTTTCGGCGGCCGGGGTAGTATCGAGCGGCCCGACGTGCGTCCGGCACGCCGGCGTCATACAACAAGGAGAAATCGAGAGAAATGCAAGCGAACCAATCATGCGTCCGGCCGACCCGCGTGCTCGCGGGGCTGGCGTTCGCGGCCGCCGCGCTCAGCGCCCACGCCGCCGACTGGATCGTGTCCGCCAACGACGGCAAGTACCAGCGCGTCGAGGGCCGCGACACCTACCTGGCCGCGCCGCCGTCCGACACGCTGACGCTGCTCGACGCCGCGACGTTCCCGCCGAAGGTCGCGCTGCAGGTGGACGTCGAGAACGGGATCCAGGGGCCGCCGCAGGCGGTTGCCGTCACGCCCGATGCGCGCGTCGCGCTCGTCGCCGCGCCCACCCGCTACGACCAGGCCGCGAAGCGGCTCGTGTTCGACACGTTCCTGCAGGTCGTGGACCTGAAGGCGGCGCCGCCCGCCGTCACGCGCATCGATCTGGCCGCGCATCCGCAGGGCATCGCGATCGATCGCTCGGGGCGGCTCGCGCTGGTCACGGACGTCGACGGCGGCGTGTCGGTGCTGCGCATCGACGGCACCGCGGACGGCCCGCGCGTGACGCTCGACAACAGCCTGAAGATCGGCAGGAAGCGGCTCGGCGGCGTGAGCTTCACGCACGACGGCCGGCATGCGCTCGTCGCGCTGCGCGACGAGCAGGGCGTCGCGGTGCTGAACGTGGACGGCGGCAAGGTGAGCGACAGCGGCACGCGCCTGTCCAGCGGGGTCGCGCCGTACACGATCGACGTGTCGAGCGACAACCGCTGGGCCGTGGTCAGCAACGTCGGGCTCGCGGGCCTGCCGGGCTATGCGGGCAAGCTCGCGGGCGATGCCGATACGGTCGCGCTGATCGACGTGTCGCGCGAGCCGTTCCGCACGGTCCAGTACCTGAGCGTGCCGTCGCTGCCGGAAGGCGTCGCGATCTCGCCGGACGGCAAGTGGATCGCCGTGCAGACGATGGACGGCTCGAACCTGACGCCCGACAACGCCGGCCGCCGCGCGCGCGGCAAGGTGCTGCTGTTCGCGATCCGCGACGGCCAGGCCGTCAAGGCCGGCGAGGCGCCGGGCGGCGAGGCGGCGCAAGGCATCGTGTTTACGGCCGACAGCCGCCACGTGATCGTGCAGTTCAACGTCGAGCGGCAGCTCGCGCTTTATGCGGTCGACGGCGGCAAGCTGCGCGATACCGGCGAGCGGATCGCGCTGACCGGCGGGCCGTCGTCGCTGCGCTCGACGCCGCGCTGAGCGAGCCGGACGCGCGGCCCGCTTGAGGTCGCGCGTCCGGCATCGCGATGGGCGCGATTTCGTCTGGATTGCGGCGTGACGGCGCCATCGCTCGATGGCGTGACGGATTTACCGGTAAATGATCGAGTAATGCGATTCGGTGCCCGGCCGTTGTCTCAGGAAGTCGGCAGGGGACTGGTCGGGTTGTGGGTCGCTTGCGCGGATGCCCCGCGGATAGGAGTCGATCTTGTGCCACTTCTTGTCGCCATCTTTTCTGAAGGCGACCCAGTGCCCGGATTCGCCCGGCCCTGCGAGTCCGACCATGACCCTGTCGATATCACGATCGACGTGATCGAGGATATCCGCTAATTCCGTCTTGGATTTTGCGATGTGCGCTGTGTTCGCCGCGCCCTTGGATTCGTTGAGCACCGCCTTGACGAAGTTCGGGTCGTTTCCGTCCTGCAGGATGAGACCCTTCGCTTCGTTATAGTCCAGCCCCACCATGTTGGACTGGGCGTTGGCGAAGTGATGCAGATTGTATTGGCTGGATCCGCTGTACGCGTTTGCCGCGTGAACGGCACAGGTTCCGGAGTCGACGCGTTGAATCTCGTGATAGAAAAGCCCGTTCGCGCCCGGATGAATCGGCGTGTCATGCGGATGAACGTGCCCGCTCAGAAAATTCGACTCGCTTAGCGGTTCGCGGGTGTCGAGTGCCTTTTTGAGGCTGTTTCCGAGCGCGGATGCCGCGCCATTCGGTTTGCCGCCGATCTTCTTCAGATGCCCCAAATGGTGCCCCGGATCGTTGATTCCGGATGGGAGCTGTGCCGCGGATGGGCTTTTCTTGGCGCCGGCAATCGCCGGCGTACTGGATGGGATGGTGGGGGAGCTCGTGGAGTGACTTCCGGATATGCAGTTTCCCATGGCGAATCTCCTTTTGATCGAATGCCGCCGGACTGAGTTGCTACGTTCTCCTGGTCAGGTTAGGTCGCCCCTGTCGTCGATCGCGCGTGCGCGCGAAGTGACGATGCGCCGCGCGAAGCCGAAACGAAGCGGCCCGTCATGCAGCAGGCCGATTCATGTCCGCGTCGCCCAGCGACGCGAGCAACGGCCACGGATAGATGCCGCGTGCGTGGCCGTCGCTGAACACGAGCTGCACGCCATAGCCCATCGGGTGGATCGCGACCAGCGTTACCTCGGGCGGCGATCGCACCGGCCCGCCTGCCAGCCGCTGCGCGCGGCATCCCGCGCACGGGCACGCGTCGCGCAGCCGCCGATGCGCGATCGCGTGCCGCGTGCCGTCGTGCCAGCGCACGGTCAGCAGGCCGGCCGCCGCGTCGCTGTGCAGTCCTGACGGTGCGTTCATGCCGCGCCGCCGAGCTGCCGGATCGCGATCCGCGCGGCCTTGCGCACTTCCGGATCGGCATCGTCGAGCGAGTCGTGCAACGCCGTGAGCGACGCCGGATCGCGCAACTCCCCGAGCGCCAGCGCGGCTTCGCGGCGCAGGTTGCTGATCGCATGCGCGAGCAGCGCCGTCACGGCGGGCGCTGCCGCTGCGTCGCCGAGCTGCCCGAGCGCGCGGGTCGCGCGCAGCCGGACCTGCCAGTACGGATCGTCCAGCGCGCGCACCAGCGTGTGCGTCGCCGCGCCGGCGCGCAGCTTGCCGAGCGTCGCCGCCGCGGCTTCGCGCACTTGCCATGCATCGTCGGCCAGCGCGCCGAGCAGCGCGTCGACCACGCCGCCGCCGCTCGCGTCCGGCGATGCGAAGCCGAGCGCGCCGACCGCCGTGCGGCGCACGTCGGGATCGGGGTCGCGCACCGCCAGCGCGGCGAGACGCGGCAGCGCACGCGAATCCTTCAGCCAGCCCAGCAGCGCGACCGCTTCGGCGCGCACGCCGGCGTCGGGCGCGTCCAACGCCGCGTCGGCCGGATCGTAGGCGTCCGGGAAGCGGAGTTCGCGCAGGCCGCGCAGCGCGGCGCGCGCGACGAACGGCTCGGGACGCGCCGCATAGCGCCGCAGGATCGGGCCGGACGACGGCGATTTCAGCTCGGACAGGCTTTGCGCGGCGGCGCGCCGCACGCCGTCGTCGGCGTCGAGCAGTGCCGCGCACAGCGCTTCGATCGCATCGTCGCGCTCCCACGCGGCGAGCGCGGCGGCCGCTTCCCGCCGGACCTCGGCAGCGGGATCGTCGGCGAGCGCCGCGACGAACACCGGGACGCACGCGGCATCCTCGAGATCGGCCAGCTCGAACAGCGCGATGCGGCGCACGGCGGAATCGGGATCGGCGGCGCGGTGAAGCAGCGCGGATGGCGCGGGCGGGTGCGTTGCGGTCATGAAGTGATCTCGAACAGGCGGGTGGAAACGGACTACCGCAGCAGGTACGGAATCTCGACCTTGACGGCGCCGGTCGGGCAGTCCTGCTCGCACGGCATGCAGTACCAGCATTCGTCGAACTGCATGGTCGCCTTGCCGGTCGACGCGTCGATCGCGAGCAGGTCGAGCGGGCAGACGTCGACGCAGACCGTGCAGCCCTTGTCGGCGATGCAGCGTGATGCATCGATCGTCACGGGTGCGCTGCTGCGCTGGAAGATGTCGTGCGGGGTCGTGGCCATGGCGTGGCTCCTCGGGTTCGTCAGGATGTGGCGGCCGGCTGCGCCGGCTCGCGAATGCGAAGTTGCGAATACGCGCCGCGCTCGTCGTCGGATACCGGCACGACGTACGGTTCGACCGCGCGTTTCTCGCTCGTCATGCGGCCGGCGGCATCCTTGCGCAGGTGCGTGTGGCAGAACCAGTCGCGGTCGTTGCGGTGCGGATGATCGACGCGGTGGTGATAGAGGCCCCAGCGGCTCTCGGTGCGATACAGCGACGCGCGCGCGGCCATTTCCGCGCAGTCGCGGATCGCGCGCACCTCGGCCGCGCGCATCAGCTCGTGCGGATGGGTTGCCTTGATCGCGTCGATGTCGTCGGCGATTTCCTCGAAGCGCTGCAGGCCGATTTCCATCTTGCGCGTGACCTTCGGCGGCTGCAGGTAGTCGTTGACCATCCGCCGCAGCTTGTACTCGACCTGGTTCGGCGCGAGCCCGTGGTCGCGCCCGAGCGGCGCCAGTACGCGCGCGCGTTCGGCCGCGACCTGCTCGGCGTCGACGTCGGCAAGCGCGCGCCCCGCGACGTAGTCGGCCGCGTGCTCGCCCGCGAACCAGCCGTACGTGAACGCGCCGAGCATGTAGTTGTGCGGCACGGCGGCCATGTCGCCCGCCGCGTACAGGCCGGGAACCGTCGTCTCGGCGCGCGCGTTCACGTAGACGCCGGACGCGCTGTGGCCGCTGCACAGGCCGATTTCGGAGATGTGCATCTCGACCATCTGCTGCCGGTAGTCGGTGCCGCGCCCCGCATGGAAGCGCCCGCGGCTCGGCCGTTCGTTCGTGTGCAGGATCTGCTCGATCGTGCGGATCGTCTCCTCGGCGAGATGGTCGAGCTTCAGGAACACGGGGCCGCGGCCGCTCTGCAGTTCCTGGTAGAACTCCCACATCATCTGGCCGCTCCAGTAGTCGCATTCGATGAAGCGCTCGCCGTTGCCGTTCGCGGTGAAGCCGCCGAGCGGGCCGGTCACGTACGCGCACGCCGGGCCGTTGTAGTCCTTGATCAGCGGATTGATCTGGAAGCATTCGAGGTTCGCGAGCGCGGCGCCGGCGTGATAGGCCATCGCGTAGCCGTCGCCCGCGTTGGTCGGGTTCTCGTAGGTGCCCATCAGGTAGCCGGAGGCCGGCAGGCCGAGGCGGCCGGCCGCGCCGCAGCACAGGATCACCGCCTTCGCGCGCACGACGTGGAATTGCGCGCTGCGGCAGTCGAAGCCGAGCACGCCCGACACGGCGCCCTGCGCGTCGGTCATCAGGCGGGTCGCGACGATCCGGTTCGTGATCGCGATGCGCGCGCGTTTCAGCTGCCGGTACAGGATCTTCTTGATGTCGTGGCCTTCCGGCATCGGCAGCACATAGGCGCCCATGTGGTGCACCTTCTTCACCGCGTAGTCGCCGTTGCCGTCCTTCTCGAACTTCACGCCCCAGCGGTCGAGCTGCCCGATCGTCGCGAAGCTGTGGCGCGCATACGCGAGCACCGCTTGCTGGTCGACGATCCCGTCGTTCGCGATCGTGATCTCGCGCGTGTATTGCTCGGGCGTCGCGTGGCCGGGGATCACCGCGTTGTTGAGCCCGTCCATGCCCATCGAGATCGCGCCGCTGCGTTTCACGTTGGCCTTCTCGAGCACCAGCACGCGCAGCGCCGGATTGCGTTCCTTCGCCTTGATCGCCGCCATCGGGCCGGCCGTGCCGCCGCCGACGACCACGATGTCGTAGTCGAGCACTTCGGTGTTCATCGCGTCTTCCTCGTGTGTGCGCGCGGCTGCTTGCGGTCGACGCGCAGCCGGTACTGGAACGCGTCGCCGCGGAAATACAGGTGTTCGTAATCGATCGGCGCGCCGGCTTCGTCGTGCGTGAGCCGCTCGATCCGCAGCACCGGGCTGCCGTCCTCGACGCGCAGCGCGCCGACGATGTCGTCGTCCGCGAGGATCGCGTCGATCGACAGGTCGGCATGGCCGAGCGGCACGCCGCAGTCGTTCTCGAGGATCAGGAAGATGTCGCGCGTCGCGAGGTCCGCATGCGCGAGGCGTTTGCCGAGCGCGTCGGGCAGCCACGTCACTTCGAGCGACACCGGCTCGCGGTTCAGCAGCCGGACCCGGTGGATCTGCGTGACGTTCGCGCCCGCGGGCAGGCCGAGCTTCGCGGCCACGTGCCGGTCGGCCTTGACGGTGCGGAAACTGCGCAGCTGGTTCACGATTTCGTAGCCCATCGACGACATCGCCTCGGCGAAGCCCTGCAGCGACGCGACGTTCTGGAAGGCCTTCGGTTTCGATACGTAGGTACCCTTGCCGTGCAGGCGGAACACGAGCCCTTCCTTCTGCAGATCGCCGAGCGCCTGCCGGACCGTGATCCGGCTCACGCCGTAGGTGGCGCACAGTTCGTATTCGGACGGCATCCGGCTGTGCGGCGCGTAGGTGCCGTCGAGGATCCGCGCGCGCAGCGCGTCCTTGATCTGCGCGTAGAGCGGTTGCGGCGGCAGCGCGACGAGGTTCGTTTTCGACATGGTCAACTTGTCATGACAAGATCGGACCAGTGTAGGGAGGGCGCGGGGCCGTGCAAACGAAGCAATTCTGATATCGATTTTCCGTGGGGAGGGGGAGCGGCAGCGCGTGTTACGCTCGCGTTTCCTTCCGTCGACGCCCATGCTGAAAACCCAGTTCCTTCGCTTCCTGATCGCGGGCACCATCGGCTTCGCCGTGGATGCCGGCGTGCTGTCGCTGCTCGTGCGCAGCGGCGCCGGGTATTTCGAAGGCCGGGCGCTGTCGTTCCTCGCCGCCGTGTGGACGACCTGGCGGATCAACCGGCGCCATACGTTCGAGCAGCGGCGGCCGCAGTCGGCGTGGCGGGAATGGTGGCGCTACCTGCTGGCGATGTCGCTCGGCGGGGCGATCAACTATGGCGCGTACAGCGTCGCGATCCTGACGCTGCCGAACAGCCCGTACCTGCCGCTGTGGGGCGTCGCGCTCGGCTCCGTCGCGGGCCTTGCGGCGAACTTCGTGTCCGCTCGCTGGTGGGTGTTCGGCCAGCGACCGCGGTGAAGGCCGCTATCTGACGTTGATACAATGCTGTCGCTCGTAGCCCGGTGGCATTGGAATGAAACACACGAACAACTTCGATTTCTTGAGACTATCTGCAGCATTCATGGTGTTGTACTCCCACCAGTTTGCGTTATTGGGTCTGCCGGAGCCGGGGTTCGGCAATGGATTCACGTTCGGCTCGATCGGCGTCGCGATTTTCTTCACCATCAGCGGATATCTCGTGACGCAGAGCTGGGAACGCGATCCGCACGTCCTTCGCTTCGCGATGAAGCGCTTCCTGAGAATCTGGCCGGGACTGTTCGCAGCCACGATGCTGGCGGCTTTCGTGCTGGGGCCGCTGGTTTCCCGGTTGCCGGCCTCGGAATATTTCCACCACCCGTCGCTGTGGCACTACTTGAACAATCTTCGCTTGAAGATGACCTTCGAATTGCCCGGTGTCTTCGAACACAATCCGTATCCCGACGCCGTCAACGGATCGACGTGGACGATACCGTTCGAAGTTCGCTGGTACCTGTATCTCCTCGTCGGCGGCGCGCTGACGCTGATGCGCAGACGCCGGATCGTACTTGTCGCGGCAGTCCTGCTTGCCATGCATCACTTCGCCGTATATAAGGCCGAAATTAATCCGGTCAGGGCCTACAGCACGGAATTCGGGCTTTATTTCTGCGCTGGGGCGCTGATGTGGCTGTACCGCGACAAGTGGGCAACGCGGCGCCGCACCGGGATCGTGCTGGCGGCGCTCACCGGCGCGGCGGCATATCTCGCCGGCCAGACGCTCCTGGGCGCATTGCTGCTCGTCGCCCCGCTCGTCGTGATGATTGGCGAAGCCGCCACACCGTATCTCCGTCGTTTCGGCCGATTCGGCGATCTTTCCTATGGCGTCTACATCTACGCGTTCGTCGTGCAACAGACGCTCGCCTGGCGTTTTGGAAACAGCCTGCCATTCGTCGCCTGTCTTGCGTTGACTACCGTGATTACGCTCGCATGTGCGTGGCTGTCGTGGCACCTGATCGAGAAACCCGCGCTGTCGCTCAAGAACGGCGTTCCCGGGCTTCAGCGAGCGGCGGTGGCCTGAAGGCATCCGAAGGTCTGCCCGGCAACGCTGATCGGTACGCCTGACGCTGTTCCCGTAGACCGCAGGAAAAGTGAAATTGGGTTCGAATGGAGGAGACCCCGACGACCGAGCCTGCTGTCCTGCTCGATCTCGACATGGCCGGCGGCGACCTCGAGACCTTTCACGCGATGCTCGACCGCGCGCCGGACGATCGCCGGCGGCTGTTCGAGCGCTTCATATTTCGAAGGGGAGCGCGAATCCGTTGATGGATGCCGTGCTTGCCGCGTTGTTAACGCACGGGCGGCAGTCACTCGCTCTCATGCGCGGGCACGGTTGAATCGCGCGCGTCGCCCGCCACGGGCTCGCCGGGATTCACGCCGTCCATGCCCTTGTTGAGCTGGTTCAGGAAGTGCACGAGCGACACCTTGTCGTCGAAGCGGAAGCTGGCGAGCGCCTGCCGATAGAACGCGTAGATCTTCGGCTGCAGGCTGTCCCAGAAGGCCCGCCCCTGCGGGGTCATCACGACGATCTTCGCGCGCCGGTCGACGGTATCGGCCACGCGCCGCACATGCTCGTCGCGCTCCAGGCGCTTGAGCACGCCATCGAGGCTCTGCCGGCTGACGACGAGGTAGTCGGCCAGCTCGGAAAACGACATCCCGTCGGCCACCTGCTGCCGCGACAGCGCGCCCAGCACGGACCACTGCACCGTCGTGATGCCCAGCGCCTTGATCGTCTGCCGGTCGAGGGTATTGCCGGCCTGGAACAGCCGGAAGAACAGGCGGTTGTGGATGGACGATACGGATTGATCGTACGAAGGATCGATGCTTGTCATGGGTCGTCTGGTGATGCGCGCGGTATTCGTCACGACTGGCGGGGTGTGAAGCGATGTTAACGGATCGCCGGGGACGTCAAAAAATATCCATCGTGATATTGACGCAAATGGCGATGCGGTCTGCAGCGCGCGAACGCGTGACGCCCCGGTGCCGGGCGAGAAGATCCGATGCAGGCAGCATTGACGTCGACGCGTACCGGGATCTGCCGGGCTCGGCCGAGCGGCGCGCGCCGGCAATGCCGCTAATGCCGACGAAGCCGGCGTGTGGCGATGGTTCGCGTCGTTGATGGAGGCGCGCCGCGTGTGCTGGCGTCTTGCGATGGGCAGGTGGTGCGTCAGCGTCGACAACCGTCATGTTGCCACCGAGCCGAGCGTCGACAGCGCCGCTCGAGCGGGCGCTGCGCAGGCGGCGCACAGCATGACGGCGCGCCGCGCCCACGGTCGAAATGACCGCGCTGGCGCGCACCGGGGCACGGACGGCTGACCGTGCCCCGGCGCGCGCGCCGTTACGTTATGCCGGAAGCTGCGGCACCGTCACCGACGTGCCGGCCGGATCGAGCGTCAGCTCGGTGCCGGGCGTCGGCCGCAGCGTCGCCTCGTTGTCGCTCGACAGCACGACGAGCCCGAGCCGGTGGCCCGCCGCGAGCTTGTAGTCGCGCGGCATGAACGTCAGGCGCAGGTCGTACGGCATGCCGGGCAGCACCGGCTCGGAGAGCCAGCTCGACAGGCGGTTGCGCGGGTCGGTCCACGCGCGGGTGACGATCGTCGCGCTGCCGTCCGGCGCGCGATCGACGAGCAGCGCGGTCACGTTCGCGGTGGCCGAGAACGTCAGGCGCACGCGCGCGGTCACGCTGCCCGAGATCCGCGTCGCGCTCGCGAGCGGCGCCGTCTCGAAGCGGGAGCGGTGCTCGCCCGTGTTCGCGTTCGCCAGCGTGAGCGCGGTGAGCCGCGCGTCGTCGGTGAACTTCACGAGCGGGCCGCCGGTCGGCTCGCGCAGCAGCGTGCCGGTGCCCGTGCCGTCGCCGCCCGCGAAATACACGACCGGTGCCGCGCCGCGCGCCGGCCAGTTCGCTTCCTTCAGCAGCGTGCCGTCCGCCTGCTCGATCACCGCGCCCGGGCTGCGCTCGACGCCGTTGTCGAAGCCGAGCAGGTAGCGCGTGAACCAGCGGTTCACCTGCGCGGTCCACTCGGCGGCCATCGCCGGCACGCGGGTCGGATCGGTGTGACGGGCGCGGTGCAGCCACAATTGCGTCGGCACGCCCTGGCGCCGCATCGCGAGATACCACGACGTCGACTGGTCGGTGCGCACGTTGTCGTCGGTGAGCCCCTGCGCGACGAGCGCCGGCGCGACCGCGAGCGCGGTCGGAATGTCGCGCGCCGCCCAGAACGCCGAGTAATCGCCGGTCTTGCGATCCTCCTGCTGCAGCGCCTCGTCGACGAGGCGCGTGCAGCGTTCCGGATGCGGGTTCGTCAGCAGCGCCTTGATGTAGACGTCGACGTCCTCGCCCTGGTAGCCGTCCGGCGCGCGCACGAGGCCGCCCGAGCGGTAGTAGCCGTACATGTTCGACAGCCCGGCGACCGGCACGATCGCGTCGAGCCCGCGCGTGCGCAGGCTCGCGACCATCTTCGGCAGCGTGCCGTCGTACGACACGCCGTACATGCCGACGTGGCCCGTCGACCAGCTCGCGACCACCGGCTTGCCGTTCGCGTCCTTCGCGGCGGCGCCGCGCCCGAGCCAGTGGATCACCGACGCCATCGCGACCGATTCGTCGCGCGTCAGGATCGTCGGGCAGCCGTCCGAGCCCGCGGTGCCGAGCGAATCCGCATAGACGACCGTGAAGCCGCGCGGCACGAAGTAGCCTTCGATCCACGAACGCCCGGCGGCGGCCGCTTCGAGCTGCTGCAGGATGCGCGTCTGCGGCGCGGCGGCCATGATGCGCGCCGAGGCGGACGTGGTCGGGTGCGGCGTGCCGTCGAGCTCGACGTCGACGTTGTGGTTCGGGCTGTCGGCGAGGTTGTTGTAGTACGGGCTCGCCAGCACGATCACCGGCGTGCGCGCGCCGGTCGCGGTTTCGGCCGGGCGCACGATGCGCACGTGAATCCGGTCTTTCGTGCCGTCGCCGTCGGAATCGACAGGCGTGTCGACCCACGCTTCCTCGGCGATCGTGCCGCCCGACAGCGACGGCTGGACCTGGCCGTCCTGGATGACGGGCCGATAGCGGCCGCTCGACAGGCTGGCATACGGCACGCCGGACGGCGAGAAGCGCGCGGCGAGCTGCTTCGCGTCGGCGGCGGGCGCCGCGGCTTCGTCCTGCCGGCCCTGCGCGAGCGCGGAGGCGCCCGGCACGCCGGCGCCGTCTTCGCCGCCGCATGCGGCGAGCGTGGCGGCGGCCGCGAGTGCGACGAGCCATGCGCGTCGTGGTTCGGTTCGATGATGTCTCATTGTTTTCCTTGTGTCGAAACGGATCGGTAATCGGCCATCCCGTGATGGATGGCGTCGTGTGTAACCGGCCGGCTGACGCTGCCGGCCGCACCGCGCGCGGCAGCGCCCGGGCCAGGCCGGGCGTGTTCGCGACGCGATTTCGGCGCTGCCGGCACGGGATGACCGGCCGGCAGCGCCGCGAGACGGGTGTTGCAACGAAGCGCGGGCGGCGCGCGCCGAATGCCGCGCGCGAACGCGCCGCCTGCGCGCGGCAACGCCCGCGTTCGCTTACTGCGCGGCGGCGGCGACCGCGTTGCCCGCGTCGAGCAGGCCCGCGCCGCAGGTGCTCGTCGAGCAGTTCGAGCCGCTCGCGAACGGTCGCGCGGTCGATTGCAGGATCTGCAGGACGCGCGACGGCGACAGCGACGGATTGACCGCGAGCATCAGCGCGACCGTGCCCGCGACGTGCGGCGTCGCCATGCTCGTGCCGTTGTAGCTCGCGTAGCTGTCCGCGCCCGGCGACGTCTGGCCGGCGTTGAGCGTCGACAGGATGCCGACGCCCGGCGCGGCGATCTTCACGGCCGGGCCGGTGTTGCTGAAGCTCGCGCGCACGCCGCGGCTGTCGATCGCGGCGACGGCGATCACGCCCTGGCAGTTCGCGGGCTGGCTCTGCGCGACGGGGCCGCCGCTGTTGCCGGCCGCGACGACGACGTTCGCGCCGCGCGCCGTGATCGCGTTGATCGCGTTCTGGTAGGTCGTGCTGCAGGTGCGGCCGTAGCCGCCGAGGCTCAGGTTCAGCACCTTCGCCGGGTTCGGGTTCGCCGGCGCGCCCGGCACCGCGAGCCCCGCGGCCCAGCGCATGCCGTCGGCGATATCGCTCAGCGTGCCGCCGCACTTGCCGAGCACGCGCACCGGCAGCACCTTGCCGGCCCACGAGATGCCCGCGACGCCGTTGCCGTTGTTCGACACCGCGCCGATCGTGCCGGCGACGTGCGTGCCGTGCCACGAGCTGTTGCTCGCGCCGCAGTCGTAGAACGGGCCGTTCGGATCGGCGTCCTCCTGCGCGGTCACCCAGTCGCCGGGATCCAGTGCGCTGTTGTCGCGGCCGCCGCCGTCGTTCGCGCCGGCCGGATCCGACACGAAGTCGTAGCCGGGCAGCAGGTTGGCCGCGAGGTCCGCGTGCGGACGATAGCCGGTATCGATCACGCCGACGACGACGCTCGCCGAGCCGGTCGTGCGATCCCATGCCTTGGGCAGGTTCGCGCCGCCCGCCGGATTGAAGTAGCCCCACTGCTCGCCATAGCGCGTGTCGTTCGGCACGAGGAACGCGCGCATGCGCGCGTCCGGTTCCGCGTACTCGATCGCGCCGTCCGCCGCGAAATCGCGCGCGAGCGCTTCGGCTTCGGCAACCGACACGTGGCGCTGCAGCGACAGCACGGTCGCGCCGCCCGACATGTCGCGCTTCACGCGCAGGCCGGCGGCGGGGTCGCCCGGGTTGCCGGGCGCGGTGGCGGCGGTCGCGCCGAACGCGCGTGCGCCGGCGCGGGCCTTGCGCGCGGCGAGCACGCGGTCGATCACCGCCTGCACGTCCACCGGCTCGGCGCGCGCGATCGACGCGCCGGGCGAGGCCTTCGCGGCGCGCAGCTTGACGATGAGCTGGTTGACCGCATCGGCCGGCCCGGGGCCGGACGGCGCGGCGGCGGTTTGCGCGTGGGCGATCGAAGCGAGCCCGGCCAGCGCGGTGCCGACGACGGTCGCTTTAAATGAAGCAGTGCGAATCAATATGGACATGCCCATACACCCCCCAGGATGGCATTGAACGGCACGAGTCGACGATGTTGTAGGTGTAGCCGGGTGCTTCGCTGCGATGCCGGCAAGAAAGAACACGCCGCGCCGATGCGAACGACCAGGAATCGATCGGGCGGCGTGTTGCCGGCAAAACGGTTGCGGCCGATCGATTCATCCGGCCGCGCGGGCCGGACGATGCGTCGTCCGCCGGAGTTGTGTGACGGGTACTGAGCGAAACGGTGCCCTGGTTTGCTACGCGATGCGTGTGCCGTCGGGGCCTGTTTTTCTTTCCGGAAGCTTGCACAAAACTTATCCGACGGAAATCGTCATGTCAAACATTTTTAGCTTTGATCAAAAAAAGTTTGATTATGTTGGGGATTGGATCGATAACGGGGCGGTCGGGCGGGGGGATTGATGACGGTGCTGCAAAAAGTCTTCGTGATTGTTCTGAAGCGCGATGCGCCGGCGCAGGCCCGTCGACGCACCGGCACGATCAATGCTGCGTGTCCGCCTTCTTCCGCAGTGCGTCCCGCGCACGCGCCGACAGCGTCGGGCTGATCTCGATCTGCCTGGCGAGCGGCGCGCAGGCGACCGTCGCGAGCTTGTTCAGCTGCGCAAGCAGGACGGCTTCGGGAATCACCCCGAGATCGGTGCTTAGCCTGACGTGCTCGCTGGCCGTCAGGCACGCGAAGTTGCCGTTGGTCGTGTAGATCCACAGGTACGGCGGGATCTGATCCGCCGCCAGCACGGATTTTTCGGTGATCAGGCTCTGGCGCGTGATGGTCGGATTGCTGGCGCCCAGTTCGGCCCATTGCGCGGAGTCCTGATCGTCGACGGTCGGCACGTCGCTCAGCGACGCGATCAGCAGCGTCCCGTCCTCGGGTGCATACGTCGACGAGCGCCACAGCTCGCGGGCCAGGTACAGCCCGGCGCCGACGAGGTTGTCGGCCGCCTTCGGGATGCCGGCCGCATGCTGCGCGAGTCGCCCGTGCGTGCACGCATCGATCCACTGCACGTTGTACGCGGCGGGCCCCCACGAATACCAGAGGCCCGTCGTGCGCTTGTCGCCGGCGATCGAACGGAATTTTTGCGCGGCGCTCGCGTACGACTCGATCCTGTCGATGTCGCCGGCGCTCACGCGTACCGCGGGGCTCGGCGTCGCGCCCGTCGGGGCGACGCGGTAATGCTGCGGCGTCCCGCCGGAGGTCGTGTCGGTATCGACGCCTTCGATGACGCCGCTTCGACCATCTTTCAGGCGCACGTGTTGTCCTGCTTGATAGATCGGCATGATGGGTTCTCCATTGCTTTCATGGACGGGTGAAGGCCCGCGAGCGGGCATGCGTGAACGATAGGCGCGCGCGTGTCCGCGGCCCATGGGCCGAACGTGCCGCGCGAGGTCACGGGACGAAGGGCAGGGGCAACCGAACGCGGACCCCGATAGACTCTCTGTCACGCCCCTTCGCGCATGACGCCGGTCATGCGCCCTTCGGACTTCCCGCGATGCGAAGACACGCGCAGCACGACACGCCGACCGTCCTGTTCGGCGCGTTCGATCGGCACAATTTCGGCGACCTGCTGTTCCCGCATGTCGCCGCGCGCATGCTCGACGGCGGCGACCTGCGCTTTGCCGGCCTGGCCACGCGTGACCTGCGCCGCTACGGCGGCCATCGCGTCGACACGTTCGGCCGGATCGCGGCGGCGTCGCGCGAGCACGCGCTGAACGTCGTGCATGTCGGCGGCGAACTGCTGACCTGCAATGCGTGGGAAGCGGCGGTCATGCTGTCGCGCCCGGGCGAGACCGGGGACGACGTCGCGCGCGCCGACACGTGGCAGCGAAACGGGCCCGCGTGGGCGCATGCGCGGTTCGGCGCGGCGTCGCTGGCGCCGTATGTGCTGTCGCGGCACGCGTATCCGGACGTGCCGATGCGCCGCGTCGCGTTCAATGCGGTTGGCGGCGTCGCGCTCGACGCCGCCGATGCGGCGCTGCGCGACGAAGTGCTGGCCGCGCTCGCGGCGGCGGACGACGTCAGCGTGCGCGACGCGCACACGCACGCGCAGTTGCGCGCGGCGGGCATACGCGCGCGGCTCGTACCCGACCCGGCCGTCATGACCCGCGCGCTGTTCGGCGCGCGGATCCGCCGCCACGCCGGCGAACGCGCGATGCGGGAGGTGCGCCAGGCGTTTCCCGGCGGTTACGCGGCCGTGCAGTTCAGCGCCGATTTCGGCGACGACGCCACACTCGATGCGATCGCGCATGCGTTGTCGCGCGCGGCCGCGTCGCATCGGCTCGGCATCGTGCTGTTCCGTGCGGGCGCGGCGCCATGGCATGACGATCTCGCGTGCTACGCGCGTCTCGCCGGCCGGATGCGCGGCGCGTCGGTCCGGCTGTTTTCGTCGCTGAATCTGTGGGATATCTGCGCGCTGATCGCGGGCAGCCGCGTGGTTTGCGGCAGCAGCCTGCATGGCCGGATCGTCGCGATGGCGTTCGCGCGGCCGCGTGTCAACGTCGGTCATCCGGCCGACGGCGCGCGGACGACGAAGGCGGGTGCGTACGTGGCGACGTGGGAGGTGGAGGGCGTGCCGGCCGTCGTCGGCGTGGACGATGTCGGCGACGCGATCGGCGACGCACTGCATGCGGATGCGGCGATGCTCGAAGGCAAGGCGAGGGCGCTGGCCGATCTCTACCGCGACGGGTTCGCGTGGGTGCGGGACGAGTGTTAGCGGGGGCGTGCCACTCGACCCGGCATCGACGATCAATCAGAAGCCCTGTTCAAGTCTTTCATTCATTTCAATTACACAGATCTTTGCGTTCAGCTTTCTTTAATTGGAATGACGTCATCCCATTTGTAATCCGTTCAATTACAAACGGTAATGTGGATGAGAATCATTCGTATTTACATTGACTTTGATAATCCGACCTCTTACGATCCGCCGCATCGTGTCGTTCAGCGCAGCGACGCGAATCATTTCAGACAAAACAAGACAGCAAGAAAGGATCGATATGAAACCGGCGCCGTCGAATCGCGCGTGCTACCGTCCGCAACGGCGCGTTGCCGCCCGCATGACCCTTGCCGCCTGCGCGTGGCTCGCCAGCACAGGCGCGTTCGCGGCGACGACCGACGCGCAACCCGAAGCGCCCGAGGCCGACCTCGCGATCCAGGCCAGGCCCACCGACATGTGGACCGGCATCTGGACCCGCCAGACGCTGCTGGGGGACATGGGCGGCATCCGTCCGTGGCTCGGCAAATACGGCGCGACGCTGCTGATCACCGAGACCAGCGAATACCTCGCGAACGTGCGCGGCGGCCTGAACCGCGGCGGCACCTACGACGGCCTGACGACGATGACGCTGTCGGTCGACACGCAGAAGGCGGTCGGGCTGCCGGGCGGCACGTTCAACGTCAGCGCGCTGCAGATCCACGGCCGCAACCTCAGCACCGCCAACCTCGGCACGCTGAATACCGCGAGCGGCATCGAGGCGCAGGACACGACCCGCCTCTGGGAGCTCTGGTACCAGCAATCGTTCCTCGACAAGCGCGTCGACGTGAAGATCGGCCAGCAGAGCCTCGACCAGGAATTCATGGTCAGCACCTACGCGAACACGTTCGTCAACACGATGTTCGGCTGGCCCGCGCTGCCGTCGTACGATTTGCCGAACGGCGGCCCCGCGTATCCGCTGGCCGGCCTCGGCGTGCGCGTGCGCGCGCAGCTCACGCCGAAGCTCACCGCGCTCGCGGGCGTGTTCGACGGCGATCCGCTCGGCAACAACCCGAACAACCTGAGCGGCACCAACTTCAACCTGCACAACGGCGCGCTCTATATCGGCGAACTGCAGTACGCGCTCAACCAGCCGTCGGAAGGCGAGATGGACACGGGCCACTCGAACGGCCTGCCGGGCACCTACAAGGTGGGCGTCTGGTATCACAACGGCCGCTTCGCCGACCCGCGCAACGGCGCCGACGGGCTGTCGCTCGCCGATCCGGCGTCGTCCGGCGTCGCGCAGTCGCACCACGGCAACTACAGCTTCTATGCGGTCGCGGACCAGATGGTCTGGCGCCCGGACCCGACCGGCGCGAAGAGCCTCGGCGTGTTCGCGCGCGTGATGGGCGCGCCCGGCGATCGCAATCTCGTGAGCTTTGCCGCGAACGCGGGCGTCGTGCTGAAGGCGCCGTTCGAAGGCCGCGACAACGACAGCGTCGGCCTTGCCGTCACCTATATCAAGGTCGGCAACCACGTGACGTCGCTCGACCGCGACCAGCTCGCGTTCTCCGGCGGCCCGTACGGCGTGCGCACGCGCGAGACGACCGTCGAGGCGACCTACCAGTACCAGGTCAACCCGTGGTGGGTGATCTCGGCGGACGCGCAGTACACGTTCAACGCGGGCGCCGGCCAGAACCCGAACGACGCGACGCAGCCGCTGCGCAATACGTTCGTGCTCGGCGCGCGCACGGTCATCACGTTCTGAGCGACGCCGCCCGCATCTGATTCGTTTTCGCGCGCCGGCCGCCGGCGCGCCTCCCAGGAGACTCCCCATGCTTGAATCCGCACCGCTGCGCCGTGTCGCGACGGGCGCGCTGGCCGCACTCGCGCTGGCCGCCGCCGTCACCGCGCGCGCCGAGCCGCAAGGCTTCCTCGAGACGCTGCATCGCCACGCCACGCTCGTCAACACCGTGCCCGACAACGGCGACCAGAACCCGTACGCGATCGCCGTCGCCCCCGTGTCGGCCGGCACGATCCAGAAGGACGACGTGCTCGTCGACAACTTCAACAACGCCGCGAACCTGCAGGGCACCGGCAGCACGATCGTCAACTACCGTCCGTCGACCAAGCAGCTGTCGCTGTTCGCGACGATTCCGCGCGACCTGAAGACGTGCCCCGGCGGCGTGGGCCTGTCGACCGCGATGACGATGCTGAAGTCGGGCTGGGTGATCGTCGGCAGCACGCCGAGCAACGACGGCACGACGAACACCAAGGGCGCCGGCTGCCTGATCGTGCTCGATCCGCACGGCAAGGTCGCGACGACCTGGTCGACACCGAACATCAACGACCCGTGGGGCAACATGGCCGTGGTCGACCGCGGCGACACCGCGACGCTGTTCGTCAGCATGGCCGGCTTCGGCGTCGGCGGCGCCGACGGCAATCCGCCGGTCTACAAGCAGGCGACCGTGCTGCGTCTCGATCTCGCGATCGCCGACGGCCAGCCGCCCGTGATCAAGCAGGAAACGGTGATCGCGAGCGGGCTCGGCGCGCAGGCCGACAAGGGCGTGTTCCTCGTCGGCCCGACCGGCCTCGCGCTGTCCGGCGACCAGAAGAAGCTGTACGTGTCGGACGCGATCGGCAACCGCATCGTCGAGATCGACGATCCGCTCACGCGTGACACCAGCGCGGGCGTCGGCCGCCAGGTCACGGCCGACGGCTTCCTGCGCCGGCCGCTCGCGCTGGCGACCGCGCCGAACGGGCACCTGCTCGCGACCAACGCGCTGAACGGCCAGGTCGTCGAGATCGACCCGGTTGCCGGCAAGCAGCTGTACGCGCGCTGGATCGATACCGACAAGGCGCAGGTGCCGCCCGGCAACGGCGACCTGTTCGGCATCGTGATGACGCCGGCCGGCGACGGCTTCTACTACGTCGAAGACGACGTCAACACGCTGATGCTCGCGAAGTGACGGAACCGATCATGGCAGACGATCTCGAGCATCCGCCGCGTCCCGCGCGACGCGGCTTCCTGAAAGCGGGCGGCGCCGCGATGGCCGCGGGCCTCGCGGCCGCATCGATGCCCGCCGCGCGCGCGGCCGACGCGCCGGCGCCGAATGCGGCCGCGCACGACGGCATCGAGCCGTTCTACGGCAAGCACCAGGGCGGCATCACGACGCCGCAGCAGCGCCACGCGTATTTCGCGGCGCTCGACCTGACGACGACCCGGCGCGCGGACGTGATCGCGCTGCTGAAGACCTGGACCGACGCCGCCGCGCGGATGACGCGCGGCGAGACGGCGCAGCCGCTCGTCACGACGGGCGGCGACGACGCGGTGCCCGCCGACGGCGGCGATGCGCTCGGCCTCGACCCCGCGCGGCTGACGATCACGTTCGGCTTCGGGCCCGGTATGTTCGCGCTCGCCGGCAAGGACCGCTACGGCCTCGCGAAGCGCCGGCCCGCCGCGCTCGTCGACTTGCCGCGCTTCAACGGCGACCAGCTGCTCCCGGAAAAAACCGGCGGCGACCTGTTCATCCAGGCCTGCGCGGACGACGCGCAGGTGGCGTTCCACGCAGTGCGCCAGCTCGCGCGCCTCGGCGCGAACGCCGCGCAGATGCGCTGGGGGCAGGCCGGCTTCACGTCCGGCAAGCCCGGCGAGACGCCGCGCAACCTGATGGGCTTCAAGGACGGCACGATGAACCCGTCGATGTCCGATCCGGCCGCGATGAACGAATTCGTGTGGGCCGGCAGCGAAGGCCCGGCCTGGATGAACGGCGGCACCTACACGGTCGTGCGCCGCATTCGCATCACGCTCGAGCACTGGGACAACACGGAGCTCGGCTTCCAGGAGCAGGTGGTCGGCCGCCACAAGTACAGCGGCGCGCCGCTCGGCCAGAAGCACGAGTTCGAGGCGCTCGATCTCGATGCGGTGGACAAGGACGGCAATGCCGTCATCCCCGACAACTCGCACGCGCGCCTCGCGTCGCCGCAGCTGAACAACGGCGCGCAGATCCTGCGCCGCGCGTATTCGTACAACGACAGCACGAACTTCTACATCGAGCGCTGGCCGCCGTGGCGCCAGCAGACCGAGTACGACGCGGGGCTGATGTTCGTCGCGCACCAGCGCGACCCGCGCAAGGGCTTCATCCCGATCAACGAGAAGCTCGCGAAGCTGGACATCATGAACCAGTTCACCACGCACGTCGGCAGCGCGATCTTCGCGTGCCCGCCGGGCGCGCGGCCTGGTTCGTTCATCGGCGCCGCGCTGTTCGACGCGTAAGCCGGCCATTCCGGATTCAACGAATTCAACGCATTCGATTTTCGACCACGACATGAACACTTCTCCCGTCCGCCGCCCGACGCGGCATCTCGTCGCCGCGGCCGCCGCCGTGCTGATGCTGGCCGGCGCGCTGCACGTGACGCGCGCGCGCGCCGACACGCTCACGCTCTACAACGCGCAGCACGAGCAGGTCGTCAATCGCCTCGTCAAGGATTTCGAAGCGCAAACCGGCATCAGCGTGAAGGTGCGTTCGGGCGAAGGCCCGGCGCTGGCCGCGCAGCTCGTGGCGGAAGGCGAGCGCACGCCCGCCGACGTCTACTTCACCGAGAACTCGCCCGAGCTGGTGCTGCTCGATCGCAAAGGGCTGCTCGCGAAGGTCGACGCGGATTCGCTGAAGGCCGTGCCGGCCCACTTCAGCGCGACCGACGGCAACTGGCAGGGCGTGCTCGCGCGCGAAAGCGTGCTCATCTACAACACCGCGAAACTGCAGTCGCAACCGCTGCCCGCGGCGCTGTTCGATCTCGCGAAGCCGGAGTGGAAGGGCAAGGTCGGCATCGCGCCGAGCGACGCCGATTTCCTGCCGCTCGTGAGCGCGGTGCTCGCGCTGCACGGCGAAGCCGCGACGCTGCAATGGCTGAAGGGCCTCAAGACCAATGCGCAGATCTTCGACGACGAGGAGGGCGTGGCGGCGGCGGTCAACCGCGGCGGCGTGGTCACGGGCCTCGTCAACAACTACTACTGGGATCGCCTGCACGCCGAGCTCGGCGACAAGGCGACGCGCAGCGCCGTGCATCACTTCACGCACGGTGATGTCGGCGGCGTCGTCAACGTGTCGGGCGCGGCCGTGCTGAAGGCGTCGAAGCGCGCGGCCGACGCGCAGAAGTTCGTCGCGTACCTGGTCAGCGAACGCGCGCAGAAGCTGATGGCGACGAGCCACGTGAGCTTCGAATATCCGCTGCGCCCGGGCGTCGCGCCCGATCCGATCCTGAAGCCGTTCAACGAACTGAGCCCGCCGTCGCTGAGCTTCGAACAGCTCGGCGACGACAGCCAGGCCGGCAAGCTGCTGCGCCAGGCCGGCCTGCTCTGAGCATGAGCGACGCCGCTCCCGCCGACGCATCCGGCATGCCCGACGCCGGGCGCGGCGCGGGGCGCCGGCGTGCGCCGCGCGCGCTCGTCGCGGCGGCCGCCTGCGGGCCGCTCGCGATCCTGCTGCCGATCGGCTTCACGCTGTATCGCGCCGCGAGCTTCGGCACGCCGCAGGACGTGCTCGACCTGCTGTGGCGGCCGCTCGTCGGCGAGCTGCTCGTCAACACGCTGCTGATCACGTTCGCGGCCACGCTGGCCTGCGCGGTGCTTGGCACGGCCGTCGCGTGGTGCGTCGAACGCACGACGCTGCCGGGGCGGCCGCTGTGGGCCGCGCTCGCCGCTGCGCCGCTCGCGGTGCCGCCGTTCGTCACGAGCTACGCGTGGGTGTCGATCAGCGCCGACCTGCAGGATTTCGTCGGCGCGCTGATCGTTGTGACGTCCGCGTATTTCCCGCTCGTCTACCTGCCGGTGGCCGCCGCGCTGCGCGAACTCGATCCGGCGCTCGAGGAAAGCGCGCGCACGCTCGGCTGCTCGCCGCGCCGGATTTTCTTGCGGGTCGTGCTGCCGCAGCTGCGCCCCGCGCTGTTCGGCGGGATGCTGCTCGTCGCGCTCGGCGTGCTGTCCGAGTTCGGCGCATTCATGCTGCTGCGCTTTCGCACCTTTACCACGCAGATCTACGCGGAATACCGCACGTCGTTCGACGGCGGCGGCGCGTCGCTGCTCGGCTGCGTGCTGATCGTGCTGTGCCTTGCGTGCGTGGCCGTCGAGGCGCGCGCACGCGGCCACGTTCGTTACGGGCTCACGCATCGTGCCGCGCGCCGGGCGGCGATGCGCTACGAACTCGGCGCATGGCGCGGCGCCGCCGTCGCGGGCTTCGTACTGCTGACGGCCGCGACGCTCGGCGTCCCGCTCGCGACGATCGGCTACTGGCTCACGCAGCAGGGCGCGGCGGCCGTCACGCCCGCCGACGTGTCGCCCGCGCTGCTGTGGCAGGCGTCGCTGGCGTCCGCCGGCTACGGCCTCGCGGCCGCCGCGCTGACGACCCTGCTCGCGCTGCCCGTCGCCTTCCTGCTGGTGCGCTTCCCGGGCCGCGTCGCCGCCGCGTTCGAGCGCATCGTGATGACCGCGCAGGGCGTGCCGAGCCTCGTGATCGCGCTGGCGCTCGTGTCGCTGACGGTGCGGCTGCTCGAGCCGCTCTACCAGAGCGCGCCGATGCTGATCGGCGCCTACGCGATCCTGTTTTTGCCGCTCGCGGTCGTCAGCGTGCGGGCGGCCTTCGCGCATGGGCAGACGCAGCTCGAGGAAACCGCACGCTCGCTCGGCCTCGGCTGGCCGCAAACCTTCGTGCGGGTCGTGTTGCCGCTCATCGCGCCGGGCGTCGGCGCGGCGGCGACGATGGTGTTCATCTCGGTCGTCACCGAGCTGAACGCGACGCTGCTGCTGTCGCCCACCGGCACGCGCACGCTCGCGACCCAGGTGTGGAGCGACACGTCGCAGCTCGCGTTCGCGGCCGCGGCGCCGTACGCCGCGCTGCTGGTCGCGCTGTCGCTCGGCGCGTCTGTGCTCCTGTTCCTGTTCGTCGGCCGCGCTTCCGTACGCGCGTGAGCGGCGGCACGCCCGGCCTTCCCATCCGATCGATCCATGAGCGAACTTCGACTCTCCGGCATTTCCAAGTCCTACGGCGCGCATGCGGTCCTGCACGATATCGACCTGACGGTGCGGCGCGGCAAGCTGGTCGCGCTGCTCGGCCCGTCAGGCAGCGGCAAGACCACGCTGCTGCGGATTCTGTGCGGCTTCGAGCGCGCGGAGCGCGGCATCGTCGAGATCGACGGACGCTGCGTCGCGTCGGCCGACACGCATGTCGCGCCCGAACGGCGCCGGATCGGCTACGTGCCGCAGGAGGGTGCGCTGTTTCCACATCTGACGGTGGCGGACAACATTGCATTCGGGCTGCCGCGCTCGGCGCGGCGACGGCACCATCGCGTCGGCGAACTGCTCGACATGGTCGGGCTGCCGGCGTCGTATGCGAGCCGCGCGCCGCAGCAGCTGTCCGGCGGGCAGCAGCAGCGCGTCGCGCTGGCCCGCGCGCTCGCGCCCGAGCCGTCGCTCGTGATCCTCGACGAGCCGTTCTCGGCGCTCGACACATCGCTGCGCCAGGAGACGCGCGGCGCGGTCGCGGCCGCGCTTGCGGAGGCGGGTGCGACGTCGGTGCTCGTCACGCACGACCAGCCGGAAGCGATGACACTCGGCGATGAGGTCGCGGTGCTGTGGCAGGGGCGGCTCGTGCAGACCGCGACGCCGCAGATGCTCTACCGGCAGCCCGTCTCGCGCGACATCGCGTCGTTCGTTGGGCAAGCGGTGCTGCTTGCGGGGCGGGTGCGTGACGGGCGCATTCGTTGCGCGCTCGGTGAATTGCCGCTGATCGGTTCGTTGCCTGACGGCCCGGCCGACGCAATGCTGAGGCCGGAGCAGGTTCACGTCGTTGGCGCGGCCGATGCCGATGTCGATGCGTCGCGCGGGCATCTGGCGCGCGTCGAGCAGGCGCAGTTCGGCGGACAGGATGCCGACGTGCTCGCGCGCCTTATCGACGCACCGGCAACGGTGGTGCGCGCGCGCGTGCCCGGGCATCGATGCCCGGCTGTGGGCGAGCGAGTCGTGCTCAGCGTCGATGGGGCGGTGATGGCGTATGCGTCGGTGGATGGAGCGAGGGGATGCTAGAGCGGGCGAGTCGTGACGGCTCGCTCAATCCGCTTCGGGACCAGGCATCGACATACCCGCGCCGTCGCGTATTGCCGGTCATTCCGTTGCCTGCCGCTCACCGCCGCTGCAACACCGTCCGCATCGCCGTCACATCGTCGGGCGCGCGTTCGCCCGCTGCCGCCTGCTCCGCAACCTTCCGGCCGCTATCCGTCGCCCGGGCGCGCGACGTGGCCGCATCGTTCGCGAGACCGATCTCGATGCGCCGCACGATCAGGCTTTCGATCGCGACGCGCGCCTCGCCGCTGCGCATGCCGAGATCGCGCATCAGGTTGAATGCGTTCATGAGGTCGGCATCCTTGTCGATCGCATCGCGCAGCGCGCGCTTCTGCTGCGACGTCGACGCATCCTTCGCGTGAATCCCCTGGTAGAACGCATGCAGCTTCGCGTGCCCTTCGCCGGCAAAACGATCGATGCTGCGGTCGACGATCGTCATCGCGTGCTTGGCCGTCAGGTCGGCCATATCGTTCTTGTTCGTCGTCGATTTCTTCTCGTCGATCCAGCGTCCCGGAAAGATCTTGCCGAAGCGCTTGCGATCGGCTTCGATCCGCCCGTTGTCCTTCAGCACTGCATGGATCCCCTTGATCGCTTCGTCGGGCGTGTCGTCGTCGATGCCGCGCGTATCGAGCGACATGCGATCGCGCAGCGCGTTGCGGTCGATCTCGCGCGCCTTGTCGTTGCGCATCCGCTGCTTCAGGCCGCGCACGCCCTTGCCGATGTCGAGCGCGTTCAACAGCCCGAGCGCGAAGCCCGCCTGCTTCGTCGCGACCGCGGCCGCGCTCGCCGGCGCGACGGCGAGCCCCTGCGTGCCGGCGATCAGCGCCGCGCCCGACGCGATGCCGAGCGCGTTGCGGCCGAGCTCGTAGGCGGCGCGGCTCATCCGCTTGCCGGCGACTTCGTGGCGGATGTATAGCGTCAGCAGCACGTCCTTCGCATGCGCGCTTTCGGCCGCAAGCTGCGGATCGTCGTTCGCCGCGAGCTTCATCACCTTGTCGAGATCGTAGTCGAGCGTGCCCTTGCGATCGCGCGTGAGCATCAGCCGGTCGAGCCGGCGAGCATCGCTGCCGACGGCGGCGCCGCTGAAGGCCGTGACGTCGCGATCGCGCATCGTCGACAGTTGCCGGTCGTAACGCTGGCGCTTGCGCCACGACGCGAACAGCGCGTGGCCGTTCATGCCCGCGCCGACCGTCTCGTGCGCGAGGCCGGCGCCGAGCCCGCCGATCGCGAGGCCGGTTGCGACCGTGCCGTGCTGATTGGCGGCGGCGGCACTGAACAGCGGCGCGAGCGGGCGGATGCCGTTCGCCTCGACGAGGGTGAAGCCCGGTTTGCTGCGGTCGTAGGCCTGGCCGGGCTGGCGTTCGGGATGCGGGGCGTGGAATGCGTCCGCAGGCGGGGGCGGTGGAGGCGCGGCCTGCCGTGTCACGGCAGGCGCAGGTGGGGGCGGTGGAGGCGGCGGAGCGGCCGTCGGCGACGTATTGCCGTTCGTCTGGCCGATGACGTCGCCGAAAGAAAGCGGCTCGCCGAGCGACAGCGGCGGCAACTGCGGCGGCCCCTCGGTCCGGCTCTGATTGACCGTTCCACGCGCACTGCGCAACTGCCCGTGCGAGAACGTGCCGAGCGAGCGCCTCGGCCGGTCGCCCGCTTGGTTCGACGAGGAACCCGACGCGCTCCGGTTCGGATCGGCGACGGTGGACGACTGCGTTGACTGCTGAACCGATTTCAACATGACGACGTGCCTCCTGAATGGATCGATACCCACGGCGAAACGAAATTAGCGATTCCCGCTAATGACCGGCGAGCTGCTTCACCTGCTGCGCGAGCCCCGCCAGCGAAATCTGCCCGCGCATCTCGCTGACGAAACTCCCCGCCAGCACCGCGACGATCAGCACCGCGATCGCGCCCTTGAGCGGCTGGCTGACGTTCATCAGGTCGAGCTTCTGCGCCGATCGCGACACGAACGCGAGGCCCAGGTCGACGAGCAGCAGCATCGCCATCATCGGCGTCGCGATCCGCGCGACCATGTTCATCAGCATGTCGATCCGCGCCTGCGCGAACATCTCGAGCAGCGGCGCGGGCACCGGATCGAACGAGCCGAGCGGCCACCATGCGTACGATTCGTACAGCGCGCCGAGCAGGAACGTCATGCCGCCGAGCAGCCAGAACGAGGCGATCGTCAGCTGCCCGAACAGCGTCGCCATCAGCGACGTCTGCGTGCCCGAGCTCGGGTTCTGCATCTGCACGTTGTTGAGGCCGGCGAGATCGTCGACGTAGGTGCCGATCGCCTCGGCGGCCCAGAACACGGTGGACGCCGCGATGCCGAGCACGAGCCCGATCACGGCCTCCTTCGCGCACGCGATCACGAGGAACGCGCCATGAAGCTGCGGTAGCAGCGCCTGTTGCCCGCACGCGACGAACAGGCACCACACCGCCGCCGCGCCGCTGCGCATCGGGCCTTTCATCACGTTGTCGGCGGTGGCGGGCAGGATCGTCATGATCACGAGCAGCCGCTCGCTCGACAGCGCAAGCAGCACGATGAAGCTGATGAATTCGTCGCCCAGGTGCTGCAGCGGAAAGATGTCGTAAGTCGTCATGCGTGGGTTCCGTTCGATGCCCGCGCGGCCGCGAGCCGGCGCGCGAGCACGCCTTCCTCGATTTCCTCGTCCTGCACGTCCTCGGCGGCCGCGTCGGCCGCGCGCGCGAGCCGCCGGACCCGCTCGCGCACGACGTCGATCTGCGCGTCGTTGCGCGCGATCCGGCGCGCGGTCGCCGCGAGCTGGTCGAGCTTCGACTGCAGCGCCGCGCGCAACCGTGCGCACTGCGCATTCGCGAGCGCGTGCTCGTCGAGCAGCGCGTCGCGATAGCGGCGGCATGCCGTGTAATCGCCGATCGCGAACGGCGCGTGGCCGGCCGCCATCGCGTCGACGCGCGCCGCATAGCGGTTCGCCGCGTCGAGCTTCGCGTGCGCGTGCGCTTCGCCCTGCGCGAGCTCGGCCGCCGCCGCGTCGCGTTCGGCGCGCTGCGCGGCCTGCGCCTCGCGCAGCTTCACGCCGCGCTGCTCGCGCCGCGCGAGCAGCGTCTCGAACGCGCGTTGCGTGCGGCTCTTCATTGCACGAGCGCGTTCAGCGCGGCGAGCGTCGCATCGGGTGCCATGTACTCGTCGGTGCGCTGGTTGAGGAACGCGCGGATCCGGTCGATCTTCGCGACGGCTTCGTCGGCCGCCGGGTCGCTGCCGGCCTGGTATTCGCCGAGCTGCAGCAGCGTCTCGATCTCGCGGTGCTTCGCGAGCAGCTGGCGCAGCCGGCCGGCCGCGCCGATGTGCTCGCGCGTCGTGACCTGCGGCATGATCCGCGAAAGGCTGCCGAGCACGTCGATCGCCGGATACTGGTTGCGCGCGGCGATCTCGCGCGACAGGATGATGTGGCCGTCGAGAATGCCGCGCACTTCCTCGGCGATCGGGTCGCTGCCGGAATCGTCCTCGGCGAGCACCGTGTACAGCGCGGTGATCGAGCCTTGCTCGCCCATCCCGGTGCGTTCGAGCAGGCGCGGCAGCTCGGCGAACACCGAAGGCGGGAAGCCGCGCCGCGCGGGCGGCTCGCCGGCCGCGAGGCCGATTTCGCGGCCGGCGCGCGCGAAGCGGGTCAGCGAATCCATCATCAGCAGCACGCGCTTGCCCTGGTCGCGGAAATACTCGGCGATCGCGGTGGCCGCATACGCGGCCTTCGCGCGCTCGATCGACGAGCGGTCGGAGGTCGCGCACACGACCACCGAGCGCGCCATGCCGTCCTCGCCCATGATCAGCTCGACGAACTCGCGCACTTCGCGGCCGCGCTCGCCGATCAGCGCGATCACGTTGATGTCGCACGACGCGCCGCGCGCGAACATGCCGAGCAGCGTGCTCTTGCCGACGCCCGCGGGCGCGAAGATCCCCATCCGCTGGCCTTCGCCGAGCGTGATCAGGCCGTCGACGATGCGCACGCCGGTCGCGAGCGACGCGTCCACCATGCGCCGCGACATCGGGTTCGGCGGCGGTGCGAGCACGGGGCGCAGCGCGTCGTAGTCGAGCGGGCCGCGTCCGTCGATCGGCTCGCCGAAGCTGTCGATCACGCGCCCGAGGATGCCGTTGCCGACTTTCACCGACAGCGGCCGCCGCAGGCCGATCACGCGCGTGCCGCGATTGACCTCGCCGAGCGTGCCGAACGGCGACAGCAGCGCGACGTTGCGCGTGAAGCCGACCACTTCCGCATGCTGGATCAGCGCGCCCGACGCACTGCGCAGCTCGCACAGCTCGCCGAGCGTCGCTTCGAGGCCGACGACGCGCACGATCGTGCCGATCACCTCGAGCACCTTGCCGGTCATGCCGACGGCGGGCTCGATCGCGAGCCGCGCGGCCATCGCGTCGGCGACGCGGGACAGGTCGGTCAGCGCGTTCATGAGCGGCCCGCGTCGTCGAGCGCGCGGGCGAGCGCCGCGCGGATCGCATTCAGTTGCGTGTCGAGGCTCGCGTCGACGGTGCCGAAGTCGGATTCGCACACGCAGGTGCCGCGCGCGACGCGCGGCTCGACCACGACGTCGACGGGCACGTTGCGCCCCTGCCGGCGCCACGCATCGGCGAGCAGCCCGAACTGCTCGCGCGCGGCGTCGTAGTCGGCGTCGCACACGCGCACCGTCAGGTAGCTCGCGCCGGCGACGACGCGCTCGACCGTTTCCGCCGCGCGCGCGAACAGCCCGCGCGCGTCTTCCGTGCGCACCATCTGCTGCACGGCCGCGGCGACCAGCTCCGCGAGCCGTTCGCGCATCTTGTCGCGCACGTTCCGCTCCTGCTCGAACGAATCGGCCGCCTTCGCGTGCCAGTCGGCGATCGCCTGCGCGCGGCCCGCGTCGTAGCCGCGCGCATAGGCGCTGTCGTGCTCGCGCTGCGCCGCTTCGACGAGCGCGTCGGCCTGCGCGCGCGCGTCGGCGGCGATCCGTTCAGCGTCGTCGCGGGCCGCGCGCAGCACGGCGTCGCGCTCCGCCGCGAGCGCGTCGAGCGCGGCGTCGAGCGTTTCGACGGTCTCGTACGCGTCGCGTCGCAGCACGCCATGCGGCGCGTCGATGCAGAGATCGTCGGCGAGCGGGATCTGTCGGTTCTTCAGCCAAAAAGCCATGACCACTCCGGAAACAGCGACGGCAGGCGCGCGAGCAGCGTCGCGCCATCGACGCTCGCGTCAGCGTGTTCGATCCACGGCGGGCGCACGGCGTCGCGCGGCAGCGCGATGCGCACGATGCGCATCGGCCCCGCCGCCGGCCACGCCCGTTCGTGCTCGAACAGGCACCAGCCCTCCCAGGCGACGTCGTCGCCGGACAGTTGCGCGAGCGGCACGGCCGGCTCGCGGCGATCGAGATCGCGCGCGCGCGGCGCATCCGGCAGCGCGGCCAGCGCGCGGCAGCCGTCGGCGCCGACCCAGCCGGCGAGCCGTTCGCGGCTCGCGCGGTCGATCCAGTGGCGCAGCTCGGTGCGCCGCCACAGCAGCGCGCGCACGCGCAACAGCCGCAGCGCGTCGGCGACCGGCAGCGCGGCCAGCCGGTTCGCGGGCGCATCGAAGCTGTCGAGCGACGGCGACGCAATCCCGAGCGTGCGCAACAGCCGCAGCGAGCACGCGGCGCGCAGCGCGGGCGCATGGGCATGCATCGTCGCGACGAGCGGCGCGAGCGCGCCGTGCCAGCTCGCGTGCACCCAGTCGGCCGCGCGGCGCGCGTTCGCGTCGTAGCCGGCGAGCCATGCGGCCCGCGTCGTGACGCTGGCGACCGGTGCGCTGCCACTCATCGTGCGCCGGCCTGTTGAGATGCGGCGGCATTCGCGTCGCCGCCGCCGCCGCGCAGCCGCGCGGCGAGGCCGCCCGCGCCCGCGCCGCCCTGCTTGCGCGCGCGCCACCACAGCACGCCGCCGCCGGCCGCGAGCACGA
This sequence comes from Burkholderia pyrrocinia, assembly GCA_001527685.1. Lineage (GTDB taxonomy): Bacteria > Pseudomonadota > Gammaproteobacteria > Burkholderiales > Burkholderiaceae > Burkholderia > Burkholderia pyrrocinia_D. The sequence continues at coordinate 55,929 of LOZU01000015.1, forward strand.
CGCACACGATGACGGCGATCAGCCCGCCGACGAGCGCGAGGCCGCCGGACTTCTGCGCCGGCTGCTGCGCGGCCGACATGAGATCGATCGGCTCGGCGGCGACCGACGTGACGCTCACCTCGTCGTATTTCAGCCCCTCGACGCTATGGACGACGAGGTTCTTGATCTGCGGCGTGAGCGTCGCGAGGTTGGCATTGGGCCGGTACTTGATGAACACCGACGCCGACGACGGCTTCGCGACCTGCGCGAGCGGATCGTTGTTCGGCAGCACGATGTGCACGCGCGCGACCACGACGCCGTCGATCTTCGACAGCGTGTCCGACAGCTCCTGCGACACGCCGTAGATGAACCGCACGCGCTCCTCGGTCGGCGTCGACACGAGGCCGTCCTTCTTGAACAGCGCGCCGAGATCGTCGTAGCGCGTCGCGGGCAGCCCGCGCGCGCGCAGCACTTCCATCGCCTTGACGATCTGCTTGTCGTCGACGGCGAGCGTCCAGGTCTTGCCGCCGTTGGGCGTCTTCTTCTGCGCGTCGACGCCGTTCTGCAGCAGCGCGGCCATCATCTCGTTGCAGTCGCGCTCGGCGAGGCCGCCGTACAGCTCCTGCCGGCAGCCGACGACGAGCACCGCGCATGCGAGCAGCGCGGCGAGCCGGGCCGCGCGATGGCCGCCACGGGCGAAGGTCGGGAGACGGAGTCGTTCCATGGTCATTGGTTCTTCATCAGCGAGCCGATCGCATCTTTCGTCGACGTGACGACACCCATCTTCGCCTGCAGGTCGATCTGCATCGCGGTCGCCTCGGCCGACGCCTGGATCGACGCCGCGAACATCTGGTTCATCGACAGGTCGTCCGCGTGCTGGCTCAGGTAGGCGGCGTTGTCGAGCGTCTGCTTGATCGCGGCGTCCGACGTCTCGACCAGTTTCGATATCGCACTGCCTTCCTGCGCGTGCGAGACGGGCGGCGTCGGCGTCGCGTTCGCCATCAGCGCCTGGAAGCGGCCGGCGACTTCCGCCGGCACGTCGGGCATCGCCGCGGCCGGCGCGTTCGCCGGCGCGGCGGCCACGTCGGTGAACGCGACGTCGAGCGCGTGGGTCAGGGCGGTCGCGGAGAGCGGGGTGGTCATGCTGAGCTCCTTGTCAGAGACGCAGATATTGCTGATGCGCGAACGCGGCCTGCGCATCGAAGCCGTCCGACGGGCTCGCGGGCGCCGCGCCGGCCGCGTCGCCGTTCGCCGCGCCGGCCGATTCGGGCAGCTCCCACACGCCGGTGCGGTCCGCATGCTCCTTCGCGAGCATCACGTCGTGCTGCCGCTCCAGCGCGCGCACGAGTGCGACCGCCTGCGCGGGGCTGCCCGCCGCGAGCACTTCGTCGGCGGCGATCCGCCATTCCGGATCGCGCTTCAGCTGCAGCGCGAACGCGAGCAGCGCCTTGCCGTAGATCGCGTTCGTCGTGCCGTTCGCGATCTCCGCGAACACGCGCACCGCGTCGTCGAAGTTGCCGAGCGCGACGTGCAGCATGCCGTCGAACATGTCGGCGGCGGGCAGTTGCGGCGCGAGCACGCGCAGCGCGTCGATCAGCATGCCGATGTCGTAGGGATCGGCGGCCGGGCCGTCGAGCGCGCCGCCGAGCGCAAGGCTCGCGGCGTCGATCAGTTCGTTCAGCGCCGCTTGGCTGCATCGCAGGTAGGTCGGCCGGGATTCGTCCATGGTGTGCGCTCCGTGTCGCCGCGCAAGCGGCGCATGTTGTTGAGGGAAAGGCGTATGAGGCGCAAGGTAGCAGCGCGCCGAGCCCCCGGCCGGGCGCCGATGCGAAGTGTGCGCGTGCGGGGCGAAGCGGCGCGCGCGCTTCGCGCCCGACGGCGCTGCTTCGGGTCGGCGCGCGCCTGTCGCGCCGCGCGCCGCTAACGTACGCGCCATGTCCGACTCTCGACAGGAACGGCGGCGATGGCCGAAGAGAAAACCGAACAGCCCACCGAGCAGAAGCTGAGGAAGACCCGCGAGAAGGGCCAGGTGGCGAGAAGCAAGGACGTCGCGGATGCGGTGACGCTGGCGGCCATGATCGGCGTGCTGAGCGCGGGCGAATCGCTGCTGACGGGCGGCCTGACGCGCGCGATCCGCACGGCGCTCGATTTCGTGCAGGGCGAGCGCACGCCGCAGGCCACGCTCGCCGCGCTGCACGACCTCGCCGCGAGCGCCGCGCTGACGATGCTGCCGTTCGTCGCCGCGACGATCGTCGCGGGCATCGTGTCGCAGGCGCCGCAGGCGGGTTTCATGATCACGCTCGAGCCCGTGATGCCGAAGTTCGACGCGCTCAACCCGATGGCGGGCCTCAAGCGGATCTTCTCGATGAAGTCGCTGATCGAGCTCGTGAAGATGATCATCAAGGCGGCCGTGCTCGCGTGCGTGATCTGGAAGCTGATGACGTCGCTGTTCCCGCTCGTCGTCGCGAGCGTGTACGAGCCGACGCCGCAGTTGTCGCGCGTGCTGTGGACCGTGCTGATGAAGCTGCTCGGCGTCGTCGCGCTCGTCGTCACGGTGTTCGCAGCCGCCGACTACAAGCTCGCGCGCGTGATGTTCATCCGCGACAACCGGATGACGAAGGAAGAGACGAAGCGCGAGCACAAGGAGAACGAAGGCGATCCGCACACGAAGGGCGAGCGGCGCCGGCTCGCGCAAGAGATGGCGACGAGCGCGCCGCCCCGGCAGAAGGTCGGGCAGGCGAACGTGCTGGTTGTCAACCCGACGCACTACGCGGTCGCGATCCGCTATGCGCCCGACGAGTATCCGTTGCCGCGCGTGATCGAGAAGGCGGTCGACGACGGCGCGCTCGCGCTGCGCCGCCACGCGCACGCGCTGGGCGTGCCGATCGTCGGCAACCCGCCCGTCGCGCGCGCGCTGTACCGCGTCGAGCGCGACGCGGCGATACCCGAAGAACTGTTCGAGACGGTGGCCACGATCCTGCGCTGGGTCGAATCGGTCGCGGGCACCCGCGCCGATGCCGCCGCCGCCGTCGCTCCCATCGAGAGGTCGTCATGACGCTGAAAACCCTCAAACTTCCCGCCGGCGGCGAGGTCGGCATCACGATGCTGATCGTCGCGATCGTCTCGCTGATGATCCTGCCGCTGCCGCCCGAGGTGATCGACGTGCTGCTCGGCATCAACATCGCGATCAGCGTCACGCTGCTGATGGTGACGATGTACGTCGGCAGCATCGTGTCGCTGTCGGTGTTTCCGTCGGTCCTGCTGTTCACGACGCTGTTCCGGCTGTCGCTGAACATCGCGTCGACGAAGTCGATCCTGCTGCACGCGAACGCGGGCGACATCATCGAGAGCTTCGGCGAGCTCGTCGTCGGCGGCAATCTGGTGGTCGGCCTCGTCGTGTTCCTGATCATCACGACCGTGCAGTTCATCGTGATCGCGAAGGGCTCGGAGCGCGTCGCCGAAGTCGGCGCGCGCTTCACGCTCGACGCGATGCCCGGCAAGCAGATGAGCATCGACGCGGACCTGCGCGCGAACATCCTGACGCCCGACGAGGCGCGCCGCAAGCGCGCGACGCTCGCGAAGGAAAGCCAGCTGCACGGCGGGATGGACGGCGCGATGAAGTTCGTGAAGGGCGACGCGATCGCGGGGCTCATCATCACGCTCGTCAACATCGTCGCGGGCATCGCGATCGGCGTGATGTACCACGGGATGACGGCGGGCGACGCGGCGAACCGCTTCTCGATCCTGTCGGTGGGCGACGCGATGGTGTCGCAGATTCCGTCGCTGCTGATCTCCGTCGCGGCGGGCGTGATGATCACGCGCGTCGCCGACGATCACGACGAAGGCGACGGCGGGTCGCTCGGCTCGGAGATCGCGAAGCAGCTCGGCGGCAGCCATCGCGCGCTGTATTTCGCGGCGGTGCTGCTGATCGGCTTTGCGGCGGTGCCGGGTTTCCCGGCGATGCTGTTCGTGCTGCTGTCGGCGATGCTCGCGTTCGCCGGCTACCGGCTGCAGAAGGGCGCGCGCCGCACGGCCGCGCGCGGCGAGCCGGTGATCGCGCTGCAGCGCGCGGGCGCGAAGAGCAGCACGCCGTCGATCCTGCCGCGCGCGCCGCTGTTCACGTGCGCGATCGGCGTGCGGGTGTCGCCGGATCTGGTCGCGCGGCTCGCGCCCGCCGCGCTCGATCGCGCATTCGACGAGGAGCGTGCGAAGCTGCAGGAAGAGCAGGGGCTGCCGTTTCCGGGCATCACGCTGTGGACCAGCGACGCGCTGCCCGACGCGACGTGCGAGATCCTGATGCGCGACGTGCCGCAGGCGCAGTTCGAATTGCCGGTCGACCAGACGATGCTGCCCGACGCCGCGGCGGACCCGGCGCTCGCCGGCCGCTGCACGCAGCGCGGGCCCGCGGGCGGCCTGGCCGAGAGCTACTGGATCGACGACAAGGCGGTGCCGGCCGGCGCGCGCGCGTGGCGCGCGGAGCAGGTGATCGCGCACGAGACGATCGCGCTGTTGCGCCGCAACGCGCACCTGTTCCTCGGCATCCAGGAAACCCAGTGGATTCTCGACCAGCTCGGCATCGACTATCCGGGGCTCGTCGCCGAAGTGCAGAAGGCGCTGCCGACCCAGCGGATCGCCGACGTGCTGCGCCGCCTGCTCGAAGAGCACATCCCGATCCGCAACGCGCGCGACATCATGGAGAGCCTGGTCGCGTGGGGGCCGAAGGAGAAGGACATGCTGATGCTCGCCGAATACGTGCGCGGCGACCTGTCGCGCTATCTCGCGTATCGCGCGTCGCGCGGCACACGTCAGTTGCCGGCCGTGCTGCTCGATCTGCCGGTCGAGCAGCATATCCGCCAGTCGATCAAGCAGACGCCCGCCGGCAACTTCCTCGCGCTGCCGCCCGAGCACGTCCGCTACCTGGTCGACAGCGTCGCGTCGTTCGTCGGCGAGACGCCGCGCAGCGATGTCGCGCTCGTCACGTCGATGGACGTGCGCCGCTACACGCGGCGGATGATCGAGGCGCGGCTCGGCTGGCTGCCCGTCTATTCGTACCAGGAGCTCGGCGACCAGGTCGAACTGCAGCCGGTCGGCCGCGTGTCGATGCCGTCATGAGCGCCGCCGACCTGAGGCCGGTGCGGATCATCGCGGGCGAGCCGGCCGCCGCACCGGGTGGTGCATCCGCGACGCGCGCCGCGCGGCGCGGCTTCGACTACGCGCAATTGATGCGGCGCGCGCGCGTCGCGCCGGCCGGCGAGCGTGCGTCGTCCGACGACGAACGGCAACGCGACGCGTCGATGCCGTGGCGCGACGGTGCGATGCGCGCATTCGAGCGCGATCCGGCCGCGCTGCCGGCCGCCGCCGGGCGCGAAGCGATGGCGCGCGCGTGCGCGGGCTCCGATGCGTTCGTCAATCAGGTGTTCGCGCAGCGCGAGCGGATGGTGCGCGTGGCCGAGACGCTCGCGGCCGAGATCGCCGCGCTGGGCGGCGACGGCGCGGCGGGCCAGTGGGAGATCAGCCTGCCGCTCGACCCCACGCTGCTGCCGGACACGGTGCTGCATCTCGTTCTTTCGCGTTTCGACCTGCGGCTTCGGTTCGCGACGCCGGACGCGGCGATGCGCCACTTACTCTGCACGCATGGCGCGACGCTGCACGCGCGACTCGACGCGCTGCTCGCGCATTACGGCACGCCGCGCACGATCGAGATCGACGTCGACTGAGCGCGCGCGCAACCGAACCCGACCAATCGCGACGATGGATACCGAGCTGATCGAACTGGAACCCGACACCGCGGCGCCGCGCGGCATCGACGACGCATTGCCGCTGCCCGCGTGCAGCCCGTTGGACGCGGCGCTCGCGCGCATCGTCGCCGACGCGCGGCTCGCCGCGTGGCTCGCGCGCTTCCCGGCGCTGTCCGACTGGCGCGCGGCGCTGGACGAGCGGCCGCGCTTCGAGCGCCCCGGCGTGCTCGACCTGCGTTGGAACGGCGCGACCGCACGCGTCGCGATCGACCTCGCGGCGTTTCCGGCGCTCGACGTCGTCGCCGCGCCGGCGCTCGATGCGCGCGGCGATGCCAGCGTGTCGCTGCGCACGGCGCTCGCATCGGCGCTGCTCGCGCCGCTCGTCGCCGCATTCGCGGCGGCGGGGCTCGACGACGTGACGATCGGCGGGCTGCGCGCCGTGAATGCGGCGGCGCTCGACGCGACCCGCTGCGTGCTGTCGTTCGCGCTCGACGGCGTGCCGATGCGCTGCGCGCTGCTCGACGCACGGACGCCGTGGCTCGACGCGCTCGCGGCCCGGGTGCGCGGCGAGCGGCCGTGCGACGCGGCGGGCCCGCTCGCGCGCGTGCGCCTGCCCGGCCGGGTGCGGCTCGGCTCGCGCAGGCTGCCGCTCGCGGTGCTGCGCAGCCTGCGGCCCGGCGACGTGCTGCTGGACATGGCGCCGGCCGCGCTCGGCGCCGCGCAGGCGGGCCCGCTGCACGCGTGGTGGGGCGCGCGTCGCGCGACGCAATGGCATGCAACCGTACTGATCGAGGGAACCACGATGACGATGATCGAAACACCAGACACCGCCGACGATCTCGACGAGCCGATCGTCGCGGGCGGCCTGCCGGCGGATTCACCGGCCGACTCGCAGGAAGACCTGCCGGACGACGACGCGCCGGGCGCCGCGCCCGAACGGGCGGACCTCGGCGACGTCGACCTGCCCGTGCACGTCGAGATCGACACGCTGTCGCTGTCGATCGCGGAGCTGGCCGCGCTGCGGCCCGGCTACGTGCTCGAGCTGCCGCTCGCCGCGCGCGACGTGCCGGTGCGGCTCGTCGCGTACGGCCAGGCGATCGGCGACGGCCGGCTGGTTGCGGTGGGCGCGCATCTCGGCGTGCGGATCGACCGGATGGCGGGCGACGATGATTCAGTTTAACGACATCACCGGCCTGCTGATCGCCGTGCTCGTGATGAGCATGGTGCCGTTCATCGCGATGGTGGTCACGTCGTACGCGAAGATCGTCGTCGTGCTCGGCCTGCTGCGCAACGCGCTCGGCGTGCAGCAGGTGCCGCCGAACATGGTGCTGAACGGCATCGCGATCCTCGTGTCGCTGTACATCATGGCGCCGATCGGCTTCGCCGCGCAGCAGCAGCTGCAGGGGCAGGCGCTGTCGCCGCAGCCGACGCAGGCGATGCTGCAGGCGTTCGGCGCGGCGAAGGAGCCGTTCCGCCAGTTCCTCGCCGCGCATTCGCGCGAGCGCGAGAAGCGCTTCTTCCTGCGCTCCGCGTCGGTGGTCTGGCCGAAGGCCGCGGCCGCGCAGCTGCGCGAGGACGACCTGATCGTGCTCGCGCCCGCGTTCACGCTCGCGCAGATGACCGACGCATTCCGCATCGGCTTCATCCTCTATATCGCGTTCATCATCGTCGATCTCGTGATCGCGAACGTGCTGATGTCGATGGGGATGAACCAGGTGCAGCCGACCAACGTCGCGATCCCGTTCAAGCTGATGCTGTTCGTCGTGATGGACGGCTGGTCGACGCTCGTGCACGGGCTCGTGCTGACTTATGCGTGAATCCCGCTTCCCGATTCCCGACTTCGAGGAGATTCGCCGATGGACATCGACGACCTGATCCGGCTCACGTCGCAAGGCATGATGCTGTGCCTCTACATCTCGCTGCCCGTCGTGCTCGTCGCGGCGGCATCGGGGCTCGCGATCTCGTTCCTGCAGGCGATCACGTCGCTGCAGGAGCAGAGCATCTCGTACGGCGTGAAGCTCGTCGCGGTGACGGTGACCGTCGCGATCGCCGGGCCGTGGGCGGCCGCCGAGATCCTGCATTTCGCGCAGCAGCTGCTGTCCGCGGCGGTGCCGTCGTGAGCCGCATCACGCGCGCGATCGCGCAGGCCATCCACACGGCAAAGCCCGATCCGCGGCGGCGCCGGCCGGTGCGCGCGCGCACCGCGACGACCTATGGCAAGTACGCCACGCGCTTCACATATTCGAACGGCTATCAGGCGAGCGCGATCGCCGCGCGCAACCAGATGCTCGCGAAGCTGAAGCCGCGCCCGAAGACGGCCGCGGCGGGCGCGCGCCGACGTCGCCGCGCGGAGAGCCAGGAGGAATCGTTCGACGGCGGAGACGAAGCGGCGGTGTCGCACGCGCACGTCGCGCCGCATGACGAGCACGACCGGCATTCGGGCGGGCAGGGCGGCGGCCGGCAGCAGCGCGACCAGGACGAACGCGACGACGAGCCGGCGAAGGTCGCCGCGCTGCCGCGCGCGCGCGCGGCGCGGGCCCGGCCGGCCCCCGCGCCTGCGCAGCGCGCGCTGACCGACATCGCGCACACGCTTGCCGATGCGACGCAGCGCGAGCAGGCGCTGCGGCACCTGTTGGCCGACACGTTGCTCCAGCTCGGCAGACGCGTCGATGCGCAGCCCGGCGCGCGCATCACGGCCGCGCTGCTGAATCACCAGGCCGATCTGCTCGCCGCGCGCCTGCGCAGCGGCCCGTTGACGCCGATCGGCTGGAGCGGCGTCAAGCAGGTGCTGCTCGATGCGATGCAGAGCGTGGGCGGCACGCCGCGCGATGCGTCGGCCGCGCGCAGCGAGCGTGCGCGCACGCACTATTTGTTGCTGCCGCTGCTCATGTTCAATGCGGAGCGTCCGTCGACGAACACTCAGCTCGCACGCGCGATTGCGAGCGTCGAGACGCTGCGCGGCGGCGTGTCGGTCGCGCAGCGGCCGAATGCGTGAGCGCTGCGATGCTTCGCGAACGCGGCGAAGAATTCGCATGACGAAGCAACGACGAGGCCGCATCGCACTATTCTGGCTACATGGACGAACGATGCAGCGCGATCGATTCGGCCGATGCAAGTGAAACGCACCAAGCAACGTAAAGGAGCAACCGATGAAGCTGCTGCGAATCCTGACCGGCCTGCACGCCGGCGCGGAAATCGCGCTCGGCGCCGGCGAGCACCGGATCGGTGCGGGCGACGACGCGGCGATTCGCATCACCGACTGGCGCGACGGCGATCTGCTGCTGTCGATCGATGCGCAGGGCGTGACGAGCGCGCGGCGTGCGGCGCCGGTGCCGGCCGAGACGGCCGCCGATCCGTTCGACGCGGACGGCTCGCCGCTGCTGATGCTCGATTTCGTGCCGGTGCCGTTCGGCGAAACCGCGCTTTGCGTCGGGCCCGCGGACGGTGCGTGGCCGAGCGATCTCGAACTGCTCGCGACGTTGTGGGCGCCGCCGCCTGGCGCCGACGCGGCACGGCGTGGCGCGCAGCGCAAGCTCGCCGCGTGCGCGGCGGCAGGCGGCGCGCTGGTCGCCGGCCTGCTCGCGATGGGCGCGATGCTGGCGAGCGCGCATCCGGCTGCGCCGCCCCCGGTCGAGCATGCCGACGCGCTCGCGACGCGCATCGGCGCGGAACTGGAGCGCGCGGGCTACGTGGAGCTGCACGCGGCGCCGCGCGGCGCGATGGTCGCCGTCACCGGGATGGTGGCGACGCCCGCCGACGATCTGGCCGCGCGCAAGCTGCTCGACCGGCTCGCCGCGCACCGCGTCGAGCGGCAGTACGACGTCGCGCAGGACGATGCGCAGAGCATCGGCGAATCGCTCGGCGTGGCGGGCGCGACGGTCGCGTATGCCGGGCAGGGGCGTTTTCGGGTGGCGGGCGTCGTGCCGGATCTCGCGCGGCTGCGCACGGCGGTCGAGCGGGTGCGCGCGGACATCGGGCCGAACGTGCGCGCGATCGAAGTCGATGCGCGACAGTCTGGCGACGCACCCGTGCCCGTCGCGTACTCGGGGATGCTCGAGATCGGCGACGTGCGCTACGTCGAGACGCCGGATGGCGTGAAGCACGTGTTTGCGGGCGCGTCGGCCGACGGCGCGCCTGACCTCAACTGACAGGAGAAGCGGCATGTACGAAGCATTGGAACGGGCAGCGGAAGATTGCGGACCGCTCGAGCAGGCGCTCGGCGCGCCCGACGCGGCGGTGCGGATCGGCACGCTGCGCCAGGCGCTCGGCGAGACGGCCGAGCGGGTGAGCGCGGCCACCGTGCAGGCGGCGAGCGACTTCGATCGCGATGCGATGCAGAAGATCTATCGCGGGCTGCTCGCGGCGCAGCGGATCGTCGCGACGCTGCACGAGGCGAACGCGACGGCCGCGTAGCGGCCACGGTTTCGCCGCGCAGCGTGCGGCGGCGGACGGAGCGGCGCGAGCCGTTCCCGACGGGGCCGCACGCTGCGCGGCAAAAAAGCGGCGAGCCGCACCCTCTTGCGGCGCGCCGGAATTTTGTCAACGCGTGGTCGAACCACGCACTTTCTGGAGAATGATCATGGGAGCATTGGTTGGTGGGGCGCTGGCTGGCATGACCAAGGACACGATGGCTGGCATCGCGTTTTCGAAGCAGGCGACGAAGCTTCAGCAGATGCAGGAAATGGCGAAGGCGGAGAACGACGTGAAGAAGCAGGCCACGAAGATGGTCGGCGACGCGTCGAAGCCGGCGCAGTAATCCGGCTGCCGTTCGGCATCGTGTTGGGCAGCCGGCGCGCGAGCGCCGGCTGTATCTTTTCGGGACGCCGGATACCGGAGTGGCTCATGAGTTGGGAACGTTATGCACAGGTCGTCGCGGAGGTCTGCGCGGTCGTCGACTTGCCGGACGTCGACTACGTGCTCGAGACGCGCACGATCGACGTCGAGGGCTTCGACGTGCGCATCGAGTACTTCGACGAGGATCCGGAGTCGATGTACGTGAACTTCCATTACGGGATCGTCAGCGCGGGCCGCACGCTCGCGGTGTACCGGCTGCTGCTCGAGGCGAACCTGCTGATCTACGCGCAGGACCAGGCGCAGCTCGGGATCGACGCGGACACGGGCAGCATCGTGCTGCTGATGCGGCTGCCGCTCACGCCGGACGTGACGGGCGCGACGCTCGCCGATCTGTTCGCGCACTACGCGGAGCACGGCCGCTACTGGCGGCAGAACATCATCGAATCGGGCGACGAGATGTTCAGCGGGATCGCGTCCGGCGAATATTTCTGGCTGCGGGTTTAGCGGAGCCCCGCGCCAATCGTAACGGAACGTCACAAACTGCTGCGCGGAACCGGCGCGAACGAGACGATAGCGGCACGCATCCACGTGCTGCGCCCCGCGAAGAGCGGCGGCGCGGCGCGCGGATCGAGCCCTTCGTATTCGAACCCGCTTGCCGAGAGGATCCGCCATGTTTTCGACACTCTATTTCGCCGCCGCCGCCGCGCTCGCCAATCCGTCGTCGACCGACGCCTACGCCGCGCGCGTGCTCGACGGCCGCTTCGCCGAGGCGGCCGCGCTCGTCGCCGCGCGCTGCGACGCCGAGCCGGGCGACCCGGCGGCCGACGTGCGCGACGTCCACGCGTATGCCGACATCCAGCTCGTGCTGGGCCGCTTCGAGGAAGCCGAGGAGACGTTCCGCCGTGCGCAGAAGCTGCTGCGCGAATCGCGCGACCAGACGCGCGTGATGACCTGCCGCAATGCGAGCTGGCAGGCATTCTTCCAGAACCGTTTCGGCGTCGCGCAGGCGGGCTTCCAGCGGATCGGCGACGATCGCGCGGCGAGCGCCGAGCAGAAGCTCGAGAGCCTCGTCGGCACGTGCGTCGTCATGCATCATCTCGGCCGCGCCGAGGACGCGATGGCGGCGCTCGACGTGCTCGACGCGGCCGCCCGCGACGCCGATCCGCGCTGGCTGCCGCTCGCGGGCGCGCTGCGCGCGGACCTGCTGCTGCAATACCGGATCGGCCGCGCCGACGCGCTCGGCGACCACGTTTACTGGCGCTCCACGCTCGCCGACCTGCCGTTGTCGGCGTTCGCGGAAACCGCTGCGCCGGCGGTGGATGCCGATGCGCTGCCGCTGCTGCGGATGCGCGTCGACTACCTGCGGCAGGCGTGCGCGCTTGCGGCCGGCGACCACGCGGCGCTCGCGCGGATCGATGCGCACGTGAGCTGGTGCGCGAAGGCGGGCCTCGCCGACTACCAGCGCAGCGTGCGCCTCGAAGTCGCGCTCGCGGCGCTCGCCGGCCAGGCGCCGAATGTCGCCGATACGATGATCGCGCCGTATCGCGACGCGGCCGCGCGCTGCGGCTCGCACGTGCGCTGGACGCTCGACTACCTGTATTGCGCGGCGAAGGTGCGCGAGCAGCAGGGGCGGATTCGCGAATCGTCGTCGCTGTATGCGCGCTATGCGCTCGCGTCGGTGCGGCACGTGCGCTCGGACGGCGCGGCGCTCGCGCCCGCATTGGCGATCGCGCGCTGCGGCACGCAGGCGGCCGCGCCCAGCGACGACGTCAGCGCGCGGCTGCCGGGCAAGTACCGGCGTGCATATCGCTACCTGATGGAACGGCTCGACCAGCGCGACCTGTCGGTGCGCGAGATCGCCGCGCACATCGACGTGACCGAGCGCGCGCTGCAGGCGGCGTTCAAGACCTATCTCGGGCTGTCGCCGAGCGAGCTGATCCGGCGGCAGCGGATGGAGCGGATTCGCGGCGAGCTGCTGTCCGATGCGCCGCGCGCCGAGAGCGTGCTGGAGATCGCGAGCCGCTGGGGCATCCAGCATCGGTCGACGCTCGTCAACGGGTATCGGCGGATGTTCGACGAAGCGCCGTCGCAGACGTTCGACCGCTGAACACGCGGGCAGCGACGCATCGCGCGTCGCCGCATCGCTTCGGTGTCGCGTTCACGCATTACGACGACACCGCCTTCCTGATCATCTCGACCAGCTTCATCCTGAAGCCGTTGATCATCTCCGTCACCGCCAGCAACTGGTTCGCGAAGCTGATCGCGCGCTGCATCACGATCGCCTGCCGGGTCTCGTGCTCGATCTGCTGGACGCTCGGCATGCCGGATGCGGCGAACGCGGGCGCACCGTGGGCACTATGCACGCCGTGCGATCCGTGCGTAGCCCCGAGCGGCGCCGGTTGCGCTTGTGCGGGTTGGGCGGCCGGTGGCGCGTCGCTCAGGTCGATGAGATTGCCTTCGTGCGCGTGGGTGGCGTGCGGCACGGTCGGTTGCAGAACCGGATGATGCGCGACCCCCTGCAATTCGTCGGGTGTCGCCTCGAGCAGCGACGGCGGTGTGCTGGCGGGCTTGGTCGCCGACGGCGCGTCGCTCAGGTCGATGAGATTGCCTTCCTGCGCGTGGGTCGAGTGCAGCACGGTCGGTTGCAGAACCGGATGATGCGCGACCGCCTGCAACTCGTCGGGAGTCGCCTCGAGCAGCGATGGCGACGGCGACGGCGGCGAGCCGGCGGGTTTGGGCGTCGGCGGCGGATCGCTCAGCTCGATGAGATTGCCTTCGTGCGACGGCGCCGAATGAAGCACGGCCGGCTGCAGAACCGGAATATGCGCGACCGCCTGCAATTCGGCGGGCGTGGCTTCGAGCAGCGACACATGCTGATCGGCGGTCTTCGGCGACGACTGGGCTTTTGACGCATCCGAATGGGCCGCCGCCGATGACGACGACGGCTGGCTGGACGGCACGGCGCCGCGCTTGCCCGACAAGCGCGCCCGTTGCAGCGGATTTCCCGAAGACGTCAGCCCCGCCGGCTTGTCGCGGATCGCGTTGCGCCGCTTGAGCGTGACCGCGGTGGTCGCGCCTCCGGACAGGCTGGCGCGATCGGCTTGACCCACGTTCGTGGTGGGCGGTGCGGACCGGGTGTCGATTCGAGTCACGATGCGGCTCCTGAAGAAATGCGTGTGCCACCTGGCCCGTCGAGCGACGGGCAGGGGCGGCGCACGACGGCACTGTACGCGGGCCGGTGCACCGCGGCCGGCCGCGGCGCGAAGCGACGCACCCGCGCGCGAACGCGGCGGACGTCGCGAATGGCGCGAATGTCGTCGAAGCGGTGCGGCGCGCACGATCGCGATTCGCGCCCGCCGCCGCGTCTTCGCACGCGTGCGGCGCGCCCGCGCGTCAGCGCCCGACAATCGGTGCATCCCTTCCCTGAACCGGAGCCGCCAATGAACGACATCCGTCCGCCCGAGCTGATCGAAACCGATCGCCTTCACCTGCGCCCGCTTGCCGACGACGACGCGCCCGAGGCCTTCCACGCGCTGTTCGGCGATCCGGCCACGACGCTCGACCTGCCGTGGCCGACGCATCGCAGCGTCGACGAGACCCGCGCGTGCATCAGCCGTCTCGCCGACGGCTGGCGCAGCGGCGCGTTCTTCAGCTGGGGGCTGTTCGAGAAGCGCGACGGCTGCCTGATCGGCACGTTCGAGCTGCACGGCCGTTTGCCGCGCATGGAGATCGGCATCGTGACGAGCTTCGCGCCGGGGCGGGTGCGCACGCGCGCGTGGTCGGAGATGCTGCGCCGGTTCCTCGACTGGCTGATCGCGCAGCCGGGCGTGTACCGGATCGAGGCGTTCTGCTCGGTGACGGGCCGGGCCGCGGCGTTCATGCCGAAGCTCGGCTTCGTCCGCGAGGGCGTCGTGCGGAACTACGAGGCGCGCCCGAATCGCGGGATGAGCGCGGGCGACAGCTACCTGTTCGCGATCACGAAGGCGCCGCAGCCGCTGGGCGAGGGCGCGGCGGCACATGACGCGCAAACGTCGGAGAAGCATGCGGCGTAAATGGGCGGGCGGCTTGAACGGGCACGCCTGAACGGGGCGTGACCGGGCGCATCCGCGCGGGCGTCCGCGCCGCCCGTCGCCGAAGTCGAACGATCCTGCCCGTTTCGATGCATCCGCTTTACCCCATCCCGCTCGCATGCACATGCCGCGCCCACTGATACCGGTCGAGCCGCAGCAGTTGCGAGATGCGCGCGGCGACGTCGTCGCCGTCGTGCATGCCGATGACACCCGCGAGCTCGTCCACCTTCAGGAACCGGCCGACGAGCACCGTCGACGCTCGATCCCCCGACATCACCACGTGCTGCGCATAGCGCCGCCAGTCGTCGTCCTGCAGCGCGTACAGGCACCAGCTCTGCAGCGCCGCGCACAGCGGCGTGCCGCGCTCCTGGTCTTCGAGCGTGCGCAGGATGTGCAGCGCGCCGATCCAGTCGCGCCGGCTGATTCGCAGCCGGACGTCGCACAGGTCGACCGCCGCGTTGCGCGGCTGCAAGGCGCGCAGCGCGAGCAGCAGTTCGTCGAGGTCCGCGTGCGCGCTCGCGCGCAGCCCGGCCGAGAAGGCCGAGAGCAGCGCGCGCAAGGCGGCTTTGTTGCACGGTTTGATCGCCATGTCGGTGCGATGCGTCGAGTAGAGATGATCCGTCGACGATGATCGCCGTCACGCGCGCACGAGCGAGCGGTGCGCGCGAAGCGGCGTCATCCGTGGCGAAGCGCGGCGCGCGGCGCGGCGGCGGCGCGCGATCCGTGGTCGATCGTTTCGGCCGCCGCGACGCCGCTTCGCGCGCGTCGCCGCACATGCGCATGCGCTGCCTAAGCTTGTCGTCGAACCGCGGGCACACGAAGGCCGCGCGTTCCTTTCCCTTTCCCTCAATCGATTCACTTTCTTAGCGAGACGGTCATGAGCGTTAACGGCATTTCGAACCATGCTCTCAATCCGACGCAGTACCAGTCGACGAAGCCGACGGGCAGCCGCGATCAGAAGATCGAGGAACTGCTCCACGAAATTGAGGAGCTGCTGATGCAGGACGACTCGGGCGACGGCGACGACACGAGCGTCGGCGACGATTCGTCCGGCAACACGCCGACGGGCGGCAACACGCCGGCCGGCCACAACAACCCGACCAACCACACGACGACGGGCGGCGGCAAGCCCGGCGAGGACATGCGCGACGTGAAGCTGAACACGAAGGCGGGCGGCGACGCGCTGCACCTGAAGATGGACTCGCAGGGCAACCTGTACAACGGCAGCGGCAATTCGGTCGGCGTCGTGGACAAGGACGGCACCGTGAAGCTGAACTCCGGCGCGACGAAGGAGCTCGAGCGCCTCGAGACGGGCGGCAACCCGCTCATGAACGCGAACGTCGGCAAGCGCGGTGCGGGTGGCAACATGGAGTTCACGCAGGATGAAGTGACGGTGAGCGCGGGCGACATCGACCAGAAGGCCGACTTCTGATCGTGCGGGCCACACGGCGCGGCGGCACTGGACAAGCGCTTTCGAATCGGGTCACACTGCGCGCTTGCGCCGCCGCGCCGCGGCCCGTCCCATCATTCGCGGACCACGACGTCCGCCGGAGCAGAACTTGAGCGTGCCGCCACGGGCCGACACCCGAATCCTCGACGTGATGCAGGCCCAGCAGGCATGGGGCACGCTCGCGCTCGACCATGACGGCGCGATTCTCGCGGCCACCGCGCGCGCGCATGCGCTGTTCGGCCGCATGCTGCCCGCCGGGCTGCCGCTGCGCGCGATGCTCGGCGAAGCGGCGGGCGTGGCGTTCGCGGATGCCGCCGCGCTGTTCGACGCACTCGAACAAGGATTCGAATTCGAAACCGACGACGCGATCCTGTGGCTGACGCTGCAGCGGGTCGAGCACGATCCGGAGATCGCCGCGACGGTCACGGTGGCCGACGTCACGCCGCTGCGGCGCGCGCTCGACGAGCGCGTCGCGTCGCTGCGCTTTCTTGCGCACGACCTGCGTTCGCCGCAGAATTCGATCCTCGCGCTGACCCAGCTCCATGATGCCGACCCGGCCGCGTTCGCCGCGTGCGGCGGCCTCGAACGGATCGAACAGCTCGCGCGGCACGCGCTGCTGCTCGGCCAGGACTACCTCGTCGCGTCGGCGGCGGACGATCTCCGGCAACGGCATTTCATGCGCTTCGACCTGCGCACGATGCTGCGCGAGCTCGTGCCGAAGCTCGAAGTGGGCGCCGTCTATCGCGGCGTCGCGCTGCAGCTCTGGCTCGACGACGCCACGCCGCTATGGCTGCGCGGCGCGCGCGTGTTCGTCGCCCGCGCGCTGCAGAACATCGTCGACAACGCGGTGCAGGCATCGCGGCAGGGCGCGCGCGTCGAGATCCGGCTGCACGTGCGCGACGCGCACGCGGAAGTGACGATCCGCGACTGGGCCGGCGGCCTGCCGGGCCTCGCGCCGGACGCGCGCATGACCGATTTCGCGCCGCTCGCGAAGCGCGGCTCGATGGGCTTCGGCCTCGGGCTGCAGCTCGCCGCGCAGGTGGCCGCCGCGCATGCGGGCACGCTGTACGCCGAATCGAATCGCGGCGTCGGCACGACGTTCGTGATGCGCGTGCCGATGCTCGCGCCGGCAGCTGCCCACGATGCGCCGCCGGCCGTGCCGGAAGGCGTCGCGCGCTGGCGCGCGAGCGTCGCGCCGGACGGCTGAGCGCGCGTGCTCTTACTTTTTCGCTTGACGACCCCTACTTTCACGATGTCCGAACCGAACATGCAGCGCAACGTGCAGCAGCCCAAGCAGATCGTCGTCGTCGAGGACGATCCGGTGCAGCGCACGCTGCTCGTCACCTGGCTCAAGGCCGAGGGCTACCGCGTCGAGGCGTTCGACGATGGCCTCGACGCACGCCGCTTCCTCGGCGACAGCTGGGCCGACCTGCTGCTGCTCGACTGGGACCTGCCCGGGATGACGGGCGAGCGGCTGCTCGCGTGGGTGCGCGGCCGCGCGCGCTCGATCGTCCCGGTGATCTTCCAGACCGTGCACTCGGACGAAGAGGACATCGTGAAGATCCTCGACGCCGGCGCGGACGATTTCCTCATCAAGCCGCTCGAAAAACAGACGCTGCTTGCGCGCGTGCGCGCGCTGCTGCGGCGCTTCGCGGCGCTGTCGGTCGACAGCGGGCGCATGCAGCTCGGCGGCTACACGTTGTCGCGCGCGACGCTGACCGTGTCCGACGGCAGCGCGTCGCATGCGTTCAGCGCGAAGGAGTTCGACATCCTGTGGCATCTGGCCGAGCATCCGGGCACCGTCGTGCAGCGGCAGGACCTGCTGCGGCTCGTGTGGGGCGCGGAAGCGAACGCGCAGACCCGCTCGGTCGACATGTACGTGAGCCGGCTGCGCAGCCGGCTGAAGGCGGCGGGCCTCGGCTGGGCCGTGCAGGCGGCGTACGCGACCGGCTATCGGCTGAACCTGGGCGCGGACGCGGAACCGGCGGATCGCACATCGTGACGCGGCGCGCGGCCGCGCCGGCTGCCGCGCTGGCGCTCGCGCTCGCGGGCCATGCGCCCGCGCTGCACGCGGTGCCGCTCACGTGGCCGCTCGCGCGCTTCGACTATCGCGTCGGGCCGGTGAATGCCGCCGATGCGTTGAGCGAGCTGAGCCGACGTTCGGGCGTCGCAATCGACATCAAGACAGATATCCCGTGCCGGCTCGACGCGCGCGACGCGCTGCCGCCGCAGCGCTTCGTCGACCGGGTCGCGCAGGCCTGCGGGCTCGCGTCGTACTACGACGGCGCGGTGCTGCAACTCGTCGCGCCCGATGCGTTCGAGCGCGCGGCGGTGCGGCTCAACTACGCGACGCCTGCCGAGCTGCGCGCGACGCTCGCGCGGCAGCGGATCGCCGATGCGCGCTGGCAGCCCGGCTACGACGACGCCGCGCGGATCGTGCGGGTTGCGGGCCCGCCGCGCTATGTCGCGCTCGTGCTGTCCGCCGCGCGCGCGCTCGACGAGGCCGCGCAGGCGCGCGTGCGCACCGAGACGCGGGCGTTCCGGTTGCGCACGCGCACGGCGGCCGATCGCGTCGTGAGCGGCGAAGGCGGGGATGCGTCGCTGCCGGGGCTCGCGACGCGGCTGCGCCGCCGGTTCGAGCAGGACGGCCTCGCGCCGCGCGCGGTGCCGGGCGTGCGCGAATTCACCGCGTCGCTGCCGATCGTCGACGCGGATGCACGCTCGAACACCGTGCTGATCCGCGACGTGCCCGCGCGGCTCGCCCGCGACGCGCGGCTCGTCGCGCAGCTCGATACGCTGCCTGCGTCGATCCGGATCGATGCGTTCGGCGCGACGCTGGCCCCCGCCCAGCTCGACACGCTCGGGCTGCGCTGGCGCGACGGCACGCAGGCGCCCGGCGCCCCGCGCGTCGCGATCGTGCCCGCGCCCGACGGCTGCGCGCTGGCCCGTGCGCGCATTGCCGAGCTGGCCGCGCATGGCGACGCGTCGATCGATGCCGACGGCTCGACGCTCACGCTCCCCGACGGCAGCGCGGACGTCGGCCGGCTGCGGCAGGCGTTCGTGCCGTCCGGCGACGGCGCTGCGCGCTCGCTCGACGCGCAGCGCAACGGCTTCGCGATGCGCATCACGCCGCACGAAACCGCGCAGGCGGGCCGCTACGCGCTCGACCTGCGGATCGTCGAGCGCTGGGCGGAAGGGGGCGCGCCGTCGCGCGACACGGTGTCCGGCGTGACGCTCGCGGCAGGGGAATGTGCGGTGCTCGCACTGCCGCCCGCCGACGGGCGCGGCGAGCAGCGGCTCGTCCTGGTGACGCCGCGCGTGATGCCGCCGGCCGCGAGCCCGGTCGCCCGCTCCGCGGACACCGCGAAGCCCGCGCCGCGCACGCATGCGCCGTCACGCGCGCATCCGTCGGCCGGCCTCGGCCTCAGCACGCAAACGCGCCTGCTCGGCAATTGATGCCATTTCCGGTCATTATTAAAACGGGGATCGCGTACGATTTACACGCGCGATCGCGCGCGACTTTTTAAATTAATGCGGCCGGTCAATTAACGCGCGATCCGCGCGTGTTTATCTGGTTTTTTTTCGTTTTTAGATCGGCCATAAAAATTCCGGCCCGGTCGCGCACGGCTAGCGATTAACAATGGACTGCATCATTTCATGTAGTTCGAGCCGATTGTAAGTCGCCCGTAAAGCATCCTTCGTCGTGATCCGGTTGCGGGCCGCAAGCGCGGCGAGATCGTCGTTCAGCGAGCGCGACATATTGTCCTCGCGGCGCCGCAGGAACTCGTTGACGAGGTGCAGCTTGGCTGGATCCGCGATCAGCTTCGCGATCTGGTTGTTGTTGTTGAACAGCAGCTCGCTAGCGAGCACGAGGCTTTCGCCGTCCGCGCTCGGCACGAGGCTCTGGCAGACGATGCCGATCAGCGATTCGGCGAGCGCCACCGCGTGCCGGTCGCGCTGCTCGACCGGAAAGAACGACAGCAGCTTGTTGAGCGCGCTGACCGCGCTGCCCGTGTGCATCGTCGCGAGCACGAGATGCCCGGATTCGCCGGCCTGCAGCAGCGTGTCGGCCGTCTGCGCGTCGCGCACCTCGCCGACCATCACGACGTCCGGCTTCTGCCGCAGCGCCTCGCGCAGCCCGTGCGGGAAATTCGGCGTATCGGTCGGCACTTCGCGTTGCGAGATGATCGACTGGCGGCGCTCCAGATAGTATTCGATCGGCTCCTCGATCGTGACGATATGGGTGTTGCGCGTCGCGTTGATGTGCTCGAGCAGCGACGCGATCGTCGTCGTCTTGCCCGAGCCCGTCGGGCCGGTGACGAGGATGATGCCCTTCGTGTTGTCGAGCATCGAGCGCACGTAGACGGGCAGGCCGAGCTCCTCGAGGGGCAGCGGCTTGAGCGGCAGGCGGCGCATCGAGATCACGATCTTGCGGCCGCCGCCCGCGCGATACACGTGGCAGCGCAGCCGGCAGCGCGTGAGGACGAACGGGCGGTCGAGCGTGCCCTGGCGCAGCGCGCTCTCCCAGTGCTCGTCGATGGCGTCGAGGAGCGGCCGCATGTCGTCGAGGAGCACCGGTTCGTCGCTCGTCTCGACCCAGCCGCGCGGCGTCTTGATCGTGACGGGGCGATCCTGCTCGATGTGGATGTCGGTGAACATCTGCTTCAGGTCGATCAGGCCGAGCACTTCGCCTGCGAGATCGCGCAGCGGGGCGGCAGCATGCTGGTTCATCTGGGTGGCGATTCGAATGATTGAAAAAGGCGGCGCATTACGCGCGGGCGGGAAATTTGAATGGTCTATTTAATTTTGCACGCAAACTAGCTTTTGTCAAACTGTTCGGGGTATATTTGCCGCGCAATAATCACGTCAATAATGCGACTGCGTGCGTAGACCTAATATGTACAGCCGCGGTTATCCCGGGTCCGGAAAGCCCATTGAGGTCGCGCAGGCGGCCCGAGGCGCCGGACGCGATATCCGGGATCATCGGGCGGCAAAGCGCGGGGGCCAGCGGCGCACGGCAGCAGTCGAGTAACGAGGAAAAACATGATGCACGGCGCTACGGTCGCCGCGGCCGCGTTCATCGCGTTCGCGCTTCTTGCAACCGATTGCGCGGCGAGCGGCATGCCCGCCGGCACCGAGCCGGCACCGGCCGGCCCATTTGCCGAGCGCTTCGATCACGCGCCGCTGACCGCGCAGCGCGGCGACGTGCTGCGCGCGGCGCAGGCCCAGCAGCCGCAGGCGCCTGCGGGTGTCACGCCGGCCGCGGCCGCGGCCGCGCGGCCGGTGCCGCCGCCCGTGGCGAACCTGCCCACTTGGGACGTGCGCGCATCCGATGGCACGATTCGCGGCGTTTTGTCGCGCTGGGCGCGCACGGCGGGCTGGCAGCTCGTGTGGGATGCGCCGGTCGATTTCAGCATCGATGCGCAGGCGACGCTGCGCGGCTCGTTCGAGGACGCGCTGCAGGCGCTCGTCGCGAGCCTCGGCCGCACGTCGACGCCGATCCAGGCGATTCTCTATCAAGGCAATCATGTGTTGCGCGTCGTCGCGCAAGGAGCGGGCTGATGCGCGTCTTTCTCGCCATTTCATTACTCGCCGCCGTGCTGCTGGGCGGCTGCACCGGGCTGCGCAGCGGCATCGAACGGGATACGCAACGCGATTCGAACGAATCCGGCGCGCTCGTGAAGCGCGCCCTCGACGGCGACAACAGCGTGCACGCGCTGTCGCCCGTCGTCGTGAACGACGGGCTGTGGGTGTCGGCGGGCACCGTCAAGCTGCAGCACGGCGAACAGCTGCCGTCGCTGTTCGACGAGCCGGCGTCGTTTGATCGCTCGGTCGCTTCGTTGTCCGAATTCGCCGAGCAGATCACCCGGCTCACGCA
Source organism: Burkholderia pyrrocinia (assembly GCA_001527685.1). Classification (GTDB taxonomy): domain Bacteria; phylum Pseudomonadota; class Gammaproteobacteria; order Burkholderiales; family Burkholderiaceae; genus Burkholderia; species Burkholderia pyrrocinia_D. Next base: position 77,838 of record LOZU01000015.1, read on the forward strand.
GGTGCCGACCCAGGTCGCCGCCAGCGCCCAGCAGGCGGCCGCGCGTTCGCAGCAGGGCGGCGGCGCGGACGGCGCCGCGCGCAGCGCGCCCGCGTTCCTCGACGCGGCGGGCGGGCGCTCGGTGCCGCCGCTGCCGCCCGGCATGCCGGGCGGCGCAGCGTCCGGCGGCGGCAACGCGGGCGGCGGTGGCGCAGGCGGCGGCACGTCGTTCGCGCCGGCGCGGATCCTGTACACGGGCGGCACGCTGCGCGGCCTGCTCGATGCGGCGTGCGCGCGCTTCGGCGTGTTCTGGCGCTACGAGCAGGGCACGATCCGCTTCTTCTTCACCGATACCCGCACGTTCCAGGTCAATGCGATTCCCGGCGACTCGTCGCTGAACGCGTCGGTCGTGAGCGGCGCGACCAGCGACGGCACGTCGGGCGGTTCGCAGTCGGGCGGCTCGGGCGGCGGCACGAACGGCGGGAATTCCAGCACGACGGGCCTCACCGCGAACAACACGGCGAACACCGCGGTGAATTCGCAGCTGTCGGTGTTCAACGGCCTGCAAAGCGCGATCCAGTCGATGCTGTCGCGCTACGGCAGCTCGGTGTCGTCACCGGCCACCGGCTCGATCTCGGTGACGGATACGCCCGACGTGCTCGAGCGCGTCGCCACGTTCATGACGCAGCAGAACCGCTCGCTGTCGCGGCAGGTGCTGTTGAACGTGACCGTGCTCAGCGTGTCGCTGAAGGCGGGCGACGCGTACGGGATCGACTGGAGCCTCGTCTACAAGACGATGTCGGCGAGCTTCAACGTCACCAACCCGTTCACGCCGGCGGCGCTGACCTCGCCTGCCGACCTGGCCGCGACCGTGCTCAGCCCGACGAGCCGCTTCAACGGCACGAAGCTGCTGATTCGCGCGCTGTCGGAGCAGGGCACGGTGCGGCGCAAGACGTCGGCGTCGGTCACGACGCTCAACAACCAGCCGGTGCCCGTGCAGGTCGCGACGCAGACGGGCTACCTCGCGTCGGTGTCGACCACGAACACCGCGAACGTCGGCTCGTCGACGGCGCTCACGCCGGGCACCGTGACGACCGGCTTCAACATGACGCTGCTGCCGCACGTGCTCGACGACGGCACCGTGATGCTGCAGTTCTCGACCAACATCTCGTCGCTGATCGAGCTGAAGGACGTGTCGAGCAGCGCGGGCCGCGATGCGACGCGCATCCAGACACCCAACGTCGACATGCGCAACTTCCTGCAGCGGGTCGCGATGAAGTCGGGCGAGACGCTCGTCATCAGCGGCTACGAAGGTGCGAACGATTCGCTCGACGAGCGCGGCGTCGGCACGCCGAAGATGATCGCGCTCGGCGGCGGCTACGAGGCGCAGCGCCAGCGCGAGGTGATCGTGATCCTGATCACGCCCGTCACGCAGCGCGGCGGCGCCTGACGGAGCCGGCGATGAGCGCGCAGGTGATTCAAATCGGCCGCCAGCGCTTTGTCGGCGGGCTGTTCTGGCAGTCGCTGTCGCGGCGCAACGAGCTGCGCGCCGAAGCGGTCGAGCTCGCGAAGAAGCTGAAGTTCGACCTGATGGTGCTGCGGATCGATCGCGGCGTCGCGGCGGCCGGCTATGCGAACACGCGCGACGGCTTCGCGCCCGGGCATCTGTCGCTCGGCGCGATGGTGTCGCGCGCGATCGCGCTCGAAGGCGCGTTCTACAACGGCCGCCGGCAGCCCGCGCCGAACTGGCTCGGCGCGTTTGCGCTGCCCGACGGGCGTTGGGCGTACTTCGCGGTGCGCGACCACGCGTTCATGCCGAACGGCGACTGGATCGGCAGCCGCGAGGAAGCGCTGGAAAAGCTGCACACCGATTATGCGTGGGGCGGCTGGAACGTCGTGATCGGCGAGCCGGAGCTCGAGAAGCAGGGCTTCCAGAATTTCCAGCCGAAACGGCTCGACGAACTGCTGCCGCGCCGCGGCGGCCGGCCGCGCACCGAGCGCTGGTGGGCGCTGCGGCCGGTCGAGCGGCGCCTGTCGCCGCGCGCCGCGCTGATCGCCGCGACGGTCGTGTGCGTCGCGGGCGGCGCGGGGCTCGCGTATTGGCACCATCGCGCGAAGGTCGAGGCCCAGGAACGCGAGGCGGCGCTCGAACGCGTGCGCGCGGAGCTCGCCGCGCGGCAGGCGAAGGGCGGCCCGATCGCGCACCCATGGGCGACGCTGCCCGACGCGGTCGGCTTCGCGCGGGCATGCGCGGCGCGCTTCGGCCGGCTCGCGCCGGGCGGCTGGCAGCTCGACCGCTACGAATGCACGCCGGGCACCGCGCACTACGGATGGGCGCGCAACGGCTCGAACGTGCGCTACCTGCTCGCCGTGGAGCCCGGCGCGATCGTCGACACCGACGGCGAGCGCGCGGCGCTCGACGTGCCGCTCGTCGCGCCGGCCGCGGGCGACACGCCGCTCGTCGACGATTCGGCTGTCAGGACGCAACTTCTGTCGCGGCTCCAATGGCTCGATGCCGCCGCTAAACTCGACGAGCTGCTGCCCGGCCAGGCGTCGCAGGCGCAGCTCGCGAATCTCGCGCAGCAGGCGGCCGCCGCGACCGCGTGGCGCACGTACCGGCTCACCGCGAACCTCGGCGGCGTTGCGCCGCCCGAGTTCGTGCGCGCGATCGACGTGCCGGGGCTGCGCGTGCAGCGCATCGCTTACCAGAACAATCAGTGGACTCTCGAAGGAGTGCTCTATGCGAAATAGTCGCGTCGGATCGACGTGCGTGCTGGGCCTGGCGTTGCTCGCCGGCGCCGCGCGCGCGGCGGGGCCCGCGTCGCTCGACGACAGCGGCGCGACCGCCGCACGGCTCACGCAGCTGCAAAGCGAGACGGTGCTGCTGCAGGCGCAGCTGAAGAAGCTCGAGACCCAGCAGCAAGTCGTCGAGCGTACCGCGCAGCTCGCGCGTGCGCTCGGCGGCGGCGCGCCGGCTGCCGGGCAGTTCACGGTGACGGCGATCGAAGGCGTCGGCAGGCGCGCGTTCGCGACGATGCGGATGAACGGCGGCGCGGAATTCGAGGTGCAGCGCGGCGACGCGCTGCCCGACGGCGGGCGCGTCGTCGCGATCGAGCCGCGCGCGGTCGTCGTGTCGAATCGCGGGCGCACGGTGCGGCTGTCGACGGCGTCGCCGGCGCTGTCGCCTTCCTATGCGGGCAATCCGGTGCTGCCGGCCGACGCGGCCCCGCCGCTGCCGACCCAGCCCGCGCTGCCGGCGAGGAGCGGATCATGAGCCGGGGCGCGCAACGACCCGAGCCGGCGCTCGCGCACGCGACGCCGCCCGCCGCGCAGCCGCGCGCGGTCAGCGAAGCGGGCGACTTCGCCGCGAGCGTCGAGGAGCGCAAGTTCGTCTGCCTGTTCGACGACGGGCGCCTGCTGATCGCCGACGGCCACGAGATGAACCCGTTCGTGCTGTCGTATCGCGCGCGGCTCGACCGGATGGGCCGGCCGTACCGGCCGACGGCCGCGACGCTGACGCAGGTGCGCGAGGCGTACCGGCAGCACGTCGCGGGCGGCGGCGAGCGGCTCGATCACACGGTGATGCAGGTGCTCGCGAAGGAGCTGATCGGCCGCGCGTGCCGCGAGCGCGCGTCGGACATCCATATCCGCGTGCGCCGCTTCAGCACCGAGGTCTACTTCCGGATCCACAACGAGCTCATGCGCGTGAACGAGCACACGCGCGAGCACGGCGAGCGGCTGCTCGCGACGCTGTACGGCGCGATGACGACCGTGTCCGACAACAGCTACCGGCCGAGCGAGCGGCAGGACGCGAGCATCGGCGACCGCGACAAGCTGCCGGACGACCTGTACGGCGTGCGGATCGCGACGACGCCGACGAGCGACGGCAGCCTGATGGTGCTGCGGCTCCTGTACAACGATGCGGGCGACGCGACCGATCTCGCGGCGCTCGGCTTCGCGCCCGAGCACGTGGCGGCATTCCGCGCGCTGCGCGTGCAGCCGCACGGGATGAACATCATCAGCGGCCCGACCGGCTCCGGCAAATCGACGACGCTGCAGCGCATGCTCGCCGCGCAGATCGACGAGTCGCGCGGCAGCCTGCACGTGATCACGGTCGAGGACCCGATCGAGTATCCGATCGACGGCGCGGTGCAGACGCCGGTGGCGAACGCGCCGACCGAGGACGCGCGCGCGCTCGCGTTCGCGGCGGCGATCACGAACGCGATGCGGCTCGATCCGGACACGATCATGATCGGCGAGATCCGCGACCGTGCGTCCGGGCAGACGGCGCTGCGTGCGTCGATGACGGGCCACCAGGTGTGGACGACGGTGCATGCGAACAGCGCGCTCGCGATCGCCGACCGCCTGATCGATCTCGGCCTGCACGCGCGGATGGTCACCGATCACACGGTGGTCTCCGGGCTCATCAGCCAGCGTCTCGTGAAGCTGCTGTGCCCGCATTGCAAGCTGCGGCTCGTCGATCATCCGGAGCGGATCGAGCCGGGCCTGCTGGCGCGGCTGCGGCTCGCGCTCGACGGGCGGCTGCACGACGTATGCATCGCGGGCGACGGTTGCGAGCATTGCCGCTCGGTCGGCACGATCGGCCGCACGGTGGTGGCCGAAGTGATCCTGCCCGATGCGCGGCTGTTCGAATGCCTGCGCGACGGCGACAAGGTCGGCGCGCTCGAGTACTGGACCCGCACGCTCGGCGGGGTGACGCTCGCCGAGCACGCGCTGCGCAAGGTCGCGGCGGGGCTCGTCGATCCGCGCGGCGTCGAGCGCATCGTCGGCACGCTCGCGCCGGTGGCGGGCGAAGCGCGGCAGCAGCTGTCGCTGGTCGGGCTCAGCTATGGCACTTGAGCTGAATCGCCGCTGGGCGAAGCTCAGCCTGAACGCCGACGAGCGGCTGCGCGTGTATCGCAAGGTCGCGAAGATGCTCGGCAACGGGCTGCCGCTGCTCAAGGTGCTCGAGGAGCTCGAATGGCGCGCGTCGCGCGAGGGCCGCAAGCCGCGCGAGCCGCTCGCGATCGTGCTGTCCGACTGGCGTCTCGCGGTGCAGAACGGCCGGATGCTGTCCGAGGCGATGGAAACGTGGGTGCCCGCGACCGAGCAGATGATCATTGCGGCCGGCGAGCAGGCGGGGCGCATCGAGGACGCGCTCGCGTCGGTGGCCGACATCGTGCAGTCGGCCCGCAAGATCCGCCGCGCGGTCACGGGCGGCGTTGCGTATCCGGTCGGGCTGGTCGTGATGGTGCTCGGCTACCTGTACCTGTTCGGCACGCACGTGATCCCCAAGTTCGCGATGATCGCCGATCCGACGCACTGGCACGGCGCCGCGCGCTCGCTGTACCTGATGTCGGCGTTCGTGCAGGGCTGGATGCCCGTCGTGGTCGTGCTGCTCGCCGCGGTGGGCGCCGCGCTCGCGTGGTCGCTGCCGCGCTGGCGCGGCCCGCTGCGGATCTACGCGGACCGCATGCCGCCTTATTCGATCTACCGGCTCGTCACGGGCAGCGGCTTCCTGATCGCGTTCTCGGCGCTGCAGGCGTCGGGCGTCACGGTCGAGCGGGCGCTGCTCAAGATCGGCGCGGTCGCGGGGCCGTGGCTGCGCGAGCGGATCGACGACACGCTGGTCGGCGTGAAGTCGGGCCTCAATGCCGGCGAGGCGCTGCTCAACGCCGGCTATCACTTTCCGTCGCGCGAGATCGTCGAGGATCTGTGCATCTACGCCGAGTACGGCGGCTTCGACGCGGCGCTCAAGATGCTCGCCGACGAATGGCTCGAAGAGGGCGTCACGCGTATCGCCGCGCAGATGCGCGTGCTGAACGGCATTGCGATCGTCGTGCTCGCGATGCTGATCGGCTGGCTCGTGACGGGCTTCTTCGGTATCCAGCAGGAAATCGCCGCGATGACGCGCGCGATGCATTGACATCGCGCATTTTCAATTCAGGAGAAGACCCTATGAAACCACTCGCCAATCATCCCGCTTATCGACACACACCGGCGTTTTGTCGGCGGCACCGCAAGGAGCGCGGCGCGTCGCTGCTTGAGAGCATCGCGTATCTCGGCGTTGCCGCGATCGTGATCGTCGGCGCGATCGCGCTGCTCGGGTCGGCGTTTTCGAGCGCGAATACGAATCGGCTCGCGGAGGAGCTGAATGCGATTCAGACGGGGACGAAGAAGCTTTATATGGGGCAGGTGAATAACTATGGAGACAATGCTCCGCTCAATGCAAACCTGATCGCGGCAAGGGTGTTTCCGAGCACACTGCCTGTCAACGGCGCAAACGTGGCGAACGCATGGGGCGGGAACGTGACGGTGACGGGGCAGGGGCAGACCTTCACGGTCACGTACACGAACATCCCGCGCGACATCTGCATCAATACGCTCACGGCAGGAGGTAACTGGCGGCGGGCCGCGATTGGAAATGCCCAAGTCAACTATCCGGTTGCTCCGGACGCAGCGACGGCGAACTGTGTGGATAACGCCGCGATCACCTGGACGTCGAACTGACGCCGCCGACTCTTTCGCCATTGCCTGTCTAGCTCATGTACGCCCTCGCCGCCGCGCTGGCCATTGCGTCGATCGCCGCCATCTACGCGACGCTGCAAGGCCCGTCCGCCGTGCCCGCGCTGCAACCGGAGCGCACTGCGCAAGCGCTCGCCGAAAACCTCGCGATCTACCGGCAGGCGACGCTCGACTACGCGCGCGTGCATCCCGGCACGCGCGGCGCGGTGCCGAACGCGCAGCTTGTGTTTCCAGCGTGGTATCCGGGTGCGAACCCGCTATGGCACAACTTCGTCTTGGACGGCACCGTTGTCGCGTATGCGTCGGCGGCACCGCCCGTCAATATCACGGGCGAGATTGCGACGCTTGCCGACGGTTCGCTGTTCGCGGGGTTCGCGTATCGCAATGCGGTCGTGCGCCCCGGCAACGCGCCGGCGGACGGCGTGCCGCTGCCTGCCGGGCTGACGATCGCGAACGGCATGCCGGTCTGGATGGGGCAAGCGTACTGATGCGTTTCATGTCTTCCCGCCGCCGCGCGCGCGGCTTCACGCTGATCGAGGTGCTCGGCGCGCTGGCGATCGCTGCCGTGATGCTCGCCGGCATCACGATGTTGGTCGACACGTCGCTCGACGACGTGCGCGCGCAACAGGCCGCGCAATACCAGGCGCAGGTGACGATGGCGGCCACACGCGCGCTGAAGCGCGATTACGATACCTGGCTACAGCGCGCGAACAAGCAGACACCCATCGTGATGAAGCTCGCCGATCTGCAGACGACGAATGATCTGCCCGCAGCGCTTCAGCCGACGAACGCGTACGGCCAGCACACGTGCGTGCTCGTCAAGCGGACCGCGAGCGGCACCGGGCTCGACGCGCTCGTCGTGACGACGGGCGGCGAGCCGATCGGCGACAAGGAACTCGGCCTCGTCGCCGCGAGCGCGGGGCCGGGCGGCGGCTCGATCAGTGCGCGCAATCCGGCGGAGGCGCGCGGCGCATTCGACGCGTGGCGGATGCCGCTCGGCGCGTTCCTCGGCGGCGCCTCGCCAACCTGCGGCCCGAACGGTGCCGCGCCGCCGAACGCGGGCCACCTCGCCAACGAAATCTTCTTCAACGGCCCGGGCCAGCAGATCAACAGCGATTACCTGTACCGCGTCGGCGTCACCGGCCATCCGGAGGCGAACGCGATGCAGGTGCCGATCTGGCTCACGCAGACGTTTACGGATGGCAACACCGACGCGGCGAACTGCGGAACGGCGGGCAACTTCACGAACGGCAAGCTCGGCGCGGACTCGGCCGGCAAGCTGCTGAGCTGCAAGAGCGGCGTGTGGCGTGGCGCGGGCGGTCATTGGAAGGATCCTGTCGAAAAGACCAATGATCTGCCCACCGATGCATCGAACGAGAAGGGCGACGTGCGACTGACGCTCGACAAGTTCCGCGCCTATGCATGGACGGGCGCCGCCTGGCAGGCACTCGCGGTCGATCAGAACGACAACCTGATCGTGCCCGGCGTCGTCTCCGCGAACCAGTACGAGATCACCGGGCGTGTCGTCGTCAACACGCCGTGCGCACCCGATAAGGATCGTCCAAACGCCGGCCTCATATCAATGGGCAAGGACGGACAAGTGCTGTCCTGCCAGGACGGCAAGTGGCTGCCGCAGTCGGGGATCAAGATCGGCAGCACCGACACGGCCTGCGCGATCCTGATGGAGACGCCTGGCGCGAACGATTTTTCGTGCGGGTTCACCTACCGCGGCGGGTATCCGAATCCGCCGCTCATCACCTACGAGCGGGACGGCACGTACACGTACACGATCGACCGACAGGTGACGCTCGACAACAACGGGCTGATCGCGGTGAGCGCATACATGCACATGAGCTATGCGACCTGCGACCTGAAGGGGCGGGAAGGCCAGATGCGCCTGGTCGTCGACGTCATCGACCGTCAGGGCGACAAGGTGATCGCGCACAACGAGGCGCAATCGACGAAATTGCGCGAAGACGCCGCGACGATCAACGTCACGCTGAACGTGGCCGCCGAGCCGCGCAGCGGCTACACGGTCAGGCTCTCGAGCAAATGGGCGACGTACGACGGCTACGCGAAGACGCCGTGGACGTCCAGCTATTGCGGCGGCAACCAGACCTTCCTCCAGACCCCCCTCGCCACCGGCTGGACCGTCAATTCGTTCTATTGAACGCGCCTTCGCCGCGCGCCGCCTTCGCCGAGCGCGGCTGCGGTTAACTGCACGGGTCTCCCATTCGCGGCGCGCGCCGGTCAGACCGACCGCCGCGCGCCCCCACCGGACGCCCCCATGAAGGCCAAGATCTCCGTATTGCTGTCCCTGCTGTGCTCGCTCGCGAGCCTTTCCGTCGACGCCGCGCCGATCCGCTGGCGCAGCACCGAAATCCAGTACGCGGCGGAGGGCAAGGACGTGAAGGACGTGCTGCGCGACCTGTCCGCCAGCCAGAACATCGCGGCGAACGTCGCGCCCGGCGTGAGCGGGGCCGTCAGCGGCAAGATGAAGATGTCGCCGCAGCGCTTCCTCGACACGCTCGCCGCATCGTTCGGCTTCGTCTGGTACTACGACGGCACCGTGCTGTACGTGACGCCCGCGAGCGACATGAAGAGCACGCTCGTCAAGCTCGATCAAGCGAACACCGGCGACCTGCGCGACCTGCTCGAGCAGATGAAGGTGGCCGATCCGCGCTATCCCGTCACCTACAACGCGAAGCAGCGCACCGCGCTCGTCGCGGGGCCGCCGCGCTACGTCGAGCTCGTGACGAGCATCGCCGCGCGGCTCGACGAGAATTCCGCGCGCACGGGCGGCACGGCGATCCGCGTGTTCACGCTGAAGCACGCATGGGCCGCCGATCGCGACGTGAACGTCGACGGCACGACGGTGTCGATGCCGGGCGTCGCGTCGCTGCTGAACCGGATGTATCACCCGGGCGACGGCAAGCACACGTCGCAGACGACGGTCGGCAAGCCGATCAGCCGCGCCGCGCCGATGACGGACATCGGCGGCGGGCGCAGCGGCGTGCCGGCCTTGCCGCCGCTGCCGCCGTACATGCAGGGCGCGCAATCGGGCGATGGCGCGGGCATGCCGGCCGGCGGCCAGGGGGGCGACGCGCGGCCGAGCGGCATGCTCGCCGCCGCGATCGCGAATTCCGGCGCGGCGCGCTTGCCCGACGCGGCCGGCGGTCTGATCGGCGGCGGCGCGAACGGCGTGCCGGCGGGCGCGGGCGACGCGACCGACCTGCCGGTGATCCAGGCCGATCCGCGCACGAACTCGATTCTCGTGCGCGACGTGCCCGAACACATGGCGCAATACCCGGACCTCATCGCGCTGCTCGACGTGAAGCCGCGCCTGATCGAGATCGAGGCGCGCATCATCCAGATCGACGAAGGCGCGCTCAAGCAGCTCGGCATCGACTGGCGCGCGCACAACAGCCATTTCGACGTGCAGACGGGCACGGGGCTCACGTCGCAGAATTCGTATGCGAACGGCTCGCTGAACCCGACGTTCGGCTCGATCTCGCTGTCCGGCAACGACTCGGTGAGCGTGCCGGCGAGCCCGCTCGGCCTGTCGCTGACGGCCGTGCTCGGCGACGCGGGCCGCTACCTGCTCACGCGGATCAACGCGCTCGAATCGTCGAACCAGGCGCGCACCGACGCCAGCCCGAAAGTCACGACGCTCGACAACGTCGAAGCGGTGATGGACAACAAGAAGCAGTTCTTCGTGCGCGTCGCGGGCTACACGTCGGCCGACCTGTACAGCATCTCGACGGGGGTGTCGCTGCGCGTGCTGCCGATGGTCGTCGAGGAGGGCGGGCGCACGCAGATCAAGCTCGACGTGCGGATCGTCGACGGCGAGTTGTCGAATCAGCGGGTCGACAACATTCCGGTGATCATGTCGACCGAGATCAACACGCAGGCGTTCATCGAACAAGGCCAGGCGCTGCTGATCGCGGGCTACAAGGTGGATGCGCGTTCGAGCACGCAATCGGGCGTGCCGGTGCTGTCGAAGCTGCCGCTGCTCGGCGCGCTGTTCCGCTCGACCGACAAGCAGGACGGGCACAGCGAGCGGCTCTTTCTCGTGACGCCGCGCGTGATCGAGCCTTGAGTTCCGGTGCGTTCGACGGGGCCTACTTCAGGTTCTTCAGGAAGGTCCGGCCGGCCGTGGTAATCGACATGCCCGAGCGGCCGTGCAGGGGGGAATCGACCAGGCCCGCGCTGATGAGCTCCCGCGTGATGGACCAGCCGAGCGCGGGTGTCGCGCGTCCGTAGCGGACCTCCGCAAGGCGTTCCAGCGCCCAGATCGCGGATGCGGAAAGGGTGGGGGCGTTTGACGTATCGTGGTCGCTCATCGTGTCTCCAGAATCCAGGAAATCGGCCCTCGCCAAGGGCACGGGGTGGTACGGAATCAAATGGCCGGGCCGGCGCCCAAACGCGTCCAGTCGTAACTGGCGCCGGCCTCGATGCGGACGGCCGCTTCGACGAGATCGACGCGGTGCGGCCCGGCATGCCGATCCGCGCGCGCCATCAGCGCCTCGAGCGACGGCAGCGGGGCATCGCTTTTCCACGCGAAGGCAATGAGGTTTTCCGCGGCGTCCTCGGCCGGCGCGAGCGCGACGGAGGGGCCGAATGTTTCGCGCAGCCCGCAGAGCGCGTCGCCAAGACGCGGATCGCCTCTCAACAGGTTCGCCGCCAGCACGCCGCCGTCGTTCAGCCGCGCGTGACAGGCTGCCTGGAAGGCCGCGCCGGCCAGCTCGACGGGCATGCCGTCCGCGTCGAAACCGTCCAGCAGCAGCGCATCGAAGGTGTGCGCGGTGGTCGACATGTACCGGGCGGCGTCCGCGCAGACGACGGTCAGCCGCGCGTCGTCGGACGGGATGCAGAAGCGGTCGCGCAGCGCGATCACGTCCGGATTGACTTCGATGGCGGTGATGCGCGCGCCCGGCAGGTGCCGGCGGCAATATTTCGTCAGCGATCCGCCGCCGAGCCCGATCATGCCGATGTGCGCGGGAGCCGGCTGCAGCAGCAGGAACCCCATCATCGTGCGCGTGTAGCCCAGCGCGAGCGCATCGGGGGCCGCGCGCAGCATGGTGCTTTGCACGCCGCGGCCATCGAAGCACAGCGAGACGAGGTGCTCGGATTCCACGATGGCCGGCATGCCGATGGCCGCGTCTTCATGATGGGCGCGGATACCGAGGAATGGCAGGTCGACAGGCGGCATGCGGGCTACTCGCCTTGCAGCACGGGCAGGAGCGCGCGAAGCGCGGCTTCCTCGTCCGGGCCGGTCGCCATCACTTGGGCGGACGTGCCGCCGCGCACCTGCAGCGAGGCGATCGCCATGCCGTCCTTGGCATCGCCGTGGCGCCCGTTCGCGATCAGCAGGATGTCGCTTTCGAAGCGGCGTGCCATGTCGACGAGCGCGTCCTGCGCGGCGCTCGCGCCATGCCGGTTCCAGCGCGAGCCGATTTGAAGGTGCACGACGGTTGCCACGTTTTTTGCGAAGCCTCTGGATGGATCGTTGGAATCAGTGCGACAGGTCGATCCGGGGGCCCGTCAGGAACGCCCGAAATGCGCTTTCCCACGCCGCGTCGCGCACGTCGATGTCGATGCCGGCGAGCCTGCCCAGCTCGCTGCTCAGGCACACCGCGCGCAGCGATCGAGGCGGCACGCCTTGCCGGAAACACTGGCCGTCGGCGTCGAGCAGCAGGCACGGATGGCGCCGGAACCGCGCGCTGGCCACCGAGATCGGATCCATCACGTGCCGCGCCGAATCCCTCGGATAGACGAAGGCCAGATGAACCCCTGCCGCCGCGAGCCGTTCGCCCACGTCATGGAAGCGGTGAACCATCTGGAACCCGCGTTCGCCGCCACGCCCGACGCCCACGACGACGAGCCCCCGGCTTCCCGCGACGTCCCGCAGCGCGACGGCGCGCCGATCGGGCAACAGTAGCGCTCCATCCAGCTCGAACATGTCGACATCCTCCGCGAAACCCACCGCAAGTCCGACGAATGGCGGCAAGCCGTGAATTATAATCGAGAGATAAGTTTATGTGAATGGCATTATAATGTTGTGTGCGCCGTCAGGTGCCGGTCGATGCGTCGACGGCACGGCGGCCGATGCCGGCGAGGCGGGTTGCTCGCCGGTTCTTACTGACCGACTCGAAACCGTTTCAATGGAATCCGCCATGCACGCTGCCCCTTCATGCCCCCAATGCTCGATGGAAAACACGTACCCGGACGGCGCGCTGGTCGTGTGCGCGGACTGCGGTCACGAGTGGTCGGCGAGCGCCGGCGCCGACGCGGGCGACGAACCCGCGGGGAGCGTCGTCAAGGATGCGAACGGCAACGTACTGTCGGACGGGGATTCGGTGGTGCTGATCAAGGATTTGCGCGTCAAGGGCTCGTCGATCACGCTGAAGATGGGCACCAAGGTGAAGAGCATCCGGATCGTCGGCGGCGATCACGAAGTCGACTGCAAGACGGACGCCGGCGGCTTCATGCTGAAGGCGTGTTTCCTGAAGAAGGTCTGACCGGCTGGCCGGGCACCCGAGCATGGCCGAGGAACGAACCTCCTACGACGCGTTCGTCGAATTCCTGTCGACGCCGATGCGTGACGGGCAACCCTATGTGCTGGAGACGCGGCACGCGGTGTCGCTGCACTTCGATCATTTCGCCACGCAGAGCTTCATGTCGCTCGGCGATCCGGAGAAGCTCGCGCTGGGCTATACGCGCACGATGATGGGATTCCTGCTGCTGCAGCCGGCCCCCGCGCACATCTGCATGATCGGGCTGGGCGGGGGATCGCTGGCGAAGTATTGCTACCGGCACCTGCCCGGGGCCGCGATCGACGCGGTCGAAATCAGCGCCGAGGTGATCGCGCTGCGCGACGTGTTCAGGATTCCTGCGGACGACGCGCGGTTCAGGGTGGTGTGCGCCGATGGCGCGGACTACGTGACGAACGAGGACATCCGCACGGATGTGATCCTGCTGGACGCGTTCGTCACGGACGGGATCGCGAGCCGTTGCGCCGACCTCGCGTTCTTCGACGCGTGTCGCGAGCGCTTGAGCGAGACGGGTGTCCTCGTGATCAACTTCACGGACGACGATCCGGCGCTGCCGCTGCATCTCGAGCGGCTGAGGTCCGTGTTCGGTGTGTGCTATGCGATCGTCCGGTGCGGCGACGACAGCAATTTCGTCGCGTTCGCATGGAAGGGCGGCCGCCGCCTGCCATCCACGCGCGTCCTGTCCGAACGGGCGCGGTCGTTTGCCGTGGCAGGCGAACTCGAACTGTCAGCGACGGCCCGGCGCCTGAAGGCAGGCGAGCGCCTCGATCCGGATCGGCTGGTCTGGCATGCGAAAGGGAGCGCGCACTGGGCGATCGGCGCGTGACCGGTGCGGGCGTTACTCGGCGCTGCGTCTGACCCGCTTGCCGAGCGGGCTCTGGGTCTTGTAGGTCACGCCGTGACGCTCGAGATACTCGCGGATCAACTGCCGGACGACTTGCGACGGCGTCAGATCCTGCTCGGAGCAGAGCATTTCGAATGCTTCTTTCTTGGCGGGATCGATCAGGACGGTCAGGCGTGCGGTTTTCGTTTCCATTGCGAGCGCAGGTCGGCAAATATGTTAATCGAATTATAATGCATTCGCCGTCGACGGCGCGGCGGGAAGGGGCCGCCTCACTGCGTGTCGGGCCCGCGCGTGCGGTCGAGCCGATACAGCCAGGACAGCACGTCATCGACCACGGGCACGATCGCGAGCGTGACGAGTGCGCCGGCGAGCGGCACGGTCGACACGTAGCCCGCATGCTTGAAACCGATGGCGCCGATCAGGCCGCCCACGAAGAACGACGCGAGCATCGTGGCATGGATCCGCAGCTTCGCGCGGTTGGCGATGACCGCCTGTGCGTTGGCAGTGACCTTCGATCGATTCCAGTAAAACAGCTTGCCCAGTTCGATGCCGAGGTCCGTCACGATGCCGGTCATGTGCGTCGTCCGGATCTCCGCGCCCGACAGCTTCGTGATCATCGCGTTCTGCAGCCCCATGATGAAGCACAGCAGGATCACGGTCACCGGGACGAAGAACGCTTCCCATAGCGCGAGGTGGCTGCCGAGCAGGCCGAACAGGAGCAGCAGCGCGGCCTCGACCAGCAGCGGCAGCACGTACTGGCTCTGCAGGCGCCGGCGGCGCCCCCAGTTGACGAGCACCGCCGAGCACGCCGCGCCGACGAGAAACGAGGCCAGCGAACCGACGCCGGCCAGCACGAGCCGGATGTCCCCGAGCGCCGTCTGGTCCGCGATCGCCGACACGATGCCGCTCATGTGGGACGTGTATTGCTTGACCGCGAGGAAGCCGCCCGCGTTGGTGGCGCCGGCGACGCAGGCAAGGGAAAACCCGAGCTGACGGTTCGCGCTCGCGCTGCGGTGTTTTCCCGTCAGGCTTCGAAAGTACTGCGCAGGCATAGGAGCTTCACTCGATCGCGCGGACCGCCGGCAAGGGCGTTGCGGCTGGGCGCTTCGTGCGCCGCATGCGGGCGACTGGTCCGCCGGGTCGCCCGATATCCGCGAACATGTGGTTCACATGATAACGCGATTATCATGGTCTGTTATCCGGATTGGCCTTTCGGTGTCATAATACGCACGGAACGAGCCCGGGATACCCGGGCACGTTCCGTGCTCCTCGTCCAATCCGAGCGTACTGGAGACATTCCGGATGGCACCCGTGCCGGTCGTCCATTTCGTCCTGCTGGTCGCGGCCGCGTGGCTGGCGATCGGCGCGCTCGGTCTCGGGGTCCTGCATCGCACGCGGCTCGTGGCGCACGGGCTGTTTCCGCTCGGCGCGCTGGGCGGGCTGTTGTTGAGTGCGGCGGGGCTCGCGGGCGTGTTCGCCGAACCGGGCACCGCGGTGCTGCCGATCGGGCTGCCCGGGTTGCCGTTCCACCTGCGCGTCGACGGGCTGTCCGGCTATTTCCTGTTCGTGCTGGGTGTCGTCAGCGCGGGGATCGGCGCCTTTTCCGCCGGCTATTTCCGCAAGGGCGAAGGGGCCGCGCCAGGGCTCGTCTGCTTCGAATACCACGTCTGCATCGCGAGCATCCTGCTCGTGCTGATCGCCGACGACGCGTACGTGTTCATGGTCGCCTGGGAAACGCTGACGTTGTCCGCGACGTTCCTCGTGATGACCAACCACCGGATCGCCGAGATCCGCCGCGCCGGCTACCTCTATTTCCTGATCTCCCACGTCGGCGCGCTCGCGCTGCTCCTGTGCTTCGGCATGCTGCAGGCGCGCACCGGCGACTACACGTTCGCCAACCTGCGCGCGCAGTCACTCGACGCGTTCGGGGCGTCGCTCGCGTTCCTGTTCGCGCTGGCCGGATTCGGCGCCAAGGCGGGCGTGTTCCCGCTGCACGTGTGGCTGCCGGACGCCCATCCCGCCGCGCCATCCCCCGTGTCGGCGCTGCTCAGCGGATTCGTGCTGAAAGTCGGCTTGTACGGCCTGCTGCGCGTCGTGTTCGACCTGCTGCACGTGCAGATCGCGTGGTGGGGCGTGCTGCTGCTCGTGCTCGGCATCGGCACCGCGCTCCTCGGCGTCGTGTTCAGCACGATCCAGGTCGACATGAAGCGCCTGCTCGCGTATTCGTCGATCGACAACATCGGCCTGATGATGGTCGCGCTCGGGCTCGCGGTGCTGTTTCGCGCATACGGGATGACGGGATTGTCCGCGCTCGCGCTGACCGCGATGCTCTATCAGATCGGCGCGCATGCGGCATTCAAGAGTCTGCTGTTCCTCGGCACGGGCGCGGTGCTGCATGCCACCGGGGAGCGCAATCTCGGCAAGCTCGGCGGCTTGATCCGCTTCATGCCGTGGACCGCGTGGGCCATGCTGGCGGGCGTCGCGGCCAGCGCCGGCTTGCCGCCGCTGAGCGGTTTCGTCGGGGAATGGCTGCTGCTGCAGAGTGTCCTGTTCACGCCCGGCTTGCCGGATCCGGTGCTTGCGATGACGGTGCCGATCGTGGCCGCGCTGATCGCGATGACGGCTGCGCTTGGCGGCTATACGATGGTCAAGTTCTTCGGCATCGTGTTCCTCGGACAGCCGAGGGAAGCCAGGCTGAGCCGCGCACGCGACGCGAATGCGTGGGAACGGTTCGCGTTCTGCTGGTTCGCGGCGGCCGGCGTGCTGCTCGGCCTGATGCCCGCGCAGTTCGTCAAGGTGCTGGATCGCGTCACGCGCGCGCTGGTCGGGGCCGGCATCGGCGCGGACAACCACGGCTGGCTGCTGTTCGTGCCCGTCGCCACCGCGCGGGCCAGCTACATGCCCGCCGTGTTCATGCTGTTTTTCGTGGCCTGCTGCGGGCTCGCGTGGGTGCTGGTGCGACGCTTCTACCACGGCCGGCTGCGCCGCGCCGCGCCGTGGAGCTGCGGTTTCCCGTTCACGAGCGCGCGCATGCAGGATACGGCGGAAGGGTTCGGGCAGCCGATCCGGGAAATCTTCGCGCCGCTCCTGCGCATCGAGCGGCAATTGCCGTCGCCGTTCGATGCCGAGCCGGCCTACCGGGTATCGGTCACCGATCGCACGTGGCCCGCGCTCTACGAACGCATCGCGGCGCTGACGCTGCGCGTCGCGGAATGGGCGGGCCGTCTGCAGACCGGCAGGATCGCCGTGTACCTGACCTACAGCTTCGCCGTGCTGATCCTGCTCCTGATGCTGGTGAGACGATGGTGACCGTGTCCGGCGTGATGTCGCAAACCCTCGAGATCGTGGTGGCGCTGGCCGCCGCGCCGCTGCTCACGGGCTGGGTCAACCAGTGCCGCGCCTGGCTGCAGAACCGGCGCGCCCCCAGCATCTGGCAGCCGTACCGGATGCTCCACAAGCTGTTCAACAAGGAGTCGGTCGTCGCGCACGGCGCAAGCCCGGTGTTTCGCGGCGCACCGTACGTGGTGTGGGCGGCGATGACGCTCGCCTGCGCGATCGTACCGACCCTGTCGACCGAATTGCCGCTGTCGCCCGCCGCGGACGCGATCGCGCTCGTCGGCCTGTTCGCGCTCGCGCGCGTCGCGCTGTCGCTCGCGGCGATGGACGTCGGCACGGCGTTCGGCACGCTCGGCGCCCGTCGCGAAATGCTGATCGGTTTCCTCGCGGAGCCGGCGTTGCTGATGGTGCTGCTGTCGGCCTCGCTGATCACGCAGTCGACCCTGCTCACGCGCATCGTCGCGACGCTGGGGCGGGGCGAGCTGGCGATCTATCCGAGCCTCGCGTTCGCGGGCATCGCGTTCACGCTGGTGTCGCTCGCCGAGAACGCGCGGCTGCCCGTCGACAATCCCGCCACTCACCTCGAGCTGACGATGATCCACGAGGCGCTGATCCTCGAATACTCGGGGCGGCACCTCGCGCTGATGGAGTGGGCAGCCAGCCTGAAGCTGTTTGCGTACTCGTGCATCGGCCTCGCCCTCTTCATGCCGTGGGGGATCGCGGCGGCCGGTGATCCGCTGGCGCTGGTGTTCGCGGTGCCTGCGCTGTTCGTCAAGCTGATGGCGGGCGGCGCCGCGCTGGCCGTGGTCGAGACCGCCAACGCGAAGATGCGGATCTTCCGCGTGCCGGAATTCCTCGCGACGGCGTTCCTGCTCGCGGTGATCGGCATGCTCGTCCACCTGCTGCCGGGGGCATGAATGCACGGCTACGCGACGCAACTGATCAATTTCCTCGCGGCGGTGCTGCTGATGGTGTCGTTCGCGATGCTGAGCCAGCGCCGGATCCTGTCGCTGATCCACCTCTATACGCTGCAGGGTGTCGCGCTCGTCCTGGCCAACCTGATCCTTGGCTTCGTGACGGGCGACCCCAACCTGTACGTGTCCGCCGGACTGACGCTGGTGCTGAAGGCCGGCGCGATTCCATGGATCCTCTATCGGCTCGTGCGCAGGCTCGACGTGCGGGCCGACGTCGAGCCGCTCATCAACATCCCGACGACGCTGCTGATCGGCATCGTGCTCGTGATCGTCGCGTTCAACGTCGCGTCGCCGATCAGCCAGCTCGCGACGTCGGTCGCGCGCGGCACGCTCGGGATCGCGCTTGCGTGCGTGCTGCTGTCGTTCATGGCGATGATCACGCGCGCCAAGGCGATTCCGCAGGTGATCGGCTTCCTGTCGATGGAGAACGGGTTGTTCTTCGCCGCCACGGCCGCGACCAACGGCATGCCGATGATCGTCGAGCTCGGCATCGGTCTCGACGTGCTGGTCGGGATCCTGATCCTGGGCGTGTTCATGTTCCAGATCCGCGAGCAGTTCGACAGCCTGGACATCCATCACCTCGAGAAGCTCAACGATGAATGACGCCCACGCCGTGCTCGCCGTGCTCGGCATTCCGCTCGTGGCCGCCGCGTGTCTCGTGCTCGCGTGGCCGAGCCACGTCGCGCGCAGCCTGAACGCCGGCTTCAGCTTCCTGACGTTCGCGGCGACGCTCGTGCTCGCCGCACGCACCGTCGAACAGGGGCCGTCGTTCGCGTTCGGCCGGGCGTTCTTCGTCGATCCGCTCAACGTCTACCTCGTCGCGCTGACGGCGTTCGTCGGCTGGACGACGTCGCTGTTCTCGCGGCCGTACATGCAGGTCGAGGAAGCCCGCGGCCGGATGACGGCGGCGCGGATGCGGCTCTATCACGGCATGTACCAGCTTTTCATGTTCGCGATGCTCCTCGCGCTCCTGACCAACAACCTCGGCGTGCTGTGGGTCGCGATGGAGGCCGCCACGCTTGCGACCGTGCTGCTCGTCAGCGTTTATCGGACCGCCGCGAGCCTCGAGGCGGCCTGGAAGTACTTCATCCTGTGCGGGGTCGGCATCGCGCAGGCGCTGTTCGGCACGATTCTGCTGTACCTCGCCGCGAGCCGCCGGCTGACCGACGGCGATGCGCTGCTGTGGACGAGCCTTGCCGCGATCAAGACGCAGCTCGACCCGGCCATCGTGTCGATCGCGTTCGTGTTCCTGCTCGTCGGCTACGGCACGAAGGTCGGGCTCGTGCCGATGCACAGCTGGTTGCCGGACGCGCATGCCGAAGGCCCGACGCCGATCTCGGCGGTGCTGTCCGGGTTGTTGCTGAACGTCGCGCTGTACGCGGTGCTGCGCTGCAAGGTGCTTGCCGACGGCTCGCTCGGCAACGGCCTGCCGGGCCGGCTGCTGGTCGGGTTCGGGCTCGTGTCGGTGCTGGTGGCATCGTTCTCGCTGTTCCGGCAGAAGGACGTCAAGCGCCTGTTCTCGTATTCGTCGATCGAGCACATGGGGCTAATGACGTTCGCGTTCGGTCTCGGCGGGCCGGTCGCGACATTCGCCGGGCTGCTGCACATGACCGTCCATTCCCTCGTCAAGTCGGCGATCTTCTTCGCGGTCGGCCACGCGGCGCAGAAGGCCGGCACGCAGGCGATCGACGGCATTCGCGGGCTGCTGCAGGTCAGCCCGACGGTCGGCTGGGGCATGATGCTCGGCGCGCTCGCGATTCTCGGCCTGCCGCCGTTCGGCGTGTTCGCGAGCGAATTCCTGATCCTGACGACCGCGATGAACACGATCCCGTGGGCGGCGCCCTTGCTGCTGCTCGGCCTCGCCGTCGCATTCGCGGCGATCTTCGCGCGCGTGCAGCGCATGGTGTTCGGCGCGACCACGACCGCACGCCAGCTCGAGCATCGCCCCGCGCCGCTGCCGGTGTTCGTGCATCTGGCGCTGGGGCTGATGCTCGGGCTCTATGTCCCGCCGTACCTGGCGACGTGGTATCGCCAGGCCGCAACGATGCTGGCGGGGTGACGCATGCGATTCGACTCGATGCCACTCGCCGGGACCCGCCTGACGCACAGTGCGGGCCAGATTCCGGTGGGCGTGGTGGACGCCGACGAAGCGGGGTGGCTCGCGATTGCGCGGACGGCGCAATCCGGGCGGAGCCGCCTCGTTGCGATGTGGGGCGGCGAAGCCGTCGAGCGCGAGTTTGCGGTGAACGCCGCGTACGAATGCGACGACGGCATTCTCTGGGTGCGCCTTGCGGCGGGATGCATGCCGCAACCGGGGGGCGATTTTCCCGATCTCGCCGGCCTGTTCCCGTGCGCGGCGCGCATGCAGCGGGCGATCTTCGATCTGACCGGCCTGCGGGCCCGGGGCGCTGGCGATACCCGGCCGTGGCTCAATCATGGAAACTGGCCCGACGATTATTTTCCGCTGCAAAAGCAGGCGACCGGCGTCGAAGCATTCGAGTCGAGCGAGGCGGACTACCCGTTCGTACAGGTGGCGGGCGACGGCGTGCACGAGATCGCGGTCGGGCCGATCCACGCCGGCATCATCGAGCCCGGGCATTTCCGCTTCTCGGTCGTCGGCGAGAAGGTGCTGCGCGTTGAAGCGCGGCTCGGCTACGCCCACCGCGGCGTCGAGCGGCTGTTCGAGCGAACCCCCGCGTCGGGCGGCCATCGGGTTGCCGCCCGGATCGCGGGCGATTCGACCGTCGCGTTCTCGTGGGCCTATTGCATGGCGCTCGAGCAGGCGTGCGGCGCGGCGCTGCCGAAGCGCGCGCTCTATTTGCGGGCGCTCCTGCTGGAACGCGAGCGCATCGCCAACCACCTCGGCGACCTCGGCGCGCTCGGCAACGATGCCGGGTTCGGGTTCGGCCTCGCGCAGTTCTCGCGACTCAAGGAGGACTGGATACGGATGAACGCGCGCCTGTTCGGGCATCGCTATCTGATGGACCGGATCGTGCCGGGCGGCGTGGCGGTCGATGTTCGCGCCGCGGACGCGGCTGTCGTGGCGGAACAATGCGCGCATATCGAACGTGAAGTCCACGTCATGCGGACCATCTACGAAGACCAGTCCGGGCTGCAGGATCGATTCATCGGCACGGGGCGGCTGACTGCCGCCGTGGTCGAGCATTTCGGCGTGCGCGGCATGGCGGCCCGCGCCAGCGGTCGGGCCTTCGACGTGCGCGCGAACCTGCGGCCGGCGCCGTATGACGACATCGCGGTCGAGGCGGCCAGCGATGCGCGTGGGGACGTTGCCGCCCGCGTTGCCGTGCGTTTCGCCGAAATCGATGCATCCCTGCATCTGATCCGCACGCTGCTGGCCGAACTTCCGGATGGCCCCGTTGCCGTCGACGTGCCGCCTGCCGCGGTGCGTTCCCGAGGAATCGGGTGGGTGGAAGGCTGGCGCGGCGACGTGTTCGTCGCGCTCGACGTCGCAGCGGGCGACGTCGTCGCGCGCTGCCATTGCCACGATCCGTCGTGGCAGAACTGGCCGGCGCTCGAGCACGCGATCGTCGGCAATATCGTTCCGGATTTCCCGCTGATCAACAAATCGTTCAACCTGAACTACGCGGGGCATGATCTCTGATGTGGCAGCTCATCCGGCAATTCGCGCGCACCGACTTTCCCGACGAACCCGTGCCGGCGGCGGAAGACGCGTGGCGGCACGAGGCGCGGCAGATTCGCCAGGACCTGCTCGATCTGCTCGGGCGCGCGCTGTGCATCCGGCAGATCGACGCGGGGTCATGCAACGGGTGCGAGCTGGAGATCCACGCGCTGAACAACCCGTACTACAACATCGAAGGGCTCGGCATCAAGTTCGTCGCCAGCCCGCGGCACGCCGACCTGCTGCTCGTGACCGGGCCGGTGGCGCTCAACATGCGCGCGGCGTTGCTCGCCGCGTACGACGCGACACCGGGCCCGAAGCTCGTGGTGGCCGCAGGGGAATGCGCGTGCACGGGCGGCATGTTTGCCGACGGTTATGCGGTGTGCGGGCCCGTTTCGTCGATCCTGCCGGTCGACGTGACGATCCCCGGGTGTCCGCCGCCCCCCATCGACCTGCTGCGCGGTATCCTGGCCGCGTGCCGGTCTCGCTGAGCCCGACGGCGATTGCCGCTCGTGGCCCAGGCTCCTCAACCTCGATTCAACCCTTGTTCGCAATGACTTACGCTTCTGCTTCATGACACCGATCAAATTCATTCTTCGCTACACCGCCATCCCGTTCACGGCGATCGTGGCGGTCGTCATCTGGGCCGCCGTGCCGTCTTCGCAGGAGATCGATGCACGACAATATGCGGCGCTGTCGCATGCGTACCAGAGCTTTCCCGCGGCATTCCGGCACGAGATCGTGGAGGCGATGGCGCACGGCCGGATCAGCGACTGGCAATATCAGACGCTCGTGCGCGACTCGCTGGCCAACGGCGTCGCACTGGACTGGCCGGCGACGGGCGTGAGCGACGTCGCTGCCGAGCGTCGCAAGCTGGCCGTACTGATTCAAGCCGATTCCGATCTCGCAGGGCACTGAAGATGAAGACGTTACTCGTTGCTGTCGCATTCATTCTGATTATCGGCAGCCTGATTTCCGCGTTGTATTTCATGAATCGCGACCGGGGGACGACCAAGCGCATGGCGTGGTCGCTGGCGGCGCGGGTCGGGATATCGATCACGCTGTTTCTGGCGCTCCTCATTTCGTACTGGCTGGGCTGGATCGAGCCGACCGGGCTGCCGATCGGGCGTTAGGCGGCGCGCGCTTCCTGTCTGACCAACGGCGCATTCGCCGCCGACTATCCGGGCGCCACCCGCCCGGGCCGACCAGATCGCCCGGACCGACAATGTCGGCCCGGCGATCGGCCTGCGCCAGATGTCCTGAGCTCGGGCTCGGGCAACCCTTCTTCTCCTTCACCTCGATTGCCGCAGCGGTAAGAATTTCCGGGGCGATCCCACGCGCATCCGGCATGGCAAATCTGCTCAACGCGAGCGAGCGGGTTGGGCATCGACGGCCAGGGCGGCATTGCGTAGATTCCCAAGGTTGGTGCGCTTATCCGCGCGCCACGCCATGCGCGAGCCGGCAACCGGCCGCGCGTGCCCCTATCAGCGTGAGACAAAATCGAGCGTGGAGACGACACGATGAGCCTGTCAGAGCCATTGCGTCTGCATGTGCCGGAGCCGACAGGGCGCCCGGGCTGCCAGACCGACTTTTCCTATCTGCATCTATCGCCCGCCGGCGCGGTACGCCGCCCGCCGATCGACGTTGCCGCGGCGGACACCGCCGATCTCGCCCGCAGCCTCGTGCGCGTGCTCGACGACCAGGGCAAAGCCGTCGGCCCGTGGGCGCCGGATCTCGACGACGCACAGCTGATCGCCGGGATGCGGGCGATGCTGAAGACCCGCATTTTCGACGCGCGCATGCTGATCGCGCAGCGCCAGAAAAAAATCTCGTTCTACATGCTGAGCCTCGGCGAAGAGGCCATCGGCGCCGCGCATGCGATGGCGCTGCGGCACGGCGACATGTGCTTCCCGACCTACCGGCAGCAAAGCATCCTGATCGCGCGCGACGTGCCGCTCGACCGGATGATCTGCCAGCTGATGTCGAACGAGGGCGACCCGCTGAAGGGGCGCCAGCTCCCCGTGATGTATTCGGATCGCGACGCGGGCTTCTTCTCGATCTCCGGCAATCTCGCGACGCAGTTCATCCAGGCGGTCGGCTGGGCAATGGCGTCGGCGATCAAGGGCGACACGAAGATCGCGTCGGCCTGGATCGGCGACGGCGCGACCGCGGAAGCCGACTTTCATACCGCGCTCACGTTCGCGCACGTGTATCGCGCGCCCGTCGTGCTGAACGTCGTCAACAACCAGTGGGCGATCTCGACGTTCCAGGCGATCGCGGGCGGCGAGGGGACGACATTCGCGGGGCGCGGCGTCGGCTGCGGGATCGCGTCGCTGCGCGTCGACGGCAACGATTTCCTCGCGATCTACGCGGCGTCGAGCTGGGCGGCCGAACGGGCGCGCCGCAACCTCGGCCCGACGCTGATCGAATGGGTGACGTACCGCGCGGGTGCGCACTCGACGTCGGACGATCCGTCGAAATACCGGCCGAGCGACGACTGGACCCACTTCCCGCTCGGCGATCCGATCGCCCGCTTCAAGCGCCACCTGATTGCAAAAGGCATCTGGTCGGACAGCGCGCACGACGCGCTCACGGCCGAGCTCGAGGCCGAGGTGATCGCCGCGCAGAAGGAAGCGGAGAAATTGGGGACGCTGGCCGACGAGCGGATTCCGTCGCCGGCGTCGATGTTCGACGACGTGTACAAGGAGCTGCCCGCGCATCTGCGTCGTCAGCGCCAGGAACTGGGAGCGTGAGCATGGCGCAACGAGAAGCAACGACGACGGCCACGCAGCCGATGACGATGATCCAGGCGCTGCGCTCCGCGATGGACGTGATGCTCGGGCGCGACGGCGACGTGGTGGTGTTCGGCCAGGACGTCGGCTATTTCGGCGGCGTGTTCCGCTGCACCGAGGGATTGCAGACGAAGTACGGCACGTCGCGCGTGTTCGACGCGCCGATCTCGGAAAGCGGGATCGTCGGCGCGGCGGTCGGGATGGGTGCATACGGGTTGCGGCCCGTGTGCGAGATCCAGTTCGCGGACTACTTCTACCCGGCCTCCGACCAGATCGTGTCGGAAGGCGCCCGGCTGCGCTACCGCTCCGCGGGCCAGTTCATCGCGCCGATGACGATCCGGATGCCGTGCGGCGGCGGCATCTACGGCGGCCAGACCCACAGCCAGAGCCCGGAGGCGATGTTCACGCAGGTGTGCGGGCTGCGCACGGTGATGCCGTCGAACCCGTACGACGCGAAGGGGCTGCTGATCGCGGCGATCGAGAACGACGACCCGGTGATCTTCCTCGAGCCGAAGCGGCTCTACAACGGGCCGTTCGACGGCCATCACGAACGGCCCGTCACGTCGTGGCTGAAGCATCCGGCGAGCGCGGTGCCCGAGGGCTACTACACGGTGCCGCTCGACTCGGCCGCCGTCGTGCGCGCCGGCAGCGACGTGACGGTGCTGACGTACGGCACGACGGTCCACGTGTCGCTGGCAGCAGCCGAGGAGACGGGCATCGATGCCGAGGTGATCGACCTGCGCACGCTGTGGCCGCTCGATCTGGACACGGTGGTCGCGTCGGTGCGCAAGACCGGGCGCTGCGTCGTGGTGCACGAGGCGACGCGCACCTGCGGGTATGGCGCGGAACTGGTGTCGCTCGTCCAGGAGCACTGCTTCTACCACCTCGAGGCACCCGTGGAGCGCACGACCGGCTGGGATACGCCGTATCCGCATGCGCAGGAATGGGCGTATTTTCCCGGCCCGGGCCGGGTCGGCGAAGCGTTGCGACGCGTGATGGAGGCTTGACATGGGTATTCACGTCATCAAGATGCCGGATATCGGCGAAGGGATCGCCGAGGTCGAGCTGGTGGCCTGGCATGTGGAAGCAGGGCAGACGATCAAGGAAGACCAGCCGCTCGCCGACGTGATGACCGACAAGGCGGCGGTCGAGATTCCGTCGCCCGTGTCGGGCAAGGTGCTGGCGCTCGGCGGCAAGCTCGGCGAGATGATGGCGGTCGGCAGCGAGCTGATTCGCCTCGAGGTCGAGGGCGACGGGAATCTGAAGCCGGGCGCCGACGTGCGGGAGGCCGCTGAAGTCGCTGTCGCGGCTCCGGTTGCAGCAGCACCTGCGCCTGCGGTTTCGTCCTCGGATGCAGGTCATCCGGCGAGCCGCGCGCCCGCCGAGCCGCGCCGTGAAGAGCCCGCCGCGCACGCCGCGCCGCCGCGCGCGGCGCTTGCGCCGGGCGAGCGGCCGCTCGCGTCGCCGGCGGTGCGCCAGCGCGCGTGGGACATGGGCATCGAGTTGCGCTACGTGCGCGGCACGGGCGATGCCGGGCGGATCCTGCACGCGGACCTCGATGCGTACGCGCGCACCGGCGGCCGGGCAGGCGCCCAGCTCGCGCGCGGCTACGACGAGCGGACCGACGAAACTGAAGTGCCGGTGATCGGCCTGCGCCGCGCGATCGCGCGCAAGATGCAGGAAGCGAAGCGGCGCATTCCGCACTTCAGCTACGTCGAGGAAATCGACGTGACCGAGCTGGAGACGCTGCGCGCGGAACTGAACCGCCGCTACGGCGACGCGCGCGGCCGGCTCACGCTGTTGCCGCTGCTGATCCGCGCGATGGTGATCGCGTTGCGCGACTTTCCGCAGATCAACGCGCGCTTCGACGACGAAGCCGGCGTCGTGACGCGTTCCGGCGCGGTGCACATGGGCGTCGCGACGCAGACCGACGCCGGCCTCACGGTGCCCGTGCTGCGTCACGCGGAAGCGCGCGACGTGTGGTCGATCTCGGCCGAAATCGCGCGGCTGGCCGACGCGGTGCGCGCCAACCGCGCGCAGCGCGACGAGCTCACCGGTTCGACGATCACGATTTCGAGCCTCGGCCCGCTCGGCGGCATCGTGTCGACGCCGGTCATCAATCATCCGGAGGTCGGCATCGTCGGCGTGAACCGCATCGTCGAGCGGCCGATGTTTCGCGACGGCGCGGTCGTCGCGCGCAAGCTGATGAACCTGTCGTCGTCGTTCGATCATCGCGTCGTCGACGGCATGGACGCGGCCGAATTCATCCAGGCGGTGCGCGCGTTGCTCGAACGCCCCGCACTGCTGTTCGTGGAGTGAGCCAATGAAGAACGAACACACCACGCTGCTCGTGATCGGCGGCGGCCCGGGCGGCTATGTCGCCGCCATTCGTGCCGGACAGCTCGGCATTCCGACGCTGCTCGTCGAGCGCGACCGGCTCGGCGGCACCTGCCTGAACATCGGCTGCATTCCGTCGAAGGCGCTGATTCACGTCGCCGACGCCTTCGAGCAGGCGCGCGACCAGGCCGGCGAAGGCACGCTCGGCATCCGCGTGCATACGCCGGAGATCGACATCGCGCGCAGCGTCGCGTGGAAGGATGGCGTCGTCGACAAGCTGACGCGCGGCGTCGGCGCGCTGCTGAAGAAGAACGGCGTGCGCGTGCTGCACGGCGACGCGCGCGTGATCGACGGCAAGACCGTCGAGGTCGCCGCCGACGGCGAGACGATCCGGATCGGATGCGAGCACCTGCTGCTCGCGACGGGTTCCGAGCCGGTCGCGCTGCCGTCGATGCCGTTCGGCGGGCATGTCGTGTCGTCGACCGAGGCGCTGTCGCCGAAGACGCTGCCGAAGCGGCTGGTCGTCGTCGGCGCGGGCTACATCGGGCTGGAACTCGGGATGGTCTATCGCAAGCTCGGGGTCGACGTCAGCGTGGTCGAGGCGGCGGAGCGCGTGCTGCCCGCGTACGACGCGGAGCTCGTGAAGCCGGTTGCCGATTCGCTCGCGCGGCTCGGCGTGAAGCTGTGGCTCGGCCACAAGGTGCTCGGGCTCGCGGACGACGGCGCGGTGCGCGTGCAGGCGCCCGACGGCGCCGAGCGGACGCTGCCGGCCGATCGCGTGCTGGTGGCGGTCGGCCGCCGGCCGCGCGTCGACGGCTTCGGCCTCGAGACGCTGCCGCTCGAACGCAATGGCCGGGCGCTGCGCATCGACGACGAATGCCGGACCTCGATGCGCAACGTGTGGGCGATCGGCGACGTCGCCGGCGAGCCGATGCTCGCGCATCGCGCGATGGCGCAAGGCGAGGTGGTCGCGGAGCTGATCGCCGGCAAGCGTCGCAAGTTCGTGCCGGCGTCGATTCCTGCTGTGTGCTTCACCGATCCGGAGATCGTGACGTCGGGCTGGTCGCCGGACGACGCGCGGGCGGCGGGCGTCGATTGTTTGAGCGCGTCGTTTCCGTTTGCCGCGAATGGGCGGGCGATGACGCTACAGGCTACCGATGGCTTCGTGCGGGTTGTCGCGCGGCGCGATACGCACCTGATCGTCGGCTGGCAGGCGGTCGGGCGAGGCGTGTCGGAGCTGGCCGCGGCGTTCTCGCAGTCGATCGAGATGGGGGCAAGGCTCGAGGATGTCGGCGGCACGATCCACGCGCATCCGACGCTTGGTGAAGCGATGCAGGAGGCGGCGTTGCGGGCGTTGGGGCACGCGGTGCATATCTGAGGGAGGGGCGGTACTGGGGGGCTTGAGCGGGTTTGAGCGCGGGTTTGATTCCGGTTGCCGGCGGGGCCCGACGGTATTGCCCGATATTCTGGGATTTTCGGTCCGACGCGCCCTACACAAGACCCCTGTCAACCTATTTCAGGATCGGTCACCCAGAGTGAAAAAGCCGCTGTTCTTACGGAGCAGTGGCTTTTTCTTGGAGCTGGTGGCGGATCAGGGATTTGTGCCCCAATGGTCGCGAACAAAAAATTATCTTGTAAATCAAAGGGTTGGGATAAAATTTCGCCGAGCGCAGCCTCGAGAGTTTTGATGGACAAACGCTACCACCTGTCCCCCCTTATCCGTCTATGGAGCTTCTTCCCAAATTCGCGCGATCTTTGAGCAACACGTCGTCCCCTTTCGTCACAGAAATTCCTGTATATTCGTACAGCATATGATTCCAGGAAATGGGGTCGTCATGCCCTCGAATGCTCTAAATAATTCGCCGCTGGTGGCGTTGCTTGCAGGACAGGATGCGCTATCTGCAGCGCTGGAGCTCACGCTTCCGCAGAGCGCGACCTACTATTCGCCCCCGTCACCTAGGCTGGGGTTCGGATTGCTTGGGCATAGCAGCAGCAATCCGCTGGGACTATCGACATTGCTCGGGGGATTGACCGGGATACCGCCAATACCGGCAACCAATGGCGCGCTGGGTTGGACTTATGTCACTAGGCGGTTTAGATCGTTCTTGGACAATGTTGCATTAACCTCCAGTCAGCTTACCGATGGAGAGACGAAGGCTAAAGGCATCGTCTCGTGTCTGAATTCAGCCTATCACGGTCACAACTCTGAGACGCTGAACGCTTTTTATATCGGCTCGTGGGCAAAGCAAACTCGCATCCGTCCACCACGCGACGTCGACTTGTATTTCTTGCTCCCTGTAGAGGTTTATCACCGATTCCAAGGCTATCAAGGGAACAAACAATCAACGCTGTTGCAAGAAGTAAGGGCGAAGTTGCTTCGGACGTATCCGAGGACCGAGATCAGAGGCGATGGCCCGGTCGTCGTGGTCGGCTTCGATAGCTACAATGTGGAGGTTGTCCCCACGTTCCTATACGACGCGGGTGACCGTTCATACTACGTGTGTGACACGAAGAACGGTGGTCGATACATGACAACCAAGCCGTTGCACGAGGTCGATGCGATCGCGGCGGCTGATGCCAGAAATTCGAACAATGTACGTCGTCTGGTGCGAATGCTGAAGGCGTGGCAGGCGTGGTGTTCGGTACCGATTAAGTCGTTCTATCTTGAACTACTAGCAATCGAATTCATGAACCAATGCGCATGGCGGCATAATGACTATTTTTACTACGACTGGATCAGTCGCGACTTCTTCGGATGGCTGATTGCTAAGGCGAATACATTCGTCGTGGCCCCTGGTACATTCGAGCTTCTTTGGCTAGGTGATGGATGGAAGACTCGTGCTGAAAAAGCCTATGCGCGTGCGGTAAAAGCTTGTGATTATGAGCGAGCCAATATCCAGGGAGAAGCTGGCGACGAGTGGCAAAAAATTTACGGATTTGACATACCGAAGTGGGTTTGATGGAACAACGCGCACAAGAAATCATTGCCGAATGCCAAAGGCAAGAGGAATCTTGCCTTTATACGTCCACCGCTCTTTATGAGTGGCTGAAAGCTATTCGCTTCTGGCGAACTATGTTTATCGTAACTCCAATTGTCGCGGGAGCGCTGGTAAGCACGAAAATTCTGCTTAAATTCCCGTCGCTCGACTGGCTCGCGGCTGGGGCTGCGTTGGTTGCGGGTTTATTTCCCGCGATTTTCAAGGCTCTTGATCTCGATGTTAGTATAAAGTCAATTTCCGGTAGCGCGAGCCGATTCAAGGTTTTACAAGATCGTTTTCGTCAAGCGTCGAAAATTAGTGCGACAAAATCCGAGAGTGAGCTGGAAGAGGAGTTCAAAGCCTTGATGGAGCGAATGGATGATGCACGTATCGCAAATCCGGCTATTCCGGAGCGTCATTTTAAACGTGCGCAGAAGAAGATCGCATCTGGGGACTACAAGTTCGATGGCATCCAGGCGAATAATGATGAATGACACGTGCTTCGAGCGTGACCTCCTCGGAGGGAGGCTATTTTCCAAGTGATTGGTCACTATATTGTTGAGTATCTTAGTCTTTAGTGATTGTGACTCTTGATCTGCCTTTATGTGCAAGAGCCACTCTTGCTGCAACATGCTGAGCTGCTGCCGTAATGCAAGTGCCGCTCTTTGAGTGCTTGAACGGTGTCAAGTATTGCTCTGAGTCTTTCCAGAGATTGATCGTTGTCTATAATATATCACCAATATTTTGTTGTGGCCGTGATAATTGAATGGCGGCTGCAAGGGAATTTCAAATAATCAAGGTGATAAATAAAAATTCGAAGGTTGAAAGATCGTAGGGTTGATTTTCTGTTAATTCACATTCCACTTTCATTTTTCTATTTATTTAATTGGCGCGGAAACGTGGGAAAAGTCAAGGATAATCGTTCATTGTTTTCGGTTGAAAGTGTGGGGGGCTCAATTGCTCGCGATGCGCTCTGTCATTGGCTTGGCGTATCAGCTTGCGCTTCTACGCTTCGAGTTGCTGAATTTGCTGCTTGATTTTAGCGGCTGCTCGATGTCATCTTTCTACCTCGAAATCATGCGCGATCAACAAAGGGGCGCAATAGCGAAAGGTTTCCAGGTTTCAATGGCAGAAAAAATTAACAATGTAGCTGCCGCTTGGTCAGTGAGCGTAGTCTTGGGCTCCCAAGTAATTCCACCGGGCCCGATATTGAATCTGGGTAGAACAAGTAATCACTAACTAAGATATGAGACGTAGCAAAGGAACGTTGCTGAAATGATGAAGTTAACTAGATGCACTTTCGAAGGGCTTGAGGGCTTCGAAACGCTGGAGCTTACCGAGCTTAAGGACTTGACGATCTTGACTGGGCCCAATGGGGCGGGGAAAAGTTCGATTCTTCAGGTTTTAAAATTGGCGTTTGATATTCTAGGTAGGAGAACAGTGTGCGATCAGCCGCCGCAGCATGAGCGTTGGCATCGTTTCAGCCGAGTAACACTCTATTTCATGAATTCTGAGCCGATAACTCTTGATCACTTTGGTCGTCATTTTGACGAAGAATTCGAGAGTGTTGTGATCGAACTGCTGCTCAATGAGCAACAGTTCGAGATTGAAAGTATTCGTTGCGGAAACGCATCTGTTTCGTTTCCTCGTCATCAAGTTACGGATACAGCCCTCGACGCTCTAAGTTCACAGGCTGACGCTATCGAGCGAAGAGTGCAGGAAATTGAGGAAAGCCTCACCGCTCTATCAAAGCAATATGGGCAAGCTCAGTCAGCGAACCAGCACCCGCAGATGCAGCAGATACAGCAGCAAAGGGAGCAGGCAAGCAAAGCACTTTCGAGTAATAATGAAATCTTGACTGCGAAGCGCGCGGAAATCGTCGAGCAGAGCCTTGTATCTATGCAGCTGTCTGGTAACGATCAGGTGCAACGAATTGAGCGCGTCGAAGTTGGGCGTTTTCTCTTCGCACTCGGATTTCCTAGCGTGGAACATGTCGATGCGCGTCAGCTTTATGAAAGCGCAATTCCTCGGATGATTAGCCAGCTTCTGGTGGAGAAAAAGGGACGAAGAGTTGAAAACGAAAAATATTCGCGCGCAGTTAAGCGGCTTGAACACCTTGTTCAATCTCAGGTTGAAGTGTCTGACATTGATGGGAAGGAAGACATGCATGTCAACGGCGCTCAGTATAAAAAAGCGTCGTCGGGTACTCAAATAACACTTTCGTTTTTCGGCTTGACGCGGCTGGGTGAGCCAAACTGCATTATTTTGTGGGATGAGCCGGAGAACGGCTTGCATCCAACGCGGCGAGCAAGACTACTTGAGTTGATGTTTGAGGATGGGCGACAGTTCATTCTTGCAACGCATGCCGCTGAATTTGCTCCAGTGTTTTCAGAAAAAGGGAAAGTTTTTCGATGTGAAGCGAGCTTCGATGCCGACAATACCGTCGTGCGACTCGGAGTTCAACGGGTGGCCGACCGTCGCGATGCATTTATTGCTCTTGAAGCTCTGGGGGTCCACCCGGCGAGGGCGCTGTTTACGGCAAACGTCGTCATATGGGTAGAAGGGCCGACTGAACTTATCTTCTATCGACATTGGTTGGTCCCGCGCCTTACTCAGCGAGGCCTACACGAAGGTTTTCACTATACCTTCATGCAGTACGGTGGCGCGCTGGTATCGTATCTGACTATTGCTGATGATTCGCAGTTCGAATCAACTTTCGACCTTCTAAGTATGTGCCGACATCCGATTCTCATCGTTGATTCGGATCTTCGGGAAGCACCCGGGAGTAAAGTGCCGTCCGAATTCTTGAAGAAAGGGGCGGCACGCTTACTCACGGAAGTCGAAAAACTAAACAGCGATCGACGTGATGCGGCGTTGTTTGAATGGACCACAGGTCGGGAGGTGGAAAATTACCTCCCCGAGGCCGCCGTGTGGTATGCAGCGAGTTCCGTTTGGCAGAGCTACAAGGAGCACGAGAGTGCTTTGCGGAGTAGTGATCTTCAGATTGGACAGTACGAATCATACGAGGAAGCACTCGAAAAGCATTTCGACATTACGGGCGTTGTCAATGTGGACAAGGATGATCCGACGAAGCGCGCGGCTAAAGGAAGAAGCCTTTGGGGAGCGGGAAACAAGGTCGAGATGATGCGCGCTGCGCTCGCAATGCCGAACCTAGCAGAAGGTCAGTTGAAGTGGGAGTGCTCGTCCATGCTTCAGCGGGTTGAAGACTTCGTTGTCGGAGTTGCGGAAAGATAAGCCTCTTCGAGGTCGAGAAGATTGCTATGACCGCGACACCATGCATTGTTTTGCAAGAGTTGTTTTTCCATCCTTTAATGTGATGGATCTGAGACTTGTTCTACTCGCTGGCTCGTCGTAGTTGCTTGTTGAGTGATCAGCAGCTTGTTCCTTGCGGGTATCGCTCAAGCGGCAGGCTGACTGACCAACTGTTGGTACAAGATCTGGGTAGGTACTGCTTCGTGACGTAGATTCCGTCGCCGACTCACGTCCCGTGACTGTTGCCGTTGCCATCATCTTTAGGTCAGAGCAGCAGCCAGATTAGCCTACCCGTATTGAAAGCGCGTCAAAAGCGAGGGCAGTCCGTCTGCGGCTGGCGAAGCACAGCACCGCCCGAGATGGGCAAGCCTCCTCCCCCCCGGATGACTGACTGTACGAATATACAGTATAGTATTCGTCCGAAACCGGCCCGCACCCGTTTCCGCATCGCGGCGCCGCGCCCCTGGCCAACCCATCCCGGCGAGCAGACAAATTGTCATCCAGCAATCAGATCCGCATTCGCGGCGCACGTCAGCATAACCTCAAGAATCTCGACCTCGACCTGCGCACCGGCGAAATGACGGTCGTCACCGGCCCGTCGGGCTCCGGCAAATCGAGTCTCGTGTTCGACACCTTGTACGCGGAAGGCCAGCGGCGCTATGTCGAGACGTTCAGCGCATATGCGCGGCAGTTTCTCGACCGGATGGACCGGCCGCAGGTGGACCGCGTCGACGGCGTGCCGCCCGCGATCGCGATCGACCAGACCAATCCGGTCCGCAGTTCGCGCTCGACCGTCGGCACGATGACCGAGCTCAACGACCACCTGAAGCTCCTGTACGCGCGCGCGGCGGAACTGTTCGACCGCAAGAACGCGCAGCCGGTGCGGCACGACACGCCGGAGACGATCTACGCGGACCTCTCCGCGCGCACGGCGGATCGCGATCCGCGGCTCGTGGTGACGTTCCCGGTCGAATTGCCGGACACCGTGACCGACGAGGAAGTCGAGCAGTGGCTGTCGGCGAGCGGCTATACGAAAGTGCAGGCGCAGCGCGAAGTCGCGTCACCCACCGGGCCGCGCAAGGTGCTCGACGTGGTAGCCGACCGCTTCCGCCTGCATCAGGTCGACAAGGTGCGCGCGATCGAGGCGATCGAGGCGTCGCTCAAGCGCGGTGGCGGCCGCGTGAACGTCTACGTGCTCGCGCAGGTGCCGGAAAACGCCACCGCCACGGCACCGGAATCCGAGGTGTGGCGTTTCTCCACCGGGCTCCATGACCCGGACAGCGACCTGCGCTACGCGGATCCGCAGGCGGCGCTGTTCTCGTTCAATTCGGCGTACGGCGCATGCGAAACCTGCCGCGGCTTCGGCCGCGTGATCGGCGTCGATCTCGGCCTGGTGATCCCCGACGAGCGCAAGACGCTGCGCGGCGGCGCGATCAAGCCGATGCAGACGCCCGCGTGGAAGGAATGCCAGGACGACCTGATGCGCTACGCGGCGAAGGCGAACATCCGGCGCGATACGCCGTGGGGCGAGCTGACGTCCGACGAGCGGGACTGGGTCATCAACGGCTCGCCGGACTGGAACGGCAAGTGGCAGAGCCAGTGGTACGGCGTGAAGCGCTTCTTCGGCTACCTCGAATCGAAAGCGTACAAGATGCATATCCGCGTGCTGCTGTCGAAATACCGCAGCTACACGCCGTGCGAGGTATGCGGCGGCGCGCGCCTGAAGACCGAGTCGCTGCTGTGGCGGCTCGGCACGAAGGCGAACGCCGACGCGGCGCTCGCGCCCGCAGGCCGCTTCCTGCCGCGCGGCGTCGACTGGACCCGCGCGCAGCTCGAAGCGCTGCCGGGCCTGACGGTGCACGACCTGATGCTGCTGCCGATCGAGCGCATCCGCCGCTTCTTCGACGACATCGGCCTGCCGAGCGCGCTGCTCGACGATGCGCTGAAGCTGCTGCTCGCCGAGGTGCGCACGCGGCTGAAGTATCTGTGCGACGTCGGGCTCGGCTACCTGACGCTCGACCGGCAAAGCCGCACGCTGTCGGGCGGCGAGGTGCAGCGGATCAACCTGACGACGGCGCTCGGCACCTCGCTCACGAAGACGCTGTTCGTGCTCGACGAGCCGAGCATCGGCCTGCATCCGCGCGACCTGAACCGGATCGTCGAGGCGATGCAGCGCCTGCGCGACGCGGGCAATACGCTGGTGGTCGTCGAGCACGATCCGTCGGTGATGCTCGCGGCCGACCGGCTGATCGACATGGGCCCCGGCCCGGGCGAGCGCGGCGGCACGATCGTCTACGACGGCACGCCCGGCGACATCCGCTCGGCGCGCACGCTGACGGGCGAATATCTCGGCGGCCGCAAGCACGTCGCGCACGCGTCGCACTGGTCGCGCCGCGCGGTGGACGCGCACACGCCGCGCATCGTGCTCGAGGGCGCGAGCGAGCACAACCTGCGCGACGTCACGGTCGAGATTCCGTTGCAGCGCCTCGTGTGCGTGACCGGCGTATCGGGGTCCGGCAAGTCGACGCTGCTGCAGGACGTGCTCTATCCGGCGATGGCGCGGCACTTCGGCAAGGCGACCGAATCGCCGGGCGCGTACCGCCGCCTCACGGGCGCGGAGCAGGTGGGCGACGTCGTGTTCGTCGACCAGTCGCCGATCGGCAAGACCACGCGCTCGAACCCGGCCAGCTATGTCGGCGCGTTCGACGAAATCCGCAAGCTGTTCGCGAAGGCGCCGCTCGCGCTGCAGCGCGGCTACGGCGCGGGCACGTTCAGCTTCAACTCGGGCGACGGCCGCTGCCCGACCTGCGGCGGCTCGGGCTTCGAGCACATCGAAATGCAGTTCCTGAGCGACGTCTACCTGCGCTGCCCGGACTGCGACGGCCAGCGCTACCGCGCCGAGGTGCTCGAAGTGCGGATCGCGCGCGGCGGCCGCGCGCTCAGCATCGCCGAGGTGCTCGACCTGACCGTCAGCGAAGCCGCGGCGTTCTTCGCCGCCGACGCCGAGGTGCTGCGCGTGCTGCAGCCGATCGTCGACGTCGGACTCGAATACGTGAAGCTCGGCCAGCCGGTGCCGACGCTGTCGGGCGGCGAGGCGCAGCGCCTGAAGCTGGCGGGTTTTCTGGCCGAGTCGGCGAAGGCCGGCAGCGGGCGCCGGGTCGTCACGGAAGAGGCGCGCGTCGCGCAAGCGCGCCTGTTCATGTTCGACGAACCGACCACGGGGCTGCACTTCGACGACATCGCGAAGCTGATGCAGGCGTTCGGCAAGCTGCTTGCGAGCGGCCATTCGCTGATCGTGATCGAGCACAACCTCGACGTGATCCGCGCGGCCGACTGGCTGATCGATCTCGGCCCGGAAGGCGGCGACGGCGGCGGCCTCGTGCTGTGCGCGGGCACGCCCGACGACGTGAAGGCATGCGCCGAATCGCATACCGGTGTGGCGCTGTTGCACTACGACCGCGCAATGGGCGCCGAAGCCGAGCCGGCAGACGAGGGCGTGCCGCTGCAGGCCGCGTTGAACGCGGCGCGGGCGCGGCGGGCGGTCGAAGGCGAGGACGTCGTGCGGATCGTCAACGCGCGCGAGCACAACCTGAAGGCGCTCGACGTCGACATTCCGCACGGCAAGTTCAACGTGGTGACCGGCGTGTCGGGTTCCGGCAAGTCGACGCTCGCGTTCGACATCCTGTTTCACGAAGGCCAGCGCCGCTACCTCGAATCGCTGAACGCGTACGCGCGCTCGATCGTGCAGCCGGCGGGGCGCCCCGAAGTCGACGCGGTGTACGGCATTCCGCCGACCGTCGCGATCGAGCAGCGGCTGTCGCGCGGCGGCCGCAAGAGCACGGTCGCGACGACGTCCGAGGTGTGGCACTTCCTGCGGCTGCTGTACGTGAAGCTCGGCCTGCAGCATTGCATCCACGACGGCACGCCGGTGACGTCGCAAACCGTCGAATCGATCGCCGCGCAGTTGCTGCGCGACCATCGCGGCGAGCACGTCGGGCTGCTCGCGCCGCTCGTCGTCAACCGCAAGGGCGTGTATACGGATCTCGCGAAGTGGGCGAAGGCGCGCGGCAACACGCATCTGCGCGTCGACGGCGAATTCGTGCCGGTCGACCCGTGGCCGAAGCTCGACCGCTTCCGCGAGCATACGATCGAGCTGCCGGTGGCCGATCTCGTCGTGTCGCCGGACAACGAGGCCGAGCTGCGGCAGCGCCTCGACGAGACGCTCGAGCTCGGTAAGGGCGTGATGCATTTGCTCGCGCCGCTCGACGGCCTGCATCATGCGATGAGCAACGATCACCCGACCACGGGGATCGGCGAGGTCAAGGTGCTGTCGGTCAAGCGCGCGTGCCCGGTGTGCGGCACCAGCTATCCGGAGCTCGACCCGCGGATGTTCTCGTACAACAGCAAGCACGGCTGGTGCACGACCTGCGTGGGCACCGGCCTTTCGCTCACGCGCGAACAGCGCGCGGCCTACGACGACACAGTGCTCGCCGAAGACGGGCGCGGCCGCGAGCAGACCTTGCCTTCCGACGAGCAGGAGCCGGAAGGCGTCGGCGACGAGCCGTGCGCGGATTGCGGCGGCACGCGCCTGAACCCGTCCGCGCGCGCGGTGACCTTCGACGGCCATCCGATCGTCGATGTCGCGCAGTGGACCGTGTCCGATTCGCGCCGCTGGATCGACGGCCTGCAACTCTCCGGGCGGGACGCGCAGATCGCGCGCGACATCGTCAGCGAGATCGGCAGCCGTCTCGCGTTCCTCGAGGAAGTCGGGCTCGGCTACCTGAGCCTCGATCGCGCGGCGCCGAGCCTGTCGGGCGGCGAGGCGCAGCGCATCCGGCTCGCGGCGCAACTGGGCAGCAACCTGCAGGGCGTCTGCTACGTGCTCGACGAGCCGACGATCGGCCTGCATCCGCGCGACAACCAGATCCTGCTGAACGCGCTGCGCAAGCTCGGCGACAAGGGCAATACGCTGGTCGTCGTCGAACATGACGAAGATACGATTCGCCGCGCCGATCACATCATCGACGTCGGCCCGGGCGCCGGCAAGCGCGGCGGCACGCTGGTTGCGCAAGGCGGCGTGGCGGAGCTGTCCGCGCAGCCCGATTCGCTGACGGGGCGCTTCCTCGCGCAGCCGATCGTGCATCCGCTGCAGCCGCGCCGCAGCGTGAACCTGCCGGGCGCGAAGCACGGCGCGGCGGTGCCGGAGACCTGGCTGACGGTGCACGGCGGCCGGCTGCACAACCTGCGCGACGTGACGGTCGGCATTCCGCTCGCGCGGCTCGTCGCGGTGACGGGCGTGAGCGGCTCGGGCAAGTCGACGCTCGCGCGCGACGTGCTGATGACGAACCTGCTCGACGCGGTGGGCCGCTCGGTGCTGTCGTCGCCGGCGACGCGGCGCGCGCGCAAGGCCGCGGAGCAGGACGCGCCGCAGGCGGCGAAGCGCCGCGCGAGCGTGCTGGCGCGCAGCGCGCCCCGGCCGTCGCTCAACGTCACGCACGCGTGGCAGGGCTGCGAGTCGATCAGCGGCTGGGAGCATATCGATCGCGTGCTCGAAGTCGACCAGACCCCGATCGGCAAGACGCCGCGTTCCTGCCCGGCGACCTATATCGGCGTGTGGGACACCATCCGCAAGCTGTTCGCGGACACGCTCGAGGCCCGTGCGCGCGGCTACACGGCGTCGCGCTTCTCGTTCAACACCGGCGACGGGCGCTGCCCCGCCTGCGAAGGGCAAGGCGTGCGCACGATCGGCATGAGCTTCCTGCCCGACGTGAAGGTGCCGTGCGACGTGTGCCACGGGCAGCGCTTCAACCCGGAGACGCTCGCGGTCACGTGGCGCGGCAGGAACATCGGCGACGTGCTGACGATGGAGATCGACGAGGCGGTGGAGTTTTTCGCGCCGATCTCGAACATCGCGCATCCGCTGCAGCTGATGAAGGACGTCGGCCTCGGCTACCTGACGCTCGGCCAGCCGTCGCCGACGTTGTCCGGCGGCGAGGCGCAGCGCATCAAGCTCGTCACCGAGCTCAGCAAGGTGCGCGACGACATCACGCGGCGCGGCCAGAAGGCGCCGCATACGCTGTACGTGCTCGACGAGCCGACCGTGGGCCTGCACATGGCGGACGTCGCGCGGCTGATCCGCGTGCTGCACCGGCTCGTGGATGCGGGGCATAGCGTCGTCGTGATCGAGCACGACCTCGACGTGATCGCGGAAGCGGACTGGATCATCGACCTCGGCCCGGAGGGCGGCGTGGGCGGCGGCACGATCGTGGCGGCGGCGCATCCGGAAGGGCTCGTGCAGGTGAGGGCGAGTCATACGGGGCGTGCGCTCGCGCCGGTGTTGGCGCGCAGCGGGCCGGAACGGGGCGAGGCGGTGCGTGGCGCGGAGGCGGGTGTCGGCTGAACGGGGCGCTTTTGAAGCGTGGCCCGGGCGCCAGCCGGCGCCCGCGGCCTGCCGGCGACGACGTGAAGAGGGGCTGCGGTGCGTCCGTTCCATCGTTTCATCTACCCGTCGTTTGCCGTGCTGGTCGCTTCGACGCCAGCCGTACATCGGCCAGATCGAGTGTGGCTTGCAATGCAGCGGAGAGGGGACAGATCACGGATTCGAACACGCGTTCGTGCCTGGCTTCGATTCCGAGGGTGTCGGCGAGCCGATTGTCGGATGTCCATCTCGCCTGACCGGGGAACGCCATCACCACTCGCCGACCGCGACGTTCCTGCGCCCGGGGCACCCTGCCGTGTAAGCAGACACCTTACAAGGTGTTGCATTGCGCAAGCATGTCCGGTAAAATTTAGGGTTCCCCATTCTGCGCGCACCGGAATCCGTGAGATGCACTCCGGCTTCGACTGTCCGTGCGCCATCCCACGATTTCGTTCGCACCCCGTCCGACTTGACTGCCGTCAGGTCCGCAACGATCGTCGGCCAACCTGTCGAGGAGAGTGTATTGGCAAATCCAGTTCGCGATGATTCAGCATCCCGCGTAACCGCAGTCGCGTCGAAAGCCGGCCGCCGCGCCCCGAAGGGCAAGACCCAGGGCGTCGCCGCGCCGCAGGACACCGCGTCGACCGCGCGCCAGGACGAGGAGCGCCAGCGCCAGATGCGCGCGCTGATCGCGCTTGGCCGCGAGCGCGGCTATCTCACCCACGCGGACATCAACGATCACCTGCCGGACAACTTCACGCAGACGGCTGCGATGGAGACGATCGTCAGCACGTTCGGCGATATGGGCGTGGCCGTGTACGAGCAGGCGCCGGACGCGGAGACGCTGCTGTTGAACGACGCCGCGCCGGCCGTGGCGTCCGACGATCAGGCAGACGAGGAAGCGGAAGCCGCGCTGTCGACCGTCGATTCCGAATTCGGCCGCACGACGGACCCGGTCCGGATGTACATGCGTGAAATGGGGGCCAGCGAACTGCTGACCCGCGCCGGCGAAATCGAGATCGCCAAGCGTATCGAAGACGGCCTGCAGGACATGATTCAGGCGATCGCCGCGTGCCCGTCGGTCGTGTCGACGATTCTGGCCGATGCGGAACGCATTGCTGCCGGCGAACTGCGTATCGACGAACTGGTCGATGGCATCAGCGACGACACGGACGAAAGCGGCGACGCCGACGAAAGCGGCGTGACACTCGAAGCCGACGACATTGAGGCCGCAGACGCCTCCGACGACGACACGGACGGTGACGACGATGAAGCGGCGGACGCCGGGGAATCGGAGAAAGCGAACGCGGCCCGCCTCGAAGCGCTCACGAACGACAGCCTGGCGATTTTCGCGCGCGT
Organism: Burkholderia pyrrocinia; assembly: GCA_001527685.1. Taxonomy (GTDB): domain Bacteria; phylum Pseudomonadota; class Gammaproteobacteria; order Burkholderiales; family Burkholderiaceae; genus Burkholderia; species Burkholderia pyrrocinia_D. Next base: position 118,847 of record LOZU01000015.1, read on the forward strand.
GCGCGCGCTGTTCGAACAGCTGCCGGATGTGCCCGTGACCGGGCAGGCCCGTTCCGAAGCGGCCGCGAAAGTGCGCGTGGAGATTCAGCGCGAACTCGCGCCGATCCGCTTTACCGCCAAGACGATCGACCGCCTGTGTGCCAGCGTGCACGAACAGGTGACCGAGGTTCGCGCGATCGAGCGCAGCATCCTGGAGATCGCGGTCGACCGTTGCGGCATGCCGCGCGACGCGTTTGTCGAGTCGTTCCCGGGCTGCGAGACCGATCTCGAATGGACCAGCCGCACGGCGGCGACGTCGAAGCAGTTCGGCGCGGCGCTCGAGCGGCATCTGCCGGCGATTCAGGCCGGGCAGCAGAAGCTCATCGACATCGAGGCCAAGGTCGCGCTGCCGCTCCAGCAGCTCAAGCAGATCAACCGCCAGATGAATGCCGCCGAGTTGAAGATGCGGCAGGCCAAGCGCGCGATGATCGAGGCGAACCTGCGCCTGGTCATTTCGATCGCGAAGAAATACGTGAACCGCGGCATGCAGTTCCTGGATCTGATCCAGGAAGGCAACATTGGCCTGATGAAGGCGGTGGACAAGTTCGAATACCGGCGCGGCTGGAAGTTCTCGACGTACGCCACCTGGTGGGTCCGGCAGGCGGTCACGCGTGCGCTGGCCGATCAGGCGCGCACCATTCGCGTGCCGGTGCATATGATCGAGACGATCAACAAGCTGAACCGGATTTCGCGCGAAATCCTGCAGCAGACCGGGCAGGAAGCGCATCCGGCCGTGCTCGCGAAGCGCATGGAGATGTCGGAAGAGAAGGTGCGCAGCATCCTCAAGATCGCCAAGCAGCCGGTGTCGCTCGAAACCCCGGTGGGCGACGATGCCGACGCGACGCTCGGCGACATGATCGAGGACGCGTCCGCGAGTTCACCGGCGGAAGCCGCGATTCACGCGAACATGCGTGCGGCGATCGACGAGGCGCTCGACGGGCTGTCGCCGCGCGAGGCCAAGGTGCTGCGGATGCGCTTCGGGCTCGATACGACCTCGGATCACACACTCGAAGAGGTCGGCAAGCAGTTCGACGTCACGCGCGAGCGGATCCGCCAGATCGAGAGCAAGGCGATGCGCAAGCTGATGCATCCGAGCCGTGCGGACAAGCTGAGGCCCTTCCTCGAGCGTTGAGCCAGGGCGGCGGCCCTCGGGCCGCCGCCTGCCAGCGCGTTACCACACAGCCCGCTCGGATGGATGACGCGCATCCCGAGCGACACGCGTCATTGCGATCGCGTGCCTGCCTGGGAGGCGGTAGTCGGAGGCGAACGGTATTGGCGTGCTCTTTGATAGGAGGCGAGCCACTCCTGGCTTGTCGGCGGGGCAACCGATCGCACCGTGTTATCCGATGCGGCTTCCTTCACCTTGTTGTTCAGGTGCTCAACCGCCTTGTCGTCCAGCGTGCCCGGATCAGGCTGACGAGGGTGCGGATCCTGCGTGCATTTCAACGGCGCCATGCAGGACGAGACGGGGGGACGTGCAGTGTCTTGACGCGCTTCGGCGCGAGTGGCGAAGCAAACAAGCAAAACGAGAGCAAGCTGTGCCGCTTTGTTCAAGGAAACCTCGATAATGATTTCTCCAGATCAATCTGGAATGCGAATTATTGGGAGAGTGCCGCGAGATGAGCGAAGCTAAAGCTGGACTGTGCAGGCCGATATAGGGGGCCCGCAAGAAACACGGCTTGGTGACCCGGAGCTTCGCAATATTCCAAAATTCGATCGTAACACATTTGTAATGTTATGCAATGCAAAGTATTGTTAGGCCATCGCTGTCGAGCAAACTGACCATGTGCGTCAAATTCGTTCGCTTGCATTGCATTAAAGGTTAAGGATGGTTTGAAGGCGTCGCTGCCGCTTGCTTCATCGTTGATGCTGATGCACGATCGCATCGTCGTATTGCTGAGTTGTCCTGGACGGTTCATGCGAACTCGTGCCCCTCAATCAGCTCGTACGAATGCTTCCAGTTCGCCCGAACATCCGCAAGAACGAATCATTGCCATCATCATGCATCCGTGCTGCCCCTATCGTCTGGCCTTCCTGTGCGCTTCCGCGCTGTACCTGAACCTGATCACGCCAGCGCAGGCGGCTTATAAGGAGGAATGGGTCAGCGATCGCGATGTGCGCGCGTACGCGTCGACGCATCGGGGCGGGCATCCGACGCCCTTGGCCAAGGCGCATGCTGTCCGGAATCCCGAGGCCGAGCCGAAGCTCGGGAACGATCCGATCGCTGCATTCGCGGGCCGTCCTGTCGCTTCGCATCCTCGGACGTCGTCCGGAAAGCCGGTGAGAGGTGCCATACCCGGTGATCTGCGTGCAGCGCCTGAAGCGAAGGTGCAACGCAAGGATGCGCCGGTGTCCCGATAGACGAAATTCGAAGCGGCCGCCGGCTTGGTCGAGCATCGAGCCGAGTGCACTCGCCAGAGATGATCGGATCGGTGGCGCCGGGTGACAGTGGCGCCCATTGCGGATTTCATTCAGGTTCAGTGTCGCTGGTGGCTCTTCCCCTAATGTCAAAGAGTCGGATTCCGTCGTTGAGTTGCTCGACAAAGGACTCGCTTTGCGTTTTCGCGACGAGCGATACAGGGTTGTCGTTACTTGATGTGAAGGTTCCGCTGTCATGCGTGCCGGCGTGAGCGAGATGATGCGGCAAATGAATTGGCATGCAATGAAAATGCCATCAAGAAAGCGAGGAATGTATTCTTCATTTGCATTCCCCGCATATTGAAATTCAAGCTGATCCGGCCGATTGAAGCGTCAACTCTTGATCGTCACGAACACCGGGTTCGAGTAAAACCACAGGTCGTTGTAGTTGCGATCATTGATGGCGTTGAAGCGCGCAATGTGTTCCGTCACCACGGTCTTCTGGTCGGGAAGCGGATTGCCGTTGCTGGTCTCGCCCGGCACGTTCATGCCCAGATTGGTGCCCCGCAGGCGGAAATACTGGTTCCTGGCAGCCGTGTAGGTGTAGGTGACGCTGTTGTAGCCGTCGGCGTCCACCGTCCAGTCGGCCTTGGTGAAGGTGGCAATGACCTTGGTCGAGTCGTTGGTGCCCTTCGCGTAAGCCGGGGTGCCCAGTGCTGCCTTGGCGCTCACGTCGCCGGCGATGAGGTCGACATGGTCGACCACGGGGCGCAGGTTGGCCTTGAAGCCGCTGCCCAGCGGGTACGCGTAATTGTTGTGGTCGGGGCTCTTGAAGCGGATGGTGATCGTCACCTTGTCGCCGGCCCTGGCAGCGAGCGTGTCACCCATGTCGGCCGACGTGGCCGATGTATCTGCGTGAAAGTCCAGCGCGTTGATCAGATCGCCAAATACCCCGAACGATTTGCCCGAGCGCATGGCACCCAGCAGCGTCTTCAGGTCCTTGCTGGCGCCCGGCAGCCAGATGTAGGTCTTCGCGTATTCGCCGGGGTAGTAGCCGCTGCTGAACTGCTGCGTGGCGTCGACTTCAAAGTGGTGATCGGAGTCGGCAAAGTTCCAGACGCGACGGCCTTCGCCGAGCAGCGCATCCCAGATGCCGCCCACTTGCGCAACCACGTAGTCGACGCCGCCGTAGGTCCGGTTTTTCAGGTTGGCATCGATGTAGGCGCTGTTGTAGCCACCGCGGTCGGGCTCCATCTGGTTGCCGACCATGCCTTCGATGCCGACCATGATGTCGGGCGCGGTGTCGTTGAACTCGCGGAAGTCCGCCACCGTGTACTTGCCCGGATTGCGTGACGGGTGGTTGATGAGACCGTAGCTGGTGTCCGGGTAGTGGGCCTTGAGCCACTTGAAGGCGTTGACGGCGTCGGCATGCGTGGTGCCCGCGCGCGCGCCTTGTTGCTGCCAGATGGACACGTCGTTCGGGTCGAACAGTGATGCTGCCTGCTGAGTGAAGAAATACTCGAACGTGTTGAGGCCCTTGGCCGAGGTCTGCAACTTGTCGGTGCCCTCGAAGATGCCGACGTTCAGGTGGTCGTGCGTGGGCATGTCCCACTCGGCTGCCGAAAAGATGAGCTTGCCGGCGTATTGGCCGGCGGCCTGCGCCTGCGCAATGGCGGGCATCTCGTACTGTGCGATGCCGGCCGACGCGGCAATCGAGCCGCCTGGCAGCGTGGCGCCCGTGGCATCGCGCGGCGACGGACGCAAGTGGTTGGACACCGCCATCCAGTCCAAGCCGTTGAGGTCGAAGGCGCGATCGAGCACGGCCGACAGCGGCGTGACGGCATCGGCCGACTCGGCCGTGTGCACGTGCAGATCGCCGGTGGTCCACACGCCCTGCAGCTTGGCGGGCGGGGTTGGGGCGGGCGTGGTGTTGGTGCTGGCGGTGGTGGCAACGTCGCTGCCGCCGCAAGCGTACAGCCCGAGGGCTGCGCATGCCAACATGGCGCGCGCGAGCAGCGTCTTCCTGGTCGAGAGCATCGTGGTGTTCAGTCAAAGTGATGAGGTCGGGCAAGCGCTTCCAGCCGCCTGCGTAGGTGAGTTGCTCTTACGGGGCTGAAAGGTTTGCGCGGCCACATCTTGGCGACCCACGATGACGCTCTGGTGAATTCGACGCAGGAAATCGAGCGATCGAAACGAAATTCGCTGGATCGCTCTGTCCGGCAGAACCGGGGCGGCGTGCGGTTCCGATCGGCGCGCTAGCCCAGGCTGCGAGCCGAGGGCTTGCTGCGTGCCCGCGGCATCGGTACCGGCACCCTGTTGCCAATGGCCCTGCTCAAGGTTCGGAGTTCGATCAATCGCCCAACGGAGGTCGGCGTCGTTCTGTCGATGACCGCGTTGCGCTGAACGGCATCCTGTATGTACTCCAGAGCGATATCCGTTGGGAAGACCTTCCGCACGCACTCGGCTTCGGCGGCGGAATGACCTGTTGGCCGTTCATCGTCCTGAATATTTCGGCATCGAGATTAGAGTGTCACGGGCGCGCAAAATCAAGCGGCGTCATGCTGACGATGCTTGACATTCGCGATCCAGCCGATGACCTACACTGTGTCTCAAGCCGGTCGCCTCCAGCGGGGACGATGTAGCCCAGAAAGCCTCAGGATCCCCCGTCCTGAGGCTTTCGTCATTTATGGCCTGGCGATTGGACAGTCTTTCTCGACGGTGAGATCTTGCGCGAGGATCTGCTCAACGGCGCAGCGAACGTCAAGGTCAAAGAATGTCAGTCGCGAACATGCTGTCAACGACGCACTGTCGAATGCCGTTAGCTTCGGTGACACCCTTCCGAGCTTCTCCGGATCTAACAGAAGAGAGCAATCCTAATGAACTTGAAACTCGCGGCCTTTGCTGCGATTACCCTGACGTTTGCCGGTTCCGCATTCGCGAACGACGCCAGCCTGCGTGACACGCGCAGCCATCGCGACGGGACGTATCACGAGCAGGCCGACCACCGGGCCGGATATCGCAAAGCGCGTATCGGACATCGGCAGCGCGTGCGGCACGACATCCGCATCGAACACGACCGCGTCACATTGCTCGATACCCATGGAAATCCGATCCCGGATCGCTCGAAGGGCGACGAACATCGCGACGGATTCGGACTGCGCTGACGTACCGTCACACCTTCTTGCGGCATCACAGCGGTGGGCTGGTCGTGCCGCCTTGCGGATCGCGGAACAAAGCTGCTTCTCGAACTGGTCGGGCGCGTAACGGATTAGGGCAGGGATAAGGGATTTCACGGAGTTGTGATGCCGGGCAGCGGCGACTAGAGTCGACGAATCTTATATGGGAACGTGTTCATGAACATGAACAACGACCCAATCGATCTCTCTCGACACCGGGTGGCTTATGCCTGCACATGACGCGATAGAAGTACGGCAGTTCATCGACGACCAGCGGTTTTCCGCGTACCAGTGGCGCGTGCTCGCGCTCTGCTTTCTCATCGCGGCGCTCGACGGGCTCGATACCGCGTTGATCGGCTTCGTCGCGCCGATGCTCGTCAAGACGTTCCACGTGTCGCGCGATGCGCTCGGGCCTACGCTCGGCGCGGCGCTGGTCGGGTACGCGGTCGGCTCGATGATCGCGGGCCCCGTCGCGGACCGCGTCGGCAGGCGGATGCTGATCGTCGCGTCGGTCGCGACGTTCGGCTTCTGGTGCTTCGCCTCGGGGTTCGCGGGCTCGCTGCCGGCGCTGACGGTGCTGCGCTTCCTGACCGGCATCGGGCTCGGCGCCGCGATGCCCAATGCGACCGCGTTGATCGCCGAATACGCGCCCGCCAGATGGCGCTCATTGCTGGTGACGACGATGTTCTGCGGCTTTACGCTCGGCTCGGCGGCGGGCGGGCTGCTCGCAGCGTGGGTCATTCCCGTGTTCGGCTGGCGAAGCGCGTTGTACGCGGGCGGCGCGCTGCCGCTGCTGGCGATCCCGGTGCTGGTCGCATGGCTGCCGGAATCGGCGCGTTTCCTCGTCAGCGCCGGTGCGTCGCGCGAACGGATCGGCGCGCTGCTGCGCCGTATCGCACCGGATGCCGTGCCCGCGGACGCGCGATTCGTCGTGGCCGACGACGAGGCCCGCGCTTCGTCCGTGGCGGCATCGCTGTTCGCGGACGGGCGGGCCGTCGGCACGCTGCTGCTCTGGCTCGCGTTCTTCATGGGGCTGCTCGTCATCTACCTGTTGACCAGCTGGCTGCCGACGATCATTCACGACGCGGGCTTTACGATCGCGGACGCCGCGCGCATCGGCGCGTTGTGGCAAATCGGCGGCACGGCCGGCGCCTTGCTGGTCGGATGGGCGATGGACAGGGTCAGTCCGCATCGGGCCGTCGCGTTCGCGTATCTGATCGGCGCGGCGTGCACGTTCGCGACCAGCTATGCGCACGGGAGCCTGCTCCTGCTGTCGATCGGCGTGTTTGGCGCGGGTTTTTGCATCAGCGGCGCGCAGACGTCGATGAATGCGCTCGCCGCGATGTATTACCCGACGCGTGGCCGTGCGACCGGAATCAGCTGGATGCTCGGCATCGGCCGCTTCGGCGCGATCGCCGGCGCGGTGTTCGGCGGTGCGCTGCTCGCGGCGGGCGGTACGCTCGACGCCGTGCTGGCACTCCTCGCGGCGCCCGTCGCGCTTGCCGGCGCCGCGGTCGTCGCGAAGGGGCGCTATGCGCAGTCGGGCAGCGGCGGGCCGCAGCCGGACTTCGCGCTGCCGCGGGCGGATTCGCGCAACGCGTAGGGCCGGCCCGGCGCGCAACGTGCCGGTCGAGCGCAGTGCCTGTCCAGCCCGGTCATCAGCAGAAATTTGTTCACATGCGCGTACAATAGCGGCCGCGCTGCGCAATCGCGCGGCGATGTCCTGTCGAGCGGCAGGCCGACGACGATCGTCGCGGCCGGTGCGGCTCGTCGCCACCGTTCGCTATTGCCAGCATGGACAAAGACTCCGTCAGCGTTGTGAAGTCGGCCGACCGCGTGCTCGACGTACTCGAATTGCTCGCCGCGCGTCGTCGCCCGATGTCGCATACGGAAATCGGCGAAGCGCTGTCGATCCCGAAAAGCAGCCTCACGCAACTGTTGCGCAATCTCGAGGCGCGCGGCTACCTCGCGCTCGTGCCCGGCCCGAACACGTACGATCTCGGGCCGGCGCTGTTCGCGCTCGTGCGCGAAGCCGGCAGCGAGCCCGACCTGATCAAGCTGATACGCCCGTTTGTCGAGCGCCTGACCGCGGAGCTCAACGAATCCAGCGCGTTCAACCTGCTGCGCGATAACGGCGTCGAGTGCGTGTCCAGCATGAACTCGTCGCATGCGCTGCTGTTCATCATGCGTACCGGCGAAATCGCGCCGCTCCACGCGGTGTCGAGCGGCAAGGCGATTCTCGCGTTTTTGCCGGAAGACGAACGCGAGCAGATGCTCGGCCGCATGTCGTTCGAGCGCGTGACCGAGCATACGAAGACGTCGGTCGACGGGCTGCGCAAGGAACTGCGCAAGATTGCCCGCGACGGCGTCGCGTATTCGTTCGAAGAGTACACGCGCGGCATCGTGGGCATCGCCGTGCCGGTGCTCGACGCGCAGCGGCGGCCGCTCGGCGCGATCAACATCGCGGTGCCGGTCGTGCGATATTCGCCGAGCCGGGACCCCGAGCTCGTCGATGCGCTCGTCGCCACCGCGGCGGCCATCGAAGCCGAGCTGAGCGCGTCGGCAGGACACCACAAGGCGACCTGACGACGCAGCCGTCGTCGAGCACGCCACCGCACAGGGGCCGTCGCGCGTTGCGCGGCGGCCCCTTTTTCATGTGCGCCGAATCTTCTCGAACCGCCTGGCCGGTTTGCTCCCTCCTTCGCCGATCTCAGTGCCTCCCGCTCATCGCGCAGCGGCGTAGGCCGTTTTGCGCACGCGGCGCCGACGATTTCTTGCATGCGCGTGCCATGCGATCCGCGGCTCCCCCCATTGACTTCGGTTTCGAGTGCTGTATTCTATATCCATGAACTAGTTCATATCCACGAACTACGGCAAGAGCGCCGATTCGGACCTGGAGGAAGACCCATGGAATACGACATCACGGAAGGCATCGCAGGCATGGTGCCGACCGTCAACCTGGCCGCCGAGCAAGGGCGGCTCGATTTCTACCGACGCGCGCACGGCGAAAGCCTCGCGCCGTTGTGGCGCGTGCTTCACGGCCTTGTGACCGACGTCCCGCGTCCGCAATGCATGCCCGCGCACTGGGCTTACGACCGCGTGCGGCCTTATCTGATGGAGGCGTGCGAGCACATCACGCCCGAGGAGGCCGAGCGCCGCGTGATGGTGCTCGAGAATCCGGGCATGCCGGGGCAGTCGCGCATCACGCAGAGCCTGTTCGGCGGCCTGCAGGTGATCCTGCCGGGCGAGATCGCGCCGACGCATCGTCACGTCGCGTCGGCGCTGCGCTTCATCATCGAGGGGCACGACGCGTATACGGCGGTGGCGGGCGAGCGGACCACGATGGAGCCGGGCGACTTCGTCATCACGCCGTTGATGACCTGGCACGACCACGGCAACGAAAGCGACGCGCCGATGGTCTGGCTCGACGGCCTCGACATGCACATCGTGAATCTGTTCGCCGCGAGTTTCCGCGACGGCTATCCGGACGCGACGCATCCGCAAGCGCGCCCGGAAGGCGCGGCTCACGCCGAATTCGGCACGAACATGCTGCCGATCGATTTTCATTCGGGCTCGCGAACGTCGCCGATCTTCAACTATCCGTATCGCGCGAGCCGCGAAGCGCTCGAGAAGCTGCGCCGCGTGCGGGATCCCGATCGCTGGCACGGATTCAAGATGAAGTACGCGAATCCGCTCAACGGCGACTGGGCGATGCCGACGATCGCGACCTGGCTGCAGTTGCTGCCGAAAGGATTTCGCAGCGCGGCCTATCGGTCGACGGACAGCACCGCGTTCGTCGTCGTCGAAGGCACGGGAACGACGCAGATCGGCGCGCATACGTTCAGCTGGGGGCCGCGCGACATCTTTGTCGCGCCGAGCTGGATGCCGGTGCGGCACCAGGCGGACAGCGACGCGGTGCTGTTCGGCTATTCCGATCGGGCGGTACAGGAAAAACTGGATTTTTGGCGAGAAGAGAAAGGCGATGACTGATTACGTGATTCCATTCGACGCGCCCGCGTCACTGCCCGTGCGCGGGCTCGCGGCGCGCTTCCCGGTGCGGCGGATCTACTGCGTCGGGCGCAATTATTCCGAGCACATTCGCGAGATGGGCGGCGACCCGGCGCGCGAGCAGCCGTTCTTCTTCCAGAAGCCGGCGGACGCGATCGTCGAAGACGGGCAGGCCGTGCCGTATCCCGGCGGCACGCACGATTTCCAGCACGAGGTCGAATTGCTGCTGGCGATCGACGAGGGCGGCGTGGATATTCCGGTCGATCGCGCACTGCGGCACGTTTATGCGATCGGCGTGGCGATCGACCTGACGCGGCGCGACGTGCAGGTCGACGCACGCAAGACCGGGCGGCCGTGGGAGATCGGCAAGTCGTTCGACCGCAGCGCGCCGTGCTCGGAACTGGTGCCGATCGCACCCGGCGCGGTGCCCGCGAGCGGGCGCATCGCGCTTCGCGTGAACGGCGCCGTGCGGCAGGAGGGCGATCTCGCGCAGATGGTGTGGTCGTCCGCGGAGATCATTCACCATCTTTCGACGCAATACGAATTGCGGCCGGGCGACCTGATCATGACCGGCACGCCGGCGGGCGTCGGGCCGCTGCGGCGCGGCGATCGCGTCGATGCGACGCTCGACGGCATCGCGTCGCTGAGCATCTCGATCGTCTGATGCGGAAATCGTTCATCCCGGGAGGACTGTCAATATGAACGGCGTGGTCATTCGCAACAAACCTGTTGTCGCACCCGCCGTCGCCGAGCGCCTCGCCCGGCTCGGATCGGCGACGATGCACGAGGCGATGGGACGGCAAGGCCTGTGTCGTCCTTATCTGAGGCCGATCTTCGAAGGGGCGCGCGTGGCCGGTGCGGCCGTCACCGTGCTCGCGCCGCCGGGCGACAACTGGATGCTCCATGTCGCGATCGAGCAGTGCGCGCCGGGCGACGTGATCGTGCTCGCATGCACGAGCGAGAACGCCGACGGGATGGTCGGCGATCTGCTCGCCACGTCGATGCAGGCGCGGGGCGTCGCGGGAATCGTGCTCGATGCAGGGTGTCGCGATGTCGCGACCTTGCGCGACATGAAGTTTCCGGTGTGGTCGAAGGCGATCAACAGCCGCGGTACGGTCAAGGCATCGCTCGGCAGCGTGAACGTGCCGATCGTATGCGCCGGCGCGCTGATTCGCCCGGGCGACGTGATCGTCGCGGACGACGACGGCGTGGCCGTCGTGCCGCATGCGGATACGGCGCGCGTGCTGGAGCGGGGCGAGGCGCGCGAGCGCGCGGAGGCGGCGAAGCGCCGGCGGCTGGCCGCGGGCGAGCTCGGCATCGACCTTTACGACATGCGACGGCCGCTCGAGGAGGCCGGCCTTCGATACTTCGATTCCATTGAGCAAATCATGTAGCAGTCCATATTTACATTAAAAAATCGAGACAGGAGACAGCCATGCGATGGCGGCATTTGATGTCGGGCAGCACGATTTGTGGCTTGACGTTGATCGGCGGCGCGGCGAACGCGCAGAGCAGCGTGACGTTGTACGGTCTGGTCGATACGGGAGTGGAATACGTGTCGCATGCGAATGCCGCCGGTCATGGCGTCCTGCGCATGCCGGCGGTGACGGGTGAATTGCCTTCGCGCTGGGGCGTGTCGGGCAAGGAGCGATTGGCTAACGGTCTTGCGGTGGAGTTCATGCTGGAAAGCGGTTTCAATGTGCGCGGCGGCGATCTGGGGCAGGGCGGGCGCCTGTTCGGACGGCAGGCATGGATCGGGCTGCGGTTCGATCACGGTCTCCTGTCGTTCGGCCGCCAGTACACGATGACCTATTGGTCGATGGGCGATGCGAACATCATCGGCCCGGACATCTACGGCATGTCGGCGCTGGATTCGTACCTCGCGGCACCGCGCAGCGACAACACGGTTGCCTATCGCGGCACGTTCGACGGCGTGACGGTGGGCGCGACCTATTCGTTCGGCCGGGATGCGGCGGGCACGGGCAATTCGCCCGGGCAGGGCACGTGTGCGGGCTCTGTGCCGGGGCAGCCGACGCAGTGCCGGCAATGGACCGCGATGCTGAAATACGACGGCGCGTGGTTCGGGGTGGCGGCCGCCTACGACGAGCAGCGTGGCGGAGCGAACGCAGCCGCGAACTTCTACGACGGCGTGGCGCCGTTCCCGTTGACGAGCCGGCAGGACAAGGACGCCCGGACCCACTTCACCGGCTACGTCAATGCGGGTTCGGTCAAGGTCGGGGCGGGTTATGTGGGCCGGAGCGTCACGACGACCGGAGGCGGGCCGGATGTGCGCGCCAACCTCTATTACGTTGGCGCGTCGTGGCAGGCCACGCCGACGTTCGTGCTGGACGGCGAAGCCTATCGGATCGTCAATCGCGAGCAGGACGCGCGCGCCACGATGCTGACGGTGCGCGGCACCTGCTTTTTGTCGAAGCGCACGTCGGTTTATCTGCAGAGCGGCTATCTGTTCAACAGCGCGCATGCCGCCTATACGGTCAGCGCGGGTGGCGGCGGCACGACGCCTGCGCGAGGCGTGGGGCAACTGGGGGTGATGGCCGGCGTCAGGCAGATGTTCTGAGTGCCGATCGCAGCGCGTTCTTCGCTGTCGTTTTCAACGTGTAATTTTCAGGAGAACCAACTTGAATGAATCGATCCATCGCGGCCTGGATTCGGCCGTATTGCTGGCAGCGCGGATTGGCCTGTCGGTGCTGTTTGTGAGCGGCGGCGTGAAAAAGCTCTTCGCTTACGGCGCGTTCGCCGGCTATCTGAGCACTAAGGGTATTCCGTTTCCGGCCGCGATGGCGGCGCCCGCCATTGCAACCGAGTTGCTGGGCGGCGTGCTGCTCGCATTGGGCATCAGGACACGCATAGTCGCGCCCTGTCTCGCGCTGTATACGCTGTTCACCGCGTTCACCGGCCATCCGTTCTGGACCTTCGACGATCCGAAACTGCGCGCCGACATGACGATCCAGTTCTGGAAGAACGTCGCGATCGCCGGAGGGTTCCTCGCGTTGTTCGTATCGGGCGCGGGGCGTTACAGCGTGAGCCGAAAGGCGGTGAAGCGCGTCGTCCAGGCCGGGTGACGGCCGATCGAATGCGGCAATGAACGATCGGCCGGGAAGGGCAGATATTCGTGGACGGAGGAGCGTACACGGGTATATGCGATTTGAAGTATCAATCAAGCGGTTCGTCAACGGACGAATCTTCTCCTGTCTTTCGATGAGGTATTCAAAATGAAATCAGACTTCAAAAGGATGGCGGCAGCGGTCGCGGTGAGCATCGGTGTGCTGATGCTCGGTGGCGTCGCGCATGCGGCAGATGCCGTGAATGCCGGCGCGGCGACGCCGTTCGGCGGATCGCAAGCACTGTCACTCGATGAACCGGTCGCCGACGGCGCGCGTGCTACCCAGGCTTCGACGAACCCGGATGCGGCGACGCTTCAGGTCGCTTGTTTCGGATCGATATGCAACAACGGCTGGGACTGGTAATCGGCGGAACCGGCGCAATCGCCGGTTTTATCGCATCGAATGAAGGATTCGTCGAGATTGATTTGCGACAGCCGATTGTCATTCAAACCACGCTCATGAAAGGAACATACAAACGATGTCGAGCAAAGTCATCACGCGCTTTCGCCGTTTCGCCGCATACGGGCGCCTGACCGTCGCGTTGCTCGCGGCCGCTTGCGCGGCGCCGTCCGGCGCGGTTGCGGCGATGGATGCGTCCACTGTCGCCGGCAAAGTCCTGGTGGGCTACCAGGGCTGGTTTCGCTGCCCGGGCGACGGTAGCCCGGACAATCGATGGAGTCATTGGTCGGCCGGAAACGCCACGCCAAGCGCGTCGACGCTGACGGTCGATGCGTATCCCGACGTCAGCGGATTACCTGCCGCGTCGCTGTGCAGCGTGTCGGGCATGACGATTCAGGGACAGCAGGCGTACCTGTTCTCGTCTTATCCACCGGGCACCACGCAAACGCACTTCGCATGGATGAAGCAATACGGCATCGACGGCGCGCTGGTTCAGCGTTTCGCGGTCGACATCGATCATCAGCGCCGGGAAAACGAAGCGATCCTGAAGAACGTGAAGGCGGCTGCCGAGCACAACGACCGCGTGTTCGCGATCGAGTATGACCTGACGCGCGACTATACGGGGCTGCCCGACGACGCGGTGTTGAGTCAATTGCAGGCGGACTGGCTGCACCTCGTCAACGATCTCGGCTTGACCGCCAGCCCGTCGTATCTTCGTTACCGCGGAAAACCGCTCGTATCGCTCTGGGGGCTGGGGTTCAACGACAAGAACCACGTGGCCAATCCTCAGCTCGCGGCCAGGATCATTGCGTGGTTCAGGCAGACCGCGAACGTGTCGGTCATGGGCGGCGTACCGACCGGCTGGGGCACGCCGGGCACGCGGTCGAGCAGCGCGGATCCTGCCTGGTCGCTGGTGTACGCGTCGCTCGACGTCGTGCAGCCGTGGGCGGTCGGCAACTACGTGACGCCCCAGGACGTCGACAATTGGAAAATCGCGGTGCTGCAACCCGATCTCACGCTCGCGAAGAAGAACGGACAGCTGTATCTGCCGGTCGTTTTCCCCGGATTCTCATGGCACAACCTGTTTCCGGCCGCGCCGGCGAACCAGGTGCCGAGGCTCGGCGGCGCCTTTCTCTGGCGGCAGGTTTATGACGCGGTGTCGAGCGGCGCGGTGGCCGTCAAGATCGCGATGTTCGACGAGGTCAACGAAGGCACGGCGATCTTCAACGTGGCAGGCAAGCGCGGCGACGCGCCCGATCAGGGATATTGGCTGACACTCGACGCCGACGGACGCGCGCTCCCGAGCGACTGGTATCTGCGATTCGCTTACGAGGCAGCGCGCATGGTTCGCGGCGAGTCGCCGGTGACCGATGTGGTGCCGGCCAATCCGGGCCCGCAAGCCGCCGGGGTGCCGGCATGCGGCGCACTCGGGCCGAACCAGGGGCTCGATGTCGGGCAGGCGATCGTGTCCTGCGACGGCCGGTTCAAGCTCGTGCTGCAGGGCGACGGCAATCTCGTCAGCTATCAGGGCGGGATGCCGGTATGGAACAACGGTGTGTCGTCGCGGATTGCCGCGCGTGTCGTGATGCAAGGGGATGGCAACCTCGTCGAATTCGACACGGCCGGAAGGTCGCTGTGGAGCAGCGGCACTGCCGGCCGTATCGGCGCATATGCGCAGTTGCAGAGCGACGGCCGATTTATCGTAACGGGCGGTCAATCGTCGACGAGCCAGTGACGCAGGACGGACGGTGGACGCCGCGTGGCCGAACCACCGATGCTCGCTGCCACCGATCTGCATCAGTTCGCGCGCGTGGCTGCCAGATTCTGTAGGGCTCCACGGCAGGAATGGCGCTCCAACGCAAAGGCGAAAAAGTGATGCGACATACCGACAGATGTCGCATCATCAGCCTTGCCTGGAAGCGTTGCCGTACGCCGCTTCCATTCGCAATGGCGTTCGCCGCTCAGAACGAATGCTGAATGCCTGCGTAGAAACCGGACTGACTGTGGCCGCGGAGCGGATTGTCGTTGGCCGGACTGCCCGCGCCCGCAGCGTTCGCCTCGAGTCCGAAGTTCGCGGTCTTGCTGTTGCGGACCGAGGCGACCTGGAAGGCAAGCAACGTGCGCTTGCTAAGGTTATACGAGCCGCCAATGGTATACATGCTGGCATTGCCGCCGTCGTGGTTCGCGTTCACGTGATAGACGGCTGCGGTCAGCGCCGCCGCCGGCGTCGCCTGCCACGTGAGACCTCCCCAAATCAACTGCGTCGACGTGGCTCCGCCATTGACCGCACGTCCGACATCTGCATGAGACGCCTCGTATACCGCTTGCAATCTGACCGGACCAAAAAACACGTTGAGGCCGCCAAAGTAGTCGCGCGAATACTGATACACGTCGTCGAAGTGGCCGTTGGCAGGGTCACGGGTTTCGTTGTAAATGCCGCGCACCTGGAAGTACGGGCTTGTGTACGTGAGTTGCAGGCCGTCTCCGCGCCCCTGTTGCGTCGTACCATTGCCATTCCAGTTTGTCGCATTCGATAGGGAGTACTGAGCGTATACGTCAAAACCGTAAAATTTCGGTGACTGGTACGAGATACTGTTGCTCGACCCGGGCCAATTGCGTCCGCGCACGAGCGATGCCGACGACCAGGATGACTGACCTAGCGGATCGAAATCCCAAAGGCCGTTCACGATGAAGCCTTCTCGGCCGATCAGCAAGGTGCCGTAACGATCGTTCGACAGGCCGACAACTGCCCAACGATTGAAGATCTGGCCGTTGCCGCCTGCTTGCGTGCCATTCATCGCGTTGAAGCCCCCCTCGAGACGGAACACGGCCTTGGTGCCGTTGCCGAGGTCTTCGGCGCCTTTCAAGCCCCATAGACTCGTACCCCAGTTGCCCCCTTCCGCGCGCCATCGGCCCGTCGATTTGCCGTTCGCGTCGACAACACCGCTCACGTATTCGATTCCGGTGTCCAACCGCCCATACAACGTCACGCTGCTTTGAGCATTGGCTGTTGCGCCAATCGTCAGCAGTACCGTCATCACCACAATCCTCTTCATCTTCATGACCTCCAAACCTGTAGACATGAACCAGACGACCTGCGGCGGCCTATCCTGACTAGGGCCATCGGCAGACCATGTCCGGCCAATGCGGTGAGATATTTTTTCTTGATGTATCGAGCTTCGTATCTTGTAGTCTTACTAATTAAAATATTTAATGTGGTCCTCCTCGAATTGAGCTTTGGGTGATGAATTTCGTGCATGAAAATTCACGCGAGCTTGTGCCCGACGTGTACTCACGCCGCCGAGCGCAATCGACTGCGCAGCGATTTCGTTGGCGTATCGCGAGAAAAACAGGGAGGCGGAACGAACGGCGCCGTCTTCACTCCCTTGTGCGCCGCTAACGTCGGCAGCCCGCTCCATGTCCCGCCAAGCACCGGGAGCCGGCCATCATTGATATATGCGCGACGTTGACGGCGTTTATCCTGGAAATGACGATCTCCATTGCTCTGAATACGCGTGTGATTGCTTCGCAAGGCGTCATATTCGCGCCGTGTAGGCGTGAATATGTGGCGCAGGGCGAGTGCGACTTTTGCTTCCTTGCAGTGAGCCTTGTGCGATCGGCCGTTGGGTCGAGGTCAGAATTCATCGGTGCAGCGCTCGACACATGAACGAAGCTTTGCGGTGCGTCGCCTGGCCTCTCGAGCTTCCCACCGCGGGTGACGATCACGCGCTCATCGAGCGTCATCGTCGACCGATACGCTGCGCACGCATTAGCCTGGGACGCCGGTCCTGAGTCCTCTCGCTCCATCTTTCATCCCTTGCCAGTTCGTGCACGCAACGAAGCCTGCTGCCCTCGTTGTCGGCGAAGTCACCGCAATGTGCGTTGAGTGGAAGCGCTTCCATGTTAGACTGGAAGCGCTTCCACTTTCCACGGGAAGCGTACGTGCTCAAAAGTCAGGAACGCAATCAGGGTTTTCCTCGGCATCGAAGTCATGCCGCTGTGTGAGGTTCGCGGTCGTGCCATGGCGCATGCCGAGTTCGGACGTCTTTTGATATGTGACCCGGATAAACCCTCAGAGAAACCCTGATTGTTGCGCCGGCGACAGGCTTGCTAATCTGCCGATGTGGAAGCGCTTCCACTGAATGCGAAGGCGCTTCACTCAGGCCGCACTGACAGTGTTCAATCGATGATGAATCGGAGGATTCCTTGGTAAACGAAGCACCTGTTTTGTCGAGAAAATTTGATGCGATTGCGCCGCCGTCCGACTCTGCGTTATGGAGCAGGGACTTCCTGTTTGGCGTGGCCACGGCTGCTTATCAGATAGAGGGCGCCGTTGCGCACGATGGCAGGCTTCCGTCTATCTGGGATACGTTTTCGGCCATTCCGGGCAGGATTCTCCATGGCGATACCGGGGCGATCGCCTGTGATCACTTCCATCGATGGGAAGCCGACCTCGATCTGGTTGGCTCCCTGAATCTCGACGCCTATCGATTGTCGATTGCCTGGCCGCGCGTCATGGATGCGGCGGGGCGACCGAACCGCAGGGGCATCGATTTCTACAGGCGTATCCTGGGCAGGTTGCAGGAGCGAGGCATAAAGGCGTTCGTCACGCTGTATCACTGGGATTTGCCGCAGCACCTCGAGGACCGGGGCGGCTGGCTCAGCAGGGAGACGGCATATCGCTTCGCGGACTACGCCGACCTGATGAGCCGCGAGTTCGGCGGCCTGGTTGACGCATGGGCGACACTGAACGAGCCGTGGTGCTCGGCCTATCTCGGCTACGGCAATGGACACCATGCGCCGGGGCTTGCCCACCGGCGTTTCGCCACCCAGGCGATGCACCATCTGCTGCTTGCGCACGGGATGGGTACGGCGGCGCTGCGCGCCAACGACCCTGCGTCGCGCAAGGGAGTCGTCGCGAATGTCTGCCGGGTGTCGGCCAATTCCGACAGCGAAAGCGATCGTCGCGCGGCGCGCTTGTCCGAGGTGCATCACAACGCATGGGTGCTCGATCCGCTCATGAAAGGCACTTATCCGGACGACTTGTTCGAGCTTTGGCCGGGAGCCGAGCCGCTCGTCGTCGAGGGTGATATGCAGACCATTGCGACGCCACTCGACTTCCTTGGACTCAACTATTACTTCCGCACCAACGTGGAGAGCGACGGCGCGGGTGGCTTCCGGGAAGCGCCGCTTGCCGGCGTGGAGCGCACGCAGATGGGTTGGGAGGTGTATCCGGACGGGTTGAGCGACCTGCTCGTCGATTTTCACCGCCAGTACCCGAATTTGCCGCCGATCTACATCACCGAGAACGGGATGGCGTCGGATGACCAGGTGGTCGACGGTCGTGTCGACGATAGCCAGCGCATCTCGTATCTCGGACGCCACTTCGCGGCTGTCGATGCCGCGATGAAGGCGGGGGTCGACGTTCGGGGCTTCTTCATCTGGTCGCTGCTCGACAACTTCGAGTGGGCATTCGGTTATGAGCGCCGTTTCGGCGTCGTGCACGTCGACTATGACACGCAGAAACGCACGATCAAGGGTAGCGGCGAGTCGATCGCAAGATTCATGGAGGAGCGGCGCGCGCGTTCGTAGTTCGCACCGGGCAGACATGTCCGTCACTTGATAGACGAGCCTGGAGGCTCGGAGGAGACTAGAATGAAACGTTGCACATCATTGCTGAGCGGCATCGCGATCGCATTGTGCGCGGCCGGAACGGGCGTGACGGCCCGCGCCGAGCCGTTAAAGGCCAACGTCGTCCATTGGTGGACCGCGGGCGGGGAATCGGCTGCGGTCAAGCAAATTGCCCAGGCCTTCGATCAGGCCGGAGGCAAATGGGTCGACAATGCCATTGCCGGCGGCGACCAGGCCCGCGCGACCACGATCAATCGGATCATAGGCGGAGACCCGCCAGCCGCTGCTCAATTCAATACGTCCAAGCAATTTCGCGACCTGATCGAGCAGGGTCTGCTCAATAACGTCGACGCGATCGCCGCGAAGGAGAACTGGAACGCCATTTTTCCGCAACCGGTTCTCGACAGCATTCGAGTCAAGGGGCATTTCTACGCCGCGCCCGTAGACATCCACATGCAGAACTGGTTCTTCTATTCGAAAGCGGCGTTCAAGAAGGCGGGCATTGCGAGCGAGCCCAAGACGTTCGATGAGCTGTTCGCCGATCTCGACAAGCTGAAGGCCGCGGGCCTGATCCCGCTTGCGCTGGGCGGGCAGGCCTGGCAGGAAAGGCTCACGTTCGACGCCGTGTTCGCCAACCTTGGCGGCAAGGATCTCTACATGAAGGTCTATCGCGATCGCGACGCCGGCGCGGTGAACTCGGCGGCATTCAGGAACGTGCTGGCGACGTTCAAGCGTCTGCACAGTTACGTCGATGCAGGTTCTCCCGGGCGCAACTGGAACGACGCGACTGCGCTCGTGATCACGGGCAAGGCAGGCGTGCAGATCATGGGCGATTGGGCCAAAGGGGAATTCGCCGGTGCCAGGCAGGTTCCGGGGCAGGATTTCGGTTGCCTCCCCGGCTTCGGCGCGAATTCGCCTTACATGGTCGGGGGCGACGTATTCGTTTTCCCGAAGACTGACGATCCGCAGAAGCTGAAGGCGCAGACGCTCCTCGCGACGGTGATGACTTCGCCGGCGGTTCAGGTCGCGTTCAGCGCCAGGAAGGGATCGATCCCGGTGCGCTCCGACGTCGACGGATCGAGCCTCGACCTGTGCGCGCGGGAGGGGATCGCAATCATGAAGGACAAGGCGCGTCAGTTGCCGAATCCGGAATTGCTGATTTCGCCTGACGTGCACGGTGCGCTGACCGACGTCATCACCAACTTCTGGAACAGGAATCAGTCGATCGACGAGGCGCAAAAGGCATTTGCCAATGCGCTTCGCGGGTGAGGTGGATCATGTGTGCCATGCATCTGCTCGCTTCGTCATCGCGACCACGCGCTCGGACACGACGGTCGCGACGGGTGAATTCGTTGGCGCCGTGGATCGCCTTGACGCCGATGGTCCTGACGGTCGTTTTCGCCTATCTCGGCTCGATCGTGTGGACCGCACGCGTATCGGTGAGCGGCTCGCGGATGTTTCCGTCGAACGATTTCGTCGGCGTCACGCAGTACATGAGGCTCTTTGCGAACGAGCGCTGGCTCGTGTCGCTTCATCACATCGCAATCTATGCGGCATGCTTCGTCGTGGCGTGTCTGGTAATCGGGATGCTGCTCGCGATTTTCATCGATCAGCGCGTGGCGGCCGAGGGAGCATTGCGCACGATTTTCCTCTACCCCTATGCGATGTCGTTTGTCGCTACCGGTCTCGTCTGGCAATGGATACTGAATCCGGAGCTCGGCATTCAGCGGGCGCTGCACGCGTTGGGCTTCACGGATCTGCAGTTCGACTGGATCGTCGATCAGCACCGGGTTGTCTATGCAATCGTTGTCGCCACGAGCTGGCAGGCGTCGGGCCTCGTCATGGCGATTCTGCTCGCAGGTCTGCGCAGCATCGACGCCGAAATATGGAAAGCGGCGCGCGTCGACGGCATTCCGCGCTGGCGCGTCTATGTGAGCATCGTCGTGCCCATGCTCGGGCGGTCCATTTCCACGGCATCCGTGCTGCTGTTCGTGATGGTGGTGAAGCTTTACGACGCCGTCGTCGCGATGACGCAGGGTGGGCCCGGTACGGCGAGCGAAGTCCCCGCGAAATTCATCATGGACTACCTGTTCGGCCGCGCGAACATCGGCCTTGCCTCGGCGGCATCCATGATGCTGCTCGCGTCCGTACTGGCCGTGCTCGCGCCCTATCTCTATGCACGCTCGCGCTCCGCCTTCGGAAAGGACCAGTCATGAACACGGCAATGCATGTTTCAACACATCGCCGCCGCCTGACGCCGGCGCGCATCGGCGTCTATGCGTTCCTTCTCGGTGCGGCGCTTTTCTTCCTGTTGCCGCTCTACGTGATGCTCGTGACGTCGATCAAGCCGATGAGCGAAATCCGGATCGGCGACATCTTCACGCTGCCCCGACAGATGACGCTCATGCCGTGGCGCGATGCCTGGACGTCGGCATGCACGGGGCTCGAATGCGGCGGCATTCGTGCCGGATTCTGGAATTCGGTTCGCATCGTCGCGCCGAGTACGGCTCTGTCGATCATGCTCGGTGCAGTGAACGGCTATGCGCTTTCGTTCTGGCGCCCGCGCGGCGCCGGTGTCCTGTTCGGCATCCTTTTCATTGGCGCCTTCATTCCCGTCCAGGTGATGGTCTATCCGCTCGTGCGGGTACTGGCGAGCGTGCATTTGTTCGGCTCTCTGCCGGGCATCATCGTGGTTCACACGATCTTCGGCATGCCGGTGACGACGCTGCTGTTTCGAAACTACTACGCGAGCATTCCGCATGAACTGTTCAGTGCCGCGCGCATCGACGGCGGCGGTTTCTGGCGCATCTTCTTGCAGTTGATGCTGCCGATGTCGATGCCGATCATCGTCGTGGCGGTCATCATGCAGGTCACCGGCATCTGGAACGACTACATTCTCGGGCTGGTGTTTGCCGGCACGGATAACCTGCCGATGACGGTTCAGCTCAATAACATCATCAATACGACGACTGGCGAGCGCCTCTACAACGTCAATATGGCCGCAACGATTCTGACTTCGATGGTGCCGCTTGCGGTCTATTTCATCTCGGGTCGATGGTTCGTGCGCGGTATCGCGTCGGGTGCAATCAAGGGGTAAGGTATGAAAGGCTTGTCGAACGTGTCGATTCGCGACCTGTATATCCAGTTGGGCGCGAACAGCATCATCGAGAATCTTGATCTGGACGTCGGCGCGGGGGAATTTCTCGTGCTGCTCGGGCCGTCCGGCTGCGGGAAATCCACACTGCTGCATAGTATCGCGGGGCTCGTCGATGTCGCCTCGGGCAGCATCGAGATCGGCGGCGAAGACATGACCTGGGCCGATCCCAAGGATCGCCGCATCGCCCTGGTGTTCCAGTCCTACGCGCTCTATCCGACGATGACGGTCGAGCGAAACCTCTCGTTCGCATTGCGCATCAACGGCATCGGCAAGAGCGAAATCGAGCGGCGTGTCACGCGTGCGTCGGACATGCTTCAGCTCGGCCCGTTGCTCGAGCGCAAGCCGGCTCAACTGTCGGGCGGGCAGCGTCAGCGCGTGGCGATCGGCCGCGCCATCGTGCGCGAGGCGGACGTGTTCCTGTTCGATGAGCCCCTGTCGAATCTCGACGCGAAGTTGCGCACCGAGTTGCGTCGCGAGTTGAAGCAGCTGCACCAGCGGTTGGGCGCGACGATGATCTACGTGACGCACGACCAGGCGGAAGCGATGACGCTTGCCACGCGGATCGCGGTGATGCGCGGCGGCGTGATTCAGCAGATCGGCACGCCCGCCGAGGTGTATGCATCCCCGAGCAACCTGTTCGTCGCGGCTTTTCTCGGGTCGCCGCCGATGAACCTGCTGCACGGGAAGATCGAGAGCGGGGAGGGGGGCATGCGCTTTTGCAGCGGCCGTCTCGAGGTCGATCTTGCCGGCTATCCGTTCAAGTCCGCGCCTCGGCCGGGCCAGCCTTGCGTGCTCGGCGTGCGGCCGGAGGATGTGCGCGTCGGCGTGGATGGCCCGGAACGGGCGAGCGTGTCGCTCGTCGAGCCCCTTGGAAATCACCGCGTGATCTGGCTGGATTATCATGATGTGCAGATTGCATCGTTCGACGCCGGGAAGGCGATGATCGGCGACGGTGACGTGCTGGGCTTTTCATTTGCTGTCGAGAATCTTTCGCTGTTCGACGAGGCGAGCGGTGCTCGACTTTAAACTACATGACTTATGAGTAAACGTGTGGCAACGCTGAAGGATGTGGCAGCGCTGGCTGGTGTCGGCATGGCGACGGCATCGAGGGCGATTTCGGGCAAGGGCCCCGTATCGGCCGAAGCCGTGGCGCGTGTACAGGCGGCGATCGAATTACTCAATTTCCGGCCTTCGTCGATCGGCCGTGCAATGGCGACTCAGTCGCTCGGCATCATCGGCGTCTTCGTGCCGACGTTCCTCGGCTCGTTTTACGGCACCATCCTGCAGCAGGCCGATGCCGAGCTGCGGGCGGTGGGCCGCCATATCGTCGTGGCGACGGGCTGCGGGGCGTCGTCGCCGCGCGAGCAGGCGCTGGAGGCCGTCAAGTTTCTGATCGAGCGCGATTGCGACGGCATTGTCGTGGTCAGCCACGATCTGCATGACGAAGATCTGGTTGCGTTGCATGGCATACACCCGCAGATGTCGTTTCTCAACCGCGCGTTCGTCCAGAAGCCGGAGGCGGCGTTTTGCGTCAACCACCATCGCGGCGGCGTGCTGGCGGCGCGAACGTTGCTCGAGCACGGTCACCGCGAGATCGCGGTAATAGCGGGGCCGTTTACCGGACTCGACATCGGGGCCCGTATCGACGGGTTCTACAAGGAACTTGCGCGAAATGGAATCGGGCGCGACGCAGTCACGCTCATCGAATCCGACTTTACGCTCGAAGGCGGTTATGCGTCGATGCGCAATCTGCTCGAATCGAACGCGCGGTTCACGGGGCTATTTTGCGCCAACGACCAGATGGCCGTCGGTGCGCTGGCCTGTCTGCACGAGGCAGGGGTGTCCGTGCCGCGCGACGTATCCGTGATTGGCTACGACGATGACCCTTCGGCAGCCTATGCAACGCCGGCGCTCACGTCGATTCATATTCCAGTCGCCGAGTTGACGCAGAACGCGGTGCGCTGGCTGATCAACCAGTGCTACGGGACGTCCCTGAAAGTCGCGAGGAAGTTCGACGTTGGTGTCGCGATGCGCGCGTCCGTCGGGGCCGCGCCTCAGTCGCGCAGACGCACGTCCGTACGCAAAAACGACGCTGCCTGAGGGCGAAATCAGGGAAACCATCCGATGGCGGCATACGGGCGCGCAGCCTGCATGCCCACCCGCCGCCATGACGATGATTCGGTTTCGGAACAGCCTTCAGCTTCGACGTCGCCAGCTCCGCACAATCCACCGCCGATCGTGCACGGCTGACGGGCAGGACGTCGCCGTGCCCGCGCAAATGGATGCACAGGCGGCCGAGCTGATCGCGTTCGATGCGATCGATTGCTGCATAGGCGACGATCCCGCCGCGATGCACCTGCGCGAAGCGCTCCGTATCTCGACAGTGCTTTGGGCGTTGCTATCTCACGCGCTCATGCAGCAACGCAATCATCCGCTGCGCGAGCGGCGACACGTAGGCGTCCGTGCGGTGAATCTCGCCGATGCGCCTGCGTAATTCGAGCTCGCCGGGCCGCAAGTCGAGCGCGCGCACGTTCGCCAGCATGTCGAGCGCCTCGGTGCCGCCGACACACAGCAGTTGCGTGCCGCGCAATAACTGGATGAGCGCCGTGCTGCCGAAATCCGTTTCGATGCGCAGGCGCGGCCCCGCGAGCTTGCGCGCGCGGAACGCATCGTCGATCTGCCGGCGCACCGGAATCGTCGTTTCGGGCAGCAGCCATTCCTGTTCGGCAAGATCGGCGAGCGTGAGGCCGCGCTTGCGCTTCAGCGGGTGCGCTTCGTCCGCGAGGACCGACAGCCGGTCGCGGAACAGCTCGACGACCGTGAGCGCGTCGCGCGTCTCCATCAGGGGATTCCCCTTGGTTATGCCTTTATAGCGATCACTGGCATGAATCGAACGAAAGGACGAAGTCGCCGTCATGTTCGCGATCTCAGGCGATGGGGAAGGATTGCAGACGTGCGAGGTCCGCCATGCGGCTCAGCACGCCCACACGGACAGCGACCTCGGTCACCCGCGAGCCGGCCGTGTTAGTGTTTCGGAGTGAGATTCCCAATGTAAACGAGAGGTGAGTGATGGATCGGCCAGACAAATCGGCAAAAGCCCGCGCGGCGCTTGATCAACTGTTCTCGGGCGTTGCGCCCGCGGACGCGAATCGCGCGTCACGTCCCGGCAATCCGTTCGACACGCCGGATGACAGCGCCGGCGGCGATCCGGGCGTGCGCGGCAGAGTCGAAGTCGCGCTGTCGACGAGAATCCAGCTGCGCGGCTACCCGAATGCGGACGCGTTCATGAAGCGCATGGCCGAAGCCTGGGGCCTGGAGTGGGGCGCATATGACAGCGTTCAGGCCGCGGCAAGGCTGCCTGCCGGATGGCGATTCCGCCAGCTTCCGGGCGTCACGCAGATCGTTGACAGGCACGACATACTGCGCGCGGAGAGCAGCTTGCAGGGCGGCGAGATGTCCTATCTGAAAGTGCATCCTCGATACCATATCGACGCCCGCAAGGGGTTTGCCTGGGGCGTGGCGGCCGATGATCCGGAACTGGACGGGCCCGACTGGCACTGCGTCGTGATCGATCGGGAAAAATCAGTCGAAGTGCATGAACTGACGAGTTCGTCGTTGAAAGCCGATCTGGACCGTGCGCGAGCGACATTGCTGAAGTGGCTCGACGATAACTACCCCGATCATCGTGATCCGTTTGCGTACTGGACGGATTGCGAGCGTGCGTCGTAGTCCGGTCCCGATTTTCTGGGCAGCGTTCGGCGCGGCGGTCGCGTCGACCGTCGTGGAACTGCCGCTATGGTGGCTTGCCGGCGATGACGTCGTTCGGAACCTGATGCGCGACGCGCACCTCACGGCAGCCATCGTGATGGGACGCGGTGTGCTCGCGTCACCCGCCGGCTTCGATCCGCTGGTGATGGGCGTGGCGACCGTCGTGCATTGCGCTCTGTCGCTGGCCTATACGGCTGTGCTGGCGAACGTGGTCCGCGGCATGTCGCTCCGGTCGGCGCTTGTCGCCGGGGGCGCGTTTGGACTCGTCCTGTACGGCCTCAACCTGCACGCATTCACTGCGATCTTCCCGTGGTTCATTCCGGTTCGCGGCGTGATCACGCTCGTCGCCCATCTGGGATTCGGGATCACGGCAGCCGCGATCTACAGCGTCGCCCGACGGTAGGCGCGGGAACGATCACCAGCGGTCCCCGAGTCAAGCCCCTGGAGTAGCCGGGCGTGATGCATCGTAAGTTCGTCGGGCGACCATGTAGGGGTGACCTTGTTTTCCGTGCAATTTTCCGGTTAGAGCAATCAGGCGCTGCCGGCCGTTTACTTCATCGCTCGCGCAATTGTCGAAGCGAGATCGTAGTCCGCAACCGTGTTTGAAAGCGCTATGAAAATCGTCTATACATTACCGCGCTTTACGGTTCAGCCCCTCGGGGCAACTGTGGTGTTGCCCATTGTCACGCAGAGTGAAACGAACAGTTACGTGCCGAGCCTTGGATTCGCCGCATTCCAGATCGATGCGTCGGTGGGGGAGCGGCAAGTACATCATGGGGCACTTCGTGGCCGGTTATGGGGTGTCAGCGACGGTCAGTAGTGCTCGGCCAAATTATGGTGTCGATGAGCAGCCGAAGTTTGCGTTATGCGCACCCTCGGGCGATATGTGATGCGCGGGGCCCGGATCATGGCGCGTAACGGGCTGGACTTGCTTGGGTAACCTCGTGGTCGTGATGTATATGAGATTCACTCTGTTGCTTTCGACCGAACTGCAACCGTCGGCGAGGCCTGTGCAAGCGTGCGCTCGGCCTGCTGGCTTCGCGCGCTGCGCCATGCATTCGCGATTCGCATTTGCCAAAGACCGGATCCCGTCACGATGTTGGTCCACGTACCAACTGTAGAGGAGATGCCATGGACTCACGCGTTACCGGTGGTCGGCCTAGCGGACTGAGCTTGTTGTTGAACGGGGGAGGGCAATCGGAAAAAAAATCGGCATCCAACCCAAATCGCGAACCGTCTCAGCCGCCTCAGGCGCTTGCGCCGCTCGTGCCATTCAGACAGCCTGCGCAACTGAGCCTGCCCAGAACTTATTTGCATACGACCGGAGAGCACAATCTCGACCATATCGACCGGGACGGATTGATCGCGGGCGGCAATCGCAGGAGCGCGGGGATCGGCGACGAATCCGGGAGGCCCTGCAATCATGGGGTATTCGTCGTGAACCCCGGAATGACGCGGCACATGCACGGCGATGCGCTTTCTGAGAGTGTCGCCGTCTTTTCCAATCAGCATCCTGTTGACGACGTCAATTACCGACCGCATGGAACGGCGTCGTTTTTTCCGTCCGCATCGAACGGGCCGGCACACATTCCTCCGTTGCGCACTGCCGGGATCGGCGCTGCTGCGCACCATTCCGCCCAATTTCCGATGACGCCCCGCACCGCTCAAGGCGCGCTCCACGTGATTCAGGCGCAGAATGCCGGCAACCCAGAGGCAAGTGCGCTGACGCCCGAGACTGCAGCGGAAAGACTCTTCGACAAATTCAGGGAGGGCTTTCCGATGGCGGCATCCGGGCGCGCGGCCTACACGCCGACCAGCAGCCATGACGACGATTCGATTTCGGAAGAGTCTTCGGCTTCGACGTCGTCAGCTCCGCAAAGTCCGCTGCCGATCACGGGCAGCGCAACGGCAGCGCCGGTGATTTCGGCTTCGACGTCGACAGCGCCGCGAAATCCGCTGCCGATCACGCGCAGCGCAACGGCAGCGCCGGTGATCACGACGACATCACCCCAGTTCAACTGACTGGCGCACCTGACGCGTTTGCAGCGCGGCATCCGGCGAAGCATCCATTGGCGCCCGGCCCCGCCCGCCCCGGGGCGCCCGGCGTCACATCTGCTTGAAGAGGCCCGCACACGCACGGCTGACGGGCAGGACGTCGCCGTGCCCGCGCAAATGGATGCGCAGGCGGCCGAGCAGATCGCGTTCGATGCGATCGATTGCCGCATAGGCGACGATCACGCCGCGATGCACCTGCGCGAAGCGCTCGGTATCGAGCCGCTGCAGCATGTCCTTGAGCGGCGTGCGGATCACGTGCCGCTCGCCCGCGGTCACGACCTCCGTGTATTTGTCCGTGGCCTGGAAGTACAGCACCTCGTCCACCGACACGAGCCGCGTCGTGTCCCGGAGGCCCACGGTCAGCCAGCGGATCGGCGCGGCATCCCGCTGCTCGCGCGCGCGCGCCAGCAGGGCGGTGTCGGCGGGTGCCGGGCCGCCGCGCTGCAGCTTGACGATGCAGCGCAGCAGGCGCTCGTCGGTCGCCGGTTTCAGCAGATAGTCGATCGCCGACTGGTCGAACGCCTGGACCGCATACTCGTCGTAGGCCGTCACGAATACGACGTGCACGTGCGGCACGAGGCTCGCGATTGTCAGGCCGTCGATACCCGGCATCCGGATGTCGAGGAACGCGAAATCCGGGCGCTTCGCATTCAGTTCGGCGAGTGCTTCGACGCCGTTGCGGGGCATCCCGATGATCTCGAGCTCAGGCCACAGCGGCGCGAGGCGTGCGGCCAGTTCCGCGGACAGGTTGGGTTCGTCGTCGGCGATCAGGGCGGTCGGCATGTCAGGCGATCGGGATCTGCAAGGTTGCGGTCGCGCCCCGCATGGCGTCGGCATTCGCGCCGACCGACACGCGGCCGCGCTCGCCATACAGGCTGATCATCCGCGCGCGAACGTTCGCGAGCCCCACGCCGCCGTGCAGCGTCGTGCCGCCGTTGCCGAGTCCCACGCCCGTGTCGCTCACGCTCAGGACGAGCAGGTCGCCGTCGCGCGTGCCGCGAACGTGCACCTCGCCGCCGTCGACCGACGGCTCGATGCCGTGCAGCAGCGCATTCTCGACGAGCGGCTGCAGCAGGAGCGGCGACAGCGGCAACGCCCGCAGCGCGGCGGGCACGTCGATCGCGTAGCGCAGGCGTGCCTCGCCGAGCCGGATCGTCGCGATCTTCAGCAGCGCCTCGACCAGTTCCAGTTCGTCCTCCAGCGTGGAGACGGCCTCGCGCGTGCGGCTCAGGCTCGCGCGCAGATAGCGGTTCAGGCTGTCGAGCATCGTCGTGGCGCGGGTCGGGTCGCGCTCGATCAGGCTTTGCACGTTCGCCAGCGTGTTGAACAGGAAATGCGGCTCGATCTGCGCCTGCAGCAGCGCGAGACGCGCGGCCGTTTCGGCCTGGCGCGCCTCGGCGGCCTCGCGCCGCTGCGTCTCGAGCGACGCGCGCATGCGCGCGGCCTGCGCGAACACCGAGACGAACGCGCACGCCGCGCCGGCGACCACGAACGACGAGCCATAGGCCAGCCATACCTTGACGCCCGCATGTCCGATCAGGTGCGGGACGTGCCCGATCGTCGATGCCGTGATCTCGAAACCGATGAACACGCTGGCCGGCGCGACGATCAGGACCTTCGGCACGAGCGCCAGCTTGCCGCGTGCGAGCCTGTCGGCGACGACGCCGAGCAGCGTCGCGCTGAAACCGATGCCATTCGCGACGACCAGATACGGCAGCAGCGCCCCGTCGTGGCGGGTGGCCCAGAAGACCAGCCCGACACCGGAGTTGAAAGCAAGGAGGCCCAGCAGCGATCGGCCTCGATGCGCGGGGCCGGCATGGGGCGCGGACGACAGGAACGGGAGGAGCCTGCTTTGCATGGCGGCGAGCGAGTGCGGATGGCGGAGATGGTAGCGCAATACATGGCAGCGTCACCACCGGCGACCGCTGCGGCGACAAAGCGGCTCCGCACGACCATTCGCCGGCCGCAGGCGCCATTCATCGGCCAATTTCCACCGTTCGTCGCACAGCGCGGCAGGCGGACTTTCCGGCCGCTATAGTCGTCCGCATATCCGCTGCGCGCGGCACGCTCGAACACGGTCCCCATGCAAAATCTCCCGGCTTACGTCTACGTCTTGTTCTGCGCGCTCGTCTATATCGGCGTGAAGCGCTGCTTCGCGCGCGAAGTCAGGCCCGTGCGTCCGATCCTGTTTCCGGTCGTGTTCGTCGGGCTAGGCCTGTCGAGCCTCGGCCACCTGTTTCCACGGGCGGGAGTCGTTGTCTATGCGGCCGCGCTGGCCGCGCTCGCGGTGGGCGCGACAGGCGGCTGGTTCCACGCGCGCCGCTGGCGGTTGCAGTTCCGAACCGGGCCCGAAGGCATGCTCGTGCGCCTGCCCGGCGACGCGAGCCTGCTGGTCACGCTGCTCATGACCTTCATCGCCGAGACATTCATTCATGACGCGGTCGCCACGTCGCGGCCGTGGGCAAGCACCGAGGCCTGCGCGATCCTGTCGTTCGCGGCCTGGGGCCTGCTCGTCGGCATGCCGCTCGGGCGCGCGATCAACGTGGTCACGCGCGGCATCCGTCACGCGAACGGATCGTTCGACGAAGGCGCCGCGCCTGAGCCTTCTGGCCTTCCTGTTGAAAGCGATCGATAAGTTTATTGTGAAGATTTTCCGCTGGAGATGATGCAGTTTGTAATATTTCTATATCCATTTGTTAATATTTCGGTTGTTTGAACGACTAGCGGTCGCCCGGAGAAGAGCCCGGCCATTAGGGCAAGGTAAATGTGATCCACTGCATATATGCCCTTCGATGTGTCTACGTAGAATTTGGAATGTATTTCTTCCCCGTTTGTTTTTGACAGGGTAACCAGGGGGTTGTTGATATAGACTGTCGGGCTCGCTTCGATCCGGGTGACGACTACATCTGTATAAATTTCGAGGTTCGACGAAGTATCGTTTCCCATTTTTCGCTCCACTGGAAAGCTCAACAAGAGGGGTGTGTTTTGGCGTGCAGCAAGGATCAATAATAGGTAAAAATTCTGGTTGGTCAAATTGAAATCTGAATTTTTCGGATTTGTCAATTATCGTGAGAATTGTTATTGGTCGAGGGCAAAATATTACGGCCATCTGTAATTGATTTTTGTGGCGCGGAAGCATAAATTCAGACTGCCTGGAGTGATCTCAAATGCGGCTATTGGCAATTCCATTGAATTTGAATGGATTACTTCGGTTGGCACCTCTAGGTGATTGGTTGAACTGCTGCCAATTTTGTTGGGAGAGAATATTATGGCGACGCGTTATGTTCTTGTGGTGGTCAATGTCGCCAAGGCTATTGTGGAGAATAATCTCTATAAATATGTATACATGGTGGATTCGACGGGGTATGTCGGAGTTAATGGGGGGTGGGAATGAATTGCATGACGACATGCAAGGTGGGGAATGCGATTAAGTGGACTTGTTACATCAATTTATCCGGGGAATGACGTTGCAATAACTGCTATTACGGGGCAGGCTGTCCAGTCTGCCATGATTGATGTTGATAACATTCCGCAGGGCGGCGTGGTCAGCACGCAGGCGTATGTTGCAAAACCCGGTGTGCATGTCCAATACAGTATGACCTTGAATCTTGATGATGAAACGACCATGTCATTTGATCCGTTCATTACGGCAAATGCCCGCGCTTCCGGAGATGATGAAGAATAGTTGATTGGGTGGTGGGTTAATGATCAGTTGTTTGAAAATTGTCGTGTGTTCTCAGCGGCGGCGACGCGGCGCAGCCCGTCATCGGCGCGGCGGATGCAGGTCAGTCGAATCTCGCGACGTCGATCTTTTGCCGGAGCTGGTCGAACTCGAACGAGTCGGGTGCACCGCTTTCCGTCGGTTCTTTTTCGTCCGCGCGCGCCATCTTGTCGATGTGGCGCAGTGCGCGGCGCACCTGTAAGACGTCAAGCACGAAGCGTTGTTCGAGCGTCATTCGCCGCTTCTTCCGGTATAGCCGGAATCCCTTCACATATCGCGCAATTTCGTCCGGTTCGGGCGGGCTTCGCCGCGAAACGGCGCGAACACGAGCACTCGCAGGCTGGATATCGTCGCGACCTATCACAGCGCCTTGGCGTCGTGGGGCGCGGATCTCGGCGTGAGCGACGGGTTCTACTCCCTCCGTGCGTGCTACCTGCTGTAGAGCCTGCGGCCAAATGGGGACGATTTGCTTAGCAGAATTTGGTGGTTCGGCTCAATCGACGGCGAAACTATGATCGATGAATGGCATGCGCCGGCATGGCGCTGCCGCGACGCGAGGAGTAGTCGATGAGACCAGTTCAGTCCGCGGTGACGGCCGGCACGTTGCGCGCCACGCTCGCGAGCACGACGGGCGGCGATCGCGCGCGCCGGACCTTCCTGCGCGGCGATCAGGCGCTGCCGTCCGGCACCGTGACCGCGACGATGGGCGAGAGCGGCGAGGCGGGCTACGAACAGGTCGCGCTCATATCCGAGCCGCCGAAGCAGCGATGACGCAGGCGGACGAACGCGTGCGCATCACGCAGATCAGCTTTCTGACGCCGGGCAATTACGCGGCCGACGATCCGTTGCCGGGCCTCGAGCAG
The DNA here is from genome assembly GCA_001527685.1 of Burkholderia pyrrocinia. Classification (GTDB taxonomy): domain Bacteria; phylum Pseudomonadota; class Gammaproteobacteria; order Burkholderiales; family Burkholderiaceae; genus Burkholderia; species Burkholderia pyrrocinia_D. The sequence continues at coordinate 151,147 of LOZU01000015.1, forward strand.
ACGCTCGAGCTGTTCCGGATCGGCGAGGCGCTCGGCTACGACTGTGCGTGGGTGCGTCAGCGCCATCTCGAGCGTGCCGTGTCGTCGGCGGCCACGTTTCTCGCGGCGGCGAGCCAGCACACGACCCGGATCGGGCTCGGGGCGGCCGTGATCCAGATGGGCTACGAGAATCCGTTCCGCCTGGCCGAGGATCTGGCGACCGTCGACATCCTGTCGCGCGGCCGCCTGAACGTCGGGCTCAGCGCGGGCGCGCCGCCGCACGGCGCATTGCTCGGCGACCGGCTGTTCGACGGCGCGCCGGAGCAGATCGACTTTTCGCACGCACGCGTCGCACGGTTGCGCGCGAACCTGACGGGCGATCCGCTCGGCGACGCGCAGAGTTTCGTCGAATCGCCGGCTGGGCGCGAGCGGCCGCGCGTGACGCCGTATGCGCCCGGGCTGACGCAGCGGCTCTGGTATGGCGGCGGTTCGCTCCGGTCGGCCGAATGGGCCGGCCGCAACGGCTTCAACCTGTTGCTCGGCAATCTGAATTCAGGCGAGCGCACGGACGACTTCTTCGATGCCCAGCGCAGCCATATCGGCGCATTCCGTGCGAACTGGCGCGGCGTGGATGCGCCGCGCATCGCGCTCGGCCGCGTGATTGTGCCGACCGACAGCGCGGATTCGGTCAGCCGCCGGCGCTATCGCGCGTTCGCCGCCGGACGCGTCGCGCGCACGCGCGGCCCGCAAGGCCCGCGGCGCACCTTGTATGCGGAAGACCTGGTCGGCAGCGCGGCGGAAATCGCCGAGCGCCTGCTCGAAGATCCGGTCGTACGGCAGGTTGGCGAGTTGCGTCTCGAACTGCCGTACGATTTCGCGTTCGACGAGTACGAGCAGATCCTGACCGACTTCGTGCTGCATGTCGCGCCGCGTTTGGGTTGGCAGACGGGCGGGGCTGTGGCGGCGTAGTTCGTAGTTCATGCGTCTCGCGATCGAACCGATTCATCAAGAGGAATACTGATGGATGAAATAGGCGGACGAGGCGCGGTACGCGTCGGAGGCGATGGTGCAACGGCCGGAGCCGCGTCATGAGCCGCGCACGCAGGCGGCTGAAGACGCTCGTCGGCGCGGCGAGCGTGCTGTACGCGCCCGGCGACCCGGCCGCCGCACAGGGCGTGCGGCGCGCGGCCTCGCTTGCACGCAAGGCGGAAGCGGAGAAGATCATCGGCCTGTTCACCGCCGACTTGTTGCAGGCCGATCCAGCCGGCCTCGCCGGCACCACGGGCAGCCAGGAGCCGATCGTCGCGCTGGCCGCGCTGAGCCAGGCGACGTCGGCCAGCGGGCTCGTCGCGACGGTATCGACGACCTGTCACCACCCTTACAACCTCGCGCGGCTGATCGGCACGCTCGATCACGTGAGCGGCGGCCGGGCCGCGTGGAACGCGGTCACGTCGTCGGTCGGCGAGGAAAACTTCGGCGACGTGGCGTTGCCCGGGCCGGAGCAGCGCTACGCGTGCGGCGGAATTCGTCGAAGTCGTCAACGCGCTGTTCGATACGAACGATCCGGCCGCCGCGCGGCGGTGTCTCGATCGATCCGCGCAAGCTCGGTGCGATCGATTACCGCGGCGCGCACTTTCAGGTGCAGGGGCACGCTGAACGTGCCGCCGTCGCGGCAGCGGCGGCCCGTGCTGTTCCAGGCGGGGCAGTCGGCAAGCGGCGTGACGCTCGGCGCGCGCGCACAACCTCGACCGGCACTGGCGCAACCTGCGCACGATCTTCAGCCACAACCCGCTTTTCCATAAAGCACGCGTGATCGGCGACTACGCGCTGAACGGCGTGACGACGCACCTGACCGAAGGGCGCGTGTTCTGACCCGGGCCGCGTCGGCTACAACGTGATGGCGCCGACGCGGCCCGGCGGGCTCGACGATTTCACCGCGCTCGTGCTGCCCGAACCGTGCCGCCGCGGGCTGTTTCGCAGCGACCAGGCGGCCGCACGCCGCGCGATCATCTCGGGCTGCGGCGGCCCGTGCGCCGCGATGCCGTGGCGTGCCGTGCGGGGGGGTGACCGGGATGCGTGAATAATTCGCCACCTCTCCATCTACGCCGTTGATTTTAAATTGGAATCAGTGAACGACTCGGAAATGGGCAGTACGGAATCGGCAGAATCATTTCCCGCCTCCTGGTGAGACGACTCAGTGCCGCGTAGTCTGGATACGAACAAACTCGAGAAAGGGCGGTTTCGGCCTCGAGCCGCTTGAGGATGTATCTCATCGGACGACATTCGAGTTGATCGGCTTGATCAGCCCGTCTCGTTATGCACAAGTACGATGACGGATCATTCCAATTTGTCATCCGACTTTGCCGGGTGAGGCGCTGTGGCGGATGATCCGGGACGATATTCCGTCAGATCGGGGGGAACTGACCATGCCCTGCCGGATGGAGCAGGCACGTCATCGAGGGAAGCCTCACTACTCTTGGGAGAAAAGTCCGCAAAGGCTTGTCAGGTAAGGATTGACGGGCGTGTGTCCGACGATGTGACGATGGTGATTGGAACATTGTTGATTGAAAGATATCCGATCGACTGGATTTTGAGTCGATTTAGTTTTTCTGGCGAATAATCAAGAATCTGAAATTCATTGCTGTTGCTTAATATGCGGTCCCCATATCGGCGGGTGATGAAGATGGATTATGTAAATGTAAGGTTTTCATCTTCAAAAAGCGCGTTTGTCTGTGGCATTGTCACACTTTCAGAAGAATCAGGTATTATGCTCGGGAGCATTCAAATAAAGAGCTGAGGATCGCGCATGAGTAACGTGATACGTTCGCCCTATTGGTTCTCCCTGCAGGATTATCCAGCTGCCGAACGTCTCGACGCATGGCGGGCGCAGTATCTGGTCTCGGAATTCACGCCGACCGCGCCGATCGATCCGACAATCGACTACCAGTTTACGGGATATACGCTCGGTAACATCTCGCTGGGCAAATGGGTCTATCGCCAGCCGGATGGCGCGAGCATTCCGCTCATGTATGCGCTGAACCGTTCGACGCCCTTCATCCGGCGGGACGGGCTGGACAATTATTCATTCAACTTCCGGTATGCGGGCGCGGTGCACGGCGAGATCGACGGGCGCGCGGTGTCGGTACGGCCGGGCGAGGTCCTCGTCGTCGACCAGGCTCGCCCCTATCACCGTGAAATCCAGGCCGGCGACGCGATCACCTTGCTGGTCGCGCGCGATGCGCTGCCCCACCTGCCGTCGAACATTCACGGCACGATCTTCAGCGGGAACATGAGCCAGCTGCTCGAGGACTATCTGAAAATCCTGATCGACAAGGTCGGCACGCTGTCGCAGTCCGAAGCGCTGCACGCCGAAGAGGCGACGCTGAGCCTGGTGAAAGCGATGCTCAACCCGTTCGGGGCGGACGCCGCGAATGCGCGAAATGAACTCCTGGCGACCCTGTACGTGAAGATCAAGGAGTACATCCGGCAGAACCTGGAGTCGCCGGAACTGTCTCCGGAGCGGATTTGCAAGGATATCGGCATTTCGCGCTCGAGCCTCTACCGGTTGTTCGAACAGGATGGCGGCGTCGCGAACTACATCCGCAAGCGCCGCCTGCTCGCGATCCATCGCGCGCTGATGGCGCCCGGGAGCCCGCGCCACCGGATCGGCGACCTGGCCTATCGCTACGGTTTCAACAGCAATACTCAGCTGAGCCGCGCATTCAAGCAGGAGTTCGGCCACGCGCCGAGCGAAACCCGCGAGTTCGCCGAGAGCGCGCAGCACGTCAAACAGCGACACAGCGACGCCGACTACGGCGGCTGGCTCACGCAGATGCGGTGAAAAAAGCAAGCGGTCCGGTGCATCCTGTGCACCGGACCGCTTGCGCATCGTGCCGCTCGATCAGGCGAACGCTTCGACGGCGGCGGCCGTGTCCTCGAAGATCCGGTAATGACGGATCACGTCGCCTTCGATCTGCGCAACGACCGAGAACTCGCTCTTGAATATCCGGCCCGTCTTGCGCACGCGGTGCTGCATGAAGCCATACGCGAACACGTAATCGTCGGCTTCGGCCCATTTCCGGATCTCGAACGTTTCGGTCTCGAACTGCTCGGCGAGCGTGCCGAGCAGTCGCTCCACGCCGGCCTTGCCGACGAAACGTCCGTAGATCGGCAGATGCGCCGGACCCTGCGGCTCGAATACCGTCGCGTCGTCGATAACGGCGAGCGCGCCCGGCACGTCACGGGCACCGACCTTCGAGAAGAACTGCTGCAGCGGATTGAGCGCCATACAAACCTCCGTGAATGATGGATGGCGAAGCGGGATTATCAAAACCGGCTCCCGCCGCGATGCCGGTGTGTTGCCGCTCGCGCCACTATGCCTTCAACAGCGCGAGCTTGTCGTTGACGTTCGCCCAGCGCGCCGCGTCCGCCGTCGGCAGCTGGCTGCGCGTGATGCTTGGCCAGGCCTTCGACAGCGTTGCGTTGAGTGTGACGAACGCTTGCTGGCCGGCCGGCACCTCTTCGGAGGGGAAGATCGCGTCGACGGGGCACTCACCGCGGCATACCCCGCAGTCGATGCATTCGTCCGGATCGATGACGAGAAAGTTCGAGCCTTCGTGAAAGCAATCGACAGGACACACCTCGACGCAATCGGTGTAGCGACACTGGATGCAGTTTTCAGTGACGACATGTGCCATGCTCGGCTCCCGTTGAAAAAGTGGTGGTCAAAACGCCGTCGGAACGTGAACGGACAGCGACGCCGATGCAAACAGCCGCTCGATCCATTGACGCGTCTCGTCGGGGCTTGGCGTACCGATGATGCCGGCGAGCGGTGCCTCGTGCGCCGAATACGTGACGTTCGACGCGAATGCACGACCGTTTTCGAGTTCGTTCCATGCGAGCACCGCGGCACTGGTGCGGAACGGCTCGGTGCCGCCGAACCCGTGAAACCGGCCACCTCGCAGGTGATGCCCCGGAAACACGAACCAGCCGTGCCAGAGCTGCTGCGTGAATGCGGCGCGCGCCGGGACCTGAATCGGTTCGCCGAGCAGGAGGCTCAGCTCGGTCGAGGGCATGTGAATGCCGGTGGCGAGCTCGAACGTCGCGACCACATCGGCGCCGCCGACCCGATTGCCGACCTCGAGGAACACCAGTTCGCCGTCTTGCTCGATCGCTTCGAGATGGAACGCGCCGCCGTCGATGCACACGGCGGCCAGCGTGCGCTCGACCCATCGGCGGGCGGCGTCGCTCAGCGCGAAATGGAACGAGCCGAGCGGGCGGCCGGCGGCATAGGCCAGGCAGGTGCCGACATAACGGCTCGCCGTGATCGCACGGATCTTGCCGTCGGCCACGATACCGTCGAAATGCAGGATCGGGCCGTCGACGAATTCCTCGAGTTCGAAGTCGTCGACACGCGGCGCGTCGGAATCGAGCGCGGCGACGCCGGTGCGACCGGCTGCCAGCGCGTCGGATAGCGCGGCGGGCGTGTCGAACACGACGACATCGGCACTCGATGCGCCGCTGTGCGGTTTCAGCACGGTTGCGCCGCGCCACGGCGCATGTCCGTGCGCGTCGATCCAGTCGCGCAGCGGCATGAAGCGCGGCACACGCACACCGGCGTCGTGCACGGCCTGCTTCATCCTGACCTTGTCGCGCACCAGCATCACCTGATTGACCGATTTGCCGGCGATGCCAAGCCGGGCGCGCAGCTTCGCCGCGTCGAGCAATTCATACTCCGACAGGGAAATCACGACGTCGAAGCGGCACGGATGCGCATCGAGCCATGCGCTGGCTTCGTCGAATGCGGATGCGAGGCCGGCCCGTTCGACACGGGCGCAGCGCAGCTGCGCCGGAATCGTGTCCAGAATGTCGCGCTTGCCGAAGTACGTCACGTCGTGCAGATCGTGATCGATGCCGCGCGCATAGTCGATGCGCGGATACGGCACACGGTGCAGTACGAGAATCTTCATCTGAGGTCTCCAGACCAAACGAATGGTGGCGGCGTCATGCCGCCGCGCGTGCTTCGCAGGCGGCGTCGAGTGCCGCCAGCCAGTTCGCGCGCAGGGTGGCAACCACGTCGCGGATGTCGGCTTCGCCGGCTTCCAGCGTGATGCAGGCGAGCGCGACGAAGTCGGCGTTGTCGCGCGCGATCGCATGCACGAAGCGCCGCTCCGCCGACAGCCACTCGAAGCTGCGCGCTTGTAGTGCGCCGTCGCTCAAGCCGAGCATGCGCGCCGTATCGGCGATCGCATCGTCGAGCGGCGACGCGTCGATGCGTACGTCCTGCGACGAAAACGACTGGTCTTCGGCGACGCCGAGCATTACGGCGGCAGCGAAACGCTCGGGCGGCGGCAGCGTGGGGGACGGCGCAACACCCCAGACCGCATCGATCCACGCATGGAACAGATCGACGCCGTAGGCCCAGCGCGCGAGCCACCAGATCTTCATGCCCGCCGGGCGCCGGTTCGGTTCGACGACGGCCGCGAGCACCCCGTCGTCGCTGAGCTTGATTTCGTTGTGGAACGGACCGTCTCGCTGGCCGACCAGCAGGTTGGCCAGCCGGCCCGCGCGCGTCAGTGTGTCCGCTTCGTGCGCGGCGAGCCGCGACGGCAGAATCTGCGCGACCTCGACCGGATAGCGTCCGGTGGCACTGACCTTCTCGGTTGTAAACGACAGGCCGCCCAGGCCATCGAACGAAAACTCGCGCGCGAACGGAATGAAGGCCTCGCAGATCACGCCGCGCGACAAATACGGAGCGACTTCGCTGAACGCTGCTTCGAGGCTGTCGCCGTCGCGCACGACCACCACGCCCCGGTTGTTGCCCTCGCACGAGGGTTTGACGACGAAGCCGCCCGGATGATCGGCGGCGAAACGCCGCAGATCGTCGACCGACGCGGCCTCGGCATAGTCCGGCACCATCACGCGCTGCGCTTCGAGCAGCGCGCGCACGCGGTGCTCGGCAACCCGGTAGGCGTGCTTGCTGAACGCCCCTGCCGCGAGCGGTGCGGAGTCGACCGCAAGGCCGAGCCGCTCGAGCAATGCGGCGCCTTGCTGGACCGCGTTGTCGGAAAACACGATGCCGGCGCGCAGATCGCTCGCGATATCCGCGAGCCGCGTGACCGCGGCATCGACAAAGCCGTCGGCGAGCGGATCCAGATCGATCACGTCGTCGCAGATGCGCCGGTCGCGCTCGCTGGGCCCCGAACGGATCAGTACCGTGCGTGCGCCGTAGCGCTCGCGCGCGTAGCGGGCCAGGTGGGCGACATCGTCCACCCGGCTGAGGTTGTAGTCGATGATCAGCAGCGTCGAAGCGGATTGAGTGGTCATGGTCAAGCTCCCAGCGCGGGTTCGGTGACCCCGTAGTGCACGGCGATCGCGTCCGCCGAGGTCGCGAGCAGCGTGTCGAGTTCGGCGTCGCGTTCGGCGCGGCTCATCGACCGCAGCAACTGGCCGAGGAATACCTCGCGCGATGCCGGATCGATTTCGTCGCCGGATTTCAGCAGCACCTGGGTGACGATCGGTGCACGCGGCAGCGGATTGAGCCGGATCTCCTCGATTCGCCCCGGCGACGCAAAGTAGACGCGGAAGAATGTCGCGTTCGATCCCGGCGCATGACCGTCGGCGGCATAGGCGAGGCGGGCGAGCCGCCCGTGCGAGGCGTCCGGATCGAGCAGGACGCCGAGCCACAGGTCGAGCAGGTTCGCGTCGCCGGTGAGCGCCTTCACGCTCGGCGAAATCAGGCTGCCGCCCACGCGCGGATTGATCTCGATCAGATCCCACCGCGTGCCGTCGAAGCGGGCCTCGACGTGGAAGCAGCCCCAGCCGAGCGCCAGATGCGCGAACACCGAACCGAGCCATGCAATGCCGGCGGCGCACTGGTGCGCGGTGATCGATACGGGGGGACTCGTGCAGCTGTCCTCCAGCACGGTGCCGTTCGCCTCGGTCAGCTCGCACTTCTCGTGAATCGCGACGACATAGGGCCGGCCGTCCACGACCAGCAATTCGAAGCTGCACTCGGTGCCGCTCACGTACTCCTCCGCGATAAACCGGGCTCGTTCGCCGAACACCGATGCGTAGACCGTGTCCGCTTGCGCTTCGTCCGCGATCGCCTCGAGCGCCGCCCACGTCGTGTCGCGCGTGAGGCGGAACGCGCCGTACGACGCAATGCCGCGCAGCGGTTTCACGAAATAGTCGCCGCCGGCCGTCTGCAGGTTGCGCAGCACTTGCGGGGTGAGCGCGTAGGCGGTTCGGCTGGAGAGGCCAGCCGCATGCAGCGCATGGCGAACGTGTAGCTTGTCGCGCAGTGATTCGACATGCGCGGGGTCGAGATCCGCGACACCGAGGCGCGCGTTTGCATGCGCCATCAGTGCACGGTAGCCCTCCCACACGGAAATGCAGGCACGTACCCGCACGCCGCGCGCCTGCAGCGCATCGAGCGTGCGCTCGACATCCGCCGTCGACAGCTCGTGCGTGTCGCCCGCCTCGACGTCCGCCGCGAGCGCGCGCAGCGCGTCGAGCCGCCCGGCTTGCTCCGGCAGCGGTCGGGACGTCAATACGTACGCACGCAGTTGCCGCTGGCTGATCGCCGCGACGAGATCCTCGACGAACGAGTAACCGCAGTGACTCAGAATCAGAATGCCATCAGCCAGCATGTCGGCTCTCCCTTCCCTGTTAGGCCGCTGCCTTCAACGTCGAGGCGATCTTGTCGTCGTACAGTTCCTTGAAGTACAGCGCGAGCACGGTCTGGTGTTCGACCAGATAGCGTTTCAGTGCATGGATGTCTTCATCGTTGCGCAACAGGTAGCGAATCGCCGCCCATACTTCGCCAGGGTGATCGTCGTTGATGTCGGTATGCGAATGCGCGATCTGGCCGCCGATGTGCTGCTCGCCGAGCGAGTCCTTCAGCGCCTCGATCTTGCGCGGCTCGAGCTTCACGTTCACATACTCGACCAGGTACGAATACGCGACGACGCCGAGCGGACCCTCGTGGTCGAGCAGATACGAAAAATAGCCGGTCAGCAGCTTGGTCGACAGGTACGGTTCGGTCGCAAGGAAGGTTTCGCGCGACACGCCCGCACGTTCGAGATCCTGGACGAACAGGTCGTCGTGCAGCATTTCCTCGCGTTCGTAGTTCGCCCAGATCTGCGCTGCCTCGGGGCTGCGCTTCGCGATCTCGGCGAGCGCCTTCGATTCGGACACCCGCAGCAGGCGGATGCGCCATGCGGTTTCGATCAAGTGGCGGCGGTAGTACTCGCTGTCGATGGTCTTGCCTTCGAGATGCGCCGCATACGGCACGGTTTCGTACCACGTGTCGATCTGGCGATCGATCAGCGCATCGATCTCGCCGCGCAGCTGAGCCGATGCAGCCGCATTCAGGAACGGAATGCGGTGCTCCAGGCCGACGTTTTTCACACGATTGCTCATAAGATGTCCTATATAAATAATGTGGGAACTGACAGGAAACGCATCGTCGAGAGGGTCAACCGTTGGGCGTGGTGGCGACCTGAACAGTCGCCGCGCCGGTCAGGCGACATTGACACGCGAGCCTGAAGCGCTCGTCGGGGTAGCCGAGGGTGCAGAGGAAAGCGGTTTCCTCCGGCTGTCGACTGCCGAGATTCGGCAAGCCTTCCAGTACTTCGATGACACAGGCACCGCATGCGCCGGCACGACAGCCGAACGGGATCGATTCGCGCCCGTGCAGTTCGAAGTCGAGCTCCGTCAAGGAAGCGTGATTCGGGAGCAACACTTCGATACCCTGCGGTAACAACGTCAGCCTGTGCATCGCTTCATCCTCCGTGTCGAGCCGGGCCAGCGCCGTCGCCTATCAATGCGGTGGCGAGCCCAGTGCACGTACTGTACGAAAAAGTGGCAGGCATCGTTAGCGTTTTTGTCCCAACAAACCGACGATCCGTTTCCGCGCGTTCGTCGGCACCGTCCGGCGCGTGGATGGGACGCAGGGTCAATCCATTGAGACACGCTGGCTAACCGTCGCGCATCTCGTTCGGTACATTTGCTCTCATCGTCGGCTTCGCGGTCGGGACATCACACCGATGTCCGCCTTCGCCGGAGTCGTATGGAACCCCTCTACCGATCCCCTGCCTGGAGCGAAAGACATGTCGACAGAAGCGAATTCGGAAGTTGCGCAGCAGCCGGCCCGTACGGCGAGCAGCATCGAGACGGCGAACCTTCCCCGTTGCGATACGCTCGATGCACAGAAGCTGCTGAACCAGTTTTACCTGCGGGAACTCGCGCCGCCGAGCGCGTACGACACGATCCCGAAAGCGGCGGAATACGATCAGATCCTGACGCTCGAGAGCGAGTGGAACCTCCACGAGGAATCGCGTCTCGACCTGTCCGGGTTGCCGGAGAACGCCGCGCAACTCGAGGAGTGGTACTACGAACTGCGCCGCACCAATCGCAATGCCGTTGCGCCGTTTTTCCGCTTTCTGGCAGAGGAGGCATCGCTGGAGCAACTGGCGTTCTATGTCTGCCTCGAAGCGCAGGTCGACGGACGCTTCGACGATACGATCGCGTTGTCGCAGATCGGCATGCTCGGCGACATGAAGCTCGCGATCGCCGAGAACTTCTGGGACGAAATGGGCCTCGGCAATCTCGACGGCATGCATACGCTGCTGTTCGGCAAGGCGGAGCCGTACTTCCGGCAGTACCTGCAGCGCTTCGACGCATCGATCCTGTCGTCCGCGCTCGCGCTCAAGAACGGCAACCTGCTGTCGATGTACGCGCTGCGCCGCTGGTATGTGCTGCGTCTGCTCGGCACGCTGACGCTGCTCGAGGACACCGTGCCGTACCGCTTCGCGAAGATGGTGAAGGGCATGCGTCGCCATCAGGTGCCCGAGCAGGTGATCGAATACCACGTGCTGCATACGAAGATCGACGTGGTACACGGCAACAGCCTCGTGAAGCGCGTCCTGCTGCCGCTCGCGACGCAGAACCCCGCTGCGATCCGCGACATCTGCATCGGATGCCTGATCCGCTTCAACGTCGAGAAGGATTACTACGAGGGTGCGGGCCAGGTGATGGAGAACATGCGCCAGTCGCTGCAATGACGACAGCGCGGGTCGCCCCGCGCGGCCTGCCGTCTCCGTGGCGGTCTGCAGGATTCACACGATGCGCACGCACCGCCACGCTTGCTTTCTTCATGCCGGTTCGCCACGAGTCGCCACCATGAGTCTCGAACAACTGTCGCCGCTGCAGCCCCCTCCGCAGATTTGCCCGGAGCCCGCCCGAGCCGCGCTGACGCGTCCCGTCACGCTGTTGTTTGCAGCGACGGCGGGGTTTGCGGTCGCCAACGTCTATTACGCGCAGCCATTGCTCGATACGCTCGCGTACCAGTTCGATATCTCGCGTGCCGCGATCGGCGGCATCATGACGATTACGAGCGTCTGCTACGGGCTTGGGCTGCTGCTGCTCGTTCCGCTAGGAGATGTGTGGGACCGGCGCCGGATGATCCTGATCCAGTCGGTGGTCAGTGCGCTCGCGCTGCTGGCGATCGGCACCGCGACGCACGCGCCGGTGCTGCTCGTCGGCATGGCGCTGATCGGTTTCCTCAGTGTCGTCACCCAGGTGCTGGTGGCGTTTGCGGCGGGGCTGGCCGAGCCGGCCGAACGAGGGCAGATCGTCGGCACCGTGACGAGCGGGATCGTGCTCGGCATCCTGCTTGCACGCACGTTCTCCGGCGCGATTGCCGATCTCGCGGGTTGGCGCGCGGTGTATTTCACGTCGGCCGGCGTCACGCTGCTGCTGGCCATCGTGTTGTCGCGCGTTCTGCCGCACCATCGCTTGCCCGGTGTCGCCGAGCCTTATCCACGGCTGATCGCGTCGGTGTTCGCGCTGTTCGGGCAGGAGCGCGTGCTGCGCGTGCGCGCCAGTATCGCGTTCCTGCATTTCGCCGCGGCGATGACGCTCTGGACGCCGATGGTCCTGCCGCTCAGTGCGCCGCCGCTCTCGTTGTCGCATACCGAGATCGGCCTGTTCGGGCTGGCCGGCGCGGCGGGCGCGCTCGGTGCCGCACGCGCCGGCCGGCTGGCGGATCGCGGCTACGCGCAATGGACCTCCGGCATCGGCCTTGCGCTGATGCTCGTGTCGTGGCTGCCCACGGCGCTCGTCATGCATTCGCTGGTTGCGCTCGTCGTGGGGGTCATCGCGTTCGATCTGGGGCTGCAAGCGGTGCATGTGACCAACCAGAGCCTGATCTACAGCGTGCGCCCGGAAGCGCGCAGCCGCCTGACGGCCGGCTACATGTTGTTCTATGCCATCGGCTGCGCGTTTGGCTCGATCGCGTCCACCTGCGTGTATGCGCGCTTCGGCTGGAGCGGTGTCTGCGTGCTCGGCGCCACGATCAGCGCGATTGCGCTGGCGTTCTGGTACGCGACGCTCCCCCCTCGCGCGTGACGATCCCATTTGATCCCGCTTTCCCCACTCAACCTCCACGGACTGCATGGACGCCAAACTTTCACACGACCTCGTCGGCATCGAAGCGGTGCTGCAGCGGACGCTCGATCATGCGCTCGACGTGCTGGACCGTATCGACGAGCGCCCGGCCGCACTCGCACCGAAACCCGTCGAGCCGCGACCGCTGCCATTGAATGGCCTCGGCTTCGATGCGGCGCTCGACGATTTCCTGACGCGCTGGGCCCCCGGGTTTTCCGGTAGCGCCGGTGCGCGCTATCTGGGCTTCGTGACGGGCGGCGCGACGCCGGCGTCGCTTGCCGGCGACTGGCTGACGAGCGTGTACGACCAGAATCCGACGGCCGGCATCGACAGTGCCGCGCCGGATCTCGAGCGTGAAACCGTTGCGCGACTGCGCGAGCTGTTCGGGCTGTCCGATGCGCAGCAGGGCGTGCTCGTCAGCGGCGCGACGATGTCGAACCTCGTTGGTCTTGCGATCGCCCGCGAATGGCTGGGCGAACAGTGCCCGAATCGCGTCAACATCGCCGAAGACGGCGTGAGCATGCTGCCGCCGATCAGGGTGCTGTCCGGTGCGCCGCACTCGAGCATCTACAAGGCGCTGTCCGTGCTCGGCATCGGGCGGCGCGCGGTGCAGAAGATCCCGACGCTGAAGGAGCGGGAAGCGGTGGATGTCGATGCGCTCGAAGCCAGGCTGAAGCACTTCGAAGGGGAGCCGGTGATCGTCGTCGCGAACGCAGGCACCGTCAACACGGTCGACTTCGATGCGTTGGAGGCGATCGCCGCGTTGCGTTCGCGCTATCCGTTCTGGCTGCACGTCGACGCGGCATTCGGCGCGTTCGCGGCGCTGTCGCCGAACCATGCGGCGCTGGTCCGCTTCCTCGACGAGGCAGACTCGATCTGCATCGATCTGCACAAGTGGCTCAACGTGCCGTACGACGCGGCGGTGCAATTCAGCCGCCGGCGCGACCTGCAGGTGCGCGTGTTCATGAACAGTTCCGCCTACCTTGGCGTACCGACCGACAATCCGGATTTCGTTCATCTGACACCCGAGAATTCTCGCCGTCTGCGTGCACTGTCGACTTGGTTCGCGCTCGCCGCTTATGGCCGGGAAGGGCATGCGGAGATCGTCCGCCGCAACATCGCGCTGGCGCATCGGCTCGGCCAGCGGATCGCCGGGCAGCCGGGCCTCGCGCTGCTGGCGCCGACCCGGATGAACGTGGTGTGCTTCACGCTCGCCGACCGGCCCGACGAGGCGCGTGTCAACGCCTACATGCGCGCGGTGCGCGATCTCGGGGATGTCTTCATCACCACGACCGTCCATGACGGCACCTGGGGGTTGCGAGCCGCGTTCTGCAACTGGCGTACCGACGAACGGGATGTCGACTGCATCTTCGCGTCGCTGGTGCGTGCGCTTGGAGGGGTGCGATGAATACGCTGGCGCATTCGTCGAATGCACAACGATGGACGCTTCGCGCGATCGGCGCGAGCTGTATCGCGCTCGTCGCGGGCGCCCTTTGGATCCAGCTGGTGCTGCATGAGGATCCGTGCCCGCTTTGCATCATCCAGCGCTACCTGTTCCTGCTGATCGCCGTGTTCGCGTTCGCCGGTTCGGCCAGCGGGCGCCGCACGCAGCTGTGGCACACGCTGGCCTTGTTGAGCGCGCTGACGGGCGCAGGCGTCGCAATCCGGCACGTGTACGTGCAGGCCCATCCCGGGTTCAGTTGCGGCGCGGACGCATTGCAACCGGTCGTCGACGGCCTGCCGCCCGCGCACTGGCTGCCGCTGGTCTTCAAGGTTGGCGGGTTGTGCGAGACGAGCTATCCGCCGATCCTGGGCCTGTCGCTGCCGATGTGGGCGCTCGCGGGATTCCTGGTGATCGCGGCGGTGGTCGGCTGGCGGATGCGTCTGCACGCCACCCGGGAAGCGTAGTGCCGCTCGGCGACATGCCGTTCGACGCAGCAGCAGCTTAGGGCTTTCTCATGCATCCGCGGCCGGACGTCAGCGCCGCAGGCCGGCGTCGCGCAGCAGCGGCAGCACGCGCGCGCCGAAGAAGTCGAGATCGGGCTTGAAGTCGTAGACGCTCGACGCTCGGCAACCGGACGCGCGGCGACAAGCAACGATTCCTGCAATGCTTGTCGTGCCGCGCCCGGTGCGCGCACGGTCAGAACTTCACGCGCAGCCCGCTGACGAGCGCGACCTGCCGGTTCGTCGACGACGCGCTGCCGATGTTCGAGATCGCCGCGATCTTGCGATAGCCGCCCGATGTCGCCGTGCTCGCGTCGCCGGCGGCGAGCTGGTAGATGCCGGACAGATAGAGATCGGTGCGCTTCGACAGCGCATAGTCGAACCCGAGCGTGAACTGGTGCCAGCGCGGCTTCAGCGTCTGGCCGCCGGTGCCCGGCAAGCCGCTCGCGCGTCCGTCGGTGAACGTGTAGACGCCCAGCAGCGTCGCCGCCGGCGTGAGCTGGTAGCGCGCGTTCACGTCGTAGTTGTTGAACTTGCGCGACGAGCCGTCGACATAGTCGAGCTGCGTGTGGCTCCACGCGAAGCCGAGCGTGGCGCGGCCGAGCGCGTAGTTCGCGCCCGCGACGCCGATCTGCTGCTTGCGCACGCCGCCGTTCAGCCCGTAGAAGAACGCGCCGCTGTAGTCGTTGCCGGTCGTCGTGGTTGCGCCGCCCACCGCGCCGCTCGTGTTCGACGTCGCATTCGGATGATTGAGCCGCAGGTAGCCGCCGCCCACCGACAGCGGGCCGTTCACGTAGTTCGCCGAGACGCCCCATGCGTTGTTGTTCGAGAAGCCCGTGCCCGCGCCGCCGCTGCCCTGGTTGCTGAACGCGTAGAGCAGGTCGGCCGTGAAGCCGGCGATCGCGTCGCTGCGGAACTTCACCGCGTTGTTCAGCCGGAAGCTCTGGTTCAGGTTGTCGTTGTCGCCCACGTGGGTGGCCGGCGACCAGAAGCCCGACCCCGCGTACTGCGCGACGAGATCGGCGAGCGGGTCGTACTGGCGGCCGAACGTCAGCGTGCCGATGCCCGTCTTGCCGAGGCCGACGTACGCGGATCGGCCGAACAGGCGGCCGCCCTGGCCGAGCCCGCCGTCGCTCGGCCGGAACCCGCTTTCGAGCGTGAAGACGGCTTTCACGCCGTTGCCGAGATCCTCGCTGCCTTTCAGGCCCCAGCGGCTGCCGCTCAGCTTGCCGCTGGTCTGCTGGAGGTTGCTTGCGCCGCCCTGGTTGTTCGTATAGGCGATGCCGGCATCGACGATGCCGTACAGCGTGACCGAACTCTGCGCGTGCGCGGCGACCGATCCGATCGAAACCAAACCCAGGACTATCGATTTTTTGATCATGACTATCCTCGTTCTTATGGGTACGTCTGCGAGGATCACGATGCTATTGATTCCGGCCGGGCCGATGAACGGTCGATCCGTGGTTTGCAATTCGATGCGCGGCCGATTTGCAATGCGGGCCGATGCACGCGCGGCGCGTGCGCCGTCATCGCGGCCGGGATGCCTGCTGTGGCGAACGCATCGGCGTGGACGGCGAACGCCGATCGGCGAAACCGCGCGATCGCGGTCATATCGATCGATGGAATCGTTCGATGTCCGCAACGTGTGTCGTTCGGCAAGCGATGCTTTTATGCAACGAGGTGTTGTGCGGTGAGCGGCCGATGCGATAGGCGCGACCGAATGTCGACGAAGGAGCGCTCAAAAAAGCACCGGGCGCCATCGAGGCGCCCGGTGCCGAGCCAGCAGCCCGCGCCGATCAGGTCTGGATCGTGTTCATCACGTTGACCGGCGTGATGAGATCGAACAGCACCGTTTCGGGAATCGCGGTGGCGCCGGGATGCGCGTTCAGGTAGTCCGCCGTATCCCTGGCCTGCCGCGCGCCGATCGCCTCGCCGATCTTCACGACATCCCGGTAGTACTCGAACACCGCATCCCGCAGCTGCGGGTTGACGAAGGCGTAGGTGTCCTGCAGGAAGTCGATCGAGGGCTCCAGCACGCCGCGGCCCGTCACCGTTTCGGGGTAGGGGCCCTGGCCCGTCACCGACGCGTTGATCTGCACGTCCATGAAGTTCATGTTGCCGAGCGTCGGATAGGTGGCCGTTTGCGACGGCAGGCAGGCGAGCACGTCGGCCGGCTTCCACTGCGACGACGGCTTGCCTGCCGGCAGCGGATACATCAGCGTCGACGCATTGGGCACGAACGCCGCATGGTTGTACGCGCCGTCGTTGACCACCGTGTGCTGCACCGAGAACTGCCAGATGAACATCGTGAGCACGTCGCGCAGCGCCGCGACGGTCTTGACCTCGGCCGGGAAGCGATGGGCGAACGTTGCGTTGTCGACGTGGTTGAACGCCGGAATCAGCTTGTCGAAGAAGCGCTGAAGCTGGATATCGTCCGCGATCCCCTGGTCGCCGCCGGGATACTGAACCGCGATGAACTTGCCGACGAACCGGAAGATCGCGTCATACCAGAGGCTGGCGTCGTGGACGTACGCGTAGGAGAACGGCGTTCGCTCGACGCCGCGGCGCTTCGCATCGGCCGGAATCGCCTGCTCCAGGAAGCGGAAGCGATCCTTGTCGTAGTACATCTTGTCCTGCAGCTGATAGTTGCCGATCCGCCCGCACGAGAAGATCAGGTCGTAGACGAAGCCGATGTTGTACACCCCGGGCGTGCCGTTGGCCTTGCGGGTTTCCGGGAAGGATGCGGCATAGGGGTCGTAGTCCCGGTTGTAGATGGTCTGCTGGAATTCCACGGTTTTCACGACGTGCGGCCGCAGCAGCTTGAACACGGGGTGCTGCTGGAACGGCTCCGCGGAATGGGGCAGGGTGTCGGGGTTGAAGACCTCCTCCGAGAACAGCGCGATCGAGACCATCGCGCAGATCTGGTGCGTCAGCAGTTGATGGAAACCGACGTCGTGCAGCGTCTGGCCCGCGCAGTTGGTCTGCATCTTGGCCAGCAGCCACGCATTCTCGGCATTGGCCATGTCCGGCGTGAACAGTTCGCCGCCCGGCTCGAGCTGGATGCCGACCGGCATCAGCTCGTGATGGTGGTTCACGGTGAAGAACACGAGCGGCTTGGCGAGGTAATAGCCCACCGGCGTCACCGTGCAGGCGTCCAGATAGCGCCGGTAGTTGGCCACGTACTGCACCGCGCCCGGCCGGCCGAGACGCGCCGCGTCGACAATGCCGGCGTCCGACACCAGCCGGTCGAAGTCCGCCGTCGACACCTTCTCGAGCAACGTCGGCATGAAGCCCGCGAGCTGCTGCCGGGCGAACTCGTCGTCGCTCTTCAGCCAGAATTTCGGCGCGGGGATCGTCTGGAAGTTGTTGCCGTAGTAGATGTCCTCCAGCATCTTCACCGCGTTTTCCATGTCCACGGGCCTGGGCGGCAGCTTGGCGCGCCAGGCGACGTTGTCGTCCCACGCCGCGTTCAGCATCGCCAGCACCTGCTTGTCGCGGTTGGCGGCCTTCATGGATTGCGGCACCGTGTCGTAGTCCGCCACGAACGCGGGCACCTGGCCGTCGAACACGTAGTGCTGGTTGCCGTAGATGCTGTCGCCGCCGCCCGGCGGCTTCGATGCCGCGTCGCGGTCCGCCAGGTTGTAGTCGTAGGCGTACGACATCTGGTTGGCCGTTGCCGGGTCGCCTTCGATATCCGGCGCCAGGAACTTGCCCCAGGTCTTCTGCATCGTCTCGATCTTGTCGACCTCTCCGGCATGCTCGAGGATGTTCAGCACCGCGTTGTAGGCCGAATCCAGCGCGCCGACGATCCAGCCGTGATGCACCGAGCAGCACTCGCCGGCAAAGTTCAGGCAGCCGTCGAACTCGGGCGTCAGCAGCGTCGGGTAGAGCTTCTTGAACTGCCCCGGCTTGAACAGTGCGAACGCGCCGCCGCCCGCATGCTCGTCCCAGAACCAGGTCTTGGTCGTCACGCCGTCCTCGTAGCCCGCGAAGCACGCGTAGACATCGATCTCGGGATACAGGTATTGAATGCCCTTCAGGCATTCCGCGATGCGCTCCCGGTCGTCGAGCGCCCCCAGCTTGCGCGCGTCCAGCGCCCAGCAATACACCTGCAGCACCCCCTTGTCCGCCGCATAGCCGTACGACGGATAGATGATCTGCCGGTTGGGGCGGTCGGTCGCCGCCGCGCCGTAGCCGCCCGTGTACCCCTGACGCTCGCCCGCTTCGGCCCAGAACTGGCGGTTGAAGGTCAGGAAGGCCTTGAACGACGCCATGTAGTTGCATTCGCGGATGGCCTGCGCCTTGTCGAAGGAAATCCCGTCCAGCAGGTTCAGGTGCTTCCGGCCGTTCAGGTAAGCGCCGGTGGGCAGCGTGGTGACGACGTACGGATAGGTCCGCTCGTGCTCGCGGCCGTCGTGCGTGCGGCGCACCTTGACCCGCATGCCGCCCTGGCCGTCGTTCAGGCTCGGGTCGTGGCGCAGCGACGTCACTTCGTGCTGAAGGTGCACGCGCTGCTTGTAGGCGGCCCGCGACGTTTCACCGCGCGACGCGGCATCCGGATAGGCGGCGGTGGCTTGCGGCGGCCGGGCATCCGGCGTGAGGTTGGGCGGATCGTAGCGGTAGGGGCCGCCCGGTTGCGGCAGCATGCCGACCTGGATCTGCGCGGTGACGCCATCCTGCTCCGTGACGGCGTCCTGCAGATCGAGCACCGTCCGGCATGCGTCCGGGAAGCGCTGCATGCCCTGGTCCACGGTCAGCATGTAGATGGCGTCGTCGTCCGGCCGATACGGATCCTTGCTGCCGCCCCAGTCGTAGACGGCGATCACCATCTCCACGAACGACACCGAGTACATCCCGCTGCCCACGTTGGTGGTTTCGAGGAAGTTGGCCACGGACCACGGCAGCAGGTCGCTCTTCGCCCCCATCGCCGGATCGTAGTACGCGCCGAGATCGCCGAGGCGGAACTGCGTCGTCAGGTAGTCCCACATCGAATACTGGTCGTACTGCATCAGCAGGTCGAAGCCCTCGGCGAACGACCGGTTGATGGCCTTCAGGAACGGCGCGTTCACCTGATCCAGCACCATGTTGATCGGCAAGTACTGCCGGGTCGGGTCGCTGCCGACAGGCTTCGGCGTGACCCACACCAACGGCACGTCGCCGCCTTTCGCCACGCCGAAATTGAAGCTCTCCAGCGACGACTGCTCGAGCGTCGTGGCCGTCGCCATGTTGTTGTAGCGCAGCCGCTGCTGCGGCGAATCGTAATAGAACTTCCGCCAGTACACGGCCTGCTCGTCGAGGCCGTTGCGGGCCAGCACCGCATTCACCGCCAGGGCCAGCTGCTGCACCGGCAGCATGTCCGCCGAAAACTGCGGCAGGCGCATCCCGCCGACTTCGCCATACAGGCCGGCGCGCTGCACGTCGTTCGGATCGTAGTCGCTCGAGTACCACGTGCGAATGCGTCCGCCCACGCGGTCCGACGATTCGAACAACTCGAACTCGATGCCGAGCGACTGCAGGATCAGCCCCGCGAACATGCCCGCGAAACCGCCGCCCACGATCCCGACCTGGGGCGCGTCCGCCTTGGCGGACAGCTTGTACGCGGCAGCGCCGCGCGTCGCGCGGACTTCGGCGGCCTTCGCGCGCTGCAGGTCGATCCTGGCGCGGTAGGTGGCCCCGTGGTTGGCCAGGATCCAGTTCGAGAACGCGGCGCCGAGCGGGCGCCGCTGCCGGGCGTGGCGCACCGGCGTGACGGTCGTGGCGTTGAAATGAAGGAAGCTCATGACGATCCTCTTGATGGGTGGTGTGACAGCGGGGACGTCTACGTCATTGGGCGGGGTGCATCAGTCGCTGAATCGACATCGGACAAGGCTGTCCATTTGAAAGGTCTCCTTGAGGGGCTGTTCGACCCGGTGGCGGGGCGAGCCTTTTTTAAATAAATATTGAATTTAAAACCGATAAGACGCGACAGCCGGCCATGCGATCGTCGGCCAAAGCCGCACGACCATGCTTTTGAGATATTGTCTTTTTGCCGCTCGGAAGTCCGGCGCGATTGGCGCCGTCATCCACCCGTCATATTTGCCGATTCGAGGATGTTGAATCCGTGTTCCGGTGGATTTCCACTCTGATATTAGTGGTCGGGTATTTGATATTCCACCTGTTATTTTTGCCAGTCATTTTGGAACGGCGTTGCCTGTATCGACGACATCGACGCGCAATGACGGAACCGCTGCTTTACGGTGATTTCGCGCGCCGCGCGATCGTGGCGTGGTGCGCCGGTCAGCCTCTCGGCCCAGCCGAGCATGGTATCGAGTGCCGGCGTCTCCACGCCGGCGAGTCGGCTGATCTCCCGATGGATCGCCGGCCCGTGTGCGATCAGGCATGCATTCGGACGTCATGCGAGTCAGCGAACGTGCAATTCGTGCGATCGCACGCGGGGCGAATTTCATGTGAGACGACCGGGGCGGATTTCGAATTTCATCGCTCGCCGTCATTCAATCCTGGATCGCATGGCCAATGCCAATTCCATAGCAAAAACAATGAAAATTTCAATGCGCACTTGTATGAATAAAAACCGGCGACGCCTGTCCTAGACTTCGAATCCCGTCCGCAAGGGATTTCACCGATAAGGCGTTCTCCGCGCATCGGGGCGGTTCATGCGCGACCGACGGCAGCTTCGTCGATAAAGAGAAAGCAAGCGGACTTGGCTCAAGTGCAAATTATTAAGGAGACCATTAAATGGCCAGCTATGTTCGCAACGACGCCTGGAATGCGGGCGGTGATTTCAACAATCAGGATCTCCTCTGGTACGCGAGGGGCGTCGGCAAGATGATGGGACGGGCGTTGAACGACCCGGCCAGCTGGTGGTTCTTCGGCGCCATTCATGGCGAGTACCTCACGCCCGAGACGACCGCGAAGATTCCGCCGAACACCTATCCGAGGTGGAGCGAGATCCAGAGCCCGCCTAGCGTGCCGACCACGCCGCTGCCGAACCAGGCGACCCAGGAGCGGTACTGGAACCAGTGCCAGCATGGCAGCTGGTACTTCCTGCCGTGGCATCGCGGGTATCTGATGGCGCTCGAGGCGCAGTTGCGCGCCGACATCGTGAGCCTGGGCGGCCCCGCCACCTGGGCGCTTCCTTACTGGAACTACTTTGGCGGCGTGCAGGGCGCCGACGCCCAGATGCCGCCGGCGTTCGCCCAGCAGACCATGCCCGACGGCGACACCGCCAATCCGCTGTATGTGGCGATGCGGTATGGGCCGAATGGAGACGGCGACATCTACATCCCGACGGACATCCGGGAGGCGAATGAACAGGATCCCAGTCCGGCCGACGGGGACGTGACTCAAGCCTGCATGACCAACGACCTCTTCACCGGGACGGATCAAGCCACCCCGCTGCCGGGGTTCGGCGGCCCGGGTCACCCATGGTTTTCGCATCGAGGCAGCCCGCACGGCAACATGGAGCACAATCCGCACGATCTGGTTCACGTGTACACGGGGGGCGAGATCAGCGACACCGATTTCGGCTTGATGGCGGACCCCGGCACGGCGGGGCTGGACCCGATCTTCTACCTGCATCACTGCAACATCGACCGCCTGTGGGCTGCGTGGAATGCGGCGGGCAACGTGAACCCCGAGGACACGGACTGGCTCAAGGGCCCCGCGAAGGTTTTCGTGATGCCGATGCCGGATAGCGAAAGCTGGCAGTACGCCCCCAAGGACGTGACCAGCCTTGCCACGTTGAACTACACCTACCAGGATCTTGCCGTGGCCGGCCAACTCGCGGCATCGCCGCTGCTGCTGCGACTGCAGCGGCTGGGCGTCGCCGGCCTCCCGGCGGTGGCCACGCATCGCGCGCCCAGCCCGAAGGCGACGCAGGCGCCTGCGGAGCTGCTGGGCGCCAGCACCGGCGCCGTGCAGATCTCGGGCACCGGCACGGGGCCCGTCAGCGTGCGCCTGGATGCCGATGTCCAGAAGCGCGTGATCACGAGCCTCGCGGGCGCGTCGCTCGCGGCGCCGCCCGATCACGTGTACCTCAAGCTGGAGAACGTGCGCGGCACGCTGGATTCGACCGTGCTGGGTGTCTATGTGAACCTGCCTGCGGATGCCCGCAGTCCGGCGATCTTGCGCGCGCACCAGGCGGGCGCCATCGCGCTGTTCGGCCTGCGGCGTGCCAGCACGACGGACAGTGCGCATGGCGGGGACGGCCTGACCTACGTCCTGGACATCTCCCGCTTGCTGGACCAGCTGTATCGCGAGGACCAGCTGCCGAGCGCGAACATCACCGTCACCCTGCTGGCGCGACGCGCGCTGCGTGGGCAAGGGTCGATCGAGGTCGGCAGGCTGAGCGTCTATCGGCAGCCCGTTTGAGCGAGCGGCATCATGATCCTCAATCGGCGCGAGCGTGCCCGCGTGCAGTTCGGTGTGCTGGGCGCAAGCGCTGCTGCCTGGATCGCCATCGCCGCATCGTCGCTCGGGTTCGGGCAAGGGGGGCTGTTGGACGCGCTGTGCAGTTCGACGCAACAAGCCACGTGGCTGGCCGCAGGCTGGATCCTGTCGGCCAGCCGCGGCTGGCTGTTGATGATCGTGGCGATGATGGGCCCGATGACGCTGCCTGCCATCGTGCACATTCGCATCAGCACCTTTGCCAGCCGACGCGCGCGCGCCGTTTCGCTGTTCCTGCTCGGCTTCCTGGCCGTCTGGGTGATACCGGGCCTGGCGATGACGGCGCTCGAAAGGGCCGTGAGGGACGCGATGCCGAATGCGTACGCGCCGGCCGCATTGGCCGCGCTCGTCGCATGCGTCTGGCACGTGTCGCCGTTCAAGCAGTGGTGCCTCAATCGCTGTCACGTGCACCGTCCGCTGTCGCCTTTCGGGCTGAAGGCCGATGTCGATGCGCTTCGGCTCGGGCTGCGGCACGGGCTGTGGTGCATCGGCACGTGCTGGCCGCTGATGTTGGCGACGGTCCTGCTGCCGCGATGGCAACTGGCGGCGATGGTCGTCGTTTCGGCACTGGCGTTTTGCGAGCGGCTGGACCCGCCGCGGATTCCCGCGTGGCGGCTCAGGGGATTTCGCACGGCCGGCCTCTGGCTGCGCCGCGAAATCGTGCAGGTCAAGTCGCGCGTGCTGCGTCACCGGGGGCCACGCCCGGCGCGCCCGGCTCGGGAACGTGGACTCGTATGACCGACCCAACCAACGTGACAGGATCAGGTCGCTCGCTGCGTGTGATTGCAGCGAGCGACGCGCCCATCCTCGTGCAAGGCGATGGCGTGGCGGTCCAGCTGCACGTCGACCACGCGGCCGTCGCTGCACTGGCGTCCGAACAGGCCACCCACGCCGGCGACGGATCCCTGTTCCGTTTCTACCTGGTGCTGGAGCATGTCCGCGGCACGCACGATGCGACCGTGTTGCAGGCATTTCTGCGGACCCAAGGCTCGACCGGGGGCGGCCATTCCCAGGACACGTATCTGGCCAGCGCCGGTTTGTACGGACTCCGGCGGGCAAGCGCGGACGATTCGAGCGACGGGTTGCGCTACTACCTCGACGTGACGTCGCACGCTGCGCTGCTGCAGCGCGCGGCCGAGCCGGCACACGCGCCTCTCTGCGTGTCGATACGTCCTCGACAGGCGCTTCCCGGCGGCGTTGCGATCGACATCGGTCGAATCTGCATGTGTGTCGAACATATCAACGCGTGAAAGCGGTGCCTTGAACACGCGGCGCGCCTGCATGGCGTACGGGGAGAGCATGCCATGGGAACAATCGACGATCGCTCGCGTTCCGGCGGCGACGGCAGTATTCGAAACGCGTCGAGGCAAGCGTGCCTGTCCGGCGCGATCGGCCTGGTGGTCGCGCTGAGCGCGCCGTGCGTGATGGGTGCCTCCAGCGGCGCCATGCATGGCGCGGCGGATCACGGCATGCAGGGCATGGAAAGCGAACACATGATGAGCGCGCTGCCCGGCAGCAAGTCGTCGTTCGCGCTGTCGGCCATCGCGGCCGACGATCCCGAGCCGCCGACGGATTTCCAGCTCGGCTCGCTGACGAAAGAAATCAAGACGGCAAACCCGGAGACGCAAGCCTTTTTCGATCAAGGCCTGCGCTTCTACTGTGCGTTCAACTTTCGCGAGTCGTACCGCGCGTACAGGGCCGCGCTCAAGCGAGACCCCGACTGCGTGATGTGTCGATGGGGAATCGCGATGTCGCTGGGCGTGAACATCAATCAGCTCGACCAGCCGGAACAGGATCGCTGGATCGCGCAGCAGATGCTCAAGGATGCACTGCGTATTCGCGATGCGGACCCGAAGGAGCGCGCGCTCGTCGAGGCGCTGTTGCCACGTTACGAAGCGCATCGGCAGATTCCCGGCGAGCACGAGCGCCAGAGCCGGCGCAACCGGGGCTATGCCGACGCGATGACCGCGCTGGCCCGCCGCTACCCGGACGATCCCGACATCCGGACCCTGTATGCGGATGCCGTGATGAACCTCAGGCCCTGGGAATACTGGGACCGTCAGGGGAACCCGGCCTACCGCGACATTCCGCCGGCAGTCGATGCGGTCGAAGGCGGGTTGAAGGCGCACGCGGATCACATGGGGCTCGTGCATTGGTACATCCATATTCGCGAGGGATCGACGGAGCCGAACGCCGTGACGCCTTTCGCGGACAAACTGCCGGACCTCGCGCCCGGCGCGGGCCATCTGGTTCACATGCCGTCGCACATCTATTACCGCACCGGCGACCACCTGAAATCGTTCGAAGCGAATCAGAGAGCAACGCTGAGTGACGAAACCTATTTCAAGAAGGTCGACGCCGGGCCCGGGGGCGGCATCACGCATCCGGACGGCGACCGTTATCGCTGGGGCTACTACCGGCACAACATCCATTTCGCGCTGGCTTCGGCGATCTTGACGGGCAATGTCAAGAGCATGAACTGGGCCGCCGATCGGCTCCGGAATTCGGAAGGCGAAGGCGTGACGTTCCGGACCGACCGCTATCGCGGCGTCTATTACCAGTCGCTGCCGTATTTCATGTCGCCGGACGAGATCATCCGGCAGTCGCCGCCTGACGGTGCGGCAAAGGACTGGCGCTTTGCTCGCATCTCGTGGGACTACGCGCAAGTGCTCGCCAATGTCCGCAACCGCGATGCAAGCGGCGCGCGAAGCGCGTATACGCAACTCGAGAAGGACGTGATCGCGTTCCGGAGCGAGCGACGCGACGAAGTGATGGGCCACCAGGCCGCGCAGATCATGCAATCGGTCGCGCACGCGCGGATCGACCAGCTGAACGGCGACGCGCAAAGCGGCGTACGCGTTCTCGAACGCTCGGCCAGGCAGCAGGACGCGATGAACTATGACGAGCCGCCTTACTGGATGGTGCCGGTCAGGCAGACCCTCGCCGCACTTCTGATCGATCTCGGCCGCTACGACAACGCGATCGCGGCGCTCCACGCGTCGCTCGGCGACGGTGACCCGAATCGCGACCTGTACACGAGTTTCAAAGGCAACGGCTGGGCGTATTTCGGCTTGACGCAGGCTTACGAAAGAAAGGGGATCGGGAATTTGACGCCCGACCAGCGAAAGGACTACGACAGCGCACGGAAACGGCTCGCCGAATATTGTCCGCCTGCCGATCATGTTTGCGCGTTGTCGCTCGATCGGATGTAGGCGCCGCAGCGCCACGTGAGCCGCGCGGGCAGCTGAAGGGCAGTTGCGTGCAAAGCATTTCGATATTGTTTTCTTTCTGGAAATCCATTTTGAAATGGCGACCGGAAGTGATCGTGCAGATTGCATCGCGAGGCGCGTGGAAGTTTTATTCAGGAATTACATATTTCGCAATCCATAAAAATGAAAATGCTAATGCCTAGACTTGCTTGGAATTCCTGCTATAACGAATTTCAGTTGTCAGGCGGAGGTGGTGGAAGCAGAAGCGTTCAACTACAGGCGAAGGGGATTGAAATGGCAAACGACGACGTGAAGAAGCTGTCAGTGCAATCGGCCGATGCGGCCGAACTTGCCGCCCAGTGCGCGGCGCAATTGGCGAAGTGCGCAGCGGCATACCATGCCGCGGTGG
Source organism: Burkholderia pyrrocinia (assembly GCA_001527685.1). Taxonomy (GTDB): domain Bacteria; phylum Pseudomonadota; class Gammaproteobacteria; order Burkholderiales; family Burkholderiaceae; genus Burkholderia; species Burkholderia pyrrocinia_D. The sequence goes on from LOZU01000015.1 coordinate 177,583, forward strand.
CGCGCGCGGCATCCGCAAAATGCGCGGCCGCCGCCGCCAAGTGCGCTGCAAACGCAGCCCACTGCGCGGCGAATGCTGCCAAGTGCGCGGCAAACTGACATGCATCGCATGGGTATCGGCTTCATGGCGAACAAGCGGAGGTGTTCGCCATGAGCATCCCAAGGCTGGGCGTCGGACTTCAGTTCAATCCGGTGCTGATTGACTGGTTTCCTTTTTTCGACCAATCGCTGGATGCGCTGGAAATACTGTTCGACGGCGTGATGGCGCCGCTCGACGGGCCGGGGCTGATGTTGCCGGCGATGGTCGACACGATGCGCGAGGTCGCCGCGCGCTTTCCGCTCGTCGGTCACTCCAATTACGGCGGCGACTTCGGGTTCGACGATCTCGCGAGCACGCCGGCCGTGCGGCGACACGTGCCGCTCGCCCGGAAATTCAACGTCCCGTGGGTTTCGGACCATTGCTTCTACAGCGATGCGTCCTGGTGCGACGTGTGGAGCAGCCCGCTGCAGTTCTCGCGCGACGAGGTCGTTCGGATCGCCAGCCGGGCGCGTGCCTTGCAGGACCTGTACGGTGTCCCGCTCGCGCACGAGAACGCGGCCTACTACCGGGCGTGCCCCGGCAGCGACATGGAGGAGGGGGAGTTTCTCGCCCGCGTCGTCGAGCTGTCGGGCACCTATTTGCATCTCGACCTGCACAACCTCTACGCCAACGCGCAAAACCACGGCGCCAGCGGGTATTCGATCGCGCGTTTCCTCGACACGATCCCGATGGACCGCATCATCTGCATCCACATGGCCGGCGGCCGCTGGTTCGACAACCAGTACCACGACCTGCATGACACCCAGGTCGTCGAGCCCGTGTGGGACTTGCTCGACGACGTGCTGTCGCGCGCCCGCCCCGGCGCGGTGATCCTCGAGTACGAAGCCGAGGCGCTGCGCAGCCGCGACGAGACGCTCGACGTCGCGCGCTCCATCGACGTCGTCCTTGCCGATCTGGCGCGCGGACGCGCTGCGTGGGACCGTGCCTATGGCCCCGCGAGCCGCCGAACCACCCAACAGGAGGCAGCGTGAAAGTTGGCCACGATATCGACGTCGCACCGGCGAACTGGACCTTCACCGGCAACGTCGCCGACACGTTCGTCGACCATGTCCGCCGGTCGGTGCCGTACTACGATGCGGGGCACGACCTGGTTTGCCAGCTCAGCGATTTCTTCTGCCACGGCGACAGCATCTGCTACGAGATCGGCGTATCCACGGGCCAGCTGCTGCGGAAGCTGGCGGAACATCATGCGTCGAAGCCGGGCATCACGTGGGTCGGCATCGATCCGGTCGAGTCGATGATTGCCAAGGCGCGGCAGCACTGCATCGAGGTGCCCAACATCGAACTCGAAGTCGGCGACGCGCGCTTGTACGGCTTCGAGAAGTCGGACCTGATCGTGTCCTTCTACTGCATCCAGTTCATCCCGCCGAAAGACCGGCAGGACGTATTCAACCGCATCTACGAGCGCCTGAACTGGGGCGGCGCCTTCATCCTGTTCGAGAAGGTTCGCGCGCCGGATGCGCGGTTCCAGGACATGGTCGTGTCGCTCTACAACGACTACAAGCGGCGCGAAGGGTTCTCGGCCGACGAGATCCTGAACAAGACGGCGAGCCTCAAGAGCGTGCTGGAGCCGTTCTCCACGGAAGGCAACCTCGGGCTGCTCAAGCGCGCGGGGTTCGTCGATATCACGACCGTCATGAAGTATCTGTGTTTCGAGGGGTTCCTGGCGATCAAGTAGCCCCTTGCGAGCAAGCGATCGCCGTCGCCGCGAGCGACCGGACTCTTCGAACACGGGAGGCGGGATGGATGCCAGGCTGGTATGGGATACGTGGCGGCGGATTCTCAGCGACGACGGGCTGGTCGAGACGGTCACGCGGGCGGGGCACGCCGATGCTGCCGCTGCCGCGCTCGCGGGCCTTGGCGCTGCCGAGCGGGCCGTGGTGGCCGACTATGCCCGCACCCCGCAGGCGACGCAGACCAATATCGGCATGTACCGCCGCAGCCTGGTGCGCATCGCCCGCGTTGCGCTCGGCCGCGTGCCGCTGAGTCAGCATCTCCTGTTCATGAGCGGGCTCGACGTCGATGCGGTGGCCGCGGAGTTCGCCCGCGTCAATGGCTATGCCGACGACGGCCCGAATTTCTGGCGGCTCGCCGGTGCCTTCGTCGCCTATCTCGCGACGCGCGCCGAATTCGCGGCGCCAACGCACCAGGACGCGCTGGCGATCGATCAGGCGCTGGTCACGCTCGCCCGTCGTCTCGGCCAGGTCACGGTCGATGCGTGGCCAAACACCGTCGCGGCCGGAATCGGCGACGCCGCGGGTTCGGATCGCACGCGCGTGCGTTTCGTCGCGTCGCGCGCCGCTATCGTGGCCCGGTCGCGCCACGACCTCACGCCGTGGATCGAAAACCCGTATGGCTTCGATCCCGCCGAGACGCTGGATGCGTCGCCGCGGCATTGGCTGGTCTATTTCCCGGATGCCGACAGCGCGCCGGCCTATGCGGAGTTGTCCGAACGCTCGGCCCGCGTCTTCGAGCTGCTGGCCACACCGCATTCGGCCGCCGACGTGGCGCGGGCGCTGGGCAGCCTGTCCGAAGCCGAAGCGTTCGAGGTGGTCGACCGGCTCGCCGCACTCGGTGTCGTCGTCAGCGAGAAGGCCGGCGGGCGCTCGGTAACGATCCCGTTCCAGAGCGATACGCTGGGCAGCGATGCGTTCGTCATGCTCGATCCGTCGGTCGAGATGCTGGACGTCGAAATCGCCGAACACCGGTTTCTGTGCCACGGCCACTTCGAGGTCGGCATGACCGTGCCGCCCGGCGAGGGGCTGTCCGACTTCGTCGCCGAACTCGCGGGCAAGCCTGTCAGCGTTGGCGCGCTGCGCAAAGGCTTCGACGATCAGTATCTGATCGACACGATGCTGACCGCGCTGCGGCAGCATGGCTTCCTGCACGTGACGTCGGAACGCGTGCCATCGGCCGACGATCTGGCGCAATTGCGCCGCTCGGCCACGGAGAGCCGCCGAACGAGGCTGTGCCACACCATCGACCTGCATCTCGATGCGGTATCGGCCGACGCGATTCGTGCCCGTGTCGAGGCGGAATCGACCACCCCGCAACTGCTTTTGCGCTGTACGCGAATCGGCGATCACGCGTCGACCCTCGCCGAGCTTGCGCGCCTGCGCCACGCGGGCCGGTTGCGCCTGCATCAAACGGTGGTGCAGGCTGCCGATCCGGGGTGTGACGCCGATGTCGTCCAGTCGCTGCGCCGTCTCGGTGCCGGCGTGATCGTCGACGACGTGGCGTGGCCGGCGCCGGCGCTGCCCATCGCCGGCGTCGACGCATTGACGCGGGCAGGCGTGCCCGTGCATGCGCGGATGGCGCCGGACCGGTCGTTCCTCGACGCCGCGACGCGCGCTCGCGCCGTGGCCTGGGCCGAAGAGGCGGGGCTCTGCGGCCTGTGTCTCGAACTCGATGCCGACGCGCTCTGGCCGGCGGAGCAGGCGAGCGAGACCGATTTCGTCGGCGTCTTCGAAGCCGTCCATGCGCTGGACGAGACCTTCGGCGACGTCTGCATCGTCAACCTGCCGAGTGACGAGGTGTTGCTCGGCAACGCGTCGCCGTCGTCCCGTCCCGAGGCGCTGTCCGACCTCGCCGAGCGTTTCCGTCTCGCCTATCTGCGCTGGCGGTTGCCGCTGCTGAAGTCCTTCGAGGGCGACAACACGTTCAGCCAGACACCGGAGGCCGAGGAAAAGCTCGTTCGCCTGCGGGAAGACCTGCTGCCCAACCATCCCGAGCTGCTCGACCTGGGGCCGGGCAGTGTCGTCGTCGACGTGTGCGGCGGCAACGGCCGGGTGGCGCGCCGCCTGTCGCCCCTGGTCGGCCCCGACGGCCTCGTCATTTCGATCGAGATGCTGCGTTGCGTGACCGATCGCGCGCGCCGCTTTGCGTGCGAGCAAGGCTATGTGAACGTGCAGTTTCGCTCCGGGCTGGCGCAGCGCATCTCGTTGCGCGAAGGCTCGGCCGATGCCGCCGTCAACGAATGGACCGGCGCGATCTGGCAGTTGGGGCTCGGTCCGGCCATGGTCGCCGAGATGGCGCGTGTCGTCCGCGTCGGCGGCCGAATCGCCGTCACGCACCGGCTGGTGCGGCTCCCGCTGCATCGGCTCGGGCAGCCGTGGGTTCAGTTCGACAACATCTACGCGTTGATGCGCGCTGCCTTCGATCGCCCGGACCTGTCCATCGTCATCGAGCGCGTGTGGGGACAAACCGCGTCGACGCTGGCCGGCGAGAAGGCAAGCGCATGGCGCAAGCACTATGTGCCGCGACTCGTCAATCCGTTCGACGTGACCTACACCGAGGACAAGGATCCGGGGCCGCACGCCGACGTGTGCCTCACGATCATCGCGGAGCGCATTCGATGACGACCGATGCACCGGCCCGACGGATGGAGCTGCGCTCGCAGGCCGCCGCCTTCGACGACGCGCGTGCGTCGCTGGGCCGGCTCGGCATTCCCGACGCGCTGCCGGCGCTGCACGCCGCGGGGTTGAGCATCAGGCGCAGCGTGCTGGGCGGCACCCATTCGGTGGCCGTCTATCCGCCGATCGACTCGTTGACGCCGGTCGAATCGAGCGCGGTGCTGAACGCCATTTGCTTCGGCGGCGATACCAGTCTTTACGTGCACATCCCGTTTTGCGAGACGCGCTGCACCTTTTGCCATTACACGGTGCAGCACTATGCGGGCAAGGGCAAGGCATCGCAGACCGGCGAGAACGAAGTGGCGCGCTATCTGGACGCGCTCCGGCACGAACTGGCGCTCTGGAGCGCAAGGCTCGCGCAATCCGGCACGGCGTTTTCGTCGATCTACATCGGCGGCGGCACGCCGCTGGTGCTCGAGGAAGAGACGCTGCGCGACCTCATGCGCGCGATCGGCGACGGCTACGACATTCTGCCCGGCGCAGAGGTGTGCATCGAGGGCAGCCCGCTCACCATCACGGCTCCCGGCGGCGCGGACAAGCTGCGCTTCCTGAAGGAGCAGGGTGTCACGCGCCTGAGCTTTGGCGTGCAGTCGTTCGACGACGCCGTGCTGAAATACGCGGGGCGCGGCTACAAGCGCGACGTGCCGATTCGCGCCGCGCAGATCGCCAGCGAGATCTTCGACAACTGGAATCTCGACCTCATCCAGGGGCTCTACAAGGGTTCGCCGGCGGAGACCTGGCAGAACCTCCAGACGATTGCGGAACTGCGGCCGGCGCATCTGACCTGGTATCACGGCCGCTTCGCCGACCGGCCCCAGGGCGACTGGTACCGGTCGGAAGACCGGCACGGCGAATTCGAGGACGAGCTCGAGACGCTGCTCGGGCGCATGCTGATCTGGCAGGGCATGGCGGCGCTCGGCTATCACCAGTGCGACGGCAACCGCTTCGTGCGTGCGCAGCACTATACCGATCCGTTCAAGAAGGTCCGCACCTCGGTGTCGCGCGATCTGCTCGGCGTCGGGGCGGCGTCGTATTCGCACGTCGGTGCGAGTTCGGCAGGGTACGGCTGCCGTGGCTACGAGTTCCGCAACGACACGCATATTCGCGCGTATGCCGACCGCGTGCTGTCCGGCGAAATCCCGATCGCCACCGGCCGCGCGATCGACGATGAGGAGTTGCTGGCGATGTCCTACGCCACCGGGTTGCGCAGCGGCCGTGTCGAGGATGCGGTGTTGCACGCGATCGCCGCCGGCGAACCGCAGCTCTCCGCGCATTATCGGGAGCTGGCCGGCAGGCTGGCCGGGCTCGGCATCCTCGAGCCTTACGCGGACAGCGAAGGCAGCGCGGGCTTGCGGCTGACCCGGCTCGGCCGGCTGTTCGAGGACGAGACGCTCGCGCTGTTCTTCAGCCCCGCCGTCAAGCGCACGCTGACGGCTCACGCCAAACCGCCGGTTTCGCTCGTGCGGATCGCGGCCAAGCCCGCGATGGACTTGCCGATGACGCGTGCCTGATCGGCATGCGGCGCCGGAGGTGCGCGTCAATCGACGATGAACAGCCTGGCGCCGGCGTCGGTGGACGAGCGGTGCGGTTCCGCGTCGTCTGCGACCTGGTAGCTCATGCCCGGCAACAGCGTGAACGACCGGCCATCCTTGAGCTCGGTGTGCAGCTCGCCCTCGAGACACAAGAGGATGTGACCTTTCGAACACCAATGGTCGGCAAGGTAGCCCGGCGTGTACTCGACCATGCGGACACGAATCGTCCCGAAGGTCTGCGTGCGCCAGTAGGCGGCGCCGCGCTCGCCCGGATATTCGACTCGATCGACCTGCGACCAGTCGGTGGTGCCGAAGGGAATGTCTGACATTTTCACGGTGACGACTCCAGTGGATCGCTTCCTGCCTGCGTGGGACGACGTGCTTCACATAGGGATGCGCGTGGCGTGACCTTTTACGGGCAGGATACAACCATCGCCGGGTCGCGCGGCGTTTGGTGGGCGACGCGCGGGTGGGCTTGCTGCCCGACGAAACTAGGCGGGTGCCGTCGCATATCATTCGCATGCCGAATTGTTGGTGCTTTTATCCGCAATCGTGGAGATTGATTCAATTATTTCTAAAATGGATTTTAATTGATAAATAATTCAATTAATCTGAATTCATCTATTTCAATATCTTGAAATTGACTTTTCAATCTGTAATGTTATATCGTTTGCGCTCAAAATAATTGAGGGCAACTAACATGCCAATAAACGAGGTGTCTGGAAAAACCCGTCGCTGGTCGGCCATCGTGGCGCTGTCGGTATTCGCAGGGCTGATCGGCACGGCATCGGCCAATACGCAGGCGACACAGCCGACGCCGCAAAAGCAGGCGCGCATGCCTCGCGTGCCGCAGAATCTGCCCGTTTCGCCCGAGCAGGCCGAGTACAACCTGCCGCTCAGCGAGCAGGATCGCTCCGTGCTGACCAAGCCTTCGCAGCTCAAGCAGCAGGCCAAGCGCAGCAAACGCAGCGTATCGGGCCCGGATTGCCGCGACATGTCGGCGATGACCCAGTATCACGGCGCGGCACTGGCCGATTACATCGCGAACCTTCCCGATTACGAATGCCATTACGGCCTGTTCTCGGTCGACAAGACGTTGGCCGCGCAGATTTTCAATGCGGAAAACGTGCATGCTGTCGCGAGCCGTTTCGTGCAGGAAGTCTATCGCTATGATGCGAGCAATTTGATTCTGGTCAATTTGCTGATTTATCTGCGCTCCGCGTATTACCAATATGATGTATCGGGCATTGCCGATCCGATCCCGAACCTCGCGGTGTCGCTGCGTCCGTATATCAAGCAAAGCCTCGACGGCGATGCGCTCTATCGTGAGAATTCGCGTGCGCCGAGCACCGCGAACGAGCTGATGAAGCTCATCACGAACATGAAGGACGAGTTGTACTACCTGCCGACCCTGAAGAACCGCATCGCATCCTACACCGTGAGCGCGGCGAATCCGCAGGCCGCGGCGCCGCTGCTGCAGCGCAGTGCGGCGGGCGGCTTCACCGGCCTGCTCACCGTGTTCTTCTACGCGCACCAGCGCAACGGCGCGCAGCAGATGCTCGACAGCGACGCGACGCTGCCGGAGACGCTCAACCGCTTCGTCACCGCGAACCGCGCGAGCCTGTCGAACACCAGCGCCGCCTATCAGCTGGCCGACGCGGCGCGCGAAACGTTTCGCTTCATCCGCTATCCGAAGCAGAAGCCGCGGGTGAAGAAGATGATCCAGGACACGCTCGCATCGACGAGCATGACGGGCGCGGACAGCGATCTGTGGCTCGCGGCGGCGGAAGCGGTCGACTACGGCGATCCGGGCAACTGCGCGGACTATGGCACGTGCGACTACAAGAAGAAGCTGACCGACGCGGTGCTCACGCATCGCCACGCGTGCAACGCCGGCGTGCGCATTCTCGCGCAGGACATGACGATGCCGCAGCTGCAATCGGTCTGCACGGCGGTCGCGCAGCAGGACGATTACTTCCACCGGATGATGAAGACCGGGCGCAAGCCGGTCGCGGGCGATCGCAACGACACGATCGAGCTCGTCATCTTCGACGACTACGCGAATTATCGAAAGTATGCGTCGGTGATCTACGGCATCAGCACCGACAACGGCGGCATGTATCTCGAGGGCGACCCGTCCGCGCCCGGCAACCAGGCGCGCTTCATCGCGCACGAGGCATCGTGGCTGCGGCCCGAGTTCAAGGTCTGGAACCTCGAGCACGAGTTCACGCACTATCTCGACGGCCGCTACGACATGGCCGGCGACTTCACGGCGAGCACCGCGAAGCCGACCGTCTGGTGGATCGAGGGCGTTGCCGAATATCTGTCGAGAAAGAACGACAACCAGGAGTCGATCGACGCGGCACGCACGGGCGCGTACCGGTTCTCGGACACGCTCGGCACGCTTTACTCGTCGAGCGACTATGTTGCGCGCGCCTACCGGTGGGGCTACATGGCGACGCGCTTCATGTTCGAGCGCCATCGCGCGGACGTCGACACGATCGTGTCGCGCTTCCGTGCGGGCGATTACGACGGTTATGCGAACTATGTCGCGTACATCGGCAATCGCTACGACAGCGAGTTCGCCGACTGGGCGCGCAACGCGACGACGGCGGGCGAGCCGCCGGTGCCGACGAAGCGCTGAACGGCCGCGCCGCAGTCGCTCGGCGCAAAGTAACGCTTGACGTCAGCTCGACGTCAAGCTTCGACCTGGCCGAGTGGGGCGATGCCCCCTCGGCCCCGGTGGAAAGGCCATCGCAACTGCATGGCCCTGATCGATGATCAGCCAATCGAACCGATCGCGATGAAGCTGAAATTCCGGTCGGTATATTTCCCGTTCGAGTCACCGGTTTGAACCGTGGCTCCGCTGCCGGAAAGCGCCGGGAAAATCACGTTGTCCAGCGTGTTTTGCCCGCCACCGTACCCCCATTGCGAGCCGACAATCGCCGGATTGTTGGCGAATGCGGAGTTAAACGACAGCTGATACGTGCCGGTGCTTTCGCGTCTCACAGTGAATCCGCCCGAGCCATCCACAATCGTGCCGTTGCCTTGAACGCTGCCCCACAGGGTAACTTGAGCCATGATCGCTGCTCCTTTGATATTTTCAAAACAATGTCGAGAATTGAAAACGGAGTGTCGATCCAATGTTGATGGCATTATCCGGGTCGACTTTTGTATTGTAGGCGATGGATTTTTAAAGCTGGCGCGCGCGACAAATAACTTATTCGACTTTTGATTCTCTGTTTACGGAATTTGTCATTGAAAGTGCAATTTGTTGCGTGATGCTGGCGCGCGGCCGCTGACCGGGCAATCGCGGCCGGCACTTAGATGTGGTCGAGGATCACCGATGCGACAAGGTACGAGACCGCCCCGGCCGCCAGTGCGATTGCCGCGATTTTCGCCGGCGTAAGCACGAACGGGGCGGCGGTGGGTTTGGGGCGAGGCGGCACGGGTGGTGCGGTTGGAGCGGGCGCGCTGTGTGACGTATGACCCTGCTGCGCGCGCTTCTCTTTCTCCTTGTATTCCTCTCGATACCAGTCTCGGTCGTACATGCTCATTGGTGGGCCCTCGGTTTTGTTGTAGGCGAGATTGTATGCTGGCGCGGCCATTGCATTTGAGGGCGACGAAGGCATGTGCCAGGTGATCGACGATTCGTTCGATCGCTGGCAACCTAAAGCGCGCTGACCAGGGTGCCTGCAACAGTAATGCCGAAACCGAGTCCGAGGATGGTGCCGATGACACGTCCAATGATCGTGGCCTGGTAATCTTCCTTAAACGCGAATGGGGCGAACTGCCCGGTCCGGAAGATCAGCACAGAGACGGGCTTCCAGAGCAAGGTGGCGAGCGACAGCACCACCGTCGTGCCCCACCAGCCGGTGAGAGACAACGTGCTCCCTATCGTTGCGACGTAAGTTGCAGCAAAGGTGACGGCGGTTGCGAGCACGGCCTCGGTCGCGAGGCCCAACAGCACCCCCCTGACCATGTAGTAGTCACTTGACGAATCCAACATGTACGTCCGGTTTGATGTGACAGATGCGCGTATTGCGCCTTCCGAATTTCTACGAGCCTGACAAGCCGTCGTCAAAGTCATCCGGGTCGCGGGAATATGAGTCCGATACGCAAGTACCGACTCGCGACGGTCGACTGCGGTGCATCGTAGGTTGAGGCGGCAACGGTGTGCCTACCGGGCCGGATTGCGGTCCGGTTTGGTTGTGTTGAGTGTGTAGACGTTCTCGCGCGACGCAATGACGCAGCTAAAGATACTGACGATCCCAATGTTGGTCAGTCTGCGTATTGCCTGACGCACTTGAATGGTCGTCAGGCCGAGTGATCGCCTCAGGTCCTTGGCCGTCCACTCGTTTCGGTCCGACATCAGCGCAATGATGCGCGCTCCCACCGGTTGCGTTTCGTTCACTTTCGACATCTCGGTACTTTGCTTCCATCTTCAGGCGATCCGGCTGCGGATCGACGCGCCGGTGTTTCTCGATGACGTGGCCATCGAAGCAATGGATGGGATAGAACCCTCGCCACCAGGTTGGAGGGTTGTCGCTCTTTCGTTGAGCTCTGGCCCCGAATAACGGCTGAGGTAATGACCTCGATTAATGTATCGTCGTTATGGCAGTGTGATTGTCAACAATAGTCGCAGGAGCAGAACGCGCCGAGCGACGGTGCGTAGGCTCGCGAAACAATAGGCGGACGCTGTGAGGTTCGTTCCCCAAGATGTCCATCTGGGCCGTCGCGTCGCAGGTCTGGGCTTCGGGGAGCAATCAATTCGGAAATGACGGGCTGGATAATCGTCAAACTACGTCAGAAGTGACAATGGTTTAAATTTGATTGTGCATGCCCAGGTAACCTGCTTGACATGCGTGTCCGATAGCGCGCTTGGCATCAGGCTCTTGCAAAGCGAATTTCCTGAGGTATGCGAACTGCTCTTCGGTGATACAGCGCATGGCCGATGCCCTTGGGCCGGGGGCGTTTGTGCTTGTATGGGCGGTCTGGCGATCGCCGAGATTGTCGTGACACGGTTGATTGTCCTGGAACCGGTGCCGACGCCGCGGAAAGGCGTGGCACGATCGCGGCAAACACGGTGAAGGCGAAGTGAAGATGCATGTTCTATTGAAACTGTGGGGGTGTGCGATAGGACTGGCTATCTGCGTGGCTTGGCTTGCTCATCGTCCTGCCGAGGACCAGTCCATGTCACACGTGGCCAGACCGATCGAGGACCCGGCGAAGTTGATCATCGAGCGGCAACGCGAGCGGGCGCGGCAACGTTAGACCGCGTGACCGCCGGCGTCTGAAACGACGCTCGACGCCATGTTCGAATTCTGGAAGTTGTATCTGGGCGTGACGGATGCGATCCGTCGCTTCCGACCGGTGAAATCGCCGGAAACGGTGCTTTATTCGCGCAACGAGTTCGCGCGTGTGAACGCAGTGTCATGGCGGCACGGACGTATCGAACAGGAAGTATTCGTCGGCGCCACCAGGCAAATCCGATCGCGGTGTCGGTCGCCCTGACGCGGGTGAACTCGTGTATCCAACTGAGCGTCCATTGGCAGCGACGCAAACACATTCAGTTCGGCGAAACTCGGATCGGTCGAGCGGTAGCGCAACCTGAAACGTTCGGTTCGAACGCGATGCTCGTACACGGAACGGCGAATTCGCCATTTTTCCTCGTGTCGCGACTATGCATCCGGGGCGAGACGCATTCGCTCGACATTTCAGACTGCTGCGTAATTTTCTTCCTGAATGATATTGAAAAATGCACCATACCTTTTATCGGATTATGACCGTCACGGCGCCCGCCTGGCAACTGACGACACTGGCGGAGACGGCAACCGCGGAAAAATGGCTGCTGCATGAGAGCCGCGCCGGTGCTTCCGGGATTGATTCGAGCGGCCGTGTTGAACGTCAAGCTGTAATGGGTTGATTTTTAGTGTTCGGGTGGTTATGGGTAATTATGCGGAAGGCGGCTTTGTCGTGGGGGCAAGAGTGAAGCGAGCGATTTCGTCAAAATATTTCTTCATTGCTGTCGCTTTTCTGGTGGCGTTGTTCTTTGTTTTATTGAATTCAAAAAATATTATCGCGCAGGCAAAGCGATGGGGAGGGGAGCAGTACTATGTAAAAATATCGAGCGAGGCGCCAACTGATAATGGTCAGGAATATTGGAAATACACCTACCAGCTGGGTGGCTACTCAAGCGATGGCGCAAAAAGGCTGCTGAGATTCGATGCGAATCGAATTTTAAGGAGCAGCGCTTACCTTCGAGTGTATGTGCGCGACGATGGCGCGGTCATCACCTGGGAGGAGGTGCCGCCCCAAGATGTCCCCGCAGTGGCGCAAAAATACTTGAATTGATCTGATTCGTCCGCGAAGGCAATTCCGAGATGCGATTTTCTGTAAGCATGCGCGCCATCACATTGAAAACGATGTGCATGATTGCGCTTAATGGTGCTGCAATTATGTTGAGCCCGGGTGCCGCCTGGGCTTCGACTGTTATATCTAAAAAAGATGCGGAGTTCGTTGTTAAAAAATTCTGCAATAAGATAATTGTCGAAAAACCAACGACGGATCGGGTGGATCCCGATAATTTGGCGAGCCCGGCTGACCGGCCTGAAGTATATCGGCAGGTCGTTACTGCGGAATTGGCAGATCTATACGGTCGTGCAGCGGCCCGGAGCGCCGCCGTACAAGCCGCGACGGGTGGCAAATCCATCATGGGAGATGGGGTGTGGAAAGGCGTGCAGGACGCCGCGTCTGGCTGTCTGTCGGGATCCATTTCTGGTACGCGAAATCGTCCTGAAGTTGCGATTCGCTATGTAATGGTTGGTGAAGCCAAACCCAGCCTGACGGATACGCTCGTACTAAAGAAAGAATCCGGCGAGTGGAGGGTTGATGATATTCGCTACGGCAACATTAAGTATCGCTTGCGATCTGTGCTTGCGCGTGCAATTTCAGAACCGATATCTGCTTCGCGCTAGCCAAAAGGTAAGAAGTCGACCGAGGCCGTCCTGAAAGTTGACGGGTGATGGCGAGAGCGCGTTCGCCAAATCATGCGCTGTGACCATTCAGGCGAGCGCTTTCGATGCAGCCTTCGCTTCGGTCCTGGTCTACCTGACGAGTGTAGGGTGCTGTGTTGGGTTGGGCGAGCAGCTTTGGCAGCTTGTCGCGTTGTGAATCGTCAAGTAAACCAGGCTTGGCACCGACATCCGGTAACAGACTCGCCTCGTCCTTCCGCTCGTACTGGACGGCCTCCTGCAACAGGGTGTTGCCGCCAAGTGAGCGATCATCGATATCTGCACCTTGCGCGGCCAGCAATCGCAAAAAGGTTTCCGCCCTTGGTGTACTTCCAACTTCGAACATGAACTGGAGCGGCGCGCGTGCAGGAGACTCGGCCGCCCCCGAATCAGGCCCATCGCGTAGAGCATCGACGGGCATATGCAGAGATTCGCTGAGCCAGCGCTCCACTTCCTCCAATCACATCTGACGGGAATCGGATTGCCCGCGTTGCGCTCTCGTAAACAGACGGTACACATCGAGCGCTTACCGAGTCCCGGCGGCGGGCGGTTGCATCATCAACTTGACCGTGCCGAAGCGTCCCGACCTGCAGGGGCAGGTCCAACGCAGCGCGTCTCCTGCATCAAAACGAGTAGTTCACAAACCGTGACATCGGCTCGCGCGGAACTCGATATCATTGGCGGCGCCGCGTTGAGATGACGTGCTTGGTCGCCGGCGGAAAGGTGAATGACGACGGAAGAGGGCTGATACTCGCCAAGCAATCCTGGTCGTTCTAAAAATGAGGATTCCTGTTCATTAAAGGGTGAATCCGAACGAACTTGCATGTCGTGGCGAAACTTATCGTGACGGGAATTGCAGCGCGCGACTACGAGGGTCGCCTTGATTCGACTTCTTGAGATAGCGCTGTCTTTGATCGGGTGATGGCTTCTATGAATGAAACGGTATCTGGGGTAACGATGGGTGTTGCCGCAGCCCTTGGTGACCAAGTCGGCGGGTGCCTGATCAAAGGCGATGCGTTTCATCCGGTGCCTGACCTGGCGGCGGTGCGCGTCGGCATTCAGCCAGGCGACGCTGATCGGGCAGGGTGGATCGAGCGGCTCGTCGTCGAACTCAATCGGGCTTGCCTGGCGGGCGAAATCTCCGTGCTGGCGTGCCCGGTGTTCAAGCGCAGCGATCGCGACCGTTTGCGCAATGCCATACCGATGCCGACCTCGCTTGTCGCCGGCCCGTTCACCGACCTTGAACCGCCAGTTGCCGAATCCCTGACGTTTACCGACATCATCCGCTCGGCCGGAAGGCGGCAGAGCGCTCGCGTCCCCATCGATTTTGGCGTGGCCGCATGAGATAGCGATATCTCTGCCGTCTTGTCGCCGCATCCACAGAAAGAAACAGCTGGCACTACAACAATGGAGACACCATGCATACCGTACCAGGTAGCACTCATCTGCTGATCGACGCGCTGATTGCGATCATCGGACTGATTCTGCTGATCACCCGCTTCAGGATTCACCCATTCGTCGCGCTGACACTCGCGTCCGGATTCCTTGGCCTGATTTCCGGGATGCCGGTCGCGAAGATCGTGCAGTCCTTCCAGGATGGCTTTGGTGGCGTGCTGGGCTTCGTCGGCGTCGTTCTCGGACTCGGCACCATGCTCGGCAAGATGATGGCCGAATCAGGCGGAGCAGACCGCATTGCGCGGACCCTGATCGATGCGTTCGGCAAGGAGCGGGTGCAGTGGGCGATGATGTGCGCCGCCTTTCTGGTCGGCATCCCGCTCTTCTTCGAGATCGGCTTCGTCCTGCTGATTCCGCTCGTCTTCATCGTTGCACGACGCACCGGCGTGCCGCTGATCAAGGTCGGCATCCCGCTGCTCGCCGGTCTGTCGGTCGTCCACGGCCTGGTTCCGCCTCACCCCGGCCCCCTGCTTGCGATCGGCCTGTTCGGTGCCGATATCGGCAAGACCATCTTCTACGGGCTGATCGTCGGCCTGCCGACCGCAATCATTGCGGGTCCCCTGTATGGTTCGTTCATCGCGAAATACGTTCCCGGCTCGCCGTCTGAAGAGTTGCTCGAGCAATTAGCGCAGGAATCCGAAGCACATGACCTGCCCGGCTTTGCCGTGACACTCGCCACGGTATTGCTGCCGGTATTCCTGATGCTGCTCAAGACATTCGCGGATATCAGCCTCAACGCGGATAGCGGTGTGCGCGGCTGGATGGACATGATCGGCCATCCGATCACTGCGTTGCTGCTGGCGTTGCTGGTATCTCTGTACACGTTCGGCATCGCCCGCGGCTTCGATGCCAGGCAGATCCTGAAGTTCGTCGATTCCAGCCTCGGGCCCGTGGCGTCGATCATCCTGATCATCGGCGCGGGCGGCGGATTCAAGCAAATGCTCGTCACGAGCGGCGTGGGCGAGGCGATCGGCCGGATGGCGGTGCAGGCACATACGTCTCCGATTCTGCTCGCATGGCTCGTCGCGGCGATGATCCGGATCGCGACAGGGTCCGCGACGGTGGCGACGATCACCGGCGCCGGCATCGTCGCGCCCGTTGTTGCGATGCTGCCCGGCGTGAATCGCGAACTTCTGGTGCTGGCGACCGGTGCCGGTTCGCTGATCCTGTCGCATGTGAACGATGCAGGATTCTGGCTCGTCAAGCAGTACTTCAATATGAGCGTCGTCGAGACCTTCAAGACCTGGACGATGATGGAAACCATCATCTCGGTCGTTGCCATCGTGCTCATCATGGCCCTCTCGGCGCTCGTATAACCCATTCCGTCCTTCCCAGGAAGGTCGTGAACGCAGTTGCAGTCCATCGACAGAAGTGAATTTGACCGGAGGAAATCCAATGCGAGGAGATAACGTGAACGCTAAATTATTCGGTATCCAAAATAAAATTAATGGATGCGAAATTACCCGGGAGTGCGCCAGCGTGCCTTCTCCGTTGAAATGGGCCGGCCGCGCGGTTGGGGCGTCGCTCTTCGTGTTCGCGAGCGCCGGAATCAACGTCGCGCAGGCCCAGAGCAGCGTGACGATTTACGGGATCGTCGATAGCGGCTTCACCTACACGAGCAATCAAGGCGGCAAAAGCCTGGTGCAGGCCACTGCGGGCAATCAGCAGGGGTCGCGCTTCGGGCTCAAGGGAACCGAGGATCTCGGCGGCGGCCTGAGCGCCATTTTTCGCCTGGAAAATGGCTTCGACACGTATAGCGGCGTCATGAAGCAAGGTGGCAGATTGTTCGGCCGCGGTGCATGGGTCGGCCTCAGCAGCAATACGTGGGGCACCGTGACGGCGGGGCGGCAATTCAATCCGGTGCAAGACTATTTGTCCAACGATGGGGTCGGTGCGTATACGCAGTACGGGAACATCCTCTACGACAACGACGACCTCAACAACACGTTCCGCTCCGACAATTCGATCAAGTACACGTCGCCGCGCATCAACGGGCTGCAAGCCGAAGCCCTGTACGCGTTCTCGAACAGCACCGGCGCGGCGAGCAACCGCAGCTGGAGCGTCGGTGCGCAATACCTGAATGGCCCGCTGCGCATCGACGCGGCCTATGCGCGGCTCGACCAGCCCGGGCTGAACACGTCGGGGGCGATTCCGTCCGACAACTACTTCCCGACTTCGGTTGTGTCCAACGTGCAGAGTCAGCAGATCTGGGGCATCGGCGGTGCTTACACGGTCGGTGCGTTGAGCGTGGCACTGCTGCACACGCAATCGAATTTCTCGCTCGCCGGCAGTAGTCGGAATTTCTCCAACTACGAAGCAAGCGCGCAATACTGGGCGACGCCGGTCTGGCAACTTGGCGTGGGCTACGACTTCACGACCGTGCACCAGTCGGTCGGCGGCAATGCGAAATATCACCAGATTGGCGGTAACGTGAGTTACTACCTTTCCAAGCGCACGGACCTATACTTGAATGCGATCTACATGCACGGCAGTGGCGGGACGGCATGGATCAACGGCCTGTCCAATCCCTCTTCAAGCGGCAACCAGACGACCGTCATCGCGGGCATCCTGCACAAGTTCTGATGCACTCGCCGTCGATATTCAAGGAGACACCTACTGTGAAAAATGAACGAACCGTGCCGAAAGGAAATCCATTCAAGCTCAGGGCGATTGCCATGCTCGCGATCGCGCTCGGTGCGTCCGTCGCCCAAGCGGCATCGCCGGCAGTTGTCGGTGCCGGGGCAACCCCCGACCAGCGGGCCGACGCGCTGATCGCGAAGATGACGCGGGACGAGATGATCCAGCTCGTGCACGGGCTCTATGGTCGCTTTGCCAAGAGCCCGCTGTTGCCGTCGGGCATCATCGCCGGGATTCCGCACCTCGGGATTCCGGATCAGGTCGAGTCCGATGCAGGCCTCGGTATCCGGTCGCTGCTCGACAAGGCGACCGGGCTGCCAGTCCGCGGCGTCGACACGGGCGCGGCGACACCGCTGCCTTCGGGGCTGGCGACGGCGGCGACCTGGAACCCGCAGCGTGCGTTCGACGGCGGCGCGATGATCGGCGAGGAAGCGCGCCGGGTCGGTTCGAACGTATTGCTTGGCGGCGGGACGAATCTCGCGCGCGATCCGCGCAATGGCCGCAATTTCGAATATGCGGGCGAAGACCCGCTGCTGGCCGGCACGATGTCCGGTGCGGCGATCGCCGGCACCCAAAGCCGGCACGTGATCGCGACGGTCAAGCATTTCGCGCTGAATGACCAGGAAGCCAATCGGTTCAAGGTGAGTTCGAATATCGACTGGGCAGCCGCTCGCGAATCGGACCTGCTCGCGTTCCAGCTTGCGGTCGAAAAGGGCGATCCGGGCTCCGTGATGTGCTCGTATAACAAGATCAACACCGTCTGGGCGTGTTCGAACGACACGTTGCTGAACGGGATCCTGAAAAGCGACTGGCACTTCAAGGGTTACGTGATGTCGGACTGGGGCGCCGTGCACGACGTCAAGGATGCGGTGAGCGGGCTCGACCAGGAATCGGGCGAATCGTTCGACAAGGACAACGGCGGCCCGTTCTTCGGTGACACGCTGAAGCAGGCGCTGACCGACGGCGTCGTACCGGAAAGCCGCCTGAAGGACATGGTCCATCGCATCCTGCGCACGATGTTCGCAAAGGGCGTAGTGGACGATCCGCAGGTTCTGCGCCCGATCGACGTCGCGGCCGACGCGGCCGTCGCGCAGGCCGATGCGGAGGAGGGCATCGTGTTGCTGAAGAATGCCGCGAAGCAACTGCCGCTGGCCGGTAGTCAGTCGATCGCGGTGATCGGTTCACATGCGGATGCCGGCGTGCTTTCGGGGGGCGGCTCCTCGCAGGTCTGGCCGGTTGGCGGCCCGGCCGCTGCGCTGGGCGGCTACAGCTTTCCGAATCCGGTGATCTATGACCCGTCGTCGCCGCTCAAGGCGATCCAGGCAAAGACGGGAGGCGAGGGCCGTGTGAGCTACGATGACGGCACGGATCCCGCCAAGGCGGTGGAACTCGCGAAGCATGCAGACGTCGCGATCGTGTTTGCACACCAGTGGAGCGCTGAAACGATCGACAACGCAAACGATCTTCTTTTGCCCGACGCCCAGAATGAACTGATCGAGCGGGTGGCGGCCGCGAATCCCCATACGATCGTCGTGCTGGAGACAGGCAACCCGGTCCTCATGCCGTGGCTGTCGAAGGTAAGTGCCGTGCTGGAGGCCTGGTACCCTGGCGCGAAAGGCGGCGAAGCGATTGCGAACGTGCTGTACGGCGACGTCAACCCGTCCGGCCGCCTGCCGATCACCTTCCCTGCCGGCGTTGCGCAATTGCCACGACAGAAGGTTGCACCGGATGCCGCTGTCGATTACAACATCGACGGCGCGTCGGTTGGTTATAAGTGGTACGAAAAGAACCATCAGGTGCCGCTCTTCCCGTTTGGTTTCGGTTTGTCTTATTCGACATTCGCGTACTCGAACGCGAACGTGAAGGAAAGCCACGACGGACTGACCGTCACGTTAGATCTGGCAAACACGGGAAGCCGAAACGGCAAGGAGGTGGCACAGGTCTACGTCGGACTGCCGTCCGCGGCGAACGAGCCCAGGCGGCTTGGCGGATTCAAGAAGGTCGACTTGAAGGCCGGGGAAACGACGAAGGTTTCAATCGACGTCGATCCGCGTTTGCTTGCGAAGTTCGACAATCAGAGCCACACGTGGCGTATCCAGGAGGGCACGTATTCGGTTTACACGGGTACGTCCGCCAGTGACGTGAAGTTGATCCGCTCCATCAAGTTGAGTGCTCGCAGCCTTGCTCCTTGAGCATGGACATCTGAGTCTCGACCCGCTTCACACGCGACATTCCGGATACCTCCGGAACTTCAGGCCGCCCTGATGAAGGGCGGCCTGACTTGCTCACCACGCACAACGGAACGGAACACGAGACATCGTTGAAAACATGACACACCGGAAAACACGCGGCACCGGCCGTCCAACGCTGGAGGAGGTTGCTCGCCGAGCCGGCGTAAGCACGATCACCGCGTCCCGCGCACTTCGCGACGTCAAGACGGTCGGGCTGGACTTGGCGCAGCGCGTCCGCGATGCAGCGAAGGAGCTCGGCTATGTGACCAACACCGCAGCCCGGACACTCGCTTCCGCTCGTAGCGAGGCCGTCGCGGTGCTTGTTCCATCCCTGTCCAACCTCGTGTTCGTCGATGTGCTGGAGTCGATCCATACGATACTCCGGCCTCAGGGCTTCGAGATCCTGATCGGCAACACGCACTATGCGTGCGATGCCGAGGAAGATCTGATCAGGCGCTACCTCGCGTCTGCTCCGAGCGGAATGATCTTGACCGGCTCGGAGCGCACGGAAGCCGCTCGACACCTGATCGCCGCGAGCGGCGTGCCGTATGTTCACATGATGGAAATCTCGCACGGCCCCGATGACCACTGTGTCGGCTTCGTGCAGACGGGGGCCGGCCAGATTGCCGCGGAGCATCTGATCGAGCGCGGCCGCCGTCGAAACGCGTTCGTGGCTGCTCAGCTCGATCCGCGGATCATGCAGCGCGGCGAAGGCTTCCGTCGAGCGCTGCAAAAAGCCGGCATGTATGACCCTGAGCTGGAATTCCTCTCGCCGACCCCGTCGTCGATCGGCCTCGGCTGCGAGATGTTCGCGCAGATCATGGAACGACACCCTGACGTCGACGGCATTTTCTTCGGCAACGACGATTTGGCGCATGGTGCGCTTCTCGAAGCCTTGCGTCGCGGGGTGCCGGTGCCACACAAAGTCGCGATGGTCGGGTTCAACGATCTGCCCGGATCCGCGTATACGGTCCCGCGCCTGACCACGATCCGCACGCCTCGCGCCGAAGTAGGCCGTCGTGCTGCGCTGATGCTCCTTGCGTTGATACAGGGAGAGCGGGTGCTTGAACCGATAGTCGATCTCGGTTTTGAACTCATTGTCCGGGAAAGCTCCTGAGCCAAAACATTTTCTTTCTGATCGGGCAAATTTTCCTCGATTGTAAGAAGAATGAAAATGACAGATGCTCCAGTCGCTGCGTGCGTGTAGCGGGGATCGACTGAATTGCTCGCATCCGGCGACCCTCGGAATTCTTTCAGGTTTCTGCCCGTCGTCACGCGCACGCGGATCTCTCGATCAACCGACAGGAACGAAGGATTCAAGGATATGAAGTTCAATGCCCGAAGTCTCATGATGGCGGCCGCGTTCTCCATGAGCGCCATCCCGGTTTCCAGTCACGCCGCCGATCACGCGCAGGACAGGCTCGGCAGCGTGGTGAGCGAGGCCATCCAGCCGGTGATGGCGAAGTACGACGTGCCCGGCATGGCGGTCGGCATCATCGTCAACGGTGAACCCCACGTGTTCAATTTTGGCGTGGCGTCGACCGCAACGCACGCGCCCGTCACGCGCGACACATTGTTCGAGCTCGGCTCCGTCAGCAAGACCTTGACCGCGACGCTGGCGTCATACGCGCAGGCGAGCGGCAAGCTGTCCTTGTCGGATCCGGCGAGCCGATATCTGCCTGCGCTGCGGGGCAGCCGGTTTGGCGAGGTGAAGCTCGTCAATTTGGGCACGCATACGCCCGGCGGGTTTCCGTTGCAGGTGCCGGAGCAGATCGGCAACGACGATCAGTTGATGCAGTATTTCAAGGAATGGCGGCCTGCCTACCCGGCGGGAACGTACCGGACCTATGCCAATCCGAGCATCGGGATGCTCGGCGTGATCACCGCGAAAAGCATGGGGCGGGATTTCACCACGCTGATGGAACAGTGGCTGTTTCCTTCGCTCGGGATGAAGAGCACGTTCATCAACGTGCCTGCGGCCCAGATGGGGAACTACGCGCAGGGCTATACCAAGGCAGGCGCACCGATCCGGGTGGCGCCCGGCATGCTGTCGGCGGAAGCCTACGGCGTCAAATCGACGGTGGCGGATATGCTGCGCTTCGTGCAGGCCAACATGGCGCTCGTGCAGCTCGACGGCACGCTGCAGCAGGCGATCACCGATACGCATACCGGCTACTTCCAGGCTGGGCCGATGACTCAGGATCTGATTTGGGAGCAGTACCCGTACCCGACCAAACTGCAAGCCTTGCAGGACGGGAATTCGGCCAGGATGGTCTTCGAAGCGACGCCGGTGGTCGCGCTGAATCCCCCGCAAAAGCCTCGGCAAGACGTCTGGATCAACAAGACCGGCGCCACGAATGGCTTCGGCGCCTACGTTGCGTTCGTGCCGGAGAAGCAACTGGGGATCGTCATCCTCGCCAATAAGAACATCCCCAATGACGAGCGGATAGCGGCTACGTATCGCATCTTCGCGTCGCTGGCCGATGGCGCGCAGTGATCGGGTGAACGGCATGAACATCAAGCGCTGCGCACCTGTATTCCTGATGACCTTCGCTACGCTCCAGGCCGCGGTGGCGGCGGAGCGCGCTCCCGCCACGAAGGAAACAACCGTTTTGCAAAGGGTTCCGGTAGCGGGAACCAACAGGGAAATGGCGATGGGCATCGCAGAGTTTCCGCCGAATGCGGAGAAGCCACGGCATATGGCGACCGGCCCGGAACTCTGCTATGTACTCGAAGGCGCGGTGACAGTCAAAATCGACGGGCGGCCGCCGAAGGTCGTCCGCGCGGGAGAGACCTTCCAGCTCCCGGCATATGTGATGCACGTGACCACTGCCGGCCCGGCAGGTGCAAAGGTACTGGCGACCTGGGCGCGCGACCCGGCCAAGGCCTTCAACGTTCCTGCGTCGAACTGACGGGCAAGCGATGGCGCTGCGTTGAATGCAACGCAGCGCCATCGCAAGAAATATTCGACCGTCCGGCCTCGCTGTCGCGGCCCGGTCGAGAACGCCGCGGACGGCCGTCGTTGCTCGGCGGCGAAATGGGGGTGTCACGGCTTCTCAGCGGCGGATCGTCCTCTCTTCCACTTGTGCGTGCGCATCAGGGATCAGCCGTCATGCGACCGGGATGATCGATGGATCGCCGCCATTTCCTCAGCTTGTCGGCCTTTTTCACGATCGCGGTGGCCACCGGCTCGCTTGGCGCCCCGCGATTCGCCGCGCCTGACGCCGCAGCGCGCAAAGGTCGCGACCGGTTCCCCCAGGACGTCGCGAACGGCGATCCGCGCGATCGCTCGATTGTATTCTGGACGCGCTGTGTGCCGCCGCGCGAAGGAAGGGGCGCGCGCGGTATCGCTGCGGCTCGACGTCTCCACGCAACCCGATTTCACGACGCGCGTCGCCAGCGTCCCGCTGAAGGCATTGGCCGCCTATGATCGCACCGCGCGCGTGAAGGTCGCGGCGCTCTCGCCGAAGACTTCGTACCACTATCGATTCGTCGCCGGCGACGCCGTGAGCGTCACCGGTGCCGCCCGCACGGCGCCGGACGCCGACGCGGCCAACGACCGGGTTCGCTTCGCGTGGCTCACCTGCCAGGACTGGAACCCGGAGCGTCAATCGCTGGCAGGCGATGAGCCTGCAGGCGGCCGAGCGCGATCTCGATTACATGGATGCTGGTTCAGCACCCATAATGCGACGCTGCTTCCGGGAGTTTTAAATATATTTAACAATTCCATCGTCGGATTTAAGCAGCTGTTGCGTACTTCTCAATTTCGACGATAAGCCCGCGCGGTTCAAAAGGGCCGGATACTGCCATTCGCCACTGTCGAGAAAATCAATATCAACTCAGTCGGCATTGTCTTTTGGCGATGATTCACATAGTAAGTATCGTGTTGTGACATTAGTTCATTTAGTAAGTATCGAACTGTGACAATGGTTCATTTTGTCGGTTGCGTGGTCCCTTACAATTCATTTCATCCAAGGGCGACCGGGCCGAAAGCAGCAGATCCGGCCACGCGATGCTTAATTTAGGGTTGCCGTTGGATGGCGCGTGGCGCGCAATCGAGTGAATGTCGCCTCGGCGTCGTATATCCATCCAGATCGCTTCTGAAACCAAAAAACATGCAAACCAAACTCATTTCCGCGCTGTTGCTCGTGGGCGCCGCCACTGTTTCGCAAGTCGCCTCCGCAGCCGACGGCACGATCACGTTCAACGGCAGCATTACCGCGCAAACCTGCAAGATCGACGGCAACGGCAGCGGTTCGAACAACTTCACGGTCCCGATGCTGAACGTGTCGACCAGCGCGCTGGCCGCAGCAGGCCAAACGGCCGGCACCAAGGATTTCAACATCGCGCTGACGGCCTGCACGCCGGCGTCGGGTAACGTCCATGCCTACTTCGAACCGGGCCCGAAGGTCAACACCGCCACCGGCAACCTGTTCCTGGACGCAGGCGGCGCGACCAACGTCGAGATCCGCCTGTTGAATGCCGGCGACTTCTCGCCGATCAAGCTCGGTGCGGCGGACGCCTCGCAGAACTCGCAGTCGGTCGCGATCAGCGCCGCCGGCACCGCCACGCTGAAATACTACGCGCAATACTACGCCACCGGCGCCGCAACGGCCGGCGCGGCGAATTCGAGCGTGATGTACTCGCTCGTTTATCAGTAAGCAGTTATTTAGTACTGCATAGCTGGGTTGGGTGGGGGCGGCACGATTTCGCTCCTTCCCTCCCGTACGTTACCTGCATCGATCCAAACCATGAAGCTCAGAAAATCCCTCCGATTGTCGATCGCCACCGCGTGTATCGCATGGTTCAGTTGCCTGGCGACACCCGCGGACGCATCGGTGGTGATCGGCGGCACGCGCGTGATCTACGGCGCGAGCGAGTCCGAGGTTACGCTCAAACTGTCGAACGTTGGCCCGGCGCCGGCGCTCGTACAGTCATGGGTCGATGCAGGTGACGTGCGCGGCACGCCATCCAAGATCAAGGTGCCGTTCACGGTCACGCCGCCGATCGCGCGGATCGATCCGTCCAAGTCGCAGACGCTGCGCATCGTCCATACCGGCGAGCCGATGCCGCAAGATCGCGAGTCGGCGTTCTGGCTCAACGTGCTCGAAGTGCCGCCCAAGGCGAGCGCGGCGGACGCGGACATGAACCGGATCCAGCTCGCGTTCCGTTCGCGCATCAAGGTGTTCTATCGTCCGGACAATCTCAAGGGTTCGGCGGCCGATGCGCCGGCGCAGCTCACGTGGCGCCTCACGCAGGCCGACGGCAAGCCGGCCATCGAGGCGCATAATCCGACGCCGTTCCATGTGTCGCTGACCATGATCAGCGTGCAGTCGGGTGGCCGCAGCGCGACCTTCGACGATGGCGGCATGGTCGGGCCGGGCGAGACGCGCGCCTTTCCGCTGAAGGGCGACGTGCCCGATGCGGCCGGCGCCAGCGTGCGCTACACGGTGCTGAACGACTACGGTGGCGCGGTGAGCAGCGAGACGCCGCTGCAGTCCCGCACCGCGGCGCCGTCGCAATGATGCACGGCTGACCTCTTCGATTGCGTAAGGCGCCGGTAACGCGCCACGTCCTTCCCATCGCAAGACCAAGCATGCCCGCCCGGGCAGGGCGCAGGCTTGCTCACGCTCGGCTGCCTATCGTGATTCAACGTATTTCTAGCTTGCCGCTGTCCATGCACTGGCGCCCGCGCCCGTGCTGCCTGCTCGCACTGGCGATGTTCGCATCGACGGGCGCGATGGCGGCGACCGCGGACGCCACGCAAGTGGCGGAAGTCCAGTTCAACGACCTGTTTCTGCAGCGCCCGGGCGGCGCGCGCGTGGACGTAAGCCGCTTCGAAAAGGGCAATGCGGCGTTGCCGGGTTCGTATCGCGCCGATCTGTTCGTCAACACGAACTGGATCGGTCGCGCCCAGATCACGCTGCGCCAGGTGGGCGACAACCCGAACAATGTCCAGCCCTGCTTCGATCGCGAGCTGCTGCAGCAGGTCGGCGTGGATCTCGCGAAGCTGTCGCCCGACGCGACGCACATGCTGACGGACAAGAGCCAGGCCTGCACGACGATCGGCATGCTGGTGCCGGACGCGGTCGCCACCTTCGACAATGGCGAGCAGCGGCTCGACGTCAGCATTCCGCAGGCCGCGATGAGCCGCGACGCGCGCGGCTACGTGGACCCGCGCTACTGGGACGAGGGCGTGCCGGCCGCGCTGCTGTCGTACAACGGCAATATCTACCGCGCCGAAAACCAGGGCGCGTCGTCGACCCAGGCGTTCCTGGGCCTGACCGCCGGCATGAACTTCGGGCCCTGGCGCTTCCGCCACAACGGCAGCTACACCTACGACTCGTACGGTGGCGCGCACTACCAGAGCGTGCAGACCAGCCTGCAGCGCTCGATCGCGAGCCTGAAGTCGCAGCTGGTGATCGGCGACGCGTTCACCGACGGCGCGATGTTCGACAGCGTGGGTTTTCGTGGCGTGCGGATCGCCAGCGACGACCGCATGTATCCGGAATCGCAGCGCGGCTATGCGCCGACCATCCACGGCATCGCCAACAGCAATGCGCTGGTGCAGGTGCGACAGAACGGCAACATCATCTACAGCGCCAACGTCGCGACCGGCCCGTTCGTGATCGACGATCTCTATCCGACCGGCTATGGCGGCGACCTCGACGTCGTCGTGACCGAGGCCAATGGCAGCATCCACGCCTTCAAGGTGCCGTACGCTTCGGCCGTCAATTCGCTGCGGCCCGGCGTGACGCGTTTCAGCGTGACCGCCGGCCAGTACCGCAGCCCGCTGCTGTCGAGCAAGCCGGGACTGGTCCAGGCGACCGTGCAGCATGGTTTCACCAACCTGATCACCGGCTACGGCGGCATGACGGCCGCGCCCGGCTACGTGGCCGGCGTGCTCGGGGCCGCGCTCAATACCGAGCTGGGCGCGTTCGGCTTCGACATCACGCAGGCCGACGCCGATATTCCCGGCATCGGCACGCGCCACGGCCAGAGCGTGAAGCTCTCGTACAGCAAGCTGATCAGTCCGACCAATACCAATATCGCGGTGGCCGCCTATCGCTATTCGAGCAGCGGCTACCTCAACCTGCAGGACGCGATGCAGTTGCGCGGCCAACCGACAGGCGGCATGAACAGTCTGCTGTCGAGCGGCGTGCGTCGCGGCCAGTTCCAGGTCACGCTGAACCAGAGCCTGCCGGAAGGGTGGGGCGCTTTCTACGTGTCGGGCTCGACCGTCAACTACTGGAATCGCGGCGGCAACGACACGCAATTCCAGGCCGGCTACAACAACAATTTCCGGCGCATCAACTACGGCGTGTCGGCCTCGCGCCAGTTCGACGTGACGCAGAGCCGCTGGGACAACCGCTTCATGCTGAACGTGTCGATCCCGCTGAATCTCGGCTCGCGTACGGTGTACTCGTCGACCAGCCTGCAGCACGACTCCCGTGGCACGACGATGGTCCAGCAATCGTTGACGGGCGCGCTCGGCGTCGACAACGCGCTCAGCTACGGCGTGAACGTCGGCCACACCGAAGGCGGCGGCGCGAGAGCGGCCACCAACGTGGGCGGCAGCGTGTCCTACATGTCGCCGTATGCAACCGTCACGGGCAATGCTTCGACGGGCACCGGCTTTACGCAGTACGGCGGCGGCATCTCGGGCGGGATGGTGGCCTATGGCGGCGGCGTTGCCTTTACGCCCACCATGGGCGAGACGGTGGCAATCGTCGAGGCCAAGGACGCGAGCGGGGCTCGTGTGACGGCGGGCAGCGGCCTGCGCATCGATCCGTTTGGTCATGCGCTGGTGTCGAACCTGATGCCGTTCTCGACCAACGAGGTGGAGATCGATCCGAAGGGCGTGCCGATGAGCGTCGAGCTGAAATCCAGCGCGCAGCACGTCGCGCCGACCGCGGGCGCGGTGGTGCGGTTGAAGTTCGAGACCGAGGGCGGCGGACGCGCGGTGATCATGCGCGCGCGCATGGCCGACGGCGAGCCGGTTCCGTTCGGTGCGGAGGTGAGCGATGCGGCGGGGCAGAACGTCGGCACCGTGGCGCAGGATGGCCGCATCGTGCTGCGCGGCGTGAAGACCGATGCCGGCACGCTGAAAGTGAAGTGGGGCGATACGGCCGCCGAAGGCTGCTCGCTGTCGTACACGCTGGAGCCGGCAAGCAAGACGAGCAAGCAACGCTGGACCGATGCGGAAGCGGTATGTACGAAATGAGCGAAGCGGGCGCGATGGACCTGTGGGAAAGATCATGAAACGAAACGAAAAGCCGGCCGCGACACGCGGGCAGGCGAAATCGGCGCGCGGCTTGGGCCGTGCGGTGTTCTGGCTGCTCGCGCTGGCGGTGCTGATGCTCGGCCTGGGCTCGCGTGCGGCGTTCGCGACCGTCAGTTGCACGGGCAAGGCGCAGACGGTGACGATCTCGATGCCGGCCTCGGTGACGATCCCGCGCGACGCCGCGAACGGTACGGTGCTGACCAGTTGGATCCCTACTGTGGCCACCAGCAACTTCTACAACTGCACGGTATCGAATCAGTCACCGTCCGGCATGGCCTTCGAGCCGTTGTCGCTGACCAAGGCCGGCATGACCGTGACCCAGAATGGTGTGACCTATACGGTCTGGAAAACCAATGTGCCTGGCGTCGGTGTCGCGATCGGCGTGCAATCCATCGTGAACGGTTGCGGAGTCCAGCCATGGCAGGATCTCGGCACGCCGACGCCGCCGTTCCCTAGCCCGTGGGTGGGCTACGCCTGTAACCAAAACGGTTCGATCACCAACGGTGGCAAGGCCCAGGTGGCGCTGGTCAAGACCAGCGCCATCACGGCGGGCACGGTGAGCGGCGGCGTGCTGTTCGAGGGGGCGTCCGCGACGGCGCAAAGCAGCACGAGTGGGTATGCGATCGACCCGTCGGGCCGCGTGTCGTATTCGCTGACTTCGACCATCATCAACGTGGCGGCTTGCACCACGCCGAACGTGACGGTCAACATGGGTTCGACCATGCAGTCGGCATTCAAGGGCATCGGCTCGAGCACCACGCCGCCCGTCGCGGTCAACGTGGCCGTCAATGCCTGTCCGTCGGGCCTCACCTCGATCCAGTACCAGTTCAACCCGGTCAATGCCGTGCTCGACAGCACCAACGGCGTGCTGGCGCTGTCGAGCGATTCGACGGCCAGCGGCATCGGCCTGCAACTGAAGGACAACAGCGGCAATGCGCTGAAGTACAACACGCAGTACACGCTGACGAGCTACAACACGTCGACGGGCGGCTCCTACACGATCCCGCTCAAGGCTGCGTATTACCAGACGGCTGCCACCGTGAAGCCCGGCAGCGCGAACGCGGTGCTGACCTTCACCATGACGTATCAGTAGCCATGCGCAGCGGGTTTTTGAGGCCATTTCAGCGCGCTGTGCGGATGCGGCTCGCCGTAGTGGTCGAGCGCAATGGCCAGGTCGTGCGCTTGCGCGAACGCCTCAAACACCTTCGCAACGAGAAACGGTCCGGACGCAGTTGCGCTCGGGCCGTCAAGTTCACCCCGTTCCGTTATCCAGTGCACGGCACGTCGCACCGACCGCGGGCGCGCGGTACTCGTGCGCGCGCATGGGCGACGACGAGCCGGTTCCGTTCGGCATCGTGCTGCGCGGCGTGAAGGCAGATTTCCGCACGCTGAATGTGAAGTGGGGCGATACGGCCACCGAGGGATGTTCGCTGTCGTACACGCTGGCGACGGCAAGCAAGACGAGCAAGCAACGCTGGGCCGATGCGGAGGCGGTATGTCAAAAATGAATGAAGCGAATGCGATGAACCTGGGAGAGGTCATGAAACGGAACGAGAAGCCGGCCGCGACGCGCGGGCAGGCGCAATCGACGCGAGGCTTGGGCCGTGTGGTGTTCTGGCTGCTCACGCTGGCGGTGCTGGTGCTCGGCTTGGGCCCGCGTGCGGCGTTCGCCCAGAGCGCCAGCTGCTCGTCGGGAACGCCGTCGACGGTGGCGGTCGCGATGCCGGCCTCGGTGACGGTCCCGCGCGACGCCCCGGTCGGAACGGTGCTGGGTAACTTGGTCTATACCTTGAATACCACCAACTACTTCAACTGCACCGTGTCGGGTTCGTACGCGTCGGGCATGGTCTTCGAAACGTTGTCGATGACCAAGGCCGGCATGACCGCGACCCTGAATGGCAAGGCCTATAACGTCTGGAATACCAATGTGCCCGGCATCGGTGTCGCGATCGGCGTGAATCCCTACGTGAGCACTTGCGGATCCCAGGGATGGCAGGATCTCGGCAAGCCGTCGGGGACGTTCCCCAGCCCTTGGTCGGGCGGCGTCTGCACCCAAAACGGTTCGGTCACCAACGGTGGTCAGGCCCTGCTGGCGCTGGTCAAGACGGGCCCCATTACGGCGGGCACGGTGATGGGTTTGCAGTTCGAGGGGGCGTCAGTGACGGGGCCAGGCCTCACCGGCCCGTTTACGGTCGGCACTTCGGGCCACGTGTTGTTTTCGCTGACTTCGACCATCATCAACGTGGCGGCGTGCACCACGCCGAACGTGACGGTCAACATGGGTTCGACCATGCAGTCGGCATTCAAGGGCATCGGCTCGACCACCAATCCGCCCGTCGCGGTCAACGTGGCCGTCAACGCCTGCCCGTCGGGCCTGAACTCGATCCAGTACCAGTTCATCCCGGTCAATGCCGTGCTCGACAGCACCAACGGCGTGCTGGCGCTGTCGAGCGATTCGACGGCCACCGGCATCGGGCTGCAACTGAAGGACGGCAGCGGCACTGCGCTGAAGTACAACACGCAGTACACGCTGACGAGCTACAGCAAGTCGACGGGCGGCTCCTACACGATCCCGCTCAAGGCTGCGTATTACCAGACGGCCGCCACCGTGAAGCCCGGCAGCGCGAACGCGGTGCTGACCTTCACCATGATGTATCAGTAAGTCATGCTTGATTTTTCAAAAATCAGCAATCAACGTAATTTCATCAAGTCTGGAATGTCAAATGAGGTTCAAGTCGTTCGCCACCATACTGCGTGGATTCATTTTCGCAACGCTATTTGCGTCATCGGCATCGTGGGCCATCACTAGCACTCCCTCGGGAAGCTTCGTGCTCAGCAAGGGCAACAACTCGAGCATCGACTTCTCCTTCAATGTGCAAAGCGACCCGGGTGACAAGAGCTATGTCTTTTGGGCTCAACAATTCTGGTTCGAAACGGGGCCCGTTGGGTATCTTGGCCTGCAACGGGTCGCAGGAACCAAAAAAATCATCTTTTCCATCTGGGGCGCGACTTCGTCCGTTGCCTTGATGCAAGGCGCTGTCGCTGAAACATTCATTGAAGGGACAACCGGGCAGCATGTCATTGCCCCTTTTGATTGGCAGCTGGGGCACACCTACCAATTTCGGCTCGAGAATGCCGGAGGAAGCGGACCCTGGTGGGAAGTGTCGGTAACGGATCGCGCGACCAACGAACACTGGGATCTCGGCAAGATCCAGGCTCAAGCAGGATGGGGCAATCTGCAGAAGAACATTACGACATTCACCGAGGTCTTCATCAATGGCCGTAGTTGCGAACTGATTCCCTACGCGCGGGCAGCATTTGGCTCGCCAACCTCCGACCATGGAGTCGGGACGACTACACGGATATCGGCCGGGACATACGGGGATTTTCCTAATCCGTGTTCATTGCTGCAAGTCACGGGTGCAAAGGATGGCGTGAACGTCGGCACACGTTCCGACGTGGTTGGATCCAGCGTGGTGCATCAGATCGGCTTGAGCAATGGACCTCGGAATTGGGGAGATTACGATCGGCTAGGCAAGATCGGCTCGATTTTCCAGTATCAGAACCCTTACTCCCATCAAACCGAGTACTTCAAGCTTGTTGCGTTGGGCAGTGACAATCGCTACTGGTATTTCCCGGTCAATGAGACCAGCAACTACTATTGGCAGTACCTCGGCACGGTGGAGCCTTTCTATAATGGACCTGCATCTCACGTCTGGGGTGAGAACGACAGGCTGGGTAGGATTGGAGACACCTACGCCTATACGCTGAACGCGGGGATAACCTGGTATTTCCGACTCGTCGCGCTGGGCGGCGACAAACGATACTGGTATTTCCCGACGACACCGACGAACAATAGTTACTGGCAGTACCTCGGCACCAATATTGGCAGGTAGCAGCCCATCCAGCCGATCCCTTTCCGAAACACGAGGCGCTTAGAGCGTGTTATGCACTTTGAAGGATCGGTACGGCATGGACGAGCATGAGGATGGCGAAGACAACGAAATGCAAACCGGCCAAGGTCTCAGGCAATCGCTCGTAGTCCCGGGTGAGCCGCCGGAAGCGGTTCGCCCAACCGAAAGCTCGACAGCCCATCGGCGCGGCAGCAGCACAAAGCCCTTTTTCGCCTCCGGCAGCTTAATACCCTGCAAGTCGATGCCTTCGTCGCGAGCGGCTTGTGTGGGCGCTTCGCCCGTGTAACCTTGATCGGCAAGGCCAACTTCACTGTCCGCCCCGTCACATGCTGAATTTCCTGTGCCAGTGCCTGGACCTGCGCACGCTTTTGCTCGTTGGCCGGTGTGATATGCACGGCCAGCAGATGACCCAACGTATCCACGGCCACTTGCACTTTGCTTCCATTTTTGCGTTTATAGCCGTCGTAGCCCGCACGCGGGCCGCTTTCACACGTCGATTGCAGCGTGCGCCCATCGAGAATCACCGCGCTGGGCTGCCCCGGACGACCCTGCGCCACGCGCAGCACCGATCGCAGATCGTTGACCATCGCCTCGAAGCAGCCGGCCCTCAACCAGCGCTGCGTTTGCTGATACACCGCTTCCCAAGGTGGGAAATTCGTCGGCAATAGTCGCCAGGCCGCGCCCGCCCTGGCAAGCCAGCGCAGCGCGTTGTACAACTCGCGCAACTCGTACTTTCTTTGTGGCGCGTCTTCTTTTATCAAGGTCAGATACGACGCCGCAAAGCTCCATTCGTCGTCCGAGACATCCGTCGGGTATGGTCTGCGTTTTTCCATTTTCCTGCGATCACATGCGATACGAACAATGTATAACGCGTTCTGCATCACAAAATATCAAAGATACCTGAAGTTATATTTTTTGACAAAAACAATCCAATCCGGATCCACATACGGAACTACCACCTGAGTATGCTCGTTACCCCAGAAAGTGGCACTGGAAAACAACAAGGATTTTAAATAATGCTGACCCAAGTCCGCATTTTCAGATAGGTAGTCGCTCAGCATTATATTCCAAACAGAATATGAAGATTTCAATGCAAACTTGCGCGGAACCTTTAGCTTTATATGGACGATATTTCGTTTGCGGTCGGTAGCGCAATCAGAGCCGCCAAATCCTCCGAACAGATCCTCTACCGCCTGCGCTTGTGCTCGCCGACTACTAAATTTCTCCCATGCCCATATAGGCGGATTGGTCAGTTCCGCACCAACAAAATTCGACAATTTCGCCGTCATCCATTCGTATGCAGGACGCCATGTCTTTTCTACAAACCGCCATTCGAAGAAGAATCGGCCTTTCAACAGCAATTCGACCGGGAATGGCTGAGTGTGAAATGTGTGAATAATTAAATGGTGACGCCCCCTCCGTTTTGCTTGCCATCGAATTCTACTTCCTATTTTCATGAGTGACCGCCAATTAAAATATCTGAATGCAAATAATCTCGATGTATTAAATCGTGCCTTGTTGAGATGGCCGCGCAACC
The DNA here is from genome assembly GCA_001527685.1 of Burkholderia pyrrocinia. Classification (GTDB taxonomy): domain Bacteria; phylum Pseudomonadota; class Gammaproteobacteria; order Burkholderiales; family Burkholderiaceae; genus Burkholderia; species Burkholderia pyrrocinia_D. The sequence goes on from LOZU01000015.1 coordinate 210,697, forward strand.
GACCGCTCATTGTGCGGATAGGATTGTTCAACTCCTCCACACGTGTATTCGACACCCGCGCCACAATTGCGTTCGCCATACCCGAAAGTCGATTCTCAATCTCATCTGCAATACGTATGAAAGCGGGATTGGGATTTCGGTTGGACGAACCGCTTCCGGCAGCCCACCCGGGAGTACGAGCGATTGCCCGAGACCTTGGCCGGGTTGCATTTCGTTGTCTTCGCTATCCTCATGCTCGTTCATGCCGTACCGATCCTTCAAAGTGCATAACACGCGCTCTAGGTGCCTCGTGTTTTGCGTTGGACGACAAAACGCCGTGTCCGCCATTGCTGGACCTGCGCCAGCTTCCCATTTGGCGGGTCCGTAGATTTTGCTTTGGGAGCATCGGAATAGGTCGAGATGTAGCGGACATTTTCACGAATCCCGGCCATCCTTCTCTCGAACGCGCGCTGTCACGATGGCCGTCCGTCGCAGCAGGAGATGCGAGCAGATCATGGCGAAGTGCTCGGCCGCGGCGACCGCACTAGACAGCTCGCTTAGCGAGGCGGTGCCCCAAATAGACGACGGCCGACAACTCGGCCATCAGGGTTGGTCAGGAAATCGACACGAAAGGCTTATTTCAACCGGGGGAGACAGGGGAAGGTTGAACGCCTGGACGGTGTAGTGAAGATGAATCTCTTCTCCATCGCGGAGTTGATGGAGGCGCCTCACGTTCGCCGTAGACGGTGCCACGTAAGCCAAAACGGCTGGTGTACGAGCGTCGAGGCCATTGCGGCGTGCGCCGAAACGCAAAACAAGAGGTTGATGCGGATTCGTGCCACGCATGTCGCACACGCCTGCTTCACAGTCATCGACTTTCCCGTCAATCTGGAATGCATGCCCCATGAATACCTCTTGAGCCTCATCCGGCGAGGCCCAAATACGTCCAACAAGTGCCGCGATGCTGATGCCGGAGCGTGCTTGAACCTGCGTGCGAGCGGCGGGCGCCGGCTGCTCGTAGTACACAACGTTCAGCAGGGCGGTACGACCAGCCCGCCCCCTGGCGCGCTGGTCGTACTTAGTGGCGGTCCGTCGCGTGGTGGTGGTGGTGACGATGGTGATGATGCATATCTGCCGCGCTCGCGGCGCCAGCAAATGCGAAGGCCATAGCAGCAACGACGGTCATTTTCAGCAGTTTCATGGCAAAGCACTCCTTCAGGTTGATCGATCAGACACGAACCTGTGTCTGGTCGATCAACGATCCGCCGCCAACTGTCGTTGACGCAAAACGTCCGCGTGACATTTGTTGTCAATACACGCTATTACGGCCGTCTCGACGTACGCGCACGCCGCTGCTCGTTCGCCTCTCGCGGCATCCTGCGGCATTGCCTGAGCGTCCGAACCGTATCAGTTTGCACGGAACGCAGCGAGCGCGATCCGCACGTTTCGCATCGGATGCTGGTACGACGCGATGCTCGGCTTGCCCTATCAAAACAGCAGATCCGGCTCTGAAGAGGTGACGCAGCAAGACTCACGTACCGGCGATCGGAGCGACTTGCTCTCGAGACTATTGTTGACAATCGCGGCAACATAATGGCGATACATTAAGACAGCGCTGGCTGGTTGCGTCACGCCGTCGGGCAAGGTGCTCGGATCGGGAGCGCGCCATGATGGAACGCTTGAGGCGGCAAGCCGAATCGCGCAGTAGGTCCTGCCTGTCTGAAGCGTGGACGGGTGATGGCGGCCCCTATGCGTTTCGTTAACCGAAAAAATCCAGTCTGCAAATCGGTCGATCGAAGCCGGAAATCGCACATTTCACCTCGCGACACGGGCACTTGGTCTCAACTTATCACTCTGACCGCACCAATATCGATGATGCAAAGCCATAAACCCGCCGCATGCGTGCCGATGACACGACTGGCAGTTGCGGTCTTTCTATTGGGTATGCTTTTCAGCGTCAGTGGTTGTACATCCATGCCATGGAATATGCTGCAACCCGATAACAGGACCGCGTCGAACATGACAGTGCCACCCGGCTACTATCGGGTGAATCCGGGCGACGCTCTCGACCGTATTGCGGCAGGATTCGGCCAACGCCAAGACGACGTCGTCCGCTGGAACGGACTCGCGAGCAGCACGGCCATCGTGTCGGGTCAACTGCTTCGGATGGCACCGCCAGTCACGGCGAGCGAACCTGCCTCCGGGGATCACGACAACGTTGGGGCGCACGTGCCCGACATGCAGACTCCTTCAGGTTTCATCTGGCCGGCGCAGGGGCAGGTCGTACAGCCGTTCGTTGCGGGAAAGTCACATGGAGTGCGAATCGAGGGCATGCCAGGTACACCTGTCAATGCAGTCGCGTCAGGGCGCGTGGTGTATGCCGGCACCACCATCGCAGCCTATGGTCCGCTCGTGATCATCAAACACGACAACGGTCTGATCACTGCCTACGGACACGACGGCAAACTGCTAGTGAAGGACAACGACGTCGTGAAGCAGGGGCAGGTGATCGCTGAAATGGGTGCGAGGCAATACGGCCATGGCGTGCTCCAGTTCGAGGTGCGGCGCAATGGAGAGGAAATCGACCCGTTGTCTGTGCTGCCCGCCGAACCAACGCGCAATCCGGTGAAGGAGTAGGTGTCATGGCTGTCGGGGATATCTTACTTATTTGGATCAGCAGGCGCTGATCGACCAGATACATCGATGCGAATAACAGGAAGCGAACTCCGCAAATCTTCTTCGCCATTCGGAAAAGCCGCGGCCTTTTCGATGGCCGTTGTCATGACACTCGCGACGACGTCGCCTTGTCGTGCAGACGCGATGGATGAAAGGATTGACGGCGAGTCATTGTTGTCGAGCGAAACGGCTGACCCGCCAGTAGTGGAATCGACGTTAGAACGTCTGCAGTCGGAAGCGCTGCGTTTGATCGGTGTGCGTTATCGGTACGGGGGAAGTACGCCACAAACCGGCTTCGATTGCAGTGGCCTTGTTCGCTATGTTCTTCACCATACAACGACGCTGTATGTCGGCCGAACGGCGGAAAGTATGGCAACCGAAGGTCGACAGGTGCAGCGCGCTGAGCTGCGTGTAGGCGATCTTGTCTTTTTTAATACGCGCGGGCGAATCTATTCGCACGTAGGTATCTACCTCGGGAGCGGACGGTTCATACATTCCCCATCGCCCGGTAGCCGTGTACGAGTGGATGACTTGAGCAACGCATACTGGCAGTCTCACTACTCCGGGGCAAGACGAGTGATTCTATAACCGTGGCGTCAAAAGATCGATGCAGGATCGATTTAAATCGATAGCATCACTAACATTATCCATACGATAACGACGCATGAGATGCACGGTGTTGATGCTGTCGCTGGTCGTGGCCGATGCGATGCCGCCTGGTGGCTGCTACTGCGCAGACCCATGTGTCATTCGCCCGCCGCAGCGGCGCCGCTCGAGTGGGTGGCCCATGCAGAAGGAGCAGTGCGTTCGCAGTGACCTCCAGATCAAGCGAAGATCTCAATCTCCAGGCGCTTTTCGAACGGACAGTGGAGATTCGCCTGATCGTCGGTTGCGTAGCGGTGCGATCTGGTCGCCTGTCAAACAAGGCTGCTCCAGCAAGGTTACGCGCTGGCTCGTAGCCGTTAGCGTATTGGCGGTTCTTTCCGGCACGCCGATCGCGGGGCGCGCCGCGGTTGACGCATCGGCCCCGGCACCGTCGATTGACACGCTCACGGACTATCGTCCCAAGTTGCCGCTGCGCGTCTACACTGCCGACCACGTGCTGATGGGTGAATTCGGTGAGGAACGGCGGGAGCTGGTCCGCCTTCAGGACATTCCCGATATTCAGAAAAAGGCCGTGCTCGCTATCGAGGACGCTCGCTTTTACGAGCATGGCGGTGTCGATTTCGTGGGCATCCTGCGCGCGGGCATCGCCGATCTGGCGCACTCGGGGTCGCCTCAGGGCGCGAGCACACTGACGATGCAGCTGGCGCGCAACCTGTTCCTGTCGAATGAAAGGACCTTGTCCCGCAAACTCAGGGAAATGCAGCTCGCCTACCGGATCGAGCACGCCCTCACGAAAGACCAGATTCTTGAGATGTACATGAACCAGATCTTCCTGGGCGAGCGTGCGTATGGTTTTGCGGCCGCTGCGCGCGTGTACTTCGGCAAGGATCTGAAGAACATTACGCTGGCAGAAGCAGCCATGCTCGCGGGCTTGCCGAAAGCGCCCTCCGCGTACAACCCCGTCGTCAATCCAAAGCGTGCAAAAGTCCGTCAGGAATATATCCTGAAGCGGATGCTCGAGCTGAACTACATCACGCAGCAGCAGTACAACGAAGCCGTCAAGCAGGAGCTTCATACCAGGACGGCGGGTAACGAATACAGTGTCCACGCCGAATACGTTGCGGAAATGGTGCGTCAGATGATGTACGCACGGTACAAGGACGAGACCTATACGCGCGGCCTGAATGTCGTGACGACGATCAGTTCCGCCGATCAGGACGCTGCGTACCGCGCGGTGCGCAGGGGCGTGATGGATTACGAGCGCCGTCACGGCTATCGTGGGCCGGAAGGTTTCATGCAGTTGCCGCCGGCCGGCGACCAGCGCGATGAAGCGATCGACGACGCGTTGAGCGATCATCCGGACAACGACGAAATCGTGGCTGCCGTCGTGACGTCGGCAACGCCGAAAGAAGTGAACGCACAGTTGCGCGACGGCACGCAGGCGAGCATCTCGGGCGATGGTCTGCGGTTCGCGGCGGGCTCGCTATCGCCACGCGCGGTGCAGGGCCAGCGCATCCGTACGGGCTCGATCGTCCGGCTGATCGCCGATGCGAACGGGAACTGGCAGATCACGCAGCTGCCGCAGGTGGAAAGCGCGCTCGTATCGATGACGCCGCAGGACGGCGCGATTCGCGCACTCGTCGGCGGTTTCGACTTCAACCAGAACAAGTTCAACCACATTACGCAGGCGTGGCGTCAGCCGGGATCGACTTTCAAGCCGTTCATCTATTCGGCGGCTCTCGACAAGGGTCTCGGACCAGCGACGATCGTCAACGATGCGCCGCTGCATTTCCCGGCGGGTGCATCGGGCGGGCAAGCCTGGGACCCCAAGGACGACGACCAGCCCGACGGTCCAATGCCGATGCGGCTCGCGCTGCAGAAGTCGAAAAATCTCGTTTCGATTCGCATTCTGTCGTATATCGGCACCCGGTACGCGCAGAACTTCGTCACGCAGCGCTTCGGCTTCGACGTGAACAGAACGCCGCCTTACCTGCCGATGGCCCTCGGCGCGGGACAGGTGACGCCGTTGCAATTGGCTGGGGCGTACTCGGTGTTCGCCAATGGCGGCTACCGGATCAATCCGTATCTTGTCGCCGAAGTCACCGATTTACACGGCCAGAAGCTCTCGCGCGCGCAGCCGGTGACAGCAGGCAAGGGCGCCCCGCAGGCGATTTCGCCGCAAAATGCGTACATCATGAACAGCCTGCTGCACTCCGTCGCGACGGCGGGCACCGGCGCGGGTACGAACGGACTGCATCGTGGCGACTTGCAAGGCAAGACGGGAACGACCAACGACGCAAAGGATGGCTGGTTCGCCGGCTATCAGCAATCGCTCGTGGCCGTCGCGTGGATGGGCTACGACCAGCCAAAGTCGCTTGGCAACCGCGAGTTCGGCGCGCAGCTTGCGCTGCCGATCTGGGTCGAGTACATGCAGCGTGCGCTGCGTAACGTGCCACAAGCCGAACCGGCGATGCCCGATGGCGCAGCGAAGGCACGCGGCGAACTGTTCTATTCGGACAAGCTTCCCGGTCAGGGTTTCGTTGCAAGTCTTGGCGCGTCGGCGTCGCGTCGCGTGCGGCACAAGGAGGGTTCGCCGGGTGATGCCGATCGGGATGGCACGGAAACGCCGCGTATCACGCCCTCGGAGAAAGGGCAGATTATCGATCTCTTCCAATCGGAAGCGCAGTAGACGGCCGGTCGGCACGAGGCCACTCGCCGATTGGGCGTGCGGGTCCCTAGAAAGACAGGAGTGTTACGCATGAAGCAGCTGAAAGTTTATGTGGTGATCGCGCTGACCGGGGCTTTGGCCGCGTGCGGGAAGCATGCAGGCGACGAATACCTCGGCACGTGGAAGAGTGCGAGCGGCGCCGGCCCGGATTATGTCGTCGAGAGGAATGGCGATGGATTTATCGTTTCCCACACAGTGCCGAATTTGAACGCCACGAGCGAGACAGATCCTCACGCCTTGATTGTGCGTCAGCCTGCTGTCGCCGATGGAGATCAGTTGGTCGTGAGTGATGCAATGGGCGGGGACCGGATGGCGATTGACCGCAAGACAGGTCACCTGTTATTTGGGCCGGAAGAACTGGTGAAGGCGCGATAACGTCGATATTGACCCGCCCCGTCACCAGAGCCCTTATAGCGACGCCCGCTCCAGGAACCTTCGGACCTCGAGCGAGTAGGCGCCAGGATGCGAAAACCTGAACATGTGACCGGTGCGCGGCATGATGACTTCCTGCGAACCCTTTATGCCCTTCAGGAGGATCCCCGCGGCTTCTTTGCCGATCAGCTTGTCTTCCTCGGGAGTCAGGATCAGCGTGGGAACGTCGATCCTCTTCAGCAGGGCCGTATAGTCCGTATTCCTGATCGAGCGAATGCGGTTGACGTAGGCCTTATGTGGCGTCTCCCTGATGAAGAGGGCGCGACTCTTTCCGGTTGACCAGGCGATCTCCCCCTCCTTGTCAAACGACGAAGCCAACTGCGCTGCGTGGATCGGAAGGGTGATCTGTCGATAAAAGGGCCCGGGGAAGAACGGGACGAGCGCTGTCAGCATCTTGAGCAAGGGCGAGGTGATCGGGCTCCTGGCAAAACCGCCAGAGAGCACCAGGCCCTTCAGGCCCTTCGGCTGCCGCGTCGCAACCGCGATCGAGGAGACCGCGCCGTACGAATCGCCAACCAAAACATAGCTCTCGAGGTCCTTCACCTGGTCAACGATGAAGTCAGCCAATGTTTCCAGCTCGCACACGTCGTCCGGCAAACGAAGTGTACGCATGGGACGACCCTGCAAGCAGGCCAACTGGTCAAGCCGCCACGGCGCGCCCGCGAAGCAAGGGATCATGACCAGGGTGGGGTCTGTTTTCAAGGGGTACTCCTGACAGGTTGAAAAAATGACAACCCAACTCTAGGAGGCCCGAGGCATTCGATCCAATGGCATTTGCACACCATGTCGATGCACGAGATTCATGACCCCATGGCCGCTCCAACGGCAGCAAGCCGATGCCGATGTTCAGTCGGCGATCATCATGTTCGTCATCCACTGAACGGCGGGTTCGTTGGCACGCCCGCGGGCTCGAATCACGAGCACCTCCCAGGTTGGTAACGCCAAGGGGAGCTCAAAAAGGCTCAGCTGCGCGGTATCCCGCATCCGCAGTGCGACTCGCTCGGCGATAACGGCAATCGATTGCGAAGCGCCGACCAGGAAAGGAACAGCCAGAAAGCTGGGGCAGGTGGTGATCACCTTGCGGGTGCGACCGAGGGTCTCCAGCGCATCGTCGACAGCGCCCCGTGTATCGCCGCGCGGCGAGACCAGAATGTGGGGCAGCCGAACGAAGTCATCCAGTTCCATGTGCAGCGTCTTGCCTCGCTTGACCAGGGCCGGGTGGCCCTTGCGCGCAATGCCGACGAAACGCTCCTTGTGGACAAGCTGGCAATCCAGACGCTGCGGGATCTGGGCAAACGAGCCCGATCCTATTGCGATGTCGAGATCGCCGGCGTCCAACATGCGCAAAGCGGATTCGATATCGGCTGGCCTGAGCTTCAGCACGGCACCCGGCGCAGCGGCTTGGATTTTGGCCAGAACAGGGGCGATGACGGTCAATATGGCGTGATCAGTGGCGGCCACCGAGAGCGTCCCTTGCAAACGACCTGGATCGAACGGGCCACGCGGGCTGGCGACGAGCCTGACCGACTCGAGCACTGCCGCCACTCGCGGCATCAGCTCGATGGCCAGCGGCGTTGGCTCGATCCCGCGAGGGTGACGAATGAAAAGCTGATCGGCAAAAGCAGTACGCAGCCTCGATAACGCGTGGCTGGTTGCGGACTGGGACAAATGCAGTCTTTCGGCCGCGCGGCCAACGTGCCTTTCGGCCCAAAGTGCCTCAAGTACGACCAGAAGGTTGAGATCGAAACGCGTCAGATCGAGGGGCGTCATGATGTATCAGGCTCTGCCTGGACTTTAACGTTGGACCCGAACGCGCACGGAAGGGACGCAAACACGTGACGGCTGTCCGCGAGCTTGTCGTGACGCGTGGAGACCCGACGAAAATGTTTGATACGGCTGATGTGAAGGAGCGCGCAACAATATTGGATGTGCGCTACAGCGTGTGATTGTAGCGTTTGGTCTTGCGCTTCGAGCGCCGGCTTCGATCACGTTGAAACTGCGCCGAAGGATCAAACGGGATCACACAGGAGGTCCACCTGTTCGGGCAGTAGCGCTATCCGGACGACGCGAACGTGACGTCCCGCACACCGCGATGAATATTACAAAATGAAATGCAATGTTATATCATCGCGGTGCCATTCGCTTTCGCTCATCGAGCTTCCCCTTTCATGTCCGCTATTTCCGCGACGGCCGCCCCTGCGGCCCCCCGCCGCCTGATCGCGATCGATGCGCTGCGCGGCTTCGTCATGCTGCTGATGCTCATCGATCACGTGCGGGAGACGTTCTTCCTGCATCGGCAGGTATCGGATCCGATGGATGCGCTGTCCGTCGATCCCGCGCTCTTCTTCACGCGGCTCACGAGCCAGCTCTGTGCGCCGGCGTTCGTGTTCCTGACAGGGCTGTCGGCCTGGCTCTACGGCCAGGACCGCTCGCCCGCCGCGACCGCCGCGTTTCTCGTCAAGCGCGGCGCGTTCCTGATCGTCCTCGAGCTGACGCTCGTGTCGTTCGCATGGACGGCCGAGTTCCCGCCGTCGACGCTATGGCTGCAAGTGATCTGGGCAATCGGCCTGTCGATGGTCGCGCTCGCCGCGCTGCTGCGATTGCCGCGCGGCGCACAGCTCGTGCTCGGCGTCGTGATCGTCGCCGGCCACAACCTGCTCGACGGCTTCCGGCTCGGGCCCGATTCGGCGGGCTTCGTGCCGTGGTCGATCCTGCATCAGCGGGTGTTCATCGACCTGTGGGACGGCGTGCGCGCGCGGACGACCTACCCGGTGCTGCCGTGGATCGGCGTGATCCTGCTCGGTTACGCGGCCGGCCCCTGGTACGCGCGCGACGCCAGGCCGCACGCGCGGATTCGCCGCCTCGTTGGCGCCGGGTTCGGGCTCGTCGCGGCGTACGTCGCCTTGCGTGCGCTGAACGTCTACGGCGACGCGCCGTGGCGCGCGACCGGCGACGCGTTGCGCACGGCCATGAGCTTTCTCGCTGCGACCAAATACCCGCCATCGCTGATGTTCCTGCTGCCGACGCTCGGCGCGTCGCTACTGTTGCTCGCGTGGTTCGAGCGGCGCGAGCGGTGCCCCGTCGCGCATCGGCTCGCGCTGCTCGGCGGCGCACCGATGTTCTATTACCTGCTGCACCTGTACGTGCTGAAGGCGTTGTATCTGGTCGCACTCGCGACGTTCGGCGCGAACCAGGGCACCGTATTCGGCTTCGACGCACTGTGGGGCGTATGGCTCGTCGCCATGCTTCTCGTCGTGCCGCTCTACTGGCCGGTGCGGTGGTTCGCGCGGCTCAAGCAGCGCCGCAAGGATCTCCCGTGGCTGAAATACTTGTGAGCGCCCGTGCGCGATGGCGCGCGGCCGCCCCCGCCGGCGCCGCGCTTGCGCTGATTGCCGCCGCCGACGTGCGTGCGTCGGCGGTCACGCTCTACGGCATCATTGATACGAGCTTCGTCTACACGCGCAACAGCGGCGGGGCGCCGGATCGAATCGAACTGCAAAGCGGCAGCCTGTCCGGCTCCCGCGTCGGACTGAAGGGCGTCGAGCCGCTCGGCGGCGGTGCCACGGCCGTGTTCCAGCTCGAGAACGGCTTCAACGCCGGCACCGGCCAGATGAACCAGGGGCGCCGGCTGTTCGGCCGCCAGAGCCATGTCGGCCTGCGCTCGCCGGGCGGCCACACGATCATCGCGGGCCGCCTGTACGACCCGCTGACCGATCTCGTCCAGCCGCTGCAGGGCGACGGGTATCTCGGCCAGACTTTCTCGACGCCCGGCGACGTCGACAACGCGGATGCCAGCGCCCGTTTCAACCACGCGATCAAATGGACGAGCCCGCGCGCGGGCGGCCTGCAGGCAGCGGTGATGGCCGCGCTCGGCGGCGTGCCGGGCGCGGCGGGTTCCGGGCTGTCGCACGGCGCCGCGCTGGCATACCGGCGCGGCCCGTTCGCGGCGGCGGCCGGCTACCTGCACGTCGACCTCGGCAACCCGGCGCACGCGCGGCGCGGCGCATCGAGCGCCGATTCGCTGGTCAATAGCGCCGTGAACGCCGCGTACGCGTCGGCGGCGACCGTGCGCATCGTCCGCGTCGCCGCGCAATACACGTTCGGCGTGGTCACGGCCGGCGGCTACTACAGCGATGCGCGCTACCTGCCCGACGGCGCGTCCCGGTTCGGCCGCGCGCAGCACTACCGCAACGTGTCGATCCACGGCGTGTGGCAGGCCACGCCCGCGCTGAACGCGGTGCTCGCGTACAACCACTTGCATGCATCCGGCGATTCGTCGGCCCGCTATCGGCAACTGAGCGCGGGCGCGGCCTGCCTGCTCAGCAAGCGCACCGACCTCTATGCGATGGTCGGCTACGCGCACGCGGCCGGCTCGAACGGCAGCGGCGCGGCGCAGGCAGTCGTCGGCGCGACGGGCGTCGACGCGGGCGGGCCGTCGCAACTGCGCGTGAACGCCGGGCTGCGGCATCGTTTCTAGCGGCAACTGATTCCGGAACGCGGACCGATCGATCCGAAACGATCGTCCTCGGCAGCATGCGCAGCGGCCTCGGAACGGAACGCGGATGTCTCCCGGGTTTTCAGCGACTCGACGAGCACCTCGATGCCCTGGAAATCCAGCGCATCGACGCGCGCCTGCACGTCGCGGAGCAAGCCCGCAAGACCGGCGTCGGCCGCATGTCTTTCGATCCATTCTTCGACGTCGGTCAGGCGGCCATTCCTCGCGAATCGGGCCAGTTCATCGAGGGCCTTCACGGATGGCGCGCGGGAATGGTTCGGCGCCGAGGCGTGCGTTGCATCGACCTGCGGCGAAGACGGGGGAGCGAGTTCCGACGGCGCCACGAGCGTGTGCCCGACCGCACGCGCGACGATCTGGAATGAAAACGACGTGCCGACACCCGGTTTGCTGGATACGGCCAGTTCGCCCCCCATGGCCTTGACGATGCGCTGGGCGATGAACAAGCCGAGTCCGGTCCCGCCGTCGACGGCATGCACGTGCTGATACGCGTGGAAGATGTCGGCCTTGCCGTTGACGTCGATGCCGATGCCGGTGTCGGCAACTTCAAGGCCGATGCGGTACCCGTCGGATTCCCGGCGCGCCTCGACGGAGAGCGTGACGACGCCGTCGCGCGTGAATTTCGACGCGTTGGACAGCAGGTTGAGCAACACCTGCTGGAGACGGGTGCCGTCGATCACCAGCGTCCGCGGCAGCGGCGTGAGCGATCGATGGACGAACCGGTTGTCCTGCTGGGCACACAGTGCAACGGCATAGCTGCCGATATCGTCCAGCAGGCCGGGCAGGTCCGTGGCATCGGGCGCGATGCTGAGCGGTTGCAGTTCGGCCTTCGTGAACGCCAGCAATTCGTCGATCAGGGTCAGCTGATAACGGATGCTCCGATCGATGGACCGGATCAGCCGGGTCTGCTTCTGCGTGGCGCCTTGCAGCAGGAGTTTCGAATACCCGTTGATCGTGGACAGCGGCGCGCGCAGATCGTGGCTCACGTAGCCGAGGGTCTCGATCTTCTGCTGCATGTTGGTGTTCGCCTGATGCAGCGCGTCATTGAGCGCGAGCGTCCGTTTGGCGACTTCGTCCCGCAGGCGCTCCTGCTCGGTGAGCCGCCAGTGTTCCAGCCGCTGTCGCGCTTCGGTGCGTTGCCGGCCCACATGGTTGATCCACGCGGCCAGGACCACGAGATGCGTGGCGAGGCCGATGATCGCGATGACGGGGTTGGGATAGATATCGGACTTCAACCATGCGAGCGCCGGCAGGATTGAATCGAGTCCGCCGATCGTCCGCACCAGGAAATTGAACAGCCCGAAGCTGACCGTGACGAGCATCAGGCGGCCGGTAGGGGTTCGGCGTCTGGCAAGCAGCAGCACGATGCAGACATTCAGGATGCCGAACCCGGCGTTCAGGCGCGCGCAGAATTGCACGAAGAAATGGAGATCGCCGAACGCGGTGCCCACCATGCCGACGCATTCGAGGGCGAGTACCACCCGGTAGGCGATGCGCACCGGCAACCGGACCTGTTCGCCGCGCGCGATCTTCAGGACGAACACGATGAAGCACGCGATGGCGAGATACGCGAACAGGGTTTCGCTGCGGGCCGCCCATTCGGGCGAATCGGGCCACAGATACGTTCGCGTATAGCCGCGGACGCCTGCCTCGTACAACGCTGTGCAGAGGGTTACCACCGTCAGCAGATAGAACGCGCCGCTGCGGGAAAAGAACCCGATCAGCAACGCAGACCACGCGAGCGCCAGCAGCCCGCCAAGCAATCCGCAGTCCCACATGGCGGCGCGCAGTTCGTTTGCCTGCCACGTCTGCCGGGTCACGGCCGTGGGCTCGATGCGCATCGCCTTGCGGGAAGTGACGCGCACCAGGACGGGAAGCGCTTCGCCCGGAGCGAGCGTGATGTCGAGCACCGGGTACCGGGCCCGTGCCGCCAGCGCGTCGACGCCGGCCGGCGGGAACACGGCTTCCGGTGTCCATCGGCCGTTCCGGAGGGTGTAGAAATCGACGCGATCGACACGTGCGTCACGGAGCGCCAGCGTGAGCGCGCGCGCCGTGCCGGCGCGATTCACCACGGTGAGATGCAGCCACCACGCCGACCGCGAAAATCCGGGGTCGAGCCGCTCCCTGGTCGCGGGCAGGAAGCTGCCTGGCGCATGCGCGAAACGCGCGAGCACCTGGTCGACAGTCAGCGCGGCCGTGGCGTCTTCGAATACCGATACGTGTTCCAGCAGCGGGGCAGGTTCGGTCGCCGCCGCCCGTGCGCCCGAATGGGCGAGACACGCGAGCAGCAAGCCGAACAGCAGGGTTCGGCACCCCGACGCCCATGCGACGTGGCGCCTACGCATCGGGCTGCTGCTGGTCGCCAGCGTCGTCGGCGTGGATCTGGCCGCGCTGCCGTCGCCAATCGGACGGCGTCATGTCGAAGCGTTCGCGGAATGCGGTGGCGAAATTGCCCGCGGTGGAAAAACCGATCTCGTCGGCGATATCCCCGATGCCCATCGACGTCTCGACGAGAAAGCGCTGCGCAGCGCGCAACCGCGTCTCGCGCAGATATTCGAACACCGTCTGCCCGAGCGTGTCCCGGAACACGCGGGACAGGCGTTTCTCGTGCGTGCCGACGCGCTTGGCGAGCGCCTCGAGCGCCGGCGGATTGCGCAGGTCGCGCAGCAGGATCTCGCTGGCCGCGCGGACGAGCGATGCATCCGGATTGTCGGGAAGCGCGGGCAGGTGTGCGTCGGCGCGTCTGCGCAGCACCTTCTTCAAATGATTGCGGATGCGCGCGATCACTTCCGCCGGCTCGAATGGCTTGATGATGTAGTCCATGGCGCCGGTCTCGAGCCCTTCGATGCGGCGATCGAGATCGCCGTCGGCGGTCAGGATGAGGATCGGGATGGCCTGCGTGGACGGGGTGGCGGTCAGCAGCCTGCATGCGGCAAAGCCGTCCATGCGGGGCATGCGCACATCCATCAGGATCAGGTCCGGGGCGATCGCCTGGGCGCGGTGATACGCCTGCAGGCCGTCGAATGCGACGCTGATCCGGCATCGCGCGGTACGCAATATTTCGATCAGCAGCTGAAGCTCGTTCGGCCGGTCATCCACGACCAGAATATGGGCGCCGGAGATATCCGGCGCGGCCTGCAGCGACGTCGAACCAGGCAAGCGAGATGACATGACGACGAACGAGTGGGGAGGTAAACAGGACGGAGGGACATCGCAATCCGCAGGCGCACTATCTCAAAATTATAAACGGGCGGAAACAATGGCGGGGAATATTGCGCAATCCGGGCGTCACGGTGTTGCGACATGCCGGCCCCGAAGCCGATTGCCGTTTGGCGCGTGCCGCTCGTCGGCATCCCGAATAGTGGGAAGCGCCGCCGGGCATTATTTCGAACAAAATCCGGAAATATTTTCCTGAGGATTTTCGGCATTATTTGCCGGTTATGCGTGTATCGAAAATGGCCGGCAATGCCCGCGTAATGTGCAGGTTTTCCGCTCGGTAAAACAATTCGTCCGCCCGAAAAAATACACGGCCGGCTGGATGGCGACACACTGCTCGGTACGTCGTCGACGTCGGCGCAAGGGCAGGCGGGACGGCCCCGATGGCCGGCTCGATTGCACGGGCGAATGGAAAATGAAACAAACAAAACGCTTTATCGGTTTGCAAAATAGTTAAATAAATAAGTATTCGGGTGGAGCGCGGAACAGAAAAAAGCGCATTGCCGCGCGCAGGCTTCCCCCGAAATCGACAGGGCACAGAGTGATGAGCATGGTGGTGGGCACGGTGACACGGGGAATCGGTTCGTCGGCGCGGAGATCCGCTGTCGACGCATATTCGGCCGCGGCATTCCATTCGACCGCGGTCGCCGCACGGGGCCACGCGCCTCCCTGATCGACGTGTCGTCGACTGCCTGACGGTTCAGGCAGGCGGGTGCGCCCGCCGTTTCGACGACGATCCTCTTTCCAGTCAGCCTCTTCCCGCCGCGTTGGGACGACGGCTTGCGCGCGTGCGTCTCCTTCATGTGCGACGGCAAGAGAAGAGGATCTTCAAATCTGTATTTAGTGATCCGAATGTTTTTGGAAGAAGAACGCGATGAGCGATGGACGAGGCAAGCGGGATGTCTTCGCTCTGCAATGCGTTGGCGATTGCGTCATCAGGCACGTGACTACCGAGGGGAACAGGAATGAACAAGTCATTCAAGACGATCTGGAACGAAGCGTTGGGAGCATGGGTTGCGGCGTCCGAGCTTGATCGGGCGCGGGGGAAGCGGGTTGCGTCGTCGAGCGGCGACGCGACGGATCGCGCGGAGGCGGGCGAGTCGAGCGGCGAGAATGGCCGCTGGAATATCTCGCCACGCGGTTTGATCGCGCTGATGCTGATGGGGGCGGGTGGATGGGCCGCGCATGCGCAGGCGCAGCTGAGCTGCGCGACGGCACCCTTCAACTTCTACAGCGGCAGCATCACGTGTGTCGGTTTTCAGTCGACAGCCAATCAAGCAGGGGCGCTGGCAATTGGCTACCAGGCCAGTGCAGACGGCCAATACACGGTCGCACTGGGCCAGAGTGCATCGGCCGCAGGTGCGGGAGGCGCGATGGCGTTGGGCGGCGGCGCTTTCGCCACCAACGTCAATTCGGTGGCGCTGGGGGTTAGCGCCACTGCAACTGCAGCCGGCGCGAGTGCGTTGGGCACGTTCTCTCGCGCTACGGGCGGGAACGCCACCGCCCTCGGCGTCAGTTCCAGTGCATTGGCAAATTACGCGCTGGCTGCCGGCTGGTCGAGCAGCGCAAGCGCGCAGAACGCCGTCGCTATCGGCTTTCAGTCCGTTGCCAGCGGTATCAACGCCATTTACATGGGCGCGCGCACTGCCGCAGGCACCGGATCGACCGGGCAATCGTCCATCGGCATAGGCACGGACGTCGCGTCTACCGGCGACTTTGCCACCGCCGTCGGTTTCCAGTCGGTGGCGAGCGGGGCACAAGCGCTCTCGCTGGGTTACGGGTCGAACGGTTCCGCGCAGCACACCACCGCCATCGGCTTCCAGGCCATCGCCAGCGGCCTCAATGCCGTGTACATGGGGGCGCGCACCGTCGCCGGCACGGGCGCCACGGCGGCGGGGGCCATCGGCGTCGGCACGGATGTCACGGCATCCGGGGCGTCTGCTCTGGCGGCGGGAACGGTCGCCGCCGCCACCGCGCAGAACGCCGTGGCGTTGGGGGCGGGCGCGGCCGCCACCGGCGTGAGCGCGCTCGGCATGATGAACGGATCGAGCGCCAGCGGCGCGAACGCGATCGCGCTGGGCGGGGCCGATTCCATCGCGGAAGGCGGTTCGTCGACACCGGCGGCAGCGGCGGGCGCAGCGGCGTCAGGCATTCGTGCGATCGCGATCGGCACGGGTTCCAGTTCGGCTGGCGCGTCGTCCATTGCGATCGGCGACTCGGCGAAGACGGGCGTCAATACCAATGCCATCGCCGTGGGCACGAATGCGTCGGCGTCGGGAAGCAGCGCCATCGCGCTGGGCAACCAGACGGTGGCAAGCAATAGCGATGCGATCGCCGTCGGCTTCAAGTCGCAAGCCCTCGCGGCGTCGACCGTGGCCATCGGCGACACCAACACGGTGGCGGCGACGGCCGGCACCGGTTCGATAGCGGGCGGCCACAACTCCCGAGTGCTCGGTGGCACCGGCGCGGTCGCCCTCGGCGAAGGGCAAACGGTGAGCGGCAACGGGGCCGTGGCCATCGGCGATCCGAGCACCGCGATCGGCACCGGCGCCGTGACGGCAGGCTCGAACAACACGGCGAACGGCGACGGCGCGGTGGCCATCGGCAACACGAACATGTCGCTGGGGCAAGGCGCGGTCGCGCTCGGCAACACGTCGACGGCGGCCGCCGCCGGCGCGGTTGCGTTCGGCTCTTCCGCGGTCGCCAGCAACGCGGGCGACGTCGCGCTGGGTTCCGGCTCGGTGACGGCCGCGCCGAATCCGACGGCGAGCGCGACGATCGGCGGCACGACGTACACCTTTCAGGGAACGCATCCGACCAGCGTCGTCAGCGTCGGCGCCGCAGGCAGCGAGCGCCAGATCACCAACGTCGCGGCGGGGCGGATCAGCGGGGCGAGTACCGATGCCATCAACGGCTCGCAGCTCTTTGCGGCAACGACCGCCATCGACACGTTGTCGACCTCGACGTCGACCGGCCTTTCGACGACGAACAGCACGGTCGCGTCGCTGTCGACTTCGATATCGACCGGCATCGGTTCGCTGTCCACGGGCCTGAGTTCGACCAACAGCGCGCTCGCGTCGTTGTCGACGTCGACCTCGACCGGCATCGGCTCGCTGTCCACGGGCCTGAGTTCGACCAACAGCGCGATCGCGTCGTTGTCGACCTCGACGTCGACCGGCATCAGCAGCGCGAACAGCGCGCTCGCGTCGCTTTCCACGTCAACCTCGACCGGTATCGGCTCGCTGTCGACGAGCATCGTCACGGTCGCCGGCAACGTCACCAACCTGGGCAACAGCACCGCCACGGCGCTCGGCGGCGGCGCGACCTACAACACGTCGACGGGCACGATCTCGGCGCCGACCTATACGACGTACAACGCCGACGGCACCACCACGATCAACCACAACGTCGGCTCGGTCGTCGACAGCATCAATGCGCAAGGCATCAAGTACTTCCACGCGAATTCCACCGCGGCGGACAGCCAGGCGCTCGGCGCCGACAGCGTCGCGATCGGCCCGCAGGCCGTCGCGAGCGGAGCGGGCAGCCTGGCCGCGGGCAACGGCGCCCACGCACAAGCGGCGAACGGCCTGGCGCTCGGCACGCAGTCGAACGTGTCGGTGGCGGGTGGCGTCGCGCTCGGTTCGGGCTCGGTATCGGATCGCGCCGTGCTGTCCGGTGCGGGCTCGGTGACGATCGGCAGCCGGGCGGTTCCGTTCAATACGTCGGACCGGACCTTGCTCGGCGCCGTTTCGCTCGGCGATTCGAGCGGCAATACCTATCGGCAACTGACCAACGTGGCCGACGGCACGCAGGCGCAGGACGCGGTGACCGTGCGGCAGCTCGCCGGCGCGCTGGCGTCGTTTGCGGTGACGGGCCAGAAGTACTTCCACGCGAATTCGACGCAAACGGATTCGCTCGCGGTCGGAACGGATGCGGTGGCGGTCGGCCCGATGACCGTCGTGAACGGCGACAACGGCGTGGGCATCGGCAACGGGGCGATCGTCGATTCGACCGCGCCCGGCGGCGTGGCGATCGGCCAGGGCGCGAGCTCGGCGCAGGCCGACGCGATCGCGCTCGGCAGCGGCGCGACGGCGGCCGGCGCGCAGTCGGTCGCACAGGGCGCGAATGCGATCGCGCTGAACGCGGGCGGCGTGGCGCTCGGCTCAGGCGCGCGAAGCAGTGCGATCAATGCGCTGGCGCTGGGTTCCGGTGCCAGCGCCACGCTCGCGAACAGTGTCGCGCTCGGTGCCGGCAGTGCGGCAGCGGCCCCGAACACGGGCACGACGGCGCTGTACGGCGGCACCGCGGCGGGCCCGGCGAGCGCGGCCAACGGCGTCGTGTCGATCGGCGCCGCCGGCCGGGAGCGGCAACTGCAGAACGTCGCGGCCGGCGTGATCGCGTCGACGAGCACCGATGCGATCAACGGCTCGCAGCTGTTCTCGGTGGCCGCCGGCGTCAACACGCTGGGCAACAGCGCCGCGTCGAGTCTCGGAGGCGGCAGCAGCTACGACAGCTCGACCGGCGCGGTGACGACGAACCTGAACTACGCGGGCAACTCATACAACTCCGTGCAGAACGTATTGAACGCGATCGGCGGCGGCGGGACGACCGCGGGGGTCAAGTACTTCCACGCGAATTCGACGGCGCCCGACAGCCAGGCGCTCGGCGCCGAAAGCGTTGCGATCGGCCCGAACGCCGTCGCCGGCAACGCGGGCGACGTCGCGTTGGGCGCGAATTCGACGACTGCGGCGGTGGTGCCGACATCCGGTACGACGATCGGCAGCACCCGCTACACCTTCGCGGGCGCGAATCCGGCGAGCGCGGTGAGCGTGGGCGCTTCCGGCGCATCGCGGCAGATCCAGAATGTCGCGGCCGGCCAGTTGAACGGCGGCAGTACCGATGCCGTCAACGGCTCCCAGCTCTTTGCGACGAACCAGCAGGTCACCGCGAACACCACGGCCATCGCGAACATGACCAATGGTGGCGGCATCAAATACTTCCACGCCAATTCGACGGCGGCGGACAGCCAGGCAACGGGCGCCGACAGCGTCGCGATCGGTGGCAACGCGCAGGCGACGGCCGCGAACTCGGTGGCGCTCGGCGCGAATGCGGCGACCACGGCGAATCTCGGTCTCGCGGCATACAACCCCGGCACCGGCGCGCTGGCCGGCGCGGCGCCCGTGGGCGAAGTGTCGGTGGGCTCGGCAGGCGCCGAGCGGCGTATCACCAACGTGGCGGCCGGCGCGGCGCCGACCGATGCGGTGAACGTCAGCCAGTTGCAGGCCGTCAGCTCGCAACTGCACCAGGTGCAGAACGACGCGCTGTTGTGGGATCCGGCCGCGAACGGCGGCGCGGGCGCTTTCAGTGCCGCGCATGGCGGCAGCGGCCCGAACACGATCACCAACGTCGCGGCCGGCGCATTGGGCCCGACGAGCACCGACGCGGTCAACGGCTCGCAACTGTATGCGACGAACCAGAACGTGACCAACGTCGCGAATGCCGTCGACACCATCCAGAACGGCGGGGGCATCAAGTACTTCCGCGCGAATTCGACCGCCGCCGACAGCCAGGCGCTCGGCGCCGACAGCGTCGCGATCGGCCCGCAGGCCGTCGCGAGCGGCACGAGCAGCCTGGCCGCCGGAAATGGCTCGCAGGCGGCGGCGGCGAACAGCCTGGCGCTCGGCGCCCGGTCGAACGTGTCGGTCGCGGGCGGCGTCGCGCTCGGCGCGGGCTCGGTGTCGGACCGGGCCGTCCTGTCGGGTGTCGGCTCGATTGCGAACGGGAGTCATTCGATTCCGTTCAATACGTCGGACCGGACCCTGCTCGGCGCCGTTTCGCTCGGCGATGCGACGACGAACACCTACCGCCAATTGACCAACGTCGCCGACGGCACACAGGCGCAGGACGCGGTCACGGTGCGGCAGCTTGCGGGCGCGCTGTCGTCGTTCGCCGTCACCGGGCAGATGTACTTCCATGCGAACTCGACGCGCGCCGATTCGCTCGCGGTCGGCGCCGAGTCGGTGGCGGTCGGCCCGACGACGGTCGTGAACGGCGATAACGGCGTCGGCATCGGCAACGGGGCGATCGTCGATTCGACCGCGCCCGGCGGGGTGGCGATCGGCCAGGGCGCGAGCTCGGCGCAGGCCGACGCGATGGCGCTCGGCAGCGGGGCGACGGCGGCCGGCGCGCAGTCGATCGCGCTGGGCGCGAATGCAAGCGCGCTGAATGCCGGCGGTGTCGCGTTCGGCTCGGGCGCGAAGAGCAGCGCGATCGATGCGGTCGCGCTCGGCGCCGGGGCGAGCGCGACGTTTGCGAACAGCGTGGCGCTCGGCGCGGGCTCGCTGACGACGATCGGAGCGCTGAACAACTATGTTGCGTATGGGTTGAGCTCGCCGCAATCGTCCGCGGGCGAAGTGAATGTCGGCAACCGGCAGATCACCGGGTTGGCCGCGGGCCGCATCGGATCCGATGCCGTCAACGTGTCGCAGCTCGATGCGGTCGCCAATCGCCTGTCCACGCTGATCGACCAGCGGACCAGCAATACCGGCGGCTCGTTTACGTCCAGCCCGACCGGCGGCAACAGCGCGCCGGCGCCGACCGGTTCGAACGCGTCCGCGGGCGGATTGGGGGCGGTGGCATCCGGCGCGAGCAGCACGGCGGTCGGCAACAGTTCGCAGGCGACCGGCAATGGCTCGACCGCGATCGGCGTCGGCGCGGTCGCGACCGGCAGCAATTCGACGGCCGTCGGCACCGGCAGCAGCGACGGCGGGCGCTCGGGCGTGCTGTCGGTCGGCTCCGCCACCTCGACGAGGCAGGTCGTGAATGTCGCGGCGGGCACGGAAGGGACCGACGCGGTCAACGTCAACCAGTTGAATGCCGTGTCGAGCGCGTTGTCGACGTCGGTGAACAACCTGGGCAACCAGGTCAGCCAGATGCAGCAGCAGATCCAGCAAACGGACGCGATGGCGCGCGAAGGCATTGCGGCGACCGCCGCGATGGCGTCGATCCCGCACATGGATCGGGATTCCAACTTCGCGATGGGCGTCGGCACGGCGACGTTCGCCGGGCAGAAGGCGATGGCGGTCGGCATGCAGGCCCGCATCACCGAGAACCTGAAGGCGACGCTGAACGGCGGCTTCAGCGGAAGCCAGCGCGTCGTGGGCGCCGGCATGCTGTATCAGTGGAAGTAAGGTGCGGCCGGGCATGCCGAGCGCATGCCCGGCTGCGCGTCGAGAAACCGGCGCGAATCCATCCGCGTTATCGCGTGATTTCGCTTTTGCACACAGATTTTCCGGAGCGCTACAGTGAAACATCTCCATCTCGCACTCATTCTGCCCGTGCTGGGCCTTGCTGCCTGCTCCAGCGCGTCGGGCCCGACATTCAGCGCCTATGAACTGCAGCCGAGGAACGGCATGCGGACGTTTCAGGTCGACTGTCACGGCATCTTTTCCAGCCAGGCGACCTGCATGAAGGTTGCGACGCGCATGTGCGGCAACGAACCGGTGAGAACCGTCGACTCGACCCGGCCGTTCCGCGATGGCGCTGATCCCGGCACGCTCGTGTTCCAATGCGGCGCGCCTCCCGCATCGACGCCCGCAGCCGCGGCGGCGGCGCCCGCGCCGGCCGAACACGTGAACCTGTCGGGCGATGCGTTGTTCGCGTCGGGTTCGGCAACCCTGACGCCCGAGGCCCGAGCGACGCTCGATTCGCTCTTGGGCCAGCAGGGCGGCAAGCGCTTTTCGCGCTTGACCGTCACCGGCTACACGGACGCGATCGGTTCGGATGCGTCCAATCTCCCGCTTTCGCAGCGACGCGCGGACGCTGTCGCCGGCTACCTGCGCGAGCATGGGCTTCAGGCCGATTCCTTCGCAGCGACCGGACGCGGCAAGGCCGATCCCGTTGCGCCCAACACGACAGCCGAAGGGCGGGCAAGCAACCGGCGCGTCGAGATATCGCTGCAACGCTGAATACGTTTACTTTTGGATAACTAAAAAAATTTCCGTTCCGGAAAAAGATTTGGCCGGTCCAGAAAACGCGTAGGCGATTCATGCTGACGAAAATGTGTTTCGACATCGCACCGGCAGGTCGCCCTGCGTGCCTGCCTCGCAGCCGGCGAACGTCGAACGGATTCCGTGCCGCCATTGAGAGCGCGGTCAGTCAGTGATTGAACAATCGAGTAGAGGAAGTAATGAACGAAAAGCGTAATCGGCGCATCGAGGCCGACGTTGCGGCCGCATGCACTCACACCGGCGCGCAGCGCGAAGATGAAGCCGGACGATCGCCGCGCCGGTCGAAGCCGTCGCTGGCCGTGCTGGCGGCGCTGATGCTGTTGCCGATCGCACAGGCCCATGCGGACAACTTTGCATTCGGCGGCGAAAGCGGCGCGACCAGCGCGACGATCGGCGGCGCCGCATCGGCGCCGACCGCCAACACGGGCGGCGTGAACCCGGCAATCGCCGGTGCCGACGGGACGAGCCAGAACGAGGCGTTCGGCATCAACGTCAGCGCCAACGGCGGCGCTGCGGTGGCGGTGGGCGACACGGTCACGGCAAACGGCAGGAATGCGACTTCGGTCGGCAGCAATTCCTCGGCCATCGGTGCCAGTTCGGTGGCGTATGGCGGTGCGTCGAAGGCCAACGGCGCGTGGTCGACCGCGTTGGGTGCGCAATCGACGGCGAATCAGAATTTCGCGACCGCGGTGGGCAGCGGCAGTCAGGCGACCGGCGCGGCCGCTACCGCAGTGGGCTTCCAGGCCATCGCTTCGGGGGGCAATTCGGTGGCGGTCGGCACGGATTCGGCGGCCACTGGAACCGCCACGATCGCCATCGGCCGAAACAGCTCGGCATCGGGCAGCGGCGCAATTGCGCAGGGCTACAACGCGGTCGCCAATGGCGGATCCACCGGTTCGGTCGCGATCGCGATCGGCAGCGGGGCGACCGCGACGGCGTCGAACGCGTCGCCGATCGCGATCGGGGTCGGCGCCAAGGCACTCGACGGCGAAGCGACCGCGATGGGCAATACCGCGTTTGCGCAGGGCGATGGTTCGGCCGCGTACGGGCAGAACGCCACGGCGTCGGGTGTCGGTTCGGTCGCACTGGGCGGACACGTCAATGCAACGGCGCAAAACTCGGTGGCGATCGGCCTCAATGCGTCCGCCGCGGACGCCAATTCGGTCGCCCTGGGCGCGGGCTCGTCGACGTCGGCAGCGAACCCCGTGTCGAGCGCGACGGTCGGCAATACGACGTTCTCGTCGTTCGCCGGCACGAATCCGGTCGGCGTGGTCAGCGTCGGGGCCGCCGGCAGCGAGCGGCAGATCACGAACGTCGCCGCCGGCCAGATCTCCGCCGCCAGCACGGACGCCGTCAATGGCAGCCAGTTGTATGCCGTCGCGAAGCAGGTGGACACGCTGGCGACCGGCCTGTCGTCGGCCAACCAGAAGATCGGCTCCCTGTCGACCGGCCTGTCGACCGTGAATCAGCAGGTGGCGTCGCTGGCGAGTTCGCTGCAGACGCCCTCCGGCACGGTGACCGGCGCCCGCAGCGTCGCGGTGGGCGCGGGGTCGACGGCTAGCGGAACGAACTCCGTCGCGCTCGGCGCGAACTCGACGGACGAGGGGCGCAGCAACGTGGTGTCCATCGGCAGCCCGACGCAGGCACGCCAGCTCACGAACATGGCGGCCGGCACGGCGCCGACCGACGGCGTCAACGTCCAGCAGCTGAACGACTCGATCGCGCAGGGCGTGGGCCAGGCGAACGGCTACACCGACCGGCAGATCCAGGGCGTGAACAACCGGATCGATTCGATTCGCCGGGATTCGGACGGCGGGGTCGCCGCCGCGATGGCGGTCGCGGGCCTGCCGCAGCCGACCCAGCCCGGGATGAGCATGGTGGCGGTGGCCGGCAGCGTGTATCGCGGGCAATCCGGCCAGGCGATCGGGGTATCGCATGTCACCGGCAGCAACCGCTGGGTCTACAAGGCGGCCGTATCGTCCAACACGCGCGGCACGTACGGCGCGGTCGTGAGCGGCGGATACCAGTGGTGAGGCTGGCCGCATGACGACCGGCGAGGGCGTGCCACCCTCGCCAGTCTGTCCGTTTGATGAATTCGTCGGTTTCCCGCAGCGAAACCGACTCGATGACGTTTGACGCGCGTCGGCCCGGGAAGTGTCGAGGGCGGAAATGCCGTGGGGGCATTCATGCGCGGCCTTGCACTGACCGGCGTTCGCCGGTGCACCTACGACGGAAGCGTCGCGACGACGCAGCGACGCGCTGCCGTCGGCGCGATCACGTCTTCAAATCGGCTGCGAGCGCGACGCTCGCGCATGAGTCGATTGCCATGCCGACCGGATCCTTCGGGGCGTCGAGCGAAAGGAGAACAGATGTCACGCGATCCGTTGCCGGAGCTGCTCGCCCGGCGGGCCGAGCTGGACGCCCAGATCGAGGCGCAGCGCGAGGCCCGCCGCGAGGGCGTTCTGGAACAAATCGTCAAGCTGATTCGCGAGTACGGGATCGATTTGCGGGTTGTGGAGACCAGGTTGTCGAATCCCGCACCTGCCGGCCTATCGCGCCGCAAGCAGGTGGCACCGCGCTACGTCGATCCGGTGAGCGGAGCAACGTGGGCGGGCCGCGGCAAGCGGCCCCGCTGGATGCAAGGACGCAATCCGGAAGAGTCCAGGATCGCATCGCCCGGCAAGCGGGCACGTGAATCGTGATGCGTCTTTCGCCTGCTCGTTGATCCCGCAATAACGTTCCGATATCCTGCGCGTCCTGGTCCTGCCGGCCGGGATTGGCGGCGGGCGCTGCCCGACAAGCTGTCCTCAAGAATGTGTCACGCCCGGCCGATATCCTCGAAGGTCGCATCGACAATGCGGTGGCGCAAGAACCATCGCGGCAATGTGCGGAATCGACGGAAAGCGGAGCGGGTGGCGGCCGGATGGCTGTCGCGCCTTGACGAACAAACGGCTCGGCTGACGGGGCAGCCGGGATGGCGGAGCAACAGCGGATGGGGCGGGAAGCGGGTACGGGGCTGCATGCGGCCATGGTCGCTGCGATGGCGATATTGTGTGAGGCTGCGGCCGGTCATGCCTGCGCGCAAGCGACGGCGCCGACCAGCGGAACACGAGCAAACGGCATCGCGGTGCCGGCCGACGAGGCGCGTGGCGTCACGCTGCCGGACATCACGGTGCAGGGATCGGCGCACGCGGAATCGGCCGGGCTGGTCGCTCGACGCGCCACGACCGGCATGAAGGCCGACACGCCGATCGCCGAGATTCCCCAGACGATCAACGTCGTCACCGCGCAGCAGATCGAGATGACCGGCGCGACCGACCTCAATCAGGCGCTGCGCTACACGCCCGGCTTCTCGTCGTTCGTATCCAACAACCGCACCGACTGGTATGCGGCGCTGCGCGGCTTTACGCCCACGCTGTTCATCGACGGGTTGCAGGCGCCGAATACCGCAGCCCTGGCGGGTTGGCGCGTCGATCCCTACCTGGCCGACAGCGTCGCCGTGCTGCGCGGGCCGGCGTCGGTCCTGTATGGCGCAGGCGACCCGGGCGCGATCGTCGACGTGCAGACGAAGCATGCCGACGGCGAGCGCGTGCGGGAGGCGGGCGTCGAGCTCGGCAACGACGCGCGCAAGCAGTTCATGATCGACATCGGCGACAAGCTCGACGCCGACGGAAAATACGCGTACCGCCTGACCGGGGTCGCGCGCGACGGCAATGCGCTGACCGGCCCGAAGGCCGACCAGCGCGTGGCGCTCGCGCCTTCGTTCCGCTGGCGGCCGAACGCGGACACGTCGCTCACCGTGTCGGCGGCCTACCTGCAGGACTGGGGCGACATCTCGTACAACTTTCTGCCGGCGCGGGGCACGGTTCTGCCGAACCCGAACGGGCCGTTGTCGCCGGGCATCTACATGGGCGACCCGAGCTTCGACCACTACCGCAAGAAGCAGTGGTCGCTCGGCTATCGGTTCGAACACAAGCCGGATTCGATCTGGACGTTGCGGCAGAGCCTGCGCTGGATGCACCTGTCGGTCGATGACGCGACCGTCTTCGGCGCGGGCCTTGCTCCGGGCAGCACGCGCGCCATGACGCGCGTCGCGGGGCTGTTCCAGCTGAACTACAGCCGCTTCGACGTCGACAACCACGCTGAGGCGCGCTTCGGCACGGGGCCGCTCGAGCACACGCTGCTGCTCGGCTTCCAGTACAACCGGCAGACGTCGACCGACAGCGAGTGGCTCGCCCAGGCGCCCTATCTGAACCTTTATCGTCCGGTCTACACGCCCGTCACGGCGGCGATCTTCTCCGGACGCACGTCGTTCGGCCACAGTGACCCGTACACCGCCATCGATACGCTCGGCGTGTATGCGCAGGAGCATGTGAAATGGAACCGCTGGACGCTGACGCTCGGCGGCCGCGAGGACTGGGCGAACCTGCGCCTGGCCGACCGCGCGGCCGGCGCGCAGACGAAACAGGACGTCAGTGCGTTCTCGGGCCGCGCCGGCATCACGTACCAGGGCGACTACGGGCTGTCGCCGTACCTCGGCTATTCGACCTCGTTCGATCCGGTCATCGGCGTCAGGATGGCTGGCGGCGGGCTGCCGCAGCCGACGCGCGGCAGGCAGATCGAGGCGGGCCTGCGCTGGCAGCCGCCCGGCAAGAACCTGATGCTGAGCGCGGCCGTTTACCAGATCAACCAGACCGACGTCGTGACGCCGGCACCGGCCAGCCTCGATCCGACCGGCAGGACGTCGGTACAGACGGGCGAGGTGCGTTCGCGCGGCATCGAGCTGAACGCGGTCGGCCAGGTGACGCACGCGCTGTCGATCATCGCGTCGTACGTCTATCAGGACGTGAAGAACGTGAAGGCGAACGATGCATCGCTGAACCACTGGCCGGTCGACATCCCGCGGCCGCGCCAGATGGCGTCGCTGTGGGCCGACTGGACGTGGCACACGGGGCCGCTCGCGGGCCTCGGCCTCGGCGGCGGCGTGCGCTACCAGAGCGCGTCGGCCGGCGCACCGGACAACTCGCTGACGGTCGCGAGCCATACGCTGTACGACGCGGCGCTGCACTACGGCACACGCGACTGGCGTTTTGCGCTGAACGTGGCGAACCTGTTCGACCGGCGCTATATCAGCGGTTGCCAGTCGTATTCGGTTTGCGTATTCGGCAATGAGCGGACCGTGCTGGCCAGCGCGAAATACAGCTGGTGATCGAGCGTCGATTTTCGGGGTAAATGGAGGGGTGACCTTGATTTACGGGAGCGCGTCCCGGTCGACTGCGGCACAGACGTCGACTTCCCCGCCGGACGCGCTATGCCGGATCGCGTTGGACAACAGATTCACGAGCACACGGGTTAGCAGCGAGCCGTCCGCATGCGCGAGCGTGTCCTCGTCGGCAGTGCGCGCGTCGATCGTTACGCTAACCGGATGCCACGAGGATCCAACGGCGCTCCCGTCCCCCCGGCCTCACCGCAACCGAATGATCGTCGACTTCAGCTCCGTATATTTCTCCAGCGCGTGCAGCGAGTTGTCGCGCCCGTTGCCCGACTCCTTGAAGCCGCCGAACGGGAAGTTCATGTCGTCGGTTTCCTCGTAGCCGTTCACCCACACCGTGCCGGCACGCAGCCGGCGCGCGGTTTCGTGCGCGGTCGTCAGGTTTGCCGTCCACACCGATGCCGCGAGCCCGTAGCGCGTGTCGTTCGCGAGCGCGACGGCCGTGTCGAGATCGTCGAATGCCGTGACCGCGAGCACGGGCCCGAAGATTTCCTCGCGCACGATCCGCGCGTCGGCGCGCGGGCAGTCGAACACGGTCGGCTCGACGTACTGGCCGCCGCTTGCGGTACGCGCGCGCTTGCCGCCCGCCAGCAGCGTCGCTTCGTCTCGGCCGGCATCGACGTAGCCGAGCACGCGCTCGACCTGCGCCGCGTCGATCAGGCTGCCCATTTGCGTGTCGGGCGACAGCGGGTCGCCGGGGGCGTATTCGGGGGCGATCTCGAGCACGCGCGCGACAAACTCGTCGCGGATCGCGCGGTGGACGAGCAGGCGCGAGCCGGCCGTGCACATCTGCCCGGTGTTGTAGAACACCGCATGCGCGACCGTGCGCGCCGCACGGCCGAGGTCGGGGCAGTCGGGCAGCACGATTTGCGGCGACTTGCCGCCGAGTTCGAGCCACACGCGCTTCAGGTTCGAATCGGCCGCACAGCGCGCGACCTTGTGGCCGACCGCGGTCGAGCCCGTGAACGCGATGCAGTCCACATCCGGATGGCGCGCGAGCGCCTCGCCCGCGTCGCCGAAGCCCGGCAGCACGTTGAGCACGCCGGCCGGCAGCCCGGCCTGCGCCGCGAGCGCGGCGAGCCGCAGCGCACTCAGCGGCGATTTCTCCGACGGCTTCAGCACGACGCTGTTGCCGGCTGCGAGCGCGGGCGCGCATTTCCACATCGCGATCATGGCGGGGAAATTCCACGGCACGACCGCCGCGACCACGCCGATCGGCTCGCGCGTGACGAGCCCGACGAGATGCGCATCGGCCGGCACGACTTCGCCGCCCGTCTTGTCGATCGCTTCGGCGAACCACTCGGCGCAGTACGCGGTGGACGGGATGTCGACCGTGGTCGTATCGCCGATCGGCTTGCCGGTGTCGAGCGTCTCGAGCAACGCGAGATCGTCCGCATGCTCGCGGATCAGCGCGGCCCAGCGCAGCAACACGCGTTTTCGCTCGCGCGGCGACGCGCCGCGCCATGCGCCATGCTCGAACGCGCGCCGCGCGGCCGCGACCGCGAGATCGGCGTCGGCCTGCCGGCAATGCGCGACCTTCACGAGTACGCGGCCGTCGATCGGGCTCGTGCACGTGAAGGTCGCGCCGTCGTGCGCGTCGCGGAACGCACCGTCCACGAAGGCACGGGATTCGATTTCGAGTTGGCCGGCGCGGGTGCGCCAGGCATCGTTCGTCTGCATGGTGGGCTCCATCGTGGATCAGCGCGAAGCAGGGGCGGGGCGGCGGATGGCGATCGCGCGACCCGCATGAGGCTCGCGCGGTGCGCGCGCATGTTCGGCATAGATCGCGTCGAGATGGCGGCGGACCGTGTCCGGAAACGGCGTCGAGCGCTTTGTGTGCATGTCGACGTGAGTCAGCAACTGCTCGCCGGTCGCGAGCTGCGCGCCACTCGTCGCGTGATACATCGAATGGAACACGTGCAGGCGCCGGTCGTCGACATCGAGCAGCCGTAGCGTGAGCCTGAGCGGTTCGCCGAGCATCGCTTCGCGCAGGTGGCGGATATGCGTCTCCGCCGAATAGATCGAGCAGCCGGCTTCACGATAGTCGTCGTCGATGCCGATGTAACGGAAGAACGCGTCGCTGCTGTCGCCGAACACGAACAGGTAGCACGATTCGCTCATGTGGCCGTTGTAGTCGACCCACTCGGGTTGCACGGTGCAGCGGTGCAGTTCGAGCGGCATCGCAATGGGCGCGCCGGGGTTGTACGGGCGAGACTTCTGTCCTTCATAGGCCGAGCGCAGGCGCGGCTCGGCGGCGGGGCTGAGGTGGGTCGTCATCCTGTGCACTCCGAATTTCGGAACGGGCCCGCACGTCATCCGCGGGGCTAGCTGCCGATGTTATGGCGTGTTGAACGTTTTTTCAATAAAGAAATCGCCGATGGGTGTAAACACCGGTGCCGATCGATCGCATTACGGATTGAACATTCATTCAACGAAATCTATACTCGCCAGCGCCGCGATGCCGAAGCGAAGCAGGCGGGCGGTCTTTCACGAAGAACGAAAATCGATCCGCGTCGCGCGGAAACTGGAGACACCGGAAATGAAGAAATGCTTCCTGCTGGCCGGCATGATGTCGGTGATGGTCCACGGCCATGCGCACGCGCAGAGCAGCGTCTCGCTGTACGGAATCATCGACGGCGGCATCACCTATGTGAACAATACGGGCGGCGCGCATGCGTACCTGTTCGACGACGGCGTGTCGTACGGCAACCGCGTCGGCCTGATGGGCACCGAGGATCTCGGCGGCGGCAACAAGGCCGTGTTCAAGCTCGAGAACGGTTTCCGGCTCGGCACGGGCAAGCTGAACCAGGGTGGCGCGATGTTCGGGCGCCAGGCATACGTGGGGCTCGGCAACGACTGGGGCACGCTGACGTTCGGCAACCAGTACGACTTCGCGTTCGATTTCACGGCGGCGTTCAACGTCAGCGCGTTCGGCAGCGGCTATGGCGTGCACCTCGGCGATTTCGACCGCCAGAGCGGCGACCGGCTGCAGAACGCGGTGAAGTTCGTCAGCAACAGCTTTCACGGGCTCGTGGTCGGCGGCATGTATTCGTTCAGCAACAACGCGGGCAGCTTCCACGACGGCAGCGCATGGAGCGTCGGCGCGACCTACACGCACGGCGATTTCTCGGCGGGCGGCAACTATACGCGGCTCAATTCGCCGCGCGGGCTCGCGGCGCTCGATCCGTATGCGCAGATGGGCGTGACGTCGATGCTCGGTCGGACCGTCGCGACGATCGATCCGGCGACGGGCGCCGTCACCGACCTGCACGACTCGACGCCGTTTGCGATCGATTCGCAGTCGATCTTCGGGATCGGCGCGTCGTACGTGCTCGGCAAGCTGACGCTCAGTGCGGATTTCAGCAACACGACGTTCAAGGGCTACGGGCAATCGTCGACGATGCGCGTGTACGAGGCGGGCGGCGTGTACCAGGCGACCGCGCCGCTGTCGCTCGTCGCGGGCTACCAGTACACGACGTTCGAAGGCCATCACTGGCACGAGGTCGCGCTTGGCACGCACTACGCGCTGTCGAAGCGCACCGACGTGTATGCGGCCGTCGACTGGATGCGCGCGTCGAACGGTGTCGATGCAGTGATCGGCTACAGCTTCGCGCCGTCGACGAGCCGTACGCAGGCCGCCGCGCGCGTTGGCATGCGGCACAACTTCTGATCCTTTCTCGTTCGCGGGCCGGGCATGGCCGGCCCCACCGGCCATGCCCGATCCAGTCTCGCAAGACGACGTCGTCGGCGCGCTGCGCGACGCCCTGGGTGCCGATTGCGTGAGCGCGGGCGACGCGATCGGCGCGCGCCATGTCACGAACGACGGCGAGGCGCCGCGCGTGCGGCCGCTCGGGTTGCTCAATCCCGGCAAGGTGACCTGAGCGTCGTTCCGCCCGATCGACACCGGCCCGCCCGCGCAATGCGCGAGCGGGCCGGCGCACTTCAGGCCGGGCTCACGTGTCGAGCCGCACCAGCGCGTCGACCGCGACCGCGCCGTGTTCCATCGCCAGCAGCGGATTGACGTCGAGCTCGACGAGCGTATCCGCGTGCGCTTGCGCGAAGCGCGCGATCGCCATCACGTTCGCGACGATCGCGTCGAGATCGGCCTTCGGCCGCCCGCGATAGCCGGTCAGCAGCGGCCCGAGCTTCAGCCCGAGCAGCGCGTCGCGCACGTCGTTTTCGCGGACGGGCAGCAGCAGTGTCGCGGTGTCGCGTATCAGCTCGACCAGCACGCCGCCGGCGCCGAGCACGAGCGCGAGACCAAAGTTCGGCTCGCGCTTCACGCCGACGATCAGTTCGAGCAGCGGCGCGTCGGCCATCTTCTCGACGAGGATGCGCTCGACGCGCACGTCGGGCGCATGACGCGCGACTTGTTCGGTCATCCGCTCGACCGCGGCGGCGACGGCCTCGGGCGACGCGAGCTTCAGCGCGACCGCCCCGGCCTCGGTCTTGTGCGGCAGGCGATCGCTGACGACCTTCACGCACACGGGAAAGCCGAGCCGCTGCGCGGCGACCGGCGCATCGGCGGGGGCGACGCATTCGGCCGGCGGCACGTCGAGCCCGTGCGCGGCCAGCATCCGCTTGCTTGCCCATTCGTCGTGCAGCGTGGCGGCGCCGTCGCCGCGATGGCCGGCCCGCAAGACGGGCAGCGCGTTCAGCGCATCGGCATCGAGTATGCGGCGGCGTGTATCGCCGTAGGTCATCGCCGCGCCGATCGCGTCGATCCCGTCGGCGAGCCCCTGCAGCGGCGCGATGCCGGCCGCGGCCATGCGCGCCGCGTGATCGGGCGGCGTCAGGTCGGGAAACACCGAGATGACCGCGCCGACCACGCCGTGCCGGCGTGCGGACGCCGCGAACGCGCTGGCCGCGATGTCGCACAGCGGCCGTTCGCCGGTCGCTTCCTGCGGATAGTCGAGGATCATCGCGGCCGCGCCCGGTCGATCGGCCAGCAGCGCGTCGCAGCATGCGCGCATCTTGTCGGGGTCGCCCCACGGTGTCGTCGTGAAATCGAGCGGGTTCGCGATCGTCGCGTAGGCCGGCAGCACGTCGCCGAGCGCGTCGCGGCCCGCGTCGCCGACGGGCGGGAACGCGATGCCGCGCGCTTCGCCGAGGTCGGCGACGAGCCCCGCGTCGCCGCCGGACGTCGCGAGCGCGGCCAGCGTGCGGCGCTCGGGCACGCCGGCGATCGCGAGCAGCTTCAGCATTTCGACGAGGCCGACCGGATCCTTCGCGCGGATCACGCCGAGCCGCCGGAACAGTGCGTCGTACAGTGCGTCCGAGCCCGCGAGCGAACTCGTGTGGCTCATCGCGAGCTGCGCGCCGAGCGTCGACGTGCCGCTCTTCAGCGCGACGATCGGCACGCCGCGCGCGAGCGCGCGTGCGGCAGCCTCGCTGAACGCACATACGTCCTTCAGGCCTTCGAGATGCACGCCGATCGCGCGGATGCGCGGATCGTCGACGAACGCGTCGACGAGGCGTGCGATGTCGACCGATGCCTGGTTGCCGACGCTCGCCAGGTACGCGAACGGCACCGAGCGGGTGCTCATCGACAGGTTGTACGCGAGGTTGCCGCTCTGGGTGATCACGGCGACGCCCGATTCGACGCGCGGTGCGCCGTGCGCGACGGGCCACAGCGCGCTGCCGTTCAGGCCGTTGATCAGCCCGTAGCAGTTCGGCCCGAGCACGGCCATGTCGCCGGCCGCGTCGACGAGCGCCTGCTGTAGCGCGGCGCCGTCGGCGCCGGTCTCGGAGAAGCCCGATGCATAGACGATCACGCCGCCCGCGCCGCGTTCGGCGAGCGCGCGCACGACGTCGATCGCCTGCCGCGCGGGCACCGCGACGAACACGGCATCGGGTGCGACGGGGAGGTCGGCGACGCTCGCGTGGCAGCGCACGCCGTCGATCTCGGCATGGTTCGGGTTGACGAGCCGGATATCGCCGGCGTAACCGTAGTCGCGACAGCGCTGCACGGCGCCCGCGATGCCGCGTCCGCCGACGAACGCGATGCTGGCCGGCTCGAGCAGCCGGCGCAGGTTGGCCGCGGCGGTGGCGCGGCGATCCCTGACTGCGGGAGAGGAGGTCATGAGAGGTCCTTTCGGAAGTCGCGCCGGACGGGCCGGCGCGACGGTTCGCGTCAGCTGTAGCGTCGGAGGATTTCCTTGGACAGGATGTGCCTCTGGATCTCGGACGTGCCTTCCCAGATGCGCTCGATGCGCGCATCGCGCCAGAAGCGCTCGATCGGCAGTTCGTCCATCAGCCCCATGCCGCCGTAGATCTGCACCGCATGATCGGTCACGCGGCCGAGCGTTTCGGTCGCCAGCAGCTTCGCGAGCGCGGCATCGCCGTCGGTCATCGTGCCCAGGTCGAGCTTCTGCGCGGTGTAGAGGGTGACGAGTTCCGCCGCGCGAATCTCGGTCTGCATGTCGGCGAGCTTGAACGACGTGCCCTGGAATTCGCCGATGCGCTTGCCGAACTGATGACGTGTCGCGGCCCATTCGGCGGCCATCTCGAACGCGCGCTGCGCACGGCCGATGTTGTTTGCCGCGACCATCACGCGGCCGGCGGTCAGCCAGTCGTTCGCGAGTTCGAAGCCGCGATGTTCTTCGCCGAGGATCTGCGCGGTGCTGACGCGGCAGTCGGTCAGGAAGATCTCCGACTGGTGGTAGCCGCGCAGGCTCGTGCAGTGCGGGCCGCGCCGCACGGTCATCCCCGGCGTGTCCTTGTCGATCAGGAAGCAGGTCACGCGCTTGCGCTTCTGGCCGCGCACTTCCTCCTCGCCGGTGACGGCGAACAGGATCACGAAATCGGCCGTATCCGCGTGGCTGATGAAGTGCTTGCTGCCGTTGATCACGTAGTCGTCGCCGTCGCGCACCGCGCGTGTGCGGATGCCCATCGCGTCGGAACCGGCGCCCGGCTCGGTCAGCGCGAAGCAATCCACGCGCTCGCCGCGCACGGTCGGCTGCAGGTAGCGCTCGATCTGGTCGCCCTTGCAGGCCATCAGGATCTTGCTCGGCCGCGCGACGAACACGTGCAGCGCCCAGCTCGTGCGGCCGAGCTCGCGCTCGACGAGCGCCTGCGTCACGTAGTCGAGCCCGGGGCCGCCGGCGCTTTCGGGCATGTTGAACGCGTAGAAACCCAACTCGAGCGCCTTGCGGCGGATCGAATCGGCGAGTTCGGGCGGCACGTCGTCCGCGCGGTCGACCGCGAATTCATGAGGCTGCAGCTCCTTTTCGACGAACTGACGCAGCGACGACACCAGCATTTCCTGCTCATGGGTCAGCGAAAAATCCATGAATCATCTCCCGACAAAATGAGGTGCGCGCCCCTCGACCGACGCGCGAAGCGCTTCCTGGCCGTCCTCGCTGTGACCGCAAGCGACGCAGGCCGCCAGCTCGCCGCGCAACTGCTCGGCGAGGGTGTGCGTGAGCGACTGCGCGAGCAGCGCCTTCGCATGGCCGAACGCGACGCTCGGCCCTTGTGCGAGACGCGCAGCGAAGGCGGCGACGTGTTGTGCGAACGCGTCGGCATCGACGACTTCCGACACGAAGCCGGCCGCGAGCGCGTCCTGCGCGGTCCAGCGTTCGTTCAGGAAGATGAAGCGACGCACGACGTCGGGCCGCGCGAGACGCGGCAGGAACCAGCTTCCGCCCATGTCGGGGCTGTAGCCCATGCCCGTATACCCGCAGCGCAGCGTCGCGGCCGTGCTTGCGATGCGGAAGTCGCAGGCGAAGCCGATGTCGGTGCCCGCGCCGACCGTCGAGCCGTTCAGCGCCGCGATGGTGGGGCGCGGAAACGCCGCCAGCGCCTCGACGAACCGGTGCGCGCGCTCGCTCCACCCGTAGGTGTCGAGCTCGCCGTTGCGCTCGGCTTCGGCCCATTCGTCGACGTCCGCACCCGCGCAGAACGCGCTGCCGGTGCCGGTCAGCACGAGGCAGCGCACGGCCGGGTCGTTCGCGAGCGCGTCGAGCGTGTCGCGAAGAAAGTCGAGATGCGGCCGCGCGAGCGAATTGCGCTTCGCCGGGCGGTTCAGGCGAAGCGTCACGACGCCGTCGTGCCGTTCGATTCGGATGTCCTCGTTGCTCATGCTGATCACTGTCTCCTTGGTGTTGGGTGTCGTGTTGTGTCAGAGCCGGCAAGGGTCGCCGCTACTTGCGAACCGCATTTCGGCATAGTATAAGTTCTGTTAAATGAACGTTCAACCCAATTATGGGTCGACCAGGAGACACACGATGAGCGCGGTGATGGAGACGTCGGCAGGTGTGGAGCAGGGAAGGCCCGGTGCGCATGCGGTTCGAGCGGAATCGGCGGGGGGCAGGGCGAGCGGCGCGGGCCTGCAGATCGATCGCGTGTCGAAGCGCTACGGCAGCGTGCATGCGCTGCGGGAAACGACGATCGACATTCCGCGCGGCGAATTCCTGACGATCCTCGGGCCGTCGGGTTCCGGCAAGACGACGTTGCTGACGATCGTCGCGGGGTTCGAGCATCCGAGCACCGGCGACCTGCGTGTCGGCGGCCGCAGCATCGTCGCGTTGCCGCCCGAGAAGCGCAACTTCGGGATGGTGTTCCAGGGTTATGCGCTGTTTCCGCACATGACGGTCGAGCAGAACGTCGCGTATCCGCTGATGGTGCGCAAGCAGAGGGGGCACGACGCGGTGAAGCGCGTGAAGGCCGCGCTCGATCTCGTGCGGCTCGGCCATCTCGCGGACCGTTTGCCGCGCCAGTTGTCCGGCGGCCAGCAGCAGCGCGTCGCGATCGCACGCGCACTGGTGTTCGATCCCGATCTCGTGCTGCTCGACGAGCCGCTCGGCGCGCTCGACCGCAAGCTGCGCGGCGAGGTGCAGGTCGAGCTCAAGGCGCTGCACGAACGGCTCGGCGCAACGTTCCTGTTCGTCACGCACGACCAGGAGGAGGCGTTGTCGATGTCGGACCGCATCGCGATCATGCGCGACGGCCGGCTCGAACAGATCGGTACGCCGGACGGACTGTACGAACAGCCGGCCAACCGCTTCGTCGCCGATTTCCTCGGCAAGAGCAACTTCATCGAAGGTGTCGCGCTCGGCGGCGATGCCGCGGCGACGCACTACCGCGTCGGCGATGCGCGCTTCGTCGCGCCCGCCTGCGGCGCGCGGCCGGACGACGCGCTGCTGTTCGCGCTGCGGCCGGAGAAGGTCGCCGTCTCGGCGGCATCGTGCGGCGGCGCGCACAACGAAGTGGCCGGCCGGATTCGCCACTGGAGCTATTTCGGTTCGTCGTACCGCTTCGAGATCGAGACCGCGGCGCTCGGCTGCGTGACCGCAGACGTGCCCGCATGGCGCGGGCTCGCGTCGCCGCACACCGGGATGGACGTGTTCGTGCAGTGGGAGCGCGATGCGACCTGCCGGATCGCGTCGGACTGACGCAACGAACGATGCATCCCGCGCGACGCGGCAAGTGCCGTCGTCGCCGGCCGATTCACCGGTGCCCGGAAACGACGAGATGCGTGCGGGCGCTGCCCAGCCTGGAGGAGACACCATGACGAACCGCCATCTGCAGGACCTGCTCGACCAAGCACGCGATCTTCAAACCGCGACATCGCAGCGCCGTCGCGACTTCCTCAGGCTGTGCGCTGCCGCCGGCCTCGCGCCGACGCTGCTGGCAACGGGCGCGAAGGACGCGCTGGCCGCGAACCCGAAGGAAATCGTGCTCAGCGCGTGGGGCGGCGAGGCGCGCTCCGCGTTCCGCTCCGCCTACATGGACCCGTTCACGAAGGCGAGCGGGATCAGGATGGGCTACGACTCGTCGCCGGAGGACGGCAAGATCAAGGCGATGGTCGAGAACAGGAACGTGATCTGGGACGTAATGGATCTCGACGGCTTCGCGGCGATCAAGCTCGGCAGGCAGGGGTTCCTGCGGCCGATCGATTATTCGGTCGTCGGCCGCAACGCGCTGCCGGGGCTCGCATCGGATTTCGGCGTGCCGTCGTACTTGCTGAGCTACGTGCTCGTCTACGACGCGCGCAAGTTCGGCGCGAATCCGCCGAAGAACTGGGCCGATTTCTGGAACGTCGGCACGTTTCCTGGCAAGCGCGGGTTATGGAAGTGGATGGGCGGCGCGCTCGAGGCCGCGTTGATGGCCGATGGCGTCGACAAGGACAAGGTCTACCCGATCGACGTGCCCCGCGCGCTGAAGAAGCTCAAGGAACTCCGGTCGAACGTGCTGCTGTGGGATTCCGGCGCGGACAGCCTGCAGCTGCTGCGCAACGGCGAAGTCAGCATGGCGTGCATCTGGCATACGCGCGCGAACGTGCTGCAGCGCGAGAGCAGCGGGCGGTTTCGCTATACGTGGGAGCAGGGGCTCGCGTCGTGCGACGTGTGGGGCGTGCCGAAGAACAATCCGTCGGGCGACGCCGTGTGGCAGTTCATCAAGTTCGTGCAGGGCGTCGAGCCGCAGGTGCGCCTGCTGTCGCTGCTCGGCAACGGGCCGGTGACGCCGGCCGCGACGGCCGCCGTGCCGCAGGCGCTGCGCGCGGACAATCCCGGCACGCCGGAGAACTGGGCAAAGCAGTGCAAGGTGAATCCCGAGTGGTGGGCGCAGCATTACGAAGCGACGCTCGCGCAGTACACCGACCTGATGTCGTCCTAAGCCGCCGCCTCGTGAGCGTGACGCCATGAATTCCCTGACTACCGCTGTCGCGGGCGCCGCCCCGCTCGGCCGCACGAAAGCCGACCGCTACTGGCTGCTGGTCGTGCCGTTGCTCGCGGTGCTGATCGTGCTGTACGTCTATCCGCTCGTGCGCGTGCTGTGGCTCGGCTTCGCGGTGCCGGAACCCGGCCTGCACAACTACGCGCGGCTGCTGGACAACCGTGGCGTGCACCGCGTGCTGTGGACGACGCTGCGCGTGTGCGCGGTCACGACCGTGTGCTCGGTCGCGCTCGGCTATGCGATCGCGTATGCGATGGCGCACGTCGGGCCGCGCCAGCGGATGGCGCTGATGTTCGGGCTGCTCGTGCCGTTCTGGGCGTCGGTGCTGGTGCGCGCGTTCTCGTGGCTGTTCCTGCTCGGCGAGCAGGGGCTCGTCAACACGCTGCTGATGCGCATCGGGCTGATCGACGCACCGCTGCCGCTGATGCGCAACGAGATCGGCGTCGTGATCGGGATGATCCACTTCATGATCCCGTACGCGGTGCTGCCGCTGTACGCGAACATGAAAGGCATCGACCCGCAACTTGTACGCGCGTCGCAGGGGCTCGGCGCGGGCGCGCTCGTCACGTTCCGCAAGGTGTATTTCCCGCAGACGCGGCCGGGCATCGTCGGCGCGGCGATCCTCGTGTTCATCTTTTCGCTCGGCTTCTACGTGACGCCGGTGATTCTTGGCGGCGGCCGCACGGTGATGATCGCCGAATACATCAGCACGCAGATCCTGCAGCTCATGAACTGGGGCAGCGGGGCGGCGCTCGCGTCGCTGCTGCTGGCGTCGATCCTGGCCGCGCTCGCGCTGCTCGCGCGTTTCGTCGACCTGCGCGAGCTGTTCGGCGCGCGCTGAATCCGATCGGAGGAATCGAGGATGAAGACCAGACTGACGGCCGGCCGCGCGCTGGTGATCGGCATCGCATGGGCCGCGATCCTGTTCCTGATGCTGCCGCTGCTCGTGTCGGTGCCCGTGTCGCTGACGCCGAGCGACTACCTGTCGATGCCGGACGGCGCGCTGTCGCTGCGGCACTACCGCGTGCTGCTCGACGACGACGGCTGGGTGTCGAGCTTCCTGCAGAGCGGGCTGATCGCGCTCGTTTCGTCGGCGATCTCGGTGACGCTCGGCACCTTGTGTGCGATCGGCTTGTGGAAGGTGGCGTCGCGGCGCGGCGAGCTCGTGCGCGGCGTGATCCTGTTTCCGCTGATCGTGCCGCCGATCGTGTCGGCGCTCGCGTTCTACCGGCTGTGGGGCGAGCTCGGGATGCTCGACAGCTATCCGGCGGTAATCCTGTCGCATGTCGTGCTGTCGGTGCCTTACGTGGTCGTCGCGGTATCCGCGTCGCTCGCGACGGTCGGCCTGCGGATCGAGCAGGCATCGCGCAGCCTCGGGGCGAACCTGTCGCAGACGCTGCGCTACGTGATCCTGCCGTCGATCCGGCCCGGTGTGCTGTCGGCGGCCGTGTTCGCGTTCATCCTGTCCTGGGACGAACTGGTCGTCACGCTGTTCATTTCGAGCCGGGGCGTCTACACGCTGCCGCGCCGCATGTGGGACGGGATGCGCGAGAACGTCGATCCGGCGATCGCGTCGGTTTCCACGCTGTTGCTGGCGGCCACCTGTGTCGCGATCGGCCTGTCGCTGCTGCGCAAGCGCGCGGCCGGGTCCGTCTGAATTCAACCGAATCGAACGTTACGTTGCGGAGAAAAACACCACCATGAAAGTCCTGATCGTTCACGCCCATCCCGAACCGCAGTCGTTCACGACGTCGATGCTGCACCGCGCGGTGAGCACGCTCGAAGCGCAGGGGCATACCGTGACGGTGTCCGACCTGTACGCAATGCAGTGGAACCCGGTCGCGAGCGCGGCCGATTTCGGCGTGCGGAAGAACCCGGACTATCTCGTCTATGCGCTGGAGCAGCGCGAAAACGTCGCCGCGCACGCGATCGCGCCCGACATCGCCGCCGAACTCGACAAACTGGTCGCATGCGACCAGCTGATCCTGAGCTTCCCACTGTTCTGGTGCTCGATGCCGGCGATCATGAAGGGCTGGATCGACCGCGTGCTCGTGTCGGGCAAGGTGTACGGCGGCGTGCGCTTCTACGACCGCGGCGGGATGCGCGGCAAGCGCGCGCTGCTCGCCTATACGTGCGGCGGCCGCGACTACATGTTCGGCGCGGACGGCGTGCATGGCGAGATGGACCTGATGCTGCGCCAC
Organism: Burkholderia pyrrocinia; assembly: GCA_001527685.1. GTDB lineage: Bacteria > Pseudomonadota > Gammaproteobacteria > Burkholderiales > Burkholderiaceae > Burkholderia > Burkholderia pyrrocinia_D. The sequence continues at coordinate 251,009 of LOZU01000015.1, forward strand.
GTGCTGCGCGGCACGCTCGGCTATGCGGGCTTCGACGTGCTGCCGTCGTTCGTCGGCTATCACGTGCCGTATATCGGTGACGCCGAGCGCGCGGCCGTGCTCGAACGGTACGACGCGTACCTGGCGCAGCTCGACCGGCTGGAACCGATGGCGTTCCCGACGCTCGACGATTTCGATGGCGACATGCGGCCGCGCGAACGCGCGCCGCAGGAAGCCGCGCAGGACTGAACGATTCAATGACGGGGGATGAATGAGCATCAAGGTACTGGTGGCTGTGAAGCGGGTGGTCGATTACAACGTGAAGGTCCGCGTGAAGCCGGACAACATGGGCGTCGACAGTGCGAACGTGAAGATGTCGATGAACCCGTTCGACGAAATCGCCGTTGAGGAAGCCGTGCGCCTGAAGGAAGCAGGTGTGGCGACCGAAGTGATCGCAGTGTCGGTGGGCGTCACGCAGGCGCAGGAAACGCTGCGCACGGCGCTCGCGATCGGCGCGGATCGCGCGATCCTCGTCGAGTCGAATGACGGCGTCGAGCCGCTCGGCGTCGCGAAGATCCTGAAGGCGCTGGTCGACAAGGAACAGCCGCAACTGGTGATCCTCGGCAAGCAGGCGATCGACGACGATTCGAACCAGACGGGCCAGATGCTGGCCGCGCTGGCAAACCTGCCGCAGGCGACGTTCGCATCGAAGGTCGTGGTGGCGGACGGCAAGGCGACGGTCGCGCGCGAGATCGACGGCGGCGCGGAAACGCTGTCGCTGACGCTGCCTGCTGTCGTCACGACCGACCTGCGCCTGAACGAGCCGCGCTACGTGACGCTGCCGAACATCATGAAGGCGAAGAAGAAGCCGCTGGAAACCGTGAAGCCGGAAGACCTGGGTGTCGACGTGGCGCCGCGTCTGAAGACGCTGAAGGTGGTGGAACCGCCGAAGCGTGCGGCCGGCGTGAAGGTGCCGGACGTGAAGACGCTGGTCGAGAAGCTGAAGACCGAAGCCAAGGTGCTGTAAGGGGAGCGGAAAGAAATGACGATTCTGGTAATTGCAGAACACGACAACGCGTCGATCAAGGACGCGACGTTGAACACGGTGGCGGCGGCGGCTGAGGTTGGCAAATTCGTCGGCGGCGACATTCACGTGCTGATTGCAGGCCACAACGCGCAGGGCGCGGCGGATGCGGTAGCGAAGGTTGCAGGCGTGTCGAAGGTGTTGCTGGCCGACGCGCCGCAACTGGCCGAAGGCCTTGCGGAAAACGTCGAAGCGACCGCGCTGAACATCGCGAAGGATTACTCGCACATCCTCGCGCCAGCGACGGCGTACGGCAAGAACATCGCGCCGCGCATCGCCGCGAAGCTGGATGTCGCGCAGATCTCGGACATCACGGCGGTCGATTCGGCCGACACGTTCGAGCGCCCGATCTACGCGGGCAACGCAATCGCGACGGTGCAATCGAGCGACCCGATCAAGGTGATCACGGTACGCGCGACGGGCTTCGATCCGGTGGCGGCAGAAGGCGGCAGCGCAGCGGTCGAGAAGATCGACGCGGCGGCTGATGCAGGCGTGTCGAAATTCGTGAGCCGTGAGGTGACGAAGCTGGACCGTCCGGAATTGACGTCGGCAAGCATCATCGTGTCGGGTGGCCGGGGCCTGGGCAGCGGCGAGAACTACACGAAGGTGCTGGAGCCGCTGGCGGACAAGCTGTCGGCTGCACTCGGCGCATCGCGCGCTGCGGTCGACGCGGGCTACGTGCCGAACGACTACCAGGTCGGCCAGACCGGCAAGATCGTCGCACCGCAGCTGTACATCGCGGTCGGCATCTCGGGTGCGATCCAGCATCTGGCCGGCATGAAGGATTCGAAGGTGATCGTCGCGATCAACAAGGATCCGGAAGCGCCGATCTTCAGCGTGGCCGACTACGGCCTCGTCGGCGATTTGTTCACGCTCGTGCCGGAGCTCGTGAGCGAACTGGGCTGATGCGGCGTGATGCGCCGCAGCTGATGCTTCAGCGGTAAGCACACGATACGAGGGGCGCGACGAGCGCCCCTTTTTTTACGCCATAAGCAGAAGAAGGAGGAGCAACGATGAGCTACATCGCCCCCGTCAAGGACATGCTGTTCGTGCTGAAGGAACTCGCCGGCATCGACGCCGTCGCGCAGTTGCCGGGCTTCG
>LOZU01000016.1:0-1090 GCA_001527685.1 Burkholderia pyrrocinia
AGGCCGGTCGTCTGCGCGAACGTCTTCAGCGCCCCCATCGTCTTCTCGCCGACCAACGCAGTGAACTGCGTCTTCGCGCCGGTCAACGCGCCCATGACGCTCTGCGCGGCCGACCGGATCAGCGGGTGATTCGTCGCACCGACCATCTTCAGCACGCTGTTGACGGCCGCGCCCGTCGCCGAGAAGCTGCGCAGCACCGTCCCGATCTTCGGACTCAGGTCGCCAGCCACGGACAGCAGGCTGGTCGCGCCTGACAGCAGCTCCGCCGCCGACGTGAGGTTCCCGGTCGCCAGCTTCGTCAACACGTCGACGGTGTTCTGGCTCGCCGCGCGGTTCCGGTCAAACACGCGGACGACCTGGCGCACGCGCTCGGACGCGATGCTCGCCTGCGTGGCCGCCTGCGTGACGCTCGAAACAAAATCCATGCGATCTCCCCTTACAAATGCGGCGCGTCGAACATCGCCGACCGATTGCTCTTCTCGAGCGATTCCGACATGGATCGCTGGAGCTGCGGGCTGAGCTGCGCGAGCAACTTGTCCGCGATCTGAGCGTCGGCAACACCTTCCACCTTGATGTTGAATACCGGCGCGAACTGATTCTGCTGATCCACCTTGAACGGCCGGGCCTGCGGCGAATCCGGATTCGCTGCCGCCGCAGCCTTCGCTGCCGCCTTGGCGGCGTCGCTCTCCTCGTCCTTCTTCCCCATCGTCCACCGCGCGAGGCCGGCAAACAGCTTTTGCCCGGCGAACGTACCGATTACGCCGCCAACGACACCACCAACCGCTGCGCCGATCGGTCCGCCAACGACCGCCCCAAGTCCCGCCCCGGCCTTCGCACCGACAAAGCCGCCCGCCAGACTGCCACCGATGCCCGCGTACCCCTCGACCTTGTGTGCGGTCGTGTCATCGCCTTGCGCAACCGCATACGCGTTCTTCGCGGCGAGTCCGATTTTCAGCAGGGTCGCGGCAACGGCGATCTTCCCGGCGTACGGCGCAATGCGTCCGGCAACGCGGCGTAGCGCCGCGAATGCCCGGCCCCACCGGCCCCGAGGAGGAGGTGGAGGAGGACCCGGCGGCCCACCCCCAGGACC
>LOZU01000017.1:0-44924 GCA_001527685.1 Burkholderia pyrrocinia
GCAGCCGGGCCGGCTTCCAGCGCCAGCCGAGCACGGCGAGCGCCGGCACGGTGCCGATCAGCACCGCCTTGTCGTAGTAATCCATGTGCGCGCTGTAGTGCACGAACGCATAGCCTGCGCCGAGCACGAGCGCGAGCGCAAACAGCCAGTCGAGCGGCGACAGGCGTGCCAGGAACGGCCGGTCGTCGAACAGCGGCGCCGGAATCGGGGCCTGGGCCGACGCGTCGCGGGACGGGGAAACTTGAGTGAGATCCATGATGTTACCGGGTGGAATCCTCGGAACCGCCGCCAGCCGGCGGGCGGGAAGCCGATGCCGCACCGGCGGGCGCGGCATCGCGAGGTGTGGCGTGCAATGCGGCACCTGCCGCGTCGCGCGTCTGCACGAATTCTTTCTCGAAATCGAAGGTCTTGCGGGCCGTGGACATCGCCATCACCACATCGACGCCGGAGCCGGCGTCCTTGAGCCAGAACCAGAGGCGCCGCTCGCGCACGTAGAACATCGCGAAGATGCCGGCAACAAGCAGCAGGCTGCCAAGATACACCAGATTCTTGCCCGGTGCGCGCGTCAGCTGAAATACCGAAGCTTGCACCTGCTTGAAGGAGTCGAGCTGCAGATAGACCGGCGAACCGTACAGGAAGCTGTCGGACAGCGCGTTGATCGCGTTCTGCACGAACCGGATCGAATCCGCGCCCTGCTGGAGCGGTGCCTCGCCGGCGCGCTCGCGCGCGATCTGCCAGACCTCCCACATCGAACCCTCGAGCATCCGCAGCAGCAGGCTGGCCGCCTTTTCCTGCTCGGCCTTCGGCACCGAGCGGTCGATGAACGTCGCGACGGCCTGGAAGCCGCCCATCGGCTGGCCGTCCGCGCCGCGCCCGACGCTGTCGTCGCTCGCCGCAAACAGGGTCAGCACCTTCGATGCGCTGTCCTGCAGGCGGCCGCGCAGCGACGCCTCGGTGCCCGGCAGCGAACGCTGCGCGAAGCGCGCGGCCGCATCCGCGCGCACCGCCGGATCTTCCAGCGCCGCGCGCAGGCGCATCCATTCGCCGATCGAATCCTGGCTGTCCGCCGGAATCCGCATGTAGCGGAACGGGTCGTTCGGGCTCGCGCGCACGCCGGCGAGGAACACGCGCTCGCCGTTCATGTCGACGGGCAGCATGTAGTTGTTGAACTCGCGCGCCTGGCCATCCTTGCCGCGCACCTTGTACTGCACCGACGGGCCGATGTTGTGCAACTGCGTCGGCTTCGACGACTTCGCGCCCGAGCCGAGCCGCTCGTCGAACGCTTCCCTGAGCGTCGATGTCTTCGCGACACCGCGCACGTCGGGCTTGCCGTTCGCGTCGGCCATGTTCTCGACGTTGATCGCGCGGAAATCGGAGAATTCGATCGACTCGCCGTCGGCGCCCGGCATCTGCAGCGGCACCGAATTGCCGATCGTGCCCAGCACCGGGAACGGCTTCAGCGTGCTGCCCGTCATCGGGTACGCGGTCATCTGCATCTGCGAGCCGCCATCCTGGAAGCTCGACTGGTAGATCGACACGCCCTTGTACGTGAACGGCTTGTTGACCTCGACGCGCGCCGGGATCTTCCGGCCCGTCTCGCGATCGATCACGACGATGTCGCTCGCGAACAGCTTCGGCATGCCCGTCGTGTAGTAGTCGACGATGAACTTGTTGAGCTGGATCGAGAACGGCAGGTCCTGGATCAGCGAGCCGTTCGGCTGGTTGAGGATCGCGGTCGACACGAACTGGCCTTCCGGCACCCACGCGTAGCCGCGGAACGTCGGGTTCGACGCGGACAGGCGATGGTCGGGCGAGATTTCGCTGATCGTCGCGCTCGTATTGACGGGGCTCTTGCCGAACATCCACATCTGGAATTTGATCGGCAGGTTGCTGTCGAGCAGGCCGCCGACGCAGATCACGACGATCGCGAGGTGCGCGGAGATATAGCCGAACTTCGTCAGCGCGCCGCGCTTCGCGGAGATCAGCGTCGCGCCGCCGGTCTCGCGCACGACGTGCTTGTAGCCGGCCTTCGTGACGAACGTGGCGAGCGTCGCGGTGGCTGCCGCGCGCGTGCCGCTCGCGGAATATTCGGCCTTGTGATGGAACGCGCGCAGGCTGCCTTCGCGGACCTTGTCCTTCCAGCTCTTCGCGTCGGCGAGCATCTTCGGTGCATTGCGGATCACGCACAGCGAGATCGACGCGACGAGGAAGATCAGGATCAGCATGAACCACCACGCGCTGTATACGTTGTACAGGCCGAGCGCGCGGAAGATGTCGGCCCAGAACGGCCCGAACTGGTTCACGTAATTCGGATACGGGTCATCCTGGGTCAGGACGGTACCGACGATGCTCGCGATCGACAACACCACCAGCAGCGCGATCGCGAAGCGCATCGAGCTCAACAGCTCGACCGCGCGCTTCGTGGCGCCCTTGCCCGACTTCAACTGCATCCCCGACGTGCTAACGCTCATTCAAACTCCGACTGACAACAAAAAAGGGCGGGCGGCCGCAATGATGCGGCGCCCCACCCTTTTCTTGTTCTGACTCCGGCCGCCCCTTCGGGCGCCCGGTCACTCTGTTCGCGACTGGCGCTCAGCGCAGGCCGGCGATGTAGTCCGCCACGGCCTTGATCTCGCTGTCCGACAGACGCACGGCGATCTGATGCATCGCCTCGTTGTTGTTGCGGGCGCCCGCTCCCTGCTGGAACGCCGCCAACTGGGCGACGGTGTAATCCGACCATTGCCCGGACAGGCGCGGATACTGAACCGGCAGCCCCTGCCCCGTCGGCCCGTGGCAGCTCGCACAGGCCGGCACGCCCTTCTCCGCGATGCCGCCGCGGTAGATCTTCTGGCCGAGCGGCACGGTAGCCGCGACGTGCGCGGTGCCGGGCTTCGTCGCCTGCGATCCGTAATACGCCGCGACGTTGCGCATGTCGTCCGCACTCAACGCGCTCGCGAACCCGACCATCACGGGGTTGTTGCGCACCGGCCCCTTCGCGCCCGGCTGCGCCTTGAAATCGTTCAGCTGCTTGACCAGATACTCGGGATGCTGGCCGGCGAGCTTCGGGAAACCGCCCGATGCGCTGTTGCCGTCGGCGCCGTGACACGATGCGCAGACCTGCGCCGCGATCGCCTTGCCGCGGTCGAGATCCGGCTTTGCCGCATCCGCCGCCCTTGCCTCTGCTACGAAACCTACGAACCCTGCTGCAACCTGAAGCACCATCAGAGACTTGCACAGTCGATTCATTCGCACACCCTGTTTCGTCTTGTGGGAATTAGAGGTTCTGCAAAAAACGACGGCGATCAGTCTACCGCAGAAGCCGCACAAGCGCGCGAGGCGGGCGCCCGGGGCCGTCGGTAAAACCGCCGTATTGTACAATATCGCGCTGAAAGCCCCCGCGCCTATCGGGGCTACCCCGCCTCCACCAAGCGGCTCCCGCCGCCCGTCCGACCGGTTCCCATGGCCTTTCTGCTCCATCAAGCCCGCTTCTATACGACCGTCAACCACCTGCGCGACCTGCCGCCCACGGTGCAACCGGAAATCGCGTTCGCGGGCCGCTCGAACGCCGGCAAATCGACGGCGATCAACGTGCTGTGCAACCAGAAGCGGCTCGCGTTCGCGTCGAAGACGCCCGGCCGCACGCAGCACATCAACTATTTTTCGGTCGGCCCGGCCGACGAACCCGTCGCGAATCTCGTCGACCTGCCCGGCTACGGCTACGCGGAAGTGCCCGGCGCCGCGAAGGCGCACTGGGAGATGCTGCTGTCGAGCTACCTCGCGACACGCTCGCAGCTCTGCGGCCTGATCCTGATGATGGATTCGCGCCGCCCGCTGACCGACCTCGACCGCCGGATGATCGAGTGGTTCACGCCGACCGGCAAGCCGATCCACACGCTGCTGACCAAGTGCGACAAATTGACGCGCCAGGAGAGCATCAACGCGCTGCGCACGACGCAGAAAGGGCTCGATGCGTATCGCGACGCGGGCGTGGAAGGCAAGCTGACCGTCCAGCTGTTCTCGGCACTCAAGCGCACGGGGCTCGACGAGGCCCACGCGCTGATCGAAAGCTGGGTGCGGCCGTCCGTCGCCGACGCGAAAGACGAGCCTGTAGCAAAATAATCGGGCAACGCGCGGCCGGAATAGGCGGCGCGCACCTGACGGCGCCTGCGATTCGGCCGGCTCATAAAAAAACCCGCCGTCTAACGGCGGGTCAAACAGCCTAATCGAATAACGACAGGCACCCGCTCAGGGAGGAGAAGCGGGGAGCATCGCGCTAGGCGTGACACTCGATCGCTATCATATACCAACGCTCCAGAAAATAACCTAAGGGTTCCGTAAGGCCCTTACTGCCCTGATTTCTGCCAAATTGCCATGAGCTTCCATCCGCTTCATCGTCCGCGCCGGATGCGCCGCGACGACTTCTCCCGCCGCCTGATGCGCGAAAACCATCTGACCACCGACGACCTGATCTACCCGGTCTTCGTCGTCGACGGCACGAACGAGCGCCAGCCGGTGCCGTCGATGCCGGGCGTCGAACGCGTGTCGGTCGACCTGCTGATGCACGTCGCCGAGCAGTGCGCCGAGCTGGGCGTGCCCGTGCTGTCGTTGTTCCCGGCCATCGAGCCGTCGCTGAAGACGCCGGACGGCCGCGAGGCAGCCAACCCCGAAGGCCTGATCCCGCGCGCGGTGCGCGAGTTGAAGAAGCGCTTTCCCGAGCTCGGCGTGCTGACCGACGTCGCGCTCGATCCGTACACGAGCCACGGCCAGGACGGCGTGCTCGACGAAAACGGCTACGTGATCAACGACGACACCATCGAGATCCTGATCGAGCAGGCGCGCGCGCAGGCCGAGGCCGGCGTCGACATCGTCGCGCCGTCGGACATGATGGACGGCCGCATCGGCGCGATCCGCGAGATGCTCGAAAGCGACGGCCATATCCACACGCGCATCATGGCTTATTCGGCCAAGTTCGCGTCGGCGTTCTACGGCCCGTTCCGCGACGCGGTCGGCTCGGCGGCCAATCTGGGCAAGAGCAACAAGATGACCTACCAGATGGATCCGGCGAACAGCGACGAGGCGCTGCGCGAAGTGCGCCTCGACATCGACGAAGGCGCGGACATGGTGATGGTCAAGCCCGGCATGCCGTACCTCGACATCGTGCGCCGCGTGAAGGACGAGTTCCGCTTCCCGACCTACGTGTACCAGGTGAGCGGCGAATACGCGATGCTGAAGGCCGCCGCGATGAACGGCTGGCTCGATCACGACAAGGTCGTGCTCGAATCGCTGCTCGCGTTCAAGCGCGCCGGTGCCGACGGCGTGCTGACGTATTTCGCGCTCGATGCCGCACGCCTGCTGAAGGCGCAGCGCTGATCCGCACGTTCGCGCGCGCAAAGCAAAACGGCGACGCACTTCGGTGCGTCGCCGTTTTTTCTTGCCGGGCGATTGCGGGGCCGGCGCGCGGTCAGACCGTCGGCACTGCCGCGCGATCGAGGCTGCGCAGGAACGTCTCGGCCGCCTGGTAGCCGACCACGCGGCCGATTTCGTTGCCGTTGCGGTCGAAGAAGATGATCCCGGGCGGGCCGAACAAGTTGAAGCGCTTGAGCAGCGCCTGGTCGTCCGGGTTGTTCGCGGTGACGTCCGCACGCACCAGGTGCAGTTGCGCCAGCCGCGCCTGCACGCGCGTATCGGTGAAGGTCAGATGCTCCATCTCCTTGCAGCTCACGCACCAGTCGGCGTAGAAATCGAGCATCACGGGCCGGTTCGCCGTCTTCAGCAGCGTATCGAGCTCGGCATTTGACCCCACCGAGGCAAATGCCGGCCCTTCCTGCGCCGTCGGCACGCCGGCGGCGGCCGAACCCGCGACGGATGCCGTCGTACGCGCAGCGAGCACCGCAAGCGGCTTGACCGGGTCGGTCGACCCCGCCGCGAGGCCGACCAGCAGCGCGGCCGCCCAGATCGCCAGCCCGGCGCCGAGCCCGCGCCCGAGGCGCCGCCAGATCGACGGTGTGCCCGCATGCGGCGAGAACAGGCCAAGCGCGGCTGCCGCGACGAGCAGCCACAAGGCCGCCAGCATCATCCTGAACGCACCGCCGAGCACCGGCCAGACGATCCACAGCGCGGCCGCAAGCAGCACGATGCCGAAGAACACCTTCACGCCGTCCATCCACATGCCCGCGCGCGGCAGCAACGCACCCGCGCCGATGCCGACGACCAGCAGCGGCACGCCGAGCCCCAGCCCCATCGCGAACAGCGCCGAGCCGCCGAGCAGCGCGTTGCCGGTATGCGCGATGAACGCGAGCACCGCGAACAGCGGCGCGGTCATGCAGGCGCCGACGACGAGCGCGGACAACGCGCCCATCGCCGCGACGGCCGCGAAGTGGCCGCCCTTGCGGCCGCTCGACGCGCTGGCGGCGCCGTTTTGCCAGCGCTGCGGCAAGGCGATGTCGATACCGGAAATCAACGACGCCGCGAATACCGTCAACAGCACGCCGAAGCTGCCCAGCACCCACGGGTTCTGCAGCCACGCGCCGAGACCCTGCCCGACCAGCGCCGCGGCAATGCCGAGCACGGTGTAGACGAACGCCATGCCGAGCACGTAGGTCAGCGACAGCGCGAAGCCGCGCGCGTGCGTCGCGCGGGTGCCCTGGCCGATGATGATCGCCGACACGATCGGAATCATCGGATAGGAACAGGGCAGCAGGCTCAGCACGACGCCCGCCACGAAATACAGCGCGACGATCGTGAAGAAGCCCTGGCCTTCGAGCAGGGATTGCGCGTAGTCGGCGCTGGTGACCTTGTCGAACCAACTGCCGGCCGCCACATCACCGCCGGACGGCGCCGCCGTCGAGGTCGCCGCACCCAGCGCGTCGCCACTGACTTTCACGACGTGCTCGGCGGGCGGATAGCAGATGCCTTCGTCCGCGCACCCTTGCGACGTCACCGCGAGCTCGAACGGCCCGGACCCCTGCTTGACGGGCACGTGGATCACGACCTCGCCGCGATAGGTCTCGAGGTTCTTCTGGAACGTCTGGTCGAACTTCACATGGCCGGCCGGCAGCTTCGGCTCGCCGAGCGTCGCCTGGCCGCTCTTGACCGCGAACGCGAACCGCTCGCGGTACAGGTAATAGCCGTCCGCGACCTTGAAGCGCACGTCGACCTGCCCCGGCGACTCGCTGGCGCTGAACTTGAACGCGACCGACGGATCGAGGAAATCGTCAGCCGCCCGGGCAAGCGACATGCCGCCGAGCACGAACGCAAGCGACAGCAGGAACGCGAAGAACCGCAGCACGGGGAAGCGCACGCGAAGAGCCATACCTTTAAACATGAAATAGACGTTGGGTTTCGCCGGCCACCCATTGGCCGTAGGCCGGCGACGCAGCGGCCTGCCAGGAGACGATTTCCGGCGTGTCGTAGGGGTGGTGCGACTGGATGAATCGCTCCAGCTCGAGCGCGCGCATCGGGCTCGTCTTGAACAGGAGCTGGATCTCGCGGGCCGTTTCGACCTTGCCCTGCCAGTGATAGCGCGACTTGATCGCACCGAGCTCCGACACGCAGGAGGCGAGCCGCGCGGCCAGCGCGCCGTCGGCGAGCGCATCGGCGGTCGCCGCATCCGGCACCGTCGTCAGCATCAGCACCACGACCATACGCGTCCTCCCAGATTCGTTCACCGGCGTATTGCCTCGTATCGTAACGCACCCTGCAAGACGGTGCCGGAGAACCGGACTGCGACAATCGATCGCATCCCGATGGCACCCCAAAAGCAAAAAGGGCCAAGCATTCGCTTAGCCCTTTCTGCTACTGCAACGTGCGGGGAAGCTTATTCAGCTTCTTGCACGTTTTCCGTTTCCTCGACTTCCGGACGATCCAGCAGCTCGACCAGTGCCATCGGTGCGTTGTCGCCGACGCGGAAGCCGAACTTCAGGATGCGCAGGTAGCCGCCCGGACGGTTCGCGAAACGCGGGCCGAGCACGTCGAACAGCTTCGTGACCATGTCACGATCGCGCAGGCGGTTGAATGCCAGGCGACGGTTTGCGAGCGACGGCTTCTTGCCGAGCGTGATCAGCGGCTCGACGACCTTACGGAGTTCCTTCGCCTTCGGCAGCGTCGTCTTGATGACTTCGTGCTCGATCAGCGAGTTGGACATGTTACGGAGCATAGCCAGACGGTGGCTGCTCGTGCGGTTCAGTTTCCGCAGACCATGACGATGGCGCATTTCAGTTTCCTTGATTCAAAGTTTTGATCCAGCTCTTCTATCGCACCCGAAGGGGTGCACGGGCCGGTAACGAAAAAAAGCAAGATGCGGATTTTAAAGGAAAATCCGCATCTTTGCCAACTTCAGCTACAACCGGGCTTACTTGTCGAGACCAGCCGGCGGCCAGTTCTCGAGCTTCATGCCCAGCGTGAGACCGCGCGAAGCGAGCACTTCCTTGATCTCGTTGAGCGACTTGCGACCGAGGTTCGGCGTCTTCAGCAGCTCGTTTTCCGTGCGCTGGATCAGGTCGCCGATGTAGTAGATGTTCTCGGCCTTCAGGCAGTTCGCCGAACGGACCGTCAGCTCGAGATCGTCCACCGGACGCAGCAGGATCGGATCGATCTGCGGCGCGCGCGACGGTGCCTCGGCAGCCGTTTCCGTGCCTTCCAGCGCCGCGAACACGGACAGCTGGTCGACCAGGATGCGTGCCGACTGGCGGATCGCTTCTTCCGGGGTGATCACGCCGCTCGTTTCGATGTTCATCACGAGCTTGTCGAGGTCGGTACGCTGCTCGACACGTGCGCTTTCGACTGCATAGCTCACGCGGCGAACCGGCGAGAACGATGCGTCGAGCACGATGCGGCCGATGATCTTGGCCGTATCTTCGCCGTAGCGGCGAACGTTGCCCGGCACGTAGCCTCGGCCCTTCTCGATCTTGATCTGAACGTCGAGCTTGCCGCCCTTCGACAGATGCGCGATCACGTGATTCGGGTTGATGACTTCGCAATCGTGCGCCAGCTCGATATCGCCGGCCGTAACGACGCCTTCGCCTTCCTTGCGCAGCGTCACCGTCACTTCGTCGCGGTTGTGCAGCTTGAACACCACGCCCTTCAGGTTCAGCAGCAGGTTGACGACGTCCTCTTGCACACCATCAAGCGTCGAATACTCGTGCACCACGCCCGCGATCGTCACTTCGGTCGGCGCGTAGCCCACCATCGACGACAGCAGCACGCGGCGGAGCGCATTGCCCAAGGTGTGGCCGTAGCCGCGCTCGAACGGCTCCATGACCACCTTCGCGTGGTTCTCGCCCAGCGATTCCACGGCGATGATCTTGGGTTTCAACAAACTGGTTTGCATAGGTTTTCCTTTTCAATACCCTCGGCTCGTTACACCGATAAGGCTGACCGGTAACACCCTGAAAATAAACAGCCGAGGTCCCCCCTTGCAGAACGCAATCGGGGTACCTCGGCCGTCAATCGGATTAACGCGAGTACAATTCGACGATCAGGCTTTCGTTGATGTCGCCGGCGATATCGGCGCGCTCCGGCATTTGCTTGAACGTACCTTCGAACTTCTTCGCATCGACTGCAACCCAGCTCGGCATGCCGCCTTGCTCGGCCAGCGACAGCGCTTCGACGATACGCGCCTGCTTCTTCGCCTTTTCACGGATCGCGACCACGTCGCCAGCCTTCACTTGCTGCGACGGCACGTTCGCGACGACGCCGTTCACGGTGATCGACTTGTGGCTCACCAGCTGACGCGCTTCAGCGCGGGTCGAGCCGAAGCCCATGCGATACACGACGTTGTCGAGGCGCGACTCGAGCAGTTGCAGCAGGTTTTCACCCGTGTTGCCCTTGCGGCGGTCGGCTTCGGCGAAGTAGCGGCGGAACTGACGCTCCAGCACGCCATAGATGCGCTTGACCTTCTGCTTCTCACGCAGCTGCGTGCCGTAGTCGGACGTACGTGCGCCCGAGGTACGGCCGTGCTGGCCCGGCTTGCTGTCGAGCTTGCACTTGTCTGCGAGCGAGCGACGCGCGCTCTTCAGGAAGAGGTCGGTGCCTTCACGGCGGGACAGCTTGGCCTTAGGGCCGATATAACGTGCCACTTTGCATTCCTTTATCAATCAGTCACGCGAACCGGAATCCGCGCTAGTTCGCGCCCTTTGGGGCGAACGGTGGGCTTAGTCAATCAAAAAAGCACAGCCCGTCGACGCTAAGCGGCGACAGGCATTGCGCCAGCACATCGTTAGATGCGGCGACGCTTCGGCGGACGGCAGCCGTTATGCGGAACCGGAGTGACGTCCGAAATCGCGGTGATCTTGATGCCGAGGCCGTGCAGTGCGCGCACTGCCGACTCGCGACCCGGGCCCGGGCCCTTGATCCGCACTTCCAGATTCTTCACGCCGTATTCCATCGCCACGCGACCGGCCGACTCAGCAGCAACCTGAGCAGCGAACGGCGTCGACTTGCGCGAGCCCTTGAAGCCCTGGCCGCCCGACGTCGCCCACGCCAGGGCATTGCCTTGGCGATCGGTGATCGTGATGATCGTGTTGTTGAACGACGCGTGAACGTGAACCACGCCTTCAGCGACGTTCTTCTTGACCTTCTTGCGAACGCGTTGCGCCGCGGTGTTCGAAGCCTTAGCCATTACGTTTTCCTGTAACTGTCAGTTCCGCTTACTTCTTCAGCGCTTGCGCTGCACGACGCGGACCCTTGCGAGTACGTGCGTTCGTACGCGTACGCTGACCGCGCATCGGCAGGCCCTTGCGATGACGGACGCCACGGTAGCAGCCGAGGTCCATCAGGCGCTTGATGTTCATCGTCACTTCACGGCGCAGATCGCCTTCGACGACAAACTTGCCCACTTCTTCACGCAGCTTTTCGAGGTCTGCGTCGGTCAGGTCCTTGACCTTCTTCGAGAAATCCACGCCAGCTGCCACGCAGATGCTGCGCGAGCGAGTGCGGCCGACACCGAAGATTGCCGTCAGGCCGATCTCGGTATGCTGGTGATTCGGGATGTTAACCCCTGCGATACGAGCCATTGTTTTTCCTCAAACAAAAAGCGCAAACAAACGCGCGGTCAGCCTTGGCGCTGCTTGTGGCGCGGATCCGAGCTGCAGATCACGCGAACGACGCCTTTGCGCTTGATGATCTTGCAATTGCGGCAAATGCGCTTAACCGATGCCATCACTTTCATGATATTACCCTTTTTTCCAAATCACTTCGCCCGGAACACGATCCGCGCACGCGACAGATCGTAAGGCGTCAATTCAACCGTGACCTTGTCGCCCGGGAGGATGCGGATGTAGTGCATCCGCATCTTTCCGGAGATATGTCCCAATACGACATGGCCGTTTTCCAGCTTCACACGGAAGGTCGCATTCGGGAGGTTTTCGATCACCTCACCCTGCATCTGGATTACATCGTCCTTGGCCATAGGTCCTTTTTAACGCATTGGGATGTTGCCGCCCTTGAAGTTTGCCTTCTTGAGCAGTGACTCATACTGTTGCGACATAACGTACGACTGCACCTGCGCCATGAAGTCCATCGTGACGACGACAATGATCAGCAGCGACGTTCCACCAAAATAAAACGGCACGTTCCAGCGCAGCACCAGGAATTCCGGCAGCAGACACACGAAGACGATGTAGATCGCACCGGCCAGCGTCAGACGCGTGAGGATGCGGTCGATATATCGTGCGGTCTGCTCGCCCGGACGGATGCCCGGCACGAACGCGCCGCTCTTCTTCAGGTTGTCCGCGGTTTCCCTGCTGTTGAACACCAGTGCGGTGTAGAAGAAGCAGAAAAACACGATCGCCAGCGTGTACAGCAGCACATAGACCGGCTGACCCGGCTTCAGCGCCTCCGCCACGTTATGCAGCGTGTTGGAGAACCAGCTTCCCGACGGCTGCCCCGTGCTGAACCAGCCGAGAATCGTTGCCGGGAACAGGATGATCGACGATGCGAAGATCGGCGGAATCACGCCCGACATGTTCAGCTTCAGCGGCAGGTGCGACGACTGCCCGCCGTAGATCTTGTTACCGACCTGGCGCTTCGCGTAGTTCACGAGGATCTTGCGCTGACCGCGTTCGATGAACACGACCAGGTAAGTCACCGCGGCAATCAGAACGACGATGATGATCGCCGAAATGATGCTCATCGAACCCGTACGCACCAGCTCGAACAAGCCACCGACGGCATTCGGGAACCCTGCTGCAATCCCGCCGAAGATGATGATCGAGATACCGTTGCCCAGACCGCGCTCGGTGATCTGCTCACCCAGCCACATCAGGAACATCGTGCCCGTCACCAGCGTCACGACCGTGGTCAGCCGGAACAGCATGCCGGGATCGGTGACGAGGCCCGGCTGGTTTTCCAGCGCAGCCGCGATACCGAACGCCTGGAAGGTCGCGAGCACCACGGTGAAATACCGCGTGTACTGCGTGATCTTCCGTTGCCCAGCCTGCCCTTCCTTCTTCAGCGCCTCGAGCTGCGGCGAGACGATCGCCAACAGCTGCATGATGATCGACGCCGAGATGTACGGCATGATCCCCAGCGCGAAGATCGTGAAGCGGGAAAGCGCGCCACCCGAGAACATGTTGAACATGCCAAGGATGCCGCCCGCCTGGCTCTGGAACAGCTTCGCCAGTTGATCCGGATCGATGCCCGGCACGGGGATGTGCGCGCCGATGCGATAGACGATCAGCGCCAGGAGCAAGAACATCGCTCGCCGGCGCAGATCGCCGAATTTCGCCGTGCTTCGACCGGGTTTTGCAAGACTCGGGCTGTTAGCCAAGTACCTTCTCCGATGCAAATGCTAGTGACGACGCGCTAGGCGTGTCACTCGGCAAACGAACCGCCAGCCGCTTCGATCGCTGCGCGCGCACCCTTGGTGGCGCCGAGACCCTTCACGACGATCTTGCGCTTCAGCTCGCCCGTCGCGATGATCTTCGCGCTCTTCGTCAGCTCGCCGACCAGGCCGGCTTGCTTCAGTGCGAGCAGATCGACTTCATCGACCGGCAGCTTCTCGAGGTCGCCCAGGCGCACTTGACCGACGAATTCCTTCGTCAGCGACGTGAAGCCGCGCTTCGGCAGACGACGTTGCAGCGGCATCTGACCGCCTTCGAAACCGACTTTGTGGAAGCCGCCCGAACGCGATTTCTGACCCTTGTGACCACGGCCAGCCGTCTTGCCGAGGCCCGAACCGATGCCGCGGCCGACGCGACGCTTGGCGTGCTTGGCGCCAGCTGCCGGCTTCAGGTTATTCAATTCCATATCAACTCCTTGATCCGTAGGGCCGCTTACGCGATGACCTTAACGAGGTACGAGACCTTGTTGATCATGCCGCGGACCGCCGGCGTGTCCTGCAGCTCGCTGACCGAGTTGAGTCGGCGCAGGCCCAGGCCACGCACGGTCGCGCGGTGCGATTCGCGGGTCCCGATCAGGCTCTTGACGAGCTGAACCTTGACAGTTTTTTCAGACATGGTGACCACCCGGGCTTAGCCCAAAATATCTTCGACGGACTTGCCGCGCTTCGCCGCGATGTCTGCCGGGGTCGACTGCTTGCGCAGGCCGTCCAGCGTGGCGCGAACGAGGTTGTACGGGTTCGTCGAACCGTGGCTCTTCGCCACGACGTTCTGAACGCCCATCACGTCGAACACTGCGCGCATCGGACCGCCGGCGATCACACCGGTACCTGCCTTCGCCGGAGCGAGGAGGACTGCCGATGCGCCGTGCTTGCCGTGCACTTCGTGTTGCAACGTACCGTTCTTGAGCGGCACCTTGAACATGTTGCGGCGAGCTTGTTCCATTGCCTTCTGGACAGCGACCGGCACTTCCTTCGCCTTGCCCTTGCCCATACCGATGCGGCCATCGCCGTCGCCAACCACGGTCAGTGCGGCGAAGCCGAGAATACGGCCACCCTTCACGACCTTGGTCACGCGGTTGACCGAAATCATCTTTTCACGAAGGCCGTCGTCGCGCTCGTCAGCCTGAACTTTCGCTTGCATCTTTGCCATGACGAATTCCTTCCTTAGAACTTGAGCCCAGCTTCGCGAGCTGCCTCAGCCAGCGCCTTCACGCGGCCGTGGTAGCGGAAGCCCGAGCGGTCGAAGGCGACGGATTCGATGCCGGCGGCCTTTGCCTTCTCGGCAATACGCTTGCCGATCAGCGTCGCAGCAGCAACGTTGCCGCCCTTGCCCGACTTGTCGGCGAGCTCAGCGCGCACTTCTGCCTCGAGCGTCGACGCGCTTGCGAGCACCTTGGTGCCGCAGGGCGAGAACACTTGAGCGTAGATGTGCGTATTCGTGCGATGCACGGCGAGACGCGCGACCTGCAGCTCAGCGATCTTGATACGCGTCTGGCGAGCGCGGCGCAGGCGAGATTGAGTCTTATCCATGATTGCGCACCCTTACTTCTTCTTCGTTTCTTTGAGGATCACAACCTCGTCGGCATAGCGCACGCCCTTGCCCTTGTAGGGCTCCGGCGGACGGTAACCGCGGACTTCCGCAGCCACTTGACCGACTTGTTGCTTGTTGATCCCCTTGATCACGATTTCGGTTTGCGTCGGGGTTTCGGCCTTGACGCCTTCCGGCATCTGGTGCACCACCGGGTGCGAGAAACCCAGCGACAGGTTCAGCTTGTCGCCTTGCGCTTGCGCACGATAACCGACGCCAACCAGCGTCAGCTTGCGCTCGAAACCCTTGGTCACGCCTTGCACGGCATTCGCGATGATCGCGCGCATCGTGCCCGACAGTGCATTTGCTTCGCGGCTTTCGTCCACCGGCGACAGGTTCAGCGTGCCGTCGTTGTTCGCCACGTTCACGAGCGGATTGATCGCTTGCGTGATGGTGCCCAGCGGGCCCTTGACGGTGATTGCACCGTCAGCCAGCTTGACTTCCGCGCCTTGCAGCGCGATCGGGCTCTTACCTACTCGAGACATGTTTCTCTCTCCTCGGCTTTAAGCGACGTAGCAGATGACTTCGCCGCCGACGCCCGTAGCGCGCGCCTTGCGGTCGGTCATCACGCCCTTCGGCGTCGACACGATTGCCACGCCGAGGCCGTTCATGACCTGCGGAATGTCGTTACGGCCGCGGTACACGCGCAGGCCCGGCTTCGACACACGCTCGAGGCGCTCGATGACCGGACGACCAGCGTAGTACTTCAGCGCGATGTTCAGCTCAGCCTTCGCGCCTTCGGTCTTCACCGCGAAATCGTCGATATAACCTTCGTCCTTCAGGACTTGTGCGA
Organism: Burkholderia pyrrocinia; assembly: GCA_001527685.1. Classification (GTDB taxonomy): domain Bacteria; phylum Pseudomonadota; class Gammaproteobacteria; order Burkholderiales; family Burkholderiaceae; genus Burkholderia; species Burkholderia pyrrocinia_D. Next base: position 15,220 of record LOZU01000017.1, read on the forward strand.
TTGCAACCTTGACCTTCGACGAGGGCATCGCGACCGATACCTTCTCGACCATCTGCGCGTTGCGGATGCGAGTCAGCATATCGGCGATAGGATCACTCATGCTCATTTACGTTTCTCCTATTACCAGCTCGCCTTGGTCAGGCCAGGAATCTCGCCACGGAATGCGATTTCACGAATCTTGTTACGCGCGAGGCCGAATTTACGGAACGTGCCACGCGGACGGCCCGTGATCGCGCAGCGGTTACGCTGGCGGGTCGGGTTTGCGTTGCGGGGCAGTTGCTGCAGCTCAAGGCGTGCTTCGTAGCGCTCTTCGTCCGACTTGCTTTGGTCTTCGATGATCGCCTTCAGCGTTTCACGCTTTGCTGCGAACTTCGCGACCAGGCGGGCGCGCTTCTTTTCACGTTCGATCAGTGCCAGTTTAGCCACGGTAACCTCAGTTTCTGAACGGGAACTTGAAGCTGGCGAGCAGTGCCTTTGCTTCGTCGTCGGTCTTCGCGGTCGTCGTGATGCTGATGTTCAGCCCACGCAGCGCGTCGATCTTGTCGTAATCGATTTCGGGGAAAATGATCTGCTCTTTCACACCGATGTTGTAGTTGCCGCGGCCATCGAAAGCACGGCCCGACACACCGCGGAAGTCACGCACGCGGGGCAGGGCAACGGTCACGAAGCGGTCGAGGAATTCGTACATCGCGCGACCACGCAGCGTCACCATCGCGCCGATCGGGTAGCCCTGGCGGATCTTGAAGCCTGCGATTGCCTTGCGTGCCTTCGTCACGACCGGCTTCTGACCAGCGATCTTCGTGAGGTCGCCAACGGCGTTCTCGATGATCTTCTTGTCAGCGATCGCTTCGCCAAGACCCATGTTCAGCGTGATCTTGGTAATGCGCGGCACTTCCATGACCGACTTGTAACCGAACTTCTCGATCAGGCCGGGCACAACCTTTTCTTTGTAAAACTCTTGAAAACGAGCCATTTTTTACTCCGCTGCGTCAGGCGCTCAGTACGGCACCGGTCGTCTTCAGGAAGCGAACCTTCTTGCCTTCCTCGACCTTGATGCCAACACGCGACGCCTTGCCATTCGCGTCGACCAGTGCGACGTTCGAAATATGCAGGGGCATCGTCTTCGCTTCCACGCCACCCGTCGTACCCTTCATCGGGTTCGGCTTCACATGCTTCTTGACGAGGTTGATACCTTCAACCGTCACATGCTCAGCACCGACAGCCAGCACGACGCCGCGCTTGCCCTTGTCCTTGCCGGCGACGACGATCACTTCGTCACCCTTGCGAATCTTGTTCATCGCGACTCCTTACAGCACTTCCGGCGCCAGCGAAACGATCTTCATGAATCGTTCGCTACGCAGCTCACGCGTGACCGGCCCGAAAATGCGGGTGCCGATCGGCTCGAGCTTGTTATTCAAAAGCACAGCGGCGTTGCCGTCGAACTTGATCAGCGAGCCGTCTTGACGACGAACGCCCTTGGCGGTGCGGACCACCACGGCGTTGTAGATTTCGCCTTTCTTCACACGCCCGCGCGGCGTTGCCTCTTTGACGCTCACCTTGATGATGTCGCCAATGCTGGCATAACGACGCTTCGAGCCGCCGAGCACCTTGATGCACATGACTTCACGTGCACCCGTGTTGTCGGCTACTTCAAGCCGAGATTCGGTCTGGATCATGGTTTGTCTTTCCCAACTTAATCCGGATGCACCACCATGATGCATTCGGTCAGTCTTGGTCCCGTCAGCCAATCGGCTGCTTGGGTTGGAACAGCAGCGACGGCAAACGAAACCCGCCATCGCAATTCGGTGAATCTTTCGGACAGGCTGGCGCCAGTCCGCTTCCCCCACCAACTTCGCCCGCGACGGGGCTCCCATAAAGAGGGAAGACCGGGATTATAACAAATAATCCCGGTCACGCAAGCAAAAACTTTGCGATTTCAAGCACTTCGTGGAGAAGTGCCTGTTACTGCCTACTGCACGGACCCGCTTAGATCACGCGAGCTGCTTCGACGAGGCGCGACACCGTCCAGGCCTTCGTCTTCGAAACAGGACGGGTTTCCTGGATTTCGACGAGATCGCCTTCGTTGCAGGTGTTCGCTTCATCGTGCGCGTGGTACTTCTTCGAGCGCACGACATACTTGCCGTAGATCGGGTGCTTGACGCGGTGCTCGATCAGCACGGTGACGGTCTTGTCCATCTTGTTGCTGACGACCCGACCGACCAGCGTCCGCTTCAGCGAGGTTTTCACGCTATCGTTCATTTCTGGTTCGCCTTCTGAGTCATGACGGTCCGCACACGTGCGATGTCGCGACGAACCTTCTTCAGCTGGCTCGTGTTCGTGAGCTGCTGGGTCGCGAGTTGCATGCGCAGGCCGAATTGCGCCTTCAGCAGGTCCGCCAGCTCCTTGTTGAGCGCGGCCTGGTCTTTCTGGAGAAGTTCGGAAGCCTTCATGTTTTCTCCTTAGGCGCCGAGCTGGCGCACGATGAATGCCGTCTTCAGCGGCAGCTTGGCTGCAGCCAGACGGAACGCTTCGCGTGCCAGTTCTTCGGTTACGCCATCCATTTCATACAGCATCTTGCCCGGCTGAATCTCGGCGACGTAGTACTCCGGGTTACCCTTACCGTTACCCATACGCACTTCCGCCGGCTTCTGCGAAATCGGCTTGTCCGGGAAGATCCGGATCCAGATGCGGCCGCCACGCTTGATGTGGCGCGTCATTGCACGACGCGCCGCTTCAATTTGACGCGCGGTCAAACGGCCGCGACCGATCGCCTTCAGGCCGAATTCACCGAACGACACTGCGTTGCCGCGCGTCGCCTTGCCGGTGTTACGACCCTTCTGCTCTTTGCGATACTTCCTGCGTTTCGGTTGCAGCATCGTTATTCTCCAGTCTTGCCGTCTTCCGGCTTGCCGGCGCCACGGCGCGGTGCGCCACGGCGAGCACCCGGAGCGCCGCCTTCGCCGTCACGGCGCGGACGACGATCGCCCGGACGCGCATTGCGACGCGGACGCTTGTCTTCGGCTACTTCTTCCACCACCGGCGCGTCGTTGCGGCCAAGGGTATCGCCCTTGTAGACCCACACCTTGACGCCGATGATCCCGTAGGTCGTCTTCGCTTCCGAAGTCGCGTAGTCGATGTCGGCACGCAGCGTATGCAGCGGCACGCGACCTTCGCGGTACCACTCCGTACGTGCGATTTCGATACCGTTCAGACGGCCCGCGCTCATGATCTTGATGCCCTGGGCACCCAGGCGCATCGCGTTCTGCATCGCACGCTTCATCGCGCGACGGAACATGATCCGGCGCTCGAGCTGTTGCGTGATCGAGTCAGCGATCAGTTGCGCATCGGTTTCCGGCTTGCGGATCTCTTCGATGTTGACGTGAACCGGCACGCCCATGCGGCGTTGCAGTTCCGTCTTCAGCAGTTCGATATCCTCGCCCTTCTTGCCGATGACGACACCCGGACGCGAGCTGAAAATCGTGATGCGCGCGTTCTTTGCCGGACGCTCGATGACGACGCGGCCAACCGAAGCGTTCTTCAGCTTCTTCTTCAGGTATTCACGAACACCGATGTCTTCCTGCAACATCGCCGCGAAATTGTTGTTGTTCGCGTACCAACGCGAAGCCCAATTGCGGCTGACAGCCAGGCGGAAGCCAGTCGGATGAATTTTCTGTCCCATCGTATGGCTCCTTAATTCCCGACCGTCACAGTGATGTGACAGGATTGCTTCTCGATGCGGTTACCGCGGCCCTTGGCGCGCGCGGTGAAACGCTTGAGCGACGCAGCCTTGTCGACGTAGATGCTCTTGATCTTGAGCTCGTCGATATCGGCGCCTTCGTTGTGCTCCGCATTCGCGATTGCCGACAGCACAACCTTCTTCACGATGCCAGCCGCCTTCTTCGGCGAGAACGTCAGAACGTTCAGCGCCTTGTCGACCGGCAAACCGCGGATCTGGTCAGCCACAAGGCGCGTCTTCTGCGCCGAGATGCGGGCACCGCGATGAATTGCTTTCACTTCCATCTTGATAGCCCCTTATTTCTTGGCCTTCTTGTCGGCCGCGTGACCCTTGAACGTCCGGGTCAGTGCGAACTCGCCAAGCTTGTGGCCGACCATGTTTTCCGAGATGTACACCGGAACGTGTTGACGGCCGTTGTGAACGGCGATCGTCAGACCGATGAAATCCGGCAGAATCGTCGAGCGACGCGACCAGGTCTTGATCGGCTTTTTGTCGCGCGAAGCTGCAGCCGCCTCAACTTTCTTCAGCAAATGGGCGTCGCAGAACGGACCTTTTTTAACAGAACGTGCCATTGCCTACTCCTTAACGCTTGTGACGGCGCTGGACGATCATCGTCGTCGTGCGCTTGTTGCTGCGGGTGCGATAACCCTTCGCCGGCGTGCCCCACGGGCTCACCGGGTCGCGACCTGCAGCCGTCTTGCCCTCACCACCACCGTGCGGGTGGTCAACCGGGTTCATCGCAACGCCACGCACCGTCGGGCGGATACCGCGCCAGCGGTTCGCGCCAGCCTTGCCGATCTGGCGCAGGCTATGCTCTTCGTTGCCGACTTCACCGATCGTTGCACGGCACTCGATGTGCACCCGGCGGATTTCGCCCGAACGCAGACGAACCTGCGCGTAGACGCCTTCACGCGCCAGCAGCATGGCCGACGTGCCGGCCGAACGCGCCATTTGCGCGCCCTTGCCCGGCAGCATCTCGATGCAGTGGATCGTCGTACCGACCGGAATGTTGCGGATCGGCAGCGTGTTGCCTGCGCGGATCGGCGCTTCCGAACCCGACATCAGCTGCTGGCCGACGGTCAGGCCCTTCGGGGCGATGATGTAGCGGCGCTCGCCGTCTGCGTACAGCACCAGCGCGATGTTCGCGCTGCGGTTCGGGTCGTACTCGAGACGCTCGACCTTTGCCGGGATGCCGTCCTTCGTGCGACGGAAATCGACGATACGGTAGTGCTGCTTGTGACCACCACCCTTGTGACGCGTGGTGATGTGGCCGTTGTTGTTACGGCCGGCGGTCGAGCTCTGCGTGTCGAGCAGTGCCGCGAACGGCTTGCCCTTGTGCAGGTTCTTGTTGACCACCTTGACCATCGCGCGGCGACCCGGCGAAGTCGGTTTAACTTTCACGATTGCCATGATTACTTGGCCTCCGCTTCAAAGTTGATTTCCTGGCCGGGCTTCAGGCAAACGTACGCCTTCTTCACGTCCTTGCGGCGGCCCATCGAACGGCCAAAGCGCTTCTGCTTGCCCTTCTGAACCAGCACGTTGACGGAATCAACTTCAACCTTGAACAGCAGCTCGACAGCCGCCTTCACTTCCTGCTTCGTGGCATCCGGTGCGACTTCGAACACGACTTGCTCGTTCTTGTCGGCAACCAGCGTCGCCTTCTCGGAAATCACCGGTGCGAGCAGGACCTGCATCAAACGATGATCGTTCTTGCGAATCTCGCTCATGACAGCAACTCCTCGATCTGGGCGACCGCGGCCTTCGTGACCAGCACTTTCTTGAAGTAGATCAGCGACAGCGGGTCGGCATAGCGCGGCTCGACAATTGCCACGTGCGGCAGGTTGCGCGAAGCCAGGTACAGGTTTTCGTCGACCGTGTCGGTGATGATCAACACGGATTCGAGACCCATGGCCTTGAATTTGTCGGCCAGCAGCTTGGTCTTCGGCGCTTCGAGAACGATGTCCTCGACGACCGACAGACGGCCTTCGCGGGCCAGCTGCGAGAAGATCGAGCAGAGGCCTGCGCGATGCATCTTCTTGTTGACCTTGTGCGAGAAGTTTTCTTCCGGCGAGTTCGGGAAGATACGACCACCGCCACGCCACAACGGGCTCGACGACATACCGGCACGAGCACGGCCCGTACCCTTCTGGCGCCACGGCTTCTTGGTCGTGTGCTTGACCTGCTCGCGGTCCTTCTGCGCGCGGTTACCCTGGCGAGCGTTCGCCTGGTAAGCAACGACGATCTGGTGGATCAGCGCTTCGTTGTAGTCACGACCGAACACGACGTCCGATGCGTTGACCACTGCACCTTCCTGACCATTTTCATTCAGGAGCTTGAGTTCCATTATTTCGCCCCCTTGGTCTTCACGGCCGGCGTCACGAAAACCTTGCCGCCCTTCGCACCCGGAATCGCGCCCTTGACCAGCAGCAGCTTGCGCTCTGCGTCGATACGAGCGATTTCGAGGTTCTGCACCGTCACCGTCACGTCACCCATGTGACCCGTCATGCGCTTACCCGGGAAAACGCGACCCGGATCCTGCGCCATACCGATCGAACCCGGCACGTTGTGCGAGCGCGAGTTACCGTGCGTGGCACGGCCGGAGGAGAAGTTGTAACGCTTGATCGTACCGGCGTAGCCCTTACCGATCGACACGCCTTGCACGTCGACCTTCTGGCCCACTTCGAAAAGATCAGCGCCGACCACGGCGCCATTCGACAGCTCGGCTGCCTTGGCCGCGTCGATGCGGAATTCCTTGAGGATTTCACCGGCTTCAACACCGGCTTTGGCAAGATGACCTGCCTGCGGCTTCGTCACGCGCGATGCACGACGGGAGCCGAATGCAACCTGCACGGCCGTGTAGCCGTCGGTTTCAACAGTCTTGATCTGCGTCACGCGGTTGTCCGACACGTCCACCACGGTGACGGGAATCGAATCCCCTTCAGCCGTGAAGATACGGGTCATACCAACCTTGCGACCTACGAGTCCAAGGCTCATCGTTTTCTCCATTCCCGACTGCGATTGGTCGGGGCTGATTTACAAAATGCCGGGCACGCAAGGCCCAACTTTTTTACGCGAATACGCGAAAAGCCAAACATTATAGCCGGGCTCTCCGTTTTCTGCAAGCAATCAAAGACTTAGCGCCGCCCGGCACGCCGGAAGGCGCCGGAAGCCTTACTGCAGCTTGATTTCCACGTCGACGCCAGCCGGCAGGTCGAGCTTCATCAGCGCGTCGACCGTCTTGTCGGTCGGATCGACGATGTCCATCAGGCGCTGGTGGGTACGGATTTCGAGCTGGTCGCGCGACGTCTTGTTGACGTGCGGCGAACGCAGGATGTCAAAACGCTGAATGCGCGTCGGCAGCGGCACCGGGCCACGGACGATTGCGCCAGTCCGCTTCGCCGTGTCGACGATTTCGGCAGCCGATTGATCGATCAGACGATAGTCGAAAGCCTTCAGGCGAATGCGGATTTTCTGTTGCTGCATGACGATTCCTTGAAAAGAGCACGGCGATATTGCGTCGCCAGATCACGAAAAGAACGTGAGGCCGGGCATCCGCGGAGAGCGGGCGCCCGGCCCCGGGCACTATCAGACGCCGAATGATACACCACTCGGCGGATCGTCGATATTACTCGATGATCTTGGCGACGACGCCTGCACCGACGGTGCGGCCGCCTTCGCGGATGGCGAAGCGCAGACCTTCTTCCATCGCGATCGGCGCAATCAGCTTCACCGTGATCGACACGTTGTCGCCCGGCATCACCATTTCCTTGTCCTTCGGCAGCTCGATCGAGCCCGTCACGTCCGTCGTACGGAAGTAGAACTGCGGACGGTAGTTGTTGAAGAACGGCGTGTGACGGCCGCCTTCGTCCTTGCTCAGCACGTACACTTCAGCCGTGAAGTGCGTGTGCGGCGTGATCGAACCCGGCTTCGCCAGAACCTGGCCGCGCTCCACGTCTTCACGCTTCGTGCCGCGCAGCAGGATACCGACGTTGTCGCCTGCCTGACCTTGGTCCAGCAGCTTGCGGAACATTTCCACGCCCGTGCAGGTCGTCTTCACCGTCGGCTTGATACCGACGATTTCGATTTCTTCGCCGACCTTCACGATGCCGCGCTCGACACGACCCGTCACCACCGTACCGCGGCCCGAGATCGAGAACACGTCTTCCACCGGCATCAGGAACGCGCCGTCAACTGCACGCTCCGGCGTCGGGATGTACGTGTCCAGTGCGTCTGCCAGGTTCATGATCGCCACTTCGCCCAGCTCGCCCGTGTCGCCTTCCAGCGCCAGCTTGGCCGAACCCTTCACGATCGGCGTGTCGTCGCCCGGGAAGTCGTACTTCGACAGGAGTTCGCGAACTTCCATCTCGACCAGCTCGAGCAGTTCAGCGTCGTCCACCATGTCGCACTTGTTCAGGAACACGATGATGTACGGAACGCCAACCTGGCGCGCCAGCAGGATGTGCTCACGCGTTTGCGGCATCGGGCCGTCTGCAGCCGAGCACACCAGGATCGCGCCGTCCATCTGCGCCGCGCCCGTGATCATGTTCTTCACATAGTCAGCGTGGCCCGGGCAGTCGACGTGTGCGTAGTGGCGGTTAGCCGTTTCGTACTCGACGTGCGCGGTGTTGATCGTGATGCCGCGTGCCTTTTCTTCCGGCGCCGCATCGATCTGGTCGTATGCCTTCGCCTCGCCGCCGAACTTCTTCGTCAGCACCGTCGTGATCGCCGCCGTCAGCGTCGTCTTGCCGTGGTCAACGTGACCAATCGTACCAACGTTCACGTGCGGCTTGGTCCGCTCGAATTTACCTTTTGCCATGATTCTCTTCTTTCAAAAATAATCGATTGTGATAGCGAATTACTTCGACTTTGCGCTGATGATCGCTTCTGCAACGTTCTTCGGAGCTTCGGCGTAGTGCTTGAACTCCATCGTGTACGTTGCGCGACCCTGCGTCAGCGAACGCAGCGACGTGGAATAGCCGAACATTTCCGACAACGGCACTTCGGCGCGCACGATCTTGCCGCCGCCCACCATGTCATCCATGCCCTGGATGATGCCGCGACGACCCGACAGGTCGCCCATCACGTTGCCCATGAAGTCTTCCGGCGTTTCCACTTCCACGGCCATCATCGGTTCGAGCAGAACCGGATCAGCGCGGCGCATCGCTTCCTTGAACGCCATCGAACCAGCCATGCGGAACGCATTTTCGTTCGAGTCGACGTCGTGGTACGAACCGAACGTCAGCGTGACCTTCACGTCGACGACCGGGAAGCCTGCCAGCACGCCGCTCTTCAGCGTTTCCTGAATACCCTTGTCAACCGACGGGATGTATTCGCGCGGGATCACGCCGCCCTTGATCGCGTCGACGAACTCGTAGCCCTTGCCCAGTTCGCTGCGCTCGAGCGTAATGACCGCATGGCCATACTGACCACGGCCGCCCGACTGCTTGACGAACTTGCCTTCGACGTCCGCGGCCGACTTGCGAATGGTTTCGCGGTACGCCACCTGCGGCTTGCCGACGGTCGCTTCCACGCCGAATTCACGCTTCATCCGGTCGACCAGAATTTCGAGGTGGAGCTCGCCCATGCCCGAAATGATCGTTTGACCCGATTCTTCGTCGGTCTGCACGCGGAACGACGGATCTTCCTGAGCGAGACGGTTGAGCGCCAGGCCCATCTTTTCCTGGTCAGCCTTCGTCTTCGGCTCGACGGCCTGCGAAATCACCGGCTCCGGGAAAATCATGCGTTCGAGCACGATCGGATGAGCCGGATCGCACAGCGTATCGCCCGTGGTCGCTTCCTTCAGGCCGACCGCAGCAGCGATGTCGCCTGCGCGAACTTCCTTGATTTCTTCACGCTGGTTCGCGTGCATCTGCAGAATACGGCCGAGACGTTCCTTCTTGTCCTTGGTCGCATTGAGCAGCGTGTCGCCCGAATTGACGACGCCCGAGTAGACGCGGAAGAAGATCAGCTGGCCGACGAACGGGTCGGTCATGATCTTGAACGCGAGTGCCGAGAACTTCTCGTCGTCGGAAGCGCGGCGCTCCGTCTTCTCGCCGTTTTCCAGCTCGCCCGTAACCGGCGGAATGTCGACCGGCGACGGCAGGAAATCGATCACGGCGTCGAGCATGCGCTGCACGCCCTTGTTCTTGAACGCGGTACCGCACAGCATCGGCTGGATTTCGCACGCGATCGTGCGGTCGCGCAGACCCTTCACGATCTCGGCTTCGGCCAGTTCGCCCGCTTCGAGGTACTTGTTCATCATGTCTTCGCTCGACTCGGCGGCGGCCTCGACCATCTTTTCGCGCCACTCGTTGCACGTGTCGACGAGTTCAGCCGGGATGTCCACGTAGTCGAACTTGGTACCTTGCGACGCCTCGTCCCAAATGATCGCCTTCATCTTGATCAGATCGACAACGCCCTTGAAGCCTTCTTCCGCGCCGATCGGCACCACGACCGGAACCGGGTTCGCCTTCAGGCGCAGACGGAGCTGGTCGTAAACCTTGAAGAAGTTCGCGCCGGTACGGTCCATCTTGTTGACGAACGCGAGACGCGGCACCTTGTACTTGTTCGCCTGGCGCCACACCGTTTCCGACTGCGGCTGCACGCCGCCCACTGCGCAGTAGACCATGCATGCGCCATCGAGCACGCGCATCGAGCGCTCCACTTCAATCGTGAAGTCGACGTGGCCCGGGGTGTCGATGATGTTGATGCGGTGTTCCGGATAGTTGCCGCCCATGCCCTTCCAGAAGGCCGTGGTAGCAGCGGACGTGATCGTGATGCCACGCTCCTGTTCCTGCTCCATCCAGTCCATCGTTGCTGCGCCGTCGTGAACTTCACCGATCTTGTGGTTCACGCCGGTGTAAAACAGAATGCGCTCGGTCGTCGTCGTCTTGCCGGCGTCGATGTGAGCGCTAATACCGATATTGCGGTAGCGCTCGATAGGAGTCTTGCGAGCCACTTTGATCCTCTACTGGGATGGCGTGATGCAGCCCTGCTGCATCACGCTTCAACACAAACGGGCGAGGCGCCTGAAAAGCGCACCCGCCCGGAATTTATTTCCGCTAACAGCCCAGCCAGGCGCTTAGAAACGGAAATGCGAGAACGCGCGGTTGGCTTCTGCCATGCGGTGAACTTCGTCGCGCTTCTTCATCGCGCCGCCACGGCCTTCGGCCGCTTCGGAAAGCTCACCTGCCAGGCGCAGAGCCATCGACTTCTCGCTGCGCTTCTTCGCAGCCTCGCGCAACCAGCGCATCGCCAATGCCATACGACGCGACGGACGCACTTCGACCGGAACCTGATAGTTGGCACCACCAACGCGACGGCTCTTCACTTCGACCACCGGCTTCACGTTGTTGAGCGCAACCGTGAACACTTCCAGCGGGTCCTTGCCACCCTTGGTCTGGATCTGTTCGAATGCGCCATAAACGATGCGTTCAGCGACCGACTTCTTGCCGGACAGCATCAGCATGTTCATGAACTTGGCTACATCTACGTTGCCGTACTTCGGATCCGGCAACACTTCCCGCTTGGGGACTTCGCGACGACGCGGCATGTTTCTTCCTTTACTTGTTCAGTTGGAGCTGTTTCTCAGCCCCGCGGCCACCAACTAACCCGATCACATCTTCACGACTAACCAGCTCGGCCGGGTGACCACTTACTCGACAGCACCGGCAATCCGGCACCACCGCCTTGACCGCCCTGGGGCGATCCCAAATCAAAAACCGCTTACTTCGCAGCCTTTGCACGCTTCGCGCCGTACTTCGAACGCGCTTGCTTACGATCCTTGACGCCCTGGGTATCCAGCGAGCCGCGAACCATGTGGTAACGCACACCCGGCAAGTCCTTCACACGGCCGCCGCGGATCAGCACAACCGAGTGTTCCTGCAGGTTGTGGCCTTCACCGCCGATGTACGAAATCACTTCGAAGCCGTTCGTCAGACGAACCTTGGCAACCTTACGGAGTGCCGAGTTCGGCTTCTTCGGCGTCGTCGTGTACACACGGGTGCACACGCCGCGACGCTGGGGGCAGTCCTGCAGGGCCGGGCTCTTGCTCTTCGTCGTTTCCGACTGACGGCCTTTGCGAACCAGTTGGTTGATGGTTGGCATTGTTTATTCCTGAAATTGAACAAAATCCGCACATCGATTTCGGGCAAAGCGAGAATCGAGGTGCGATTGACCTCCGGATCCGGAAAACAGGCACGAACTTTCGCACGCAACCTGTCCAGCCAAGAACCGGAACCTAGCATCATATTCCGGAAATACCAAGCAAGTCAACGGGTTGCGTGCGTTTGCGGCCCGGCGGCGGGGACCGATGCCCCGCCGGAGGCCGACCGTCAGGCCGATTCGACGACGTCGATCAGCTCGTCGCCGAAGCGTTCGAGCTTGCGGACGCCCATCCCGGGAATATGGCGCAGATCGTCGATCGTCTCCGGCGCATTGCGCGCGATTTCGGCGAGGGTCGCATCGTGGAAGATCACGTACGCCGGCACGCCGTCGGACTTCGCCGTCTCCGCGCGCCACGCACGCAGCGCGTCCCAGCGGGCGCGCTCGCGCGCGCTCATGCCGGCCGTCGGATCGACGCGCGTGCCGCCGCGGCTCGACGACTGGCGCGAGCGCTGCGGCTTCACGTAGCGCCGCAGCGTGACCTTCTCCTCGCCTTTCAGCACCGGCTTCGCGGCCTCGGTCAGCACGAGCGCGCCAAAACCGCCGTGGTCGACGGCCAGATAGCCGTACGCGACGAGCTGCCGGAAGATCGCCCGCCATTCCGGTTCGGACAGCGACGCGCCGATGCCGAACGTGCTGAGCGCATCGTGGCCGCGCTGCAGGACCTTCTCGTTGCGGCTGCCGCGCAGGATCTCGATCAGATGGCTCGCGCCGAAGTTGAAGCCGCTCGCGCGCTGCGCGCGGAACGCGCACGACAACGCCATCTGCGCCTCGCGCGTCGCGTCCCATGAATCGGGCGGCTCGAGGCAGGTGTCGCAATTGCCGCACGGCTGGCTGGCCTCGCCGAAGTAATTCAGCAGGCGCACGCGGCGGCAGGAAATCGTTTCGCACAGCCCGAGCAGTGCATCGAGCTTGCCCGTCTGCACGCGCTTGTGCGCATCGTCGGCATCGGACTCGTCGATCATCTTGCGCTGCTGGACGACGTCGCCGAGGCCGTACGCCATCCACGCATTCGCCGGCATGCCGTCGCGGCCCGCGCGGCCGGTTTCCTGGTAGTAGCCCTCGACGCTCTTCGGCAGGTCGAGGTGCGCGACGAAGCGCACGTCCGGCTTGTCGATCCCCATGCCGAACGCGATCGTCGCGCACATCACGATGCCCTCTTCGCGCTGGAACATCTCCTGGTGCTTCTGACGCACCTCGAATTCCATCCCCGCGTGATACGGCAGCGCACGAACGCCCTGCGCCTTCAGCCATTCGGCCGTTTCCTCGACCTTGCGGCGCGACAGGCAATACACGACGCCGGCATCGGTCGTGCCGTCGGCATTCGTGTGCTCGGCGCGGATGAAGTCGAGCAGCTGCGCGCGCGCGTTGTCCTTCTCGACGATCCGGTAGCGGATGTTCGGCCGGTCGAAGCTCGACACGAACACGCGCGCATCGTCGAGCGCGAGACGGTGGACGATCTCGTCGCGCGTGATCGCGTCGGCGGTCGCCGTCAGCGCGATGCGCGGCACCGACGGAAACCGCTCGTGCAGCACCGACAGCTGGATGTATTCGGGACGGAAGTCATGGCCCCATTGCGACACGCAATGCGCCTCGTCGATCGCGAACAGGCCGATCTTCGCGCGCTCGAGCAGGTCGAGGAAGCGCCCGGTCATCAGCCGCTCGGGCGCCACGTACAGCAGGTCGATCTCGCCTTCGCGCAGCGCGCGCTCGGTGGCCGCGGCCTCCGCGCCGGACAGCGTGGAGTTCAGGTAGGCCGCGCGCACGCCGACTTCGCTCAGCGCCGCGACCTGGTCCTGCATCAGCGCGATCAGCGGCGAGACGACGATGCCCGCGCCATGCCCGGTCTCGTGCCGCAGCAGCGCGGGGATCTGGTAGCACAGCGACTTGCCGCCGCCGGTCGGCATCAGCACGAGGCAATCGCCGCCGCCGGCGACGTGCTCGACGATCTCGCCTTGCTGGCCGCGAAACGCGGAATAACCGAAGACTTCGTCGAGGATTTCGAGGGCGCGGGACATGAATGAGATGGAAGACAGCAAACTGCGATGACCGGGATTCTAACAACCCGTACGCGCGTGAAGCGGCGAATCGCACAACATTGGCCATCGGGACAGTGCGCGATGGTGCCGGCAACCGGCTCCGGCCGGGCAAAAAAAAACCGCCCAGTCGAAACTGGGCGGCTTCAGCGACAGCGTAGCGAGGCGGCTCGCGCCGCCAGCACTTACTCGGCTGCCGGATGCTGCTGCGGCTCTTCCGCGGCGGGCGTGCTCGGGGTGCCGAACTCGAACGCTTCTTCCGCCGCGATCTGGTCGAAACGCTCGCGATCCGACGACTCCTTGGCCTTGCGCGCCTTGTGGAACGCCAGACCCGTACCGGCCGGAATCAGGCGGCCGACGATCACGTTTTCCTTCAGGCCGCGCAGATCGTCGCGCTTGCCCATGATCGCCGCTTCGGTCAGCACGCGGGTCGTTTCCTGGAACGATGCCGCGGAGATAAACGAGTCGGTCGACAGCGACGCCTTCGTGATACCCAGCAGCACGTTGTCGTACGACGCCGGACGCTTGTCCTCGGCGATCATGCGATCGTTCTCGTCCAGCATGTCGGAACGCTCGACCTGTTCGCCCGGGATGAAGCGCGTATCGCCGTTGTCGGTGATCTGCACACGACGCAGCATCTGGCGAACGATCACCTCGATGTGCTTGTCGTTGATCTTCACGCCCTGCAGTCGGTACACGTCCTGCACTTCGTCGACGATGTAGCGCGACAGCGCCTCGATACCCTGCAGACGCAGGATGTCGTGCGGATCGGCCGGACCGTCCACGATCATTTCGCCCTTGTTGACGACCTGGGCGTCGTGGACCAGCACCTGCTTTTCCTTCGCGATCAGGAACTCGTGCTGATTGCCCTCGAGGTCCGTGATGACGAGACGCTGCTTGCCCTTCGTGTCCTTGCCGAACGACGTCGTGCCGGTGACTTCCGCGAGAATGCCCGCATCCTTCGGCGAACGCGCTTCGAACAGTTCCGCCACCCGCGGCAGACCGCCGGTAATGTCACGCGTCTTCTGCGCTTCGGTCGGGATACGTGCGAGCACTTCACCCACCTGCACCTGCTGGCCGTCCTTCACGGTGATCAGCGCGCCGACCTGGAAGCCGATCTGCACCGCGTGCTCCGTGCCCGGGATCTTCACTTCGTCGCCGTTCGCGTCGAGCAGCTTCACCTGCGGACGCACGCTCTTCGACGCCTGCGAACCGCGACGCTTCACGTCGATCACGACGAGCGTCGACAGGCCGGTCACGTCGTCGATCTGCTTCGCGACCGTCACGCCTTCCTCGACGTTCTCGAACTTCACCGTACCACCGTACTCGGTGATGATCGGGCGCGTCAGCGGATCCCACGTAGCCAGCTGCGTGCCGGCCTTGACGGTGACGCCGTCGAGCTGCAGCAGCGTCGCGCCGTACGGCACTTTGTGACGCTCGCGCTCGCGACCGAAGTCGTCAGTGATCATCGCTTCGCCCGAACGGGAAATGACGATCTGCTCGCCCTTCGCGTTCGTCACGTAGCGCATCGTCGACGTGAAGCGCACGATACCGTTGCTCTTCGCTTCGACCGACGACGCCACTGCCGCACGCGATGCCGCACCACCGATGTGGAACGTACGCATCGTCAGCTGCGTGCCCGGTTCGCCGATCGACTGCGCGGCGATCACGCCGACCGCTTCGCCGACGTTCACGAGCGAGCCGCGGCCGAGGTCACGGCCGTAGCAGGCTGCGCACAGGCCGTAACGCGTTTCGCAGGTCAGCGGCGTGCGCACGCGCACTTCGTCGATGCCGAGGCGTTCGATGTCTTCCACCGCGGTTTCGTCGAGCAGCGTGCCCGATTCGTACAGCGTTTCCTGCGTTTCCGGATTCACGACGTCCGCCACCGCGACGCGGCCGAGGATACGGTCGCGCAGCGCTTCGACGACTTCACCGCCTTCGACCAGCGCCTTCATCGCGACGCCGTTGCTCGTGCCGCAATCGTCCTCGACGACGACCAGATCCTGCGTCACGTCGACCAGACGACGCGTCAGGTAACCCGAGTTCGCGGTCTTCAGTGCCGTATCAGCCAGACCCTTACGTGCACCGTGGGTCGAGATGAAGTACTGCAACACGTTCAGGCCTTCGCGGAAGTTCGCGGTAATCGGCGTCTCGATAATCGAGCCGTCCGGCTTCGCCATCAGGCCGCGCATACCGGCCAGCTGACGAATCTGCACCGCCGAACCCCGGGCGCCCGAGTCGGCCATCATGTAGATCGAGTTGAACGATTCCTGGCGCGTCGCGTTGCCGTCGCGGTCCGTCACCGGCTCCGTCGACAGCTGCTCCATCATCGCCTTGCCGACCGCTTCCGACGTCGCCGACCAGATGTCGACCACGTTGTTGTAGCGTTCCTGCGCGGTGACGAGACCCGACATGTACTGGCGGTCGTACTCCTTCACCTTCTTCGCGGCATCGCCGACGATCGTTTCCTTCTGCTCCGGCACGAGCATGTCGTCCACGCAGATCGAGATGCCGGCGCGCGTCGCCAGACGGAAACCCGACTGCATCAGCTGATCGGCGAACACCACCGTCGCGCGCAGGCCGCACTTGCGGAACGCCGTGTTGATCAGGCGCGAGATTTCCTTCTTCTTCAGCGGCTTGTTCAGCACCGAGAACGGCAGGCCGTGCGGCAGGATCTCCGACAGGATCGCGCGGCCGACGGTCGTCGCGTACAGCGTGATCTTCGGCACGAACGCCGGTGCGCCTTCCGACTTGTCCTCGTTGTGGACCATTTCGGTGATCCGCACGTTGACGCGCGATGCCAGCTCGACTTCCTTGTTCTCGTACGCGCGGATCACTTCCGACACGCCGGTGAACGACAGGCCCTCGCCCTTCGCGTTGACCGCTTCGCGGGTCGCGTAGTACAGACCCAGCACGATATCCTGCGACGGCACGATCGACGGATCGCCGTTGGCCGGGAACAGCACGTTGTTCGACGCGAGCATCAGCGTGCGCGCTTCCATCTGCGCTTCGAGCGACAGCGGCACGTGAACGGCCATCTGGTCACCGTCGAAGTCGGCGTTGAACGCCGCGCAGACGAGCGGGTGCAGCTGGATTGCCTTGCCTTCGATCAGCACCGGCTCGAACGCCTGGATACCGAGACGGTGCAGCGTCGGCGCACGGTTCAGCATCACCGGGTGCTCGCGGATCACCTCTTCGAGGATGTCCCACACCACCGGCGTCTGGTTCTCGACTTCCTTCTTCGCCGCCTTGATGGTCGTCGCGACGCCCATCACTTCCAGCTTGTTGAAGATGAACGGCTTGAACAGCTCGAGCGCCATCAGCTTCGGCAGGCCGCACTGGTGCAGCTTCAGCGTCGGACCGACCACGATCACCGAACGGCCCGAGTAGTCGACACGCTTACCGAGCAAGTTCTGACGGAAACGACCGCCCTTGCCCTTGATCATGTCGGCGAGCGACTTCAGCGGACGCTTGTTCGCGCCCGTCATCGCCTTGCCGCGGCGACCGTTGTCGAGCAGCGAGTCGACGGCTTCCTGCAGCATCCGCTTTTCGTTGCGGACGATGATTTCCGGCGCCTTCAGCTCGAGCAGACGCTTCAACCGGTTGTTACGGTTGATCACGCGGCGATACAGGTCGTTCAGGTCCGACGTCGCGAAACGGCCGCCGTCCAGCGGCACGAGCGGACGCAGTTCCGGCGGCAGCACCGGCAGCACTTCGAGGATCATCCACTCGGGCTTGATGCCCGAGCGCTGGAATGCCTCGAGGACCTTCAGGCGCTTCGCGTACTTCTTGATCTTCGCTTCCGAGCCGGTGTTCTTCAGCTCGGTGCGCAGCGTCTCGACCTGCTCGTCGATGTTGATCGCGCGCAGCAGTTCACGCACGCCTTCCGCGCCCATCTCGGCACGGAATTCGTCGCCGTATTCCTCGACCTTGTTGTAGTAATCCTCTTCGGTCATGATCTGCCGCGCCTTCAGCGGCGTCATGCCCGGTTCGATCACCACGTATGCCTCGAAATACAGCACGCGCTCGATGTCGCGCAGCGTCATGTCGAGCACCATGCCCAGACGCGACGGCAGCGACTTCAGGAACCAGATGTGCGCGACCGGCGAGGCCAGCTCGATGTGGCCCATGCGCTCGCGGCGCACCTTCGCCAGCGTCACTTCGACGCCGCACTTCTCGCAGATCACGCCGCGGTGCTTCAGGCGCTTGTACTTGCCGCACAGGCACTCGTAGTCCTTGATCGGCCCGAAGATCTTCGCGCAGAAGAGACCATCGCGTTCCGGCTTGAACGTACGGTAGTTGATGGTCTCCGGCTTCTTCACTTCGCCGAACGACCACGAACGGATCTTGTCAGGGGAAGCCAGACCGATCTTGATCGCGTCGAAAACTTCTTCCTGTTGGACTTGCTTGAATAGATCGAGCAGAGCTTTCATTGCTTTCTCTCCGTAGTCCGATTAATTGCGGTCGAGATCGATGTCGATACCGAGCGAGCGGATTTCCTTCACCAGCACATTGAAGGATTCCGGCATGCCGGCGTCGATCACGTGATCGCCCTTGACCAGGTTCTCGTACACCTTGGTCCGGCCGTTCACGTCGTCCGACTTCACCGTCAGCATTTCCTGCAGCACGTAGGACGCGCCGTATGCCTCGAGTGCCCACACTTCCATTTCACCGAAACGCTGGCCACCGAACTGCGCCTTACCACCCAGCGGCTGCTGCGTGACGAGCGAGTACGGGCCCGTCGAACGCGCGTGCATCTTGTCGTCGACCAAGTGGTGCAGCTTCAGGTAGTGCATGTAGCCGACCGTCACGCGACGCTCGAACATTTCGCCCGTGCGGCCGTCGTACAGACGGACCTGGTTCTTCGACGGGTTCATGTCGAGGTGCTCGGCGATGTCGTCCGGGAACGCGAGGTCGAGCATCTTCGCCATTTCGTCCTCGGTCGCGCCATCGAACACCGGCGTCGCGAACGGCACGCCTTCGCGCAGGTTCTTCGCGAGCTCGAGGATCTCGTCGTCGCTGAAGCTTTCCAGATCTTCCGCGCGGCCCGACTCGTTGTAGATCTTCGTCAGGAAGACACGCAGTTCCTCGATCTTCGCCTGACGCTGCAGCATTTCGCCGATACGCCAGCCGAGGCCCTTCGCGGCCCAGCCGAGGTGCACTTCCAGAACCTGACCCACGTTCATCCGCGACGGCACGCCGAGCGGGTTCAGCACGACGTCGGCCGGACGGCCGTCAGCCATGTACGGCATGTCTTCGACCGGGACGATCTTCGACACGACACCCTTGTTGCCGTGACGGCCTGCCATCTTGTCGCCAGGCTGCAGGCGGCGCTTCACCGCGAGGTACACCTTGACCATCTTCAGCACGCCCGGCGGCAGTTCGTCGCCTTGCGTGAGCTTCTTGCGCTTCTCTTCGAACGCGAGGTCGAACTGGTGGCGCTTCTCTTCGATCGAGTTCTTGATCGCTTCGAGCTGCACCGCTGCTTCGTCGTCCGCGAGGCGGATGTCGAACCAGTGGTAGTGGTCGAGGTCTTCCAGGTAAGCCTGGTCGATCTTCGTGCCCTTCGCGAGCTTCTTCGGGCCGCCGTTTGCAACCTTGCCGACGAGCATGCGCGCAAGACGCTGGAACGCGTCGCCTTCCACGATGCGCAGCTGGTCGTTCAGGTCGAGACGGTAGCGCTTCAGTTCGTCGTCGATGATCTGTTGCGCACGCTTGTCGCGCTGGATGCCTTCACGCGTGAACACCTGGACGTCGATCACGGTGCCGCTCATGCCCGACGGCACGCGCAGCGACGTATCCTTCACGTCCGAAGCCTTCTCGCCGAAGATCGCGCGCAGCAGCTTCTCTTCCGGCGTCAGCTGGGTTTCGCCCTTCGGCGTGACCTTGCCGACCAGCACGTCGCCTGCTTCGACTTCCGCACCGATGTACACGATGCCCGATTCGTCGAGACGGCCGAGCTGGACTTCCGCCAGGTTCGAGATGTCGCGCGTGATTTCTTCCGGCCCGAGCTTCGTGTCGCGTGCAACGACGTTCAGCTCTTCGATGTGGATCGACGTGTAGCGATCGTCGGCCACGACCTTCTCCGAGATCAGGATCGAATCCTCGAAGTTGTAGCCGTTCCACGGCATGAACGCGATCAGCATGTTCTGGCCGAGCGCGAGCTCGCCCAGGTCCGTCGAGGCGCCGTCGGCCAGCACGTCGCCGCGCGAGACCTTGTCGCCCATCTTCACGATCGGACGCTGGTTGATGTTCGTGTTCTGGTTCGAACGCGTGTACTTGATCAGGTTGTAGATGTCGACACCGACTTCACCCGCGACCGCTTCGTCGTCGTTCACGCGAATCACGATACGGCCTGCGTCGACATAGTCGACGACGCCGCCACGGAACGCCTGGACCGTCGTGCCCGAGTCGACCGCGCAGGTGCGCTCGATGCCCGTACCGACGACCGGCTTCTCCGGACGCAGACACGGCACGGCCTGACGCTGCATGTTCGAACCCATCAGTGCACGGTTCGCATCGTCGTGCTCGAGGAACGGAATCAGCGAGGCTGCAACCGACACGATCTGCGACGGCGCCACGTCCATGTACTGGATGCGGTCCGGCGTGACCATCATCGTTTCGCCGGCTTCACGCGACGACACGAGTTCGTCGATCAGCTGGCCGTTCTCGTCGATCGCGGCGTTTGCCTGCGCGATCATGTAGCGGCCTTCTTCGATCGCCGACAGGTAGTCGATCTGGTCGGTCACCTTGCTGTCCACGACCTTGCG
Source organism: Burkholderia pyrrocinia (assembly GCA_001527685.1). Lineage (GTDB taxonomy): Bacteria > Pseudomonadota > Gammaproteobacteria > Burkholderiales > Burkholderiaceae > Burkholderia > Burkholderia pyrrocinia_D. Next base: position 35,925 of record LOZU01000017.1, read on the forward strand.
GTACGGCGTCTCGAGGAAGCCGTACTCGTTCAGGTGCGCGTACAGTGCGAGCGAGTTGATCAGGCCGATGTTCGGACCTTCCGGCGTTTCGATCGGGCACACACGGCCATAGTGGGTCGGGTGCACGTCGCGGACTTCGAAGCCTGCGCGCTCGCGCGTCAGACCGCCCGGGCCCAGTGCGGAAACACGACGCTTATGCGTGATTTCCGACAGCGGGTTGGTCTGGTCCATGAACTGCGACAGCTGCGACGAACCGAAGAACTCGCGGATCGCCGACGAAATCGGCTTCGAGTTGATCAGGTCGTGCGGCATCAGGTTTTCGCTCTCGGCCTGGCCGAGGCGTTCCTTGACCGCGCGCTCGACACGCACGAGGCCTGCGCGGAACTGGTTTTCCGCCAGTTCGCCGACGCAACGCACGCGACGGTTGCCGAGGTGGTCGATGTCGTCCACTTCGCCCTTGCCGTTGCGCAGCTCGACGAGGATCTTGATCGTCGCGAGGATGTCGTCGTCCTGCAGCGTCATCGGGCCGGTGATCTCGTCACGGCCGACGCGGCGGTTGAACTTCATGCGGCCGACCTTCGACAGGTCGTACGCTTCTTCGCTGTAGAACAGGCGGTTGAACAGTGCCTCGACCGCTTCTTCGGTCGGCGGCTCGCCCGGACGCATCATGCGGTAGATCGCGATACGCGCGGCCGTCCTGTCGGCCGTTTCGTCGACGCGCAGCGTCGACGAAATGTACGGGCCCTGGTCCAGGTCGTTCGTGTAGAGCGTCTGGATGTCCTTGATGCCCGCTTCGCGCAGCTTCTCGAGCACGCTTTCCGTGACTTCGTCGTTCGCGCTCGCGATCACTTCGCCGGTGTCGCCGTCGACGACGTTCTTCGCCAGCACGCGGCCGAGCAGATAGTCTTCCGGCACCGAGATGAACTTGGTCTTCGCGGCTTCGAGGTCGCGAATGTGCTTCGCGTTGATCCGCTTGTCCTTCTGGACGATGACCTTGCCATCACGATCCGTGATGTCGAAACGCGCGACTTCACCACGCAGGCGCTCGGGCACGAACTCGAGTTGCGCGCCTTCGTCCATCAGCGTGAAGTTGTCGAACACGAAGAAGTTCGCGAGGATCTGTTCCGGCGTGAGGCCGATCGCCTTCAGCAGGATCGTGACCGGCATCTTGCGGCGACGGTCGACGCGGAAGTACAGGATGTCCTTCGGATCGAATTCGAAGTCGAGCCACGAGCCGCGGTACGGAATGATCCGTGCCGAGAACAGCAGCTTGCCCGAGCTGTGCGTCTTGCCCTTGTCGTGTTCGAAGAACACGCCCGGCGAGCGGTGCAGCTGCGAGACGATCACACGCTCGGTACCGTTGATGACGAACGAGCCCGTCGGCGTCATGAGCGGAATTTCGCCCATGTACACTTCCTGCTCCTTCACTTCCTTGACGACCGGCTTGTTCGGCGATTCCTTGTCGAGGATGACGAGGCGCACCTTCGCACGCAGCGCGGAACAGTACGTCAGGCCCCGCTGCTGACATTCCTTGATGTTGAATGCCGGCGAGGACAGCGCGTAGCTCACGAACTCGAGACGCGCGAAACCATTGTGCGAAACAATGGGGAACACCGATGTGAAGGCCGCCTGCAAACCCTCGGGCTTGCGTTGCGCCGTCAGCACATCGGCTTGCAGAAACGTGCTGAATGATTCAAGCTGGGTGGCCAGCAGGAAAGGAACTTGGTGAACGATGGGGCGCTTCGCGAAACTCTTGCGAATGCGCTTCTTCTCGGTGAAGGAATATTGCATACGATCTCCGAATCACGGCGGGTGCTATCGAGGCGGAATACCTGGACGTGTCAAACCCGAGTGTTCACCGACTGAGACCCGATGGCCGTCCGACGGCTTGAACGAGCCGAGAAGCTTGGTGGTTGGCCGCTACCAACCGCTGGCTGACGGCAGCGGATGCCTGTGTTGCCCGCTACCCGACCAAACTTGCCTTCTGCAGTCGCTTCAGAAGACAAAGAGAAACGCCAATCGCAACGATTCGACGGTTATCTTTGGCTTCTGGGAGCGTTTATGGCGGCTCACGAAAGAGTGCCAGAATAACGTTCCCACAAAGCACAAAAAGGCCGGCGGTGGAAATACCGCCAGCCTTCGCACAGCGCGCCGGAACTTACTTGACTTCGACCTTCGCGCCTGCTTCTTCCAGCTTCTTCTTGGCTTCTTCAGCAGCAGCCTTGTCGACGCCTTCCTTGACGGGCTTCGGTGCACCGTCAACCAGGTCCTTCGCTTCCTTCAGGCCCAGGCCCGTCAGTTCGCGAACTGCCTTGATGACGGAAACCTTGTTCGCGCCTGCTTCAGCCAGGACGACCGTGAACTCGGTCTTCTCTTCAGCAGCAGCAGCAGCGCCGCCGCCTGCCGGGCCAGCGACTGCAACAGCAGCTGCCGACACGCCGAACTTCTCTTCGAACGCCTTGACCAGTTCGTTCAGTTCCAGAACGGTCATCCCTTCGACTGCTGCCAGGATGTCTTCTTTTGCGATTGCCATTTGAAATACTCCTAAATTGAATACGGATACAGCCAGCGATCAGTGACGCTGATGTGCGTTCGATTACGCAGCTTCGGCTTGCTTCTTCTCAGCCAGCGCGGCCAGAGCACGCGCAAAGCCGGAAACAGGCGATTGCATAACGAACAGCAGCTTCGAGAGCAGTTCCTCGCGGCTCGGGATGCTTGCCAGCGCTTGCACGCCAGCCTTGTCCATCACCTTGCCATCGAACGAACCAGCCCGGATGACCAACTTGTCATTGCTCTTGCTGAAGTCGTTGACGACCTTCGCAGCAGCAATTGCATCTTCCGAGATGCCGTAGATCAGGGGGCCAGTCATCTGCTCTGCCAGCGGAGCAAACGGCGTACCTTCGACGGCGCGACGCGCCAGCGTGTTCTTCAACACGCGCAGGTAAACCTGTTGCTCACGCGCTTTCGCGCGCAGCTTGGTCAGATCGCCAACCGCAATTCCACGATACTCAGCCAGCACGACGGTCTGGGCCTTCGCGACTTGCGCGGCAACCTCAGCGACGACGGCTTGCTTGTCTTCTCTATTAAGCGGCACGGTTAGCCTCCAGAAACGATACGTTCGGCACGAAACCTCACGTACCTCGTTCAACAACGGCGTCCGACTCGTTAGGAGTATTTCCACCTCACACCATGAATCGCTTCACGGCCTGCGGCTTCACCACTGCAAAACTATTTCGGGTTCGCCATCTGCGTTGGCTTGCATTAAGGGATTGCCTGACTGCGACGCTCCCACCAACGGTCTTTGATAACCGGTTGCCCGCCGAACTGCGCGGGCAACCGCCCAAAGCCCTTTGAGGCCGCTTCGTGAAGCGGCCCGAATTCTTGCTTACTGCGCTGCCAGCGTAGCCTGGTCGACACGCACGCCGACGCCCATCGTGCTCGACAGTGCGATCTTGCGCAGGTACACGCCCTTGCTCGTTGCCGGCTTTGCCTTCTGCAGCGCTTCGATCAGCGCCGACAGGTTGCTACGCAGCGCGGTCGACTCGAACGATGCACGGCCGATGGTCGCGTGGATGATACCGGCCTTGTCGACGCGGAACTGGACCTGGCCAGCCTTCGCGTTCTTGACTGCGGTCGCGACGTCGGGCGTCACGGTGCCGACCTTCGGGTTCGGCATCAGGCCGCGCGGGCCGAGGATCTGACCCAGCGTACCGACGATACGCATCGTGTCCGGCGAAGCGATCACGATGTCGAAGTCCATCTGGCCAGCCTTGATCTGCTCGGCCAGGTCTTCCATACCGACGATTTCCGCGCCTGCTGCACGTGCTTGCTCGGCCTTCTCGCCTTGCGCGAACACGGCAACGCGAACCGACTTGCCCGTACCGGCCGGCAGAACGACCGAACCGCGAACGACTTGGTCCGACTTCTTCGCATCGATGCCGAGCTGGACTGCGACGTCGATCGACTCGTTGAACTTCGCGCTCGCGCATTCCTTCACGAGGGCGAGTGCGTCTTCGATCGCGTACAGCTTCTGGCGGTCGACCTTGGCGGCAAATGCCTGACGGCGCTTGGAGATCTTAGCCATTTACACACCCTCCACGGTGATGCCCATCGAGCGTGCGCTACCAGCGATGGTGCGAACGGCTGCGTCCAGATCAGCTGCCGTAAGGTCCGGCATCTTGGTCTTCGCGATTTCTTCGGCTTGAGCGCGCGTGATCGAACCGACCTTGTCGGTGTGCGGCTTGCTCGAGCCCTTGTCCACCTTCGCCGCCTTCTTGATCAGGACGGTCGCCGGCGGCGTCTTCATCACGAACGTGAAGCTCTTGTCAGCGAATGCCGTGATGACCACCGGCACCGGCAGACCCGGCTCCATGCCTTGAGTCTGCGCGTTGAACGCCTTGCAGAACTCCATGATGTTCAGGCCGCGCTGGCCCAGTGCCGGACCGACCGGCGGCGACGGGTTGGCTTTACCTGCAGGGATCTGCAGCTTGATAAAGCCGACAATCTTCTTTGCCATTTGAAAACCTCGTTGGAACGCCAAGCGGCGTTCGGTGAGTGATAACGCGCGTTCGCCGCTGGCTACTGACGCTCCTCAACGGTCATGACGCGGACCGTAAGCGCGAAGGTGGGCAGCCGAGGCTGCCCACCGAATCGGGGTCAAACTTTTTCGACCTGGCCGAACTCGAGTTCGACCGGGGTGGCGCGACCGAAGATGGTCACCGACACACGCACACGCGACTTTTCGTAGTTCACTTCTTCGACGGTGCCATTGAAATCCGTGAACGGGCCTTCCTTGACCCGAACCATCTCGCCGACCTCGAACAGGGTCTTCGGGCGCGGCTTCTCCACGCCTTCCTGCATCTGCGACATGATCTTCTCGACTTCCTTGGGGGAAATCGGCGTCGGGCGGTTGCGCGCACCGCCGACGAAACCGGTGACCTTCGCGGTATTCTTCACGAGGTGCCACGTTTCGTCCGTCATTTCCATTTCCACCAGCACGTAGCCGGGGAAGAAACGACGCTCGGTCACTGCCTTGTGGCCACCCTTGACTTCGACCACTTCTTCGGTCGGAACCAGGATCTGACCGAATTTGTCCTGCATGCCAGCACGTTCAATGCGCTCCTGAAGCGCACGTTGCACGCTCTTCTCCATGCCGGAGTAGGCGTGCACGACGTACCAACGTTTTCCGCTCGGGGATGCCGGAGTATCGCTCATATCATTTCCAACCCAGAATCGCCGAGAAAATCACCCATTCGATGGACTTGTCGCTCAACCAGAGGAAAATCGCCATCACGAGCACGAAACCGAACACGACGAGTGTGGTTTGCGTTGCTTCCTTGCGGGTGGGCCAAACGACCTTCCGGACTTCCTTGTACGAATCCTTGGCAAATGCGATCAGGCCCTTGCCAGGCGCCGACATCAGACCGACGGCCACGCCGGCGATCAACCCTACCACCAAGGCGGCACCGCGGACGTACCACTCCTGACCACCCAGCCAGAAGAAGCCCACGAATCCGGCCAAGACCAACAATACGCCCAGGGCCAGCATCAGCTTATCGCCGGAGGTATTTACAGTTTCGACGGATGGATTCGCCATAACACCTTAAAACAAATGCCACGTAGGACACGTGGCGATTTTTTGGCAGGGGCAGAGGGAATCGAACCCCCAACCTTCGGTTTTGGAGACCGACGCTCTGCCAGTTGAGCTATACCCCTAGACCATGTTGGGACTGGCTAATGCCAGCCCCAAAACTGTCGATCAACGAATAACTGGCTTACTCGATGATCTTGGCGACGACGCCTGCACCGACGGTGCGGCCGCCTTCGCGGATGGCGAAGCGCAGACCTTCTTCCATCGCGATCGGCGCAATCAGCTTCACCGTGATCGACACGTTGTCGCCCGGCATCACCATTTCCTTGTCCTTCGGCAGCTCGATCGAGCCCGTCACGTCCGTCGTACGGAAGTAGAACTGCGGACGGTAGTTGTTGAAGAACGGCGTGTGACGGCCGCCTTCGTCCTTGCTCAGCACGTACACTTCAGCCGTGAAGTGCGTGTGCGGCGTGATCGAACCCGGCTTCGCCAGAACCTGGCCGCGCTCCACGTCTTCACGCTTCGTGCCGCGCAGCAGGATACCGACGTTGTCGCCTGCCTGACCTTGGTCCAGCAGCTTGCGGAACATTTCCACGCCCGTGCAGGTCGTCTTCACCGTCGGCTTGATACCGACGATTTCGATTTCTTCGCCGACCTTCACGATGCCGCGCTCGACACGACCCGTCACCACCGTACCGCGGCCCGAGATCGAGAACACGTCTTCCACCGGCATCAGGAACGCGCCGTCAACTGCACGCTCCGGCGTCGGGATGTACGTGTCCAGTGCGTCTGCCAGGTTCATGATCGCCACTTCGCCCAGCTCGCCCGTGTCGCCTTCCAGCGCCAGCTTGGCCGAACCCTTCACGATCGGCGTGTCGTCGCCCGGGAAGTCGTACTTCGACAGGAGTTCGCGAACTTCCATCTCGACCAGCTCGAGCAGTTCAGCGTCGTCCACCATGTCGCACTTGTTCAGGAACACGATGATGTACGGAACGCCAACCTGGCGCGCCAGCAGGATGTGCTCACGCGTTTGCGGCATCGGGCCGTCTGCAGCCGAGCACACCAGGATCGCGCCGTCCATCTGCGCCGCGCCCGTGATCATGTTCTTCACATAGTCAGCGTGGCCCGGGCAGTCGACGTGTGCGTAGTGGCGGTTAGCCGTTTCGTACTCGACGTGCGCGGTGTTGATCGTGATGCCGCGTGCCTTTTCTTCCGGCGCCGCATCGATCTGGTCGTATGCCTTCGCCTCGCCGCCGAACTTCTTCGTCAGCACCGTCGTGATCGCCGCCGTCAGCGTCGTCTTGCCGTGGTCAACGTGACCAATCGTACCAACGTTCACGTGCGGCTTGGTCCGCTCGAATTTACCCTTGGCCATTTTCGACTCCCAAAAGGAATTTCATAGGTTGCGCCGCGCGCAAACAGACACTGACTGCACTACTGGTGCCCATGGGCAGGATCGAACTGCCGACCTCTCCCTTACCAAGGGAGTGCTCTACCACTGAGCCACATGGGCGGTTTTACGCTTCAACTTCGCAGACTGGAGCGGGTGAAGGGAATCGAACCCTCGTCGTAAGCTTGGAAGGCTTCTGCTCTACCATTGAGCTACACCCGCACGGGCCACTAACGATTCCCTACTGCTCTCTGCGCTGATGTCTTGGTGGAGGAGGTTGGATTCGAACCAACGTAGGCGTAAGCCAACAGATTTACAGTCTGCCCCCTTTAGCCACTCGGGCACCCCTCCGTAGAGAACTGACGATTATGGAGGCACATCAAACTTGTGTCAAGCATATCGCGAAGATTATTTTCATTCTCTTCGAAACTACCTGCACGACCTGCCAGACGTTTCGCCCGGCATGCTGATGCACACATCTTCGTCAGATTCTGGTTTCGCCGCAGATCTGCATCCACGCCGAAAATCAGAAGACCGCCATCATACGGCCTGCGCACGACAAAGCCAAGGGGTATGCGCAAAAATTCTGGCAAATTTCGTGCCGAGCCGTTCTCAACGCGCTGAATGCCGCTTTCTTATGAACAGTTCTGCGGCATTTCCCGCCGCGGCGCAGCCGATGGGCACCGCCTATAGGGCGATTTCGTTGTGCCGGTGGCCATGATCGCCCGCTCCGATGGCTCACTTCCGCGCGCGTGCGTAACTTGATTCGCCTGTTCGCGGTTGCCATGCTCGCCGCGGCATCGACAGCGCGCGCTACCGACACGTCTGAGAAACGGTGCCACGGCGGCAAGATGACGCTGGCACACGAGAAAGCACTCGCCGCGGCCCGCCTGCTCGGCATTAGAGATGCTGAAGCCGACCGTTTGGCCGGTTGAAGGGGCGGCGCCACGAGCAGCGGAGCGAGACAGCCTCAATGCGTGACGTCTGAGCAACGCGGCGTCCGACTTACTTGCCTGCCACGCACGGCGGCGGGACGGCAAACGATTCGACGGACGACATGAGCTACCTGGACATCCCACAGCCTTTGACCAACTACGACGTGCACTCGAACCCGTGTTTGCCACCGAATGCGCGCACGGCCGCTACAGCCAAATTCGGTAATGTTGCACTAGCCGCATCGGCAAGCCGCGCAAGTCGATCGGGATGACTGCTTGACCGGCCTATCGCAGCGAAGCAGCGGCATATAGGCAACAACCAAGCATGCCACCGTACCACGGCCCCTCGACCCGCCTGGCCGACGGCAGCTGCAGCGGCTTCGACGCGGGCTCGTTCGTGCCCCCTTGCGTTTGACCGCGGAGGAAGACCGACCGGCGGCGGCGACTCGACCGACAGCGCCGGGCCGTGCCCCGCACTGTTCGCGCTGATGCACTTGTATGGCCGAAACATGGTGCGTCGCTTTCCTCCAGCGCCCGATGCGGCGTTGAGCGATCCGAGCATAACATTCGCGGCGCACTCGATCCGCGTCGACATCATCAGCTCGTGCTTCGCTCACCTGGCGAGGGACGCGATTGTTTCTGCGGTGCGGCTCACTCGCTCATCGAAAAATCCATGCACGGCGCGATGGGGAGCTCAAGCTGATCAGAGACAGCGGGCAGGACTTCGGAGCCCGGAACGACCGAGCAGCGCGCGCCCGGCCGGCGATCTGCGAACCAATCGGCTTACGACAGCATCGGCTAACGCAGTGGCGCGAATACGCGGTGATGGGGTCCTGTGCGAGGCACCGAGTAGCAGCAGTTGGCAGTCGGTTGCGACCAGGTGACGCAAATTTGGAGCGGATGAGCAGAACGCGCCGCTGGCGGCGCCTGGTGCGACGTGCATCGGATTGCCGTCGCGTTTTTTGAGCCGCAAATGCAAAAACCCCCGCCTGTCGGGCGGGGGTTTCTGGCTAAGGGAGCCTGACGATTACCTACTTTCACACGGGAATCCGCACTATCATCGGCGTAGAGTCGTTTCACGGTCC
>LOZU01000018.1:0-181816 GCA_001527685.1 Burkholderia pyrrocinia
CGTGCTCAGGCCGGTGGACAGGGAGCTGATGCCGGTCGAGGTCGACGTGGACAGCGAGGCAACCGTGCTGTTGGTCGAGCTCAGGCCGGTGGACAGGGAGCCGATGCCGGTCGAGGTCGAGGTGGACAGCGAAGCAACGGTACTGTTGGTCGAGCTCAGGCCGGTCGACAGGGAGCTGATGCCGGTCGAGGTCGACGTCGACAGCGAGGCGACGGTGCTGTTGGTCGTGCTCAAGCCGGTGGACAGCGAGCCGATGCCGGTTGAGGTCGACGTGGACAGCGACGCGATCGAGCTGGTGGCCGTCGAGATGCCAGTCGACGTGGACGTTGACAGCGATGCGACCGAACTATCCGTCGAGCTGAGGCCGGTCGACAGCGAGCTGATACCGGTCGAGGTCGACGTGGACAGCGACACGATCGAGCTGGTAGCCGTCGAGATGCCGGTCGACGTGGAGGTCGACAGGGAAGCGACGTTGCTGTCGGTCGAGCTGAGGCCGGTCGACAGCGAGCTGATACCCGTCGAGGTCGACGTGGACAACGAGGCGATCGAGCTGGTTGCCGTCGAGATGCCCGTCGATGTGGAAGTCGACAGCGAAGCGACGTTGCTGTCGGTCGTGCTCAGGCCCGTCGACAACGAAGTGATACCGGTCGACAGCGACGAGATCGCGCTGGACGACGACGACACGGTCGTCGACAGCGAATCGAGCGCGGTATTGGTCGCATAGAGCTGCGAGCCGTTGATTGCGTCCGTGCTGGAAGCGGAGATCTGGCCTGCCGCGACATTGGTGACCTGACGCTCGGCACCGGCCGCACCGACGCTGACGACGCTGCTCGGCGTCGCACCGGCGAACGAATAGCTGGTGCCGCCGATGGTGGCGCTGGCGGTCGGATTCGCAGCTGCGGTGACGGAGCCGCTGCCGAGCGCGACGTCGCCCGCGTTGTTCGCGACGGCGTTCGGGCCGATCGCGACCGAGTCGGTGCCGAGGGCCTTGCTGTCCGGCGCGGTCGAGTTCGCGTGGAAGTACTTGATGCCCTGGCTGTTGATGTTGTCGATCGCGGCGCCGACGCTGTTGGCGGTGGTCGTGGTGCCGTTCGCGTTGTACGTCGTGTACGACGGTGCGGAGACCGTGCCGGTCGCAGGATTGTAGGTCGACCCGCCGCCGAGTGCCGCGGCGGTGCTGTTGCCGAGGTTGTTGGTGGTCGTGGTGACGGTGCTCAGTCCGGTGGACAGCGAGCTGATGCCGGTCGAGGTCGAGGTGGACAGCGAAGCAACGGAGCTATTGGTCGAGCTCAGTCCGGTGGACAGCGAGTTGACGCCACTTTGTGCGGTGCTGATGCCAGTCGAAGCGGAGGTCGACAACGAAGTGACCGTGCTGTTGGTGGTCGACAGGCCGGTGGACAGCGAGTTGACGCCACTTTGTGCGGTGCTGATGCCAGTCGAAGCGGAGGTCGACAATGAAGTGACCGTGCTGTTGGTGGTCGACAGGCCGGTAGACAGCGAGTTGACACCGCTTTGTGCGGTGCTGATGCCGGTCGAGGTCGAGGTGGACAGCGAAGCAACGGAGCTATTGGTCGAGCTCAGTCCGGTGGACAGCGAGTTGACGCCACTTTGTGCGGTGCTGATGCCGGTCGAAGCGGAGGTCGACAACGAAGTGACCGTGCTGTTGGTGGTCGACAGGCCGGTGGACAGCGAGTTGACGCCACTTTGTGCGGTGCTGATGCCAGTCGAAGCGGAGGTCGACAATGAAGTGACCGTGCTGTTGGTGGTCGACAGGCCGGTGGACAGCGAGTTGACACCGCTTTGTGCGGTGCTGATGCCGGTCGACGTGGAGGTCGACAGCGAGGTGACCGAGCTATCAGTCGAGCTGAGACCAGTGGACAGCGAGTTGACACCACTTTGTGCGGTGCTGATGCCGGTCGATGTGGAAGTCGACAGCGAGGTGACGGAACTGTTGGTCGAGCTCAGGCCGGTCGACAGCGAATTGATGCCACTTTGTGCGGTGCTGATGCCGGTCGACGTGGAAGTCGACAGCGAAGTGACCGTGCTGTTGGTGGTCGACAGGCCGGTGGACAGCGAGTTGACGCCGCTTTGCGCCGTGCTGATGCCGGTCGACGTGGAAGTCGACAGCGAAGTGACCGTGCTGTTGGTGGTCGACAGGCCGGTGGACAGCGAGTTGACACCGCTTTGTGCGGTGCTGATGCCGGTCGACGTGGAGGTCGACAGCGATGCGACCGAGCTATCAGTCGAGCTGAGACCAGTGGACAGCGAGTTGACACCACTTTGTGCGGTGCTGATGCCGGTCGATGTGGAAGTCGACAGCGAGGTGACGGAACTGTTGGTCGAGCTCAGGCCGGTGGACAGCGAATTGACGCCACTTTGTGCAGTGCTGATGCCGGTCGAGGTGGAGGTCGACAGCGAAGCGACCGAACTATCGGTCGAGCTCAAACCGGTCGAAAGCGAGCTGATGCCCGTCGAGGTCGACGTCGAGAGCGACACGATCGAGCTGGTGGCCGACGAGATGCCGGTCGACGTCGACGTGGACAGCGAAGCAACGGAGCTATTGGTCGAGCTCAGTCCAGTGGACAGCGAGTTGACACCACTTTGTGCGGTGCTGATGCCGGTCGACGTGGAGGTCGACAACGAAGTGACCGTGCTGTTGGTGGTCGACAGGCCGGTGGACAGCGAATTGACGCCACTTTGTGCGGTGCTGATGCCGGTCGACGTGGAGGTCGACAGCGAGGTGACGGAGCTGTTGGTCGAGCTCAGCCCGGTCGAGAGCGAGCCAATGCCCGTGGAAGTCGATGTGGAGAGCGAAGCGATCGAACTATTAGCCGACGAAATTCCCGTCGAAGTCGAGGTCGACAGCGAAGCGACGGAGCTGTTGGTCGAGCTCAGGCCGGTCGAGAGCGAGCCAATGCCCGTGGAAGTCGACGTGGAGAGCGAAGCGATCGAACTGTTAGCCGACGAAATGCCCGTCGAAGTCGAGGTCGACAGCGAAGCGACGGAACTATTGGTCGAGCTCAGTCCGGTCGACGTGGAGGTCGACAACGAGGTGACCGTGCTGTTGGTGGTCGACAGGCCGGTGGACAGCGAGTTTACGCCGCTTTGTGCGGTGCTGATGCCGGTCGACGTGGAAGTCGACAACGAAGTGACCGTGCTGTTGGTGGTCGACAGGCCGGTGGACAGCGAGTTGACGCCACTTTGTGCCGTGCTGATGCCGGTCGACGTGGAGGTCGACAACGAAGTGACCGTGCTGTTGGTGGTCGACAGGCCGGTGGACAGCGAATTGACGCCGCTCTGCGCTGTGCTGATGCCGGTGGAAGCGGAGGTCGAAAGCGAGGTCACCGTGCTGTTGGTCGTGCTCAGGCCGGTCGACAAGGAGTTGACGCCGCTTTGTGCCGTGCTGATGCCGGTCGAAGTCGACGTGGAGAGCGAAGCGATCGAGCTGTTCGCTGACGACAGGCCGGTCGACGTCGAGGTCGACAGGGACGTCAGTTGAGAGAAATTTACAGCGTCGGTGGGATTCGTTCCAGGGGCCAGATCGATAATCTTCTTATTATTTAAAGAGGTCACTCCATTCAAGGAAATGCCTGAGGGGCCATAAAGGGTAATAGTCCCCGCCGCATTATTTGCGGTTTGGCCCACCCAAATATATGCTTGCGTACCACTTACCCCGCCCGACGCGGAACTGTTTTCCGAAATGATAACGCCGGTGCCAGTGCCGCAATTTCCCTCAGCAAAGCTCCAATTAGCGGTCCCCCACGCCCCCCCAGTGCCACCACCAGCAGTCGAGCCGTAGTCATTCGTCGACGTTCCATTACAGTTGCCGATGCCGCCTGCCCACGCCGCATTTCCCAAGAGGATGCTGGTGAAGATAGTCGCGAAGAACCCAACAATAGGCTTCAACGCAAAACGCCTTGCGGTTACTCCAGTCGAATCCTTACCACGTCGGGATGACTTGCCTTGCGAGCGAGTGAGCTCCGATACAGCGACCCAGGTGCCGAGAGATTCGTTCCAGATCGAGCGGTATGCGCGGTTCATATCCAACTACCTCCAAATAATCACGCAACACACTGGGCAGTTTCGTCAGGGGAATAAGCCGTGCGCTCGTGCTAATCGTAATTTGTGAGCGGAGTTTATTTGAGGGATGTTTTTAAGATTGATAAAAAATGACAAATACAAAGGTGAAAAAGTTGAAATTTGGTTAATGAGCCGGGCTGTTCCTTGATGCTTTGGATGGGTTTTGTTAAATCGGATGATTGTTGAATGTAAGACGTGGGTGGGGCGGGGCTTGGCAGCAAATCCCTTGTGTAGCAAGGGTTTGGAGGGGGTGAGGGAGTGTTGTGGAGTGCGCGCGATCCATTCCGTAAGACAAATTGAATGGCAAGCGTTTGCATGCGCCGGCAAAACTTTCTGGGCTGTAATGCCATCCGTATTTGAATTAATGTTTTTTGGATGTTTTGTTTATTGGATTGTGGAATTGCTTTTTATTTTATAGAATTTTTGGTTTAATAATAAAAACAGGCTTGAATGTCCCGCGAAATCCACGCGGCGAACTATGCGGATGTGCTCATCCGGCGCCGCCAACAGGCCCGTGCGGCGGGCTCGGCGCGCGTTCCCGCCGGTCGGGGCCGGTCAAAAATCACGCGAGCGAAACGGTATGTCCTACTGTTTCGCTTTAGCGTCTTTATTGATGCTTTTGTTGACGAAATGTGACAATTGGCCGGAGTGTGAATTCGCAATCCGCCTTCGCGTGGCGACGTTGACGGTGGCCGGCACCGGGGGCGAGCGCCCGGGCGGCCTCAGGCGGGACGAAGGGGGGCGAGCGGCGCGTGGACCGTGCCGCATGCCGCCATGTCAGTTAACAATTCATCGGTTCCGGGCGCCGCGTTTTTGGCGATGCCGAACCGGGCCCGGAGCGACGGGGCATGTTTGACCGGCGCGCAACAGACGTGCGTGCCGGGCCGCCGGCGGAGCGGGGCGCTACTTCCTGAAGAACCGCAGCGCAAACCGCGCCATGCGCGGCACGAACCTCGGCCGCAGCAGCCGCTGGTCGTAGCCGGCCATGCGCCGGTCGTTCTCGGCGAGACACAGTTCGATCAGTTCGCGCGGATCGAGCGCATCATCGACCGCCGTGGTGCCGGTCCTCGCGAAATTCGCGTCGTGTGCGACGCCTTCGGCGTCGATCCCGCGCGCGATGCCGATGCGCTCCCAGATCAGGAACGCCCACACCGCGGCGACCTTCGCGAAAAACGCCGGCCGGCGCCACCACGCCAGGTTGCGCCAGTACCACGCGTACCAGTTGACGAAGAACAGGATGTGCCGGCCTTCTTCCTGGATCACCGGTTCGAAGGTGTCGACGAGTTCGGGCGGGAAATAGCCGGAGCGCTGCGCGGAGCGGAACAGGCCGAATGCGAAGAAGCTGTCGATGCACTCGCTGAAACCCGTCACCATCCACGCCCATTCGGCGTCCTTCGGCGCGGGGTAGGCCGGCTCGGGCGCGAGTGCGATGCCGTATGTGTCGACCAGCTTCGACAGCACGACCTTGTGGCGCGCTTCCTCGCCGCCGTCCATGTCGAGCGCCTGCCGCAGCAGCGGATCGCGCACGGTCGACGCGAACGTCGCGACGCGAATCGACGCGCGGCCTTCCGTCTGCACCGCGATGTCCCAGATCGGCAACGACGTGAGCCGCGCGAGCGCATCGGGTTCGAGTGGCGGCCAGTCGATCACGGCCGGCTTGTACGGGTTGTGCGTGTCGAGCAGCATGCGGCAGAACATCTGCATGTGCGCATTGGAACCGATCTTCACCGGGCCTGGATTCTCGAAGGTCCAGTTGCGCATTGCGTAATCTGCTGCCTGCTCGTGGCGCAGCATATTAGTCATGGCATTTTTACCGCGATTACGGAGTGAAAGATTCTCCCATAGCCCCTGTTTTCGCGTATTTTCGCGCGGCCATGCGCGCGGCGGCGTGACGCCGGTCAAGCGTGCGCGTCCACCCACAGGCGGCCCCAGCGGGACGCGTAGGCGAGCGCATGTTCCTCTTCGAAAAAGAAGTCGAT
Source organism: Burkholderia pyrrocinia (assembly GCA_001527685.1). Taxonomy (GTDB): domain Bacteria; phylum Pseudomonadota; class Gammaproteobacteria; order Burkholderiales; family Burkholderiaceae; genus Burkholderia; species Burkholderia pyrrocinia_D. The sequence goes on from LOZU01000018.1 coordinate 6,060, forward strand.
CGCGTCGAACGACATGGCGCGCGGCGGGCCGCCGCTGGCCTTTTCGATCGTCAGGTTGGCGGCGAACAGGCCGTTCGGCAGCCGCGCGGCGGCGGGCGCGACTTCGTAGCCCTTGTAGCGGATCGTGCGAGTCATGGCATGCGCGAGGAAGGTTCGGGCTTTCAGCGTACGAAAACCCGCAGGCCGCGTGAACCAATCTTTCGGCCAATGCAAATCACGTCGTCGACTGGATCGTTATCGGCCGCGCCGGGCCGCGCGCCCGGTCGGCAGGCGGAGAAGGGTCGTTTACTGGTTGGCGATTTTCAGCACCGGCGCGAGCGCGTCGACCGATGCCGCATGCGAGGCCGCGCGGTGCGACGCGAACGCGAGCGCGAATTCGGCGGCCTGGGAGCCGACCGTTTCGAGCTGCGCGACGACTTTCGGGTCCGAGCAGGTGTCGGCGCTTTCGAAGCGCGTTTCGAGCGTGTTCACGGTCGCGCCGAACGGCGTCGGCCAGCCGCGCAGCGCGTGCACGATCGAGCGCAGCGACGTCAGCACGGTGCCGGCCGCCTGCCAGCCATATGCGGTGACGATCAGGCCGACCGCGCGGCCGTCGAGGTACGGGCGCTCGTCGCCGCGCAGTTCCTCGAGCGTGTCGAGCGCGTTCTTGACGAGGCCGGAGACGCCGCCGTGGTAGCCGGGCGTCGCGATGATGATCGCGTCGGCGCGGCGCACGGCATCGATCAGCTCGCGCTGCGAGTCGGTCAGCGTCTTCTGTTCGGGCGCGTAGTGCGGCAGCGTATGCAGGAACGGCCCGTCGAACAGCTGGGTGCGGGCGCCGGCCGCCTGCGCGCCGCGCAGCGCGAACGACAGCGCGCGTTCCGTCGACGACGCTGCGCGGGTGGTGCCGCCGATGCCGACGACGAACGGCCGGCGATGTTGATCGAATGCAGTCAAGGGGGGCGCTCCTTGGGGATGGCTTGCCCGGCTAAGCACAGGCTTAAAACCGCATGGTAACGACCCCGACGCCAGTCTGAAAACGACTTTTCGTTCTATCGATATGCCGCGCGGGCAGGGGAAACGGGGGCGCGGCCGCGCAGATCGATAGCAGAAATGCTTGGTTGGGCGGGCGGCGGGCCGTCGATATGATGGGCCCGTCTCCTCCATGATGTCTCTACTGACATGGGTTGGCCCCGCCGGCACGGATGCAGGCGGGGCCTTTTTTCGTTTGGCCGCTCGACGGCTTACTCGAACACCGGCCGGAAGAAGCTGCGCTCGTAACGGACGATGCAGCGGGTCTCTTCCGCGTACCGGAACGCGGCGATGCACGCCGGATCGTCCATCGACTGCTGCCGGTAGGTCTCGTACGCGGCGAGGCTCGGGAACGTGAACATCGCGAGCGCGATGTCGTTGTCGCCTTCGGACGGCAGGAAGTAGCCGTGATGCGTGCCGCCGAACTTCTCGACCAGCGGGATCCACATCTTGCCGTAGGTTTCGAATTGCTCGAGCTTGTACGGATCGACGACGTAGCGAAGGAAGCAGGTGATCATGGGCGTGTGCGCTCGGGTGGGGACGCACGAGTCTGACGCGCGAGCCCGGGCCCGTCAATGAAGGACGCGACGCCGGCGCCGCGCATTGTGACAGGATGCGTGCGCACGCATCGATGCCTGTTCAACGATAGCGTGATCCGAATAAAAATGTCGTCAATTCCGCGAATGCCGCGCGCGACACGCTACTTTTTACAACATTTTTTCTTGCGACGGCCGTTGGCGCGACCCTAGACTTCGGGCAACCGAAGAGACGGAGCGACACCATGCCCAAGCCCTCGAACGACATCATCGACCCCTTGCCTGCCACGCTGCCGGCGCCGCGCACCGAGCGCATCGTCGTGCGCCGCTTCGATCCTGCGTTCGACGGCTACGCGCCGCTCACCGACATGCTGCATCGTGCGTTCGCACGGCTCGGCGCGATGGGGCTGAACTGCACGTGCGTCGATCAGGCGGAGGACGTCACGCGGCGGCGCGCGGAAGCGGGCGAGTGCTTCGTCGCGGTCAGCGGTGGGCGCGTGATCGGCACGATGACGCTGCATGCGGCCGATCCGGCGTCCGCGTGCTCGCTGTACCGGCATGACGGCGTCGCGACCGTGCGGCAGGTCGCGGTCGATCCGGCGTGGCAGGGGCGTGGCGTCGGCGCGACGCTGCTGTCGTTCGCCGAACAATGGGCCGCGACGCGCGGCTTTGCGCTGCTGGCGCTCGATACACCGCGGCCCGCCGCGCATCTGCTCGCGTTCTATCGCGCGCAGGGTTTCGACATCGTCGATGTCGTGCGCTTCGCCGGCAAGCGCTACGACAGCGCGATCCTGTGCAAGCGGCCGGTCGCGGCGCGGGCTCGGCGCCTATCGCCCGCGTCGTGGGCGGCGCCACGCATGGCCGCCGTGTGGCGCATCGGGCATGCGACGCCGTCGCGCATCGCCGCGGTCGCGCGCGCGGGCATGCGGATTCGCCGCGTTGCGCCGTCGGTGGCGCGATGCGGGCGGATGCGCGTCAGGCAAATCGAACGCCAGCATCCCAATATGGTTGCGTACGCAACATGATTGGCATGCTTTATCCGAGCGTATAGCCATCTCGCCGGGCGGATGATCGGAAGCGTATCGCTTTCGACTCCGCCGATGACGAGACCTGCCGGCGAGCGCCGCGCATCGTCTCCCCGCCAATTTTCCGCACGCTCATTCTTTTTCTCGCGCGCCCCTGCGCACCAGTGCGTCGCCAGGACGCTCGCCAAACCGCCCGATCGGACGCGGATTTGTCTGAAAGCGACGCGCTCCGCTTGCGCTCCCGCCGATTCGACCGCCCGTTTCCCCGCACGCTGCTCCGCACAAGATCCGGCCGCGACGCTTGCTGGCGCGGGCCGCGCGCGTATTGCGCCGCCGCAAACCTCCCGCGCCGGCCGCACAGCCTCGCCCGGCGCGGCCGGGGGGCCGTTTTCCCCCGTGTCGTATTTGCGCAAGCGTTTGTCGTAATTCGTCGGCAGGTCGGGGTTTTTTCTGGCAACTATGTAGGCACGCTGTGACATGCGTGAGTCCCCGCTACACGAGGAGAAGGTTTCGATGGATGCCCCCAAGGTCGTAGTCGAAGGTCTGTGCAAGGTATTTGGAAGCAACCCGCAGCAGGCGCTCGACATGCTCGCTGCCGGTGCGACGAAGGATGACGTGCTCAAGCGCACGGGCCAGGTCGTCGGCGTGCACAACGTGTCGTTCGATGTGCAGGAAGGTGAGATTTTCGTGCTGATGGGCCTGTCCGGCTCCGGCAAATCCACGCTGATCCGCCTCGTGAACCGGCTGGTCGATCCGAGCGCCGGCAAGGTGATGATCGACGGCCTCGACGTCGCATCCGCGCGCCGCTCGGAACTCACCGCGCTGCGCCGCAAGGACATGAGCATGGTGTTCCAGTCGTTCGCGCTGATGCCGCAGCGCAACGTGCTGTCGAATGCCGCCTTCGGCCTCGAAGTCGCGGGCGTCGGCAAGAAGGAGCGCGAACGGCGCGCGATGGAGGTGCTCGAGCAGGTGGGTCTCGCGCCTTTCTCGCACAAGCTGCCGTCCGAGCTGTCGGGCGGCATGCAGCAGCGCGTCGGCCTGGCCCGCGCGCTCGCCGTGAACCCGTCGCTGATGATCATGGACGAGGCGTTCTCCGCGCTCGATCCGCTCAAGCGCAAGGAAATGCAGAACGTGCTGCTGCAACTGCAGAAGGAGCAGCGCCGCACGATCATGTTCGTGTCGCACGATCTCGAGGAAGCGCTGCGCATCGGCAACCGCATCGCGATCATGGAAGGCGGCCGCCTCGTGCAGGTCGGCACGCCGCAGGACATCATCGCGAACCCGGCCGACGACTACGTGCGCGCGTTCTTCGACGGCATCGACACGAGCCGCTACCTGACCGCGGGCGACCTGATGCAGACGGGCGCCGTGCCGATCGTGTCGAAGCTCGACGCCGCGAACGTCGCGGCGTCGCTGAACGGCAGCGCCGAGTACGCGTTCGTGCTCGACGCCGAGCGCAAGATCCGCGGCTTCGTCACGCGCGAAGCGATCGGCAACGCTTCGCCGTCGCTGCGGCCGATCGAAAGCATCCGGCGCGACGCATCGCTCGAGCATGTCGTCGCACGCGTGGTCGCCAGCCCCAACGCGCTGCCCGTCGTCGACGACGACGGCTGCTACTGCGGCTCGGTCGATCGTGCGCTCATCCTGAAGGCCATCACGCGTTCGCGAGGCTCCCATGTCTGAAATGATTCCGCTCGGCAGCTGGGTCGACCAGTCCGTCCACTACCTGCTCGACCATGATGCACAGACGTTCGACGCGATCGGCCGCGCGATCGAGGGGCTCGCCGCGCTGATCGAGCACGGCCTGCAGGCCGTGCCGATGTGGCTGATGATGGCGTTCTTCATCGGCATCGGGCTGTGGCGCGTGGGCTGGCGCTTCGCGCTGTTCACTACCGCGTCGCTGCTGCTGATTTTCGCGACCGGATTCTGGGATCAGACCATCATCACGCTCGGCCTCACGCTGTCGTCGACGATCATCAGTCTCGTGCTCGGCATTCCGCTCGGCATCTGGGCCGCGAAGAGCAAGTGGGTCGCGGCGATCGTGCGCCCGATCCTCGACCTGATGCAGACGATGCCGGCCTTCGTCTACCTGATTCCGGCCGCGATGCTGTTCGGCCTCGGCCGCGTGCCGGGCATTCTGTCGACGGTGATCTTCGCGATGCCGCCGGCCGTGCGCCTGACGAGCCTCGGCATCCGCCACGTGAACCGCGAGATCGTCGAAGCGGGCCAGGCATTCGGCTGCACGCCGTGGCAGCTGCTGTACAAGGTGCAGTTCCCGAACGCGCTGCCGTCGATCATGCAGGGCGTGAACCAGACGATCATGATGGCGCTGTCGATGGTGATCATCGCGTCGATGGTCGGCGCGGGCGGCCTCGGCAACGACGTGCTCGCCAGCATCCAGCGTCTGGACATCGGCCTCGGCTTCGAAAGCGGCCTGTCGGTGGTGCTGCTCGCGATCATCCTCGACCGCATCACCGAAAGCTTCGGCCGCGCGCCGGGCACCGCGCGCGCACCGCTGTTCGCGGGCCTCAAGCAGCTGTTTCGCGTCAAGGCGACGCCCGCGCAGGCCTGATTGACCGGCGGCCGGGTTTATACCGGCCGCCTGCTCCGTTCATGCATCGGCTTCTCGCGGCTGCGGCCGCGGGGCTGACCTCGTGCCACCTGCTCGTTAGGAGAGCGATGTGACGTCCGCCGCCGCCGCTGCCGTTTTTGCGCCCGCCGCCCGCGTTTCACCGGTTTCGTCCCTCGCGCACTTCGGCTTTCTGACGCTGCCGAATTTCTCGATGATCGCGTTCTCGAGCGCGGTCGAAGTGCTGCGCATGGCGAACTACGTCGGGCGCGCCGACCACTACCGGTGGTCGATCTACTCGCTCGACGGCGCACCGGTGCATGCGAGCAACGGCATCGCCGTGCGGCCGACGCAGGCGCTCGACCCCGAGCGACTGCCGGACGTGATGATCGTCTGCGGCGGCATCCGCATCCGCGACGTGGTCGACGAAGGCGCGCGCGACACGCTCGCCGCGCTCGCCGATCGCGGGCTGCCGCTCGGCGGCATCTGCACGGGTGCGTACGCGCTGATGTCGAGCGGGCTGCTCGACGGCTATCGCTGCACCGTCCATTGGGAAAACCTGTCGGCGCTGCATACCGAGTTCCCGCAAGTGAATTTCGCCGACGAGCTGTTCGTGGTCGACCGCGACCGCCTGACCTGCACCGGCGGCACCGCGCCGCTCGACCTGATGCTGAACCTCGTCGGCGCGCGCTTCGGGCAGCAGCTGGCCGCGCAGGTGTCGGAGCAGTTCATCCTCGAGCGCATCCGCAGCGCGACCGATCCGCAGCCGATTCCGGTCGACGCGCGGGTCGGCTTCTCGCGCGCGGAGCTGATCGAGGTCGTGCGGCTGATGGAGGCGAACATCGAGGAGCCGCTGTCGCTCGAGGAGCTCGCGCGGCTCGTGCGGCTGTCGCAGCGGCATCTGCAGCGGATGTTCAAGGTCTACCTGAACGTGTCGCCCACGCACTATTACCTGACGCTGCGGCTCAAGCGCGCCCGCGACCTGCTGCGCACGACCGATGCGTCGATCGCGCGCGTGACGACGATCTGCGGGTTTCATTCGCCGTGCCATTTCAGCAAGGCGTACCGCGCGCAGTTCGGCCACGCGCCCAGTTACGAACGCCGGCTGCCGGGGCGCTGAGTTATCCGAATCATACGGTCGTGTGCCGCCGGGATCGCGGCGTACGGCTTTCATTCCCGATCCCGATTTCATGCGAACGACATCACCTTGAGGAGAAGAATGATGAAGCGACTACTGATCGCGGCGGCATGTGGCGTCGGTTTCGCCGCCGCGCCGGTTTCGACCGTGTATGCGGCCGACCCGCCGGTGTGCAAGAACGTCCGCTTCGCGGACGTCGGCTGGTCCGACATCGCGGCGACGACCGGGCTGGCATCGACGATGCTGCAGGGCCTCGGCTACGCGCCGACGAAGACGATCGCATCGGTGCCGATCACGTTCGCGGGGATCAAGAGCAAGCAGATCGACGTGTTCCTCGGCTACTGGTCGCCGACGATGGACCCGATCATCCAGCCGTTCACGAAGGCCGGCACGATCAAGGTGCTCGCGACGCCGAACCTGACCGGCGCGAAATACACGCTCGCCGTGCCCGACTACGTGTACCAGGGCGGCCTGAAGTCGTTCGCCGACATCCAGAAGTTTGCCGACAAGCTGAACGGCCGGATCTACGGGATCGAACCGGGCAACGACGGCAACCAGCTGATCAAGAAGATGATCGACGGCAACCAGTTCGGCCTCGGCAAGTTCAAGCTCGTCGAATCGAGCGAGGCGGGCATGCTGGTCGAGGTGAACCGCGCGACCCGCGACAAGCAGTGGATCGTGTTCCTCGGCTGGGAGCCCCATCCGATGAACGTGCAGATGAAGATCGACTACCTGACCGGCGGCGACGACGTGTTCGGCCCGAACTACGGCGAAGCGAAGGTGCTGACCGCGACGCCGCCCGACTACGCGTCGCGCTGCCCGAACGTCGCGAAGTTCGTGTCGAACCTGCAGTTCACGACGACGATCGAGAACCACGTGATGGTGCCGATCATGAACAAGGAGGATCCGAACAAGGCCGCGGCCACGTGGCTGAAGGCGAATCCGCAGGTGCTCGACAAGTGGCTCGCGGGCGTGACGACGCTCGACGGCAAGCCGGGGCTGCAGGCGGTGAAGAGCTATCTCGGGATTCATTGATTGACGCTGTGCGAGAGGCGCGCGGATGATGCGCGCTGATGTTGGCGGCCTGTCGGTGTGACGGGCCGTTTTTTTGTTTATCGCGGATTGGCGGGGAGGGTGGGGCAGATTTCAGTCTCGTAAAGCAGGCCGTATTCCCCCCTCGTTCGCTTGATTCGCGCAAAGCCGAGTTCCCCCAAATGCATGCCGGCGATCAACAACCCCTCCGAGCTGGCCATGTCCAGAAGCCGTGATCGCGTGGTGGCTGCAACGGACTGGTCTTGATCGAATGCAATCGATACGTCTGGCCGTTTGATCTGGATGTGAGGGAAGTGAACGATATCCCCCCAGACAAGAACGCTTTTATCACGCGATTCGACGAGATATCCGGTGTGCCCATCGGTATGCCCCGGTAGCAGTATCGCCCTGATCCCCGGAAGCACTTCCCCGTCATCGAAAGTACGGAGCGTGTCGCGGTAGCCGTCGAACGCCTGACGCGCGATCAGGAAATTACCGCGTGCCCGCTCGTTGGCACGCGCCAGATTTCCATCATCCTGCCAAAACTCGACCTCGCGCTGATGAGCAACGAGCTCCGCATTCGGAAAGGCAGCTTGTCCGGCGGTATTCACCAGCCCCCCGACATGGTCGGGATGGGCGTGTGTGAGCAGGATGGTGTCGATCGCGGCGGGTTCGATGCCGGCAAGCAATAAATGAGTCTTCAGGCGGCCGCCCCATTGCTTGAACCCACCAGCCCCACCGTCGATGAGAACCGTGCGGCCCGCTCCGCGCACCACGTAGCAGTTGATATGCACAGCGGAAGGCGCCTTCTGCCCTGCATCACGCTGCATGTCGACAGCCTCGGACATGTCGATATTCGAGAGGAAGTCGAGGCTGGCGGTGAGGTAGCCATCGCTGATTGCGGTAATCGTGAAATCACCAGCTTGCTGACTTGGGAAGGTAAGGGTGGACACAGTGCTTCTCCAGGCCTGCTAGTTTCGAGCGTGAATGTTCGATGCGGCATAACCAAAACAACGGATGCGCGCCGTGAGACCCGTGCGGTGAGCGATGGCGCTCTCCAGGGCATCCATGAACCGGTTCATTACCGCGGGCGTGCGAAACGTCTCAAGGCGATATTGGATTTCCGTGAAGACGGGGTGTCCATGCCCGTGCCGAGCGGCCACATAGATGACGTGAACGTTTTTGAGTTCGGCCTCAAGGACGTTTGTACAGAGGTCGATACAGTCGCGGGAAAGCTCGGCAAGGCGCTCATCGGACGGCATTTTCTCCGCATGAATATAGAAAGTAACGTTCGGCATCGCGGGCCTACCTTTTCTGCGCTGTCGAAAGAGGGCGGGCGCTCGTCAGTTGTTCCGTCATCGGCGCGCAAAGGTGCAGGCCTTCTGGCATGTTCTCGACAAGCCGAGCGTTTCCGAGCGGCAGTACTGCGAGCCAACGGTGTTCCGGAAACCGCGCCAGCGCAACGGCTTGCATGGCCAACGGTTCGAGGCCCATCTGGATCAGGGGATCGGGGCCGCTTGCGCAGAGCACGAGAAGTTCGCCGGCATTGACCGCCGGTGCCGGGCCGATATCGCTGTAGAGATTTCGGTGCCAGTCGGTGATGTGCTGCTGCCACCTCGCGAAGTTGCCGCCGCCTTTCTGGCGATATTCCTCTCCGGTCAGGACGTCGAGACCGTTGATCGTGTGGATGGCCAGATAAACGGGGCAACCATCGCTTATCGATCTGAAGCGCTGCGACGTGTGAAAGCCCGTAACCGAAATGAGGGCGGGCAGCTTTTCAAGGCTATAGAAGTCGTTCCATTCGGCTTCGCTATCGGGATCGGCGAAGCTGCATTCCACGGTATAGATCACCAGAGTGTCCTTTGTGACGGATGAGCATTCGTCTGCGAACGATTCGTGTTCATTGCAGTAACGTAATGGTAGGCTGGCATTTCCAGCGTACATATCGAATTAAAATCGGCCTTCAGTGATATTTACTCAAGCTGGCATCGAACACGTTCTGATCGGCGAGATTCCCATGCGACGTAAGGTTCCAAGCAATTCCGCGCTCCTGGCATTCGAGGCCGCGGCTCGACATGGAAGCTTCGCCCGCGCCGCCGAGGAGTTGGCGCGGACCGAGGGCGCCGTCAGTCGCCAGATTGGCCGGTTGGAGGCGTTTTTGGGTGTCGCGCTGTTCGAGCGCGTTGGAAATCGGGTGCGGCTTGCACCCAACGGCACGCGATACGCAGTGCAGGTTCGCGAGATTCTGGATCGGCTGGAGCGGGACAGCCTGTATCTGATGGGGCAGCCCATCGAGGGCGCGAGCATTGATATCGCCGCCATTCCGACCTTCGCCACCCGTTGGCTGATTCCCCGGTTGAAGCGTTTTCAAAATATGCACCCGAACATCACCGTGCATATCGCGGAACGTATGGAACCCTTTCTTCTCGCCGGTAGCGGTTTCGACGCAGCCATTCATTTCGAGCATCCAGCGTGGGCGGGCATGCATCTGCATCACCTGCTGGAGGAGGTGCTCGTGCCTGTCTGTAGTCCGGCGCTCCTCGCAGACGCTGGAGCGAACGCGTCGCTGGATGAACTGCCGCGCCTTCACCGGCGACAGAACCCGGACGCGTGGCAGATCTATGCGCAAGAGTCCGGCATCGCGCTGACCAATTCGGCGGTTGGCGCACGTTACGATCTCCATTCCATGCTGATAGAAGCGGCGCTTGCCGGTCTGGGTGTCGCCTTGGTGCCGCGTCTTTACATCGGGACAGAGCTCGAGCAGGGCCGCTTGGTCGCACCTTGGCCAGACGGCAAGGCGATTGCCAAAAACTTCTGCCTCGTTCTTCCCGAGCCGATCGAATTGAGTGAGGCGCCACTACAGGCATTTGCGAAATGGATTCTTGACGAAGCCAGGGGCTTGGCGGCTTGAAGCAGTGCCGGACGGTCGTCGCAAAAGAGCTTTTTTCAGTGTTTCCTTCGCCGAGCGGCCGTCTCGAACGACTCTCGCCCAGGTTCCACATCACGAAATTCACACCCGGTACGGTCTGCCTCGCGTCAGAGGACGATCCGGACGCGCAATAGGGTAGCTGGCCGCGGATCGTCTCCGCGCTTGCTGGCAATCGCCCGAATTATCCCGAATACCTCGCCCGACAGGGCTCCCGATCAAGCAGCCGGAATCTGCGCGAAAAGCGCATGACCCGCTGCAACCCCGGTTCTCGCCGCTCCCGCTTTTAACTCTTATATAAGACATAAGACATTTGACGCTCCACGATATTGGGATTAGAATCCCGATCGATGCAGTGCCCGGAACAGCCTCGGAGCGCCTGACAGGCCTTCCCCTGAAACGCAAAATCAGCAGGTCCCCCCATGCTTGAAAACTTTCGTGCTCACGTGGCCGCCCGCGCCGCGCTCGGTATTCCCCCCCTGCCGCTGACGGCCCAGCAGACCGCCGAACTGGTGGAACTGCTGGCGAATCCGCCCGCCGGCGAAGAGCAGACCCTGCTCGACCTGATCACCCACCGCGTGCCCGCCGGCGTGGACGAAGCCGCCCGCGTGAAGGCCGGCTTCCTGGCCGCCGTGGCCAAGGGCGAGACCGCCTGCCCGCTGATCTCGCGCGCTCGCGCCACCGAACTGCTCGGCACGATGCTGGGCGGCTACAACATCCAGCCGCTGATTGAGCTGCTGTCCGATGACGCCGTGGCTGCCGTGGCCGCCGACGCCCTGAAGAAAACCCTGCTGATGTTCGACCAGTTCCACGACGTGAAGGAACTGGCCGACAAGGGCAACGCGCATGCCAAGGCCGTGCTGCAGAGCTGGGCCGACGCCGAATGGTTCACGAGCCGTCCGGAAGTGCCGCAAAGCCTGACGATCACCGTCTTCAAGGTGACGGGCGAAACCAACACCGACGACCTGTCGCCGGCGCCGGACGCCACCACCCGCCCGGACATCCCGATGCACGCGCTGGCGATGCTGAAGAACGCGCGCCCCGGCATCACCCCGGAAGAAGACGGCAAGCGCGGCCCGGTCAAGTTCATCGAGTCGCTGAAGGACAAGGGCCACCTGGTCGCCTACGTGGGCGACGTGGTCGGCACCGGCTCCTCGCGCAAGTCGGCCACCAACTCGGTGCTGTGGTTCACGGGCGAAGACATCCCGTTCGTGCCGAACAAGCGCTTCGGTGGCGTGTGCCTGGGCGGCAAGATCGCCCCGATCTTCTACAACACGATGGAAGATGCCGGCGCGCTGCCGATCGAACTCGACGTATCGCAGATGGAAATGGGCGACGTGGTCGAACTGCGCCCGTACGAAGGCAAGGCGCTGAAGAACGGCGCCGTGATCGCCGAGTTCCAGGTCAAGTCCGACGTGCTGTTCGACGAAGTGCGCGCCGGCGGCCGCATTCCGCTGATCATCGGCCGCGGCCTGACCGCGAAGGCGCGTGAAGCGCTGGGCCTGGCGCCGTCGACGCTGTTCCGCCTGCCGCACCAGCCGGCCAACAGCGGCAAGGGCTTCTCGCTCGCGCAGAAGATGGTCGGCCGCGCGTGCGGCTTGCCGGAAGGCCAGGGCGTGCGCCCGGGCACGTACTGCGAACCGAAGATGACGTCGGTCGGCTCGCAGGACACCACGGGCCCGATGACCCGCGACGAACTGAAGGACCTGGCGTGCCTCGGCTTCTCGGCCGACCTCGTCATGCAGTCGTTCTGCCACACCGCCGCTTATCCGAAGCCGGTGGACGTGAAGACGCACCAGACCCTGCCGAACTTCATCAGCACCCGTGGCGGCATCGCGCTGCGCCCGGGCGACGGCGTGATCCACTCGTGGCTGAACCGCATGCTGCTGCCCGACACCGTCGGCACCGGCGGCGATTCGCACACGCGCTTCCCGATCGGCATCAGCTTCCCGGCCGGTTCGGGCCTGGTCGCCTTCGCGGCTGCTACCGGCACGATGCCGCTGGACATGCCGGAATCGGTGCTGGTCCGCTTCAAGGGCAAGATGCAGCCGGGCGTGACGCTGCGTGACCTGGTCAACGCGATTCCGCTGTACGCGATCAAGCAGGGCATGCTGACGGTCGCCAAGCAAGGCAAGCAGAACATCTTCTCGGGCCGCATTCTCGAAATCGAAGGCCTGCCCGACCTGAAGGTCGAGCAAGCGTTCGAGCTGTCGGATGCGTCCGCCGAGCGCTCGGCCGCCGGTTGCACGGTCCACCTGAACAAGGAACCGATCATCGAATACCTCAACAGCAACGTCACGCTGCTGAAGTGGATGATCGCGCAGGGCTACCAGGATCCGCGCAGCCTGCAGCGCCGCATCGCGGCGATGGAGCAGTGGCTGGCCGACCCGCAACTGCTGTCGCCGGACGCCGACGCGGAGTACGCCGCCGTCATCGAGATCGACCTGGCCGATATCCACGAGCCGATCGTGGCCTGCCCGAACGATCCGGACGACGTGAAGACGCTGTCCGACGTGGCCGGTGCGAAGATCGACGAAGTGTTCATCGGTTCGTGCATGACCAACATCGGTCACTTCCGTGCTGCGTCGAAGCTGCTGGAAGGCAAGCGCGACATCCCGGTCAAGCTGTGGGTGGCCCCGCCGACCAAGATGGACCAGAAGCAGCTGACCGAAGAGGGCCACTACGGCGTGTTCGGCACGGCCGGTGCGCGTACCGAAATGCCGGGCTGCTCGCTGTGCATGGGCAACCAGGCACAGGTGCGCGAAGGCGCGACGGTCATGTCGACGTCGACCCGCAACTTCCCGAACCGCCTGGGCAAGAACACGAACGTGTACCTCGGCTCGGCGGAACTGGCGGCGATCTGCTCGCGTCTGGGCAAGATCCCGACCAAGGAAGAGTACATGGCCGATATGGGCGTGCTCAGCGCCAACGGCGACAAGATCTACAAGTACATGAACTTCGACCAGATCGAAGACTTCAAGGAAGTGGCCGACACCGTGCAGATGTAAACGGGTTGTCGGGCTGCGGCGGGTTGTGACTGCCGTAGCGACATGGAATGGCGCCGCAGGCTGAATGCTTGCGGCGCCATTTTTTTATGGCTCTTATATGAGCGCGGGGCAGGCTGTCGGCGATCGGCACAGAAGCGGACGTTAATACGCAAGGGGAAAATGCGATGGAGTATCGATTTCAGGTGGCTTCGGATATCCGCCGTGATGGTTTGGGCATCGAGCTGATGGGCGCAGACGGGAATGTGCTCGCCGAGGTGTTCAGATGTGATGCCGACAACTCGCTGACGGTTTCATTGTTTTCTGACGCGTTGCCGTTTCCGCAGGTGGAAGAGTTGATACTGATGGCGCGGGAACAACTGGTTTCATTTGAAGACGGAACACCTTTACCAAGTCGCATTGCACGTAATGGCCGGTAGTCCAATCGTCCGCTTCGGATCTCAAAGCAACCCCCACTGAAATCCCCGAAGCACCACTTTTTCAACCCCTCACCCCACCCCCTTCGTCGCAGCCGGCACATCGAACACGCGATCAAACGCCCACTGAAACACGAACGCATAGCAGAAGAAAAACGCAAACAGCCCGATATCGACGACAAGCGCATCGAACCACGAAATCCGCAGCCACCACGCGACGACAGGCACCAGGATGAAGATCAGCCCGCCCTCGAATCCGCACGCATGGAGGATGCGACGGCGCAGCGTGCGGGCCGGCTGCGCGCGCGTCGATTCCCACCACTCGAACGCGGTGTTGTAGACCATGTTCCACAGCAGCGCGGTCGCCGACAGCGTTACCGACAGGCCGCCCGAGTACACGAGATCCTGCTGGAAGATCGCCGCGATCGCGGGCGACAGGCAGCCGATCGCGATCGCTTCGTAGAGGATGGCCTGCGTGATCTTGCGCGGTAAGCCTTGCACGTGTCTTCTCCGATGGAAAGCGCACCGCAAGGCTAGGCGCGTTGCGCGCCGGGTTCAATCCACCTAATCTCACCCGGATTGAATCGAATTCAACCCCGCGAATTCAACCCGGCCGCATCCCCCCTGCGAGGCCTCGTGTTCTCAAAACTTCCCCTGACCGCATTACGCGTATTCGAGTCGTCGGCCCGGCTCGGCACGTTCAAGGCGGCCGCGCACGAGCTGTCGGTGACGCCCGCCGCGGTGTCGCACCAGATCAAGTCGCTCGAAAGCCGGCTCGGCGTGCTGCTGTTCGAGCGCGGCGCGAGCGGCGTGCGGCTCACCGACGACGGCGCGCGCCTGTTTCGCGTGTGCCACGACGCGCTGCTCGACCTGAGCCGCGGGCTCGACACGGTGCGACCGGCGCCGGCCGAGCGCACGCTCGTGCTGACGACCACGCCCGCGTTTGCCGCGATGTGGCTGATTCCGCGGCTCGGCCGCTTCCGGCAGGTCGATCCGCAACTGCACATCAAGGTCGAGACCGGCAACGCGCTGGTCGACCTGGAGCGCGACGCGCGCGTCGATCTGGCGATCCGCGCGACGTCGCGCGATTTCCCCGCGCTGTTCGAGCACGCGCTGATCGACGAATACTTCGGCGCGTATGCGGCGGCCGGCTTCGACGCGGATCGCGCGGACGGGCAACCGGACCTGATCGAGATCGCGTGGGAAACGGCCGCGCCGATGGCGGTGAACTGGCAGTCGTGGTGCCGGGCCGCCGGCCGGACGGCGTGGCTGCCGCGCGCGGTGTTCCGGCATTACGACGACGAGCACTACGCGCTGCAGGCCGTGCTGCACGGGCAGGGCATCGTGCTGGCCAGCTCGGTGCTCGTGGCCGAGCACGTCGAGCGGGGCGCGCTCGTGCCGATCGAGCCGTCGGTGCGGCTCGGCGGTGCGCGCTATGTCGCGCTGTGCCGGCCGGGGCGTGAGCGCCAGCCGCAGGTCAGGCGCTTCCTCGACTGGCTCGACGGCGAGCTCGCGCACACGCGCGCGGCGATCGCGCGGATGGCCGACGGCGGGCCCGCGTGACGCCGGGCGCGGCGCGTCAGTGTCAGTACCGCGCGTCCTTCGGCTTGCCGCCCTTCGGCCAGTCGTGGATCTTGTCCGGGAAATCCGGGCGAGGCTGCGTCGTGAACCAGGCGGCGACGTCGATCGCGTCCTGGTCGCTCAATCCGCCTTGCCCGAGCGGGAAGCGGTCGTGCGCGCCGATCGGCATGTTCTGCTTCACGAACGCAGCAGCCGTATAGAGGCGCGCCATGCCGGCCCCGATGTTGAACGACTGGTCGCCCCACAGCGGCGGATAGATCGCGGTGCCGTCGGCGCGCCGCATCCCGGCGCCGTCCGCGCCGTGGCAGGACGCGCACTGGGCCGAATACACGGCCTTGCCGTGCACGAGGTCCGGCACCCGCGCCGTGTCGATCTTGCCGACCCCGCGCCCCGCGATCCTGTCCTTCGGATGCGCGCTGCCGCGCATCCAGTCGAAGTACGCGACCATCGCCTTCATGTCGTCCGAGTCGACCGGCAGCGGCTTGCCGTTCATCGACCGCCGGAAACACCCGTTGATGCGCTCCGCGAGCGAGATCACCTTGCCGGCGCGCGGCGCGTAGCTCGGGAACTGCGCGGCCAGGCCGACGAACGGCGACGCGAGCGCCACCGTGCCGGCGTTCAGGTGACAGCTCGCGCAATTGAGCGCGTCGCCGACGTGGTTCGGCAGCAGCGCCTTCGTGTCGAGATGCAAGCGCATGCCTCGCACGAGCTGCGCCGCATTCGGCTGGTCGAGCAGGTTCGCGAACCGGGGCGTGTCGAACGACGGCGCGCTGCCATCCTTCACGGCCAGCGTGCGGCGCATCTTGCGGACATCCAGCGCGAACACGGGATCGCTGCGGCCGCCCCAGGTCGAGCGGACGAACGTCAGGATCTCGGCCAGCTCCTGATCGGACAGGTGATCGAACGCAGGCATCGTATAGACGCGCGGATGGGCGTCGGTTTGCGGTGTCTGCCACCCGGTCAGCGCGACGTGGATCAGCGAATCCGTTTGCTTCGACAGCACTGCGGGGTTGCGGGACAGCGGCGGAAACACCGGCGAGAACCCGTGGCCGTCGGCCTGGTGGCAGCTGCTGCAGAACTGCAGGTAGCCGAGCCCGCCCTTCGATGTATAGAGCGTCGCGGGCGCGCCGTCCGCCGGCTTGCCGTAGGTCGGCAAGCCGGCAGAAAGCGCGGCCGGCCGGTCCGCCGCCGCGTTCGGCAGCGAGTCCAGGTACACGGCGATCGCGGTGAGGTCCGTGTCGCTGAAGTACTGCGTGCTGTGGTGAACCACGTCCGACATGCCGCCGGACGCGGTCGTAAAGCGGTTGCGGCCCGTCTTGAGCAGCGTGACGAGATCCTCGACCGGCCACAGCGAGCGCAGGTTGACGGCCCGCCACGATTCGACCGTCGAGCCGGACAGGTAGAGCGGTCCGCCGCTGCCCGCTTCGGACATCGTCTTCTCCTGGAAACCGATGCCGCGCGGCGTATGGCACGCGCCGCAATGCCCCGCGCCTTGCGTGAGGTAGGCGCCGCGGTTCCAGGTCGCGTCCTTGGCCGGGTTGGTCTGGTAGCGTGCGTCGTCGAGGAACAGCGCGTTCCAGAGCGCGAGCCCCCAGCGCATGTTGAACGGCCACTTGACGCCGAGCGGCTTGTTCTCCAGTTTCACCGGCGCGACCCCTTGCTTCAGGTATGCGAAGAGCGCGCGCATGTCGTCGTCGCCGAGTTTCGCGAAGGACGGGTACGGCATGGCCGGATACAGATGATGGCCATCCGCCGCGACGCCCTTGCGCATCGCGCGGTCGAACTGCTCGAACGTGTAGCGGCCGATGCCGGTGGCGTCGTCCGGCGTGATGTTGGTGGAATGGATCGCGCCGAACGGTGTGCTCAACGCGAGGCCACCCGCGAGCGGCGGGCCGTTCGGCGACGTGTGGCAGGCGATGCAATCGCCGAGACGCGCGACGTACGCGCCTTGTTTCACGAGCTCGGCTTCGTTGGCTTGCGGTGGCTGCGCAGCGGCAGCGTTGAAGGCGGGCAGCAGTGTGGCGATCGAGATGACGGCTTTGACGAGGGACTGCGACAGACGGCGGATCGATGAGCTCATTGCGGGTGCGGAAGATTATTCTTGTCAGACGATTCATCGTATCGCCGCCAGGTAGTCGCACTGTCTGACGGGAATCAACAAGCCGTCACTCGATCGTGTAATGCATCGTCACGGAACCCGAAACAATCTGGTGTCGTCCGGAAACGCTTCGATGCGCACGCAACGATGGTGCGAACGAATGTCGCAGCGCCCGGCGTGTATGCGTGCACTAGAGTCAATGGCGTACCGGCACCGGCGACAGAAAGCGATGGCCAAGAAATTCCCGCTGCATCCCGTTCACCCCGAGCGTATCTGCTGGGGATGCGACCACTATTGCCCGGCCGACGCGATGCGTTGCGGCAACGGCTCCAGTCGGACGCAGCATCCGATCGAGCTGCTCGGCGACGACTGGTACGAAGTCGGCGACTGGGGCATCGACGTCGCCGACGCGCACGACGCGACCGGCAAGCACGCGTAGCGATGCATCCGCCGGCCGACGTCGCGCGCGATCGGCCAGCGTTGGTTTTGTTGATCTGAATCACGGTTGCGACACGCGGCGCGAATCGTCGCCGAAAAGATGCGTGTTTAATGCATCTTGTTTGAAGCGGGCGGCTGGAATGACCCGCGCCCCCACGATCGAAAAAGGAGAAGACGGTGTTTTGCTACCAGTGCGAACAGACCGACCGGACCGGCACGCGGCCCGGCTGTGCAACGGCGAAGGGCAATTGCGGCAAGGACGCGACCACGGCCGACCTGCAGGACCTGCTGGTTCATGCGGTGAAGGGCATCGCGCAATACGGCGCGCTGGCGCGCGGCATGGGCGCGCGCGACCGCGAAGCGGACCGGTTCATCCTGTACGCGATGTTCACGACGCTGACCAACGTGAACTTCCATGCGGCGCGCTTCGTGACGCTGCTGCGCGAGGCCGCGCTGATCCGCGATCGCGTGAAGGCGTCGTGCGAGGCGCTGGCGCGGGAGAACGGCACGGCATTGCCCGCGCTGTCGGCGGCGGCGTCGTGGCAGCCGGCCGCCGATCTCGCCGGCATGCTCGCACAGGCCGCGAAGGTCGGCATCGACGCAGGGCTCGACACGGTCGGCCCGGACATCGTCGGCCTGCGCGCGCTGGTCGTCTACGGCCTGAAGGGGGTGTGCGCGTATGCGCATCATGCGCAGGTGCTCGGCTACGAAAGCGACGAGATCTACGCGGGCGTGGAAGCGGCGCTCGATTTCCTCGCTCGCGATCCGGCCGACGTGAATGCGCTGCTGATGCACGCGCTCGATCTCGGCCGGCTGAACCTGAAGGTGATGGAGCTGCTCGACAGCGCGAATACCGGCCGCTTCGGCGCGCAGCAGCCTACCGCCGTGCGCGTGACGCCGGTGGCGGGCAAGGCGATCCTCGTGTCGGGTCACGATCTCGGCGACCTGCATGCGTTGCTCGAACAGACGGCCGGCACCGGCGTGCAGGTCTATACGCATGGCGAAATGCTGCCGGCGCACGCGTACCCGACGCTGAAGGCGTTCCCGCATCTCGCCGGCAACTACGGCGGCGCGTGGCAGGACCAGCAGAGCGACTTCGCGCATTTCCCGGGGCCGATCCTGATGACGTCCAACTGCATCATCGAGCCCTTGCCGCAATACCGGCAGCGTATCTTCACCACCGGGCCGGTGGGCTGGCCGGGCGTGCGCCATCTCGAGCACCATGATTTCTCGACGCTGGTCCAGGCCGCGCGGGCCTTGCCCGGTTTCGCGGCGACGGCGCCGGAAGAAACCATCACGGTCGGCTTCGGCCGGCACACGGTGCTCGGCGTCGCGGACAAGGTGATCGACGCGGTGAAGGCCGGGCAGATTCGCTACTTCTTCCTGATCGGCGGCTGCGACGGCGCCGCGCCGGGCCGCAACTACTACACCGAGTTCGCGGAGCAGGCGCCCGACGATACGGTCGTGATGACGCTCGGCTGCAACAAGTACCGCTTCAACCGGCACGCATTCGGCGACATCGGCGGCATTCCGCGCCTGCTCGATCTCGGGCAATGCAACGACAGCTACTCGGCGATCCGGATCGCGACGGCGCTCGCCGACGCGTTCAACTGCGGCGTGAACGACCTGCCGCTGTCGCTGGTGATCTCGTGGTTCGAGCAGAAGGCGGCGGCGGTGCTGCTGACCTTGCTCGCGCTCGGTATCCGCAACATCCGCCTCGGGCCGACGTTGCCTGCGTTCCTCACGCCGGGCGTGCTGGGCGTGCTGGTCGAGCAGTTCGGCATCCAGCCGATCGGGGACGCCCGCGCGGATCTCGCCGCGTCGCTGTCGCGTCAGGCCGCGTGACGCGCATCGTGAGGGAATCCTTCGGATGACTTATCGGATCGAGATCACGACGCGCGACGGGCAGCCGGTCGGCTTCGGCTGCGAGGCCGGGCAGGATCTGCTCGCGGCGGCGTCGCAGGCCGGCATCACGCTGCCGTCGCAATGCCGGCAGGGCAGTTGCGGCGCGTGTCATGCGACCGTCGCCGACGGCGACTACGACCTGCAGGCGCACAGCCCCGACGCGCTGCCGGCCGGCAAGCCGGGCGCGATCCTGATGTGCCGGACCACGCCGCGCAGCGACCTGCGCATCGTCGCGCCATACGACCACGCGAAGGTGCTGCTGCAACCGGTGCCCGTACGCGCCGCGCGGATCGTGGCGCTCGACGAGATTGCCGAGCACACGCTGCGCGTCGAGCTGGGCGTGGAACCCGACGACGTGAACGGCTCGGCCGTCGAATTCGAGGCCGGCCAGTTCGCGGAGCTGGAGGTGCCGGGCAGCGGCATCCGGCGGCCGTTTTCATTGGCGAATACGAGCAACTGGGAAGGCCGCCTCGAGTTCCTGATCCGGCTGCGGCCGGACGGATGGTTCTCCACGTACCTGCGCGAGCGCGCACGGGTGGGCGACGCGCTGACCGTGCGGGTGCCGATGGGCGGCTTCGGCCTGTTCGTCGAGAGCCTGCGGCCGCGCTGGTTCGTCGCGGGCGGCACGGGGCTCGCGCCGATCCTGTCGATGCTGCGCCGGATGGCCGAGTATCAGGAGCTGCCCGACGCGCGGCTGTTCTTCGGCGTGAACCGCGAAAGCGAACTGTTCATGCTCGACGCGCTGAAGCAGTTGCAGGGCGATCTGCCGCAGTTGCGGGTGGATCTGTGCGTGTGGCATCCGGGCGATGACTGGGCCGGGTTTCGCGGCACGCCGGTGGATGCGTTGGGCGCGGCGCTGGCGCAAGCCGACGTACTGCCGGATCTCTACGTGTGCGGGCCGCCTGCACTCGTACGTGGCGCACAGGAGGCCGCGGCCGCGGCGGGTGTGCCCGACGCGCAGTTCGCGAGCGAGCGCTTCACGGCGTGATGTGCGTGTGGGGTTGCGCCGGTTTGACGCATGGGCGATGCGACAGGACACCACAGGGATGCGGCTGGTTGAAGATGTAGCATGAATACATGGTTAAGCAGAACGCAACACCCGATCAGGTCGTGCGTTCCGTGTGAAGCAAAGACGTGTTGAGAATCATTGTCATTTTAGTAAGGAATCCAAATGCTAAACGTCACCTCTGTTCTGATCAGCCTGGCTCCGATGTGGGCAATGTTGCTTGTCGCATCGTCGGCCGCCGCCTATCTGGTCTTCTGGCGCAAGGCCATCAAGTAAGCGCATGCCGAACATGCATGTCCGCATGCCGCGTCGAACTCGTAAAAAACCCTCGCATCCATTCGGCATGCGAGGGTTCGTTCGCTTGATGCGATCGCCTTCCTAGCGCCGCTCGTCCTCGAGATACGCGCGGATCACGTCGGCAAACGACGTATCGCCCTTCAATCCGAGCGCTTCCGCACGCGACGTATCCCAGCGCCCCGGCCAGCTGCCGACGATCTTCTCGACACGCTCGTCCGGCGCATGGCGGATCAGCTTCACCGCATCGTCGCCCGCGACTTCGCGCAGCGCGGCGATCATCTCGTCGACGCTCACCGAAATCCCCGGCAGGTTGATCACGCGCTTGCTGCCGAGCTGCGCGCCATCGAGCTCGCAGCCCGCGACCAGCGCGTCGATCGCGCCGCGCGGCGACAGCAGCCACAGGCGCGTCGAGCCCGGCACCGGGCACACGCTTTCCTCGCCGTTCAGCGGCTCGCGGATGATGCCGCTCGCGAACGACGAGGCCGCCGCGTTCGGCCGGCCCGGCCGCACGCTGATCGTCGGCAGCCGCAGCACGCGGCCGTCGACGAAGCCGCGCCGCGCGTAGTCGCACAGCAGCAGCTCGGCGATCGCCTTCTCCGCGCCGTACGACGATTGCGGGTTCAGCGCGGTGTCGTCCTGCACGACGTCCGGCAGCGCGCCGCCATAGACGGCCACCGAGCTCGTGAACACGACGCGCGGGCGATGGCCGCGCGCGCGGCACACTTCCAGCAGCGTGCGCGACGCATCGAGGTTGATCCGCATCCCGAGGTCGAAATCGGCTTCGGCCTGGCCGCTGACGATCGCCGCGAGGTGGAAGATCGCGCCCGTCTGCGTGTCGATCGCGCTGTCCAGCACGGCCCGATCGGCGATATCGCCGACGATCGACGTCACGCGCGGATCGCCGAAATCGCCGCCCTTGACGACGTCGAGCAGCACCAGCTCGGTGATCGGCTGCGCGCGGCCGTCCGCGCCGGTCAGCGTGCCGCGTTCGAGCAGCTTGCGCGCGAGGCGCTGGCCGAGAAAGCCGGCGCCGCCGGTGATCAGTACTTTCATGTTCGTTGCCTCAGTGGAGTGCTTGGATTACAGGTAAGGCTTCAGCCAGCCGAGGCCGTCGGACGTGCCGGCCTTCGGACGGTATTCGCAGCCGATCCAGCCGTCGTAGCCGAGCGCGTCGATCAGCGCGAACAGGTACGGATAGTTCAGCTCGCCGAGGTCCGGCTCGTGGCGCTCGGGCACGCCGGCGATCTGGATGTGGCCGATGCCCGCGAAATCGCGCTTGAGCTTCATCGCGAGATCGCCCTCGACGATCTGGCAGTGGTAGCAGTCGAACTGCACCTTCAGGTTCGGCGCGCCGACTTCCGCGCAGATCGCATGCGCGTCGTCCTGCCGGCTGATGAAATAGCCGGGCATGTCGCGCTGGTTGATCGGTTCGACGAGGACCGTGATGCCGTGCGCGAAGGCCGCCTGCGCGGCGTGCGCGAGGTTCGCGACATAGGTCGCGCGGTGGCGCGCGCGGTCCTGGCCCGGCGCGATCAGCCCGGCCATCACATGAAGCTTCGTGTTGCCGATCACGCGCGCGTAGTCGAGCGCGGTGTCGATGCCGCGGCGGAACTCGTCCTCGCGGCCCGGCAGCGACGCGATCCCGCGCTCGTCCGCGGCCCAGTCGCCGGGCGGCGCGTTGAACAGCGCCTGCACGAGGCCGTGCTGGTCGAGGCGCGCGCGGATGTCCTCGGCGGCGAAGTCGTACGGGAACAGGTACTCGACCGCCTTGAAGCCGTCGTACGCGGCGGCGGCGAAGCGCTCGAGGAACGCGTGTTCGTTGTACATCATCGAGAGGTTGGCGGCGAAGCGTGGCATGGCAGCAGGTCCTGTCAGTGAGAGGGCGGGGCGTCGCGCGACATCGGCCGCGCGACGCCCCGGTTTCGTTTAGCGGTTGACCAGTCTGGCCGGTGTGAGCCAGACGGCGATCGCGCCGATCACGAGCATCGACGCCAGCACGTACATGCCCGACGACGTGCTGTGCGTCGCGTCCTTCAGATAGCCGATCAGGTAGGGGCTCGCGAAGCCGGCGAGGTTACCGATCGAATTGATGATCGCGATGCCGGCCGCGGCCGCGGTGCCCGCGAGGAACGCGGTCGGCAGCGACCAGAACAGCGGTGCGCAGGTCAGCACGCCGCCCGCGGCGATCGACAGGAACACGATCGACACCGCCGTATTGTGCGAGTACGACGCCGCCACCGCGAAGCCCAGGGCGCCCATCAGCGCCGGCACGATCAGGTGCCAGCGGCGTTCGCGGCGCTTGTCCGCGCTGTGGCCGAACACGTTCATCACGACGATCGCGACGACGAACGGAATCGCGGACAGCAGGCCGATCTGGAGCGTATCGGTGATGCCGGTCGACTTGACGAGCGTCGGCATCCAGAACGTGAGGCCGTACTGGCCCGTGACGAACGCGAAGTAGATCAGCGACATCCACCACATGCGCGGGTCCGAGAACACGGCCTTCAGCGAATGGCCGTGCTTTTCGCGTTCCTGCGGCTGCGCGGCGATCTCGTCCTCGAGCAGCTGCTTTTCGCGATCGTTCAGCCACTTCGCACTGCGAATGTTGTTGTCGAGATAGAGGATCGTCGCGATGCCGATCAGCAGCGCGGGCACGGCCTCGATCATGAACATCCATTGCCAGCCGTGGAAGCCCGAGCCGCCGTGGAAGCGCTGCATGATCCAGCCCGACAGCGGGTTGCCGAAAATGCCCGACACCGGAATCGCCGACATGAACACCGCGATGATCTTCGCGCGGCGGTGCGACGGGAACCAGTAGGTCAGGTACAGGATCACGCCCGGGTAGAAGCCCGCTTCCGCGAGGCCGAGCAGGAAGCGCAGCACGTAGAACTGCGTGGGCGTCTGCACGAACGCGAACAGCCCCGACAGGATGCCCCACGTGATCATGATCCGCGCGATCCAGATGCGCGCGCCGAGGCGGTGCATCAGCAGGTTGCTCGGCAGCTCGAACAGGAAGTAGCCGAGGAAGAAGATCCCCGCGCCGAGCCCGAACACGGTTTCGCTGAACGCGAGATCCTGCGACATCTGCAGCTTCGCGAAGCCGACGTTCACGCGGTCGAGATATGCGACCACGTAGCAGAGCATCAGGAACGGCACGATGCGCCAGAACACTTTCTTGTACGTGAGGTCCAGCTCGGCCGAACCGGCGGCAGAGGCGGGCGAACGGCCTGCGGCCGCGTCGAAAGCAGTCATCGTTGTCTCCAATCCAATGATGGTGAGTGCCGGCGGCGCGTACGCCGCCGGTCGTAGGTGTGTGCTGACGAAAAGGCCCGTGCACACGGCGGGCGGCGGATTACCAGCGCGCGCCGAACGTCTCGCGCAATTCGTCGAGCGCCGCGTCCGGCAGCGGCTCGGGCTTCGGTTCGGTCATCAGCCACAGCCGCGCCGTTTCCTCGAGCTCCTCGAGCGCGTACGACGCCTGCGACACCGACGGGCCCCACATCACCGGGCCGAGACGGTCGAGCAGCACGCCGCGCACGCGATCGGCGAGCGCGGCGACTTCGGCCGCGACGGCCGGGTCGCCGGGGCGGCGGTAGCGGATCAGCGGAATGTGGCCGACCTTCATCACGTAGTACGGCGTGATCGGCGGCAGCACGTCGGTGTCGCGCCACACGCCCGCGAGCGTCAGCGCGACAAGGTGCGTCGAATGCGTATGCACGATGCCGTGCGCTTCGGCGTTGCGCGCGTAGATGCCGCGATGCAGCGTGAGCGTCTTCGACGGCCGGCCGCCCGACACCGGCTGGCCGTCGAGGCCGACCTTCGCGATGTCGTTCGGGTCGAGCCGGCCGAGGCACGCGTCGGTCGGCGTGATCAGCCAGCCGTCGTCCAGGCGCGCGCTGATGTTGCCCGCGCTGCCGACCGCATGGCCGCGCGCATACAGGCTTGCGCCGACCACGCAGATTTCTTCGCGCAGTGTTGCTTCGTGGCTCATCGTGCGGCTCCGTCGAGCGCGCGCAGCGCCTTGTCGAAAAAGTCCGTCGCGCCGAAGTTGCCCGACTTCAGCGCGAGGCCGAGCGGCTCGGCGTCGATCGTCGCGGTCGCGGGCACGCCCGGATCGATCTGCGCGCCGATCTGCAGCGACTTCACGTCGAGCGCCTGCACCACCGCGCCGGACGTCTCGCCGCCCGCGACGACGAACTTGCGCACGCCGAGCGCGCGCAGGCCCTGCGCGATCGCGGCGAGCGTGCTTTCGACGAGATGGCCGGCCGCGTCGACGCCGAGCGCCTGCTGCACGGCCTTCACTTCGTCGGGGGTCGCGGTCGCATAGATCAGCACCGGCTCGGGCAGGCGCGAACGCGCGAACGCGAGCGCCTGCTCGACGACCGGCTCGCCGCGCGCCGCCGCGAGCGGATCGATGCGAAAGCTCGGCCGATGCGCGCGCCATTCGGCGACCTGCGCGTTGGTCGCCTTCGACGCGCTGCCGGCGAGCACCGTCGAATAGCCGTCGATGCGCGGCAGCGACGCCGCGTTGTCGCGCTCGGGCAGCAGGCCCGCGGTGCGGAAATTCGCGGGCAGGCCGAGCGCGATGCCCGAGCCGCCGGTGACGAGCGGCAGGTCCGCGCACGCCTCGCCGAGCACGTAGAGATCGCGGTCGGACAGCGCGTCGGCGATCGCGAAGCGCGCGCCTTCCGCGCGCAGCTGCGCGATCGTCGCGCGCACCGCGGCGGCGCCGAGGCCGACCGCGTCGTGGCGGATCAGGCCGACCCGCGACGGCGTCTGGCGCTGCAGCACGCGCACGAGGTTCGCGTCGCGCATCGGCGTGAGCGGATGGTTCTCCATCCCCGATTCGTTCAGCAGCGTATCGCCGACGAACAGGTGGCCGCGGAAGATCGTGCGGCCGTTCTCCGGGAACGCCGGGCACGCGATCGCGAAGCCGCCGCCGGCCGCGTCGAGCAGCGCGTCGGCGACCGGGCCGATGTTGCCCGCGTCGGTGGAGTCGAACGTCGAGCAGTACTTGAAGAAGAACTGGCGGCAGCCCTGCGCGCGCAGCCATGCGTACGCGGCGAGCGATTGCGCGACCGCGTCGGCCGCGGGAATCGTGCGCGACTTCAGCGCGACGACGATCGCGTCGGCGTCGAGCGTGGCGCCATCGGCCGGCACGCCGATCGTCTGCACGGTGCGCATGCCGCTCTTGACGAGCATGTTCGCGAGATCGGTCGCGCCGGTGAAATCGTCGGCGATGCAGCCGAGCAGGGGACGGGAAGCGGTCATGACGATGCCTCGTTCAGATCAGCGGGAAGGCGGCAGCGTGATGCCGGGGAAGGTCTTGATCACGGCGGAATCGTCCTCGCCGCCGTGGCCGGCGCTCGATGCGCTCATGAACATCTGGTGCGCGGTGGCCGACAGCGGCAGCGGGAATTTGCTGAGGCGCGCGGTGTCGAGCACGAGGCCGAGATCCTTCACGAAGATGTCGACCGCGGACAGCGGCGTGTAGTCGCCGTTCAGGATGTGCGGCACGCGGTTCTCGAACATCCACGAGTTGCCGGCGCTGTGCGTGATCACGTCGTACAGCGCATCGGGATCGACGCCTTCGCGCAGGCCGAGCGCCATCGCCTCGGCGGCCGCCGCGATGTGCACGCCGGCCAGCAGCTGGTTGATGATCTTCACCTTCGAGCCGACGCCGTGCGCATCGCCGAGGCGGTAGACCTTGCCCGCGATCGCGGCCAGTACGTCGTCGCACGCTTCGTACGCGGCGGCCGGGCCGGACGTCATCATCGTCATCTCGCCCGATGCCGCGCGCGCGGCGCCGCCGGACACCGGCGCGTCGAGCATCTGCAGGCCCGCGGCCTCGATGCGCGCGCCGAGCGCGATCGCGAACTCGGGCGCGACGGTCGCGCTCGCGATCACGACGCCGCCCGGCTTCATCCGCGCGACCGCGCCCTGTTCGCCGAACAGCACCGTTTCCGTCTGCGCCGCATTGACGACGAGCGTGACGACGACGTCGCACTGCGCGCCGAGCTCGGCGGGCGTCGCACAGGCGATGCCGCCCTCGGCCGCGAACGCGTTCAGCACGTTTTCACGCACGTCGCACGCGTGCACGCGGAAGCCCGCGCGCAGCAGCGAGCGCGCAACGCCGAGGCCCATTGCGCCGAGGCCGATGACTCCAACATTTCGTGACATGGTCAACCTTGATCGATTCGTGACAGGGGGCGGCACCCGCCGAACGCAGCGCCGCCGCGTTCAGCAGATGCCGGCTTCCGCGAGACGGCGGGCGGCGTTGTACATGTGCGTGCGCGCGGCGTTGCGGGCCGCCATCGGGTCGCGCGCGCGGATCGCGTCGGTGATCGCCGCGTGCTCCTCGCGCACCTGCCGCGAGAAATCCTCGCGCGTCGCCTCGTTGCCGCGCGTGACCTTCACGCCCGCTTCGAGATATTGGTTCAGGAACTGCAGCGTCTTCAGGAAATACGGATTGCCGGTGACGGCCGCGATCGTGCGGTGGAACGCGACGTCTTCCGCGACGCCGTCGCGCCCTTCGGCCACCGCGTCGTCGATCCTGCGCAGCGCGTCGTCGATGTCGTCCATGTCTTCATCCGTGCGATGCAGCGCGGCTTCGGCGGCGACTTCCGCCTCGATCGCGCGGCGCACCGCGAGCAGGTGCGGCAGCGAGCTGGCCTCGACCGCTTCCGCGTAGTCGATGCGCAGCGGCCGGATCGCGCCGTGCTGGTTCACGTAGACGCCGCTGCCCTGGCGCGGCTCGACCACGCCTTCGTTCTTCAGGCGAGAGATCGCCTCGCGGATCACGGTGCGGCTCACGCCGAATTCCTGCGCGAGCACGGCCTCGGTCGGCAGCTTGCCGGTGGCCGCGAAACTGCCGATTTCGATCTGCTTGAGCAACTGCTGCGCGACGTGATCGCTCATCGCGCGAGCGGGAATTTTCTCGAACATGGCGCTCATGTTTGTAAGGTGATGTGGTCATCATACAAATTTTTGAGCGGAAGAGAGCATCCGGGATAACCCTCGTTCGGCCAGCACATCTTCGGTGAATGTGATTGGAACCGGTTCCAACTCGCGGCAACTTCACGCGATCATGCGGGGCGGATGCGCGGGGGCGTGACACTGCGCCGATCGCCTAAACTGGACTGGATCGACCTGTCCAGATCCGATCCAACGCCGCACCCAGCGAGGCACGCCATGACCGTGAGCCAGCCAGCCCGGACGAAATTGCCGGGGCAAGTCGTTCTCGTGTTCCAGGGCGGCGGCGCGCTGGGCGCGTACCAGCTCGGCGTCTACCAGGCGATGGACGAGGCCGGCATCCAGCCCGACTGGGTGATCGGCACTTCCATCGGCGCGATCAATGCGGCGCTGATCGCCGGGAATGCGCCGGAGCATCGCGTGGAGCGGGTTGCCGAATTCTGGAGCCGGGTGACCGAGCGGCCCCGGCTGCGCGTGCCGGCCGTGCTGCCGGGCTGGGACAAGCTGTTCGCCGAGCTGATGGTCATCGGCGGCGGCATCGCCGGGTTCTTCCAGCCGAACCCGGCGTCGTGGCTCGGGCCGATGGCGCGGCTGGGCGTCGATCACGCGTCGTACTACATGAACGCGCCGTTGCACGACACGCTGAAGGCGCTGGTCGACGCCGACCTGCTGAACGCCGGCCACCCGCGCGTGACCGTCGGCGCGGTGAATGCGTGCACCGGCGCGATGCGTTATTTCGACTCGCGCGAGCGGCCGCTGACCATCGAACACATCATGGGTTCCGCCGCGCTGCCGCCCGCGTTCCCGGCCGTGCGGATCGACGGTCAGCCGTACTGGGACGGCGGCGTGTATTCCAATACGCCGGTCGAGGTGGTGCTGGACGACAAGCCGCGCAGGAGTTCGATCATCTTCTCGGTGCAGATGTGGAATCCGGTCGGCCCCGAGCCGGAAAGCATCTGGCAGGTATCGGAGCGGCAGAAGGATATCCAGTACGCGAGCCGCACCGACAGCCATATCGCGCGTCAGCAGCAGATCCACCGGCTGCGCCACGTGATCCGCGAACTGGTCGCGCACGTGCCCGAAGCCGAGCGCGCGACGGCCGAGGTGCGCGCGCTGGCGGCCTGGGGATGCCAGACCACCATGCGCGTGATCAAGCTCGCCGCGCCCCGGCTCGACGGCGACAACCAGTTCAAGGACATCGACTTCACGCCGGCCGGCATCGCGGCCCGCCGGAAGGCGGGCTACGAGGCGGCGCGGCAGGCGATCGCCGCGCGCCCGTGGGACATGCCGATGGATCCGATCGACGGGATGAGCGTCTACAGCGCGGACGAACCCGCGCGCGGCGAAGGGCGCGCCTGACGCTGTCCGATCGCGCGCGGCGGCCGCCCGGCCGTCGAACGCCCCGTCTTTTATCTGTCACGCAACCATAACGTCGGCGACAAGGAGCCGAGGGTATGGTTGTGCCCGTCGGGTGGCCGCGCGACCCGATCGAAACGAAACACATCCAAGCGGGCGTTCCCGGCAGGTTCCCACCAAGCGCGTGTCACCCTCCACGTCTAGGGGTCATCCATGAAGCGAATCATGAGTCGCGATTTCCGGTCGTTGTCCGTCAAGGACCTGATCGAAGCGCGCGACGCGTATCACATCCATCTGGCGCATCTGGATCATGTCTATGCGACGGCGATCGGCCGCTATCTGATCCGGGACGACGATGCGAACGCGCGAAGCGCGACCGCCGTATCCGAGCAGAAGGACCTGCCGCCGCGCACGCTGTTCAACGCAAGCCCGAAGGACTGGTCGTGGCCGTGCGTGCTGGTGTTCGTCGACCAGTGGCTGAGCCACGACGCGATCGCGGCCGACCCGGCCCTCAGCCGCGAGATGGTCCCGCCGTTCCTGTTCATGCCCGACGGGCGCGTGGTGCCGACCTGCGTCGTGCTGGTCGAGGAGAGCGACCACGCGCCGGCGCCGGCCGCCCCGGCGGCGTTCGGCAGCGACCTGATCGGCGGCGGCTATCCGGTCGTCGCGAAGGTGCAGGGCAAGGAACACGTGGGCTCGGTCGGCTGCCTCGTCACCGACGGCGATGCCGTCTATGCGCTGACCAACCGCCATGTGTGCGGCGAAGCGGGGCGCGCGGTCTATGCGAACTTCAAGAACACCGAGCGGAAGATCGGCCGCAGCGCCGCGCGCCAGGCCGGCAAGGTGCCGTTCTCGCAGCTCTACCCGGGCTGGTCCGGCGAGCGCGTGCTCGGCAACCTCGATGCGGGCCTCATCCACGTGACCGACATCCAGGGCTGGACGGCCCAGGTGTACGGTGTCGGCGAGATCGGGCCGCTGCTGGACCTGAACGTCGACACGTTCACGCTGGACCTCATCGACTGCCCCGTGACGGCGTTCGGCGCGGCGAGCGGCAAGATGACGGGGCGCATCCTCGGCCTGTTCTATCGCTACAAGAGCGTTGGCGGCTACAACTACGTGACGGACTTCCTCGTCGGCCCGCGCGACGCGGCGACGCCCGTGAACAACATTCCCGGCAACTCCGGCACCGTCTGGTTCGTGGACGACGCGCAGGCGCCCGTCAACGGCAACCAGGCCCGCCGCCTCCAGCCGTTCGGCCTCGAGTGGGGCGGCCAGGTGCTGCTCGCCCCCGGCGCGCGGGAGCCCGGCCAGTTCGTGCTGGTGAGCTGCCTCGCGTCGATCTGCCGGCAGCTCGACGTGGAGATCATCGACGGCTGGAACACCGGCCATCGCGAATACTGGGGCGAGTGGGGGCACGTGAAGATCGGCGCGCTCGCATGCAGCCTGGTCAGCGATGCATCGCCGCAGCTCGATTACCTGGCGCGGCTGATGCAGGCCAACGCCGAGAACGTCGGCATGGCGGACAGCGACCTGCAGGGCAAGCTCGATGCGCATCCGAAGGGCGAATTCGCGCCGCTCGCCGACGTGGCCGACCTCGTGTGGCGCACCACGCGCCCGCTCGACGAATCGAACCACTTCGCCGACATGGACAAGCCCGGCAGCGGCGTGTTCGCGGGCAAGACGCTGCTCGATTTGTGCGAGAACCCGGACAACGTGAACCCGGATATCTGGAACGGGTACTACGAAAGCATCGGCGAAGATCGCCGCGGCGCGCTGCCGTTCCGGGTCTGGCAGTTCTACGACGCGATGGTGCAGTACGCGAGCGACGACGACCTGATCAGCTTCGTGTGCGCGGCCGGCCTCGTCGCACACTATGTCGGCGACGCGTGCCAGCCGCTGCACATCTCCCAGTACCACCACGGGCGGGATCCGTCCGACCCCGCCCAGAGCAAGGTGCACAGCGTGTACGAGACGACGATGGTCGGCCGGTTCGGCGCCGAGCTGATCGGCCTGATCGCGGCGGCCGATACGCCGCCCGTCCCGCCGATCGCGGCGGCCGACGGCGCGACCGTGACGGGGCAAGACGTCGCCGTGGCCGTGGTGGCGCTGATGCGCCGCACGGTGGACGACCTCAGCCCGCTGACGATCGTCGACGAGTTCAACCGCGATCGCGGGCCGAAGCAGACCGCGCAGATGTGGGCGGCGCTCAAGGCGCCCACCGCGCGGCGCATGAAGGACGGGGCGATGACGCTGGCGCGCATCTGGGAAGCGGCGTGGGCCGAGGGGCGCAAGGGCAGGGCGGACCCCGCCGACGCGCCGTTCGCCTGCGAGCATCAGGATCTGATGGATCGCTATGAGAAGTCGGACTTCGTCCGCTCGTACAAGCTGCAGGGCCTGACGCTGGACGCTTCGAAGCGGCACCTCGCCCCGCTCTGATCTGCATCCGGTTCCGGGCGGGCTGCGGCCCGCCCGGGCGGCCGGTCAATGCTGGTATGCTGCCCTCCATGACATCTGCTCAGGAGGGCGCCATGGCGACGAAGCAAGTCTCGAAGAAAAAGTACCTGAAGATCCTGAACAAGCGTCTGCGCGCCGAGCCCGATGCCCCGTCCGGCACGGCGTTCGTGTTCTACCCGCCGGGCGCGAAGGCGAAGGACGCGACCGGCGTCGTCTCCAGCGAGCCGGGCAGCGAGCACGCGCTCGCGATGATGGCCGCGATCCAGGGCAAGGCGGCCGAGGAGTTCGTCGTGACCGGGAAGCGCGCGAAGTAACGCGCGGCGGGTGTTGCGGCGCGCAACGGCGCCGGGCCGTCCCGTCAGGATGCGCCAAGCACCGCCTTCGGCTCGAGAAACGCCTCCAGGCCGAACGTGCCGTACTCCCGCCCGATACCCGATTGCTTGAAACCGCCGAACGGCGCGGCCGGCTCGTGCGCCAGCGTGTTGACCAGCACGCGCCCCGCTTCGACGCGCGACGCCACGTCGCGGGCGCGCGCGGCATCGGTTGATGCCACGTAGGCCTGCAGGCCATAGCGCGTATCGTTGGCCAGCGCGATGGCCTCGTCGGTGTCGCGGTACGCGATGATCGACAGCACGGGGCCGAAAATCTCGTCGCGCGCGATCGTCATGTCGTTCTTCACGTCGCTGAATACGGTCGGGCGGACGAACCAGCCCGCCGCGACGCCATCGGGCCGCCCCTCGCCACCGGCGATGATGCGCGCGCCTTCGTCGATTCCAATGCGGATATAGCGCTGCACACGCTCCCATTGCTTCCGGCTGACCATCGGGCCGACGCTCGTGCGCGGATCGCGCGGGTCGCCGGCCTGGATGCCGGCGATGCATGCCACGACACGCGCCTCGAATTCCGCGAGCCGCGACTGCGGCACCAGGATGCGCGTGCCCGCGACGCACGCCTGGCCGCTGTTCATGAAACCCGCCTGCAGCGCGAACGGCACGGCTTCGTCGAAGTTCGCGTCGTCCAGCACGATCATCGGCGACTTGCCGCCGAGTTCCAGCGTCACGCGCTTCAGCGTGTGCGCGGCGGTGGCCAGGATCGTCTTGCCGACCGCCGTCGAACCGGTGAACGACAGCTTCGCGATGTCCGGATGCGCGCTGATTTCCGCGCCGACCGTCTCGCCCAGCCCCGTCACGATGTTGAACACGCCGGGCGGCAGCCCCGCTTCGTGCAGCGCCTCGGTCACGATGTGCGTCTGGATCGCGCTCATCTCGCTCGGCTTGATCACGGCCGTGCAGCCCGCGGCAAGCGCCGCCGCGAGCTTGCCGCAGATGAAGCCGGCGTTGCTGTTCCAGGGCGTGATCAGGCCGGCGACGCCGAGCGGCTGCATCGCCACGTCGGCCGTACCCGCGCGACGGGTGAACGCGTAGTCCTCCAGCATGTTCGCGGTGTCGAGCAGCACGCTGCTCGCATGGTCGGCCATCCATCCGGCCCACGACAGCGGCGCGCCGTATTCGTCGACGATCGCTTCGACGAGTGCGTCGCGCTTCGCGGCGACGGCCGCGTGCATGCGCTTCAGCATGTCGATGCGCTCGCGCTTGCTGGTGCGCGAGAACGCCGGAAAGGCACGCTTCGCGGCGGCGATGGCATGGCGGGCATCCACGGCGTCGGCGAGACGCACGCGCCCGATCACCGCCTCGGTCGCCGGATTGAAGAGATCGAAAACCGCGTCGCCGTGCGGCGTGACGAACGCGCCGTCGATATAGATCGTGTCGATGATGTGCATGGCTGCTCCCGGAAAGTCCTGTGGATGACGAACGATAGACCGCCGGCATTGCGCCGACTAGGGGCATAATGGCGGATATACTGTTGAGCGATTTGGGATAATGAAGACTTCAGGCCTGGTCGAGCTGGAAGCCGTGCTGGCGGTCGCGCGCCACCGCAGCTTCCGCGCGGCGGCAAACGAGCTGAGCGTGTCGACCTCCGCGCTGAGTCACGCGGTGGCGTCGCTCGAGGCGCGCATCGCGGTGCGGCTCTTCAATCGCACGACGCGCAGCGTGTCGCTGTCGGAGGCCGGCGCGCAGTTCGTCGCGAGCGTCGCGCCGGCGCTGTCGACCATCCGGGGTGCGCTCGAGCAGGCCGGTTCATTCCGCGATACGCCGTCGGGCACGCTGCGCATCAATACGTCGGCGGGCGCCGCGCACCAGGTGATGCCGCTCTTCATCGCGTTCCTGCAGCGCTATCCGGAGATGAAGCTCGATCTCGTCACCGAGGGCAAGCTGATCGATATCGTGGTCGAAGGGTTCGACGCCGGCATCCGGCTCGCCGAAACCGTGCCGCAGGACATGATCGCCGTGCCGTTCGGCGACCGGCAGCGGTTTGCCGTCGTGGGCAGCCCCGCCTATTTTGCGCATCACAAGCCGCCGCGCACGCCGGCCGATCTCAGCGCGCACCGCTGCATCCGGTCGCGGATGCCGAGCGGCGCGATCTATCACTGGGAATTCGAGCGGCGTGGCGAAACGATGCGGGTGGACGGCGACGGGGCGCTGACGCTCGACGAACCGGGCCTGATGCTCGCGGCGGCACGCGCGGGCCTCGGCCTCACGTACCTGACCGAGTGGATGGTCGACGCGGATCTGGCGGCCGGCACGCTCGTGCGCGTGCTCGAAGACTGGACGCCGCCGCTCGACGGGCTCT
The DNA here is from genome assembly GCA_001527685.1 of Burkholderia pyrrocinia. Classification (GTDB taxonomy): domain Bacteria; phylum Pseudomonadota; class Gammaproteobacteria; order Burkholderiales; family Burkholderiaceae; genus Burkholderia; species Burkholderia pyrrocinia_D. The sequence goes on from LOZU01000018.1 coordinate 40,516, forward strand.
GTCTGTACTATCCGGGCCGGCGTCACGTGCCGGCCGGGTTGCGCGCGTTGATCGACCTGATTCGCGAACACGCGGACGCGCAGGGTGCCGGCGCGGCAGCCCGGAAACCGCGCGGCTTGCCGGCGAAGCGCGCGCCGCGTCGCTGAGGTCGGACCTGAGCGGCACGGCGCCGCGCTTGCGGGCGCGAACGGCCGGTCGAGTTCGCCGACCCGGTGCCGCCCGCGCGGGCCGCGAAGCCTGCACCATCGCCCCGTCAGAACCGCACGACCGTCTTGCGCTCGACGTTGAAACCGTCGCGCAGGATGCACGCCGAGTCGGCGAAGTAGCGTTGGGTTTCCGACAGTAGATCGGCGTTGCCGCGATGGCAGAACACCACGCCCGACCCTTCCTCGGTGAGCAGCTCGCCGATCAGCGACTCGGGCTGCGCGACATCGGCGAGGTGGACGTTCTGCACGCCCTGCGCGAGCGCATCGAGCGCTTCGCGCACATAGCGCGCGGCGGCGGCGCACGGGTGCTCGGCCAGCCACTGCTCGAGCTCCGTCATCCCGTACAGCCCCGCCAAGGCATCCAGTTCACCCAGCACCGCGCGCTCGACCATCATCACCAGCGTCACGGCACCGGTGCGCTGCGCAATCAGGCTGCCCAGCCGCTCGGGGTCCAGCAAGCGATCCCGGCCGTCGTTGTCCGGCGCGACGGGCATCACCACCGGCACGAGCCCGTGCTCCCGAAACGCGTCGAACGCCGCCGTATCGAACTGCGTGACCGGGCTCAGGTTCGCGGGGTCCGACTCGGCGCCGGCGGTCATCAGGCCGCCGTCCTGGCCGCTCACGCCGAGCGCCTTCACGCCGTGGCTGCCGATCAGGCGCACCAGCTCGTGGTTGACGTCGGCCATCATCGCGCGTGCGGCCTGCACGGCGCGCGCGTCGGACGGCTCGGGCGGCGCGGTCTTGCGGAACGCCGGCAGCCCGCCGTGCACGACGACGGGGCGCACGCCGGTCAGCGCCAGCAGCGCGACGTCCTGCGCGAACGACATGCGTGTGCGGGGCGCATGCACGGCGGAACCGCCGTGGACGATCACGACGGTTTGCCCGTGCAGTGCCTGCATGAACGGCAGCGAGCGGGCCAGCCTGGCCACCTGCTGCGACGGGACGGCTTTGCTTTCAGGGTCTGGGAACATGGGAAAGCTCGGTGAATGGATGGGGTGGCCGCGGGTTGCCGCGCCGCGGCATCAGCGCGTGCCCTGCATCAGCGCGGCGATCTCGTCGGGCGTCCGTGCGGCGCGCGCGGCCAGCCTGAGCTGACGCTTGCCGAGGAACCGCGCGGCGTCGGCCAGCAGTTCGAGGTGCGCCCGGTCGTCTTCGTCGGGCATTACCAGCAGCAGGAACTCGCCGACGGGCTTGCCGTCCGGCGCATCGAAGCCGAACGGGTACAGCGCGCGCACGAACAGGCCGACCGCCGCGCCGACGCCGCCGACGCGCGCATGCGGCAGCGCGACGCCCTGGCCGAGGCCGGTCGAGCCGAGCTGCTCGCGCTTCATCAGCTCGGTGCGGATCCGCTCGGCAGCGAGCCCGTAGCGACGCTGCAGATGCAGCGCGGCGTATTCGAACAACTGGTTCGGGCTCTCGATTGGCGCATCGAGCAGGATGTTCTCCGGCGGGCACGCGCGGGCCAGCCGGGTGACGGCGGGCATCCCTTCGTATCGGTGAGGCACGCCGGGTTGGCCGCCGTCGGCGGGACTGTGTGAGTGCATGCGGATCTCTCCGTGACCGGGCTGATGACAGAAGAAATCCTAGACAAAACCCTGTAAAGACGGTGTCAGATACAGGGCCGTCGGATATAAAAATTGCGTATCGATGCGATGTCGATGTGTGATCACGAAGCGCGCAGCATGAACAGCAGCATCGCCAGCAGATAGATCGCGATGCCGACATCCGGCGCCCCGCTCGCGATGACCGCGAACGCCACCGCGGCGCTCGCGACGAGCAGGAGCTTCGGCTTTCGCGGGCGGCGGGGGCGTGTGCCCGAAGTGTCTTCGTGCATTGCGCCGGCTCGTGCGCCGAGCGTGGATTTCCAGAACGTCAAGCCAAGCATGATGGGTTCCGTAGGTAAGAGTGGCGACGATGGACGGGGCGCCCGGGCTGCGGCGCCCCGGCTGCGCGCTAGCAACGTTCCATCTTGAGCACGCGCGAGACCTGGCCGATCGTCAGCCCGCTGTTGCGCACATAGGGCGCGTAGTCGAGCGGCGCGGTCAGCGATGCGCCGACCACGAACCGGCCGACGAAGCGAAACGCGTCCGTCTCCATCTTGATGAACACCGGAATCGCATCGCCCTGCATGGCGAGCGTGCGGCCGGCGGCGCGCGCGGACGCGCTGCCGTCGCAGATGATCACGTCGGGCGCGTGCGGGTTGAGGTCCGTGCGCAGGCAGGCGGCCACCACCCGGCCGTTCTTCGTCGGGAGGAACGCCTGCTTGCTGCCGCCACACACCGTGTGGATGAATTCACGGGTGTAGTTCTTGTTGATGTCGAACATGACAATGCTCCTGGGTTGCCGAACACAATGTGTTCGATAAGGGATGCGAAATAATTGGACTGGGCCACGTACTGTGAAAGTGCGTTCGATCAGCCGGAGCGGTGCAGGCCCGCGATCGACGCATCCGCCATTCGCCGCCGCAGGTCGCGGCGATCCGACGGGGCCTCGTCGTCCGGGCTGCGCCACGCGCTCAGGATCCGCAACACGGCCTGACCCGTACGCGTAATGGAAAATTCGGGGCCGCCCGCTTCGGTCTCGATCAATTCGGCCAGCCCGGCCTCGCGCAGCGCGGTGAGGTCGAGCGTGCCGGGCTCGGCCGCGACCGGCGCCTGGTCGAGCAGCATCAGCGCCGCGATTTCATGCGCGCTCAGCCTCGGCGTTGCCGATGGCGCGCACACCACATTCCGATTCTTCATCAGTCGTCCTCGCTGCATCGGGCACGGCCGAACAGCACGGTGCCGCCCGGGTCGCGTCAAGCGCGGTCGCCGGGATGGATGAAAAGGTGCACGGGGATGTAACTACGACGCGCACCGCTCGCCTGGGGGGCAAGACGGTGGCTCAACGAAGAGAGACGCAGACGTCCTGCCGGTCAGGCAGCGAAACGACTTGGTGGGCGGGGACATCGGATGGTCATGTCACGTGCTCTCGGTTGGATTGCGATGACATTCTAGTGAACGGCAGGGCGGCCGCAAGTAAAAAGGTCGTAAAGGTGAGCGGGGCGATCCGGAGCGCGATCGACGTCGCGCACCGGGCTCGCGCGCGGCTCACTCCACCTCTTCCTCGGCGACATCGTCCGGCGCGGCCGCCGCCGCGTCCCCGCCGCGTTCCCGGTAGGCCGCCGGCGGCACGCCGAACTGCTTGCGGAACTCGCGCCCGAGGTGCGACGCGTCGGCGAACCCGCAGCTCGACGCGATATCGGCGACGGTGCGATCCGAGCTCGTCAGCAGCCACGCGGCGGTGCGCAGCCGCACCTGCTTCGCGAACGCCTGCGGGCTCTTGCCGGTTTCGGCCTTGAACAGCCGTTCGAGCTGCCGCGCCGACAGGTCGAGCTTGCACGCGAGCTCCTCCAGCGGCAGCGCGCGCCCGACGTGCTGTTCCATCAGCAGGATCGCGCGCTTGACCTTCGGGTGCGTCGCGGGCTCGAGGCCCGGCGGGTGCGGCTGCGGCGCGTTGCCCTTCTGCATCTCGCCCACCAGCAGGATGCGCAGCGCCTTCTGCACGGTCGCGTGGTCGAAGTGGCGCAGCAGGATCGCGGCGGCCACGTCGATCGACGCGCGCCCGCCCGAACAGGTGATTCGCCGCCGGTCGATCACGAACAGCCGGTCGGCGATCAGCAGGTCGGGGTCGGCCGCCGGGAAGCGTTCGATGAAATCCCAGTAGTGGAACCAGCTCACGCAGGTGCGGTGCCCGTCGAGCACGCCCGCGCGCATCAGCGTGAACACGCCGGTGCAGATGCCGACGACGGTCGCGCCGTCGGCCGCCGCGCGGCGGATGAACGCGAGCGTCTCCGGCCCCGCTTGCGGCCCCGAATGCAGCAGCCCGCCGACCACCACCACGTAGTCGAACGGCTCGGCGTCGTCGAAGGTCTCCCACGGCGTGATCTGGATCCCGCAGCTCGCGCGCACCGGGGCAAGGGTTTCCCCGATCACGCTCCAGGCGCAGCGCACGGGCTTGCTGTAGTCGCCGTCGTCGGCGGACAGCCGGAGCATGTCGACGAAGCCGGAGAACGCCGTCAGCGTGAAGTTCGGCAGCAGCACGATGCCGAAGCGGATGCGTTTCGGGGCCGGGTCGGCCACGGGGGAAGCGGGTACGTCGGGTGTCATTGCGGCAAATCTCGTCACGGCTCGCCAGGGCGGGCAGGTCTCACTCTCTGATTACAGGGTCGGCACGGGCGGCGCGGATGCCCCAGCGTCGCCGATCGCCCGCGCGCGGACTTGCGTTTTTCCGTCGCGAACCATCGTCAAAACGCACTTTCCGGCCGCGCGGCGGGCCGCTTGGCGGCGCCATCCCACGCCGATGCCGTTTTTGTTCTATCGGCCAATTTTACGCTTTGGTGTACTGGCGTCCAACGTCACTCAACGCGTCATCCACGAAAAGGCAGCCAGATGAACGTCAGCGTCTTCGACCTGTTCAAGATCGGTATCGGCCCGTCCAGCTCGCATACGGTCGGCCCGATGATCGCCGCGTGCCGCTTCGCGTCGCATGTCGAGGATGCGAACCTGCTCGGCTTCGTGCGCCGCGTGCGGGTCGAGTTGTACGGCTCGCTCGGCGCGACCGGCAAGGGCCACGGCACCGACAAGGCGGTGCTGCTCGGCCTCGAAGGGCACCTGCCCGATTCGATCGACCCCGACCTGATCGAGCCGCGCCTCGCCGAGATCCGCGCGGCCAAGTCGCTGTCGCTGCTCGGCAAACAGGCGGTCCGCTTCGACGAGAAGGAGCACATCGGTTTCTATCGCAAGCTGATGAGCGGCACCGGCATCGTGCACCCGAACGGCATGCGCTTCCAGGCGTTCGACGAGCACGGCCAGCTGCTGGTGGAGAAGGAGTATTACTCGATCGGCGGCGGCTTCGTCGTGAACCGCGACGGCGACCGCGTGAACGGCGTGCGCGCGGCGGCCGAGGTGCCGTATCCGTTCCGCACCGGCGACGACCTGATGCGCCAGTGCCGCGCGAGCGGCCTGTCGATCGCCGCGCTGATGCTGCGCAACGAATGCGCGCTGCGCCCCGAGGACGAAGTGCGCGCGGGCCTGCTCGCGATCTGGCGCACGATGGCCACATGCGTCGAGCGCGGCTGCAAGGTCGAGGGCGACCTGCCGGGCCCGATGCGCGTGAAGCGCCGCGCGGCCGAGCTGAACAACCGCCTGCGCGCGCGCTCGGAGGAATCGCTGCGCGACCCGCTGTCGATGCTCGACTGGGTCAACCTGTATGCGATGGCCGTCAACGAGGAGAACGCGGCGGGCGGCCGCGTCGTCACCGCGCCCACCAACGGCGCGGCCGGCGTGATTCCCGCGGTGCTGCACTACTACGTGAAGTTCGTGCCGGGCTCGAACGAGAACGGCATCGTCGAATTCCTGCTGACGGCGGCCGCGATCGGGATCATCTACAAGGAAACCGCGTCGATCTCCGGCGCGGAGGTCGGCTGCCAGGGCGAGGTGGGCGTCGCGTGCTCGATGGCCGCGGCCGCGCTCGCCGCCGTGATGGGCGGCACGCCCGACCAGGTCGAGAACGCCGCCGAGATCGGCATGGAGCACAACCTCGGCATGACCTGCGACCCGGTGGGCGGCCTCGTGCAGATCCCCTGCATCGAGCGCAACGCGATGGGCGCGATCAAGGCGCTGAACGCGTCGCGCATGGCGCTGAAGGGCAACGGCCAGCACTACGTGTCGCTCGACTCGGTCATCAAGACGATGCGCGAGACGGGCGCCGACATGAAGACGAAATACAAGGAAACGTCGCGCGGCGGCCTCGCCGTGAACGTCATCGAATGCTAACGAAGGACCACACCATGAGCCGCTACTCGATATTCAGCCTGTTTCGCAACGGCCTGTCGTATCACGAGAACTGGGAAAAGCAGTGGAGGAGCCCGGAACCGAAGAAGGAATACGACGTCGTGATCGTCGGCGGCGGCGGGCACGGCCTGGCGACCGCGTACTACCTCGCGAAGGAGCACGGCATCACCAATGTCGCGATCCTCGAGAAAGGCTGGATCGGCGGCGGCAACACCGCGCGCAACACGACGATCGTGCGCTCGAACTACCTGTGGGACGAATCGGCCGCGCTGTACGAGAAGGCGATGAAGCTGTGGGAAGGGCTGTCGCAGGACCTGAACTACAACGTGATGTTCAGCCAGCGCGGCGTGATGAACCTCGCGCACACGCTGCAGGACGTGCGCGACACCGAGCGCCGCGTGAACGCGAACCGGCTGAACGGCGTCGACGCGGAGTTCCTGACGCCCGCGCAGATCAAGGAAATCGAGCCGACCATCAACCTGAACAGCCGCTACCCGGTGCTCGGCGCGTCGATCCAGCGGCGCGCGGGCGTCGCGCGCCACGACGCGGTGGCCTGGGGCTTCGCGCGCGGCGCGGACCGCGCGGGCGTCGACATCATCCAGAACTGCCAGGTGACGGGCATTCGCCGCGAAGGCGGCGCGGTGGTCGGCGTCGACACGGTGAAGGGCTTCATCAAGGCGAAGAAGGTCGCGGTGGTCGCCGCCGGCAATACGACGACGCTCGCCGACATGGCCGGCGTGCGCCTGCCGATCGAGAGCCACCCGCTGCAGGCGCTGGTGTCGGAGCCGATCAAGCCGGTGGTCAACTCGGTGATCATGTCGAACGCGGTGCACGCGTACATCAGCCAGTCCGACAAGGGCGACCTCGTGATCGGCGCGGGCATCGACCAGTACACGGGCTTCGGCCAGCGCGGCAGCTTCCATATCATCGAAAGCACGCTGCAGGCGATCGTCGAGATGTTCCCGGTGTTCTCGCGCGTGCGGATGAACCGCCAGTGGGGCGGCATCGTCGATGTGTCGCCGGATGCGTGCCCGATCATCACCAAGACCGACGTGAAGGGCCTGTATTTCAACTGCGGCTGGGGCACGGGCGGCTTCAAGGCGACGCCGGGCTCGGGCTGGGTGTTCGCGCACACGATCGCGCGCGACGAGCCGCATCCGCTGAACGCGCCGTTCGCGCTCGACCGCTTCTACACGGGCCACCTGATCGACGAGCACGGCGCCGCCGCCGTCGCGCACTGACCCCCACCACTTGGAGAAGGAAACATGTTGCTGATCGAATGTCCGTGGTGCGGGCCGCGCGCCGAATCCGAGTTCTCGTGCGGCGGGGAAGCCGACATCGTGCGCCCCGTCAATAACGAGAACATGACCGACCGCGAATGGGGCGAGTACGTGTTCATGCGCGAGAACAAGCGCGGGCTGCACAAGGAGCAATGGCTGCACACGCAGGGCTGCCGCCGCTGGTTCAAGGCCACGCGCGACACGGTGACCTACGATGTCAAGGGCTACGAAAAGTTCGGCGGCGAAGCTGCCGGCAACGCACACGAAGAGGGCACCAGCAAATGAGCCAGAAAGACCGTCTCGGCACCGGTGGCCGCATCAACCGCGCGATTCCGCTGACCTTCACGTTCAACGGCCGCACCTACCAGGGCTTCCAGGGCGACACGCTCGCGTCCGCGCTGCTCGCGAACGGCGTGCATTTCGTCGCGCGCAGCTTCAAGTACCACCGCCCGCGCGGCATCGTGACGGCGGACGTCGCCGAACCGAACGCCGTCGTGCAGCTCGAGTCCGGCCCGTACACCGTGCCGAATGCGCGCGCGACCGAGATCGAGCTGTACCAGGGCCTCGTCGCGACCAGCGTGAATGCGGAACCGTCGCTCGAGCACGACAAGTACGCGATCAACCAGAAGCTGTCGCGCTTCATGCCCGCCGGGTTCTACTACAAGACCTTCATGTGGCCGCGCAACATGTGGCCGAAATACGAGGAGAAGATCCGCGAAGCGGCCGGCCTCGGCAAGGCGCCCGAGGTGCTCGACGCCGATCGCTACGACAAGTGCTACGCGCATTGCGACGTGCTCGTCGTCGGCGGCGGCCCGTCGGGGCTCGCGGCCGCGCATGCGGCGGCGACGGCCGGCGCGCGCGTGATCCTCGTCGACGACCAGCGCGAGCTCGGCGGCAGCCTGCTGTCGTGCCGCGCGGAGATCGACGGCAAGCCCGCGGTGCAATGGGTCGAGAAGATCGAGGCCGAGCTGCGCAAGCTGCCCGACGTGACGATCCTCACGCGCAGCACCGCGTTCGGCTACCAGGACCACAACCTCGTGACGGTCACGCAGCGCCTGACCGACCACCTGCCGGTGTCGATGCGCAAGGGCACCCGCGAGCTGCTGTGGAAGGTCCGCGCGAAGCGCGTGATCCTCGCGACCGGCGCGCACGAGCGGCCGATCGTGTTCGGCAACAACGACCTGCCCGGCGTGATGCTGGCCGGCGCCGTGTCCGCGTACGTGCATCGCTTCGGCGTGCTGCCGGGCCGCGACGCGGTGGTGTTCACGAACAACGACCGCGGCTACCAGGCGGCGCTCGACCTGAAGGCGTGCGGCGCGAAGGTGACGATCGTCGATTCGCGCGCGTCGTCGAACGGCGCGCTGCCGGCGGCGGCGAAGCGCCAGGGCGTGACGGTGATGAGCGGCGCGGTCGTGACGGCCGCGTCGGGCAAGTGGCGCGTAGCGTCGGTCGACGTCGCGTCCTATACGAACGGCCAGACGGGCGGCAAGCTGAAGACGCTGCCGTGCGACCTCGTCGCGATGTCGGGCGGCTTCAGCCCGGTGCTGCACCTGTTCGCGCAGTCGGGCGGCAAGGCGTGCTGGAACGACGAGAAGGCCTGCTTCCTGCCCGGCAAGGCCGTGCAGCCCGAGGCGAGCGTCGGCGCGGCGGCCGGCGAGTTCGGCCTGGCGCGCGCGCTGCGCCTCGCGGTGGACGCGGGCGCGGAAGCGGCCAAGGCGGCCGGCCTGAGCGCCGCGCAGCGCCCGGTCGCGCCGAAGGTCGCGGAAGCCGCGGAAGGCGCGCTGCAGCCGTTGTGGCTCGTCGGCAGCCGCGAGGCCGCCGCGCGCGGGCCGAAGCAGTTCGTCGACTTCCAGAACGACGTGGCGGCCGCCGACATCCTGCTCGCCGCGCGCGAGGGCTTCGAATCGGTCGAGCACGTGAAGCGCTATACGGCGATGGGCTTCGGCACCGACCAGGGCAAGCTCGGCAACATCAACGGGATGGCGATCCTCGCGCAGGCGCTCGGCAAAACGATTCCGGAAACCGGCACGACGACGTTCCGCCCGAACTACACGCCGGTCACGTTCGGCACGTTCGCGGGCCGCGAGCTCGGCGATTTCCTCGACCCGATCCGCAAGACCTGCGTGCACGAATGGCACGTCGAGCACGGCGCGCTGTTCGAGGACGTCGGCAACTGGAAGCGGCCGTGGTATTTCCCGAAGAACGGCGAGGACCTGCATGCGGCCGTGAAGCGCGAATGCCTTGCGGTGCGCAACAGTGTCGGCATCCTCGACGCGTCGACGCTCGGCAAGATCGACATCCAGGGCCCGGACGCGGTGAAGCTGCTGAACTGGATGTACACGAACCCGTGGAACAAGCTCGAAGTCGGCAAGTGCCGCTACGGGCTGATGCTCGACGAGAACGGCATGGTGTTCGACGACGGCGTGACGGTGCGCCTCGCCGACCAGCACTTCATGATGACCACCACGACGGGCGGCGCGGCGCGCGTGCTGACGTGGCTGGAGCGCTGGCTGCAGACGGAATGGCCGGACATGAAGGTGCGGCTGTCGTCGGTGACGGACCACTGGGCGACCTTCGCGGTCGTCGGCCCGAAGAGCCGCAAGGTCGTGCAGAAGGTGTGCCAGGACATCGACTTCGGCAATGAAGCGTTCCCGTTCATGAGCTACCGCAACGGCACGGTGGCCGGCGCGAAGGCGCGCGTGATGCGGATCAGCTTCTCGGGCGAACTGGCCTACGAAGTGAACGTGCCGGCGAACGCGGGCCGCGCGGTGTGGGAAGCGCTGATGGCGGCGGGCGCCGAGTTCGACATCACGCCGTACGGCACCGAGACGATGCACGTGCTGCGCGCGGAGAAGGGCTACATCATCGTCGGCCAGGACACCGACGGGTCGATCACGCCGTTCGACCTCGGCATGGGCGGGGTGGTCGCGAAGTCGAAGGACTTCCTCGGCAAGCGTTCGCTCGCGCGCTCGGATACCGCGAAGGAAGGCCGCAAGCAGTTCGTCGGCCTGCTGACCGACGACGCGCAGACGGTGCTGCCGGAAGGCGCGCAGATCATCGCGAAGGACACGCAGGTGTCGGCCACCGAGCCGACGCCGATGCTCGGCCACGTGACGTCGAGCTACTACAGCCCGATCCTGCAGCGCTCGATCGCGCTGGCGGTGGTGAAGGGCGGCCTGAACAAGATGGGCGAGAGCGTCGTGATTCCGCTGGCCAACGGCAAGCGCATCACCGCGAAGATCTCGAGCCCGGTTTTCTACGATACCGAAGGGGTGCGTCAGCATGTGGAATGAAACCAGGGACCAGGCGCAGGTGGCGGGCACGGGCGGCGTGCGGCTTGAATCGCCGTTCATCGGCGCGGCCGACCTGCTGAAGGCGCAGCAGGCGCGCGCATCGAAGAAGTTCGCGTTCCGCGAGCGGCCGTTCCTCGACCTCGTCAACGTGCGCGGCGAGCTGAGCGACCCCGCGTTCGTCGCCGCGTTCGAGCGCGTGGTGGGCTGCCGGCCGCCGGCCGTGCCGAACACGGTCGCGCGCAGTGCCGAGTACGACGTGCTGTGGCTCGGCCCCGACGAATGGCTCGTGCGCTCGAACGGCGCGGTGCAGGCCGGCGTGCTCGAGGCGCAGCTCGCCGAGGCCGTGCAGGGGACGTATGCGGCGGCGGTCGACATCGGCAGCGGCTACACGGTCGTCGAGATCAGCGGCGAGCGCGTGCGCGACGTGCTGGCGCGCGGCTGCCCGCTCGACCTGCATCCGCGGCTGTTCAAGCCGGGCCAGTGCGCGCAGACGCATTACTTCAAGGCGGGTGTCGTGCTGGTGCCGACCGGCGACGACACGTTCGAGATCGTCGTGCGCCGCAGCTTCGCCGACTATTTCGTGCGCATCATGCTCGACGCGGCCGCGCCGCTCGCGTCATGAAGCCGGTCGACGAACCGTTCGTGTCGATCGACGTGCCGCGCGTCAGGGGGCGCGGCTGGAGCGTGTTCGTCGACGAACTGATGGTGCCCGCGCGGATCGGCATCCACGCGCACGAGCACGAGGCGCCGCAGCCGATCGTGATCGATGCGCAGCTCGGGTATCGCTGCGAGCCGAACGAGGCGGGCGAGTGGATCGATTACGACGGGTATTGCGCGCGGGTGGCGGCATTTCTCGCGCACAAGCCGCATACGCGGCTGCTCGAAACGCTGGTGGCCGATCTCGCGGTGATGTCGTTTCGCGAATGGCCGGCGCTGGAGACGCTGACGCTGTCGGTCCACAAGCCGAAGATCCGGCCGGGAACGAAGCGCGTCGGCGTCGGGCTCGACTGGACGCGCGGGGATTACCTGCGGTGGACGGGGGAGGTGGGGCGGTTGTGACGCGCGGGCGGGTGACGCGCCGGATCGAGCCGCTCGCAGGTCGGGCGCACCCTGCCAGGCTTCCGCCGGAAGTGCTGCTTCTTCAACGTCCTCAGATCGACCCGAACAACGCCCGCGGCCGATCCTTCAGCGTGCCCGCCAGGATCCGCAGCCCGTTGACGAGCTCATCGCGCGTCGACGCGCACGCGAGGTTGATGCGCACGCCGTGCTCGAGCTCCGCGCGATCGACCGCGAACGTCGACGACGGCATCACGATCACGCCGCGCGCCTTCGCGTTCGCCGCGAAATCGTCCGCACGCCACGGCGGCGGCAGCCGCAGCCACACGAACATGCACGCCGGATCGGCCTTGAGCTGCCCGGCCGGCAGCAGCTCCCGCGCGAGATCCACCCGCGCGCGGATTTCCGCCAGTTGCGCATTCATGATCCGCTCGGCGGTGCCGTTCTCGATCCAGACGGTCGCGATCAGCATCGACATCGGCGCGGGCATCCACGCGGTCGTGCGCACCGCTTCCGCACACAGCGCGACGCTGTCCTTCGGGCAGCACAGGTAGCCGAGCCGCAGCCCCGGCGCGAGGATCTTCGACGTCGCGCCGATATGGAACGTCAGCTCCGGGCACAGCCCCGCGATCGTCGGCAGCCGGTCGCGCACGAGCGGGCCGTACACGTCGTCCTCGATGATCGTCACGTGATGGCGCCGCGCGACATCGACGAGCGCCATGCGCCGCGCGAGGCTCATCGTCGTCACGGTCGGGTTCTGCAGGTTCGGCACGACGAAGATCGCCTTCACGGGCATGCGCTGGCAGATCCGCTCGATCTCGTCGGGCAACAGGCCGTCGTCGTCGGCCGGCGCGCTGACGATCTCGAACTGGAACACCGGCGCGAGCGCCTTGAGGCCGTAATAGGTGAGGCGGTCCGCGACGATCACGCCGTCGGTGCCGATCAGGCTGTTCAGCACGGCATACAGGCCGTGCTGCGCGCCGCTCGTCACGACCACCTGGTCGCGCGACGGCGTGAAGCCCGGCGCGGCGAGCCATTGCGCGCCGGCCGCGCGCGCCCAGTCGGGGCCCTGCGGCGGCTGGTATTCCTGCAGCGTCGCGAAGCGCGGGTCGTTCGGCAGCGTGCCGAGCGTCTGCGCGAGGCTCGCGAGGAAATCGCCGGTGGCCGGCCGGTTCACGGTCAGGTCGATCACGCCGTTGCCGGCCGCGAGCGACGCGCGGGCCGGCTCGATGCTCGGCATCGCGCCGCCGGTGACGAGCGACCCGCGGCGCTTGCTGCCGATCACGAGGCCGCGCAGCTGCAGCTCCTTGTACGCCCGCGACACGGTCGACACGTTGATGCCGAGCTCGGTCGCGAGCTGGCGCTGCGGCGGCAGGCGGCTGCCCGGCGGGTACGTGCCGTTGCGGATTTCCGTCTCGATCGAGCTCGACACCTCGACGTAGGTCGGGCGCTTTGCCTGCGCCGGCGCGCCGCTGTCGCGCGCGTCGGAAAGTTTGTCTGATGCCATTTGTCGCCTGTCGCCATACAAAAAGCGTTTGTCTGCCGTTTTGCCCTGCCTCGCGATTGTATATGACCTACCCCGTGCGTCAAACAGTCCCGGAAAATCCTGACGAATCAGTCGGTTGAAAACGGGTAAACACCGACACCACACAATCTAATTTTGATTGCACACAAAAAATTCTTGTGTGATTCTTGATTCCATCTTTGTGTGAGTGCAGTGCGCCGGAGGACATGCGTCATGACGAACGTCGCCATCGTGGGGGCCGGTTTCATCGGGCTCGGCGCGGCCGCCTGGCTGCAGCGCGACGGGCACCGCGTGACGTTGTTCGACCCGGCGGGCGTCGGGCACGGCGCGTCGTTCGGCAACGCCGCGACGTTCGCGCCGTATGGCTGCTTGCCGGTGAACAGCCCGTCGGTGTTCCGCGACATCCCGCACTACCTGTTCGCCGCGGACAGCCCGCTGCGCATCCGCTGGCCGTACCTGCTGCGCGGCGCGCCGTGGCTCGCGCGGTTCCTGGTTGCGTCGACGCCTGCCCGGCATCTGCGCAGCGCACAGGCGCTGGCCGCGCTGCTGTCGCGCGCCGCCGACGGCTACGCGCCGTTGCTCGGCACGCCGCGGCTCGCGGCGTTCGTGCGGCCGCGCGAGTGCCTGTACCTGTATGCGCGGCACGCGTCGTTCGAGGCGGCGCAGCCGTCGCTCGCGCTGCGCCGCCGGTTCGGCGTCGCGTTCGAGACGCTCGACGCGGCCGGCATCCGCCGCCTCGAGCCCGCGCTCGCGCCGATTTTCTCGCACGGCGTGCTGTTCGACGGCAGCTGGCATTTTTCCGATCCGCACGGCTTTCTCGGTGCGCTGTTCGCGCATCTGGCCACCGGCGGCGCGGCGCTCGAACGCGCGCGCGTCGAGCGGATCGAGCCGGCCGGCGACGGCGTGAAGCTGATCGCCGACGGCGCGGCGCGCAGCTTCGATCACGTCGTGATCGCGGCGGGCGCGCACTCGCGGGCATTCGCAGCCGCGTGCGGCGATCGCGTGCCGCTCGACACCGAACGCGGCTACCACGTGCAGTTCGCGCAGCGCGAGCACGTCGTGTCGCGGCCGGTCGGCTGGGCCGAGCGCGGTTTCTACATGACGCCGCTCGACGAAGGGCTGCGCGCGGCCGGCACGGTCGAGCTCGGCGGCTTCGATGCCGGCGAGAACCGCGCGCTCGTCGACCTGCTGACGCGCTCGGCGCGCGAGGCGCTGCCGGCGCTCGGCCCGCCCGTGCGCAGCTGGCTCGGCTTTCGCCCGACGCTGCCGGACGGCGTGCCGGTGCTCGGCCGATCGCGGCAAAGCGAACGCGTGATCTACGCGTTCGGCCACCAGCATCTCGGCGTGACGCTGGCGGGCATCACCGGCCGAATCGTGGCGGACCTGGTCGCCATGCGCCCGCCGCCGCTGGACCTGGCCGGCTATCGGGCCACGCGTTTTTGACTTTGACGCGCCGCGATCGGACGGCGCGCGACCCCGGATACGGCTTCGAGTCGTCGCGAATCGAAGCGGCCGGAACGGTAGACACGAACCGCGACTTCAACCGCAGCAAGGAGGCATCATGAATCGTCGTAACTGGCTGGTATGGCTGGCGGTCTGCTCGATCGGCACGGCCGTCACGTCCGCGCAGGGGGCGGACGTGGAAACCGTGAAGATCGGCTTCGCCGGCCCGTTGACGGGGCCGGTCGCCCGCGTCGGCAAGGATCTGCAATACGGCGCGCAGCTCGCGCTCGACGAGGAGAACGCGAAGCACCCGACGATCGGCGGCAAGCCGGTGCGCTACGTGCTCGACGTGCAGGACGACCAGGCCGATCCGCGCACCGCGATCCAGGTCGCGCAGAAGCTCGTCGACGACGGCGTGGTGGGCGTGATCGGGCATTACAACTCGGGTTGCAGCATTCCGGCGTCGGCCGTGTACCGGCAGGCGAATGTGACGATGATCACGCCCGGGTCGACCAATCCGCAGCTCACGATGCAGGGCTTCAAGAACGTGTTCCGCACGATGGGGCACGACGGGATCGGCGGCGTGGTCGCGGGCCGCTTCGCGGTCGAGCAGCTGAAGGCGAAGCGGATCGGCATCATCGACGATCGCACCGCGTTCGGCCAGGGGCTCGCGGATGCGTTCGAGAAGGGCGTGAAGGAGGCGCACGGCACGGTCGTCAGCCGCGAATACACGAACGACAAGGCGGTGGATTTCCGCGGCATCCTGACGACGCTGAAGAGCAACAACATCGACCTGCTGTTCTTCGGCGGGCTCGACGAGCAGGGCGCGATGCTGGTCAAGCAGATGCGCTCGCTCGGCATCCGCGCGCAGCTGTTCGGCGCGGGCGCGCTGAAAAGCAACGCATTCCTGAAGATCGCCGGAAGCTCCGGCGAAGGCACGCAGGATCTCGAGCCGGGTCCCGCGCTCGACAAGCTGCCGGCCGCGCAGGCGTTCGCGCAGCGCTACAAGGCGCGCTTCAACCAGGACGTCGAACTGTATGCGCCGTTTGCGTACGATGCGGCGCTTGCGATGATCGCGGCGATCCACAATGCCGATTCGGCCGATCGCGGCAAGGTCGTGCAGAGCATGTCGAAGGTGTCGGTCACGGGCGTGACGGGGAAGATCTCGTTCGACGAACGCGGCGACCTCATCAAGCCGCCCTATACGCTGTTCCGGGTCGAGCAGGGGCAGTGGCGCAGCATCCGCACGGTCGGTGGCGCGTCGAACGGGTGATGGGGTGTGTCAGTGCGCGTCCGGCGTTTTCTGGAGGCCAGACGCCGGCGCGCTGACCGGCATCATGCCCGCGTTCGCGTCGTCGCGCGGGTCGAGCACGAAGCGGAACGACTCGACCCGCTGCATCACTTTCGCCGCATACTTGTGCGAGCCGCCGTAGCTCTTCAGCGCAGCGCCCACGTCGCCGCCGGCGGCCTTCACGTAGCCGGACAGGATCGCCGAGCCGGCGTTGACGTTGGCGGTCGGCTCGGTGAGGTCCTTCACGTTCCGCAGCAGCCCGCGGTGCGCGCTGGGCACCACCTGCATCAGCCCGGTCGCGCCGCCCGCGCCGCGCGCCTTTTCCTGGAAGCGCGATTCGATCGAGATGATCGCGTAAACCAGTGCCGGCGGCAGCGAATATTTCGTCGCATTAGCGCTCACGATGTCGGCGAGTTTCGCGGCCTTTTCTTTCGCGACGCCGAACTTTTTCGTCAGGTACGCGGTGATGCGGCGGTTTTCCTCGTTCGGCTGGGTATCGGCTTGCGGCGCGGATGCGGCCGATGCGGCGGAGGCTTCGATCGCGACCGGCGCGGACGCTGGTTGCGCAGACATCTGTTGCGCCGACGCTTGGTTCGCGGTGCAGAGCAAAAGCACGATCAGCCAGGGAAACCGTCGCATGGTCCGGGTGGAGGAAATGGGAGGCGCACAGTATATCGGCCAATCGCGTCGGATGGCGCGAACATGCCCTCGGTTGAAAGCTGGATGCAGGCTGTTGTCCGCCAACGGTGCGCCGGGCTGGGCCAAGCGGTTGCGCGAGCACCGTTCGCATGGCTGAATGAAGCATGTGCTACATCGCGCCCGAGTGCCTACGCGCGTCGCGCCGTCAACCGCGCAATCGCCCCGATCGCATCGCTGACCAGCACCGCAAGCAGCCCGACGATCATCCCGCCCTGCAGCACGAATGCGGTGTTCGCCGTCTGCAGGCCCGCGATGATCACGTCGCCGAGCCCGCGCGCGGCGACCGTCGAGCCGATCGTCGCGGTGCCGAGATTGATCACGACCGCGAGCCGGATGCCGTTGACGATCACCGGCAGCGCGAGCGGCAGCTCCACCGTGGCCAGCTGCTGCCAGCCGCTCATGCCCATCCCGCGCGCGGCGTCGACGACGTCGCGCGGCACGTCCTCGATGCCCGCGATCGTGCTTTCGAAGACCGGCAGCAGCCCGTACAGCACGAGCGCGATCAGCACCGGCTGCAGGCCGAAGCCGACCGCCGGCACCGCGAGCGCGAGCACGGCCACCGGCGGAAAGGTCTGGCCGATGTTGACGATGCTGCGCGCCACCGGCAGGAAATCCGCGCCCGACGGCCGCGTCACCGCGATGCCGGCGGCGATCGCGAGCACGGTGCCGATCAGGCTCGACAGCGCGACCGTGCCGAGATGCGCGAGCGTGAGGTCGAGCAGGCTCGCGCGATCGTAGATGACGGGCGCGCCGTTGTCCGCGAACGGCGCGAACAGCCCCTGCAGCCAGGCCGGACGCAACAGCAGCACAATCAGCAGCGCGAGCGCGGCGACACGCGCGACGCGCGAAGCGACGCCGCGCCGGCGATGCGCAATGGGCCGCGTCGTCATGCGGGCCGTCGCGCATGCGCGCGAATCGCGTCGAGCGCGATGCGGCGCGTGATGCGGCCGTCGGCGTCCTCGACCGGCAGCACGTCGACGCCGCGCCACAGCAGCTCGGAGATCGCGTCGCGCAGCGTGCGCGTCGCGGCGATCGGCTCGCCTTCGGCGCCACCGGGCTCGGCCACGTCGCTGACCGGCGTCAGCGCGAGCAGGCGCAGCGGCCGGTCGACGCCGGCCACCAGCTGCTCGACGACGCCCGCCGCCGGCTGGCCGAGGATTTCCGCGGGCGGCGCGACCTGCAGCAGCCGGCCGCCGTCCATCACCGCGATCGTGTCGCCGAGCTTCAGCGCCTCCTCGATGTCGTGCGTGACGAGCACGACCGTGATGCCGAGCCGCCGCTGCAGCGCGAGCAGTTCGTCCTGTGCCTTGCCGCGGATGATCGGGTCGAGCGCGCCGAACGGCTCGTCCATCAGCAGCATCGCGGGCTCGGCGGCGAGCGCGCGCGCGACGCCGACGCGCTGCTGCTGGCCGCCGGACAGCTCGTGCGGCAGCTTGCCCGCGAACTCGTCCGGCGCGAGGTTGAAGAGCGCGAGCAGCTCGCGCACGCGCGCGTCGATGCGCGCCGCCGGCCAGCCGAGCAGGCGCGGCACGGTCGCGATGTTGCGCGCGACGTTCCAGTGCGGAAACAGGCCGTGGCCCTGGATCACGTAGCCGATGCCGCGCCGCAGCTGCTCGGGCGGCACGCTCGCGGTATCGACGCCGTCGATGCGCACGGCGCCCGCGCTCGGCGCGATCAGCCGGTTGATCATCCGCAGCAGCGTCGACTTGCCGCTGCCCGACGCGCCGACGAGCGCGGTGATCGTGCCGCGCCGCATCGTCAGCGACACGTCGTCGACCGCGACGAGATCGCCGAAGCGCTTGCCGAGCCGTTCGATTTCGATCATGTGGAGCGTCCTTTCGCGAGCGCGGTCGCGGCTTCGAACACGACGGCGGCCATCAGCGCGAGCGCGATCGTCGGGATCGCGCCGAGCAGCACGAGGTCGGCGGCGGATTGCCCGATCCCCTGGAAGATGAAGGTGCCGAAGCCGCCGCCGCCGATCAGCGCGGCCACCGCGGTCAGCCCGATGTTCTGCACGAGCACGATGCGCACGCCGCTCAGGATCACCGGCAGCGCGAGCACGAGGTCGACCCGCAGCAGGCGCTGCGCGCCCGTCATGCCCATCGCGCGCGCGGCCTCGGTCACCTGCGGCGGCACCTGCTGCAGGCCCACTGCGACGCTCGATGCGATCGGCAGCAGCGAATACAGGAACAGCGCGAGCACGGCCGGCGCGACGCCGATCCCGCGCACGCCGAGCGCGGCCGCGAGCGGCACGTGCGCGGCGAGCATGCCGAGCGGCGCCATCATCAGCCCGTACATCGCGATGCTCGGGATCGTCTGCACGACGTTGAGCACCGGCATCACCGCCGCGCGCACCGCGTCGACGCGCGCGCACGCGATGCCGAGCGGCAGGCCCGCGAGCAGCGCGGCCGCGACCGAGCCGCCCGCGAGCGCGACATGCCGCGCGGCCTCGCGCCAGAAATCGTCGCCGCGCACCGCGTATTCGCGCATCACGGAGAGCCCGTCCCACCAGCCGGTCGCGAGCGGCACGGCGAGCGCCGCGACGGCGAGCGCGAGCGCGGCGAGCCGCCGCCACGGGCCGAACGCGAGCCGCGCGAGCGCATCGGCGACCAGCACGGCCCACGCGAACAGCAGCAGCCAGACGCCGGCGGCAGGCGACACGCGCGCGAGCGCGTCGTCGGCCGCGACGAGATGCGTCGCGGCGGCGCCGGCCGCGTAGCCGAGCGTCGCGAGCAGCCCGCAGCCGGCGGCGAGGCGCCACGCGGGCCGGCTCGCCGTCATCGTCCACAGCGCGGCGGCGATCCACAGCGCGGCCAGCGCGCTGGCGTGCGCGCCCGGCAACGCATGGAGCAGCGGGAGCCCGGCGCCTGCCGCGATCCGGTTCGGCCGCAGCACGACGAACGGCGCGAACAGTACCGCGCCGATCGTCAGCACGCCGATCAGGATGCCGACCCGGTCGGCCGCCAGGCGTCGCGCGGAGGCGGCCGCGCGCGCCGTCATTTCACGAAGCCCTTCGCTTTCAGGTACTGCGCGGCGACGCCCGCGGCCGGCTCGCCGTTGATCTGGATGCGGCTGTTGAGCGTCTGCAGCGTCTTCAGGTCGAGGCTCGCGAACACCGGCTTCAGGTAGTCGGCGATCTGCGGATGCGCTTTCAGCACCGCTTCGCGAATCACCGGCGTCGGCGCATAGACGGGCTGCACGTGCTTGTCGTCGTCGAGCACCGCGAGGCCGCTCGCCGCGATCCCGCCGTCGGTGCCGTAGACCATCGCCGCGTTCACGCCGTCGGTCTGGTTCGCGGCGGCCTTGATGGTGGCCGCCGTGTCGCCGCCGGACAGCACGACGAGCTGGTCGGGCTTCAGCTTGAAGCCGTACGCCTTCTCGAACGACGGCAGCGCGGACGCGCTGTTGACGAACTCGGCGGACGCCGCGAGCTTCAGCTTGCCGCCGCCGGCCACCCATTTGCCGAAATCGGAAAAGCTTTTCAGGTGCTGCGCCTGCGCGAGCGGCGCGAGCACCGCGACGCCCCACGTATTGTTCGCGGGCGACGGCGTGAGCCACACGAGGCGATTGGCCGCGTAGTCGAGCTTCTTCGCGGTGTCGTAGCCTTGCGCCGCGTCCTTCCACACCGGATCGTCGGCCTTGTTGAAGAAGAATGCGGCGTTGCCCGTGTACTCAGGATAGATGTCGATCTCGCCGCTGACGAGCGCCTTGCGCACGATCGGCGTCGTGCCGAGCGCGATCTTCTGGGTGACCGCAATGCCGTGGGCCTTCAGCACCTGCGCGATCACGTTGCCGAGCAGGTTGCCTTCGGTATCGATCTTCGACGACACCACGACGGCGTCGGCGGCATGCGCGCCGGGCGCCGCGACGGCGGCGGCGAACGCGAGGCCCAGCATCCGGGCGGGCAGGGCGTGCTTCATCGGGGCAACCTCCAGCATGTGCGGGGAAAAGGGAGCGTACGCCGAAACTTACTTGAGCGGGCCTGCTTTGGCAAACCGCGCGCGCCGTTCGGGGCGGGTTATCCCGCACGCGAACCGGCGTCTTCCGATACACTGCCGTGCATCGCCGCGAAGCCGAATTCCATCATGAAGCCCGAGCTGCTGGTCCTCATCCCGATGCGCGACGACGCGCATCGCCAGATCGCCGCGTCGTTCGACGTGCGCTACGCCCTCACCCCCGATGCACGCCAACAGGCCATCGCCGAGCACGGCGGCACGATCCGCGCGGTGCTGACCAACGGCTCCACGGGCCTCACCGCCGCCGAGATCGACCGGTTGCCGCGCCTGAGCTTCGTCAGCGCGCTCGGCGCGGGCTACGAGCACATCGACGTCGCGCATGCGCGCACGCGCGGCGTGGCCGTCGCGGCGGGCACCGGCACCAACGACGACTGCGTCGCCGATCACGCGTTCGCACTGCTGCTCGCCGCGGTGCGCGGCATCGTGCGGCTGGACGGCCAGACCCGCGCGGGCATCTGGCGCGATGCGCTGCCGCTGCCGCCGAACGTGTCCGGCAAGAAGCTCGGGATCGTCGGCCTCGGCAAGATCGGCGAGAAATTCGCGCGCCGCGCGGCCGGCTTCGATCTCGAGATCGGCTATCACAACCGCACGCCGAGGGCCGGCGTCGCCTACCGCCATTTCGACCGGCTCGACGCGCTCGCGCGGTGGGCCGACTTCCTGCTCGTCGCGACGCCGGGCGGCGCGGGCACCCGTCACCTGATCGACCGCACGGTGCTCGACGCGCTCGGCCCGAACGGATTTCTCGTCAATATCGCGCGCGGCAGCGTTGTCGATACCGCTGCGCTGGCAGACGCGCTGCGCGAAGGCCGGCTCGGCGGCGCGGGGCTCGACGTGTACGAGGGCGAGCCGGCGCCGCCGCACGCGCTGCTCGATCTCGACAATGTCGTGCTGACGCCGCACATGGGCGGCTGGTCGCCCGAGGCGCTGGACCGCTCGGTGCAGCAGTTCCTCGACAACGCCGCGCGGCATTTCGCGGGCGAGCCGCTGCTGACGCCGATCTGAGCCCCTCGCGGCGCGCACACACAGGATCTTTGTCAACGAAGGAGCCAGGATGTCGACGTATACCGCTGAAGTCGAATGGCAGGGCGCACCGGACGAGAAGTTCACCGACAACCGCTACAGCCGCAAGCACGAATGGCGCTTCGACGGCGGCGTCACGGTGCCCGCGTCCAGCTCGCCGCACGTGGTGCGCGCGCCGTTCTCGGATCCGGCCGCGGTCGATCCGGAGGAGGCGTACGTCGCGGCGCTGTCGAGCTGCCACATGCTGTGGTTCCTGTCGATCGCCGCGCAGCAGCGCTTCGTCGTCACGCGCTATCGCGATGCGGCGCAAGGCACGATGGAGAAGAACGACGCGGGCAAGGACGTGGTGACGCGCGTCGTGCTGAAGCCGGCGGTGACGTTCGCCGGCGAGCGCGCGCCGACCGACGCTGACGTGGCGGCGCTGCATCACGAAGCGCACGACGCGTGCTTCCTCGCGAACTCGGTGCGCACGGTGATCGATATCGAAGGGACGTGGACGCACGCCGGCGCGCGTTGAGCCGCTCGCCGGCATGGCCTGCGTTCAGATGTCGAAGTACAGGTAGAACTCCCACGGATGCGGGCGCAGGCGGATCGCGTCGATTTCCCGCCTGCGCTTGTAATCGATCCACGTGCGGATCAGGTCGTCGCTGAACACGCCGCCCTTGAGCAGGAACGCGTGGTCGGCTTCGAGCGCCAGCAGCGCCGCGTCGAGCGAGCCGGGCACCTGCCGGATGTTGCGCGCCTCCTCGGGCGGGAGGTCGTAGATGTTCCGGTCGAGCGGGTCGCCGGGGTCGATCCGGTTCTCGATGCCGTCGAGGCCGGCCATCAGCATTGCCGCAAACGCGAGGTACGCGTTCGCGGACGGGTCGGGGCAGCGAAACTCGACGCGGCGCGCATCCGGCGAATCCGAGTACATCGGGATGCGCGCGGCGGCGGAGCGGTTGCGCTGCGACATCGCGAGATTCACCGGCGCTTCGTAGCCCGGCACGAGCCGCTTGTACGAATTCGTGGTGGGCGCGCACAGCGCCATCAGCGCGGGCGCGTGGTGCAGCAGGCCGCCGATATACCAGCGGCACAGCTCGGAGGTCAGCGCCCAGCCTTTCGCGTCGTAGAAGAGATTGCGATCGTCGTTCCACAGGCTCTGGTGGCAGTGCATGCCGCTCGCGTTGTCGGCGAACAGCGGCTTCGGCATGAAGGTGGCGACCTTGCCGTGCCGGCGCGCGACGTTCTTGCAGATGTACTTGTAGATCATCACGTTGTCCGCCATGTGCGTGAGCGTCGCGAAGCGGATGTCGATCTCGTTCTGGCCGGCGGTCGCGACCTCGTGGTGATGCACCTCGACCTGCACGCCGGCCTGCTCCAGCGTCAGCGCGATCTCGGAACGGATCTCCTGCAGCGTGTCCTGCGGCGGCACCGGGAAATAGCCTTCCTTGTAGCGCGCCTTGTAGCCGAGATTGCCGCCGCCGTATGCGCCTTCGTCGCGGCCCGTGGCCCAGTCGCCTTCGGCCGATTCGACGTAGTAAAAGCCGCTGTGCTGGTCCTGGCCGAAGCGGATCGAATCGAAGATGAAGAACTCGAGCTCGGGGCCGAAATAGCACGTCGTCGCGATGCCGGTCTGCTTCAGGTAGGCCTCGGCCTTTTGCGCGATGTAGCGCGGATCGCGCGAATACGGTTGCCGCAGCACCGGATCGATCACGTCGCAGATCAGCGACAAGGTTGGCGTGCCGCACACCGGATCGACGAACGCGGTGGCGGGGTCCGGCCGCAGCAGCATGTCCGATTCGTGGATCTCCTGGAAGCCGCGGATCGACGAGCCGTCGAAGCCGATGCCGGCGTCGAACAGGCCTTCGTGCACTTCCGGGCGCGTAATCGACAGGTGCTGCCAGAGCCCGGGCAGGTCGGTGAACTTCAGGTCGACGATCCGGATATCGTGCCGGCGCAGCAGCGCGATGACGTCGCTCGCGTTCTGGGGGCGCACGACGCGGTAACTGCCTGCGTCGACGGATACCGCGGGCGTCGGCCCGGGCGGCGCTTGCGTCTTGGACATGATCGTTCTCCGCTTCCGGCCATTTCTTCCTATCGTTCGACTTCAGGCCGTCCGCGCGCGAACGCCGGACGGATCCGCAGGCGGGCGCGTGGCGTCAGTGATCCTGCCGCATGCCTGTCAGGCGCGCTTCGCCGGCGTCCCTCGCGGCGGCTGCCGTGCCGAACGACTCCTCCGAGACGAACGCGCGCTTGACGCTCTGCGCGTCGAAGTCGACGAGCGCGATGACCCAGACATACGAGCCGGCCTGTTCCGCGGTCTGCACGAACGCACGCACATTGGCGCTGGTTTCCGTATTCATGGCGATCTCCAGAGAAAGGGGGGCGGTTCGATCGGTCAGACTTGCCGCAATGCCCGGTTGCCGGCGGCATTCCGCGCAGGATTGACGCGCGGCGGGTTCGCGGGCGGGCGATATGACCGACCCGGCCGTGCCGCACGCCACGACGGGCGTGCAGGCAACCTTGATTTTAGGCAATGGAAACGCGTGAATCGCGGCGGGTTTGGCGATGGTGATCGGGCCGGATGGAGGGCTAACATCCGGCCGCCGCCGGAGTTGGATTTATTCATTCGAAATGCAGATTAACGAGGTGAATTCAAGTCGAACGAATACCGGCAGGTTTGACAGGTTTCGGAATATTTTGATACGATCGACCCGGTTTAAATCGTCATACCATTCGATAACGCGAATACCCAAGCAGTTCTAAGGAATCACGGATCGCTTGCCCGCCATCAGGCAGGCGACCGGGATTCAGCGTGATTGCATCCGCCTGCGCCCGCATTTGCACCGGCGCGTTCGAGGCGCCGGACCGTTGTTCATCACCGGCCCGGATGCAATCGCCATCGGTCAGCGACACTCGCCACGAAGCCCGCACACACCGTCGTGCGGCGCGCCTCTCTTTAGCCATGTCGTCAGCGTCGGTTCCGGCGCATCTTCATCCGTTGCGCATGCGTGCGCCCCCGTTTCGCTCGAGCGAGATCAGTAGACCTACGCGATGCGCCGACCGCATCCAACCCGCCACCACCCAATCGAGGAGTCCACCCGATGACCTACCGATCCCGCCCGGCGTACATGCGCGCCGGGTTCGCGACGCTGCTGTGCGTCGCCGCCGCCGGCGCGACCGCCGCGTTGCAGCCGATCGACGAGGCGCCCGTCGCGCGGCGCACCGAGCTCGCGTGCCGGATCCATCCGGACACCAGCAAGGACTGCACGACCGTCGAACACCTGACGATCCTGCGCCCGGCCGGGCGCGCGCAACTGTCGCGGCTCGACTTCGATTTCCGCGACAACGACCGCCTCGAGATCCAGGACGCCGCGGTGATCCAGCCGGACGGCCGGCGCGTCGCGCTGTCGGGCAAGCAGATCGACACGCGCACCGCGCCGAACCCGGCGGCCGGCTTCCGCCGCAACAAGCAGACGTCCGTCGCGTTTCCGGGCCTGGTGGTGGGCAGCACCATCACGTACACGCTGGTCGAGCACATCGCCGCCACGCCGAACGCCGCCGAATTCCACGAGCGCGTGGTGTTCGATCCGACGCCCGTGCGGCTCGACGCATATCGGGCCACGTTCACGGCCGACCGGCCGATCGTGTGGCGCGGCGAGCAGCTCGATGCATTCCGGGTCGATACGTCGCGGCAGGGCAAGCAGCTCGTCGTCGAGCTGAAGGCGCCGCGCTACGTCAACCTGATCAACGAGGACGGCACGCTCGTGCGCCGGGTGCCGCGCATCGAACTGGCCAGCAGCCTCGACCGGCAGGCGCATTTCGGCGTGTTCGCCGCGCGCTACAACGCGATTCTCGCGGCGCCGCTGCCGCCGGGCGCCGCGGCGGCCGTCGCGGCGGCGCGCAGCAAGCCCGCGCCGGAGCGCGTCGCCGAGCTGATGAAATTCATCAGCGCGCACTATCGCTACATGGGCGACTGGCGCGCGAGCGAGCGCGGCCTCATTCCGTTCGACCTCGCGCAGATCGAGTCGAACGGCTATGGCGACTGCAAGGACCTCGCGGTGCTGCTCGCCGCGATGCTCGACGCGAGCGGCATCGACGCGCGGCCGGCGCTCGTGTTCCGCGGCGACGATGCGCGGCCGCTGCTGGTGCCCGGCATCGGCGCGCCGAACCATGCGATCGTGCGGGCGGTGGTCGACGGCAAGACCTGGTGGCTCGATCCGACCAACAACGTGCACCTGCCGGGCCGCACGCCGTCCGATCTGCAGGACCGCTGGGCATTCGTGTTCGAGCGCGACGGCAAGGTGAGCGAGGACCGCATCGCGGCCGAAGCGCCGCTGGCGACCTTCGACGGCACGTACCGTGCGCGCGTGCTGGCCGACGGCAGCGCGCGTGTCGACGTGACCGCCGTCAAGAACGGGAACCTGCTGTGGTCGCTGATGGACGCCGACTACGCGCAGGGCGCGACCGCCGTCGACCAGCACCTGTGCAACGGTTGGCTCAACGAACCGGTCGAATGCCGCATCGAGCGGCCGGCCTCGAGCGATGCGGGGCTCGGCGGCTACCGGATCCGCGCGCAGGGCGTCGACCGGCGCGCGCTCGACCGCACGTCGAGCGGCTACGTGTACAACGGCGGTGCCGGCTGGCGCGACAAGTGGGAGCGGCTCGCGAACTACCGGCGCAACGGCGACGTCGGCGACCTGTACGTGGGCGATCAGGAGGAAACGCTCGCCGACGTGCGGCTCGACGGCGTCGAGGCGGCCCGGCCGCTGGCCTCCTGCGCCGCGCATTCGCCGTGGTTCGACGTCGACGTGACGCCGCAGGCGGGCGCGACAGGCATCGCGTTCCGCCAGCGCGTGGTGCAGAAAGCGCGCTGGTTGAGCCACGACGACCTGAACAGCGATGCGTTCGGCCGCTTCCTCGACGATGCGCAGCGCTGCACGAACACGTTGCGGCAGACGGTGTCGATCGCGTCGCCCAAGTAGGCGCATCGCGCCGGCCTTCGAAGTACGGAGTGGGCCGGCGCACCCCGTCGACGCGCCGAAGGTTCGTCTCCGGCTTCGATTCGGAAACGATCCGAAAGCATCCGGGAGACGACCTCGAGCAACCTTGCCTGGCGCGTGGGCGACGTCACGATCGCGCGGATCGGCGAAGCCGAATGGGCGCCGGCGTGCGACACGCGGCGTACCTTCCTCGAACGATTCGCCGATACGTCGACGCCCGCGATCGGCGCGCACTTCGCCGCGCCGACCCGGGGCCGGCGGGTGCGTGACTGCGCGACCTACCCGCTCGACGTGTGCGCCGCTGACGCATCGCGTCACTTTGCAAGGCCGGCCTGCCCGGCATGCAGCTGACCTTCCCCCACCTGACCATCGCATGACGCGCGAGCGTGTCGCGCGGATCCGACGCGTCGCCCCGAAACCGCGGGCGCAGTTTCCATCGACTCCGGCCTGACCGATAATACGGCGGGTTTTTCGTCGCACTGTTTCACAGAACGAAGCATCCACGGCGCAACCGGGCCGCGCCGTCAGATAACTATTCCGGGGAACGTCGCCGTAGCCGGCAGCACGTCCTTGACAAGGAAAAACAAGATGGATTTGCTGCGCTTCCTGCTGCTCCTGCCGATTCGCGCGATCGGCTTCGTCGGGCGCCTGCTCGGCCGCGTGCTGCGGCCGATCGTCGGCAACGTGTCGTGGACCGCGCCTGCGTGGGCCGGCTTCGCGGTCGCGACGGTGCGCCGCCGCCCGTGGCACGCGGCCGGCGCGGTCGCGCTCGGCGCCGCGCTCGCCGGCGGCTGGCACGGGTACCAGCACCGCCCGAAGCCGCCCGAGCCCGAGACGGTGAGCTTCACCGTGAAGCCGCCGGCCGTGACGACCTACGACACCGACGAGAACGGCCACCCGAAAGTCACGATCCATCCGCTCGACATCGTGTTCTCGCATTCGGCCGCGCCGCTCGAACTCGTCGGCAAGCCGGTCGAGCGCGGCATCGCGCTGACGCCCGCGCTGAAGGGCGGGTGGCAATGGATCGACGACAAGACGCTGCGCTTCACGCCGCTGGCCGACTGGCCGGTGGGCGCGCATGTCGAAGGGCGGTTCGCGGTGCACGAGGCGTTCGCGCCGCAGGTGACGATGGCCGACGACCGCTTCGCGTTCGACGTCGCGGCATTCGCCGCGCAGTTCGGCGAGAACCAGTTCTACCAGGATCCGGAAAACCCCGCGCAGAAGCAGGCAATCCTCGCGCTGCAGTTCAATTACCCGGTCGATCCGGCCGAATTCGAGAAGCGCATCGGGCTCGTGCTGGTCGGCCGCGACGGCAAGAGCACGACGCCGCTGCGCTATTCGGTGTCCTACGACGACCACAAGCTGCGCGCGTGGGTGCATTCGCAGCCGCTCGAGATTCCGCGCGACCCGCTGTCGGTGCGGCTCGACGTCGACAAGGGCGTGAAAAGCGCGCGCGGCGGCGACGGCACGAAGGACGCGCTGCATGCGTCGGTCGGCGTGCCGGGGCTGTACAGCTTGTCGATCGGCGACGTGTCGCCGACGCTTGTCGACAACGACCGCTACGAGCCCGAGCAGGTGATCGTCGCGGAAGCGTCCGACGGCGTGCGCAGCGCGGAGCTCGCCGCGCGCGCGAAGGCGTGGGTGCTGCCCAAGCGCAAGCCGGGCGTCGAGCAGGCGGACGATGCGCCGCCGTACGAATGGAACGTCGCGGACATCGGCGACGCGGTGCTGAAGCAGTCGAAGCCGCTGCCGCTCGAACCGGTGCCGACCGAGGGCGACTACGCGACGCTGCAGAGCTTCAAGTACCACGCGACGCCCGGCGATCGCGTGGTCGTGCGGGTCGACGACGGCCTGAAATCGGCCGGCGGCTACCTGCTCGGCAAGCCCGTCGCGCGCGCGTTCACGGTGCCCGACTATCCGAAGCTGCTGCGTTTCATGGCGGACGGCTCGCTGCTGTCGATGAGCGGCAGCAAGCGGCTGTCGGTCGTGTCGCGCAACCTGCCGGGGATGAAGGTCGAGATCGGCCGCGTCGTGCCCGACCAGCTGCAGCACCTCGTCAGCTTCAACCACGGCTCGTACGCGCGCCCGGAGCTGTCGTATTCGTTCAGCGAGGAT
Organism: Burkholderia pyrrocinia; assembly: GCA_001527685.1. Lineage (GTDB taxonomy): Bacteria > Pseudomonadota > Gammaproteobacteria > Burkholderiales > Burkholderiaceae > Burkholderia > Burkholderia pyrrocinia_D. Next base: position 69,279 of record LOZU01000018.1, read on the forward strand.
CACATCGTCGAGCGCTTCGTGCAGACGCGCGCGTTCCCGGCCGGCGAGCCGGGCAAGGCGCACTACGAGGGCGTCGATCTCGGCCAGTACCTGAAGGGCGGCAAGCGCGGCGTGTTCCTGCTGCACCTGTCGAAATACGACCCGGCCGCGGAGAAGAAGAAGGCCGATGACGCGAAGGGCGACGACGGCGATTCAGGCCAGTCGGACAGCGCGGAGTCGAGCGACGGCGGCGACAGCGGCGATGGCGACAGCGCGCTCGGCGACACGCGGCTGATCGTCGTCACCGATCTCGGGATGCTCGTCAAGCGCGCGCTCGACGGCAGCCAGGACGTGTTCATCCAGTCGATCCGCTCGGGCCGGCCGGTGGCGGGCGCGACGGTGTCGGTGCTCGCGGTCAACGGCCAGGCGCTGTTCACGCAGACCACCGCCGCGGACGGCGTCGTGCATTTCCCGGCATTCAAGGGGCTCGAGCGCGAGAAGCGTCCGCAGCTCTATGTCGTGAAGAAGGACGGCGACCTGTCGTTCCTGCCGGTCGGCGGGCGCGACCGCCAGCTCGATTTCTCGCGCTTCGACGTGGACGGCGAGCGCAACGCGACCGGCCAGGGGCAGCTGTCCGCGTACCTGTTCTCGGATCGCGGGCTGTACCGGCCGGGCGACCCGTTCCACATCGGCCTGATCGTGCGCGCCGCGAGCTGGGCGCGCAGCCCGGCCGGCGTGCCGCTGCAGGCGGAGATCGTCGACCCGCGCGGGATCACGGTCGAGCGCAAGCCGGTGACGGTGGACGCGGCCGGCTTCACCGAAGTCGGCTACACGACGGCCGAGACCGCGCCGACCGGCGCGTGGACGGTCAACCTGTACATCGTCAAGGACGGCCAGCCGGGCGACCAGCCGATCGGCAGCACGACGGTGCAGGTGAAGGAATTCCTGCCCGACCGGATGAAGGTCGACGCGAAGCTGTCGCAGCAGGTCGTCGAAGGCTGGGTGAAGCCGGACGGGTTGAAGGGCCTCGTCGATGCGCAGAACCTGTTCGGCACGCCGGCCGAGAAGCGCCGCGTCGCCGCGACGCTGACGCTGCGCCCGGTGTGGCCGTCGTTCCGCAGCTGGCAGGGCTATCAGTTCTTCGACGCGCGCCGCGCGAAGGAGGGCTACACGACCACGCTGCAGGACGGCCAGACCGACGACAAGGGCCATGCGGAATTCGACCTCGACCTGAACAAGTACGCGGACGCGACCTACCAGCTCTACTTCCAGGCGAAGGCATTCGAGGCGGAAGGCGGGCGCAGCGTCGCCGCGAACGCGCAGACGCTCGTGTCGAACAACGACTGGCTGGTCGGCTACAAGTCGGTCGACGATCTCGGCTACGTGAAGCGCGGCAGCCCGCGCACGGTGCGGCTCGTCGCGATCGATCCGCGCGCGAAGGCGCTCGACGTGAAGGACCTGCGCGCGCAGCTCGTCGAGCAGCGCTACGTGTCGGTGCTGACCAAGCAGGATTCCGGCGCCTACAAGTACGACTCGCGGCTCAAGGAAGTGCCGGTCGACGAGAAGCCGCTGGCGATCCCGGCCGCGGGCCTCGACTACGCGCTGCGCACCGACAAGCCGGGCAGCTACGCGCTGGTGATCCGCCGCGCGGACGGCGCTGCGGTGAACCGCATCGAATACGCGGTCGCGGGCGACGCGAACGTGTCGCGCTCGCTCGACCGCAACGCGGAACTGCAGGTGAGCCTCGGCAAGCACGACTACAAGCCGGGCGAGCAGGTCGAGATCGCGATCCGCGCGCCATACGCGGGCAGCGGCCTGATCACGATCGAGCGCGACAAGGTGTACGCGCACGCGTGGTTCCATGCGGATACGACGAGTTCGATCCAGCACATCACGGTGCCGGCCGGCTTCGAGGGCAACGGCTACATCAACGTGCAGTACATCCGCGATCCGTCGTCCGACGAGATCTTCATGAGCCCGCTGAGCTACGGCGTCGTGCCGTTCTCGGTGAACCTCGACGCGCGCCGCAACGCGCTCACGGTCGACGCGCCCGCGCTGGTGAAGCCGGGCGACACCGCCACCTTCACCGTGCATTCGGCGAAGCCCGCGAAGGTCGTGGTGTTCGCGGTCGACGAGGGGATCCTGCAGGTCGCGCGCTACAAGCTCGGCGATCCGCTGAAGTTCTTCTTCCGCAAGCGGATGCTGGAAGTCGGCACGTCGCAGATCCTCGACCTGATCCTGCCGGACTTCGAGAAGCTGATGTCGATGGCCGCGCCGGGCGGCGACGCCGACGACGCGCTCGGCCGCCAGCTCAACCCGTTCAAGCGCAAGCGCGACAAGCCGGTGGTCTACTGGTCGGGGATCGTCGACGTGAACGGCGACACGCGCGTGAGCTACACCGTGCCCGACTACTTCAACGGCCGGTTGCGCGTGATGGCCGTGTCGGTGTCGCCGGACCTGATCGGCACCTACGAAGGCGCGACCACCGTGCGCGGCGATTTCGTGCTGTCGCCGAACGTGCCGACCACGCTCGCGCCGGGCGACGAGGCGGAAGTGAGCGTCGGCGTCGCGAACAACCTGACGGGCGCCGGCAACGCGCCGGTGCCGGTCGCGGTCACGCTGAAGACGGGCCCGCAACTGCAGGTGGTCGGCCCGGCGACGCAGAACGTCGCGCTCGCGCCGATGCGCGAAGGCGTCGTGCTGTTCCGCGTGAAGGCGACCGACACGCTCGGCTCCGGCACGCTGTCGTTCGGCGCGCGCTACGGCGCGAAGGCCGCGCAGCAGAGCGTCGACGTCGCGGTGCGGCCGGCCGCCGCGTTCCGCACGCAGCTCGACTTCGCGCGGCTCGACGCGGGCAAGAAGGCGAGCGTGCCGAACCTGCGCGCGATGTACGACGCGTACGCGGCGCGCGACGCGAGCATCTCCACTGCGCCGCTCGTGCTGTCGGAGGGGCTCGCGTCGTATCTCGTCAACTTCGACCATTACTGCAGCGAGCAGATGGTGAGCGCGATCGTGCCGCGGCTGTTCGCGTCGAAGTGGCTGTCGGTGCGTGCGCTGACGAGCCCGCGCCAGCCGCAGGCCGCGTCGTCGGCATCGGCCGAGAAAGCCGCCGCGGACGCGGCCACGCAGTTCTTCGGCGCGCTGCGCACGCGGCAGAACGCGCAGGGCGGCTTCGGCCTGTGGAGCGCGACGCCCGACGCCGATCCGTTCGTGTCGGCCTATGCGATGCACGTGCTGATCGACGCGCGCGAGCGCGGCGCGGCGGTGCCGAAGGACATGCTCGACGCGGGCAACCAGTACCTGCAGCAGCTCGCGGCGAACGACCGGCTCGGCTCGCTCGACCTGCTGCGGCAGCGCGCGTACGCGGTGTACCTGCTGACGCGCGAGGGCAACGTGACGACCAACAGCCTCGCGGCCGTGCAGAAGCGCCTGCAGGACGCGTATCCGAACGACTGGAAGAACGATCTCGCGGCCGGGTGGCTCGCCGCGTCGTACCAGCTGCTGAAGCAGGACAAGGAGGCGGCCGCGCTGATCGCGGGCCCGCAGGGGCTGCTCGAACGCAAGGCGGCGCGCAGCGAACCGTACGAGGCCGGCTACTACATCGATCCGCTGACGCGCGACGCGAGCGTGCTGTACCTGCTCGCGAAGCACTTCCCCGAGCGCGTGCGCAAGCTGTCGCCGCGCGTGATGGAGAACATCGCGGCGCCGCTCGCGCGCAACCGCTACAACACGCTGTCGTCGTCGATGACGATCCTCGCGCTCGATGCGTATGCGGGCGCGGCCGCGAACGGCCTCGACAAGCTCGCGATCGACGAGGTGCGCGCGGGCGGCGCGCCGAAGGACGTGTCGTCGATCCAGGCGAACCTGGTGCGCTCGGGCACGTGGGGGGCCGGCGCGACGCGCGTCGACATCGTGAACGGCAGCGCGCTGCCCGCGTGGTGGATCGCGAGCCAGTCGGGCTACGACCGCGGCACGTCGACGAAGGCGATCAAGGACGGCCTCGAGATCGTGCGCGAGTACACCGACACGAACGGCAAGCCGCTCGACAAGGCGACGCTCGGCCAGGAGATCGACGTGCACCTGAAGATCCGCGCGACGGGCGCCGCGAACGTCGGCAACGTCGCGATCGTCGACCTGCTGCCGGGCGGCTTCGATCCGGTGATCGCGCCGCCGCCGGCTGCCGATGCGCAGGACGGCGGCGAGGGCGCGGACGCGGCCGCCGCGGCGAATGCGCCATGGCGCTCGCCGATCGGCGTCGCGGGCTCGAGCTGGAAGCCGGAATACGCGGACGTGCGCGAGGATCGCGTGGTGATCTACGGCACCGCGACCACCGACGTGCGCGAGTTCGTGTACCGGATCAAGGCGAGCAACGCGGGCCGCTTCGTCGTGCCGCCCGCGTACGGCGAGTCGATGTACGACCGGCGCGTGCAGGCGCAGTCGCCGGGCGGCGCGACGCTGACGGTCGGGCGCGCGCGATGACGGCGGCGGCGCGCACGCCGGCGCTTGCGGCAGGCGGCCCGGCGCATGGCTGACGGCCCGGCATTCCGCCGGCGCCTGCACGGCGCCGCGCGCTGGCTGCACCGCTGGCAGAACGTGATCGCCGGCGTGCTGCTGGCGGTGGCGGTGCTGGCCGGCTTCCGGCTGTGGCCGCATCCGGCGCTGCGCGACTGGAAGCCGTCGTCGACCGCGGTGTTCGACGCGAACGGCCGGCTGCTGCGGCTCACGCTCGCGAAGGACGACCGCTACCGGCTGTGGGTGCCGCTCGAACGGATGTCGCCGCAGCTCGTCGAAGCCGTGATGCTGCACGAGGACCGCTGGTTCTGGTGGCATCCCGGCTTCAATCCGTACGGCCTCGCGCGCGGCGCGTGGGTCACCTACGTGCGCGGCGGCAATCCGCAGGGTGGCTCGACGCTGACGATGCAGCTCGCGCGCTCGCTGTGGCGGCTCAACACGCGCACGCCGCTCGGCAAGCTCGAGCAGGTCGGGCGCGCGCTGCAGCTCGAACTGTTCTATTCGAAGCGGCAGATCCTCGAGGCCTACCTGAACGACGCGCCGTATGGCCGCAACGTCGAAGGCGCGGGCACGGCGAGCGTCGCGTATTTCGACCGCCAGCCCGACGCGCTGACGCTGCCCGAGGCGCTCGCGCTCGCGGTGATTCCGCAGGACCCGGCGCGGCGCGTGCGCGGCGGCGCGGGGCAGGACGAGATCAATCGCGCGCTCGCGGTGTCGCGCAACCGGCTGTACGCGCGCTGGCTCGAACGCCACCCGCGCGATGCGGCGCTCAAGCCGCTGTTCGCGCTGCCGCTCGCGATGCGCCCGCTCGCCGTGCTGCCGTTCGACGCGCCGCATGCGGTCGACCAGGCGCTCGCCGCGCGCACCGCGTGGCACAACCGCTCGGGCGACGACGACAGCGACGATGCGCGGCTCGTCACGACGCTCGACCTCGGCCTGCAGCGCGCGCTGGAGCGGCAGGTCGGCCGCTACGTCGCGCGCAACGACACGCGCGGCATCGCCAACGCGGCCGCGATCCTGGTCGACACGCGCGACATGGGCGTGAAGGCGCTGGTCGGTTCCGCGAACTTCTTCGACCGCGCGATCCAGGGGCAGGTGAACGGCACGCTCGCGCGGCGCTCGCCGGGCTCGACGCTCAAGCCGTTCATCTACGCGCTCGGCTTCGACCAGGGCGTGCTGCATCCGCAAACGGTGCTGCGCGACGTGCCGACGTCGTTCGGCCCGTACGCGCCGGAGAATTTCGATGGCCATTTCCTCGGGCCGATCACCGCGACCGATGCACTGAACCGCAGCCGCAACGTGCCCGCGGTGTGGGTCGCATCGCAGCTCAGGCAGCCTGACCTGTACCGCTTCCTGCAGGACGCCGGCGTGCGCCGGCTCGCGAGCGCGCAGCATTACGGGCTCGCGCTCGTGCTCGGCGGCGGCGAGGTGACGATGCAGGATCTGGCCGGCCTCTACGCGATGCTCGCGAACGGCGGCGTGTTCCGGCCGCTGCGGCTGCGCGCGGACGAACCGGTCGCGCCGGGCCGCCGGCTGCTGAGCGCGGACGCGAGCTTCATGACGATGGACATGCTGCGCCAGCACCTGCGCCCCGACGAGACGAGCGGCGCGCAGCCGGTGCAGCTGCCCGTGTACTGGAAGACCGGCACGTCATGGTCGTTCCGCGACGCGTGGACGGCCGGCGTGTTCGGGCCGTACGTGCTGATCGTGTGGGTCGGCAATTTCGACAATTCGAGCAACACGGCCTTCGTCGGCGTCGACGCGGCCGCGCCGCTGTTCTTCCAGATCGTCGACGCGCTGGGCGCCGAACGCACGCTCGCCGAGCCGTCGCGGCCGGCGCCGCCGCGCGTGAAGCGCGTGCGGATCTGCCTCGCGAGCGGCGACTTGCCGAACGAATGGTGTCCGCAGCAGGGCTGGACGTGGTTCATTCCCGGCACGTCGCCGATCCGCGTGAGCACCGTGCACCGGCCCGTCGTGATCGACGACGCCACCGGCCGGCCCGCGTGCCCGCCGTACGACGGCAAGCGCACGCACACCGAGATCTTCGAGTTCTGGCCGTCGGACCTGCAGCAGGTGTTCGCGAAGGCCGGCATCCCGCGCCGGCACCCGCCACAGAACCCCGATTGCGCGAACGCGGGGCAGGTGGACGGCGATCCGCCGCGCATCACGTCGCCGCTGCGCGGCAGCACCTACGCGATGCGCGTGAAGGACGCGGGCGACACGCGCATCGCGTTCAACGCGACGGCCGACGCGAGCGCGCATGCGCTCTACTGGTTCGTCAACGACGCGTATGTCGGCCGCAGCGCGCCGGGCGACGCGCTGTTCTGGCAGCCGGGCACGGCAGGCAGCTTCACGGTGCGGGTGGTCGACGACCACGGCCGCGGCGACCAGCGGCCGCTCGCGGTCGGGCTCGAACAGTAGCGCGGCCGCGCGCCTACTTCCACGTCGGCGGCAGCGCGGGCGCCTGCATGCGCGGGGCCGTGACGCCCGGCACGTCGTCGAACCCGCGCTGCGCGTGCCACGCGTCGGCCGCGGCGACCATCTCCGCCGGGTTGCGCGCGACGAAGTTCCACCAGATCAGCAGCTCTTCCTCGAACGGCGCGCCGCCCAGCACGATGAACTTCGCGGCGGCGCCGGTCTTCAGGTCGAGCCGGTCGCGGCCGGCGCCGAGATAGAGCAGCACGTCCGGTTCGAGCGCCACGCCGTCGACGGACACGTCGCCGCCCAGCACGTAGACCGCGTACTCGAACGCCGGATCGAGCGGCATCGCGAGTTGCGCGGCATTGTCCGACGCGAAGTCGAGCCCGACCAGCGGCGAATACACCTGCGCCGGCGACACGCGGTCGAACGCGGCGCCGGCCAGCACGGTGATCGTGAAGCCGCCGTCGCGGTGAACCGGCAGGTTCCGGTAGTTCTCGAACGCGGGCGCGCGGTCGCGATGCGCGTCGGGCAGCGCGATCCACAGCTGCACCGCATGAAAGCGCCCGTCGGGCGACACGGTGTCTTCGGCATGCGCGATGCCGCGGCCGGCGGTCATCAGGTTGACCTCGCCGGGCCGGATCACCTGCTCGTAGCCGAGGCTGTCGCGATGCAGCACCTCGCCCTCGATCATCCACGTGAAGGTCTGCAGGCCGATGTGCGGATGCGGGCCGACGTGCATGCCGGTGTCGGCGGACACCGCGACCGGGCCCGCGTGGTCCAGGAAGCACCACGCGCCGACGGTTTTGCGCAGACGGTTCGGCAGCGCGCGGTGGATCGGCAGCGCGCCGACTTCCGCGGCGCGCGCCGGGTAGCGTTCGGCGGCCTGCGGGCCGGGTGCGGGGGAGGCCTGCGGCGTGTCGGTGCGGGTGTCCATGTCGTGAATCTCCGGGTCAAGGGCAATGAAGGGCAAAGGCCCGCGTCACGCGGTCAGGCGGCTGTCGATCTCGACGTCGCCGGTGAGCAGCCGGTGAATCGGGCACGCGTTCGCGATTTCCAGCAGCCGGTTGCGCTGTTCGTCCGTCAGCGCGCCGCCCAGCGTGATGTCGCGGGTGATCTTCGTCGGCGCGCCGGGGCGCTCGTCGGCGATCGCGAGCTGCACGTCGATGCTGTCGAGCGGCAATTCCTTGCGCTGCGCATACATCGACACGGTGATCGCCGTGCAGGCGCCGAGCGCCGACAGCAGGAGGTCGTGCGGATCGGGGCCGCTGTCGCCGCCGCCGAGACGCGCCGGCACGTCGCTGTGCAAGGTGTGGGCGCCGGTGGTCAGCGTGACGCGGTAGTGGAGCGAGCCGAGATGCGCGGCGACGGTCGAATTGGCCATGGGAATTTTCCGATGAATGATGACGTCGATGAAAACGGGGCGGGCGGATGCCGCGGCTCAGCGGTCGTTGATGCGGACGACGGCGTAGCCGGCATCGTCGAACGCGACGAAGAACTCCTCGGCGAACAGCCACGAATCGACATGGACCGTGCGGTTCGCCGGGTCGACCTGAACCCTGGCATCCGGGTCGACGGTCCGGATCTGATGCGAGATGTCCTGGGTTGCCGCTTCGTCGATCGCGTGGTCGAGCATGAATTCCATGATGGTTTCCGGTTCAGGTGTGGGGTTGTGCGTGGCCGCGCCGTCACGACTGCAACCTTACAGGGCCGCATCGGCCCCCGGTAGCCGGCGTGCGCGGAACGGACTGTCGTCGGCTGGGCAACAGTCAGTCATGCGGATGCCGCCGCTTGCGTGTCGGCCGGCGGCGCGTCGTCCGCGAGCGTCGCCCACGGCCGTTCGAGCAGCGCGATCCGCGCATGTTCGACGAACGCCTGCCGCTTGTTGCTCGCGAACGGCGTGCGCGGATAGACGGCGTAGATCACCTCTTCCTGCGGCGTGTCGTCCGGCAGCAGCCGCACGAGGCGGCCGTCGCGCAGCGGCGCGTCGGCGACATAGGCGGGCAGCATCGCGATGCCGATCCCGTGCAGCGCGGCGTCGCGCAGCGTCTCGCTGTTGTTCGCGAGGAACGCGCTCGCGGGGCAGATCGTGCGCGGCCTGGCCGGCCCGTTCGGCGAGTCGAACGACCACGTCTGTGACGGCGCCGCATGCGTGTAGTTCAGGCAGCGGTGGTCGAGCAGCTGGTCGATCGTGTGCGGGCGGCCGTAGCGCGCCAGATAGTCGGGGCTGCAGACGACGGCGCGCTCGCACGCGGCGATCCGGCGCGCGATCAGCGCGCTGTCCGTCAGCCGCGCGCAGCGGATCGCGACGTCGAACCGCTCGGCCTCGATGTTCACGATGCGGTCGTCGGTTTCGAGCGTCACGCGCAACTGCGGATGCGCGGCGGCGAACTGCGCGATCGCGGGGCCGAGCCACAGCCGCGTGAGGCTGACCGGCGACGTGATGCGCAGCTCGCCGCACAGGCCGTGCGATTGCTCGGCGATTTCCTCGGCCACGTCCAGCAGGCGCCGCATCGATTCCGACGCGGCTTCGTAGAAGATCATGCCGGCGTCGGTCGGCACGACGTTGCGCGTCGAGCGCATCAGCAACTGCACGCCGAGCGTGCGTTCGAGATCGCTGATGCGCTTGCTGACGACCGATTTCGACAGGCCGAGCCGGCGGGCCGATTCGGTGATGCTCTGTTGTTCGACCGCGAGCAGGAAGGCCCGGATTTCGTCGTTGTTCAGGGATTTCATGGCGCGGTGCAACCGGATGGGTCGAGAAAGGGCAGGGTCATCGTCGCCTCGCAACGGGGGCGTTGATCGGACCATGCAAGCGTAGGGCAGCGCCTTTTGCGCCGGTAGACCGCGCGGGCTATCCTCAGTGTCTCATTCATGGAACGATGGAACCGCGCCGATGCAGGATCTCAACGATCTCTACTTCTTTGTGCAGGTGGTTGAATACAAAGGATTCGCGCCGGCCGGGCGGGTGCTCGGCGTGCCGAAGTCGACGCTCAGCCGGCGCATCGCCGCGCTCGAGAAGCAGCTCGGCGTGCGCCTCGTTCACCGGTCCACGCGGCAGTTCTCGATCACCGAGATCGGCCAGCGCTACTACACCCATTGCAAGGCGATGCTGGTCGAGGCGGAGGCCGCGCAGCAGGCGATCGACCAGGTGCGCGCGGAGCCGCAGGGCGTGGTGCGGCTGACATGCCCGGTCGCGATGCTGCATGCGTGCATCGGCGCGATGCTCGCCGAGTACATGGCCCGCACGCCGCGCGTGACGATCCACCTCGAGGCGACCAACCGCGCCGTCGACGTGATCGGCGAGGGCATCGACGTGGCGATCCGCGTGCGGCCGCCGCCGCTGAAGGACAGCGACCTCGTGATGCGTGTGCTCGGCGAGCGGCCGTGGTGCCTCGTCGCGAGCCCGTCGCTCGTGCGCCAGTTCGGCGACGTCGCGACGCCGGCCGACCTGGCGGGCTGGCCGAGCCTCGACTTCGGGCCGCCGCAGCCGCAACACGCGTGGCTGCTCGACGGGCCGGACGGCGCGCAGGCGACGCTGCGCCATACGCCGCGCTTCGTCACCGACGACATGATCGCGCTGCGCGAGGCGGCGGCCGCCGGCGCGGGCGTCGTGCCGTTGCCGGTGATGATGATGGCGGACGAATTGCGGCGCGGCGAACTCGTGCGCGTGCTGCCCGGCTGGGTGCCGAAGGGCGGGATCATCCACGCGGTGTTTCCGTCGCGCCGCGGGCTGCTGCCGTCGGTGCGGTCGCTGCTGGATTTCCTGGCGGAACGCTTCGCGGCGCTCGACGAGGCGTAGCGCGGCGGCGCGGCCCGCGCGATCTTTCGCGCGCGCCGCCCGCCTGCCGTCGGTCAGTTTTTGTCGTACGAGAACTGGATGCCGGCCGTGCCGCCCGTCTCGACGAACAGGTTGATGAACGCGGGCACGGTGTCGCTGCGCGCCCAGTCGCGCTGCAGTTCGCAGAACAGCTGCGCGACGCTGATCAGCTGGCCGCCGGCCTGCTCGATGCGGCGCAGCGCGGCCTCGTGCGCGGCGACCGACGTGCCGCCCACCGCATCGACCACCACGTACACCTCGTAGCCGGCCTGCAGCGCATCGAGCGCCGGGAACGTCAGGCACGCTTCCGTCCACAGCGCGGTCATGATCAGTTTCTTGCGGCCGGTCGCCTCGACTGCCTGGCGGAATTCGACGTCTTCCCACGAATTGATCGACGTGCGGTCGTAGGTCGGGTAGTCGCCGAGCACCGCGCGCAGCTGCGGAATCGGCGGCTTGTTCAGGCCCGTCTTCACGTTCACGGTCGAATGAATGACCGGCAGCTTGTAGGCGATCGCGGCCTTCGACGCGCCGACGATGTTGTTGATCAGCAGCTGGCGATCCATCGACGCAATCGAATTCACCTGCACCGGCTGGTAGTCGATGACGATGAACGCGGCATTCTGCGGCGTGAGCAGATGGTCGTTGGCGGGATCGCGAATCGGTTCGCTTGCCATGGTTCTCTCCTGGTCGGGGCAACGCGTGGAACATGCCGTCCCGATCGCCCGGCCGCTGGCCGCGGCGCGTCACGATCGGGCGGGACGGAATGCCGCTGCCGGCTGCGCGACGCAGCCGTTACAGCCGGCGAATCCATTCAGCTTAGGCGAACCCCGGCGCGATGCGTAGCCGGCTGGGACAGAACTCTGTGTTCTCGCTGGGAGAACGGCAGGCGAGTGCGGCTACTTCTTCGACAGCATCACCCGATGCGCCGGGCGCGCGGGCGTTGTGCCAGCGCGCTGCCCTTGGGTCGCGAAGAAGATCGCGGTGACCATCGCGATCCAGATCGGTCCGACGATTACCGCGATGCGCGTGTCCGGAAACGCGGCCATCAGCGCGATCACGACGAGCAGGAACGCCATCGCGGCGGCATTGCAGTACGGAAAGAACGGCACGCGGCACGGCAGCTTCGCGAGCGTCGACGCGTGCTGCGTGCGGCGGAACCGGTAGTGCGACACGAGGATGACGCCCCACGTCCACAGCGCGCCGCACGTCGACACGGCCGTCAGCCACACGAACACCTGCGTCGGGCTCACGTAGTTGAGGAACACGCCGAGCGTGCGTGATCACGAAGATCGCGACGCCCGCGAGCGCGTAGCTGACGAGAATCGCGGGGCCGGCCGTCGTGATCGTGCTGGCCGAACCGAGGAACAGGCCGACGCCGATCGCGGTGCCCAGCGCCATCAGGTTGATCGGAACGCGCGTCAAACCTCGCCCTTCAGAGCAGGGAAGGATGGCGCAGATGCGATAGGTATCCTTGTCTGCGGTTGATATGGTGTTTTCTGCTGCTCGAAGCATTGGCTGGCGCCCGATCTCGACAGGCACTCGGCCGCGAATTCAGGCGAAGTTGGACGGCGGCCATGGTGCTGCGCCCCGCCGGATGTCTTGACGTGTGCTTGTAGGCCACGTGTACGATGTCCGAATGCAACGTCTCCAAGCCTTCCAGTTCGAACTGATGCCCAGCGGCGAGCGACAGCGCGATATGCGCCGTTTCGCCGGTGCATGCCGGTTCGTCTTCAACAAGGCATTGGCGTTGCAGAAGGAAAACCACGAAGCGGGCGGCAGGTTCATCGGCTTCGTGGCGATGGCGAAGCGGCTGACCGCGTGGCGCAACGGTTCGGAAACACCTTGGCTCAAGGATGCCCCGGTTCACCCGTTGCAACATTCTTTGAAGGACCTGGAGCGCGCCTACCAGAACTTCTTCGCCAAGCGCGCTGCATTCCCGAAGTTCAAGAAACGCGGTCAGCGCGACAGCTTCCGCTACCCGGATCCCAAGCAGATCAAGCTCGATCAGGCCAACGGCCGCATCTTCCTGCCCAAGCTGGGATGGCTTCGATACCGCAACAGCCGGACCGTGCAGGGCGAGGTGCGCAATGCCACGGTCAGCCTGAGCGCAGGCAAGTGGTTTGTTTCGATCCAGACGGAACGCGAGGTCGAGCAACCCGTGCCGCAGGCGAGCCGCGCGGTGGGCATCGACCTGGGCGTCGCACGGTTTGCGACGATGAGCGACGGCAGCTACCTCGCACCGCTGAACAGCTTCAGGCGGCATGAAGCGAGACTGCGCCGCGCGCAGCGGGCGATGAGCCGCAAGACCAAGTTCAGCCACAACTGGAAGAAGGCCAAGGCCCGCCTCCAGCGTATCCATGCCCGCATCGGCAACGCACGCCGCGACTACCTGCACAAAGCCACGACCACGATCAGCCAAAACCACGCGATGGTGTGCATCGAGGACTTGCAGGTACGAAACATGTCGAGGTCGGCGGCTGGCAGCGCCGATGCGCCGGGCAAAAACGTTCGGGCCAAGTCCGGCCTGAACAAAGCAATCCTCGATCAGGGCTGGTTCGAGTTCCGCCGCCAACTGGACTACAAGCTGGCGTGGAACGGCGGCTGGCTCATTGCCGTGCCGCCGCAAAACACGAGTCGGACGTGTCCGGCCTGCGACCATGTGTCGGCTGAGAATCGGCGGACACAAGCGCGGTTTGCGTGCGTGGCCTGCGGCTTCGAGGAAAGCGCCGATGTGGTCGGCGCGATCAACATACTGGCGCGGGGACACCGCGTTGCAGCCTGTGGAGAGCCGGCGCAGTCGGGCCGCTCGGTGAAGCAGGAACCCGCCGAGGCGATCTGAGATGAGCAGCATCGTTTCAGACGTGGTAGGAATCTCCTGCCTTTAGGCACGAGAGATGGATGTCAAGTGGCGTTCCTCGAGTCCGTGATGTAGCGAAGCTTGCCGTTGCGGCATGTCGTCTCCCTCCGTGGCCGTCAGGCGGGCGGCCGCGACGTGCAGCGATTATTCGAAGAGTCGCGCCAACGGACAGTTGGCAAAGATGCAGGAATGTGCGGCGCGATGCGCATTCTGGCAGGCGGCGCTGGCATCTTGCGCATCGGCGATGACTTGCGCCATTCATTCGCCCACAGACGAAACGGGCGGCGACGACCCATGATCGTCACCGCCCGTTCGGCGTTACTTTGCGCGCGTCTCGCGCGCGGGCGCGCCGCGTCATCCGTCGTCGGCCTTCCCCTGCAAATCCTTCAAGCCCTGGATCACGACCAGCAGCGCGCGCCCGTGCTCGTCGGAGCCGTCCCACGCGTCGACGATCGCGTCGCGCAGCAATTCGTTATAGCGGCGCCGCGACGGATGCATGTCGACGCCATAGAAAGTGCATAGCTTATTGAATGGCGCGCTGCGCCGCAGGCGGCGCCCGTTCGACTGCCGAAGGCGTGACACGGTAGGCTGGCTGACCCCGGAAAGCCGCGCTATTTCGCTGGACGAGCGGGTATCCGCCATCAAGCGGCGCAACAGGTCATTAACGGGGAAATCAGTATCCGGGGCTTCCATGCGATGCATTATACCTATACAGTTACGGCTATTGAATGACTTGCCGAAGCTGGCAAGCTGCTGCATCCCGAGAAAGTCGATGACACTGAAACACCTCCCCCGAACGTTTTGCTGGACGAAGATCGGTTCCGAGTCCGGCGAAGAGCTTCCTGCCGTGGTGCTCCGCAAGGAATGGGAGCGCCGGCTGGGGGGCGGGCGGTTTCTGTGGGGCATCAACCAGCCGCTCGGCAGCAGCGCGCAGATCGCCGCGCACCGCACGGGCGCGCTGCTCGCGCTGTTCTCGCCGGTGGCCGCGCGCGCGCGGGCGCCCGAGCGCAAGCGCGAGAAGATGCTGTTGTGGAATGCGTGGGTCGATGCGAGTGGCCAGGTGCGCCAGCTGCCGCCGCACACCTTCATCACGAGCCGCGCGACGCTGCCGTCGGGGCGGCCGCGCGCGCATCACTACGCGCTGGTGTGCGCGTCATCCACGGCGCTCACGATCGGCACGCGCCTGCGCGTGTTTCCCGATCAGCTGCGCAGCGTGGGCAGCGGCAAGCGGCTCGGCGCCGCGCAGGGCGCGGTGGTCGTCGATTGCGCGGGGCGCGCGCTGGAGCAGTCGGGCAAGAGCTATCCGCTCGCGCTGTCGGTCGAGCTGGAGGCGCCGTATTTCGTGCGGCTCACGCAGCCGAGCGTGCTGAAGGCGCGCGATCTCGCGGACGTGAACAAGGCGACCCGCGACGGCGATTTCGACCGCTTCGTCGAACTGGTCACGCGCCTGCGCGGCCGTTCGGCGACGGAAGACGTGCGCGGCTTCACGCGCGACCTGTTCGACGTGCCGCCGATCGAAACCGCGGCCGCCTACGTCGCGCCAGCGCATGCGGCGCGCCTGCGCAAGCGCCCGGCTTCCGAGCATGCGCGCGGCTTCACGCAGGATCTGTTCGACCTGTCGCCGGGCGAGCCGGCCGCGTTCGGCGGCCTCACGCATCCGCAGGTCGGCCGGGCGTAAGCGGCGCGCAAGACAGTGTTGCAATCTCGTCGTGGCGGATCGGCGAGCGCAGGGGGAAAATCGGCGCGAAGCGCGCAGCGCGACGGCCGATGCATTGACAGGCAGTTGGCAGTTTGATCCCGTCGCCACGCGCACCGCGCACACTGGGCGCCGGCTTGCTTCATACGGCAACCTGAGGGAGAAGTGTCGATGTCCACCCACATCTGTTCGCGAGAGGCCGAGGCCGCGCAACGCTTCGTCGAAGCGACGCGCAACGTCGACGACGCGTTTCGCGCCGTGCGCGGCGAAGCCGACGACGAGGCGTCGCCGGCTGAATACGCAATGGCGATGTCCCGGCTCGATCGCGCGCTCGACGAGCTGGCGCGTGCGCAGGAAGTGTTCGACCGCGTGGTGGGCGCGGACACGCCTGCGTAACGGATTCCGCCTGCCTTACCCGGCTTTGCGCCCTTCGACCGGATACCCCGGATCGGTATGGCCCGGCGTCGACGCGTGCCCCGGCGGCACCCGCGCATCGACGAACTGCTCGTCTTCCCGCCCGAGCTCGAGCGCAAGCGCATCGAGATAACTGTCCCAGTGCGCCTCCGTGCGCGGCTCCGCGATCGTCGAGCTGACCACACGATTCCTCAGCACCCATGCCGGCGCGAACGCGACCGACGTCGTGCCGCGCGCGGCCGCATGCGCGGCCGCCTGTTGCGCGATCCGCAGCGATTCGGCGCGCCTTCGGTCTGCTGGATGGGATGCGCCGGTCGCCGCGCTGAGGGGTGTCAGCCTGCGCGTGGCGCGACGCCCGCGTGGCCCGCGACGTCGGTGCGCGGGTGGAACGCGTAGCCGCTGCGCTGGAACGACGACGCGAAGAACAGCACCTGATAGCGGATCGCACTCGCCCAGTAGTCCCACGTATGGCCGCCGGGCCGCTCCGCGTAGTCGTGCGGCACGCCGAGTGCGACCAGCCGTTCGTGCAGCGTGCGGTTCGAGCCGACCAGCGTATCGTCGGTCCCGCAATCGATCGTCAGGTCCATCTGCGCATAGGCGAACGCGAGTGCGCTCTCGACGATCGCGCTGCGGTTCCAGAACGACGGATGGCGCGTGCGGTCGCCGAACACGTGATCGATGCGCGGCTCGTCGTCGCATGCGCGCGGATCGACCGCGCCGCTGATGCTGCCGGCCGCGCCGAACGCGTCCGGCCGGTCGAGCGCGATGCGCAGCGCGCCGAAGCCGCCCATGCTGAGCCCGGTGATCGCGCGCGCGCGTTTCGTCGCGATGGTGCGGAAATGCGCGTCGACGTACGACACGACTTCCTTGCCGACGAAGGTCTCGTAGCGGCTGCCCGCTTCGAACGGGCTGTCGAGGTACCAGCTTTCGCGGCCGCCGTCGGGCATCACGAGGATCACGTGATAGCGGTCGGCCAGTTCGCCGATGCGCGTGTTGGCGGTCCAGTCGGTATGGTCGCCGCCGGAGCCGTGCAGCACGTAGACGGCGGGGAAGCGTTCGACGGCGTTGCCGCCACGGTTGCCGCGCACATACGCGTCGGGCAGCACGACGGTCGCCGCGAACGATTGACGCATCGTCGCGCTGGGAATCGTCACCACCCGTGTCTGGAACGCCCACGCGGAGGGCGCGAGCGCAAGCAGCAGCAACAGCGGCAGCGCGCGCGCAAGGTTCAGGGATCGTCGCATTCGTCGTGTCCGCCTGACGGGCAGGCCTCCTCGGAAACCCTATGCGGGATGACTCTAGCAACCGCGCCTTTCAGCCATATTTCGGCGCGGCATACGGTTTGTCAGGCGGGCGGCACGACACGTTACTGCAACTGACTGCGCAGCGCACCGGCCGCGGCGACCATGTTCGTCAGCGCCGGCACCACTTCCGCCCACTGGCGCGTCTTCAGGCCGCAATCCGGGTTCACCCACAGGCGTTCCGCCGGAATGCGCTCGGCCGCCTTCTTCATCAGCGCGACGATGTGCGCCTGGCTCGGGATGTTCGGCGAGTGGATGTCATACACGCCCGGCCCGATCTCGTTCGGATACTTGAAATCGTCGAACGCATCGAGCAGTTTCATGTCCGAGCGCGACGTCTCGATCGTGATCACGTCGGCATCCATGTCGGCGATCGACGCGATGATGTCGTTGAACTCCGAATAGCACATGTGCGTGTGAATCTGCGTGTCGTCGCGCACGCCGTTCGCGGCGATGCGGAACGATTCCACCGCCCATCGCAGGTAGTCGTTCCACTGCGCGCGGCGCAGCGGCAGGCCCTCGCGCAGCGCGGCTTCGTCGATCTGGATCACGCGCACGCCGGCTTGCTCGAGGTCGAGCACTTCGTCGCGGATCGCGAGCGCCAGTTGCTGGCACGACACCGAGCGCGGCTGGTCGTCGCGCACGAACGACCAGTTCAGGATCGTCACCGGGCCGGTCAGCATGCCCTTCATCGGCTTTGCCGTGAGCGACTGCGCATACGTGATCCACTCGACGGTCATGGCCTTCGGGCGGCTGATGTCGCCGAACAGCACCGGCGGCTTCACGCAGCGCGAACCGTACGACTGCACCCAGCCGAACCGCGTGAACGCATAGCCGTCGAGCTGCTCGCCGAAATACTCGACCATGTCGTTGCGCTCGGCCTCGCCGTGCACCAGCACGTCGAGCTGCAGCGCTTCCTGCTCGCGCACGCTGCGCGCGATTTCCGCCTGCATCGCGGCCTTGTAGCCGGCCGCGTCGAGCTCGCCGGCCTTGAACCGGCTGCGCGCCTGGCGGATCTCGGCGGTCTGCGGGAACGAGCCGATCGTGGTGGTCGGGAACGCGGGCAGCTGCAGCCGCGCGGCCTGCTTCGGCGCGCGCACGCCATACGGGCTTTGCCGGCGGCCGAGCGTGGCGGTGATGCGTTCGACCGCGGCCTTGACGGCCGGGTTGTGCACGCGCGGCGACGCGCGGCGGCTCGCGATCGCGGCCGCATTGTCGGCCAGCTCGGCCGCGACCGACGCGCGGCCGCGATTCAGCGCGGACGCGAGCACCTTCAGCTCGTCGAGCTTCTGCAGCGCGAATGCGAGCCACGAACGGATCTCCGGATCGAGCTGCTGCTCGCTCGACAGGTCGACCGGCACGTGCAGCAGCGAGCACGACGGCGCGAGCCACAGGCGCTCGCCGAGCTGCTGCGCGAGCGGCTCGAGCCAGTCGAGCGTCGCGGCGAGATCGGTCTTCCAGATGTTGCGGCCGTTGATCGCGCCGACCGACAGCACGCGTTCGGCCGGCAGCTCGCGCGCCAGCGCCGCGATTTCGTCGCGCGCCTGGATCGCGTCGACGTGCAGGCCGTCTACCGCCAGCGAGCACGCGAGCGCGAGATTCTCGCGCAGCGGGCCGAAGTAGGTGGCGAGCAGCAGCTTGATGCGCCGCGTTTCGAGCGATTCGTACGCCGTGCGGAACGCCTGCTGCCACGCCTCGTCGAGTTCGGTGACGAGCGCCGGCTCGTCGATCTGGACCCACTCGACGCCCTGCGCGGTCAGCGTGTCCAGCAGCGCGCCGTACACCGGCAGCAGCTTCGGCAGCAGCGCGAGGCGCGACGAATCGTCCTTCGCCTTGCCGAGCCACAGGTACGTGACCGGGCCGATGATCACCGGCTTGGCCCGCACGCCCTGCGCGTGGGCTTCGCCGAGCTGCTGGAGGAGCCGCGACGGGTCGAGCGTGAAGTTCGTGTCCGCGGTGAACTCGGGGACGATGTAGTGATAGTTCGTGTCGAACCATTTCGTCATTTCGCCCGCGGCCACGCCGCCGCAGCATGCGTCGTGCGCGTCGCCCGACTGCGCCGAGCGGCCGCGCGCGACGCGGAAGGTGTTGTCGAGCGGATCGCCTTGAAAGCCCTGCACGCGTTGCGGCAGGTTGCCGAGCGTGAAGCTCATGTCGAGCACCTGGTCGTAGAACGCGAAGTCGCCGACCGGCGCGAGATCCAGGTCGCGCTGGTCGTTCCAGTGACGCTGGCGCAGCGCTGCGCCAGCTGCCTTGAGCTCGTCGCGCGACGATTGGCCCTTCCAGTAGTGTTCGAGCGCGAACTTCAGCTCGCGTTGGGCGCCGATGCGCGGGAAGCCGAGATTGTGTGTGCTGACCATATGGGCTGCCGTTCCGGTGGATTGAAAGCGGTGGTTAAAGGGATGGCAGCGATGATAGGATTTCCGGTTCATGAAATAAAATGGCATTATTTCATTCATCGATTAGATTTTTTCATGAACGAGGCGAGCGAGTCACCGACATGCTGGAACGGATCCATCTGGTCATCATCCGCGAGGTCGAGCGGCAGGGCTCGCTGACGGCGGCGGCGGGCGCGCTGTACCTGACGCAGTCGGCGCTCAGCCATACCGTCAAGAAGATCGAGCAGCAGCTCGGCACGCCGATCTGGGATCGGGAGGGGCGCAGCCTGCGGCTCACGCAGGCGGGGCAATACCTGCTGGCGCTGGCGAACCGGCTGCTGCCCCAGTTCGAGCATGCCGAGGCGCGCATGAAGCAATACGCGGACGGCGAGCGCGGCACGCTGCGCATCGGCATGGAGTGCCACCCGTGCTACCAGTGGCTGCTGAAGGTGGTGTCGCCGTATCTGGCCCAATGGCCGGACGTCGACGTGGACGTCAAGCAGCGGTTCCAGTTCGGCGGCATCGGCGCGCTGTTCGGCTATGACATCGACGTGCTCGTCACGCCCGATCCGCTGAATCGCCCCGGGCTGCGCTTCGATCCGGTGTTCGACTACGAGCAGGTGCTGGTCGTCGCCGAAGGGCACCGGCTGGCGAGCGTCGCGTACGTCGAGCCCGCGCAGCTCACCGACGAGATCCTGATCACCTACCCGGTCGAGACCGACCGGCTGGACATCTACAACCAGTTCCTGACGCCGGCCGGGGTCGTGCCGAAGCGCCACAAGGTGATCGAGACGACCGACATCATGCTGCAGATGGTTGCGAGCGGGCGCGGCGTGGCCGCGCTGCCGAGGTGGCTCGCCGACGAGTACGCGGACCGGATCCCGGTGACGCCCGTCAAGCTCGGCCGCCACGGGATCGCGAAGCAGATCTTCCTGGGCACGCGGGAAGCGGACGGCGCGATCGACTATCTGGCGGCGTTCGTCGCGCTCGCCCGCGAATCGGCGCAGCTCGCGCCGAGAATGCGGCGATAGCGCGGGCGGCGCGTATCCGCTCGGGGGTTCGTCCCAGCTTTACGGTGCCGCCGGCCGCCGCTCACAATGGGTCATCGGCGATACAGGCCGGGCCGATGCCTGCGCGGCGCGCGCATCGGGCGGACCCGGAACAACGCGCGACGCCGGTCGGGGGATGCACCGCCAAATGGGGGGAGCCATGTCACCGCGCGCTCATCTCGTGCTCGTACTCGCGATCGGGTGGTTCGCCGCGGGCCCCGGCCGGGCGTCCGCCGACGAACCGCCGCTGCGCTTCGCCGCGCATGTCGAGGCGCAGCACAACGTGCCGTCGGATCGCCCGATGGAGACGGACGAGCCGCAACGCGTGCTCGTCGTCCACGGCAGCAAGGATCCGAAAGTCGAGCTGTGGCTCGGCATCGACTTCGCGTCCACCGAGCCGCGCTGCCGGTCCCAGACATTGCTCGGGCGGGTGGCCGGCGCGCCGGACGTGCCGCAGCTCATCACCGACAACGTCCGCCTGCCGGCCGGCCAGGCGCATTTCGAAATCCGCTTCTTGCTCGACCGCTACGAGCCGGGCCGCTGCCGCTGGCAGCCGATGGGGATCCGTCATGCCGAATTCGTGCCGGGCGTCAGCGCGGGGCCGAGCGAATGGGGCGGGCTGATCGGCTTCAGCGACGCGGGCCGGCGCGAGGCGACCCTCGCGTGGACGTGCGAGCTCGGCATGGACGGCACGGCGTCGACCCACCTCGGCTGCCTGACCCGCACCCGGGGCGCCGGCGCGATGCGGATTTCCAGCCTCGGCGGCCAGGTGAACGTGAGCTTCACGCTGCTGCCGCACTCGCCGTGGCCGCGCGGCCTGCAGGCCGGCGTCGGCGGCAAGGCGGCCAGCGGGTAACGGTGGGTGAGGGCGGGCGCGGCGGGCAGCGCCCGCGCCGCTGCCGCTGCCGTCAGTGCTTCTTCTGCGCGGCGTCGATGTCCGCGCGCAGCCGCGTTTCCTGCTCCTGCAGCTCCGGCGTGAAGGCCGCGCCGAAATCCTCCGGATCGAACACGCGCCGGATTTCGATCTCCGATTCGCCGTGCATCGGGTTCGGGCAGCGCTTCACCCATTCGACCGCTTCGTCCATCGACTTCACCTGCCACAGCCAGAAGCCGGCAATGAGCTCCTTGGTTTCAGCGAACGGCCCGTCGGTCACGGTGCGGCCCGCGCCCGCAAAGCGCACGCGCTTGCCGCGCGCGCTCGGGTGCAGCCCTTCGCCGGCGAGCATCACGCCCGCCTTCACCAGCTCCTCGTTGTACTTGCCCATCGCGGTCAGCAGCTCGGTATCCGGCATCTGGCCGGCTTCGGATTCGCTGGTCGCCTTGATGATCACCATGACTCGCATCGTCGTATCTCCTTGAACGGGGAAAGATCGGGTGTCCGCCGATTGTATGGGCCGGCGGCCCCTTCCGACACTACGACGAACCACGATGCCGGAAATCGACATCGGCCCCGGGAGATTTTCGATGCTGCGCAAGGCCGCCGCCGCGTCAGGACACCTTGTCCGCCGCCGCGGCCGGATACCGCCCGACGTCGCCCGCTTCATCGCCGGACGCCAGCTCCTCCAGCGCGAGGCCCTTCGTCTCGATCCCGAGCGCCCACACCGCGAGCGCCGCCGCCGCGAACGACAGCGCACCGAGCGTAAACACGCCGCCCTGGCCGAACACCGGCAGCACCACGCCGACCACGTACGGCCCGATCAGCGACCCGACGCGCCCGATCGCCGACGCGAAGCCCGAGCCCGTCGCGCGCGCGCCGGTGCCGTACAGCTCGGGCGTGTACGTGTACAGCGCCGCCCACATCCCGAACAGGAAGAACTGCATCGCGAGGCCGGTGCCGATCAGCAGCGTCGTGCTGCCGCCGTACAGCGCGCTTTGCCCGTACGCAAACGCCATCGCGCCGCCGCCGAGCAGCGACGCGATGCAGGTCGGCTTGCGCCCCCAGCGCTCGACCAGCCACGCTGCGCACAGGAAGCCCGGCACGCCGCCGAGCGAGATCAGCACCGTGTAGAACACCGATTTCGTGACTTCGAAGCCGGCCTGCTGCAGCAGCGCGCCGAGCCACGACGTGAGCCCGTAGAAGCCGAGCAGCGCGAAGAACCACAGCAGCCACACCATCGCCGTGCGGCGGCGGTACGCGCCGCTCCAGATCTCGCGCAGCGCGCCGCGGCCGCGCGGTGCCGGGGCCGGCGCGAGCCGCGCCGGCGGCGGCAGCGTCGCGACGCCGGCCGAGCGCATCACCTTCGCCTCGATCCCGCGCATCACCGTGTCGGCCTCGCCGAGCCGGCCCGCATGCTCGAGCCAGCGCGGCGATTCCGGCACGAGGCGGCGCACCACCAGCACGAACACGGCCGGAATCGCGAGCAGCGCGAACACCGTGCGCCAGCCGAACTGCGGCAGCACGAAGTACGACACGATGCCGGCGGTGATGAAGCCGAGCGGCCAGAAGCCGTCCATCAGCGCGATCAGGCGGCCGCGCTTCGCGGTCGGCACGAATTCCGACAGCAGCGTCTGCGCGACCGGAAACTCCATGCCCATGCCGATGCCGAGCAGCACGCGATAGACGATCAGCGCGTCGACGCTCTGCGCGGTCGAGCACAGGTACGACGCCGCGCCCCACAGCACCATGCTCCACTGGAACACCGGCCGGCGGCCGAAGCGGTCCGCGAGCAGCCCCGCGACCGCCGCGCCGAGCACCATCCCGAAGAAGCTCGCGCTTGCCACCAGCCCGGCCGTGGCGGTCGACAGCCCGAACTCCTTCTTGATCGAGCCGAGCACGAAGGTCATCGTGCCGAGGTCGACCGAGTCGAAGAAGAACGCGATCGCGATGATGAAGAAGATCAGCTTGTGATACCCGGAGAACGGCAGGCGTTCGAGCCGGGCGGCGGCGCTGGCGCGCGTGATGGAGGCGGTGGCGGGCATGGCGTCCTCTGCGGAAGTAAAAAGGCCTCGAAGCTCGGTGCTTCAAGGCCTCTGGTCCTCAGTAGACGCGACCACAATTGGCTACATCGGAGGAAAAGCGTCGCGGGCTTGCCCAAATGCGTCACGGCCGCGACGCGCCCGCGCGTCAGTTCTTCAGCCGGTAGCCGGTGCGGAAGATCCACGCGACGATCGCGAGCAGTACGGCGAGGAACAGCGTGGTGGCGGCGAGGCTGATGCCGACGTGCACGTCGGCGAGCCCGTAGAACGACCAGCGGAAGCCGCTGATCAGGTAGACGATCGGGTTGAACAGCGTGACGATGCGCCAGGCGGGCGGCAGCATGTCGACCGAGTAGAAGCTGCCGCCGAGGAACGTGAGCGGCGTGATGATCAGCAGCGGCACGAGCTGCAGCTTCTCGAAGCTGTCGGCCCAGATGCCGATCACGAAGCCGAACAGGCTGAAGGTGATCGACGTCAGCACGAGGAACAGCACCATCCAGAACGGATGCAGGATGTGCAGCGGCACGAACAGCCCGGCCGTGCCGAGGATGATCAGCCCGAGCAGCATCGATTTCGACGCGGCCGCGCCCACGTACGCGATCACGATTTCCCAGTACGACACGGGCGCGGACAGGATCTCGTAGATCGTGCCGGTGAAGCGCGGGAAGTAGATGCCGAACGACGCGTTCGAGATGCTCTGCGACAGCAGCGACAGCATCACGAGGCCCGGCACGATGAACGAGCCGTAGCCGATGCCGTTGACGTCGCTGATGCGCGAGCCGATCGCCGAGCCGAACACGACGAAGTACAGCGACGTCGAGATCACCGGCGCGATGATGCTCTGCATCAGCGTGCGCCGCGTGCGGGCCATTTCTGCGCGGTAGATCGCGCGGATCGCTTGGAAGTTCATGGGCGGGCTGCCTCGTGTACGCCGTTGCGGCGGTTGTCGATCAGGCTGACGAAGATGTCCTCGAGCGAGCTCTGCGTGGTGTGCAGGTCGCGGAAGCCGATGCCGGCCGCGCCGAGCGCGTTGATCAGCGTCGCGATGCTCGCGTCGTCGCGATGCGAGTCGTACGTGTAGACGAGCGCGCTGCCTTCGTCCGCGAGTTCGAGCCCGAACGGCGCGAGCGCGGGCGGCATCGCCGCGAGCGCGCGGTCGAGCTGCACCGTCAGCTGCTTCTTGCCGAGCTTGCGCATCAGCTCGCGTTTCTCTTCGACGAGCACGAGCTCGCCGCCGAGGATGATGCCGATCCGGTCGGCCATCTCCTCGGCTTCCTCGATGTAGTGCGTGGTCAGCACGATCGTCACGCCGCTTTCGCGCAGCGAATCGACGAGCTTCCACATGTCGCGGCGCAGCTCGACGTCGACGCCGGCGGTCGGTTCGTCGAGGAACAGGATGCGCGGTTCGTGCGACAGCGCCTTCGCGATCATCACGCGGCGCTTCATGCCGCCCGACAGCGTCATCAGCTTGTTGTCGCGCTTGTCCCACAGCGACAGCGCCTTCAGCGTCTTCTCGATGTGCGCGGGGTTCGGCGCCTTGCCGAACAGGCCGCGGCTGAACGACACGGTGGCCCACACGGTCTCGAACGCGTCGGTCGTCAGCTCCTGCGGCACGAGGCCGATCAGCTCGCGGGCCGCGCGGTACGCGTCGCGGATGTCGTGGCCGCCGACCGTCACGCGGCCGTCGGTTGGCGTGACGATCCCGCAGATCGAGCCGATCAGCGTCGTCTTGCCGGCGCCGTTCGGCCCGAGCAGCGCGAAGATCTCGCCCGGGCGGATGTCGAGGTTCACGTGTTTCAGCGCCTGGAAGCCGGTCGCGTAGGTCTTGGACAGGTTCGAGACGGACAGGATCGGGGGCGTGCTCACGGGCGAGGTCCGGTAGGGAAGACGGCGGGCGCGGCCGCGGCAGCGCGCGGGCGCGAAGGGCGGGGCGTATTGCGGACTGGCGGCATCGGGCGTTCGTCGAAGCGATGGGATCGTTATCTTAGCAACGGCGACCGGAGTTTGCCGGGGTACACAACAGCCGCGCGGATCGTGTGCCGATTAGCCGGTTTGGGTGAACAAACGCCGATCGCGAGGGCGGTCGGCGGGGGATTCGTCCGGAAGGCCCGGATTTCAAGGCGGGCGGAACATTTGCAGTCCGTGGCGAACCGGGCGCGTCGTGGGGCGATCCGTGGGGATTGGTTTCGTTGCCGGGAAGGTGTTGTGCCAAACTGGCGTGGAAGCGAGCGGCAATTCCAGATCACACCAATTAATCAAGACGGGTCGTCAGATGTCGAAACAAAACAAGAAAATCCTCCTCCTGAGCGTCAGCGCGGGCGCCGGCCATACCCGCGCGGCCGAAGCGATCCGCGCATTCGCGCACAGCCACCCGGCCGGCATCGACGCCACGCACCTGGACGTGATGGATTTCGTCTCCACCGGCTTCCGCAAGCTGTACACCGACCTCTACATCAAGCTCGTCAGCAGCCAGCCGGCGCTTTGGGGCTACCTGTACCAGAAGACCGACGAAGCGGACCCCGGCGCGCCGTCGCAGAAGATCCGCCGCGCGATCGAGCGGCTCAACTGCCGGGCGTTGCTGGCCGAGATCGAGCGGCAGCGCCCGGACGCCATCGTCTGCACGCACTTCCTGCCGGCCGAACTGCTGTCGCGCGAGATTCGCAAGGGGCGCGTCGACACGCCGGTATGGGTGCAGGTCACCGACTTCGACCTGCACAGCATGTGGGTCGTGCCCAACATGCGCGGCTATTTCGCCGCCAACGACGAGATCGCGTGGCGCATGCGCGCCCGCGGGATGGCCCCTGAGGCCGTGCACGTCAGCGGCATCCCGATCATGCCGGCCTTCGGCCAGCCGCTGGATCGCGCGGCCTGCGCGGTCGAGTTCGGCCTGGACCCCGCGCGCCCGACCTTCCTGATGATGTCCGGCGGCGCCGGCCTCGGCGCGCTCGACGTGCTGGCGGCGCGCCTGCTGGAGATGGACGCCGACTTCCAGCTGGTCGCACTGGCAGGCCGGAACGAGGCAATGCTCGCATCGCTGCAGGCGCTCGCCGCGCAGCATCCCGGCCGGCTCTTTCCGCAAGGCTTCACGCAACAGGTCGAGCGCCTGATGGCATGCGCCGACCTCGTCATCACCAAGCCGGGCGGGCTGACGACCTCCGAATGCCTCGCGATGCAGCTGCCGATGATCGTCAACTCGCCGATTCCGGGCCAGGAAGAGCGCAATGCGGATTTCCTGCTGGAGCAGGGCGTGGCGCTCAAGGCCATCGACGACGATGCGCTCGTCTATCGCATCCGCGCGCTGCTGCAGGCGCCCGAGCGTCTCGCCGACATGCGCCGCCGCCTGGCCCCGCTCGGCCGGCCGCAGGCCGGGCGCCATGTGCTCGACCGCGTGCTGGGCCTGGA
This sequence comes from Burkholderia pyrrocinia, assembly GCA_001527685.1. Classification (GTDB taxonomy): domain Bacteria; phylum Pseudomonadota; class Gammaproteobacteria; order Burkholderiales; family Burkholderiaceae; genus Burkholderia; species Burkholderia pyrrocinia_D. The sequence goes on from LOZU01000018.1 coordinate 96,021, forward strand.
GCCCGCCGCATGAGCGTGTCCCGCCTTCTCCCCACGCGCCGCACGCTGCTCCTCGTCGTCTGGGTCATGTTGCTGGCGTTCTTTTTCGCGAACGTCGAGATTCAGATCGAAGGCAGCGCGGGCTGGGCCGCCAACCTGCCGACCTGGCGCATCGACAAGCACTGGCTGCTCGACATCTTCTGGGGCGGGCGGCCGATGACCGGCTACCACGCGTGGGTGTTCCCGTTCGTCGCGCTGTTCTTCCATCTGCCGCCGATCTTCAACGGCCAGTGGTCGTGGCGCATCGAAGCGCGCATCGTGGCCTGCATCATGGTGTTCTGGCTGACCGAGGATTTTCTGTGGTTCGTCCTGAACCCGGCCTATGGCCTCGCGCGGTTCAACCCGGCCAACGTGCCGTGGCATATCCACTGGCTGGGCGTGGCGCCGACCGACTACTGGACGATGAGCGCCGCCGCGATCGTCCTGTTCCTCCTTTCCCGCGCGCGCGAGCGCACCGCCACCTGACTCTCGCCATGAAAATTGCCGTCATCGCCGCCACCGCCATGATCGCGGTCACGCTCGCGGGGCTCGCGCAGCCGGTCGATGCGCAGCCGTCTTCCGACGCCCCCGCGCGACCGCTTCAATGGGCGCGTAGCGTTTCCGATGCGCGCGTGAACAACCTGCATCGCATCACGCCGTCGCTGTACCGCAGCGCGCAGCTGTCGAAAGAGGATGTGCCGCAACTGCAGAAGCTCGGCATTCGCAAGGTCATCAGCTTCCGCGCGTTTCACTCGGACGACCGCATCCTGGCCGGCACGCAGATCGAGATGCAGCGCATCCCGATCAACACCTGGCATATCCGCGACGAAGACATGGTCACGGCGCTCAAGGCGCTGCGTGACGTGGACCGGGATGGCCCGGTGCTGATCCACTGCCAGCACGGCGCGGATCGCACCGGCCTCGTGTCGGCGCTGTATCGGATGGTGTACCAGGGCTGGACGCGGGAGCAGGCGCTCGACGAGCTGCAGCACGGCGGCTACGGGTTCCATCCGGTCTGGCGGAACATTACGGCCTACCTGAAGCAGGTCGACGTCGAGCATCTGCGGCGGGAGGTCAACGGCGGATAGGCCAGAAGTGCAAACGCCGCTGACATCGGCTGTCAGCGGCGTTCGGGACCACAAGAACCGGGCAGGGCACCCGAGTTGGTCAAACCGTCTCCGGCTGCCTTGCCACCTTCGCAACATCCCGCGCCGGCGCCCCGTTCGCAACGAAATACGGCACATCCACCCGCGCCAGCGCCTGCCGCCCGCGAATCCTGTCCGCGATCTTCTCGGCGATCATGATCGTCGGCGCGTTCAGGTTGCCGGTCGTGATGATCGGCATGATCGACGCGTCGACCACGCGCAGGCCTTCCAGCCCGTGCACGCGGCCTTCGTTGTCGACCACCGCCATGTCGTCGTAGCCCATCTTGCACGAGCACGACGGATGGAACGCCGTCTCCGCGCGGCCGCGCACGAAATCGTCGAGCGCCTTGTCGCTCTTCAGGTCCGCGCCGGGGTGAAGCTCGCGGCCGCGATAGCGGTCGAGCGCGGGCTGGCGCATGATCTCGCGCGTCGCGCGGATCGCATCGCGGAACTCGCGCCAGTCGAGCGCTTCGGCCATGTAGTTGAACAGGATGCTCGGATGTTCGTTCGGATCGCGCGAGCGCAGCTTCACGCGGCCGCGGCTCGGCGAGCGCATCGAGCCGACGTGCGCCTGGAAGCCGTGCATCTCGATCGCGTTCGAGCCGTTGTAGTTGATCGCGACCGGCAGGAAGTGGTACTGGATGTTCGGCCACAGGTCGTCGTCGCGCGTGCGGATGAAGCCGCCCGCCTCGAAGTGGTTGCTCGCGCCGAGGCCCGTGCCGTTCAGCATCCATTCGAGGCCGATCTTCGGCTGGTTCCACCACTTCAGCGCCGGGTACAGCGATACCGGCTCCTTGCACTCGTACTGGATGTACATCTCCAGGTGGTCCTGCAGGTTCTGGCCGACGCCCGGCAAGTCGAGCACGACGGGGATGTCCAGTTCCTTCAGCCACGCGCCGGGGCCGACGCCCGAGCGCTGCAGCAGCTGCGGCGACGCGATCGCGCCGCTGCACACGAGCACTTCGCGGCGCGCATGCGCGGTGGCGCGCTCGCTGCCGCGCAGGTAGGTGACGCCCGACGCACGCTTGCCGTCGAACAGGATGCGATCGGCCAGCGCGTGCGTGACGATCTCGAGGTTCGCCCGCGCGCGCGCCTGGTCGAGGTAGCCGCGCGCGGTGCTCGCGCGGCGGCCACGCGGCGTGACGGTGCGGTCCATCGGGCCGAAGCCTTCCTGCTGGTAGCCGTTCAGGTCGTCGGTGCGCGGGTAGCCGGCCTGCACGCCGGCCTCGACCATCGCCTCGAACAGCGGGTTCACGCCCGGCTTGCTGGTCGTGACCGACACGGGGCCGTCGCCGCCGTGGTAGTCGTTCGGGCCGACGTCGCGCGTCTCGGCCTTCCTGAAGTACGGCAGGCAGTCGAGATAGGTCCAGTTGTCGAGGCCCGCGTGCGTCGACCAGTTGTCGTAGTCGAGCGCGTTGCCGCGGATGTAGCACATCCCGTTGATCAGCGACGAGCCGCCGAGCCCCTTGCCGCGCCCGCATTCCATCCGGCGGTTGTTCATGTGCGGCTCGGGGTCGGTCTCGTACGCCCAGTTGTAGCGGCGGCCCTGCAACGGATACGCGAGCGCCGCCGGCATCTGCGTGCGGAAGTCGAAGCGGTAGTCGGGGCCGCCGGCTTCGAGCAGCAGCACGGTGACGTCCGGATCTTCCGTCAGGCGCGTCGCGAGCACGTTGCCCGCGGAGCCTGCGCCGCAGATGATGTAGTCGTATTCGCGTGTCGTCATGACGGGTCTCCTTGTTCGTGACTCAAAACACCGGGTTGTAGCGGCCGAGCTCGACCTGCACCGACTTGATCCGAGTGTAGTGTTCGAGCGTCGTGATGCCGTTCTCCCGTCCGACACCGGATTGCTTGTAACCGCCAACCGGCATTTCGGCCGGCGATTCGCCCCACGTGTTGATCCAGCAGATGCCGGCTTCGAGGCGGTGGATCGTGCGGTGCGCGCGCGACAGGTTCTCGGTCACGACGCCGGCCGCGAGCCCGAAGTGCGTGTCGTTCGCGCGGGCGATCACTTCGTCCTCCGATTCGAATTCGAGGATGCTCATCACCGGCCCGAAGATTTCCTCGCGGACGATCTTCATGTCGTCGCGGCAGTCGCCGAACACGGTCGGCGCGACGTACTGGCCGTTCGCGAAGTGGCCGTCGGTCAGGCGCGTGCCGCCCGCGAGCAGCTTCGCGCCCTCGGCCTTGCCGCTGTCGATGAAGCCGAGCACCTTGTCGAGCTGCGCGGCCGATACGAGCGGGCCGAAGTTCGTGTCGGCATCGGTCGGCTTGCCGACGCGGATGCGCTTCACGCGTTCGAGCACGCGCTCGGTGAACGCGCTCTTGATCGAGCGGTGCACGAACACGCGCGTGCCGTTCGTGCAGACCTGGCCCGAGCTGAAGAAGTTGGCCGTTACCGCGATGTCGGCGGCGCGGTCGAGGTCGGCATCGTCGAACACGATCAGCGGCGACTTGCCGCCGAGCTCCATCGTCACTTCCTTCAGCGACGAGGCCCCGGCCAGCGACATCACCTTCTTGCCCGTCTCGACGCCGCCCGTGAACGACACCTTCGCGATGTCCGGGTGGCCCGTGAGCAGCGCGCCGACCGAGCCGTCGCCCTGCACGACGTTGAACACGCCGGCCGGCACGCCGGCTTCCGTGTAGATCTCCGCGAGCTTCAGCGCGGTCAGCGGCGTGACCTCGCTCGGCTTGAACACCATCGCGTTGCCGGCCGCGAGCGCGGGCGCCGTCTTCCAGCACGCGATCTGGATCGGGTAGTTCCATGCGCCGATGCCCGCGCACACGCCGAGCGGCTCGCGGCGCGTGTAGACGAACGACTCGGCGCGCAGCGGCACCTGCAGCCCTTCGAGCGCGGTCGCGAGGCCCGCGTAGTACTCGATCACGTCCGCGCCGGTGACGATGTCGACCGCGAGCGTCTCGGCGATCGGCTTGCCGGTGTCGCGCGTCTCGAGCGCCGCGAGTGCGTCGTTGCGCTCGCGCAGCAGCTCGACCGCGCGGCGCAGGATGCGCGAGCGCTGCATCGCGGTCATCGCGGCCCATTCGCGCTGGCCTGCCTGCGCCGAGGCGACCGCGCGGTCGACGTCGGCGGCGCTCGCCTGCTGCACCTGCGCGAGCAGTTCGCCAGTGGCGGGATCGAAGGTGTCGAAAGTCTTGCCGCTGGTGGCGTCGACGTAGCCGCCGCCGATGTAGAGGCGCTGCAAACCGTATACGGACATGAGGATCTCCTTGAGGGCGATTGCGCGCCGCGTCAGTCGGACGCGAGCAGCAGGTCGATGTAATCATGGGCGAGCTTCAGCGCCGCCCGGGTGTCGAACGGGCCGCCGGCGAGCGCGCCGCGCAGCCACAGGCCGTCGATCAGCGCGGCGAGGCCGCTGGCTGCTTCGCGCGCTTTCGCGCGCGGCACGGCCTTCGCGAATTCCGCGCACAGGTTCGAATAGAGCCGCCGCGTGTTGACGCGCTGCAGGCGCTTCAGCGCCGGCTCGTGCATGCTCTGCGACCAGAACGCGAGCCAGGTCTTCATCACGGGCGCGCTGATCTGCGTGTCGTCGAAGTTCGCGGCGACGATCGCGCGCAGCCGGGCGCGCGGATCCTTGCGCGCGGCGACGCGGCGGCGCGTGGTGGCCGACCACAGGTCGCGCAGCACGTGGCGCATCGTCGCTTCGAGCAGGCCGTCCTTGTCGCCGAAGTAATGGCTGACGATGCCGGTGGAAATGTTCGCGCGCTGCGCGACCGACGCGAGCGTCGTGCCGGGCAGGCCGGCTTCGTCGATCGAGCGCAGTGTCGCGTCGATCAACTGCGCACGGCGGACTTCCCGCATTCCGACTTTCGGCATCGCGACTCCCAGGGCCAGGACGGCAGATCGATGGAAGCCGTGAGCTTAGCGGTTTTTTATTGATCGTTCAATCAATAAAAAACCGGGGCCGGAGGGAGACGAGGAAAACGGGGCGCGACGGGGCGGCCGCGGTATGTGCAAGTGCGGAAAACGCCACTGCAAGACAGTTAAATAAAATTGAGTTTGTTTAAAACGGATAAATCGGTCGGCGGATTTATAAGCGGCCGGGTCGATGTTGCCGGTCATTTTCTCGATGAAGGATTGTAAATGTGACCGATGCTTGGCGAAATTCGGAAATTTAAGGAATGTTCGGGAGATGTGGGTGATGTGGAGGTGAGGTCGAATCAAGGCGATTTGAAGGTCTCATGCTATTGATTTATAAGGAGAATGATGCGCTTTGTGGTGTTTTGAAAGGAAGCTGAAAAATAATTGAGGATTCGCTGAAAACCTTTTCTCATACCATAAAAATGGCTCAAGAAATTTGAATCCGTGGCATTTCCGGCTTGAGTAGAGGGGATATTTGAACCGGCTTGAGTGATCAATATTCGGCGTATTAGTATTGCGCCGCACTGGCAGGAAAGAATCGACGCCGCCGAATTTGGTGCGGTGCGCTGGCCGTGGCGCGATCGGGAGTTGCGCCGCGGGCCGGCGCGTCGCCATTGCATGCGCGTGTGCACCTGCGGCAAAGAGCGCAGCCGAACCGCCGCATCCACCCGGAGAACGACGATGCCGACCGAAAAACACGTGGTCCCGCTGCCGAATGGTCTGAAGGTTTACGTCGAGCGCCAGGTGTTCGATCCGGCGTTCGACACGGCGATTCTCGTCAACGGCGCGCTGGCGACGACGGCGTCGTTCGGGCAGACCGTCCAGTACCTCGGCGAGCGGCTGAACACGATCTGTTTCGACCTGCCGTACGCGGGGCAGTCGCGGCAGCACAACCCGGGCGGCTTCATCCTGACCAAGGACGACGAGGTGGCGATCCTGCAGCATCTGGTCGAGCGCTTCGCGCCCACCTGTCTCGTGTCGGTGTCGTGGGGCGGCGTCGCGTCGCTGTTCGCGCTCGCGCGCGGCTGCCCGAGCGTGCGGCGCGCGGCGATCTGCTCGTTCTCGCCGTTCCTGAACGACGCGATGGTCGACTACGTGACCCGCGCGCGCGACCACATCGCCGCCGGCGAGAACCTGAAGGCCGCGCAGCTGCTCAACGACACCGTGGGCCGCTACTTGCCGCGCATCATGAAGCTGTACAACTACCGCTACCTGACGCGCCTGCCGCGCGACGAGCAGGACCAGGTCGCGTTCCACGTCGACCAGATCCTGTCGCTGCAGCCCGAGCGCTACCTGAGCGAGTTCTCGAACATCCGCTGCGAGCTGAAGTTCGTCAACGGCGCGCTCGACGAATACACGACGCCGTCCGAAGTCCGCAAGCTCGCCGCGCACGTGCCGCGCGCGCAGTTCGCGACGATCCCCGGCGCCGGCCACTTCCTCGACATCGAAGGCCGCGCGCAGCGCGACAGCACGCGCGCGGAACTGCTCGGCTTTTTCTGCGACGACGCGCCGGCTGTGTTCGGCATGCCGCCCGACCTGCCGGCCGCGTGCCTCGCCACGGCGATGCCCGCGCTGTCGTCGTGACGCCGCGCGGGCGCCGCCCCGCGCATCCGATTTCCACTCCACCCGAGGCAGGCCAGCCGTGAATATCGTCCAGAGCATCGCCATCGTCGTACCGTGGGCCGCGTGGCTCGCGTACTGGATCGCCACGTCGAACGCGGTGAAGGCGACCGTGCGCAAGGAGGCGTCGCGCTCGCGCACGCTGCAATCGATTCCGCTGATCGTCGGCGGCGCGCTGATCATCCTGCCCGACCCGGCCTGGCAGGCGCTCGTGCCCGACTGGCATCGCTTCGGGCTGCAGGCGCAATGCGGCCTCGCGGTGCTGGTGGCGGGCCTGCTGTTCTCGGTGTGGGCACGGCAGCATCTCGGCACGAACTGGAGCGTGTCCGTCACGCTGAAGGCCGATCACGAGCTGATTCGCACCGGCCCGTACGCGCTCGTGCGGCACCCGATCTACACGGGCTGCCTGCTCGCGCTCGCCGGCGCCGCGCTGATCGGCGGCGAGTGGCGCGGCGTGCTCGGCGTGCTGCTGGTGTTCGCGTCGCTCGCGTACAAGGTGCGCGTCGAGGAGAGCTGGCTGACCGGCCATTTCGGGCCGGCCTATGCGCAATACCGCCGCGAAGTCGCGGCGCTGATCCCTGGCTTCTACTGACTCCCGCGAGGCGCGCGATGGCGAAGGTGATCGTGACGGCGATCGGCTCGGCGGGCGACGTGCATCCGCTGCTCGGCGTCGCGCGCGCGCTCGCGGCGCGCGGCCATCAGGTCGTGTTCTGCACGCATCCGCCGTTCGAGGCGGCGGTGCGGCGCTGCGGCTTCGCGTTCGTGCCGGTCGGTACGGCGGCCGAGTACGACGCGGCGATGGCGAACCCGGCGCTGTGGGATCCGCGCACGTCGTTCCGCACGCTGTGGCGGGTGATCGCGCCGGTGCTGCGGCCGCATTACGACGCGCTGCGCGCGCTGACCGACGCCGACACCGTGCTGGTCGGCACGCTGTGGGCGTTCTCCGCGCGTTTCATGCAGGAACTGCACGGCACGCCGTACGTGTCGGTGCAGGTGTCGCCGTCGACGCTGCTGTCCGCGCATGCGCCGCCGACGCATCCGCGCCTGACGATTCCCGCGCGCTGGCCGCTGCCGGTCAAGGCCGCGCTGATGACGCTGATCGAGCGCGCCGCGCTCGACCGCGTGTGCGGCCCCGCGCTGAACGCGGCGCGCGCGGCGCTCGGGCTGCCGCCCGCGCGGCGCGTGCTCGGCCGCTGGCTGCACTCGACCGACGGCGTGCTGTGCCTGTTTCCCGACTGGTTCGCGCGGCCGCAGCCGGACTGGCCCGCGAATCATCTGCAAAGCGGTTTCCCGCTGTTCAACGACGTCGGCGAACCGGAGGACGACGCCGGGCTCGACGCGTTCCTCGCGGCGGGCGCGCCGCCGGTCGTGTTCACGGCCGGCTCGACGCGCGTCGATCACGCGGCGTATGCGCGCGCGGTGGGCGAGGCGCTGCGCATCACCGGCGCGCGCGGCATCCTGCTGACGCCGGGCGACGTGCCGGCGGGCGGCGCGTCGCTGCTCGTGCGGCGCTTCGTGCCGATGCGCGCGCTGCTGCCGCGCTGCCGCGCGCTCGTGCATCACGGCGGCATCGGCACCGCAGCGCTCGCGTACGAGGCCGGCATCGCGCAGGTGGTGACGCCGTTCGCGCACGACCAGTTCGACAATGCGCAGCGCGTCGCCGCGAGCGGCTGCGGCGTGCGGCTCGATGGCCCGGTCGATGGTGTGCGCCTCGGCGCGGCGCTCGCGCGCGTGCTCGACGACCCCGCGTTCGCCGCGCACGGCGCGCGGGTACGCACGGCGCTCGCCGCCGCGCCGGACGGCTGCGCGCGCGCGGCGGATTTCATCGAGCGGTTCGTGCCGGCGCCGGGGCGCGCGGGCGCGCGATCCGCGCCGTCCGCCGCCGCCGCGGCGGCAAGCGCATGAGCACCGCATCGCCGCTTCATGATGCACACGCCGCGCCGGCGAGCCGCGCCGCCGCGCCGGATACATCCGCGCGGCCGCTGCGCGGCGCGCGGCTCGCGCTGCTGACGTTCGCGCTGTCGCTCGCGACCTTCATCGAGGTGCTCGACTCGACCGTGACGAACGTCGCGGTGCCGGCGATCTCGGGCAGCCTCGGCGTGTCGAACAGCCAGGGCACGTGGGTGATCAGCTCGTATTCGGTTGCCGCCGCGATCGCGGTGCCGCTCACCGGCTGGCTCGCGCGCCGCGTCGGCGAGCTGCGCCTGTTCGTCGGCGCGGTGCTGCTGTTCACGCTGACGTCGCTGCTGTGCGGGCTCGCGCGCGACCTGCACGTGCTGGTCGTGTGCCGCGCGTTGCAGGGGCTCTTCTCCGGGCCGATGGTGCCGCTGTCGCAGACGATCCTGCTGCGCGCGTTCCCGGCCGACAAGCGCACGGTCGCGCTCGCGCTGTGGGCGATGACGGTGCTGCTCGCACCGATCTTCGGGCCGGTGGTGGGCGGCTGGATCATCGACAGCTTCTCGTGGCCGTGGATCTTCCTGATCAATTTGCCGATCGGCATCTTCTCGTTCGCGGTGTGCACCGCGATGCTGCGGCCCGACGCGCAGCGCGGCGCGGCCGGCCCGGTCGACGTGCCGGGCATCGTGCTGCTCGTGGTCGGCGTCGGCGCGTTGCAGGCGATGCTCGACCTCGGCCACGACAAGGGCTGGTTCGGCTCGCCGCTGATCGTCACGCTCGCGATCGTCGCGGCGCTCGCGATCGTGTCGCTGCTGATCTGGGAAGCGGGCGACGCGCACCCGGTGATCGAGCTGAGCCTGTTCCGCGACCGCACGTTCTCGTTCTGCGTGCTGATCATCTCGCTCGGGATGATGAGCTTCTCGGTGGTGGGCGTGGTGTTCCCGCTGTGGCTGCAGGCGGTGATGGGCTACAACGCGTTCCATGCGGGGCTCGCGACCGCGCCGCTCGGCATCCTCGCGCTCGTGTTCTCGATCCTCGTCGGCCTGCATGCGCACCGTTTCGACGCGCGCGTGCTCGCGACCTTCGGCTTCCTGGTGTTCGCGGGCGTGCTCGCGTGGGACGCGCACTTCACGCTGAACATGACGTTCGCGCAGATCGTCGCGCCGGGGCTGATCCAGGGCATCGGGCTGCCGTGCTTCTTCATTCCGCTGACCGCGGCGACGCTGTCGCGCATCCCCGACGACAAGCTCGCGGCCGCGTCGAGCCTGTCGAACTTCCTGCGCACGCTGTCGGCCGCGTTCGGCACCGCGATGAGCGTGACGCTGTGGGACAACCGCGCGACCTATCACTACGACGTCGTGTCGCAGTCGGTCACGCAGGCGTCGGCGAACACGCAGCGCTTCGTGCACGCGCTCAACGCGATGGGCATCGACGGCGTGCGCGAGCTGACGACGCTGAACCGCGTCGTGATGCAGCAGGCGTACATGATGGCGACGGGCGACATGTTCTGGATGGCGAGCATGACGTGCGTCGCGCTCGCCGCGATGATGTGGCTCACCCGGCCGAAGCGGGGCGCGGCAGCGTCCTTCGGTCACTAGACGGCTTACCGGAGGCAACATGGCGGCACTCGGCGCGCTCGTGATTCTCTACCACCCGACCGGCGCACAGCTCGCGGCGCTTGGCGCATTGCGGCACGCGTGCGATGCGCTGCTCGTCGTCGACAACACGCCGCAGCCCGACGCCCAGGCGCGCGACGCCTGCGCGCGCGACGGCATCGCGCTGCTGCATCACGGCAATCGCGGCGGGATCGCGGGCGCGTTCAACGCGGGGCTTGCGGCGCTGTTTCGCGAACGCATCGACGCGGTCGCGCTGTTCGACCAGGATTCGGCGGTGCCGGCCGCGTTCTTCCCGGCCATGCGCGATGTGTGCGCGGGGCTCGCGCACCGCGCGTTCCTCGCGGGGCCGCGCGTGTTCGACGAGAACGCGCGCAGCTTCCTGCCGGAGCTGTCGACCAACGGCATCACGCTGCGCCGCCTGCGCATCGAGCCGGGCGCGCCGCTGCAGCGCTGCGCGTTCCTGATCTCGTCGGGCTGCGTCGTGTCGCGCGATGCCTACGACACGCTCGGCCCGTTCGACGAGACGCTCGTGATCGATCACGTCGACACCGAGTACAGCTTCCGCGCGCTCGCGCGCAACGTGCCGCTCTATGTCGTGCCGTCGCTGGTGCTGTCGCACCGGATCGGCGCGAAGCAGCGCCACGCGTTCGGCCCGTTCGAGATGACGTCGATGAATCATCCGTGGCAGCGGCGCTATTACAGCGCGCGCAACGCCGTGCAGCTCGGCATCCAGTACGGGCTGCGCTTCCCGATTGCGATCGTGCCGAACCTGCTGACGCTGTGGCAGATCGTGCAGATCGCGCTCGTCGAGCGCGACAAGCGCGCGAAGCTCGGCGGCATCCTGTTCGGCATCGCGGACGGGCTGTTCGGCCGGCTCGGTCCGCTCGAGCGCACGCGCCCGCGGCTTGCCGCGCGCGTGCCGCGCGTGCGGCAAGGGTGAGGGCGGCGATGCGACGTTCGATGTCGAGAACCGGCACGGTGGCCGCCGCACTGGCCGTCGCGCTCGCGCTGGGCGGCTGCGTGCCGTCCGGATTCCTGCCGTCGCTGTCGCTGCGCGCGCCGGCCGACGACGCGCTCGCGCACACGGTCGGGCCGGGCGCCGGCGGCGCGTGGCCCGCGCCGGACTGGGTCGCGCAGTTCCAGGATCCGCAGCTCGACCAGCTGATCGCCGATGCGCTGCAGCAGAACCCCGACCTGCAGGTCGCGCAGGCGCGGCTGCGGATCGCGCAGGCGCAGCTGCAGCAGTTCGATTCGCTGACCGGGCTGACCGGCACGGCCGGCGCGACGGTCAGCCGCGCGCGCATGCCGCAGCCGGGCGACATCGCCGACGTGTCGGTGGGCGGCTACAAGGTGCCGGTGCAGATCTTCGGCGATCCGGTCGTGTCGCCGTCGTCGGAATTTGTCGGGCTGACGTACCAGCTCGACCTGTGGGGCAAGAACAAGGCCGCGACGAAGAGCCTGATGTCGCTGCGCGATGCCGCGCGCGTCGAGGCCGAACAGGTGCGGCTCACGCTGTCGACGGCGATCGTCACCGTGTACTGCCGGCTCGACGAGGCGTATGCGGCGCGCGACCTGCTGCAGCAGAAGCAGAAAGTCAGCGAGCGGGTCACGACGGTGCTGCGAGAACGCACCGCGCGCGGCCTCGACAACGCGTACGACGCGAGCGATGCGTCGATCAAGCGCAGCCGCCTGCTCGCGCAGATCGCGCTGAACGACGAGCAGATCAAGCTCGCGCAGCTGCAGCTCGGCGTGTTGTCGGGGCGCGGCCCCGAGCGCGGCCTCGCGCTGCAGCGCCCGCGCGTCGGCAGGCTCGGCGACGCGGCGCTGCCCGCGCGGCTGCCGGCCGACCTGCTCGGCCGCCGGCCCGACATCGTCGCCGCGCGGCTGCGCGTCGAGGCTGCGTATGCGAGTGCGGACGCGACGCGCGCGGAATTCTATCCGGACGTGAACCTCGTCGCGCTCGGCGGCGTGTTCGCGCTGGCGCCCGCGTCGCTGTTCAAGCGCGACGCGCTCGCGGGCTCGGTCGGCCCGGCGGTGTCGCTGCCGATCTTCGATCGCGGGCGGCTGAAGGCGAAGCTCGGCGCGGACGTCGCGCAGGCGGACGTCGCGATCGGCCTGTACAACAAGGCCGTCGACGACGCGCTCGGGCAGGTCGCGCAGCTCGTCACGTCGCTGCAGACCGCGCAGACGCTCGTCGCGCAGCAGCAGGACGCGGTGAATGCCGCGCAGAAGATCGTGCAGATCGCGGCCGACCGGCACCGGCGCGGCGTGCTGATGCAGAAGGACGTCGATGTCGCGGATCTCACGCTGATCGACGAGCGCGCGCAACTGATCGGGACGCTGGGCCGGCAGCGCACGCTGCGCGTCGCGCTGATCGGCGCGCTCGGCGGCGGGTTCGATGCGGGCGCAACGGTGGCGCAGGCGCCGGCCGTGCATCCGGCGCGCAGCGGGGCGGCGAGGCGCGGTGCAGCGAGCGCTGCGGCCACGAGCCGGGCTGCGGCGGCGGGGACGTCGAACGACGCGCGACCGAAGGGCGTTGCCGTGCCTCAGGCTACCGGCACGGCGAGTGCCGCACCCGCGCGGCGCGACGACGCGGCGGGTCTGCCGATGGCCGGTGCGACCCATTCCGGCGCGACGCCGCGCGGTACGCCTGTTCTCGCGCGCCCGGCATCGGCGAGCCCGGCGCCGGCCCGGTCGGTCATGCCGGCGATGCCCGTCTTCCAGCACGATCGTCTGATCGTTACGCAAAGCGACTGATGCACCACGACAACCTTCATACTGCCGCGCAGCCGGCTGCGCTGAACGACCCGACACTCGATGCGCGCCGCGCGACGCGGCGCAAGCGCTTCACGGTGTTCTTCGCGATCGTGCTGCTGGCCGCGCTCGCGTGGTTCGCGTACTGGCTGTTCAGCGACCGCTACTACGAGGACACCGACGACGCATACGTGGCCGGCAGCATCGTGCAGGTGGCCGCGCAGGTGCCGGGCACCGTCACCGACGTGCTGGTGAGCGACACGCACACGGTGCGCGCGGGGCAGACGCTCGTGCGGCTCGACGACGCGGAGGCGTCGGTCGCGTTCGCGCAGGCGAAGGCGCAGCTCGCGCAGGCGGTGCGGCAGGTCGCGAACGCGAAGATCTCGAACACGATGTACGTCGAGGCCGTGAACGCGCGGCGCGCCGACCTGTCGCTCGCGCAGCGCGCGCTCGCGGCGCGCTCCGGCGCGTCGGTCGAGATCGTCGCGCCGGAGGAGCTGGCGCGCGCGCGTGCGGCGGTGGCCGGCGCGCAGGCGAATCTCGCGGCCGCGCAGGCGCAGCTCGATGCGGCGCGCGCGCTCGGCAGCAAGCTGCCGGTGGACGAAAGCCCGGCCGTCGTGCAGGCGGCCGCGCAGTTCAAGCTCGCGTACCGCAACCTGAAGCGCACGACGATCGTCGCGCCGGTCGACGGCACGGTCGGCCAGCGCGCGGTGCAGGTCGGCCAGCAGGTCGGGCCGGGCGTGCCGCTGATGTCGATCGTGCAGCTGAAGCAGCTGTGGATCGACGCAAACTTCAAGGAAGGGCAGATCCGCCACATGCGCGTCGGCCAGCCGGTCGAGATCGTGTCGGATCTCTACGGCACGCGCGTCGTCTATCGCGGTCGCGTGCAGGGCTTCTCGGCGGGCACCGGCAGCGCGTTCTCGATGCTGCCGTCGCAGAACGCGGCGGGCAACTGGATCAAGGTCGTGCAGCGCGTGCCGGTCGTGATCGCGATCGAGCCGGCGGACCTCGCCGCGCATCCGCTGCGCGTCGGGCTGTCGATGCGGGTGGCGGTCGATACGCATGAGCGCGGCGGCCACGCGCTCGACGGCGAGCCGCCGACGCCGATGCAAAGCACGCGCGTGCATGACGGGGTCGCGAGCGAAGCGGAAGCGGCGGCCGCGGCGGTGATTCGCGACAACCAGGGCGGGTGAACGGCCGCGCCGCCCGCTTCCCGCCTTCCGGCCGCCGATGTCGGCACGAATCAAACCCATGTCGCGTTTGAGACATCGGCGCCCCCATGTCCCGGACTACTCTCGAACAGCACGCTGCATGCTCGCCGCATCCGCCGGTGCGCCGCAGCGCGATTCAACGAGACATGGAGACAATACGATGAGCAGCAATCGAGGTGTCGTCTATCTTGGGCCGGGCCAGGTCGAGGTGCAGAAGATCGATTATCCGAAGATGGTCGATCCGAGCGGCCGCGCGATCGGCCACGGCGTGATCCTGAAAGTGGTCAGCACGAACATCTGCGGCTCCGACCAGCACATGGTGCGCGGCCGCACGACCGCGCCCGTCGGCCTCGTGCTCGGCCACGAGATCACCGGCGAAGTGGTCGAGGTCGGCCGCGACGTCGAGACGCTGAAGCTCGGCGACATCGTGTCGGTGCCGTTCAACGTCGCGTGCGGCCGCTGCCCGATGTGCAAGGAGCAGCAGACGGGCGTGTGCCTGAACGTGAACCCGTCGCGCGCGGGCGGCGCGTACGGCTATGTCGACATGGGCGGCTGGATCGGCGGGCAGGCCGAATACGTGCTGGTGCCGTATGCCGACTTCAACCTGCTGAAATTCCCCGACCGCGATCAGGCGCTCGCGAAGATCCGCGATCTCACCTGCCTGTCCGACATTCTGCCGACCGGCTATCACGGCGCGGTCAGCGCGGGCGTGAAGCCCGGCTCGACGGTGTACATCGCGGGCGCGGGCCCGGTCGGGATGGCGGCGGCCGCTTCGGCGCGCCTGCTCGGCGCGGCGGTCACGATCGTCGGCGACATGAACGCGGAGCGCCTCGCGCACGCGAAGGCGATGGGCTTCGAGACGGTCGACCTGTCGAAGGACGCGACGCTCGGCGAGCAGATCGCGCAGATCCTCGGCACGCCGGAGATCGATTGCGCGGTCGACTGCGTCGGCTTCGAGGCGCACGGCCACGGCTCGTCGGGCCACGCGGAGGAAGCGCCCGCGACGGTGCTGAACTCGCTGATGGAAATCACGCGGCCGGCCGGCGCGATCGGCATCCCGGGCCTGTACGTGACGGACGATCCGGGCGCGAAGGACAAGGCCGCGCAGCACGGCAGCCTGAGCATCCGCTTCGGCCTCGGCTGGGCGAAGTCGCATTCGTTCTTCACGGGCCAGACGCCGGTGCTGAAGTACAACCGCAACCTGATGCAGGCGATCCTGTTCGACCGTCTGCCGATCGCGCAGATCGTCAACGTGACGGTGATCTCGCTCGACCAGGCGCCGGACGGCTACAAGAAGTTCGACGGCGGCGCACCGCGCAAATTCGTCATCGATCCGCACGGCATGCTGGCGGCGTAACGCGGCCGACGGTTCGGCAATCGAAGGGCCGGGGCGGTCATGCGCCCCGGCCCTTTGTTCGTTCGTGCGTTCGGGAATCGCGCGCTCAGTGCCCGCGATAGAGCCGGGCGAGCTCGATGCCGCGCGACTCGGATCGCCGCGCGAGCCTCGGGTGCATGCTCACGCGGCGTATCGTCGCCTGCGCATGGCGTGCCGTCCGCGGCTCAGCAGTGCGCAGCGCGGCGGTGTGCATCGGCGCGCAACCGGATTCGCCTTGGAGCGTGCACGGGTGCGCGGCAAGCGTATTGCCCGGCGCGGCGTGCGCGGGGATCGCATCCGGCGCGTGCACGGGCGCCGCGTCCTCGTTCGCGCGGGCCGCAAGCCGACCCGCACCCGAGCCGCCGGCTTCGCCGGCCGCGATACGCGCCTGGTCGATCGCATGAAATGGATAGGCGGGCGGCGGCAGCACCGGCAAATTGGCCGACTGGGCGGCCAGCTCGGCTTGCGCGCGCAAGTCGCCGGCGATCGTCGGCGCCCCCGATACGCCCTGCGCCTGGCAGACGGGGTCGATCCTGCACATCCGGTCGAGCGTGACGTAGCCGCCGAACAGCAGGAAGAGCGTCACGAGGCTCAGTATCGGCGCGGTCGATGCGCGCGGCTGATCGACGGCGACATGGTGGAAGAAGCGGGCAACGCGCGCATCCCATGCGTCGACCGGCCGCATCGTGTGGCCGTCGCGCGCACGCCCTGATTGCTCGACCAGCGGTTCGAACGGCCAGTTCCACCGCCCGCATGCAGGGCAATGCTCGAGCGCGCGGAACGCGATGAATCCGCATTGCGTGCAGCGGCAGCACGCGCGATGCCGCGACCGCGCATGCGCGCTCAGCGCGCCTGTCAGCGTGTCGCGTGCGGTGATTTTCCGGTTGGGGAGGACATACATGATTCGACCGGGCGAGATCCGCCCGGCTCCGTTCAGGCGCCGCGCTCCATCGACGCGTCGTACTGGCCGCGACAGGCCGCACCGTTCAGGCGCGCGCGCAGCAGCAGCGCATCCTGCGCGGCGCGGACGTTGGCCGCCTGTCCCTGCCACGCGGCCAGCGGCGGCTCCTGCAGCGCGCGTCCATACGAGAAGCTCAGCAGCCACGGCCGCCCGGCGAGGCGATTCATCGCGTCGAGATGGGCCGTCGCTTCCTCGGGCGTCTGCCCGCCCGACAGGAAGAAGATGCCGGGGACTTCGGCCGGCACGACGCCGCGCAACAGGCGCACCGTCGCCGTGGCGACGTCGGCGGGGGCCGGCTGCGTCGCGTGCGTGCTGCCCGCGACGACCATGCTCGGCTTCAGCAACATGTGCGCCAGCACGACGCGATGCCGATGCAGCGCGTCGAACACCGCATGCAGCACGGCGTCGGTCACTTCCGCGCAACGCGCGAGCGAATGATCGCCGTCCATCAGCACTTCCGGTTCGACGATCGGCACGACGCCGGCTTCCTGGCAGATCGCCGCATAGCGCGCCAGCGCTTCGGCGTTCGCCTCGATCGCCGCATGGCCCGGCAGCGTGGCGGACACGTTGTACACCGCACGCCATTTCGCGAAACGCGCGCCTTGCCGCCGGTAGCCGTCGAGGCGCGCCGCGAGCCCGTCGAGCCCTTGCGTGATTTCGTCGCCGGGCGCGAGCGCGAGCGGAATCTTGCCCGCGTCGACCTTGATGCCGGGCACGATCTGCTGGCGCGCGGCGAGTTCGGGCAACGGCGTGCCGTCGTCCGCGGATTGCCCGAGCGTCTCTTCATACAGGATCACGCCGCTGACGAATTCACCGAGGCCCGGCGTCGACAGCAACAGGCTGCGCCATGCGCGGCGGTTCTCTTCAGTCGATTCGACCGCGATCGTCTTGAAGCGCTTCGCGATGGTCGGCCCGCTTTCGTCGGCCGCCAGCAAGCCCTTGCCGTCCTGAACGAGTGCCTGGATCGTTGCCTGGAGTGCGCTCTCGGTGCTCATGGGATTCCTCCGTTGAAACCCGCCGCGCGGCCTTGCATGCCGCCCGCGCTTTATTGCCCGCTTCACATCGCCACGCCTGCTCTCCGTCTTCATTCTTTGTCGCGCACCGGCCGGAACGCAAGGCGCGTGCCGCGCACGATCGGCGCACGCACGGGTGGCATCTTCCGTGCTAGTGCTAGTGCTAGTGCTAGTGCTAGTGCTGGTGCGTGTGCCGTTGCCGTGCGGCCAATGCGCCAATGGTCTGCATTGCGTGTTCGATGGCGGGCGTCCACGGCCGGCCGTAATTGAGGCGCACGTAGCGGCGGAATCCGCCGGACGCGGAAAAGATCGGCCCGGGCGCGAGGCTGATGCCGTTCTCCATCGCGGCGCCGAACAGGCGCAGCGCATCGACGCGCGGCGGCAGCTCGATCCACAGGAAATAGCCGCCGCGCGGTGCAAAGACTTCCGTGCCCTGCGGAAAATACGCGTGCACGGCGGCCAGCATCTGCGCCTGGTGCGCGGCAAGATTGCGCCGCAGCTTGCGCAGGAAGCGGTCGTATCCGCCGTCCCGCAGATAGTTCGAGATGGCCAGCTGCGCAGGCACGTCGGCGGCGGGTGTGGCGATGCATTTCGCGTGCCGGATCTGCTGCACGTAGCGTCCGGCCGCGACCCAGCCGATCCGGAAACCCGGCGCCAGGCACTTCGAGAACGAGCCGCAATGCAGCACGAGCCCGCTCTCGTCGTACAGCTTCGCCGGGCGCACCGGCACGGAGCCGAAATACAGCTCGCCGAACACGTCGTCCTCGATCAGCGGCACCTGGTGGGCGGCGAGCAGGGCGATCAGCGCGCGCTTGCGCTCGTCGGAGAGCGTCGCGCCGGTCGGGTTGTGGAACGACGTCATGAGCCAGCATGCGCGGATCGGATGCGTGTCGAGCGCGCTCGCAAGGGCATCGAGATCGAGCCCGGTGCGCGGATCGACCGGGATTTCGACGGCCTTCAGGTGCAGGCGCTCCACCGCCTGCAATGCCGCATGGAATGCCGGGCGTTCGATCGCGACCACTTCGCCCGGGTGCGTCAGCGCCTGCAGGCTCAGCGTCAGCGCTTCCAGCGCGCCGGTCGTGATCACGATCTCGTCCATCGGCAACGCCGCGCCCGCGATCAGGTAACGCAGCGCGATCTGGCGGCGCAGCCCTTCGTCCCCGGGCGGGAACCCCGACAGCAGCTTCGTGCGATCCATGTTGCGCGCCACCGACGTGACGCATCGCCACAGGCTGCCCATCGGGAACAGCGAGTAGCTCGCGAATGCGGAGCCCAGCGGAACGATGTCCTCGTGCTTGATGGAATCGACGAGCCTGCGCAGCGCATCGTCAGGGCGGCCGTTTCGCGTGGTGGTGTTTCGCGGCGGGCCATGGTTCGAGCGCAGCCGCTTGCCGCCGAGATCGGACACGAAATAGCCGGATCGTGGCCGCGCGACGATCAAGCCCTCGCTTTCGAGCAGGTAGTACGCATGGAACACGGTGGTCGGGCTCACGTGATACGCATGGCTCGCGGAGCGAATGGTCGGGATGCGCGCACCTGGCACCAAATCGCCGCGCCGGATAGAATCCGCGATCGTCTTCGCCAGCGCCGCGTAACGCTTCATGCCTGTGCCTCCGGCCGATCCGTGACTCGCTGGAAAAAAGAGTAGCACGCGACACGTCGCACGCAATCCCGTCCTCAAATCTGATCCGTATGTTTTTTGCGGACTCTGATCCTTTTAATCCGCGCGGTTCGCGGGCATTCTCTCGCCACCCTTTCTCAACCGACGTCCCATCGATACGGAATCGACGCTGCCCGGCGGCCGATCCGCAGTCCTGCGCGTGTGCATGGAATCGTGTCTGCCGGCGTCCCGACTCAACCCAGGAACACCCAGCGTGAAATCGAAGACCCTCGTCGCGGGCCTCGTGGCCGGTATTGCCCTCAACCTGTTCGGCGGCGCCGCGGAAGCGGCCTGTATCAGCAATCCTCCGGCGCAGTCCAACGCGTCGTTTCCTGCCGCGCTGACCGGCAAGCTCGTCTATCACAGCTACGTCAACTACGGCGACGGCACGAGCCAGCTGTTCCTCTACGACTTCTCGGCGCGCACGCTGACGCAGTTGAGCAAGAGCACGTGGGGCATCACCGACCCGATGAACGCCGTGTTCAGCCCCGACGGCAAGTGGCTCGCGTTCATGGGCATCAGCAACGGCGCGTGGAATGTGTTCATGGTCCAGCTCGGCACCAACAACGCGCCGGTCAACCTGACGAACAGCACGGGCGCGACCCGCAACGAAGATCCGAAGTTCAGCCCGGACGGCAAGACGCTCGTGTTCAAGCAGAACGGCGACGTCAAGCAGGCGACGCTGTCGTATACGAGCGCGGGCCCGGTGTTCACGTCGGTCGTGAGCCTGACGAACGCGCCGGCCGGCGCCGAATACTCGATGCCGTTTCTCGCGCCGGACGCGAGCGCCGTGTACTACGCGACCGGCACCGGCGCGAACATGGGCCTGATGAAGCGCACGATCGCCACCGGCGCGACGGCCACGTTCGATCATCCGGCCGGGCTGCAGACCTACTACCCGATCGTGCGCGCGGACGGCATGGTGTTCTACGCGCGCTGGAAGGACACGAGCCAGCTCGACCAGATCTACGCGAAGACCGCCGATCCGGCATCGACGCCGAACCAGCTCGCGCTCAACGACTGCATCAGCAACAACTCCGACCCGGCGCCGGTGAGCGGCACGAACTACCTGTTCTTCTCGTCGACGACGGCGGGCGGCTACCAGCTCTACGTCGGCGACGTGACGACCGGCCAGCGCTGGAGCCTGTCGCAGTTCGGCGTGAACGCCGACACCACGAAGGCCAAGCTCGGGTCGAGCTACTACGGCGGCCCGGCCGCGAACCAGACCACGCTGCTGTCGCAAGGGCATCCCGCCGCCGCGTCGGCCAGCTACAACGCGTCGCTGACGCCGGACAAGGCCTTCGACGGCAATACCACCAGCACGCGCTGGGATTCGCCGGAGGGCGCGGGCGTCGATCCGCAATGGATCTCCGTGGATCTCGGGGCCGTGAAGACCATCAACGGCGTCGACTTGTACTGGGACGCGGGCGCGCTCGTCTACCAGATCCAGACGTCGACCGACAACGTGAACTGGACGACGATCTACTCGACGAACAACGGCGTGGCGTACGGCCACGTCGCGATCCCGAATCTCAACGGCCATGGCCGCTACGTGCGGATGTATGGTACGAAGCGCGCGACGCAGTGGGGTTACTCGCTCGACGAAATGCAGGTGTGGGGGTATTGAGCCGAGCGGCTGGCGGCAATGAAAAAAGCGACCCGAGGGTCGCTTTTTTTACGTCATGCGAAGCAGCGCTCACGCATGCATCATCGCGAGCGTCGGGATCGACGCGCCGCCGGGCCCCTGCGCGAGCGGCGCGACCTGCTTGCGGCGCTCGCGGGTCGGCGCGACGCCGAACGCGTCGCGGTAGCTCTTGCTGAAATGGCACGCGGACTGGAACCCGCACGCCATCGTGATGTGCATGATCGACATGTCGGTCTGCAGCAGCAGCTCGCGCGCGCGGCGCAGCCGCAGCGTCAGGTAGTAGTGCGTCGGCGTCATCCCGAGGTGCTCGCGGAACAGCCGCTGCAGTTGCCGCTGCGACATGTTCGCGAGCCGCGCGAGCTCCTCGCGCGACAGCGGCTCCTCGATGTTGTTCTCCATCAGCGAGATCACCTCGAACAGCGACTTGTTCGCGGACCCGAGCCGCGCGACGAGCGGCATGCGCTGCTGTGCGCTCGTGTCGCGCACGTGCTCGACGATGAACTGCTCGGCGATCTGCGTGACGCGCGCGGTGCCGACGCGCGTGGCGATCAGGTTCAGCATCATGTCGAGCGGCGCGACGCCGCCCGTGCACGTGATGCGGTCGCGATCGATCACGAACAGTTCCTTCAGGAAGCGCGTATCCGGAAACTCCTCCTTCAGCGCGGACATGTTCTCCCAGTGGATCGCGCAGGCGTAGCCCGCGAGCAGGCCCGACTTCGCGAGCGCATAGGTGCCCGTGCACAGGCTGCCGAGCGGAATGCCCCCGCGCGCGAAGCGGCGCAGCGTCGACAGGTGGTCGGGCGTGGTGGCGCGCTGCACGTCGACGCCGCCGCAGACGAACACGATGTCCGGCTGCCCCGCGCATTCGGCGGGGCCGGTGTCGACCGTCAGGCCGTTGCTCGCCGTCACCGGGCCGCCGTCCGGGCTGATCACCGACCAGCGGTAGAGCGGCTGGCCGCTCAGGTAATTCGCCATCCGAAGCACTTCGATCGCATTCGTGAACGCAATCATCGTGAAGTTGGGCAACGGCATGAACGCGAAGTGGGACAGCGACGCTGTACGGTCGGGCGACATGGGGAGCGTTCCTAGAATCTACTAATAGCTTTCAGCCCAAGGCACCATCCGGGCTGCGGTATTGTGTGAGCGAGCGCAACAAGCGTGCCATACGGCTAAACCCTAGCTCCATACGTTGTCTGGGCCGAGCGCCCATGCTGCACTGCACCGTATCCGTGATCGGCTGCACCTGTCGAGAGCGGCGGCGGCACCGTGGCAGTGCCTGAGCGACAGTGGGGCGCTGCGGCGACCTCGCGTGGCGAGCCGAAAAAGCACGATCGGTCACTTGTATAAAACGGACGCGAATGGCGGAAAAGGCAAAGAACGCGTCTAAATTCATCAATCGACCGAAAATCCGAACGACAAGAATAGAGCCGTCGGCAGCCCTGCCATGGACATGCTGGAAACCCAGGCGCGGCGGGCCTTACGCGTTGATCGCAGCCCCACAATTCTTCGTCACGGATGCTCTATGTCGAACACCCAGCCTTTCTTCTCGCAGCCCCTTGCCGAGCGCGACGCGCCGGTCCGCAGCGCCATCCTGAAGGAACTCGAGCGGCAGCAGTCGCAGGTCGAGCTGATCGCGTCGGAAAACATCGTGTCGCGCGCCGTGCTCGAAGCGCAGGGCTCGGTGCTGACCAACAAGTACGCGGAAGGGTATCCGGGCAAGCGCTACTACGGCGGCTGCGAGTTCGCCGATGAAGTCGAGGCGCTCGCGATCGAGCGCGTGAAGCAGATCTTCAACGCCGGCTATGCGAACGTGCAGCCGCACTCGGGCGCGCAGGCGAACGGCTCGGTGATGCTCGCGCTCGCGAAGCCGGGCGACACGGTGCTCGGCATGTCGCTCGACGCGGGCGGCCACCTGACGCACGGCGCGAAGCCGGCGCTGTCGGGCAAGTGGTTCAACGCGGTGCAGTACGGCGTGAACCGCGACACGATGCTCATCGACTACGACCAGGTCGAGGCGCTCGCGCAGGAGCACAAGCCGAACCTGATCATCGCCGGCTTCTCGGCGTACCCGCGCGCGCTCGACTTCGCGCGCTTCCGTGCGATCGCCGACAGCGTCGGCGCGAAGCTGATGGTCGACATGGCGCACATCGCCGGCGTGATCGCCGCGGGCCGCCACGCGAACCCGGTCGAGCACGCGCACGTCGTCACGTCGACCACGCACAAGACGCTGCGCGGCCCGCGCGGCGGCTTCGTGCTGACCAACGACGAGGACATCGCGAAGAAGATCAACTCGGCGGTGTTCCCCGGCCTGCAGGGCGGCCCGCTGATGCACGTGATCGCCGGCAAGGCGGTGGCGTTCGGCGAAGTGCTGCATGCGGACTTCAAGACCTACATCGACAACGTGCTCGCGAACGCGCAGGCGCTCGGCGAGGTGCTGAAGGCGGGCGGCGTCGATCTCGTCACGGGCGGCACCGACAACCACCTGCTGCTCGTCGACCTGCGCCCGAAGGGCCTGAAGGGCGCGCCGGTCGAGCAGGCGCTGGAGCGCGCGGGCATCACCTGCAACAAGAACGGCATCCCGTTCGACACCGAGAAGCCCACCGTCACGTCGGGCATCCGCCTCGGCACGCCGGCCGGCACGACGCGCGGCTTCGGCGTGGCCGAATTCCGCGAGATCGGCCGCCTGATCCTCGAGGTGTTCGACGCGCTGCGCGCGAACCCGGAAGGCGACCACGCGACCGAACAGCGCGTGCGCCGCGAGATCTTCGCGCTCTGCGAGCGCTTCCCGATTTACTGATCGACACCGACACGACCGGAGCAAGAGGCAGATATGAGCACGCTGCATCAGGACAGCATCATCATCGACGGGCTGAACATCTCGAAGTTCGAGAGGCCGGTGTTCGAAGACATGCGCACGGGCGGCATCACGGCCGCGAACTGCACGGTGTCGGTGTGGGAGAACTTCACGAAGACCGTCGACAACATCGGCGTGATGAAGAAGAAGATCCGCGACAACAGCGAGCTGCTGACGCTGGTGCGCACGACCGACGACATCTTCCGCGCAAAGAAGGAAGGCAAGACCGGGATCATCCTCGGCTTCCAGAACGCGCATGCGTTCGAGGACAACCTCGGCTATATCGAGGCGTTCGCCGACATGGGCGTGCGCGTCGTGCAGCTTTGCTACAACACGCAGAACCTGGTCGGCACCGGCTGCTACGAGCGTGACGGCGGGCTGTCGGATTTCGGCCGCGAAGTGATCACCGAGATGAACCGCGTCGGCATCATGGTCGACCTGTCGCACGTGGGCGGCAACACGTCGTCGGAAGCGATCGCGTTCTCGAAGAAGCCGGTGTGCTATTCGCACTGCCTGCCGTCGGGCCTGAAGGAGCATCCGCGCAACAAGAGCGACGCGCAGCTGAAGGAGATCGCCGATGCGGGCGGCTTCGTCGGCGTGACGATGTTCGCGCCGTTCCTGAAGCGCGGGATCGAAGCGACGATCGACGACTACATCGAGGCGATCGACTATGTCGTGAACCTGATCGGCGAGGACGCGGTCGGCATCGGCACGGATTTCACGCAGGATTTCGCGAAGGAATTCTTCGACATGCTGACGCACGACAAGGGCCGCTATCGCCAGCTGACGAACTTCGGCAAGGTGATCAACCCGGACGGCATCCGCACGATCGGCGAATTCCCGAACCTGACCGCGGCGATGGAACGCCACGGCTGGAAGGAATCGCGCATCCGCAAGATCATGGGCGAGAACTGGGTGCGCGTGTTCAAGGACGTGTGGGGCGCGTAAGCGTCACGCCGAGCCGGACAGCTTCCAGCGATTCAACACCAGAACAATCGGGACGTGCCCGCGCGAGCCGCGCGGGCGCGTGGACGATGCCGCGCCTGCTGGACCTGCGAAACTGCGGGCGGCGCGCGGCGAATTTTCCTCACGGAGTCACCACGATGCAACCGCAACTGCCGATCAACGTCGATCCCGATACCGGCGTCTGGACCACCGACGCGCTGCCGATGCTGTACGTGCCGCGCCACTTCTTCACGAACAACCACGTCGCCGTCGAGGAAGCGCTCGGCGTCGATGCGTATGCCGAGATCCTCTACAAGGCCGGCTACAAGTCCGCTTACCACTGGTGCGACAAGGAAGCGAAGCTGCACGGCCTGACCGGCATGGCCGTGTTCGAGCACTACCTGAAGCGCCTGTCGCAGCGCGGCTGGGGCCTGTTCTCGATCATCGAGGCCGACCCGGCGAGCGCGCGCGCGAAGATCGAGCTGCGCCACTCGTCGTTCGTGCTCCAGCAGCCGGGCAAGGAAGGCAAGCTCTGCTACATGTTCGCCGGCTGGTTCGCCGGCGCGATGGACTGGGTCAACGACACCACGCCGGAAGGCAAGGGCGCGCCGCGCGCGCACTCGAAGGAAGTGCAGTGTGCGGCGGAGCACCACGACCACTGCGTCTTCGAAGTGTCGCCGCTCGCGCATTGATGCACTGAACCACAACAACACCCGCAACACGAGACATTCGAACGCCAGAGGTCGCCTGCGATGCGTTATCCCCACCTGTTCAAACCCATGCAGCTGAACCAGCTGACGCTGCGCAACCGGATCGTCAGCACCGCGCACGCCGAGGTGTATGCCGAGCCGGGCGGCCTGCCGGGCGACCGCTACATCCGCTACTACGAAGAGAAGGCGAAGGGTGGCGTCGGCCTCGCGATCTGCGGCGGGTCGAGCCCCGTGTCGATCGACAGCCCGCAGGGCTGGTGGAAATCGGTGAACCTGTCGACCGACAAGATCATCGACCCGCTCACGCGCCTGGCCGACACGATGCACAAGCACGGCGCGAAGATCATGATCCAGGCGACGCACATGGGCCGCCGCTCGTCGTTCCACGGCGAGCACTGGCCGCACCTGATGTCGCCGTCGGGCGTGCGCGAACCCGTGCACCGCGGCAATGCGAAGATCATCGAGATCGAGGAAATCCGCCGCATCATCGGCGATTTCGCGGCGGCCGCGAAGCGCGTGAAGGCTGCCGGCATGGACGGCATCGAGATCTCGGCGGCCCACCAGCACCTGATCGACCAGTTCTGGAGCAAGCGCTCGAACCATCGCACCGACGAATGGGGCGGCAGCCTCGAGAACCGCCTGCGCTTCGGCATCGAAGTACTGACGGCGGTGCGCGAGGCGGTCGGCAAGGATTTCTGCGTCGGCCTGCGCATGTGCGGCGACGAATTCCACGAGGACGGCCTCGATCACGAGGCGCTGAAGGAAATCGCGCAGGCGATGTCGGAGACGGGCCTGATCGACTACCTGAGCGTGGTCGGTTCCGGCGGGGATACGCACAACACGATCGCCAACTGCATGCCGCCGATGGCGCTGCCGCCGGAGCCGTTCGTGCACCTCGCGGCCGGCATCAAGTCGGTGGTGAAGATTCCGGTGATGCACGCGCAGAGCATCCGCGATGCGGGCCAGGCCGAGCGCCTGCTCGCCACCGGCATGATCGACCTGGTCGGCATGACGCGCGCGCAGATCGCCGATCCGCACATGGTGATCAAGATCCGCGACGGCCGCGAGGACGAAATCAAGCAGTGCGTCGGCGCGAACTACTGCATCGACCGCCAGTACAACGGCCTCGACGTGCTCTGCATCCAGAACGCGGCCACCTCGCGCGAAGCGACGATGCCGCACATCATCGAGAAGTCGCGCGGCCCGAAGCGCAAGGTGGTGGTGGTGGGCGCCGGCCCGGCGGGCCTCGAGGCGGCGCGCGTCGCGAAGCTGCGCGGCCACGACGTGGTGCTGTTCGAGAAGAACGCGGAAGTGGGCGGCCAGGTGATGATCGCGGCGAAGGCGCCGCAGCGCGAACAGATGTCGGGGATCATCCGCTGGTTCGACATGGAAACCAAGCGCCTGGGCGTCGACCGCCGCCTCGGCGTGGCCGCCGACGAGAAGATGATCATGGCCGAGAAGCCGGACATCGTCGTGCTCGCGACGGGCGGCTCGAGCTTCACCTGGCAGGTGCCGGGCTGGGGTGTGGCCGAGGGCCTCGCCGTCAGCTCGTGGGACATCCTGACCGGCAAGGTCGAGCCGAAGCAGAACGTGCTGCTGTTCGACGGCGTGAGCACCCATGCGGGCGCGGGCGTGGCCGACTTCATGGCGAGCCGCGGCTCGAAGGTCGAGGTCGTCACGCCCGACGTGAAGGTGGCCGACGATTGCGGCGGCACGACCTTCCCGATCTTCTATCGCCGCCTGTACGCGTTCGGCGTGATCCCCACGCCGAACACGATGCTCGACCGCGTGTATGAGGAAGACGGCAAGAAGATCGCCGTGCTGCGCAACGAGTACACGGAGGAACTGGAAGAGCGCGCCGTCGACCAGGTGGTGATCGAGAACGGTTCGTCGCCGAACGACGAACTCTACTGGAAGCTCAAGCCGGAATCGCTGAACCGTGGCCAGATCGATCCGCACACGCTGTTCGCGGCCCAGCCGCAGCCGTGCCTGTCGGAAGAGCTCGGCAACGGCCGTTTCCTGCTGTTCCGTGTCGGCGACTGCATCTCGATGCACAACGTCCACGGCGCGATCTACGACTCGCTGCGTCTCGTGAAGGATTTCTAAACATGAATCCGGCTTTCCTCATTACCGCACTGCTGTGGCTGTCGGTGGCCGGGCTCGCGTTCGCGGTCGCGAAGCGTTCGTCCTACTGGCGGCTCGGCCGGGCCACCGCTCCCGGCGCGTTCGGCGTCGCGAACCTGTTCGCGATCCCGAAGCGCTATTTCGTCGACCTGCACCACGTGGTCGCGCGCGACCCGTACATCGCGAAGACGCACGTCGCCACCGCCGGCGGCGCGATCGCCGCGCTGGCGCTGGTGTTCGTCAACTACGGCCTCGCGATCTACTCGCCGTGGCTCGACAAGCTGATCTTCCTCGCGGCGCTCGCGATGCTGGTCGGCGCGGTGTTCGTGTGGCGTCGCCGCCATGCGCGCAACGTGCCGGCGCGGCTGTCGAAAGGCCCGTGGAATACGCTGCCCTGGCTGCTCGGCGCGTTCGCGCTCGGCCTCGTGCTGTACATGGTGGTGCCGGCCGGCGCGATGTCCGGCGCGTTCGCGGTGCTCTGCGCGGCGCTGATCGGCGTCGGCGCATTCGCGATGACGTTCGGCGCCGCGAAGGGCGGCCCGATGAAGCATGCGATCGCGGGCCTGCTGCACCTCGCGTTCCATCCGCGCCAGGAGCGTTTCGCGGCCAGCCGCGAATCGTTCACCGGAAACGGCACCGCCACGCCGCCGACCGCGCTGAAGCTGCCCGACATCGAGCAGCAGGAGTACGGCGTCGCGAAGCCGGTGGAATTCCGCTGGAACCAGCTGCTGAGCTTCGACGCCTGCGTGCAGTGCGGCAAGTGCGAAGCCGCGTGCCCGGCGTTCGCGTCCGGCCAGCCGCTGAACCCGAAGAAGCTGATCCAGGATCTCGTCGTCGGCATGGCGGGCGGCAGCGATGCAGCCTACGCGGGCAGCCCGACGCCGGGCATCGCGGTCGGCCAGCACCGTGGCGAGCCGAACGGCCCGATCGTGTCGGGCCTGATCGAAGCGCAGACGCTGTGGTCGTGCACGACCTGCCGCGCATGCGTGCAGGAATGCCCGATGCTGATCGAGCACGTCGACGCGATCGTCGACATGCGCCGCAACCAGACGCTCGTGCACGGCACGGTGCCCGGCAAGGGCGCGGAAGTGCTCGCGAACCTGCGCGAGACGGGCACGATGGGCGGCTACGACACGGCCGCGCGCTACGACTGGTCGGTGGACCTGAACGCGCCGGTCGCGCAGCCGGGCAAGCCGGTCGACGTGCTGTTCGTCGCGGGCGAAGGCGCGTTCGACATGCGCTACCAGCGCACGCTGCGCGCGTTCGTGAAGGTGCTGAACAAGGCCGGCGTCGACTATGCGGTGCTCGGCGGCGACGAGACCGACACGGGCGACGTCGCGCGCCGGCTCGGCGACGAGGCGACGTTCCGGCAGCTCGCGAAGCGCCTGATCGGCACGTTGTCGACGCTGTCGTACCAGCAGATCGTGACCGCCGATCCTCACGTGATGCACAGCCTGCGCAACGAATACCGCGCGCTCGGCCTGCGCGTGACGGTCAAGCATCACACGACCTATCTCGCCGAACTGGCCGAGCGCGGCAAGATCACGCCGAAGGCGGTCGACGCGTTGCGCGAGAAGCGCACCACGTATCACGACCCGTGCTACCTCGGCCGCTACAACGGCGAGACGGAAGCGCCGCGCAAGCTGCTGAAGACGATCGGCATCCAGGTGGTCGAGATGGAACGCAACGGGATGCGCGGCCGCTGCTGCGGCGGTGGCGGCGGTGCGCCGCTGACCGACATCCCCGGCAAGCAGCGCATTCCCGACATTCGCATCGCCGACGCGCGCGCGATCGGTGCGGACGTGGTCGCGGTCGGCTGCCCGAACTGCACGGCGATGCTCGAAGGCGTCGTGGGCCCGCGCCCCGACGTGCTCGACGTGGCCGAACTCGTCGCTGCGTCGCTGGAGTGAGTGAATCGATGAATACGATCAAACGAATCGATCCGCGCCGGCCGTTCATCATCACGGCGGCGGGACTGAAGCGCATCACGCTGGGCGAGGAAGGCAGCGCGGACGCGAGCGCCGCGCAGTGGTCCGCGCACGGCCACGGGGCATCCGCCGCGAAGCCGCGCCGCGCGGTGCAGGAGCCGAAGCACGTGCTGCTGGTGGTCGCGCACGGCGAACGTGGCGCGCTCGACGATCATGCGCGCCAGGCGGTTGCCGCCGCCGCGCTGCTCGCCGACGCGCAGACGGAAGTCGCGCTGCTCGCGTTCGGCGAACTGAAGGACGACGTGGCCGAACTCGGCGTCGACAAGCTGGTGGAGCTGGCCGGCTTCGATCGCCGCACGTTCGCGCCCGAAAGCGAATTGCAGGCGTTGCAGGCGTGTGTCGCCGCACTCGCGCCGAAGCATGTGTTCGTGCCCGACAACGCGACCGGCGACGGCGATCTCGGCCGGCGCTACGCGGCGGCGGCCGGCGCGAGCGTCGCGACGAACGTCGTCGAGATCGACGCGAAGCACGTTGGCGCCTATGCGCAGGCGCGGCGCGCATTCGCGACCCGCGCGCTGCCGGACGTGATCCTGCTCGCGCCGAACGCGGTGGGCGCGAAGCTGCCGTTCGTCGGCGCGGGCGAGCGCCTGGCCGGCGATTTCATCCGCCCGGCGCCCGATGCCGGCGCGCCGTATCGCGATCTCGGCCTCGAGGAACTCGATGCCGCACGGGTCGCGCTCGAGGAAGCCGATTTCATCGTGTCGGCCGGCAACGGCGTGACCGACATCGGCGCGTTCGAGCAGCTCGCCGGCGCGTTCGGCGCGGCGATCGGCGCGAGCCGCGTGGCGGTCGACAACGGCCATTTCACGCGCGACAAGCAGGTGGGCGCGACCGGCAAGACGGTCGAGGCGAGCGTCTACATCGCGTTCGGCATCTCGGGCGCGGTGCAGCATTTGCAAGGCATCAAGGACTGCCGCCACGTGATCGCGGTGAACCTCGACGGCAGCGCGCCGATCGCGAAGCGCGCGAACCTGACCGTGGTGGGCGACGCGCAGGCGACGATTGCCGCGCTGATCGAGCAGGTGCAGGCCGCGCGCGCGGCGCGCGGGCAATCGCCGGCGGCCGTCGGCAACCACGTACCGGAAGGAGTCGCCGCATGAACGCCCCCCGACTGTTGAAACGCATCGCGGTGCTGGTGTCGGTCGGCCGGCACCCGGTCAGCGGCGTGCCGCGCTACAGCCGCAACGACGCTGCGGCGCTCGAGATCGGCCGCGCGCTGGCCGAGCGCCATCACGCGCAGCTCGACGTGATCCACGCGGGCGACCCGCTGACGCCGGCGCTCGACGAATACCTGGCGCTCGGCGCGCGCGAGGTCGAGGTGCTGACCTGCCGCGACGGCGACGATGCCGCGCAGGCGCTCGCCGCGCGCGTCGAAGGCTACGACCTCGTGCTGACCGGCACGCGCGCCGAGGGCGCGTACGACACCGGGATGCTGCCGTACCGGGTGGCCGCGGCGCTCGGCTATCCGCTGGTCGGCTCGGCCGTCGACGTGACGATCGACGCGGGCCGCGCGGCCGTCCGGCAATTTTTGCCGAAAGGGCTGCGCCGGCGCGTCGATGCGGCGCTGCCGGCGGTGGTCGCCGTGCATCCGCTCGCCAATGCGCAGCCGCGCTACGCGTATGCGCGGCTGAAGGCCGGCACGGTGCGCCCGGTGCGCGTGTCGCCCGGCCAGGACGCCGACGCGCCCGCCTGGACGGTCGGCGCGATCGAGCGCAAGCCGGTGAAGCTGGCCGCCGCCGAGAAGCGCTCCGGGCATGCCCGGATGCTGTCGGCGACGACCACCGAAAGCCGGGGCGGGAACGTCGTAAATGAAGGGAGTTCGGTCGAAAAAGCACAAGTGATCCTCGCGTATTTGCGCGAGCATCAGCTCATCGACTACTGATTTTTGATGCCTGTCGGCAAGAACCTAGGGATGCAAGGAATCCGGAGCAAACGATGAAAGTATCGGCAGACATTCGTGCAATGATCGAGCGGCGCAAGGAAGGTTACAGCCTGGAAGCGCCGTTCTACACGAGCGAGGACATCTTCGCGCTCGACATGGAGGCGATCTTCCGCCAGCACTGGATCCAGGTGGCGGTCGAGCCGGACGTGCCGGAGCCGGGCGACTACCTGACGGTGCAACTGGGGAACGATTCGATCCTGATCGTGCGCGACGACGACATGGAGATCCGCGCGTTCCACAACGTGTGCCGCCATCGCGGCGCGCGGCTGTGCAACGAGGACAAGGGCTCGGTCGGCAACATCGTGTGCCCGTACCACAGCTGGACCTACAACCTGACGGGCCAGCTGATGTTCGCCGAGCACATGGGCGAGCAGTTCGACCGCTGCAAGCACAGCCTGAAATCGGTGCACGTTCAGAACCTCGCGGGCCTGATCTTCGTCTGCCTCGCGGACGAGCCGCCGGCCGACTTCGCGCAGCTGCGCGCGGCGATGGAGCCGTACCTGCTGCCGCACGACCTGCCGAACACGAAGATCGCCGCGCAGATCGACATCATCGAGGAAGGCAACTGGAAGCTGACGATGGAGAACAATCGCGAGTGCTATCACTGCGTCGCGAACCATCCGGAGCTGACGATCTCGCTGTACGAATACGGCTTCGGCTACCAGCGCTCCGATGCGAACGCCGAGGGCATGGACGCATTCGCGGAAACGTGCGTCCGGCGCGGCAAGGAATGGGCCGAGATGGGCCTGCCGTCGGTCGAGATCGAGAAGCTGGCCGACGTGACGGGCTTCCGCACGCAGCGCCTGCCGCTCGACCGCAGCGGCGAATCGCAGACGCTCGACGCGAAGGTCGCGTCGAAGAAGCTGCTCGGCGAATTCAACCAGGCCGACCTCGGCGGCCTGTCGTTCTGGACCCAGCCGAACTCGTGGCATCACTTCATGAGCGACCACATCGTGACGTTCTCGGTGATCCCGCTGTCGGCCGGCAAGACGCTCGTGCGCACCAAGTGGCTCGTGCACAAGGATGCGAAGGAAGGCATCGACTACGACGTGAAGAACCTCACGGCCGTGTGGAACGCGACCAACGACCAGGATCGCGCGCTCGTCGAGTTCTCGCAGCGCGGTGCGACGAGCAGCGCGTATGAGCCGGGTCCGTATTCCCCGTACACGGAAGGTCTCGTCGAAAAGTTTTCGGCCTGGTACATCGGCCGGCTCGCCGAGCACACCGGCGAATAGCACATAGCAGTGAACAAGCGGAGTCAGACATGATGCGAGATGCGGCGAATTTCGAGCCGGCCGACAGCCGGGTGACGCGCCCGGCGTTCTGGAACGCGCTCCCCGAGCGCTGGACGAGCGACGTCGAGGAAACGCTGGTGTGCTGCCACGTGCGGCAGGAGACGCACGACGTGAAGAGCTTCTTCTTCCGTTCGCCGCAGGGTCGCGCGTTCTCGTTCGAGCCGGGGCAGTTCATCACGCTCGAGCTCGACATCGACGGCGAGACGATCAACCGCTGCTACACGATCTCGTCGTCGCCCGCGCGGCCGCACACGATCTCGATCACGGTCAAGCGCGTGCCGGGCGGCAAGGTGTCGAACTGGCTGCACGACAACCTGCAGCCGGGCGCGCCGATTCGCGTGCTCGGCCCGGCCGGCGAATTCACCTGCGCGCGGCATCCGGCGCGCAAGTACCTGTTTCTTTCCGCCGGCTCGGGCGTCACGCCGTTGATGTCGATGAGCCGCGCGCATCACGATCTCGCCGAGGATCGCGACATCGTGTTCGTGCACAGCGCGCGCACGCCGGACGACATCATCTTCGCGCGCGAACTCGACCTGATCGCGTCGAACCACACGAACTTCCGCGCGTCGTTCGTCGTCGAGCGCGTCGGCGCACGCACCAACTGGCCGGGCGTCACGGGCTTCCTGACGCTGCCGCTGCTGAAGCTGATCGCGCCGGATTTCATGGAGCGCGAGATCTTCACCTGCGGGCCGGCGCCCTACATGAAGGCCGTGCGCGACCTGCTCGACGAGGCCGGGTTCGAGCGCAAGCAGTATCACGAGGAGAGCTTCTCGTTCGAGACGCTCGCGGAGACGGCGAGCGCCGAGCTGGCTGCCGATCTTGCGCCTGCCACGAATGGCGACGACGGCGCGGCGACGACGCAGTTCACCGTCAGCTTCGCGAAGAGCAACCGCGAGATCGCCTGCGGCTCGGAGCAGCACGTGCTCGATGCGGCGCGCCAGTCGGGCGTGCGGCTGCCGGCGTCGTGCACGCAGGGCATGTGCGGCACCTGCAAGGTGAAGCTCGTGTCGGGGCAGGTCGAGATGAAGCACAACGGCGGGATCCGCCAGCGCGAGATCGACCAGGGGATGGTGCTGCTCTGCTGCAGCAAGCCGCTCACGGATCTCGTGATCGACAAGTAAGTAGCCGACGACGTCGCGGCTGGGCAAGCGCGCGTCGGAAAACAACGATACCGCGGAATTGTGGTTGAAGAACCTAGAGAGACATGGGGGCATTCGCGCCCGATTCAAAGGAGATCGACCATGAAGTTGTTCGGAAAACTGCTGTGGACCGGCGCGCTGTCGGCGATGGTGGCGTTGAGCGCGTCGGCGCTCGCCGACACGAAGCCCACGTTGAAGATCGGTTATGTCGAAGGCTGGGACGATAGCGTCGCGACGTCGAACGTCGCCGCGCGCATCATCGAGAAGAAGCTCGGCTACCAGGTGCAGCTCGTGCCGGTGGCGGCCGGCGTGATGTGGCAGGGCGTCGCGCGCGGCGACCTCGACGCGACGCTGTCCGCATGGCTGCCGGTCACGCACGGCTCGTACTGGGATCAGTACAAGGCCAAGGTGGTCGATCTCGGCGCGAACTTCAACGACGCGAAGATCGGCCTGATCGTGCCGGCCTACGTGAAGGCGAAGAGCATCGACGACCTGAACGCGGAGAAGGCCGACTTCGGCGGCCGCATCGTCGGCATCGACGCCGGTGCCGGCGTGATGCGCAAGACCGACGAGGCGATCAAGAACTACGGCCTCGGCTACTCGCTGATGCCGAGCTCGGGCAGCGCGATGACGGCGGAACTGGCGCGCTCGGTCAATGCGAACAAACCCGTGATCGTGACGGGCTGGGCGCCGCACTGGATGTTCGCGAAGTGGAAGCTGCGCTTCCTCGAGGATCCGAAGAAGGTGTTCGGCGGCGCGGAGCACGTCGACAGCGTCGCGAATCCGGGCCTCGAAACGAAGGCGAAGCCGGTGGTCGCGTTCCTGAAGAAATTCCAGTGGAAGCCGGGCGAAATCGACAGCGTGATGCTGGCGATCCAGAACGG
Organism: Burkholderia pyrrocinia; assembly: GCA_001527685.1. Taxonomy (GTDB): domain Bacteria; phylum Pseudomonadota; class Gammaproteobacteria; order Burkholderiales; family Burkholderiaceae; genus Burkholderia; species Burkholderia pyrrocinia_D. The sequence goes on from LOZU01000018.1 coordinate 130,693, forward strand.
CTCGAAGCCGGAAGCCGCCGCCGATGCGTGGATCGCAGCCCATGCGGACCGCGTGAATGCATGGACGGAAGGCGTGCACTAATTCGTCGCACGAAAACATAAAAACGACGTCCGGGAATGACGCACAGGATTCCGAAATAATTATGCGGAACCGGCGTCATATCCCGGAATTATTTTTCTGATTCTGCAAAAAAGCGCAAAAGTTGTTACACTGCGCCTCTTGTGCGGAGTCATCACAGGAGGATTTGGATGAGTCAGGCAGGACTGCGTGCGAATAGCACCAGTGATGTTGGGGCAACCATCTCACATGATTCGACGGGCCACACGCTGCATCGTGGCCTGACTTGGAAGGATGCATTCTGGGTAACGAGCGGCGTGCCGGCAGGCGTGCTGTTCACGATCGGCGGCGTATGCGCGACGATCGGCCAGCCCGCGTGGGCGATCTGGATCGCCGCGATCACGATGGGGCTGATCCAAAGCGCGACTTATGCGGAAATTTCCGGGCTATTTCCCCATAAATCGGGCGGCGCGTCGGTGTACGGCGCGATCGGCTGGGTGCGCTACAGCAAACTGATTGCCCCGGTATCCGTGTGGTGCAACTGGCTCGCGTGGTCGCCGATGCTCGCACTCGGATGCGGTCTCGCGGCGAGCTACGCGCTGACGAGCCTCTTTCCCGCCAACGCAGCGGTGCTGCACTGGCAGCTCAAGATAGCCGACCTGAGCTTCATCAAGCCGGGCCTTTCCCTGCGGATCAACGCGACGTTCATCATCGCGACGATCCTGCTTCTCATCACGTTCAAGCTGCAGCACAGCGGCGCCTCGAAGGCCGCGCGCACGCAGCGCATTCTCGGCATCGCGTCGCTCACGCCGCTCCTGATCGTCGGCATCGTGCCGTTCGTGACCGGCGACGTGCCGATGTCGAACCTGTTGCCGCTGCTGCCGCTCGGCCATGACGCGCAAGGCAACCTGAGCGCGACGACGTTCGGCTCGTGGAACGGGCAGGGCGTCGTGATGGCGCTCGGCGCGATGTTCATGGCGGGCTGGGCGTCGTACGGCTTCGAAACGGCTGTCTGCTACACGCGCGAATTCCGCGATCCGCGCCGCGACACCGCGAAGGCGATCTTCTGGTCGGGCGCACTGTGCCTGGTCGTGATGACGCTCGTGCCGATGGCGTTCCAGGGCGCGCTCGGCACGCAGGCGATGCTCGATCCGGCGATCGGCGACGGCACCGGCGTGGCGGCCGCGATGGCGAAGATCGTCGGCGGCGGCGCGTGGGTCGCGAACGCGGTCGTCGTGATGCTGATGCTGTCGATCCTGCTGATCGTGATGACGTCGATGATGGGCTCGTCGCGCACGCTGTACCAGGCGTCGGTGGACGGCTGGCTGCCGAAGTACCTGTCGCACGTGAACGAGCACGGCTCGCCGACGCGCGCGATGTGGACCGACCTCGGCTTCAACCTCGTGCTGCTGATGATGTCGGACTACATGACGGTGCTGTCGATCTCGAACGTCTGCTACATGTTGTTCGTATTCCTGAACCTTCAGTCCGGCTGGATCCACCGGATGGACCGCGGCAACTGGGATCGCCCGTTCCGCTGCCCGACATGGCTGCTCGTCGCCGGCTCGCTGTGCGGTTATGCGAACCTCGTGTACGTCGGCGCGGGCGCGAACCTGCAGGGCGAAGGCACGCTGCGCAACGGGCTGATCGCGATGCTGCTGATCGTGCCGGTGTTCCTCTATCGCCACTACTGGCAGGATCGCGGCCGCTTCCCCGCGCAGATGCAGCGCGACATGGAGCTCGAGGTGCCGAAGCGCGGCGTGTTGCTCAATCTCGCGCCGTATGCGGCGCTGGTCGGGGCCGCGTTGACGATCTGGTTGTCGTATTACCTTGCGTGGGTGAAGTAGGCGCGCAGCGGGCGTAGCGATTCTCGCGCCGGGCACGGAAACCGCACACGGGCCCGGTGCATCGATCGCTTCGCACGGAAGCTCCAGAAATGCAAAACGAAGGCCCGACCGGCTTGCGCCGGTCGGGCCTTCGTCGTTCATGCACCGGCGCCTGCGCTTACGGAAACACCACCGTCCGATCCCCGTTCAGGAACACCCGCCGCTCGATGAACGCCTTCACCGCGCGCGCGAGCGTGATGCACTCGACGTCGCGGCCGGCCGCGAGCAATTGCTCCGGGCGATGCGCGTGATCGACGCGCTCGACCACCTGCTCGATGATCGGGCCTTCGTCGAGATCGTCGGTGACGAAGTGCGCGGTCGCGCCGATCAGCTTCACGCCGCGCGCGTGCGCCTGATGATACGGCTTCGCGCCCTTGAAGCCGGGCAGGAACGAATGGTGGATATTGATCGCGCGGTTCGCGAGCTTCGCGCTCGTTTCCTGCGACAGCACCTGCATGTAGCGCGCGAGAATCACGAGCTCGGCGCCGCTCGTCTCGAACACGTCGAGCCACTGCGCTTCCTGCTGCGCCTTGGTTTCCGCGGTGATCGGGAAGTGGCGGAACGGCAGCCCGTGCTGCGCGGCCAGCGGTTCGAAGTCCGGATGATTCGACACGATGCCGACGATGTCCATCTTCAGCTCGCCCATCCGCCAGCGGAACAGCAGGTCCGCGAGGCAGTGCTCGAGCTTCGACACCATGATCAGCACCTTCGGCCGCGCGTTGACGTCGTGGATCGCCCACTGCATGTCGAAGCCGGCGGCGATCGGCGCGAACTCCTGCCGCAGCGCATCGACGTGCAGCGTTTCGTCGGTCGGGTGGAACACGCAGCGCACGAAGAAGCGGTTGCTGAGATCGTCGTCGAACACGTTCAGCGCGTCGACGTAGCAGCGATGCCGGTCGAGAAAGCCGACGACGGCGGCGACCTGGCCGGCCGCGCTCGGGCACGACAGCGTCAGGACGAATTGTTCGGGGCGTTGGGCGTCGCTCATGGGGCTCCTCTGGTCGATAAACGTCTTGCCGTGAGCGGCAAAGCACGATGCTGAAGTAAATCAGGCCAGATTCGGGGCGGATAGAACTTACCCGCCGTGTGGCTGGTATCGGCGCGCCAGTGCGCCCGGGGTGGTTTACCCGGAGCGGGCGGCCGCGCACGCGTCCAGCAGCCAGCGGCGGAACACCGGCACGGCGTCCGGCTCGGGCCGCGCCGGCGGCCGCACGAGGAAATAGCCGCGCGACGTGACGACCGGCGCATCGACGAGCGTCACGAGCTGGCCGGTCGCGAGCAATTCGTCGACGAGCGGCGTCCAGCCGAGCGCGACGCCTTCGCCGAGCAGCGCCGCATGAATCACGAGCGCGTAGCTGTTGAAGGTCACGCCGTGCGCGGCGCCCGGCGCGGCGAGCCCGTGCGCGTCGAACCAGCCGCGCCACGACAGCCAGCGCTCCGGCCGGGTCGGCTGCACGTGCAGCAGCGGCAGCGCGAGCAGGTCGGCGGGCTGCGCGACGTGCGGATGCGCATCGCGGAACGCCGGCGAGCAGACCGGCGCGACCGTCTCGGGAAACAGCCGCGCGGCCGTGCACGACGGCCAGTGGCCGTCGCCGAACAGGATCGCGATGTCCGCCTGGTCGCGCTGCACGTCGACGTCCTGCGACGTGACCACCCGCACGTCGACGCCCGGCATCACGCGCTTCAGGCCGGCCAAGCGCGGCATCAGCCAGTAGGTCGCGAAGCCGACGTCGGTGACGAGCGTGAGCGTGCCGTGTTCGCGCCGCGCGCGCAGCGCCGCGGTGGCGGCGCGCAGCGTGTCGAGGCTCGCGCGCACCGCTTCGTATAGTTGCTTGCCGTCGTCGGTCAGCGTGACGCCGCGCGGGCTGCGCTCGAACAGCGGCACGCCGAGTTCCGCCTCGAGCTGGAACACCTGCTGGCTGACGGCCGGCTGCGTCGAGCCGAGCTCGCGCGCGGCGGCCGTGAAGCTCGCGAGCCGCGCGGCCGATTCGAACGCGCGCAGCGCCTGCATCGACGGGAGCGAATCGGGTTTCGACATAAGCCTCTCTAATGGGCCCATAAGGGCCATACGCCTTCCCGGGCGGGATACGGCGGGCAATAGTGCAACCGTGCGCGCGACGCGGCGCGCGGCCCGCCCGGCGATTCTAGCGAGGTTTGGCGGGGTGCCGTGCGACGTCGGCCGAGCTTCGCCGTTTCAGCAGACAAGTGGCTGCCGGAGCGTCGCGCGCGATCCCGACGCGAACCGCTTTCTTCCCCGACCGCCGATGACGAACCCGACACCCCATATCCTGATCCTGATGGCCGACCAGCTCACGCCGTTCGCGCTGCCCGCCTACGGCAATCGCATTGCGCGCACGCCGACGCTCGACCGGCTCGCCGCGCAAGGCGTGGTGTTCGATGCCGCGTATTGCGCGAGCCCGCTGTGCGCGCCGTCGCGCTTCTCGCTGATGACGGGCAAGCTGCCGTCGGCGATCGGCGCCTACGATAACGCCGCCGAATTGCCGGCGCAAACGCTGACCTTCGCGCACTACCTGCGCGCGGCCGGCTATCGCACGGTGCTGTCCGGCAAGATGCATTTCTGCGGGCCCGACCAGCTGCACGGCTTCGAGGAGCGGCTGACGACCGACATCTATCCGGCCGATTTCGGCTGGGTGCCCGACTGGGAACGCCCGGCGGAGCGGCCGAGCTGGTATCACAACATGAGCTCGGTGCTCGACGCCGGCCCGTGCGTGCGCACCAACCAGCTCGACTTCGACGACGAGGTCGCGTTCGCCGCGCGGCAGAAGCTGTTCGACCTCGCGCGCGAACGGTCGGCCGGGCTGGACGCGCGGCCGTTCTGCATGGTCGTGTCGCTCACGCATCCGCACGATCCGTATGCGATCACGCGCGAATACTGGGACCTATACCGCGACGACGAGATCGACATGCCGGCCGTGCGCGCCGGGCTGGGCGACGGCGATCCGCATTCGCGGCGGCTGCGCGCCGTCTGCGAAACCGACCGCACGCCGCCTTCCGACGCGCAGGTCCGCAATGCGCGCCACGCGTACTACGGCGCGACGTCCTATGTGGACGCGCAGTTCGGCCGCGTGCTCGCGGCGCTCGAGGAAAGCGGCTTCGCGGACGACACGATCGTGATCGTCACGTCGGACCACGGCGACATGCTCGGCGAGCGCGGCCTCTGGTACAAGATGACGTTCTTCGAGGGCGGCTGCCGCGTGCCGCTGATCGTGCACGCGCCCGGCCGCTTCGACGCGGCGCGCGTGACGGGGCCCGTGTCGCACGTCGACCTGCTGCCGACGCTCGTCGAGCTGGCCGGCGGCATGCCGGCCGGCGGCTGGCCCGATCCGGTCGATGGCGCGAGCCTCGTGCCGCACCTGCGCGGCGCGCCCGCGCACGACGTCGCGTTCGGCGAATACCTGGCCGAGGGCGCGATCGCGCCGATCGTGATGATCCGCCGCGGCGACTGGAAATACGTGCATTGCCCGGCCGACCCCGACCAGCTCTACCACCTGAAGGATGACCCGCGCGAACTGGAGAACCTCGCCGACGCGCCGCACGCGGCTGGCGTGCTCGCGGCGTTCCGCGCGGAAGCGGCGCAGCGCTGGAACCTGCCCGTGCTGCATCGCGACGTGCTCGCGAGCCAGCGGCGCCGGCGCTTTCATTTCGCGGCGACCACGCGCGGGCGCATCCATGCATGGGACTGGCAGCCGTTCGCCGACGCGAGCCAGCGCTACATGCGCAACCACCTCGAACTCGACGCGCTCGAGGCGATGGCGCGCTTTCCGCGCGTGTCGCGCCCGGCCTGAACACACCCTGACGAAGGAGCAACTGATGAAACGAGCGGGCAATACAGCAGCAAGCCTCATCGGCGCAGCGTGCGCCGCCGCCCTCTGCATCACGGCGGCGCACGCGGCGGAGCCGCAGACGTGCCGCGACGTGCGGATGGCGGGGCCGGGCTGGACCGACATCGATGCGACCAACGCGATGGCGGGCGTCGTGCTGAAGGCGCTCGGCTACCGGCAGGACGTCGCGAACCTGTCGGTGCCGATCACGTACCAGGGGCTCAAGAAAGGGCAGGTCGACGTGTTCCTCGGCAACTGGATGCCCGCGCAGGGGCCGCTCGTGAAGCCGTTCGTCGACGAGCGGTCGATCGACGTGCTGCACGCGAACCTGAGCGGCGCGAAGTTCACGCTCGCGGTGCCCGACTACGTCGCGGCCGCGGGCGTGCGCTCGTTCGCGGACCTCGAACGCTTCGCCGACCACTTCGGCGGCAAGATTTACGGGATCGAGCCCGGTGCGCCGGCGAACCAGAACATCAAGCGGCTGCTGGCCGACCATGCGCTCGGCGCGGCGAACTGGTCGCTCGTCGAATCGAGCGAGACGGGGATGCTGACGCAGGTCGAGCGCGCGGTGCGCGACCGGCGCTGGGTGGTTTTTCTCGCGTGGGAGCCGCATCTGATGAACACGAAGTTCCGCCTGACCTACCTGTCCGGCGGCGACGCGTACTTCGGGCCCGACTACGGCGGCGCGACGGTCAACACGGTCGCCCGCGCGGGCTTCGCCGGCCAGTGCGCGAACCTCGCACGGCTGTTCCGGCAGATGACGTTCACGGTCGACATCGAGAACCGGATGATCGCCGACATGCTGGACCACAAGACCCCGCCCGCGCTGGCCGCGCAGCGCGCGCTGAAGGCCGACCCGGCGCGGGTTGCCGGCTGGCTCGACGGCGTGACGACGGCCGCCGGCGCACCGGGGCTGCCGGCCGTCCGGGCCGCGCTCGACGGCCGCTGACGCGCGTTCGGCCGCCGTCGCGCCCCATCCGTGTTTTCCCGACCCGTCGCATCGCGACCATTTGGTGTCGCGTTCAGACGGGTGGGCCGAAATATGGGTTTGTATTTTTCGGCAATGGCTGCGCTATTGCGAAAAATGAAATACCGAGGCCATCGGGCGTACTGAATACGAATCGGCCGGCGCGCGACGCTGTGCGTGCGGACGGCGATTCTTTCCATCAAACGGGTCAGGGAGGGTGGTTGACGATGAAGCAATCGAAATTTGCCGTGGCAGCCGCGCTTGCATGCGCGGCGTGCGTTCCCGCCATCGGTCACGCGCAGAGCAGCGTGACGCTGTACGGGATCCTCGATGCAGGCGTGACATGGGTGAACAACACGGGCGGCGCGCACGTGTTCAAGTTCGACGACGGCGTCGCCTACGGCAACCGGTTCGGCCTGAAGGGCACCGAGGACCTGGGCGGCGGGCTGAAGGCGGTGTTCGTGCTCGAAAGCGGCTTCCGTCTCGGCACCGGCGCGCTGAACTTCGGCGGCGCCGAATTCGGCCGCCAGGCTTATGTGGGACTGCAGAACGACTGGGGCACGCTGTCGTTCGGCAACCAGCTCGACATCACCAACGAGCTGGTATCGATCTACAACATCTCGGCCTGGGGCAGCGGCTATGCGATCCACCAGGGCGACTTCGACCGCTTCAACGGCGACCGCCTGCCGAACTCGGTGAAATTCCTGTCGAACGATCTCAGCGGCTTCAAGTTCGGCGCGATGTACTCGTTCGGCAACGTCGCGGGCAGCTTCCACCGCGACAGCGCATGGAGCGCGGGCGCGAGCTTCACGAAGGGCGACTTCTCGATCGGCGCCGCGTACACGCGCCTGAACAACCCGCACGGCATCTACGCGTTCGACCCGTACGCGATGATCGGCACGCACACGTTCCTCGGCCAGCAGACCGTCACCGTCGACCCGGCGACCGGCGCGCGCACCGACCTGTTCGCGAACACGCCGATGAACGTCGACAGCCAGGGCACGTTCGGCGTCGGTTCGAGCTACACGATCGGCAAGCTGACGCTGGACGCGAACTACTCGTACACGACGATCAAGGGCTTCGGCAACTCGTCGCACATGCAGTCGTACGAAGGCGGCGGCCTGTACCAGTTCACGCCGGCGCTCAGCCTGATCGCGGGCTACCAGCACACGCGCTTCGAAGGCCACCACTGGAACATGGGCAGCGCGGGCCTCCATTACCTGCTGTCGAAGCGCACCGACGTCTACATCTCCGGCGATTACCTGCGCGCGTCGAACGGCGTCGATGCGGTGGTCGGCTACAGCTTCACGCCGTCCACCACGCAGACCCAGGCCGACGTGCGGATCGGCATGCGGCATTCGTTCTGAGCGGGCGGCGCGACGCGACGCAACGCGGCAATCGCTTTTCAGCGAGGTCTCTCTTTGGCGCGAACCGAGGTTCGCGCTTTTTTTTGCTTCTTCGGGGAATTCTGGGGATGTCGCTGCCGGACCCAGAGCGGTCATCCGCCTGCCGTCGTGAATGGCGGCTTCGCTGTGCGGATTCAACCCGTCGACGCAACGAATTGATGAAATTGCTCAGCCGGTGTATCGAAGTCTAGTGTCTTTCGTGCCCTGTTCTTTCAATTCGCCGGTACAGCGGCGGGCAACTCGAACTTGTCGTTCATGAAAATGATCTGGTCCAGGTCAGAGAAGAACGACATCAGGTTGTACTGCGTAATCGGAGCGTCGCCGGGGTGGGCGCCGTGACAGCGCATGTCGAAGCACGACAGAAGACGCGTGTGCTGGTTTGTATCGATCATCCCCATGCCTTCGATCACCCAAAGGATTACGGTGTCAAAGACTTCGCGCAGTTCCCCGAGGTTGGCCACGTTCTGGCCTTTGTCGAATCGCTTGTACCGACCTACCGTCGCCGCTTTCATTTGATACGACATCGCATTGAACTTGTCCAGGCCTTTGTGTTCCAGCACGCGGTGGATGCGGTCGATGGCAGCACTCCAGCCGAGAACTGCAGCGGCTCGCAGATGCCCATTCTTTGCGCACGCGACGGCCTCGGCAAGGTAATCACTTTCGGCATTCGATAGGCAAGCAAAGAACGCATCAAAAGCACTCGGCGTCGATCCACCAAGCGAACCCTGTTGCGCAGGAATCAGCAACTCGTCGTTGAACGGTCTGATGATCGCGTCCAACGCAGTTATGTAGCTGGTACGACTGTTGTTCGGCGAACTGAGCTTGATGAGGCGAGTAAACTGTGTGTTGTAGACCTTAAGCGATTCGGGGGGCAAGGAGTGCTTGAGCGTTGGCACAAAGTCCTTGTGCCAGGTCGATCCAAGAGCAGCCGCTTCATCGCGAAGGCCTTTCTTCGCGACGTTCGGATTTGTCTCGTCCTTCAACAGCTTTCGCAGTGCCTTGGCTCGCTTGAGCAGCGCGTCGAGCTTCGCGTGATCGATACTCACTTGAGAGCCTTGATAACTTCCGCCAATGACTTTTTGCCTTCTTCTGACAAACGCAGCTCGGCAATATCCTTCGACCATTCAGGGAAGTCAAAGGTTGCCGCGTTCACCCGGAAATTCCTGGAGAAATTCGCCGAATCGTAGCACTTCCGCATCTTGCACTCGTCGCGAACAGCTTCAACGGTGGTCGTGAACTCACCATCGACCAGCGCGTGATGCAACGCTTGCATCTGCGCGATACGGATTTGACCTTCAGTCATGTTGGTCGCGCCAAAGTCCGTGATCAAAAGCTCGAACTTATCGCCTTCCTTGTAGAATACGTTATTAATGTTCTCTAGAGTGAGACCATTGCTACTCATAAACTTCTTGGTCTTCATGTGCAAATCGGACGTGACGATGTCGGAGCCTTCGTTCACCTTCGGTTGCCCACCGACAGCGTGCGCCTTCTGATCATCGGTATTGCTCACATCGTCCGTGGGAGCGAGACTCTTCGCCGTTTGGGGCTCGGGCGTAGGTGGGTGTGGAGCATGCTTCGGAGATGAGTGGCGCTTCGCCAGTGCATCCTTGAGGAGTATCTCGAAGCACAGTGCCTTGTGCTCATCAGGTACGAGAGTAACGATCTCCACGATTTCTTTGACTTCTTCTTTGAGGCTCGTCATTGGGGCTTTTCCATTTTTGCACGTCAAGTATGGTACGGCTCGTCGTGAGCTTTGCGAATTAGTATTTTGGAGGAGTTAGGTCCTTGAGCAGAACGTGTCAATGAAGTCAGCGCGGCCGGCAACGTTTTCCATGACATTCCGTAGTTTCCAAAGAGAAACCGTAGAGTAACTTTACAGAAACTGCAAGAGATCTGTTCAGGCGAGCGCCAGCGCCCGTCCGTCACCCCTCCGCAGCCGCTCTAAGCAAGATCAGTTATCAAGGAACTCGATGACTGGCCGCTTGCAATTTAGACCTGACATCCAGTACGAGCCCCTGACCGTCAGCCCATGGCCGATCGCCGACAGTCCGCCCCGCATCCCCCGAAAATCCGCGAAGCCCCTTTTTTCGCCGGCCGCCCGCCACTCACGCATCGAGATGCAACCGCCGGATATACCCCTCGCAAAACGACGCGAACCGATCCACCACCTGCCGCGGCTTCATCGCCCTCGACTGCGCAATACCAAGCGTCGTCGCGCTGACGCTGTCCTTGAAGTGCTTGATCACGAATTCCTCGCCGTCCACGGTGCGCGTCGACTTGAGCGGGAAATTGAGGATGCTGTAGCCGAGCCCGTTGGCGACCATCCCGCGCACGACTTCCGGCTGCGATGAACGGAAAGCGGGCACCGGGCGGCCGCCCGCCGCGTCGAACAGCGTCGCGAAATATTCGCGGCTGTGCGGCAGATCGAGCATCACGTAGGGCTCGGGCAACAGGTCGGCCAGCGACACCTTGCGCGCGCGGGCGAGACGGTGCGTCTTCGGCAGGATCACGTAGGGCGGCAGCGGCAGCAGCGGCGTGAACGCGATGTCTTCCGTCAGGTCGAGGCTGTAGGTCAGCACGATGTCGAGCGAGCCGTCGTGCAGGCCGCGCAGCAGCACGTCCTGGTGCGCCTCGACGGTGCGAAACGTAATCCCCGCGTGCTCGGCCGTGAAGCGGCTGATGAGCTCCGGCATCAGCGGCGGCGCGAGCGACACGAGGCAGCCGAGCGCGATCGCGCCGGTCATCCCGCCGTCCATTTCCTTCGCGGCCATCTGCAGTTCCTCGGCAATCTTCAGCAGATTGCGCGCCTGCCCGAGCAGGTCGCGCCCCGCCTGCGTGAGCGACAGGCCGCTCGCGTGATGGCGGATGAAGAGCTGCACGCCGAACGACGTCTCGAGATCCGCGAGCGCCGTCGAGATCGACGGCTGCGAAATGTGCAGCCGCCGCGCGGCGGCGGTGAACGACAGCGTTTCCGCGGTCACCACGAAATAGCGCAACTGACGCAACGAGTAATGCAGGGGCGGGGTGTCCATCGGCGACGCTCCACGATCGGCCTTCGATGGGCGCGATTGTGACGTGCTCAAAAATGGCTGCATAGGCAAATCAGATGCAGTGCATTTTTTAAATATATTTTTCAGATTCCGGCCGGGCGCGTAGATTTTGATCGACAGGAACGGCTGCGCAGCGGCAGCCGGTTCGCAGCCACCCGCCTTTCAGAAGGAATCAGACATGACAGTGGAGACAACGTCGATCGACACGCTCGTGGTGGGCGCCGGCCAGGCCGGCGTCGCGATGAGCGAACACCTGGGCCGGCTCGGCGTCCCGCATCTCGTGCTCGAGCGCGCGCGGATCGCCGAAAGCTGGCGCAGCGGACGCTGGGATTCGCTGGTCGCCAACGGCCCCGCGTGGCACGACCGCTTCCCGAATCTCGAGTTCGCGGATCTCGACGCCGATGCGTTCGCATCGAAGGAGCAGGTCGCCGACTATTTCGTCGCCTATGCGCGCAAGTTCGACGCGCCGATCCGCACCGGCGTGGAGGTGAAGCAGGTCGTGCGCGCGGCCGGCCGGCAGGGGTTCGTCGTCGACACGTCCGACGGCACGATCGAGGCCCGCCGCGTGGTGGTCGCGACGGGGCCGTTCCAGCGCCCCGTCATTCCGCCGATCGCGCCTGCCACCGGCAACCTCGTGCAGCTGCACTCGGCCGACTATCGGAATCCCGCGCAACTGCCCGACGGCGGCGTGCTGGTGGTGGGCGCGGGCTCGTCGGGCGTGCAGATCGCCGACGAGCTGCAGCGCGCGGGCAAGCGCGTGGTTCTGTCGGTCGGGCCGCACGATCGCCCGCCGCGCGCCTATCGCGGCCGCGATTTCTGCTGGTGGCTCGGCGTGCTCGGCGAATGGGACGCGGAAGTCATGCGGCCGGGCAGGGAGCACGTCACCATCGCGGTGAGCGGCGCGCGCGGCGGGCACACGGTGGATTTCCGGCGCCTCGCGCACCAGGGCATCACGCTCGTCGGCCTGACGCAATCGTTCGACGGCGGCGTGGCGACGTTCGCGCCGGATCTCGCGGCGAACGTCGCGCGCGGCGACGAGAACTACCTGGCGCTGCTGGACGCGGCCGACGCCTATGTCGCGCGCAACGGCCTCGATCTTCCGGAAGAGCCCGACGCCCGCGTGATGCCCGCGGACCCGGCATGCCTGACGCATCCCGTGCGCACGCTCGACCTCGCGAAGGCCGGCGTGACGTCGATCGTCTGGGCGACCGGCTATGCGGTCGATTTCGGCTGGCTGAAGGTCGACGCGTTCGACGGGAACGGCAAGCCGAAACACCAGCGCGGCGTGTCGAAGGAGCCCGGCATCTATTTCGTCGGCCTGCCGTGGCTGTCGCGTCGCGGCTCGTCGTTCATCTGGGGCGTCTGGCACGACGCGAAGCATATCGCCGACCACATCGCCACGCAGCGCAAGTATCTGGCGTACCACGATGCATCGCTGCGGCACCGCGCGAACAGCCGTCGCGACGAAGACGGAGACGCCGGCGGCACGCCCGCCGATGCGCGCGAGCACAACGTCAGCGAGATCGGCGTGAGCTGACGCGCGGGCAACCAGACCGCAATCCCTTTCTTTTCATCAGCAAGGCAAATCGATGAGCCAACCTACGCACACCCGCATCCGGATGTTCAATACGAAGGATACCTATCCAAATCAATCGCTCGACAACGACCTCTGCCAGGCCGTGCGCGCCGGTAACACCGTGTACGTGCGCGGGCAGGTGGGGACCGATTTCGACGGCCGCCTCGTCGGGCTCGGCGACGCGCGCGCGCAGGCCGAGCAGGCGATGAAGAACGTGAAGCAGCTGCTGGAGGAAGCGGGCAGCGACCTGTCCCACGTGGTCAAGACCACGACGTTCCTGACCGACGTGCGCTATCGCGAGCCGGTTTATCAGGAAGTCGGCAAATGGCTCAAGGGCGTGTTCCCGATTTCGACCGGCCTGGTGGTGACCGCGCTGGGCCAGCCGCAGTGGCTGATGGAGATCGACGTGATCGCGGTCGTGCCGGACGGATGGCAGCCGCCGCGGGCGTGAGGAGCACGACATGACATTTTCCATCGTCGGACGCTGCGCGGAAACCGGGCAGCTCGGGATCGCGATCAGCTCGTCGAGCATCGCGGTGGGCGCGCGCTGCGCGTGGGCGCGCGCGGGCGTGGGCGCGGTCGCGACGCAGAACGTCACGCTGCCCGCGCTCGGCGCGCAGATTCTCGACCCCATCGCGAACCTGCGGCTGGAACCGGCCGACGCGCTCGAACGCGCGCTCGGCGCGGACACATGGCGCCAATACCGGCAGGTGACGGTGATCGACGCGCAGGGCCGCACGGCGTTCTTCAGCGGCAGCGAAGCGCTGGGCGTGCATTGCGCGATGGCCGGCGAGCAATGCGTGGCCGCCGGCAATCTGCTGGCCGGCGTCGGCGTGATCGAAGCGATGGTGCCGGCGTTCGAACGTGCGCGCGGCGCGCTCGCCGACCGCCTGCTCACGGCGATGCATGCGGCGCTCGCGGCCGGCGGCGAAGCGGGCCCCGTGCATTCGGCGGCGCTCGAGATCGTCGGCGACCTGAGCTGGCCGATCGTCGACCTGCGCGTCGACTGGGCCGACGACGACCCGATCGGCCGGCTGGATGCACTGTGGCAGGCCTATCGGCCGCAGATGCGGGACTACGTGACGCGCGCGCTGAATCCGACCGCCGCGCCGAGTTACGGAGTGCCCGGCAATGAGTGAGCTGTCGAGCCGCGACCTGCTCGCACGGCTGGTCGGTTTCGCGACGGTCAGCCGCGATTCCAATCTGGCGCTGATCGAGTTCATCCGGCACTACCTCGATGAACTCGGCATCGACAGCGAGCTGTTCCACAACGCCGAGCGCACCAAGGCCAATCTGTTCGCGACGATCGGCCCGCGCGATCGCGGCGGCATCGTGCTGTCCGGCCATACCGACGTGGTGCCGGTCGACGGCCAGCCGTGGACCGTCGATCCGTTCCGCCTGACCGAAAAGGACGGGCGGCTGTATGGCCGCGGCACGGCCGACATGAAAGGCTTCATCGCGTCGGTGCTGGCGGCGGTGCCCGTGTTTCGCGCGCGCGCGCTGAACCTGCCGGTGCATCTGGCGTTTTCCTACGACGAGGAAGTCGGCTGCGTCGGCGTGCGCTCGATGCTGGCGGCGCTGGCGGAGCGCGCGCACCGGCCGGTGCTGTGCCTGATCGGCGAGCCGACCGAACTGAAGCCGGTGCTCGGTCACAAGGGCAAGCTGGCAATGCGCTGCCACGTGAAGGGCGCGCCGTGCCATTCGGCATACGCGCCTCACGGCGTCAACGCGATTCACTACGCGGCGCGGCTGATCGGCCGCCTGGAATCGATCGGCGAGCACCTGTCGCGGCCCGAGCATCACGACCCGCGCTTCGATCCGCCGTATTCGACCGTGCAGGCCGGCGTGATCGACGGCGGCCGCGCGCTCAACATCGTGCCGGCCGAATGCACATTCGATTTCGAGGTGCGCGCGCTGCCGGGCTTCGATGCCGAGCGCGTGGCCGACACGTTGCGCACCTACGCGGAGGCCGAACTGCTGCCGAAGATGCGCGCGGTGAAGCCGGACACCGACATCCGTTTTCAGCCGCTGTCCGCGTATCCCGCGCTGGCGACGCCGCCCGACGGCGAAGCGGCGCGGCTGCTCGCGCACCTGAGCGGCTCGGCCGCGTTCGGCACGGTCGCGTTCGGCACCGAGGGCGGCCTGTTCAGTCAGGCGGGCATGCCGGCGGTGGTGTGCGGGCCGGGCAGCATGGAGCAGGGACACAAGCCGGACGAGTTCGTGACCATCGAGCAGCTGGACGGCTGCGATGCGATGTTGGCGCGTCTGGCGGATCACCTGTCGGCCGCGCACTGAATCCATTTATGTAGGTAGACGACAGGAGACACACATGAAACCCCAGGAACGCAATGCGTCACCGTTGATCGAGAAGCACACCATCGGCTACGTGCCGCCCGAGGATCGCCACGGCAAGGTGCGCGACCTGTTCACGCTGTGGTTCGGCGGGAACATCGCGCCGCTGCCGATCGTGACCGGCGCGCTCGGCGTGCAGATCTTCCATCTCAACCTGCTGTGGGGCATCGTCGCGATCGTCGTCGGCCAGGCGGTGGGCGGCGTGCTGATGGCGCTGCATTCGGCGCAGGGGCCGCAGATGGGCATCCCGCAGATGATCCAGAGCCGCGCGCAGTTCGGGTCGTGGGGCGCGCTGCTGGTCACCGTGATCGCGGGCGTGATGTACGTGGGCTTCTTCGCGTCCAACATCGTGCTGGCCGGCAAATCGCTGCACGGGATCGAAGCGACCGTGCCGGTGCCGGTCGGCATCGTGATCGGCGCGCTGGGATCGGGCCTGATCGGGATCATCGGCTACCGGTTCATCCATATCCTGAACCGCATCGGCACCTGGGTGCTCGGCATCGGCATCGCCGCCGGTTTCGCGTACATCCTCACGCACGTTTCGACCGGCGACTTCTTGACGCGCGGCGGTTTCGATTTCGCGGGCTGGCTCGCCACCGTGTCGCTGTCGGCGCTCTGGCAGATCGCGTTCGCGCCGTATGTTTCCGACTATTCGCGCTACCTGCCGGAAAACGTGCGTGTTGCGTCGACGTTCTGGGCGACCTACCTCGGCTGCACGATCGGCTCGACGCTCGCATTCGTGTTCGGCGCCGTCGCGGTGCTGGCGGTGCCGCCCGGCGCAGACGCGATGGACGCCGTCAAGCAGGCCACCGGCCCGCTCGGGCTGCCGATGCTCGTGCTGTTCCTGCTGAGCGTGATCAGCCACAACGCGCTGAACCTGTACGGCGCGGTGCTCGCGGTCATCACGTCGCTGCAGACCTTCGCGTATCGCTGGATTCCGACCGCGAAGTCGCGCGCGGTGCTGTCGGTCGTGATTCTCGCCGCGTGCTGCTACGGTGCGATCGGCGCGTCGACGATCTTTGTCGGGAACCTGGTCGATCTCGTGCTCGCGCTGCTGGTCGTGCTCGTGCCGTGGACCGCGATCAACCTGATCGACTTCTACGTGATCCACAAGGGCAAGTACGACATCCAGTCGATCTTCCGCGTGGACGGCGGCATCTACGGGCGTTTCAATCCGCAGGCGCTGATTGCCTACGCGATCGGCATCGCCGTGCAGATCCCGTTCATGAACACGCCGATGTATGCGGGCCCGGTGCCGAAGTATCTCGATGGCGCCGATCTGTCGTGGGTCATCGGGCTGCTGCTGACGTCGCCGCTGTATTACTGGCTGGCGTCGCGCAGCGGCGCGGACCGGCGCATGCACGCAAGCGCCGATGTCGTGCGCCACGCGGACGCGTGACGCTTCGCGGGCCGGTCGTCGCCGTGCGTCAGAACGCGCGCGCCAGCGCACGCGCGCGTTCCACCGCATCGACGCGGCTCGTCCGCCCGTCGTCGCCGAACAGCGTCTTCTCGACCACGATGTCCTGCACGTCGGTCACGCCGACGAATTTCAGCCACATCTCGACGTACGGCCGCTGCAGGTCGTATTCGCGCGCCGGCGTGAACGATCCCGGCGACGCGTAGTCGAGCCCGCGCGCATAGACGACCGCCGCCTTCCTGCCGGCGAGCTTGCCCGCGAAACCCGTGCCGTCGAACGTGAACAGCACGTCCTTCTGCGAGATCACGTCGATCAGGTGCTTGAGCTTGTACGGCACGCCGAAATTCCACAGCGGGATGCCGAACAGCAGCTTGTCGGCCGCGTGGAAGCGTGCCGCCAGCGCGTCGATGCGCGCCCAGGCCGACGCCTGGGCCGGCGTCAGCGCGGTGCCGGCGAGCCCGGCGTACTTGGCGGCCAGCGCGTCGCCGTCGAATTCGGGCAGGTCGAGATCCCACACGTCGAGCGTGTCGACGGTATCCGCGGGATGAGCGTCGCGATACGCATCGAGAAACGCGCGGCAGATTTCGATGGAAGCCGAATCGCGCTTGCGCGGCGAGCTTTCGATGTAGAGCAGTCGGGCCATGTCGGCAATTCCTGTCACAAGAGAGGGAGGGGGCGGCGCGAGCGGAGGCGCGCGTCGACAGGCACAAGGGTAGTGGGTCGGCGTATCATCCGGAAACGATATTAATTCGTCTCACTTACCCGATTTGGTGATGAATGAACGGACCTCTCGATACCGCACTGCTGCACACGTTCGTCACGGTTGCGGACGCCCGCAGCTTCACCGGCGCGGGGCGCCGGCTGCACCTGAGCCAGTCGGCGGTCAGCGCGCAGGTCGCGCGGCTCGAGGAGCAGACCGGCTGCGCGCTGCTGATGCGCAACACGCGCACCGTGTCGCTCACCGAGCAGGGCACGCTGCTGCTCGGCTATGCGCGCGCGATGCTGAACCTCAGCGACGAGGCGCGCGCCTGCCTGGGCGGCACGGGCGCCGACGCGGCGGGGCCGCTGCGCATCGGCGCGTCGGACGATTTCGCATGCGGCTGGCTGCCGGACATCCTGCGGCGCTTCGGCGCGCGCCATCGCGGGCTGGCGCTCGAACTCGTCGTCGACGTGCCGGGGAACCTGGTCGACGCGTTCGACGCGGGCCGCTTCGACCTGGTGATCGGCAGCCGCTGCGAGCACGACGACCGCGGCTTCAGCCTCGGCGATGAGCCGCTCGCATGGGCATTCGCGCGGCACGAGCCGGTGCCGGACGGCGCGCTGCCGCTCGCGTGCATTCCCGAGCCGTGCCCGTTCCGCGCGGCGGCGCTGACGGCGCTGGCCCGCGCCGAGGTTGCGTCGCGCATCGCGTGCGTGAGCCCGAGCGTCGCGGGCGTGAAGGCGGCCGCGCGCGCCGGCCTCGCCGTCACGCCGCTGCCGCGCAGCGCGATCGACGACAGCCTGCGGGAACTGACGCTGGCCGACGGCCTGCCGCCGCTGCCGCCCGTCGAGTACGTGCTGATGCACGACGCCGGTTCGGCGGCGGTGCGTGAGCTCGCGCAGGCGATTCGCGACGCGTTCGACCTGCGGCCGGCCGGTGGTTGAGCGCGTGCGGGCGGGGCACGCGCGCCGCCGACCGGCATTCCGTATTTGTCCTATCATCGCCGCTTGACCGCGACCCGGCGGCGCGACGCCGCCGCGGCGCGCCGGATTCCTTCACCCCGCCCGATGTTTGCGCCGCCGTTGCCGACACCCCGATGACCCGTCCGTTACCCGACGCCGGCAGCCCGGCCGAGCCCCCGCCGAACCTGTTCCGCCACGTTCCGTTCCAGCGCTTCTGGGGCACTCGCGTGATGTCGTCGCTCGGGTTCCAGATCCTGTCGGTCGCGATCGGCTGGCATGTGTATGCGCTCACGCACAGCGCGTTCGCGCTGGGGCTCGTCGGGCTCGCGCAGTTCGTGCCGATGTTCGCGCTGACGCTGGTGGTCGGCCAGGTGGCCGACCGCTACGACCGGCGGCGCGTCGCGATGCTCTGCCAGACGGTCGAGGCCTGCGTGGCCGGCGCGTTCCTGCTCGGCAGCGCAAGCGGCTGGCTGACCGCGCCGGGCGTCTACGTGCTCGCGATGATCGTCGGCACCGCGCGTGCGTTCGAATCGCCGTCGGTGTCGTCGCTGCTGCCGGCGGTCGTGCCGCGCGGCGACCTGCCGCGCGCGACCGCGCTGTCGACCTCCGCGAACCAGGCCGCGCAGATCCTCGGCCCCGCGTGCGGCGGGTTGCTGTACGGGCTCGGCGCGCCCGTCGCGTTCGGCGCCAGCGTCGCGGCGTTTGCGCTGGCCGCGCTGCTGAGCGGCACGATCCCGCTGCGCAGCGCGCCGCCCGCGCGCGAACCGGTCACGCTGCGCTCGGTGTTCTCCGGCATCGCGTTCATCCGGCGCGAGCCGGCGATACTCGGCGCGCTGTCGCTCGACCTGTTCGCGGTGCTGTTCGGCGGCGCGACCGCGCTGCTGCCGATCTATGCCCGCGACATCCTGCAGGTCGGGCCGTGGGGGCTCGGCGCACTGCGCGCGGCGCCCGCGGCCGGTGCGCTCGCGGGCACGCTGTGGCTCGCGCGCTTTCCGCTGCGCGGCCGTCCCGGGCGCGCAATGTTCGGCGGCGTGATCGCGTTCGGCGTCGCGACGATCGTGTTCGGCCTGTCGCGGCATTTCATGCTGTCGCTCGTCGCGCTCGCGGTGCTCGGCGCGTCGGACGTGATCAGCGTGGTCGTGCGGCTGTCGCTCGTGCAGCTGCGCACGCCGGGCGAGATGCTCGGGCGCGTGAGCGCGGTCAACGCGCTGTTCATCGGCACGTCGAACCAGCTCGGCGAATTCGAGTCGGGCGTGACCGCCGCGTGGTGGGGCGCGCCGGGCGCGATCGTCGTCGGCGGCGCGGCGACGATTCTCGTCGCGCTCGCGTGGATGCGGCTGTTTCCGCAGCTCACGAACATGACGTCGCTGGAGCGCGATCGCTGAGCCGGCGCGTCGGCGCGGCCGCGTTTCGGCGGGCACATCGGGCGCGGTGCGCGGCGAGCCGCCCGTGCGCGCCCGGCAAGGTCAGCGATCGTGCCCGACCCGCACCGCGGTGCCGTAGCAGATGACTTCCGTCACCCCGGTGCCGATTTCCGTCGAGTCGTAGCGCATCGCGACGACCGCATTCGCGCCGAGCTTGCGCGCGTCCGCGAGCATCTTGTCGAACGCCTGCTGGCGGGCTTTTTCGCACAGCGACGTATAGAGCGTGATGTTGCCGCCGAACAGCGTCTGCAGCGATGCGCCGAACGAGCCGACGATCGAGCGCGAGCGCACGACGATGCCCTGCGCGACGCCGAGCGCGCGCACCGTCGTGTGGCCGGGCAGGTCGAAGGCGGTCGTCACGCGGTCCGGCGTGAGGTCGTCGAGGGAGCGGGAAGTGTCTTGCATGGCGGAATGGCGCCGGGTGGCGCGAGAGGATCGAGCGACGATTTTAGCCGCACCGATGCCGCAGTCGCAGCGCAAACGAGCGCGGACGGGCACAAACGGGCACAAACGGGCACAAACGGGCGCGAACCTGGCTTCGCGCCCGTCTTGCCGCATGCCGGCAACCGCCTCAGATACCGGCCGTCACGGCTTCGCCGTCGTGCCGCCGTTGCCGAGGTCGACCGCGTACGCGAGCGCCAGCTTGCCGAACTTCAGCGCATGGTTGGCCTGGCGATCCGAGTTCTCCAGCGTGTCGTTCACGGTATGGATGTACGGACTGTCGTTCTTGTCCGCCTCGAACGGGAACGACGCCGGATAACCCTGCGAATTCCACGACGCATGATCCGAGCATGCGTAGCCGCATTGCGACGTGCCGACCGTCAGTTCCGGCAGGTAGGTCCTCGCCAGGTTCGACAGGTAGGTGTTTTGCGCGGCGTTCGTGTAGTCGGTGATCAGGTAGATGTCCTTCGCGTCGCCCTTGTAGTTCGTCATGTCGAGCTGCAGCACGCCTACCACGTTCGCGTTCTGCGCGCGGAACTGCTTCGCGATCGCCTTCGAGCCGAGCAGGCCGGCTTCCTCGGCCGCGTAGCCGATGAACTTGATGGTCCGCTTCGGCTTGTAGTTGTTCGCGAGCAGCACGCGCAGCGCCTCGGTGAGGCTCGCGATGCCGGACGCATCGTCGTCCGCGCCGGGCGAGCGGGTGTTCTCCGTCGTCCAGCCGACGGTCGAGTCGAGGTGGCCGCCGAGCACGACCGTGCCCGCCGACGCATCGCTGCCCTTGATCGTCAGGATCACCGATTTCTGCGGCCAGCTCGCGTGCGCGAACTGTTCGACGGTGACGTCGGCGCGCCCGCCCGCCAGCTGCTTCCATTGCAGCGCGAGCCAGTCCGACGCGGCCACGCCATGCGACGTCGTGTAGTAGCGGTTCGTGAAGCCGGACAGCGACGTGATCGTGCCGACGATGTTGCTGGCCTGCAGTTGCTGGATCCACGTGCTGATCTGCGACACGTTCGCGACCTTGTACTCGGCGGCGGCCTGCTTGGCCAGCGCGGACGGCAGCGGCTGCAGCGCCTGGCGCGCTTCGTCGTACGAGTCGTGCACGACGAAGCCCGGGCCGTGGCCGCGCGTGCGGTGGACGGCGGCCGCGAGCGCGCCGAGCGCGGCGTCGTCGACCTGCACGACATGCACGGTTTCGCGGCGGGCTACGCCGCTGTCGGTCTTGCCGGCCGCGACCGTGGTGCTGTACACGGCGGTCACGCCGGCGTCGACGCGCTGCAGTTGACGGAACGCGCTGTCGCCGAGCGTGATCCAGACGGGCGCCGCGTGCGCGGCGGCGGCGACCAGCGTGCCGCATAGCGCGGCGCTCAGGTGTTTGAGTTTCAGACTAGGCATGTTCGATCTCATCAGGGTAGTGATGTCGAAAAAGTGGGCGGCTCGCAGGGTGTGCGAGCGGCCCGGCCTGCTGCGGAATTACGACTTCTTCGGCACGGTCACGGCGTACGTGCAGCTCTTGTTGTACGCGTTGCCGATCGCGGCGATCTGCGTGGCGCTGTAGCCGAGTGTGGCGGCGGCGTTGATCACGGCTTGCGCGGCCGCCTTCTGGTTGGTCGAGCCGTTGGTCATCGACAGCCCCTTCAGGAACGCCTTGTCCATCGCGGCGCCGCCGATCGCGTCGCGCGCGACCAGGTTGCACGACGCCCAGTACTGGCCGGCCGTGTGGATCTCGGCGCCGCGGGCCTGCGCATAGGTGCGGCCGACGTTCCAGTTGGTCACGCGGCCGCCCCAGAACTCGTTGTGGCCGTCCCAGTTGAAGACCCAGTTGTACTGCGCGTCCGACGGGCTCCACTGGTTGAAGTCGCGGCTGTAGGCGGCGGCGAGGTAGTCGCCGGTGCCTTCCGACAGGCCTTCCTGCTGCGACAGCCCGCCGTTGGTGATCCAGTCGTGGATGCCGTGGCCCAGTTCATGGATCACCACGTCGGCGTCTTCCGCGTCGTCGACGCCGCCCTGGCCGAACGTCAGCTTGCCGCTGCCCGACGAGTACGACGAGTTGTCCGCGCCGGATTCGCCGTGCGGGTCGTACTGGACGCCGCCCGAATACTGGTACGGCAGCGCCTTGACGCCGAGCGTCTGGTTCACGTAGCGCAGGAACGTGTCGATGTGGTAGTACGCGTTGACCGCCTCGAAATAGAGGTTGCCGCGCGTGAACTCGAAGGTCGGCGTCGCCTGCACCGGGCACGCGTTGTCAAATGGCGCGTCGAAGTCGACGCAGGAGGCGTACGGGCCGGCGAGCTTGTAGGTCGAGCCTGACTGCGCGAGATCCTTCAGCGTCACGCGCACGCGCGCGGCGGTCAGCTGCGCGGAATCCGCATCGTTGTTGTCCTTGTAGCCGGTGCTGCCGTAGCTGCTTTTCGTCGACGACAGCGGATCGGGACGGAACACGAAGCCGGTGCCGTCGGTCGCGTAGAACGCCTTGTCCTCGGCGCGCAGCACTTCGCCGCTGCCCGCATCGATCAGCAGTTCCCAGTCGCCCTTCGGGCCGTTCTGCGGCTTGCCGCGCACCTTCCACGCAGTATGCGTGCCGGTGGCGTCGACAAACGCGACGAGCTTCGCGTCGACGTTCGTGAAGCCGCTCACGCCGAGATACGCGCGCGCGCGGTCGAGTGCCTGCTGCTGGTCGACGGCCTGCGACTTGGCGGACTTGGGGGCCACGCCGCTGATCGTGTTGCTGGCGACGTACAGGATGCGGCCGTCCTTCGCGACCGTCACCGCGATCTCGCTGCCGTACACCGGCAGGCCGCCCGCCCGTTGCTCGAAGCGCACGACGGTGAAGTCGGGATCCTTGCGCTCCGACGTGACCACGAGGCTGGCGAGCGCGGCCGCGTCGAGCCCGAGCTGCGTGGCCTGCGACGTGACGAAGCCGCGCGCGGCGTCGGCCGGCGTCGCGGCGGCCTGCTTGGTGTGGTACGCCGGGTTGTACAGCGTGACCGCGACGCCGTCCGCACGATACTGGCCGGCCGCCGAATCCGACTTCGCGGCAGGCGGCGCGACGCCGCGCGTCAGGCTTTCGCGCAGGCTCGACGCCTGCGGGTCGCCGTTCTTGTAATCGGCCGCCGCCGCGCCGGATACGATGCCGAAACCCAGTGCGATGCTCAATGCCAGCGGCAATGCCTTGCGTGATGTCTGCATACGAGATCCTTTTTTCAACAGTTGGGGAAGCCCGCGCCCTCACGGAACGCAGGTACGACACGGCCCGCGCGCCGGCATGCGTAAGCCGGCGCGTCAGTGCGCATTGCGGTACTGCGTGAGACTCAGGAGACCTAAACGTCAGGTCGAAATGAAACAGCCCGGCGATGGCGCGAAGGCATACCGCCGGGCGGCGGAAGATGGGGAGAAACGGACGGCAGGCGGGTGCTGCGACGGTGTATCGAGCATCGTCATGTCATACCCCTCGGATCAGTGAACAACCGGCAGCAGGCAGGCTCGACGCATGTCGGCCCGGCTTCTCGTCTACTTAGGCTGCCTATCTAATTTTGGGATATGTTACAGAACATTTTCGACGATATTGCAATTTATTTTCGAAGTCCGCTTCGATTCGTCGAGCAATTGGCGGAATTGTTCAGCGAGCAGCGGCGGTTGTTGCCGGAACGCGCAATATTCCGCGATTTTGTGCGCAAGCCTGATGACTTGCGCGCGCGCATCAACGCATCAACGCATCAACGCATCAGCGCAGCACGCGGCGATCGCTGCGCGGGCTCGTGCCGAAACGCGCACGATAGGTGCGCGAGAAATGCGACGGCGATTCGAAGCCGCACGCGACGCACACCGACGTGATGCTCATGTCGGTCTGCTGCAGCAGCTCGCGCGCGCGGTCGAGCCGCAGGTTCAGGTAGAAGCGCGTCGGCGTGTCGTTCAGCGTCGCGCTGAACAGGCGCTCGAGCTGGCGGCGCGTGATCGCGACTTCGCCGGCGAGCGCATCGGGGCCGAGCGGGTTCTCCATGTGGCGCTGCATCGTGCCGATCACCTGGATCAGCTTGCGGTTGTGCACGCCGTAGCGCGCGGCGATCTCGAGCCGCTGGCTGTCGGAGCGCTGGCGGATCCGGCTGACGACGAACTGCTCGGAGATCGCCGCCGCGAGATCCGCGCCGTGCCGCCGCCCGATCAGGTCGAGCATCATGTCGATCGATGCGGTGCCGCCCGCGCAGGTGATGCGCCGCTCGCCGATCTCGAACAGTTCCTGGGTGGCCTTCAGGTCCGGATAGCGCTCGCGGAACGCGGCGAGCGCCTCCCAATGCAGCGTGAGCGGATGCGACCGGTCGAACAGCCCGGCCTCGGCGAGCACGAAGCTGCCGGTGTCGATGCCGCCGAGCGTCGCGCCGTGCCGGTGCTGGCGCCGCAGCCAGTCGCCGAGCGCGCGCGTGTAGCAGACGAGCGGGTCGAAGCCCGCGACGACGAACACCGTGCCGACGCGCTCGACGTCCGCGTATGCGGCCTGCGCGGCCACCGGGATGCCGTTGCTCGCGGCCACCGGCGCGCCGTCCGCGCTGAGCACGTGCCAGCGGTAAAGCTCGCTGCGAAAGCGGTTCGCCACGCGCAGCGGCTCCACCGCGGACATGAAGCCGAGCGCGGAGAAGCCGGGCAGCAGCAGGAAGTGGAAATCCTCGGGCATCGGAGTGGGGAGCGGGATGGCCATCAACGTCGGGCGGCGCGCCCCGGATTATGACGGGTTTTGCCGCGGTATCAGCCGGTTTTCGCGTGATGTGCCGCGCGCGGGAAAAATACGCCCGTGATGCGGGCACGATCAGGAACGTCGCGATCGACCACACGAAACAGGCCGACGCACCGGGACAAGCGCCTACCCGCCAGAATCCTCGCCGAAAGCCCGCCCGGCAAGGCCTTAACGCGACCTAGTGGTTTTTCCGCATAGTCGCACCCAGTCAAGAAAATGTCGCCGGCGGTCGCCTTTGCACGAATATGGCTCGTTACTTTTGAGTCCACGATGCAGGCCGGGACGCATCCCGCACACCCGCTGCTCACTGAGTCGAACCGGGAGGGAACCATGAAGTCGAGAACGATCGCCGCGCTGTGCGCGGCCATGCTGGCGGCGGGTGCGTGGTCGACGGCGGCGCGCGCCGAGGCGGATCCGGCAAGCTGCCGCACCGTGCGTTTCGCGGACATCGGCTGGACCGACATCACGTCGACCACCGCGATGGCGTCGACGGTGTTCGAGGCGCTCGGCTACAAGCCGACCACGACGATCGCATCGGTGCCGATCTCGTTCGCGGGGCTCAAGAGCAAGCAGCTCGACGTATCGCTCGGCTACTGGTGGCCCGTGCAGCAGAAGCAGCTGCAGCCGTTCCTCGACAGCAAGTCGATCAACGTCGTCGAGCCGCCGAACCTGTCCGGCGCGAAGGCGACCCTCGCGGTGCCGGGCTACGCGTACCAGGCGGGCCTGAAGACCTTCGAGGACATCGCGAAGCACCGCGCCGAGCTCGACGGCAAGATCTACGGGATCGAGCCGGGCAGCAGCGCGAACGCGACGATCCAGAAGATGATCGACACGAACCAGTACGGGCTCGGCGGCTTCAAGCTCGTCGAGTCGAGCGAGGCCGGGATGCTCGTCACTGTCGAGCGCGCGATCCGCGACAAGAAGTGGGTCGTGTTTCTTGGCTGGGAGCCGCATCCGATGAACATCCAGATCAGCATGAACTACCTGTCCGGCGGCGACGCGGCGTTCGGGCCGAACTACGGCGAGGCGCGCGTCTACACGCTGACCGCGCCCGACTTCATCGCGCGCTGCCCGAACGCCGGCAAGCTCGTGACGAACCTGCGCTTCTCGACGCAGCTCGAGAACCAGCTGATGCAGTCGGTGATGAACAAGACCAAACCGGCCGAAGCCGCAAAGGCCTACCTGAAGAAGAACCCGCAGGTGCTCGATCCGTGGCTCGCGGGCGTGAAGACGTTCGACGGCAAGGACGGCCTGCCGGCGGTGAAGGCCTATCTCGGCCTGTGACGGCCCTGCGCGCCGACGATCCACGAAGCAACCTGAAACCAACGAGGCAATTTGTATGAACCACGAAGTCATCGTGACCTGCGCCGTGACCGGCGCCGGCGATACGGTCGGCAGGCATCCGGCGATTCCGGTGACGCCGAAGGAGATCGCGGCCGCCGCGATCGAGGCGGCGAAGGCGGGCGCGACGGTCGCGCACTGCCATGTGCGCGATCCGCAGACGGGGCGCGGCAGCCGCGACCCGAACCTGTATCGCGAGGTGGTCGACCGGATCCGCTCGGCCGACGTCGACGTGATCATCAACCTGACGGCCGGCATGGGCGGCGATCTCGAGATCGGCCCGGGCGAGGACCCGATGCGCTTCGGCAAGGGCACCGATCTGGTCGGCGGGCTCACGCGGCTCGCGCACGTCGAGGAACTGCTGCCGGAGATCTGCACGCTCGATTGCGGCACGCTGAATTTCGGCGACGGCGACTACATCTACGTGTCGACGCCCGCGCAGCTGCGCGCCGGCGCGAAGCGCATCCAGGCACTCGGCGTGAAGCCGGAGCTGGAGATCTTCGACACCGGGCACCTGTGGTTCGCGAAGCAATTGCTGAAGGAAGGCCTGCTCGACGATCCGCCGCTGTTCCAGCTGTGCCTCGGCATTCCGTGGGGCGCGCCGGCCGACACCGGCACGATGAAGGCGATGGTCGACAACCTGCCGCCGGGCGCGCACTGGGCCGGCTTCGGCATCGGCCGGATGCAGATGCCGATGGTCGCGCAGGCGATGCTGCTCGGCGGCCACGTGCGGGTCGGCCTCGAGGACAACCTGTGGCTCGACCGCGGCGTGCCCGCGTCGAACGGCACGCTCGTCGAGCGTGCGCGCGAAATCGTCGAACGCCTCGGCGGCCGCGTGCTGACGCCTGCCGAAGGGCGCCGCAAGCTCGGCCTGCCGGCGCGCGGCGAACGGCTGCTCGAACGTCGCGCGGCCGCCGAGTTCGCGTGACGCGCCGGAGCTGTATCGCATTGCATTGAGGCGGCCGTGCGCACACGGCCGCCACCCGATTCCCCCGCTTTGAAGGATGCGTTTGTCATGGCAGTGATTACCGACATCAGGACGTTCGCCGCGATCGGCACCGGCGTGATCGGCAGCGGCTGGGTTGCCCGCGCGCTCGCCCACGGTCTCGACGTGGTCGTATGGGATCCCGCGCTCGGCGCGGAACAGCAGCTGCGCGCGAACGTCGCGAACGCGTGGCCCGCGCTGGAGCGCGTCGGCCTCGCGCCGGGCGCCGATCCCGCGCGGCTGCGCTTCGTCGCGACGATCGACGAATGCGTCGCCGGCGCCGACTTCATCCAGGAAAGCGCGCCCGAGCGCGAAGCGCTGAAGCTCGAGCTGCACGAGCAGATCAGCCGCGCGGCGAAGCCGGACGCGATCATCGCGTCGTCGACGTCGGGCCTGTTGCCGACGGAGTTCTACGCACGCGCGGTGCACCCCGAACGCTGCGTGGTCGGCCATCCGTTCAATCCGGTGTACCTGCTGCCGCTCGTCGAGGTGCTCGGCGGCGAGCGCACCGCGCCCGAAGCGGTGGAAGCGGCGATGCAGATCTATCGCGGCCTCGGCATGCGGCCGCTGCACGTGCGCAAGGAAGTGCCGGGCTTCATCGCGGACCGGCTGCTCGAGGCGCTGTGGCGCGAGGCGCTGCACCTCGTCGACGAGGGCGTCGCGACGACCGGCGAGATCGACGACGCGATCCGCTTCGGCGCGGGCATCCGCTGGTCGTTCATGGGCACCTTCCTGACCTACACGCTCGCGGGCGGCGATGCGGGCATGCGACACTTCATGCGGCAGTTCGGCCCCGCGCTCGAACTGCCGTGGACGAAGCTCGTCGCGCCGAAGCTGACCGATGCGTTGATCGATCGCGTCGTCGACGGCACGGCCGAGCAACGGGGCGCGCGCAGCATCAAGGAACTCGAACGCTACCGCGACGAGTGCATCATCGAAGTGCAGCGCGCGATCGCCGCGGTGAAGGCGCGGCATGGCATGCAATTCGAGGATTGAACGATGAACGGCGATACCCCGCTGACGATATACCGCGATGTCGTGCGGCCCGAGTGGGTCGACTACAACGGGCATTTGCGCGATGCGTTCTACCTGCTGATCTTCAGCTTCGCGACCGATGCGCTGCTGGATCGCATCGGCCTCGACGACGCGGCGCGCCGCGAGCGGGGGCGCTCGGTCTATACGCTCGAGGCGCACGTCAACTATCTGCACGAGATCAAGGAGGGCACGCGCGTGCGCGTCGATGCGCGCGTGCTCGCGCACGACGCGAAGCGGCTGCACCTGTATCTCGAACTGTTCGCCGACGGGCATGACGACGCGGTGTCGGCGAGCGAGCAGATGCTGCTGCACGTCGATACGCGCGACGGGCCGAAATCGGCGCCGTTCGATGCGGACGTCGCCGAACGGGTTGCCGCGCTGCATGCGCTGCAGCGCGACGCGGCGCCGCCCGCGTACGCGGGCCGCGTGATCGGCCTGCCGTCACGCCGTTAGCGCGGCGCGCGAATGATGCTCGAACCGGAAATCGCGGCGTTCGTCGCGGCGGTCGGCGCGTGGTATCCGGCCGACGCGGCGATGCGCGCGCCGGCGGAACAGCGCCGCATCTACGACCGTTTCGCGGCCGCGTGGACGCCCGCCGGATTGCCGCCGGGCATCGTGCAGCAGGATGCGGCGCTGCACATGCCGGACGGCCGCACGATCGCGCTGCGCCGTTACCGGCCCGCGCATGCCGCGCCGTGCGGCACGGTGCTGTTTTTCCATGGCGGCGGCTTCGTCGTCGGCTCGCTCGACAGCCATGCGCTGATCACCGCGCGTCTCGCGGCCGATACGGGGCTCGACGTGATCGCGGTCGACTACCGGCTGGCGCCCGAGCATCCGGCGCCCGCCGCGCTCGACGACTGCGTGGCCGTGACGCGTGCCGCGCTGGCGGCGCGGCTGCCGTTCGGGCCATGCGTGCGGCCGCTGACGCTGGCCGGCGACAGCGCGGGCGGGATGCTCGCGGCGGCCGTCGCGACCGCTTTGCGCGATGCGGGCATCGACGGCGTCGACGGCATCGCGCTCGTCTATCCGATGCTCGGCTTCGAGCCGCAAGCGCCGGCGCGCGATACCGAGGCGCATGCGCCGATGCTGACGCTCGACGATGTCCATCGCTATCGCGTGCTGTACTGGGGCGACCGGCCGCCGCGCGATCCCGCGCCGCTCGATGCCGCGCGCTTCGACGGCTTGCCGCCGGTGCTCGCGATCGGCGCGGAGCACGATCCGCTGCGCGACGATGCGCGGGCCTACGCCGAGCGGATTCGCGCGGCCGGCGGCGCGGCGCATCACTGGATGGGTGAGGGGCTGGTGCACGGCTGCTGGCGCGCGCTCGACACGAGCCCGCAGGCGGCGCGGATGCACCGGATCGTCAGTGAGTTCCTGCGCGCACCGGGCGCGCAGCGTTCGTGAACGGGAGGCAACGATGCAGGCAGCAGCAGTGCAATTGCGTATCGAGGACTGGCGGACGTTTTCCACCGACGTGACGATCGCCGCCGCGACGGCCGGCGACGGCGTGCTGGACGTGACGTGGAGCGACGGCCGCCGTTCGCCGTTTCACTTCGACTGGCTGCGCGACACCTGTCCGTGCGCGGTCTGCGTACATGCGCAGACGCGCGAGCAGGTGTTCGAGATCGTCGACGCGCCCGCCGCGCTCGCGGTGCGCGACGTGCAGGTGGATCGCGACGGCGCGCTGCGGGTCGAATGGCGCGACGGCCACCGCAGCGCGTGGTCGCCCGGCTGGCTGCGCGCGCATGCGTACGACGATGCGTCGCGCGCGGAGCGTCAGGCCGCGCATGCCCATCATGTGTGGCGCGGCGACGATCCTGACGCGATCGCGGTGTTCGCCTGGCACGACGTGACGCACGACGACGCGGCGCTGCTCGCGTGGCTCGCCGCGTTGCGGCGCACGGGGCTGACGTTGGTCGAGGGTGTGCCGCCCGAGCGTGGGCGGGTGGACGGCATCGCGCGCCGGGTCGGGCTGATCCGCGAGAGCAATTTCGGCGTGCTGTTCGACGTCGAGTCGAAGCCGCGCCCGGACAGCAATGCGTACACATCGATCAACCTGCCGCTGCATACCGACTTGCCGACCCGCGAGCTGCAGCCCGGCGTGCAGTTCCTGCACTGCCTCGCGAACGACGCGACGGGCGGCGACAGCATCTTCATCGACGGCTTCGCGCTGGCCGACGCCTTGCGCGCCGAATCGCCGGACGATTTCGCGCAGCTCGCCACGACGCCGTTCGAGTTCTGGAACAAGAGTGCGGCCAGCGACTATCGCTGCGCCGCGCCGGTGATCGGGCTGAACGCGCGCGGCGACGTGATCGAGGTGCGCCACGCGAATTTCCTGCGCGGGCCGCTCGACGCGCCGGCCGCGTCGATGCCGGCGATCTATCGTGCGTACCGGCGCTTCCTCGCGCTTGCGCGCGAGCCGCGTTTTCGTGTGCAGCGGCGGCTGCGCGCCGGCGACATGTGGGCGTTCGACAACCGGCGCGTGCTGCATGCGCGCACGGAGTTCGATCCGTCCACCGGGCGCCGGCATCTGCAGGGCTGCTACGTCGATCGCGACGAGCTGTTGTCGCGCTGGCGCGTGCTGTCGCGCACGGCTGCGCCCGCATGACCCGTTCGCGCCAGCGAAAAAGGCCCGGACGCGCAGCGCCCGGGCGAAGCCGTCCCTTGCGGGGCGGCGGAGGTATGCGGTTCACAAAAAAGGACGAGCCCGTTTGACGGGCTCGTCCTGACTGCTGCGGCACGAGGCGTGGCGCCTCGCCTGCGCGCTTACTGACCGAAGAAGATCGAGTCGCGCGGGTTCGACGTCGTCGCGGCGGCGGCCGGGCTGCCTGCGCGGACGACCGGCGCGGCCTGCGCGCCGTAGCCGCTGCTGTCGGCACCATTCACCTTCGCTTCGGCAGCCTGGATGTCTTGCGGATAGTACGGGCTCGACACGCCCGGCTTGTAACCGGCCTTCTCGAGCTGGACCAGCTCGTCGCGCACTTGCGCGCGGCTCACGGTGCTTTGCGCGAACGCGCCGAACGAAGCGGACAGGGCGGTAGCGGCAACGACTGCATAAACGAGCGATTTCATGGTGACCTCCGATGTTTTATTGGGCTTCGCTCTCGACGTCTTGTCTTAAGCGATTGGCTAAATCTTAGTCACCGGGGTGTTGAGGGTAAACGCCGATTTCCGCTAAAGATCTTTTACTCGGTTGCAAAAATAGGCCGTCTCAACCGGCTTTCGGCAGGCTTTCATTGCATGTGTTGTAAATAAATACGACAAATAGGCACCGGGTGTTCAGCCGGCATCGGGCGCCGTCGCCGCGGTGCCGTGCGGCCCGGGCGCACGGCGGGCCGTGCGCGGCTCCGGATCGAGGAAACGCACGCCCGTCGCGGCTTCCGACGCTTCCCACAGCAGCGTCGCCCTGGCGACGTCGCGCGCCGCGCGCGGCACGCTCGCCGGCGCCGGCAGGCCGCGCGACTCGAACCAGCCGGACGGGCCCACGTATGCGCCGCCCGCGAGGTCGGGCGACGTCGCCGCGAAGATCGCGGGCAGCGCGCCCATCTCGGCGGGTTGCGCGAGCGTGCGGTTCGCCGCGCGCATCAGCGTGGCGCGCCACGCGGCACGGTCCATCTCCGGGCCCGCGAGCTGCAGGTTGGTGGCCGCATAGCCGGGGTGCGCGGCGACGCTGATGCCCGCGAGCGCCGCGCGCTCGAAGCGGCGCTGCAACTCGATCGCGAACACCAGGTTGGCGAGCTTGCTGTCGCAATAGGCGAGATAGCGGTTGTAGCGCCGCTCGGCGCGCAGGTCGTCGACGCGGATCCGGCCGCCGCGGTTGAAGCCGCTCGACATCGTCACGACGCGCGCGCGGCGCGCGGCCCGCAACGCGGGCAGCAGCCGGCCGGTCAGTGCGAAATGGCCGAGGTGGTTGGTGCCGAACTGCATCTCGAAGCCGTCGCGGGTATGCCGCAGCGGCAGGAACATCACGCCGGCGTTGTTGCACAGGATGTCGACGCGGCCGTGGCGCTCGCCGATGCCGTCGGCAAAGCGCGCGATCGAGGCGAGGTCGGCCAGGTCGAGCGCGGCGACTTCGACGCGTGCGTGCGGATGGAGATCGCGGATCGCGCGGGCGGCCGCTTCGCCGCGCGCGGCGTCGCGGCAGCCCATCACGACAGTGGCGCCTTTCGCGGCGAGCGTTTCGGCGAGGTGCCAGCCGAGCCCGCTGTTGGCGCCGGTCACCACCGCGACCTTGCCGCCTTGCGCCGGGACGTGGCGCGCGCTCCATGCATGCATGTCTGCCTCCATCGGATCGGTCGCGCGGCGCGCGACCGTTACATTATTCGATGTAACGATAATGCGCGTGCGTGAGGCAGGCAAGCGGGGGAAATAGATCGACGCTTCTAACGCCGGTCGGGGCGGCTTACTTGCCGCCGGCCGCCATGGCGAGCACTTCGGCGGCTGAGATCATCGCGGCGGCGTTCGCGGGGGCCGGGCGCTCGGCCGGGCGAAACACCTCGTCGCCGCGCTGGATCACCTGGCGCGACAGCGCGCAGGTGCCGGTGCGTTGCGCGAAGCGGCGGCGCCAGCGCTGTTCGCCGTAGTGACAGCGGCCGGGTTCGACCCAGCGGACGACGAGCAGCGTATCGGAACGTTCGAGGATTTCGACGTGAACGTCGGCAGGATCGAGCGCAGGCAAGGATTTGGAGGACTTCATTGGGCCGTTTCCTAAAGCGCGTGCGATATCGGCCTGGGCAGTGTTTGCAACTGCTCGAAGTCGATTCCGTAGCGGTTTCCGGTAGTGGAGCGCTAAATGTAAGCGTCTGTGACCGGAAAAAACATCCTGCTTCGCTCAAATTACCTTTTGCCGATTTAGAAACAATCCAGGCTTATTTTCTTGGGAATCCGGCGGCAAAAGCGCCCCGGACGGGCGTCCGGGGCGGGAAGCCGGGTGCGCCGCCGTGTCTGCTCGCTCAGGCACGGTGCAGCGCCGCGCGGGACGGAGTGCCCGCGACGTGCGTCGGCGGGCGGAGTGGCGTGGCGCCGTGTGGGAGGCGACCCGGCAGGCAGATGATCGCGCGGCGGCGCGGTTGGGACGCTGACGCGAAGATGACGGTTCTGACAGATTGACGGCCGGGAAAACACTGAATCTCATTTTCGTGACAAATCGCGGGGCACTGCCTATGATTGGTTGGACCTTTAGTCCTTTGTGCCAATCAGCCGGCGTGACGCCGGTCTCCTACAGGAGTGGTCCTCATGAGATTGCAGGGCAAGCGTGCGCTGGTCACGGCGGCGGGGCAGGGCATCGGCCGCGCGACCGCGCTGCGGTTCGTGCGCGAGGGCGCGCAGGTGCTGGCGACGGATATCGACGACGCGGCGCTCGCGCGGCTCGCGGCCGAGGTCGAGACGGCCGCGCCGGGCGGCACGCTGGCGACGCGGCGGCTCGACGTGACGAGCGCGCCCAACATCGCGGCGCTGGCGGCGGCCGAGCCCGCGTTCGACGTGCTGTTCAACTGCGCGGGCTACGTGCACCACGGCACGATCCTCGACTGCGACGACGACGCGTGGACGTTCTCGTGGCAATTGAACGTGACGTCGATGGTCCGGCTGATCCGCGCGCTGCTGCCCGCGATGATCGCGGCCGGCGGCGGGTCGATCGTCAACATGGCGTCGGCCGCGTCGAGCGTGAAGGGCGTGCCGAACCGCTGCGCGTACGGCGCGACCAAGGCGGCGGTGATCGGGCTGACGAAGGCGGTGGCCGCCGATTTCGTCGAGCAGCGCATCCGCTGCAACGCGATCTGCCCGGGCACGATCGAATCGCCGTCGCTGGCGGCGCGCATCGCGGAGCAGGCGCGCGTGCGCCAGGTGCCGGCCGACACGGTGCGCGAGGCGTTCGTCGCGCGCCAGCCGATGGGCCGCATCGGCAGCGCCGACGAGGTGGCCGCGCTCGCGCTGTACCTCGCCTCCGACGAAGCGTCGTTCACGACCGGCGCGATCCACCTGATCGACGGCGGCTGGTCTAACTGACCGTGTCGAACTGACCGTGTCTAACTGACCGGGCGCCCCTTCTTCTCCTCCGACGCGACCCTCCCCCATGAAACTGCTGAGATACGGCGACAAACACCACGAAAAACCCGGCCTGCTCGATGCGCAGGGCCACATCCGCGACCTGTCCGGCGTGATCGACGATGTCGCCGGCGATGCGCTGGCACCTGCGTCGCTCGCGCGCGTTGCCGGCATCGATCCGGCAACGCTGCCGCGCGTCGACGGCGCGCCGCGGCTCGGTGCGTGCGTCGGCCGGGTCGGCAAGTTCATCTGCATCGGGCTCAACTACTCCGACCACGCGGCCGAATCCGGCATGGAGGTGCCGAAGGAGCCGGTCGTGTTCGGCAAGTGGACGAGCGCGATCGCCGGGCCGAACGACGACGTCGAGATTCCGCGCGGCGCGGAGAAGACCGACTGGGAAGTCGAGCTCGGCGTCGTGATCGGCCGCGGCGGCCGCTACATCGACGAGGCCGACGCGCTGTCGCACGTCGCGGGCTACTGCGTGGTGAACGACGTGTCGGAGCGCGCTTACCAGCTCGAGCGCGGCGGCACGTGGGACAAGGGCAAGGGCTGCGACACGTTCGGCCCGCTCGGGCCGTGGCTCGTGACGGCCGACGAGGTGCCCGATCCGCACGCGCTGCGGCTGTGGCTCGACGTCGACGGCCGCCGCTACCAGGACGGCGCGACCGCGACGATGATCTTCCGCGTGCCGTTCCTCGTCAGCTACCTGAGCCGCTTCATGAGCCTGCAGCCGGGCGACGTGATCTCGACCGGCACGCCGCCGGGCGTCGGCCTCGGGCAGAAGCCGCCTGTTTACCTGCGCGCCGGGCAGCAGATGACACTCGGCATCACGGGGCTCGGCGAGCAGCGCCAGCGCACCGTGCAGGGCTGAATTCCTTTATCGGACGGTTCGTCATGCCTATCATTCGATCGATGCGCGTCGTCGACGTGCGCTTTCCGACCTCGCGCCAGCTCGACGGCTCCGACGCGATGAACCCGGACCCCGACTACTCCGCCGCCTACGTGGTGCTCGACACCGATCGCGACGGGCTCGAGGGCCACGGGCTCACGTTCACGATCGGGCGCGGCAACGAGATCTGCTGCGCGGCGATCGACGCGATGCGCCATCTCGTCGTCGGGCTCGACCTCGACTGGATCCGCGCGGACATGGGGCGCTTCTGGCGGCACATGACGTCGGACAGCCAGCTGCGCTGGATCGGGCCCGACAAGGGCGCGATCCATCTCGCGACCGGCGCGGTGGTCAACGCGGTGTGGGATCTGTGGGCGAAGGCGGAAGGCCAGCCGCTGTGGCGGCTCGTCGCCGGCCTGTCGCCGGAGGCGCTGGTGCGGGCGATCGACTTCCGCTACCTGCGCGACTGCCTGACCGAGGACGACGCGCTCGCGATCCTGCGGCGCCAGGCGCCCGGCAAGGCCGCGCGCATCGCGACGCTCGAGCGGGACGGCTACCCGTGCTACACGACGTCGGCGGGCTGGCTGGGCTACAGCGACGACAAGCTGCGCCGCCTGTGCCAGGAGGCGGTCGACGCGGGGTTCGACCACGTGAAGCTGAAGGTGGGCGCGAACCTCGAGGACGACATCCGCCGCGTGACGATCGCGCGCGAGGTGATCGGCCCCGACCGCAAGCTGATGATCGACGCGAACCAGGTGTGGGAAGTCGACGAGGCAATCGACTGGGTGCGCGAGCTCGCGTTCGCGCGGCCGTGGTTCATCGAGGAGCCGACGAGCCCCGACGACATCGAGGGCCATCGCAAGATCCGCGACGCGATCGCGCCCGTGCAGGTCGCGACCGGCGAGATGTGCCAGAACCGCGTGATGTTCAAGCAGTTCATCGCGCGCGGCGCGATCGACGTCGTGCAGATCGACGCGTGCCGGCTCGGCGGCGTCAACGAGATTCTCGGCGTGATGCTGCTGGCCGCGAAATACGGTCTGCCGGTCTGCCCGCATGCGGGCGGCGTCGGGCTGTGCGAATACGTGCAGCACCTGTCGATGATCGACTTCGTGTGCATTTCCGGCACGAAGGAGGGGCGCGTGACCGAGTACGTCGATCATCTGCACGAGCATTTCGTCACGCCGTGCGTGGTGCGCGGCGCGGCCTACATGCCGCCGGACGCGCCCGGCTTCTCGATCGAGATGAAGCGCGAATCGCTGGAGCGGTATCGCTTCCGCGGCTGATGCGAACGTAACGACAAGGACGGAGACGCAACGTGGACCTGGATCTGCAACAGAAGGTCGTGATCGTGACCGGCGGCGCGTCGGGCATCGGCGCCGCGATCTCGATGCGGCTCGCCGACGAGGGTGCGATTCCCGCGATCGTCGCGCGCGATGCACCGGACGATGCGTTTTGGCACGCGCTGTTGCAGCGGCAGCCGCACGCTGCGTTTTTCCCGGTCGAACTGCGCGATGACGCGCAGTGTCGCGACGCGGTCGCGCAGACGGTCGCGCGCTTCGGCCGGCTCGACGGCCTCGTGAACAATGCGGGCGTCAACGACGGCGTCGGCCTCGATGCAGGGCGCGACGCGTTCGTCGCGTCGCTGGAGCGCAACCTGGTCCACTACTACGTGATGGCGCATTACTGCGTGCCGCACCTGAAGGCATCGCGCGGCGCGATCGTCAACGTGTCGTCGAAGACGGCCGTGACCGGGCAGGGCAACACGAGCGGCTATGGCGCGGCGAAGGGCGCGCAGCTCGCGCTGACGCGCGAATGGGCGGTCGCGCTGCGCGACGACGGCGTGCGCGTGAACGCGGTGATTCCGGCCGAGGTGATGACGCCGCTGTACCGGCACTGGATCGCCGGCTTCGACGATCCCGACGCGAAGCTGGCCGAGATCGCCGGCAAGATTCCGCTCGGCCGGCGCTTCACGACCGCCGAGGAGGTTGCCGATACCGCCGTGTTCCTGCTGTCCGCGCGCGCGTCGCACACGACCGGGCAGTGGCTGTTCGTCGACGGCGGCTATACGCATCTCGACCGCGCGCTCGGCTGACCCGCGCGATGCCCGACACCGGACCTCACCCGATGCAACCCGACCCGAACCCGCTGCCCGACACGCCCGCGAGCGCACCGCTGATCGCACTGCGCGGCGTCAGCAAGCGCTTCCCCGGCGTGCAGGCGCTCGACGATTGCTGCTTCGACCTGCGCGCGGGCGAAGTGCATGCGCTGATGGGCGAGAACGGTGCGGGCAAATCGACGCTGATGAAGATCCTCGCCGGCGTCTACCGGAAGGACGATGGCGAGATCCTGCTGGACGGCCGCGCGGTGGACATCGCCGATCCGCGCGCGGCGCAGGCGCTCGGCATCGGCATCATCCATCAGGAACTGAACCTGATGAACCACCTGAGCGTCGCGCAGAACATCTTCATCGGCCGCGAGCCGCGCGGGCGGCTCGGCGTGTTCATCGACGAAGACCGCTTGAACCGCGACGCGGCCGCGATCTTCGCGCGGATGCGGCTCGACCTCGACCCGCGCATGCTGGTCGGGCGGCTGACCGTCGCGCGCCAGCAGATGGTCGAGATCGCGAAGGCGCTGTCGTTCGACTCGCGCGTGCTGATCATGGACGAGCCGACCGCCGCGCTGAACGACGCGGAGATCGCCGAGCTGTTCCGCATCATCGGCGACCTGCGCGCGCACGGCGTCGGCATCGTCTACATCTCGCACAAGATGGACGAGCTGCGCCGCATCGCCGACCGCGTGACCGTGATGCGCGACGGCAAATACGTCGCGACCGTGCCGATGGCCGGCACGTCGATGGAATCGATCATCGCGATGATGGTCGGCCGCGCGCTCGACACGCAGGGCCGCAC
Source organism: Burkholderia pyrrocinia (assembly GCA_001527685.1). Lineage (GTDB taxonomy): Bacteria > Pseudomonadota > Gammaproteobacteria > Burkholderiales > Burkholderiaceae > Burkholderia > Burkholderia pyrrocinia_D. The sequence goes on from LOZU01000018.1 coordinate 168,704, forward strand.
GCCGCCCGACACGTCGGCCAACGACGTCGTGCTCGACGTGCGCGGCCTGTCGCGCGGCCGCGCGATCCGCGACGTCGGCTTCACGCTGCGGCGCGGCGAGATACTCGGCTTCGCCGGGCTGATGGGCGCGGGCCGCACCGAGGTCGCGCGCGCGATCTTCGGCGCCGATCGGCTCGAAGCCGGCGAGATCCGCGTGCACGGCGCGACGGTGGCGATCCGCACCCCGGCCGATGCGGTCGCGCACGGCATCGGGTATCTGTCCGAGGACCGCAAGCATTTCGGGCTGGCGCTCGGCATGGACGTGCAGAACAACATCGCGCTGTCGAGCCTGCGCCGCTTCGCGCGCCGCGGCGGGCTGCTCGACGCGCGCGCGATGCGCGACACCGCGCACGCGTACGTGCGCCGGCTCGCGATCCGCACGCCGTCGGTCGCGCAGCCCGCGCGGCTGCTGTCGGGCGGCAACCAGCAGAAGATCGTGATCGCGAAGTGGCTGCTGCGCGACTGCGACATCCTGTTCTTCGACGAGCCGACGCGCGGCATCGACGTCGGCGCGAAGAGCGAGATCTACGCGCTGCTCGACGCACTCGCGGCCGCCGGCAAGGCGATCGTGATGATCTCGTCCGAGCTGCCCGAAGTGCTGCGCATGAGCCACCGCATCCTCGTGATGTGCGAAGGCCGCGTCACCGGCGAGCTGAGCGCGGCCGAGGCCACCCAGGAAAAGATCATGCAGCTCGCCACCCGGCGCGAATCGTCCGTTGCGCGCTGATGCCCCGACTCCGACGCCCATCGACCACCATGCCCCACGACACGCATTCCGCCTCGTCCACGCAGCTCGCTGCCGCCGACACGCCGGCCGGCGCATCCGGCCTGCGCGCCCGCTTCTTCAAGCCGGCCGCGCGGCAGAAGCTGCTGGCGTTCGCGAGCCTGCTGCTGCTGCTCGCGTTCTTCAGCGTCGCGTCGCCGAACTTCCTCGACGTCGACAACCTCGTCAGCATCCTGCAGGCGACCGCCGTCAACGGCGTGCTCGCGGTCGCGTGCACGTACGTGATCATCACGTCGGGCATCGACCTGTCGGTCGGCACGCTGATGACGTTCTGCGCGGTGATGGCGGGCGTCGTGCTGACGAACTGGGGCCTGCCGCTGCCGGTCGGTGTCGCTGCCGCGCTCGGCTTCGGCGCGCTGTCCGGCGGCGTGTCGGGCGTCGTGATCGCGAAGATGAAGGTGCCGCCGTTCATCGCGACGCTCGGCATGATGATGCTGCTCAAAGGGCTGTCGCTGGTGATCTCGGGCACGCGCCCGATCTACTTCAACGACACGCCGGGCTTCACCGCGATCGCGCAGGATTCGCTGATCGGCAGCCTGATCCCGGCGCTGCCGATTCCGAATGCGGTGCTGATCCTGTTCCTCGTCGCGATCGGCGCGTCGATCGTGCTGAACCGGACGATCTTCGGCCGCTACACGTTCGCGCTCGGCAGCAACGAGGAAGCGCTGCGGCTGTCGGGCGTGAACGTCGATGCGTGGAAGATCGGCGTCTATACGTTCAGCGGCGCCGTGTGCGGGATCGCCGGCCTGCTGATCGCATCGCGCCTGAATTCCGCGCAGCCCGCGCTCGGGCAGGGCTACGAGCTCGACGCGATCGCGGCGGTGGTGATCGGCGGCACGTCGCTGTCGGGCGGCGCGGGCAGCATTCTCGGCACCATCATCGGCGCGTTCATCATGAGCGTGCTGACCAATGGCCTGCGCATCATGTCGGTCGCGCAGGAATGGCAGACGGTCGTGACCGGCGTGATCATCATTCTCGCCGTGTACCTGGACATCCTGCGCCGGCGCCGCCGCTGACGCGGCGTGCAGCAGGGGTTTTTCCGGTCCGCCGCCGGTGGGGCGGGCGCCTCAGTCGACACAACAAGGAGACACGAAGTGATCAGGAACAGGTTGCTCGGCATCGCATTCGGCTTGTCGTTCGCGCTCGGCGCGCACGCGCAGGAGGCCTATATCCCGCTGGTGTCGAAGGGCTTCCAGCACCAGTTCTGGCAAGCCGTGAAATCGGGCGCGCTGCAGGCGGCGAAGGACTATCACGTGAAGGTCACGTTCGACGGCCCGGAAACCGAGGCGATGATCGACAAGCAGATCGACATGCTTGCGGCCGCGATCGCGAAGAAGCCGGCCGCGCTCGGCTTCGCGGCGCTCGACAGCAAGGCCGCGCTGCCGCTGCTGAAGAAGGCGCAGGCGGAGAAGATCCCGGTGGTCGCGTTCGATTCGGGCGTCGACAGCGATATCCCGGTGACGACCGCGGCCACCAACAACAAGGCCGCCGCGTCGCTCGCCGCGGACAAGCTGGCCGAGCTGATCGGCAAGGAAGGCGAGGTCGCGGTGGTCGCGCACGACCAGACGAGCCGCACCGGCATCGACCGCCGCGACGGCTTTCTCGAGCGGATGAAAGCCGCGTATCCGAAGATCAGGGTCGTGACCGTGCAGTACGGCGAAGGCGACCAGCTCAAGTCGACCGAGGTCACGAAGTCGATCCTGCAGGGCTACCCGAAGCTGAAGGGGATCTTCGGCACCAACGAAGGCTCGGCGATCGGCGTCGTCAACGGCGTGCGGGAAATGAAGCGCAAGGTCGTGATCGTCGGCTACGACTCGGGCAAGCAGCAGAAGGACGCGATCCGCAGCGGGCTGATGGCAGGCGCGATCACGCAGAACCCGGTCGGCATCGGCTACCGCACGGTCGAGGCGGCCGTGAAGGCGACCAAGGGCGAGAAGCTGCCGAAGATCATCGATACCGGGTTCTACTGGTACGACAAGACCAACATCGACGATCCGAAGGTGGCGGCGGCGCTTTACGATTGAGCGCCGCGAACGCGGGGGCACCATGAGCGCAGTACGCATCGATGCACACCAGCACTTCTGGCGCTATCGCGCGAGCGACTACCCGTGGATCGGCGCGGGCATGGACGTGCTCGCGCGCGATCGCCTGCCGGACGAATTGCGGCCGCTGCTGCAGGCGCACGCGCTGGACGCGTCGATCGCGGTGCAGGCGCGCGCCGGGCGTGACGAGACGGCGTTCCTGCTCGACCTGGCGCGCGACGACCCGCGCATCGCCGCGGTGGTCGGCTGGGAGGATCTGCGCTCGCCGCAGCTCGCGCAGCGCATCGCCGAATGGGGCAGCCCGAAACTGCGCGGCTTTCGCCATCAGGTGCAGGACGAAGGCGACGTCGCGGCGTTCGTCGCGCACCCGGATTTCAATCGCGGCGTCGCATGGCTGCAGGCGCATGGCTACGTGTACGACGTGCTCGTGTTCCAGCGGCAGTTGCCGGACGTGCGCGCGTTCTGTGCGCGCCATGACGCGCACTGGCTGGTGCTCGACCATCTCGGCAAGCCCGCGCTCGCCGAGTTCGAGCGCGACGACACGGCTTACGCGCGCTGGCGCGACGCGCTGCAGGCGCTCGGCGCGTTGCCGCATGTCGCGTGCAAGCTGTCCGGCCTAGTCACGGAAGCGGACTGGCGGCGCGGCCTGCGCGCGCGGGATCTCGAACAGATCGAGCGGGCGCTGGATACGGCGCTGGCATGCTTCGGGCCGCAGCGGCTGATGTTCGGCTCGGACTGGCCGGTGTGTTTGCTGGCCGCGCCGTATCGTGAGGTCGCGGCGCTGGTCGAGCGCTGGGCCGCGACGCGCCTGTCGGCAGTCGAGCGGCAGGCGGTGTGGGGCGGCACCGCGGCGCGCTGCTACAGCGTATCGGCATGATGTCGAAACGGAGCTATCCTTACGTCTTCAACCCGACACGCCGATGTTGGAAGGATCCCCTTGAGATAGCTGGTTTCTGACGCGCGCCCCATGCAACGCTGGACAATCGGTATTTCGGCGATGGTGGATATCCAGCGTCTATGTCCTGAGTCCGGACTGCGCTGCGGAACGTTCGCTACTGTTGGTTGCTGATCGGAGTTTCTATGGCATCAAGTATTGAAGATATCCAGTTGTGCTATGAAAAGTCCGTTGAGGCTTATAACGCTGGCCAACTTGAACTCGCGCTTCAGCTCGTCGAAGACGTTCTGAAGGCATTCCCCTCAAACGGTGATGTCCTGCATCTGAGAGGGCTGATCGCTTTCTCATTGAATAAGGCTGAGGAGGCCGAGAACTGGTTCACACGGGCTATTGATGTGTCGCCTAACGCCGCCTTCTACAATAGCCTGTCCGTGGCGCAAGTCCGATTGAAGGCGTTTCCGCAGGCGGCAGCAAGCGCGCGAAGAGGTCTGACGTTTGCCGAAGATTGCCAGCCGGACCTGGACACTTCGAAGTTGTTGTATAACCTGGGCATGGCCTTGCAGCTGGACGACAAGCTGGAAGACGCCGTAGATGTTTATCGACGCGCCATAGAACGCAATCCAGAGCTTTCTGATGCCCATAACAATATGGGAGCGTGCCTCAAACTGTTAGGCAAAACCGACCTCGCGATAAATGCGTATCGTCGAGCAATCGAGTTGGATCCAAAAAATCTCGTAGCCAACGGCAACCTCGGACATGCATTGCTTTGTGTGGGTGACTATAGGGAAGCCTGGCCATATTTCGAACACCGATGGGTATCCCTTCAGGTGGGCGATTCGCCTGCCGGGATCCAGCCTCCTGCTTTGCCGATCCGTCGGTGGCTGGGACAAGGACTGCCGCCAGGCGAAAACCGCCTGCTCGTTTTAGCCGAGCAGGGCTTTGGCGATACGTTGCAATTTTGCCGATATCTCGAAATGGCGCTCGGGCATTTCACGGCGGTTGGATTTTTATGCCCGAAACCGCTGCGCCGGTTGCTGGCCGATTCGCTCTGCGCCCGGTGGTCAAATCTGACGCTGCTTGACGACAAGCCGTTCGATCCACTTCGGTGGGACTGGTATTGCCCGCTCCTGTCGCTGCCTATGGCCTTCGGAACGCGAGTAGACAACATTCCCGCCGACCTGCCTTATTTGTACGCCGATCGGCGACGGTCGCGAAAATGGTCATCGAAGGTGGCGACGTTGCAGCCAGGCACCTTGCCACGCATCGGGGTGGTTTGGGCGGGAGGACATTCAGGCACGACCGATGATCGCCGGCGTAGTATCAACCTGGAGACGATGGCGCCATTGCTCGCCTGGCCTCATGCTCACTGGATCAGCCTTCAGAAAGCAGATGACATGACGAAAGCGCTTTCCCACGAGAAGTATCCACACGTAGTCGACTGGATGCACGAGGTAAGGGATTTTGCCGATACTGCAGCCCTCATCGACGCGCTGGATCTTGTCATTTCCGTTGACACTGCGGTCGCTCATCTGGCAGCAGCCATGGGTAAGCGCGTGTGGTTACTGAACCGATACTCGGGCTGCTGGCGCTGGTTGCGCAATCGTGACGATAGTCCGTGGTATCCCGGCATGCGAATCTTCACCCAGTCCACGCGTGGAAACTGGACCGAGGTAATCGAGCGCGTCTTGTCTGAGTTGGAGTTCACCGCCACGGCTTTGTCGACGGAGTTGAAGTCAAGTCCTGCGTAGGGCGTATCGGCGTGACTAGTCGGCCAGCGGTTGTTGAGCGGGTGCTGTCGGTGCACCTGCACTCCATCCTTGAACGCGATTCCGTCAAGCAGAAGGCGCGGAACATCAACAGATCCGCCGCTATCAGAAAGATCGGCCGGGAATGGTCGGTTGCCACATTGAGCCGGATCGAAGGCAATCACGATCCCGGTTCGAAAGCGCTAGTCTATTTTCAGACGGAGACGATGACGTTTTTCTCGTTCTTGTTGTGTCGTTTTCGTTCTGCTTGCCTATGGCAGCTACCGTGTGGCTTCCATGTAGCCAGATGTCCCGGAGGCGTGATACCCACAGTCTGTTGGCGCGACTCTCGCCCATGAACAGCGTCCGGGTGCCGCTAGTGGAGCAATCGGAAGCGCTATCTGGACCATTTCGAACGACGGCTTTCGGGCGTTTCTGACGACCGTGTCGGGCGACTGCCGGCCAGTTGTGCCCGCTCGACGTAAGTGCGTAAATCGTCGACAGTCCGCTCCAATCACCTGATGTTTCGATGTCTTTGGCGAAGTCAGACTCTCGAGCGATTTGCCTACATCCCCAATGAATCAAATCATGCGACATTGAAGCTAGCCTCATCCCCGGAAATCTACGAAGAACCATAAAATAGCGCGAACGGTATGCGACATGCGCAGGCCGTTCCGACCGAAACCGACTACCTGACACGCAGTGCATCGACGTATGTCCATCCAGCCGATTCAGAACCGCCGCCTTTACCAGCAGATCGCCGACCGGTTGAGCGCGATGATCGCGTCCGGCGATTTTCCGCCGGGCAGCTACCTGCCGCCCGAGCGCGAACTGGCCGAACAGTTCGGCGTGTCGCGCACGTCGGTGCGCGAGGCGCTGATCGCGCTCGAGGTGAGCGGGCTCGTCAGCGTGCGCGTCGGCGACGGCGTGAAGGTCCGGCAGCCCGAGGCGGCTGCGCCCGCGCTCGAACGGCACGCGAAGCCGGGTGGTGCGCTCGCGGTGGTCGAGATCGATCCCGAGCTCGGCATCGCGCTCGACCTCGACACGGAAATCCCGCCGTTCGCGCTGCTGCAGGCACGCCGGCTGATCGAGCCGGAAGCGGCGGCGCTTGCCGCGACGCATGGCTCGGACGCGCAGATCGAAGGCATCCACGCCGCGTTCCTGCGCAACCAGGAAGACAATCGCAGCGGCTCGCGCACGCATCCCGGCGACCGCCTGTTCCACATCCGCATTGCCGAGGCGAGCGACAACCCGGCCTATGCGCTGATGATCAAGCAATTGCTCGCGCACAAGTACGACCCGATGTTCCAGCGGCTGCAATCGCTGTACACGCCGAGCGACATGCCGCACCGGTCGGAACTCGAGCATCGCGCGATTCTCGACGCGATCCGCGCGCGCGACCCGGAGGCCGCGCGCCGCGCGATGGCCGAGCACCTGGATTCGGTGATCCGGATCTTCGGCCGGGCCTGCGATTGAGCTGAGGGTTCAGCCAGGGTATGCGGTTATCGAGCGGCAAGGCCCAGCGACGTCAGAATCCGGTACGCGGCCGCGATCCGTTCCTCGTTCGGGTAGTGCCGGTTGGCCAGGATGACGATGCCCATATGCCGGGCGGGGACGAATGCCACGTAGGCGCCAAACCCGTCGGTCGAGCCGGTCTTGTTGATCCAGACGGGCGCCTGAGGCGCTTGAGGCGGCGTGATCTTGCTGACCGGCGTCGCATTGAATGTGAGTGACGGCGAATTGCCTGCAAACAGCGTCTTCAATGCGACCGGGTACGGGTACTGCTCCCAGATCAGGTCCTGGGTCATCGGGCCTGCCTTGAAGTAGCCGGTGTGCGTGTCGGTGATGGCCTGCTGAAGCGGTTTGTCCAGCTTGACGTCGCCCATGTGGGCCTGCACGAAACGAAGCAGGTCGGCGGCGGTCGTCTTGATGCCGTACGTTTTCGACGACAACACGTCACCGTCCGTCGTGACCGGAGCGCCGTCCTTCGCATAGCCTTGCGCGTAGTCCGCCATGCGGGCCTTTGGCACTTCGATGTAGGTGTTGTTCATCCCCAGCGGCGACAGCAGATGACGGGACAGCGGCACCGCGAAGTCCTGCTGCCCCATGCTCTTGGCCGTAATCAGGCCAAGCATGCCGATGCTCACATTCGAATACGTGCGACGGGTGCCCGGCGGATAGGCGGGCTGCCAGGCCTTGAGATACCGCATCAGCTGAGCTTCGTTCCGGACGTTGTCCGGAACCTGCAGCGGCATGCCGCCAGGGGTGTGCGTCCCGAGTTCGAGCAGGGTGACATGGCCGAACGGGCTGCCTTGAAGGTTCGGCAGATACTTTTCCGTCTTGTCCGACAGCGAAAGCTGGCCGGTGGCTTGCGCCCAGGACGCCAGGGTCGCCGTGAGCGTCTTGCTGACGGACCCGATCTCGAACAGCGTATCGCGCGTGACCGGCCGCTGGTCTTGCCGCGATGCGACACCGTAGTTGAATACATACGACCGTCCGTCTGCAACGATGCCGACGGCCATCCCCGGGATGCCGTATTTCGTCATGATCGGCAGGATGACGCTGTCCGCTGCGCCCTTGACGGTGTCGCTCCGGTCATTGGCCGCATAACCGGTGGTCGCCACTGCGCACGCGGAAAATAATGCGGCGGCCAGCGCGCGCTTGATTCCGAAATTCATATTTTTCGAGTCCTTCAAATTTGTGCCGAATGGGGAATTGATGGACGGGCGATTGTCTTGGGGAGCGTTCGCGACGACAAGCGAGGATATGTTGTCGGAGATAAAAGAAATTCTTGCGTGTGCGCGCTATGCCGGCGCGCGATAGTTCGCTGGCCGAATGACTGCGACGCTTCAATCGGCGTCTTGAGCGGCCGGCGGTATGCCGTGCTTCGCAATCAGTCCATTAATTTGCGCATCCTGAACCGGTGCGGAGATGTAATACCCCTGGCAGTCAATGTGCGTCATCGTTCTTGCCCACGCGAACTGGGCTTCCGTTTCGATGCCTTCGATGACGATGCGCTTGCCCAGGCGTTGTCCAAGCCGGATAAGCGATTCGACGACGGCCTGTGCCTCCGAGCTCTCGTGGATGTTGCAAAGAAAGGAGCGATCCAGTTTGAGCGTATCGACCGCGAGACGATGCAGTACGGCCAACGACCAGCACCCCGAACCAAAATCGTCGATCGCGACGCTGACGCCCGCTTCGCGAAGCGAGGCCACGGCGGTCGCAAGCGTATCGATCGGCCCCGGATGGGTGGCCTCCGTCAGTTCGATTTGCAGCCTGTCGGCGCTGACGGCATGTGCATCGAGAATGGCGGCCAGTCTTCCTACCATTCCGGGTTGGGTGATTTCCTGGGAAGGTAGATTGATGGACAGCGATAGATCGCCGTAACCGCGCGCGCCCCAATTGGCGAGCGTCTTTGCCGCCTCGGTCAGGAGGAAATCGGTAAATCGACAGGAAAGCGGGGAGTTCTCGACGACGTCGATGAACGCCGATGGCATCAGGACGCCGTATGTCGGGTGGCGCCAGCGTATCAACGACTCGAAGCCGGACAGCCATCCCGTCTCGAGCCGAAGCTTCGGCTGGAAAACCAGGAAGAATTCATTTTCATCCAGCCCGCGTTCCGCATCGACCGCGATCTCATGTGGATCATTCTGTCGTCCGACCAAAATGGCCTCACTTTCCATTCGGGATCGCTCCCGGTCATGCATTCAGGATGCTGCGGCAATCGTCCACGGACCAGCGCTATCCACGCTTGATACGCGAGAGATCGTCGTAACCGACGAATTGCGCAGAATTCATCCGAATGGTAATAGGATGGATCGGCGGGGATTGTGAACGATTGACAACGGGCCCGCGGGCGAAAGCTGCTGTGCGATACGCCCGGGACTTGACGCTGCCTCCAGTCTCGCGCCGATCAGTTCGTTGCGCAGGCAACCATTCTCGACCTTCACGCGGCCGGTCGAGGCGGCTGTTACTCGCGAGGGCTGCCTCCTGCCGGACGTTGGTCACGAAATCCCGCCGCAGGGTGCTCACACTCGGCAACGGTGCGGCAGCGGCCAATCATCGGATGAAACGGCGGCGCGTTTACCCGCGTTGCGTAAACGAATTTACAGAATATAATTACATGTAAATCAGTTTACATTCCCCAGACGAATTTGACTAGCGGATATGGCGCCCGATCCAATCGATTCGAGTGAGCCGGCTCGTGACGAGTCGGTGGACGCACGCATTGCGCGCATGATGCCGACGCTGACGCCGGCACATCGGCGGGTGGCGGAATTCGTGAGGACGAACCTTCTACGCGCCGCCACCATGCGGATCGACGAATTCGCGGCTGCCGTCGATGTCTCCGTCGCCACCGCCAACCGTTTCGCGCGCGCACTCGGCTTCGACGGCTATCCGCAGTTCCGGGCAAGCCTGGTGCCCGACCTTGAAGCCGTCTTCGCGCCGGTGGAGCGCTTGCGCACTGCGCTCGAATCCCAGACACCCGTCCGGCAGGCGATCGGCGAGGCGCTTGCCCGCGAGGCCGAGAATATCGATGCGTGCATGCGCGGCCTCGAGCAGCAGGCGTGCGAGGAAGCCGTGAAGGAAATCGTGGGTGCCGAGCGGGTGTTCATTCTCGGCTTCGGGTCCAGCGGCTATCTCGCGAGCCTGATGGAGCACGGACTGATTCCGTATCGGAATCGCGTGCAGGCGCTGTCGATGGGCGGCGGGACGGAACATGCCGCGCGCCACCTCTTTGATGTGACCTCGCGCGATCTGGTGATTGCGATCGCTTTTCCGCGATATGTGCGCGACACGATCACGTTGGCCAAACGCGCCCATGAGCACGGGGCACGGCTTCTTGCGTTGACCGATTCCCCGGCATCGCCGTTGGCGGGATTCGCCGACGTCGCCTTGTACATCAACGCGAGCCGGCAGCTGACCGCGTGCTCGAACGCGATGATCCTGGCGTATATCGAAGCGCTGTGCGATGCGGTGGCCAGCTGCTTGCCGAAGGCGGCGGCGTCATCGAAACGAATGACCGAATTCGCGTTGCCCTGGATATATCGATCCGGTCGCAATGAGTAGGGAGCGGGCCGACGGGGCCGGTTGCTCGATTTCCTTTTGAAGGGAGGGCGTGGGATCTATTGATTGCGACGGTGTCGCGAGCTTTGCGTTTCACATTTTTGCGCACGATATAACTTAGAAGTTCTAAAAAACTAAAAAAGATGGCAAATCTGGATTCATTGCTCATCCACCGGATTGTAGAGGTGAAGATCGTGTGATCTCGGTGGGCTCGCCAGAGCCGAGGGTCGGATGAAGCGAATTGCAACGAGGGGGCATTTCGCCGAAGCGTCTGCGATCTCGAAACGGCGGCGTGTGAACGCGTGGTGACTCAATGAGTATTTTGTTGGTGGAAGACGACCCGGCTCAAGCATCGGTCGTCGAGAAGGTGCTGCGCACTTCGGGTCGGGACGTTTGCTGGGTAGGCGATGGCGAACGTGCCGTGCAGGTGCTCAAAAGCAAACCGGTCGAGCTCGTCGTGCTCGACTGGCAATTGCCTGCAATAAACGGTCTGGGCGTGCTGCATTGGATTCGCGCCAACCTGGGCCATGAGCCAGCCGTATTGTTCCTGACGGCCAGGATACTGGAGGCGGACATCGTTGCCGCGCTGGATGCGGGGGCGGACGAATATATCGCCAAGCCGTGTCGTGAAATCGAGCTTGCGGCGAGGATCAATGCGCTGTTGCGCCGGAACGGTCGTGACCGGAGCCGTGTCGATCTGACGCGGGTGGGGGCGTACGTATTGAACCCGGCAATGCGCACGGTGACGTTTCGCGGCGAGATCGTCGATCTGACGATGAAGGAATTCGCTTTGGCGAATTGCCTGTTCGACAACGTCGGGAGCGTGGTTTCCCGAGATCTGCTGGTGACGCTCGCCTGGGGCAGAAACATGGGCGGCACCTCAAGGAGCCTGGACACCCACATCTATCGACTTCGGCAGAAACTGGAACTTCGTCCGGAAAATGGATTTCGATTGAGTGCCGTGTACACGCACGGTTATCGGCTCGATGTGGTGAGCGGTGTCTTGACGGCAGGCAGTGCCATGGGCTCGAATGAGGGCGGACGGGGCATGATGCCGGAGGAGACAAGCCCGGTATCGAGGGAAGGCGTTCTACCCGCGGCGTGAACGAGCGCGGGCGATCGGGCTTCTGCGCGCATGCCGTTGGACATGGAGCGATGCAGGTGAATTGATCGGCATCGCGAATCTTGATGGCGAATATAGGGGCCGTCAGAAATGCGACAAATGTTGTCAATTGCTCCGACCCGTGCATGTACAGTTGGCTTTGACTGCTTCCCCCTGTCTCAGCAGTCGACCCTCGGGAATTGGGTGCCGCCGGGTTTTCCCGGCGGCACCATTTTTCCTGACGGCGAGGCGCAACGGGGACTGCCCGATGGGCACGATCCCGACTGACCGAGGCGGGCGACTGCCTATTGAGAACGTCTGTTTTAGATGTCGACGACAGATGAACGGGTGAGGGATGCGGCCATCATGCAGTCCAGCCGTATGGAAGCGTCGGCCCAGGTAGACCTGGGCGACGAATGTATGCGCACCGATCGTCTCGCGGAGGCCCAGGCCTGCTACCAGCAGGCGATTGCGTTGTCACCGGATTTCGACCGGGCATATTTCTGTTTGGGCAGCCTTCATTACTACGCGGACCATCTTGCGGAGGCCGAAATATGCTTTCGTCAGGCGTTGGCTCTGGATCCAGTGCATGTTGGGGCACAAATCAATTTATCCATCATCCTGTTGAGAACCAACCGTCTGATGGAAGCGGAAGCCGTGCTGAGGCGCGTGCTGGAGATCGCTCCCTCCAACGTGATCGGCGAATGCAATTTGTCAATAGTGCTGTTGAAACTGGGGGATTACGCGCGCGCGTGGCCGCTATATGAGGCACGTTACGCCGATTCGCCTGACTGGGACTTCGCCATGGGGCATCACAAATTGCAATTCCGCGTGCCGGTCGCGCGGTGGCAAGGGGAATCGCTCAAGGGCAAGTCACTGCTCGTGTATTGCGAGCAGGGCCTCGGCGATGCGCTCCAGTTTTCCCGTTACTTCACGCTGCTGAAGGCTCTAGGTGTCGCTCACCTGACCATAGCCTGCGATCCGCCTTTGAAAAGGCTGTTTAGAGGAATCAAGTGCGTCGACGAGGTCATTGTTTCAGGGAGTCCGGTCGAGCTTTTTCGGTACGACTACTGGTGCATGAGCATGAGCCTGCCGCTTCGCTTCGGCACCACGCTGGAGACGATTCCGGCGAGTCTGCCGTATGTCGGGATTCCGGAAAACTGCCGCAGGCGCTGGAAGCAGCGTCTGCGGCAGCGGTTGCCGTCGGGGCAGCCAAGGGTCGGGCTGGTGTGGGCGGGTAACCCGAGACCCACCGATGCCGTGCTGAATGCGACTGATCGGCATCGTTCGATCCATCTCGGGGTGCTTTTGCCGATCTTGCAGATTCCCGGCATCACGTTTGTGAGCCTCCAGAAAGGCGACGACGCAAGATCGCAGCTTCACGCGTTGCCGCCGGAACTGCGACCGGTCGATTTGATGAATGAGGTGGAAGACTTCGT
>LOZU01000019.1:0-1254 GCA_001527685.1 Burkholderia pyrrocinia
CGGTAACCGTAGGCCATGCGCTTCATGACCTTGATGCGGTTGTTGATGCCTTCGAGCTGGCCGGTGTGCATCGGCCAGCGCACGCGGGAGAGGATGCCGCGCCAGTACTTGGCGAGCTTGTCGGCGAAGCGCCGGAGCGGGTCGATGTCGCTCGCACGGGCTTGCGCCAGCCATGTCCGCCAGGCCCGACGCCATTGCCACGCGGTCATCGGTTGCCAGAGCTCCTTGAGCACCGATTTGAGCACGTAGACGGTCATCAGGGCCTGATTGGCTTCCAGCAGTTCGTGCAGCTTGATCTGGTGTTCGGCTGACAGATTCTCGCGATTACGCAACAACAGCCAGCGCGCCCGTTTGACCACGCGCCGCTGCGGGCGATCATGCTTGAGCCGGTTGGCCTCGTCGACGCGCACCCGGTCGATCACTTCCCGACCATATTTGGCGACCACGTGATACAGGTCGTACACGACCCGCGCATTCGGGCAGTGCTGTTGCACCTCCAGATCGAACGCGGTGTTCATGTCCATCGCGACGGCTTCAATGCGTTTGCACCGCTCGGCACCGAGCCACTCGAAGAACGGGCGAATCGCTTCCCGGCTGCGTCCTTCGCCGACCCACAACACCCGGCGCGTGTCGGCATCCATCACCACCGTGGCGTAACGGTGCCCCTTGTAGAGTGCGAATTCGTCCATCACCAGCCGATGCGGCTGCGGCTCGGGCAACGCCTCAAGCCGCGCCTGCAAGCGCCTTGCATCGATACGCCGGACGGTTTCCCAATGCAGCCCCGACAACTGGCAGACGTGCGCGACCGGCAGTTTCTCGCACCAGTGCCCGACGAATTCCGCCAGGCGCCGGGTGATCCGGGCATGGCGATCCAGCCAGCTGACCCGCTCGATGCGCGGCCCGCAGCCATCGCACCGCACCCGACGCAAACGCACGCGCAGCCAGACCGCATCGCCCAGCATCGGCAGGTCGCGAATCGTGCGCCAGCCGTGTTCATGCACCCGCTTGCCATGCCGCCCGCAGCCCGAGCATTGGGCGAGCTGGCCGGCCTGCGGCAACAAGGTGATACGCGTCACGCCGCGCGTGCGCTCGAGTTCGGAAACGGCAAAACCTTCCCAGAACGGGAGGTCGAGTTTATGATCGGCCATGAAAGCGGTGGTCGTTGGAATCGTCTGATTGGTCGCACAACCAGTCTATTCCTTCGGGCACCGCTTTCCTTTTGGGCGCCGCCTTCACGCTAATCCGTGAAGAACC
>LOZU01000020.1:0-290925 GCA_001527685.1 Burkholderia pyrrocinia
TGGCCTACGGTTACCGCGACAGCGCCTACTTCTTCCTCAAGATCAAGGCTGCCTATCCCGGGAATCCGTGAAGAACCTTTCTTTTTTCCGTTCGCCGTCACTCCCCGACGCGCTGCGCGATGCGCGCGGGCGAAAGCTCGCGCCGCCGTGCCTGCGCGACGCTCGCGTAGATCACCAGCGCGACCAGCACGCCCAGCAGCACGGCCGACGAGCCGATCGTGCCGAGCGCGAGGCCGCCCTTCGCGACCGGCTTCGTGAGCAGGTCGCCGACCGTCGCGCCGAACGGGCGCGTGAGCACGAACGCGGCCCAGAACAGGAATACCCCCGAGATCCGCGTGAAGGTATGCGCGAGCACGATCAGCGCAAGCAGGCCGCCGATCAGCAGCGCGCCGCCGGCGAACCCGAGGCCCGAGCTGTCCGCGAGAAAATCGCCGAGCGCGGTGCCGAGCGTGTTCGAGAACAGGATCGCGATCCAGTACAGCAACTCCACCTTGCGCGTCCGGATCTCGTCCACCGACAGCGACTCGCCCGTCAGGCGCCAGATCGCGAAGATGCCGAGCAGGATCGCGACGAGGATCGACGAGCCGGCCGCGTAGCCGAGGCCGAGCGTGCGGTCCATGAAATCGGACATCGTCGTGCCGGCGGTGCTCGTCGCGACGATCACCGCCCAGTAGATGGCCGGGCGATAGCCCGTGGTCCTGAGCTGCGCGCCCAGCGTGACGAGAAAGAAGCCAAACAGCAGGATCGAGCTCGCCGCGTAGCCGACGTTCAGCGTCATCGACAGCAGGTCGCCGCCGGTTTCGCCGAGCGTGGTCGCGCAGATCTTCATGATCCAGAACGCGAGCGTGATTTCGGGAAGTTTGTTCATTCGAACCCCTTTGCAGAAAAGCGGCGAGGCGGCGCGTGCCGCCTCGCGTGGCAGACGGGATCGAATGTAGTCGTCGCAGGCTTAACGGAACCTTAGCGAACGTGAGAGACGGCACGGCAGGACGACTGCCCCGTCAACGCGCGTGCTGGTGCCGGTAATGCAGCGCGTACGCGAGCATCAGCAGCACGCCGAACGCGACGCCGACCACCATCGTCATCCGGAATTCGCGCGTGAATGCGGTCGTGAGCAGGATCGCCGCGACAAGCCCCGCGCCGAGCAGGCTGCCGAACGGGTGCCCCCACATGCGGAACGCGAGCGCGGGGCCGCGATAGCGCCCACGGAAGCGCAGGTGCGTGACGAAGATCATCAGCCACGTGAACAGCGCGCCGAACATCGCGATCGCCATCATCACGGTGAACGCCGTGTCGGGCACCAGCGCGACCAGCACGGCCGCGACCGCGACGCCGCTCGTCGAGATCCACAGCGCCGCGCGCGGCACGCCGTTCGCGCCGAGCCGGCCGAACACGGCCGGCGCGAGCCGCGCGCGCGACAGGCTGAACATCATCCGCGTCGTCACGTAGAGCTGGCTGTTCATCGCGGACAGCGCCGCGATCAGCAACACGAAGTTG
This sequence comes from Burkholderia pyrrocinia, assembly GCA_001527685.1. Lineage (GTDB taxonomy): Bacteria > Pseudomonadota > Gammaproteobacteria > Burkholderiales > Burkholderiaceae > Burkholderia > Burkholderia pyrrocinia_D. The sequence continues at coordinate 1,498 of LOZU01000020.1, forward strand.
ATCACGCCCGCCGCATACGGCACGTGCGTCGCGGCCATCACCTTCACGAACGGGCTCTCGTCGGTGCCGGCCTGGGTCCACGGCACGATCGCGAGCATCAGCGACAGCGTCAGCAGATAGAACAGCACGAGGCGGAACACCGTCGAGCGGAATGCCCGCGTGACCGCGTGCTGCGGATCGCGCGCTTCGCCCGCCGCGATCGCGACGGCCTCGATGCTCATGTAGCTGAAGATCGCGACGATCACCGCGACCCACGTGCCCCATGGCCCCTTCGGCAGGAAGCCGCCGTGCGCGGTGTAGTTCGCGAAGCCGATCCCGGACGCGGCCGGCGCCGACCAGACGAGATACGCGCCGAGCACGATGAACACGACGATCGCCGCGATCTTCAGCAGCGAGAACGCGTACTCGACCGAGCCGTACAGCGTGACGCTCGCGAGGTTCACGGCGATCAGCAGCGCGGAGAAGCCGATCACCCAGTACCAGCCGGGCACCGCCGGAAACCAGTACTTCATGAACACGGCGATCGCGCTGATCTCGGTGCCGATCGCGAATACCACCGCGAACCAGTACGCATAGCGCACGAGAAAGCCCGCGAGCGGGCCGACATAGTGCTCGGCATACGCGCCGAACGAGCCGGCCGTCGGGTGCGCGACGGTCATTTCCGCGAGCGCCCCCATCAGCAGCAGGGCGATCAGTGCACCGATCGCATACGAAACCAGCACGCTCGGGCCCGCGAGCCCGATCGCGAACCCGCTGCCGAGAAACAGCCCCGTGCCGATCGCGCCGCCGATCGCAATCATTGCCATCTGCCCCGACGACAGCGCGTGGCGCAGCCCTTGCTCGCGCTCGACGATGCTGTCGAACGACCGTTGTTGTTGTGTCACTGCCTTGCCACTCCCCTGCCCCACCATTGCGCCGCCGGCGCCGGATAAAACGAAACGGCGCGGAAGACTTCCCGCGCCGTTCGCATGAACCACCGATTATCGCTTATTCGACTTCGACCGCCTCTTCGTTCGGCTTGTGCGGCGGATTCGCCAGCTTGTCGAACGACAGCTGCACCTTGTCGTTTTCGTCGACGTCGACCGTCACGTGACCGCCGTTCACCAGCTTGCCGAACAGCAATTCGTCGGCGAGCGCGCGACGGATCGTGTCCTGGATCAGCCGCTGCATCGGCCGCGCGCCCATCAGCGGGTCGAAGCCGTGCTTCGCGAGATGCTTGCGCAACGCGTCGGTGAAGAGCGCGTCGACCTTCTTCTCGTGCAGCTGCTCCTCGAGCTGGATCAGGAACTTGTCGACCACGCGCATGATGATTTCCTCATCGAGCGAGCGGAAGCTGATGATCGAGTCGAGACGGTTGCGGAACTCCGGCGTGAACAGGCGCTTGATGTCGGCCATCTCGTCGCCGGTTTCGCGGCGCGTGGTGAAACCGATCGTCGCCTTCTGCATCGACTCGGCGCCCGCGTTCGTCGTCATGATGATGATGACGTTGCGGAAATCCGCCTTGCGGCCGTTGTTGTCCGTCAGCGTGCCGTGGTCCATCACCTGCAGCAGCACGTTGTAGATGTCCGGATGCGCCTTCTCGATCTCGTCGAGCAGCAGCACGCAGTGCGGCTTCTTCGTGACGGCTTCGGTCAAGAGGCCGCCCTGGTCGAACCCGACATAGCCCGGCGGCGCGCCGATCAGGCGGCTCACCGCGTGACGCTCCATGTATTCCGACATGTCGAAGCGAATCAGCTCGATGCCGAGCGTGAACGCGAGCTGGCGCGCCACTTCGGTCTTGCCGACGCCCGTCGGGCCGGAGAACAGGAACGCGCCGATCGGCTTGTCCATCTTGCCGAGGCCCGCGCGCGCCATCTTGATCGACGCAGCGAGCGCGTCGATCGCCGGATCCTGGCCGAACACGACGCTCTTCAGGTCGCGGTCGAGCGTCTGCAGCTTGCTGCGGTCGTCCTGCGACACGCTCTGCGCCGGCACGCGCGCGATCTTCGAGATGATTTCCTCGATCTCGCTCTTGCCGATCGTCTTCTTCTGCTTCGACTTCGGCAGGATGCGCTGCGCGGCGCCCGCTTCGTCGATCACGTCGATCGCCTTGTCCGGCAGGTGACGGTCGGTGATGAAGCGTGCCGACAGCTCAGCCGCGGCCGACAGCGCGCCCGACGAATACTTGACGCCGTGATGCTCCTCGAAGCGCGACTTCAGGCCGCGCAGGATCGCGACCGTCTGCTCGACGGTCGGCTCGGTCACGTCGACCTTCTGGAAGCGCCGCGACAGCGCCGCATCCTTTTCGAAGATGCCGCGATATTCGGTGAACGTCGTCGCGCCGATGCACTTGAGCGTGCCCGACGACAGCGCCGGCTTCAGCAGGTTCGACGCGTCGAGCGTGCCGCCCGACGCCGCGCCGGCGCCGATCAGCGTATGGATCTCGTCGATGAACAGGATCGCGTGCGGGCGCTCCTTCAGTTCCTTCAGCACCGTCTTCAGACGCTGCTCGAAATCGCCGCGATACTTGGTGCCCGCGAGCAGCGCGCCCATGTCGAGCGAATAGACCTGCGCGTTCGCGAGGATGTCCGGCACTTCGCCGCGCGTGATGCGGTAGGCGAGGCCTTCCGCGATCGCGGTCTTGCCGACGCCGGCCTCGCCGACGAGCAGCGGATTGTTCTTGCGGCGGCGGCACAGCACCTGCACGACGCGCTCGACCTCGGACTCGCGCCCGATCAGCGGATCGATGCGGCCGTCCTTCGCCATCTGGTTCAGGTTCTGCGTGAACTGCGCGAGCGGGGTTTCCTTCTGCGCGTTCGCGTCTTCGCTCTCGGCATTCGCGTCGCTCGCCTTCGCGGCCTCGCCGCTGTTGGTCTTCGCGATGCCGTGCGAGATGAAGTTGACGACGTCGAGGCGCGTCACGCCCTGCTGCTGCAGGTAGTAGACCGCGTGGGAATCCTTCTCGCCGAAGATCGCGACCAGCACGTTCGCGCCGGTGACTTCCTTCTTGCCGTTCGACGTCGACTGGACGTGCATGATCGCGCGCTGGATCACGCGCTGGAAACCGAGCGTCGGCTGCGTGTCGACGTCGTCGGTGCCCGGAACGGTAGGCGTGTTGTCGTGGATGAAATTGCGCAGGTTCTGGCGCAGGTCCTCGATGTTCGCCGCGCAAGCGCGCAACACCTCGGCCGCCGTCGGATTATCCAGCAGGGCCAGCAGCAAATGCTCGACTGTTATGAACTCATGGCGCGCCTGGCGTGCTTCCATGAACGCCATGTGCAGGCTGACTTCCAATTCCTGGGCAATCATGCTTCCTCCATCACGCACTGCAGCGGATGCCCGGCCTGCCGCGCATGGGTAACGACTTGCTCAACCTTGGTCGACGCGATGTCCCGCGTGTAGACCCCACAAACCCCTCGCCCTTCGCGATGGACCTTCAGCATGATCTGCGTGGCCGTCTCGCGATCCTTCTTGAAATACTCCTGCACGACCATCACGACGAACTCCATCGGCGTGAAGTCGTCGTTGAGCAGCACCACCTTGTACATCGAAGGCGGCTTCAGCTTCTGCTGCTTGCGTTCCAGGACGGTACTGTCCTGCTTGTCCGGGATAATCGCCATACACCCATTCTAAACAACTCGGACAGGCCCGCAATCCTGTCATAACCCGACCGACCGGCCGGCGCCCTCCCCGGAACCCCGGAAACTCGCATGTGCTCTCGCGCCATACGAAAGCCGGCTGCGGTGCCGGCTTTCACGCGTGGCGCGGGACACGTTCCGTCACGGAGAATCGCACCGCGACGTCGCGTCCGCACCCAGTATCCCACAAGCTGGGACGGCTCGAACGCGTGTCACTCGAGCCTGGTATATGAGCCGATTATGCGACTTTTCAAGTCCGCGCGCTTGCCGCGTTGCGATTCGGCAAAGCCGGAAAAACCCTGAAAATGGGTTCTTTACAACGGCCCCCTATACGTCTAAAAATTTTCTTGACACTCCAATAAAGAGCGCCAACAATCAAGCTGGCACTTTTTTAGATTTGCCTGAACAACGGCGAAGCAGGAAAGGCCGAGGTGAGCTTGTGAGGGGGGAACGGCTGTATTTTCCGGTCGTTTAGCTTTTCGAGCGTGCTCGTGGTAAGTAGCGACTGTGTGACAGGGGAAGTAGGTATGGCAACTGGTATTGTCAAATGGTTCAATGACGCGAAGGGCTTCGGTTTCATCACCCCCGACGAGGGCGGTGAGGATCTGTTCGCACACTTCTCGGCCATCAACATGCAGGGTTTCAAGACCCTGAAGGAAGGCCAGAAGGTCAGCTTCGAGGTCGTTCAAGGACCGAAAGGCAAGCAGGCTTCGAATATCCAAGCCGCCTGAAGGCGACGGATTTCGGATGAGGAAACCCGGCTAAATGCCGGGTTTTCTTTTTTTGAGGGAATCGTCGGGGCGATGCCGATTTGATCGCCCTTTCCGCACAATCGTCGCGCACGCCCGGCAATTGTCATGCGGACGATGCAAATGCAGACTGCAGACGCGATTGCGCAAATTGCGCCGATTCACAGCGGCGACGGGCGCATCGCCGAAACGACGCACCCGCCTCGCCGCGCTTGCGGCGCGCGATACGCGAGTTACCAGCTATACGATGCGCCCGCGCCCCACGTCGTCGCCGCTGAGCTCAGGCCCGCGCCAACCTTCACCTTCAGGTTCTCGCGAATGCGAACCGATGCGCCGATCGCACCGGCCTGGTAGCCGAGATAGCTGCCGAAGCCCATGCCGACGGCAATCGTCTTGCCGGGATCGACGTCGGGAATCATCGTCAGCGCGGTGGCCGCCGCCACGCCGCTGTACGCACGCCGCGCGACCGCATTGAGCTGACGGAGGTTGACGGCATCCGTCGGCAGCACTGCGTCCGCAAGGTTGGCGATCTTCCGCTCGTTGGCCGGCGTGCCAATCGACACGGTATTGTCGCGATCCGCGACCGATCCGTTCCCGAGCGCCACCGAGTTCACGCCGGTCGCGGTGGCCCCCGCGCCAACCGCGGTGCTGCGATCGCCGGCCGCGGCCGCATTCACGCCGGCCGCCGTGCCGTTCATGCCGGATGCCGTCGCGCCGACGCCGGCCGCCATGCTCCGATCGCCCGCTGCGTTCGCACCCTTGCCGAGCGCGATGCTCTGGTCGCCCGTCGCCAGCGACGAATGGCCCAGCGCCGTGCTGTCCGCACCCATCGCCGACGCATTCACGCCCGATGCCGTGCCGTTCACGCCCGATGCCGTCGCGCCGGTGCCGGCCGCCATGCTCTGGTCACCCGCCGCGTTCGCCCCCTTGCCGAGCGCAATGCTCTGGTCGCCAGTCGCCAGCGACGAGTGGCCCAGCGCCGTGCTGTCCGCACCCGTCGCCGACGCATTCACGCCGGCCGCCGTGCCGTTCACACCCGATGCCATCGCGCCAGTGCCGGCCGCCATGCTCTGGTCTCCCACCGCGTTCGCACCCTTGCCGAGTGCGATGCTATCGGTACCGGTCGCCGACGCCGAATTGCCCAGCGCCGTGCTGTCCGCCCCCGTCGCCGACGCATTCACGCCCGCCGCCGTGCCGTTCACGCCCGATGCCGTCGCGCCGGTGCCGGCCGCCATGCTCTGATCGCCCGCCGCGCTCGCACCCTTGCCGAGCGCAATGCTATCGGTACCGGTCGCCGACGCCGAATTGCCCAGCGCCGTGCTGTCCGCCCCCGTCGCCGACGCATTCACGCCCGCCGCCGTGCCGTTCACGCCCGACGCCGTCGCGCCGGTGCCGGCCGCCATGCTCTGGTCACCCGTCGCGTTCGCACCCTTGCCGAGTGCGATGCTCTGGTCGCCAGTCGCCGACGCCGAATTGCCCAGCGCCGTGCTGTCCGACCCCGTCGCCGACGCATTCACGCCCGCCGCCGTGCCGTTCACGCCCGATGCCGTCGCGCCAGTGCCGGCCGCCATGCTCTGGTCACCCGTCGCGCTCGCACCCTTGCCGAGTGCGATGCTCTGGTCGCCAGTCGCCGACGCCGATTGGCCCAGCGCCGTGCTGTCTGTACCCGTCGCCGACGCATTCGCGCCCGCCGCCGTGCCGTTCACGCCCGATGCCGTCGCGCCAGTGCCGGCGGCCATGCTCTGGTCACCCGCTGCGTTCGCCCCCTTGCCGAGCGCGATGCTATCGGTACCGGTCGCCGACGCCGAATTGCCCAGCGCCGTGCTGTCCGCACCCGTCGCCGACGCATTCACGCCCGCTGCCGTGCTGTTTGCCCCGGATCCGTCCGAGTTCTTTCCGAGCGCAACGCTGTTTGCTCCCTTACCGGGCGACGGCAGCGAACCATTCACCAGCGTATCGTTGATTTTCGAGACGGCCCCCTCCAGCGAGCCGGCCCGTCCGCTCAACGAGCTGACGGCGCCGTTCAATTGATCGATCTGATCCTGGAGCGACACCTGCGCCCGCGCGTCGGCAGCCATCAGACTCGACACGCCGACCACGCTCGCCGCGATGGTACGCAGCGTCAACGCGCGCCAGACTCGCCTCTCGTTCGGCATGCCATTGCCCCAGCCTTTCACCTTATTCATAAAGATTCCTAATTAAATAATCGCGCTTCTCTCGATGTGAAGGCACTTCGATCAGCAAAGAACGGAAGTGACGTCCGCATGCACCGATCACCGCACATGGCGGCATCGGAGCGAGTGATGGCGACCGGAGTCCGCCCGCCGGGACGCACGATTTAAAACACTCAAGTGAGTTAAGTCAGTACGAACGGCCGATTATAGGAATCGTCGATTTAATCGAATATGGGTCGAGTCCGAATCTACTCAGGCAAATAATGAGCCGCGTCCTAAATTCGCGCCGCATCGAAGCCGCGCGAGCACACCGGCCGGCGCCGATAGCACGCGTCGGCGTCGCCCTTCCCGGAGCCTTTGCTCGGAGCGACGGATGAGGGATGTTCAAACGCGTCCGCCGTCGGCCACGGACGAAACGCGGTCGAGCCAGTATTGCGAGCACCGGCAGGCAGTTTGCCGCGGCGCCAGCCAGGCCGGCGCACGGCAACACATGCGTCGTGTCAGACGACTTTCAGCGTCCCCATCATCCCGAGATCCTCGTGCTCGAGGATGTGGCAGTGGAACATGCGCTCGCCACGCAAGTCCTGCGTCGTGAGCAACGTCACGGTTTCGCCGCTGCGTACGTTCACCGTATCGCGCCACGCGCGGAACGGCTCCGGCGTGACGGCGCCGCCCGACGCGCGCTCGATCACCTGGAACTGCGTGCCGTGCAGGTGGAACGGGTGATCCATGTCGGTTTCGTTGCGGATCGTCCAGCGTTCGACGTCGCCCACGCGGCTCGTCAGCGTCGCGCGGTGCGGCGCGTAGGTGTCGCCGTTGATCGTGAAGCGCATGCCCGCGGGCCGGCCGTGCGCGGGCGCCGCCATCATCGCATCCATGTCCATTTCCTCGCCGAACGCGACCGTCTTGTCCGCGACCGGCTTGCCGAGCGCCGGCACCTCGCGCAGCGTCGCGGGCACCGGGCGCGCGGCCGCCGGCGCAAAGGCGACATCGGCGAGCGGCAGCGCAGGGTCCGGCGGCAGGCTGCCGTGCCCGTCGTCCGACATCGCCATCTTGCGCCGGTCATACTCGGCCGCGACCAGCACCGCGCGCGATGCCCGGTCGCCCGCGCGCACCAGCAGCTCCGCGCGCTCGCCCGGCGCGAGCAGCAGCGACGTGACGCGACGCGGCGCCTCGAGCAGCCCGCCGTCGGTGCCCGCGTGCTCGAACGCGCGGCCGTCGTCGAACGCGAGCCGCAGATAGCGCGCGCTGCACGCGTTCCACACGCGCCAGCGCTCGTCGCCGGCCACCTCGATGCGCGGCCGGCGCGCACCGTTGACCAGCACGAACTGGCCTTCGCGGCCGTTCATCCAGTCCATCATGTCGTTCGGCGGAATCGTGCCGTCGCGCGCCAGCTTCAGGTCGGACACGAACAGGTTGCGCTCCGGCCAGCCGGCGAGCGGATCGTCCGCCGCGCGCACGACGAACGGCCCTGCCAGCCCGCGAAACACCTGCTCGGCCGTCATCATGTGCGGATGCGGGTGATACCAGTACGTGCCCGCGCTCCCCTTCGGCAGCGTAAACCGATAGACGTGCGACGCGCCCGGCGCGACCGGCTCGGACGGATTGCCGTCCTGGTCGGGCGGCACCGGCAGGCCGTGCCAGTGAATCGTCGACGGTTGCGGCAGCCGGTTCACGAACCGGATCTCGACCGTGTCGCCCTCGCGGACGTCGATCAGCGGCCCGACGACCGGCCCCTGGGCGCCGTCGCCGAATTGCCAGAACGTCGTCGGGCGCGCGCCGCGCAGCAGCGGGCGCGCGACCGGCTGCGCGACCAGCGTCGCGCGGAACGTTCCGGGCTCGCGACTTTCGTTCGCAAGCGTGCGCAGCGGCGCCAGCGGCGCGCCGGCCGGCAATGCGTCGGCAGCCGCGAGCGGCGCCGGACGCGCGGCCGATGCATGCTTCCCGTGCTGCCCATGGGACATGCCGGCCATTCCGGGCATGTCGTCCATCTGCTCCATGCCGGCCATGCCCGCGTGGCCCGCGTGCTGCGCCCACGCGCTGCGCGCGACCAGCGACGCGACGGCGACGCCGACGGCGCGCGACAGGAAGGTTCTGCGTATCATCAATCGTTCCTCGTTCTCGGCGATAGGGTTCGGCAAGCGGCGGCTGTCCGCGGGGCTGCCCGCGTCATCATAACCGGGCACCTGCGCTATTAAGTGACCGCTACATCCAGGCGGCGAAACGCCGCACGTCCGGGCGCGCACGCGCCCCGCTCCCAACGCTTCACCTCGTCGCGATCGCGTGCACGACGGTCACTCCGCGGCTGCGCACCGAACCCATCGCGCTGTCGCATGCGCGCCTTGTCAAATTCGCCAATATTTCACGATGTGGAAGGAATCCTTGCCTTCTGAAAATTCGTGGTGCAGGGCACAAATTTTCTGTTTCGCGATGCCGAAAATCGTTCCGCAATACAAAACGATGAAAATAAGCGATTGTTTTTAAAACATAATTTTTGTTTCGAGCGGCACATCTAGGTGCACCATCCGACGGGGTCGCGGACGTAGACTTTGTTCCATGCACTGGCGACAAGCAGCGACGTTCGACACGCACCGGCGACGAACCCGACGCAGCAGCCCCGCCAGACCAGCGCCTGCCGGACCGGCGGGCGGCGCCAGGAAATCGAATCGCGTGTAATCGGAAAGGGAGAACGGAAATGAAAGGATTTCGCTTTGGCTCAGCGCTCGGGTCGTTCTACATCCTGCCAGGTAACGGCGGCTGGGAAGCGACGTTCGGCAACGCACTGCTCGGCGCGTTCACGAGCCCCGAGCATGCCGCGGACCACATCTCTCGCGGCGACTGCCCGCAACTGTCCGAACTGGACACGGCGACCCTCGAGGTGCCGCACGAAATCGCGGAATGGGAAATCGTCCACGTGTGAATGACGGCCCTGCAACGAAAAACGCCCCGCGCATGCGGGGCGTTTCTCTTTTCGGGCGGCAGTGACGCCGCGCCGCGCGCGTCGTCAGGCGACGGCGTCGACGATGCCGTTCAGCGTCGCGCTCGGGCGCATTGCCTGGCTCGTCAGCTCGACGTTCGGGCGATAGTAGCCGCCGATGGCCACCGGCTTGCCCTGCGCCGCACCCAGTTCCTCGAGGATGCGCGCCTCGCTGTCGCCCAGCGCCTTCGCGACGCCGGCGAACTGCGCCTGCAGCGCCGCGTCGTCGGTCTGGGCGGCGAGCGCCTGCGCCCAGTACAGGCACAGGTAGAAGTGGCTGCCGCGGTTGTCGAGGCCGCCGACCTTGCGCGCCGGCGACTTGTTCTCGTCGAGGAACTTGCCGGTCGCCTGGTCGAGCGTCTTGGCGAGCACGACCGCCTTCGGGTTCTGGTATGCGTGGCCGAGGTGCTCGAGCGACGCCGCGAGCGCGAGGAATTCGCCGAGCGAATCCCAGCGCAGGAAGCCCTCTTCGACGAACTGCTGCACGTGCTTCGGCGCGGAGCCGCCTGCGCCCGTTTCGAACATGCCGCCACCCGCCATCAGCGGGACGATCGACAGCATCTTCGCGCTGGTGCCGAGTTCCATGATCGGGAACAGGTCGGTCAGGTAGTCGCGCAGCACGTTGCCCGTCACCGAGATCGTGTCCTTGCCCGCGCGGATGCGCTCGAGCGAGAAGCGGGTCGCGTCGACCGGCGTCATGATGCGGATGTCGAGACCGTTCGTGTCGTGATCCTTCAGGTAGCGCTCGACCTTCGCGATCACCTGCGCGTCGTGCGCACGGGCCGGATCGAGCCAGAACACGGCCGGTGCGCCGGTCGCGCGCGCGCGGTTCACCGCGAGCTTGACCCAGTCCTGCACCGGCGCGTCCTTGGTCTGGCACATGCGCCAGATGTCGCCCGCCTCGACCGTATGCTCGAGCAGCACGTTGCCTGCTTCATCGGTGACGCGCACGACGCCGTCCGCCGGAATCTGGAACGTCTTGTCGTGCGAACCGTATTCTTCGGCCGCCTGCGCCATCAGGCCGACGTTCGGCACGCTGCCCATCGTGACCGGGTCGAACGCGCCGTGCTGCTTGCAGTCCTCGATCACGGCCTGGTAGACGCCCGCGTAGCAGCGGTCCGGAATCACGGCCTTCGCGTCGTACAGTTCGCCGTCCGGGCCCCACATGCAGCCCGACTCGCGGATCATCGCCGGCATCGACGCGTCGACGATCACGTCGCTCGGCACGTGCAGGTTCGTGATGCCCTTGTCCGAGTTGACCATCGCGAGGCGCGGGCGCACTGCGTATTCGGCCTTGATGTCGGCTTCGATCGCTTCGCGCGTGTCGGCCGGCAGCTCCTTCAGGCGCGCGTACAGGTCGCCGATGCCGTTGTTCGGGTTGAAGCCGGCCTGCGCGAGCACGTCCGCGTGCTTCGCGAGCGCGTCGCGGTAGAACACCGACACGAAATGGCCGAACAGGATCGGATCGGAGACCTTCATCATGGTCGCCTTCAGGTGCACCGAGAACAGCACGCCCTGCGCCTTCGCATCGGCGATCTGCACTTCGATGAAGCTGCGCAGCGCGTTCTTGCTCATCACCGACGCGTCGATGATCTCGCCCGCCTTGACGGCCGTCTTTTCCTTCAGGACCTTCTTCGCGCCGTCGGCCGTCGTCAGCTCGATCTTCACGCTGCCGGCGCCGGCGATCAGCGCCGACTTCTCGCTGCCGTAGAAGTCGCCTTCGCTCATGTGCGCGACGTGCGCCTTCGACGTGGCCTGCCATGCGCCCATCTTGTGCGGGTGCTTGCGTGCGTAGTTCTTGACCGACAGCGGCGCGCGGCGGTCGGAGTTGCCTTCGCGCAGCACCGGGTTCACCGCGCTGCCCTTGATCTTGTCGTAGCGGGCCTTGACGGCCTTCTCTTCGTCGCTCGACGGCTCTTCCGGGTAGGCCGGCAGCGCGTAGCCCTGCGCCTGCAGTTCGGCGATCGCGGCCTTCAGCTGCGGCACCGATGCGCTGATGTTCGGCAGCTTGATGATGTTCGCTTCCGGCTTCAGCGTGAGCTGGCCCAGTTCGGCCAGATCGTCCGAACCCTTCTGCGCGGGCGGCAGGACGTCCGCGAACGCGGCGATGATGCGGCCGGCGAGCGAGATGTCGCGCGTCTCGACGGCGACGCCGGACGAGCGCGTGAAGGCCTTGACGATCGGCAGCAGCGAATAGGTCGCGAGCGCGGGCGCTTCGTCGGTGAGGGTGTAGATGATCTTGGGCGAAGTGGACATGGTCGATGCGTTGCTACGTGAATATTGGAACTGAAGATCGCCGGCGGTAACCGGCGGAGGGGCGACCGGATCGGTCGCGAATGGGGGCCGCGGCGGCTCAGCCGGGCGGCGGTGTTGCGAGGGCCGTCATGTTCTACCTTGAAGGGCATCCGGGCCGCATCGCGGCGCCGCGGCCCGCATGCCGGACCGCCCTGCCAAACCTGCCATTCACACAACGCCCCGGCGCCCGGCAGGGGGCGCCGGGGCGGCCGGACCTGCGCCGGCCCACCCCGCAAGGGGCTTACATGTTCTCGATCAGCACTTCACCGAAGCCCGAGCACGACACCTGCGTCGCGCCTTCCATCAGGCGCGCGAAGTCGTACGTGACGCGCTTCTGCAGGATCGACTTCTCCATCGCGGCGATGATCGTGTCCGCCGCCTCGGTCCAGCCGAGATGGCGCAGCATCATTTCCGCCGACAGGATCTCGGAACCCGGGTTCACGTAATCCTTGCCGGCGTACTTCGGCGCGGTGCCGTGGGTCGCCTCGAACATCGCGACCGAATCCGACAGGTTCGCGCCCGGCGCGATGCCGATGCCGCCGACCTGCGCGGCCAGCGCGTCGGAGATGTAGTCGCCGTTCAGGTTCAGCGTCGCGATCACGTCGTATTCGGCCGGGCGCAGCAGGATCTGCTGCAGGAACGCATCGGCGATCGAATCCTTGATGACGATCTCGTTGCCCGTCTTCGGGTTCTTCACGCGCATCCACGGGCCGCCGTCGATCAGCTCGCCGCCGAATTCCTTCTGCGCGAGCGCGTAGCCGGCGTCACGGAACAGGCCTTCCGTGAACTTCATGATGTTGCCCTTGTGCACCAGCGTGACCGACTTGCGGTCGTTGTCGATCGCATACTGGATCGCCTTGCGCACGAGACGCTCGGTGCCTTCGGTCGACACGGGCTTCACGCCGATCCCCGAGGTTTCCGGGAAGCGGATCTTCTTCACGCCCATCTCGTCCTGCAGGAACTTGATGACCTTCTTCGCCTGCTCCGAGCCGACCGCCCATTCGATGCCCGCGTAGATGTCTTCCGAGTTCTCGCGGAAGATCACCATGTCGATCTTTTGCGGCTCGCGCACCGGCGACGGCACGCCCTTGAAGTACTGCACCGGGCGCAGGCACACGTACAGGTCGAGCTCCTGGCGCAGCGCGACGTTCAGCGAGCGGATCCCGCCGCCGACCGGGGTCGTCAGCGGCCCCTTGATCGACACGACGTATTCCTTCAGCACCTGCAGCGTCTCGTCCGGCAGCCACACGTCGGGGCCGTAGACCTTGGTCGCCTTCTCGCCCGCGTAGATCTCCATCCAGTGGATCTTGCGCTTGCCCTTGTACGCCCGCTCGACCGCCGCATCGACGACCTTGATCATGACCGGGGTGATATCGAAGCCCGTACCGTCGCCTTCGATATAGGGAATGATCGGCTGCTCGGATACGTTGAGCGAGTAATCCTTGTTGACGGTGATCTTGTCACCGCCCTCCGGAACCTTGATGTGCTGATACGGCATGATCGACTCCAGTGACGTGGCTGAGCAGGTAATTCTGGTCGAAGCTGCGCGCGCACGGGAACGCGGTGACGCCACTCCCGTGAGGGCTACAGCGAGCCGCTATTCTAGCGCCCCAATCGGGGGCGGCGGCGCGAACCGCGGCGCTGCGTATCAAGTCTTCCCTTATGTCTTATATAAGACAGATGACTTGCCGTTCCGTATTATGCATTAAGATTCCGCCATTTGCCATAGACCGTCCGGCGCGAATCCGGCCCGACGGGCACGCCCCAGCCGCCATGACCCTGATCGCCCTCAACAAGCCGTTCGGTACGATTTGCCAGTTTTCCGCGCACGAGTCGCGGCCGTCGCTCGGCGACTGGGTAAAAACGCCCGGCGTCTATGCGGCCGGCCGGCTCGACGCGGACAGCGAGGGGCTGCTGCTGCTCACCGACGACGGCGCGTTGCAGGCGCGCATCGCCGAGCCGCGCCACAAGCTCGTGAAGCGCTACTGGGCGCAGGTCGACGGCGCGCCGGGCCTGGCCGACCTGAAGGCGCTCGCGCGCGGCGTCGATCTCGGCGACTACGTGACGCGCCCGTGCCGCGCCGAATTCATCGAGCCGCCGGACGCGCTGTGGACGCGCAACCCGCCGATCCGCTACCGCGCCGCGATCCCGACCACCTGGATCGAACTCGCCATCACCGAAGGCAAGAACCGCCAGGTGCGCCGGATGACCGCAGCGGTCGGCTTCCCGACCTTGCGGCTCGTCCGCGTCGGCATCGGCGCGCTGGACATATTTGCACTCGGCATTGCGCCCGGCGAAACAATCGAATTGCCACCGCGTGCGCCGTGGGACGGTTTCGCGCGCATCGAATGACATTTGCGCGATGCGTGAATTTTTTCGTCAACCACCTGCGAAGATCGTGCGTTAAACCACGCAGATGCCACCCTGAGCTATCCGGCATGGGCGACCGAACCGCGTTTGCGTCACGAAAGCGACGTTTTTCTCGAATACGATTCGGCGCCCGCAGCGCAATGAGAAATTTCTCGAAGCGTCTGTCAACCGAAAGGTGGATGGCACCGTTAGACGTCATGACTCCTATGCCGGGTCATTTGGTTAATTAACTAAAAGCTGAGGAACACAACATGAACAAACTGATCGCCGCTCTGGTCGCTGGCCTCTTCGCAACGGCAGCTTTCGCACAAGCTTCGGCACCGGCAGCTGCTCCGGCAGCTCCGGCAGCAGAAAAGGCAGAAGCTGCTTCGGCACCGGCGAAGAAGGCTGCTAAGAAGCACCACGCAAAGAAGCACCACGCTTCGAAGAAGGCTGCTGCTAGCGCCGCTGAAGCCCCGGCTGCTGCTTCGAACTAAGCAGGCAAGCTGTAAAAATAACGCAGTCAAGAACACGTAGTTGCCGTTCTTACGGCGTTGAAAGGCAGGTCACCGCAAGGCGATCTGCCTTTTTCTTTTTTGTGCCCGCCGGTGCGCTTCGCGTACCATGCGGGTCTCGCTTTTCCGAAAGGAGCCCTGCTGTGCGATTCTCCCTGCGCTCGTCGTTCGGCCGCCTTGCGCGCGCCGCCATGTTTCCCGTCGCGTTCGCCGTCGCCGCGCTCGGCATGCAAGCCGCGCTCGCGCAGATGCCGCCCGGCGCCAAGCAGCCGAGCGAGTTCCCGCACGTCAAGCTGCGCGCGGGCATGTACGTGATCGACGCGGCCGTCGCCGCCAACGACGCCGATCGCGAACAGGGGCTGATGTACCGCTCGCAGCTCGCGCCCAACGAAGGGATGCTGTTCGTGTTCAACGAGAACGCCGTGCACTGCTTCTGGATGAAGAACACGCTGATCCCGCTGTCGATCGCGTTCATCCGCGCGGACGGCACGGTCACCGACATCGACGAGATGCAGGCCGAGACGACCAACAACCACTGCCCGCGCAACAACGGCGTCTATGCGCTCGAGATGCCCAAGGGCTGGTTCGCGGCGAAGGGCATCAAGCCCGGCATGAAGATCGAAGGGCTGCCGAAGCCGCAGTGACGGCACCCGCCGCGGCGCGATGCCGCGCGTGTCCACCGGCCGGCCGCCTCGCGCGCCGGCTTTTTTTTCGTCCGCCGGCCGCGCGCGGACCTTGAATGCGCGCCAGTGGTCCGCATCTGCAAAAGCCACATACAAGCGCTATGCTTTAAATCTCGCTTGATCCATCCCCCGACCGGCGCAGTCGGCCGGTTTTTGACCCGAACCACTGGAGGTTCACGTGCCCCGCAAAACCCCCATCGAGCGCTATCGCAATATCGGGATCAGCGCTCACATCGATGCCGGCAAAACCACGACTACCGAACGCATCCTGTTCTATACCGGCGTGAGCCACAAGATCGGCGAAGTGCACGACGGCGCGGCCACGATGGACTGGATGGAGCAGGAGCAGGAACGCGGCATCACGATCACGTCGGCCGCGACGACTGCTTTCTGGAAGGGCATGGCCGGCAATTATCCGGAACACCGGATCAACATCATCGACACCCCCGGGCACGTCGACTTCACGATCGAGGTCGAACGCTCGATGCGCGTGCTCGACGGCGCGTGCATGGTCTACGACTCGGTCGGCGGCGTGCAGCCGCAGTCCGAAACCGTGTGGCGCCAGGCGAACAAGTACAAGGTGCCGCGCATCGCGTTCGTCAACAAGATGGACCGCGTCGGCGCCGACTTCTTCCGCGTGCAGCGGCAGATCAGCGAGCGCCTGAAGGGCGTCGCCGTGCCGATCCAGATTCCGGTCGGCGCGGAAGATCATTTCCAGGGCGTCGTCGATCTCGTCAAGATGAAGGCGATCGTCTGGGACGACGAAAGCCAGGGCGTGAAGTTCTCGTACGAGGAGATCCCCGCGAACCTGGTCGAGCTCGCGCACGAATGGCGCGAGAAGATGGTCGAGGCCGCGGCGGAAGCCAGCGAGGAGCTGCTCGAGAAGTATCTGCACGACCATGAATCGCTGACCGAGGACGAGATCAAGGCCGCGCTGCGCAAGCGCACGATCGCCAACGAGATCGTGCCGATGCTGTGCGGCAGCGCGTTCAAGAACAAGGGCGTGCAGGCGATGCTCGACGCGGTGATCGACTATCTGCCGTCGCCGGTCGACGTGCCGGCGATCCTCGGCCACGACTTCGCCGATCCGGAAAAGCCGGCGGAACGTCATCCGAGCGACGACGAGCCGTTCTCGGCGCTCGCGTTCAAGATCATGACCGACCCGTTCGTCGGCCAGCTGATCTTCTTCCGCGTGTATTCGGGTGTCGTCGAATCCGGCGACACGGTGCTCAACGCGACGAAGGACAAGAAGGAACGGCTCGGCCGGATCCTGCAGATGCACGCGAACGAGCGCAAGGAAATCAAGGAAGTGCGCGCGGGCGACATCGCGGCCGCGGTCGGCCTGAAGGAAGCGACCACGGGCGACACGCTGTGCGATCCGGGCAAGCCGATCATCCTCGAGAGGATGGAATTCCCTGAGCCCGTGATCTCGCAGGCGGTCGAACCGAAGACCAAGGCCGACCAGGAGAAGATGGGCCTCGCGCTGAACCGCCTCGCGCAGGAAGATCCGTCGTTCCGCGTGCAGACCGACGAAGAGTCCGGCCAGACCATCATTTCGGGGATGGGCGAGCTCCACCTCGAAATCCTGGTCGACCGGATGAAGCGCGAGTTCGGCGTCGAGGCGACGGTCGGCAAGCCGCAGGTCGCGTATCGCGAAACGGTGCGCACGAAGGCGGAGGACGTCGAGGGCAAGTTCGTCAAGCAGTCGGGCGGCCGCGGCCAGTACGGCCACGCGGTGGTCACGCTCGAGCCGAACCCCGGCAAGGGCTACGAGTTCCTCGACGAGATCAAGGGCGGCGTGATTCCGCGCGAATTCATCCCGGCCGTCGACAAGGGCATCACCGAAACGCTGAAGAGCGGCGTGCTCGCCGGCTACCCGGTGGTGGACGTGAAGGTGCACCTGACGTTCGGCTCGTACCACGACGTCGACTCGAACGAAAACGCGTTCCGCATGGCCGGCTCGATGGCGTTCAAGGAAGCGATGCGCCGCGCGAAGCCGGTGCTGCTCGAGCCGATGATGGCGGTCGAGGTCGAGACGCCCGAGGACTTCATGGGCAACGTGATGGGCGACCTGTCGAGCCGGCGCGGCATCGTGCAGGGGATGGAGGACATCGCGGGCGGCGGCGGCAAGCTCGTGCGCGCGGAAGTGCCGCTCGCCGAGATGTTCGGCTATTCGACGTCGCTGCGTTCGGCGACGCAGGGCCGCGCGACCTACACGATGGAGTTCAAGCACTACGCGGAAACGCCGGCGAACGTGTCGGAAGCGGTGATCAACGCGAAGCGCGTCGATTCGAAGTAAGCGCCCGCCGCGCCAGCGGCATGCCAGGCCCGTCCGTTCGCGGACGGGCTTTTTCATTGGTGCGCCGCATTTTTGACCGGATGCCGCGATGTTTTTGCCCGTGCCACAATCCGCGGCAATCCGTCATACGAATTCACGCCGATGCCGCCTGCCCCTCCCCTGCGCCGCCTGCTGATGCTCTACGCGGGGCTGCTCGCCGCCAACGCGGCCGTCTGGCTGTGGGCGTTCGCGGTGTTGCGCGACCGGCCGCTGCTGCTCGGCACGGCCGCGATTGCGTACGGGCTCGGGCTGCGTCATGCGGTCGACGCGGATCACATCGCCGCCATCGACGTCGCAACGCGCAAGCTGATGCAGGACGGCCAGCGACCGCTGACGGTCGGCCTGTTCTTCTCGCTCGGCCATTCGACGATCGTGGTCGCCGCGACGCTCGGCGTCGCGCTGACCGCGTTCGCGCTGCGCGAGCGCTTCGACGCGTTCCGCGACGTCGGCGCCACGATCGGCACGGCGGTCTCGGCAACCTTCCTGCTGGTGCTTGCCTGCGTGAACCTGGCGATCCTGCGCGACGTATGGCGGCGCTACCGCGGCGGCCAGCCGGGCGACGCCGCCCATGCGCACATGCATCGCCGGGCCGGCGTCGTCGCGCGCCTGCTGCGGCCGCTGTTCCGGTTCGTCACGAAGAGCTGGCACATGTATCCGGTGGGCGTGCTGTTCGGCCTCGGTTTCGATACTGCAACCGAAATCGGCCTGCTCGCGATCGCCGCCGCGCAGGCGAGCCAGGGCCTGCCGCTCTACGCGATCCTGCTGTTCCCCGCGCTGTTCATGGCCGGCATGACGCTGATCGACTCGACCGACAACGTGCTGATGATCCATGCGTACGGCTGGGCGATGGACGATCCGCAGCGCAAGCTGCTCTACAACGCGAGCATCACGTTCGTGTCGGCGGCCGTCGCGCTGGCGATCGGCGGCATCGAGGCGGCCGGCCTGCTCGCCGACAAGCTCGCGCTGACGGGCCCGGTGCGCGACACGCTCGATGCGCTCGGCGAACGGTTCGGCACGCTCGGATACGGCATCGTCGCGCTGTTCCTGATCTGCTGGATCGCGTCGATCCTGTTCCATCGCTGGCAGCGCGCGGCCGACGCGACGGCGCGCTGAGCATCGTTCAGACGTTTCATTTCGGAAACAAAACCCCCACCACGGCGTTTCATGCGCCGTCGCGCGGCCTGCGCGCCCCTTGCGCCACGGGCGTAAGCGGCCGATGGCACGGATCTCGCAGATAGGGCCTCGCACGGCGGGCCCGCGTGCCGATCCACGTTCGCGGCTGGCGTCCAGCGCCAGCCCGGAAGTAATCGGCCGCCGAAACGACAACGCATCTTTGCTGGCCCCCTGCACCACACGCATATAGCCGCGCGGCGACGAGGCATCGCGCGCATAGGGAGGCCAATGATGCATAAGACGAAAAAGACGTCCCGCGCGGCGGGACGGTGCTATCGCGCAACCTTGCTGGCCGCAGCCGCGTTTGCGTGCTGCTGCTCGTATGCCGTCGCGCAGGACGCGACGGCCGTCGGGCCGGTTGCCGCGCAGGCGAGCGACGACACTTCCTTCAGCGCGCCGCTGACGATGGATCAGAACGCGGCGCCCGAGACGGCCGCCAGCGCGGACGCCATGATGATGCTGGCCGACGCCGCATCGTCGTGCGCCGCCGATCCGGCTGCGTGCAGCGCGCGCGTGTATGCCGGCGGTGGCGTCGGCGGCAGTAGCACCGGTGGCGGCAGCACGGGCAGCGGAAGCGGTACCAACGGGAATAACGGAAACGGGGCCGTCGGACCCGCGGGTGTCGGCGGAACCTCGGGCGCGACGTCCGGCGGAACGGGTGGCACGGGCCGCGGGGGCGGCAACGCCTCAGGCAGTGCTGCCGGCAACGGGGGGGCCGGTGGTGGGACTTCGGGTGGCGGCACTTCGGGTGGCGGTACCTCGGGCGGCGGCACTTCGGGTGGCGGCACTTCGGGTGGCGGTACTTCGGGTGGCGGTACTTCGGGTGGCGGCACCTCGGGCGGTGGTACTTCGGGTGGCGGCACTTCAGGCGGCGGTACTTCGGGTGGCGGTACTTCGGGTGGCGGTACTTCGGGTGGCGGCAGTTGTGGTTGCGGAGGCCATGGCGGACACGGTGGTGGCGGCAACGGCGGTGGTAATGGTGGTGGCGGCAGCGGTGGCGATGGCGGTGGTCACGGTAATGGTGGTGGTGGCGGCGGCAACGGCGGTGGTGCTGGCGGTGGTGCCGGCGGCGGCAATGGCGGCGGTCACGGTAACGGCGGTGGTGGCGGCAACGGCGGTGGTACTGGCGGTGGTACTGGCGGTGGTGCCGGCGGCGGCAATGGCGGCGGTCACGGTAACGGCGGTGGTGGCGGCAACGGTGGTGGTGCCGGTGGTGGCAATGGCGGCGGTCACGGTAACGGCGGTGGTGGTGGTGGTGGTGCCGGTGGTGGTGCCGGTGGTGGTGCCGGTGGTGGTGCCGGCGGCGGTGCTGGCGGTGCTGGCGGTGCTGGCGGTAACGGCGGTAACGGCGGTAACGGCGGTAACGGCGGCCATGGCAACGGCGGTCACGGCGCGGGCGGCAACGGTGGCCACGGCAATGGTGGCGGCAACGGCAATGGCAACGGCAGTGGCGGCGCCGGCAATGGCGGCGCCAATGGTGTCGGTAACGGCGGTGGTAATGGCAATGGCAACGGCGGGGGCCATGGCAACGGCGGATCGGGCGGCGGCAACCGCCACTGACCCGAAGCGCTGCCCGGCCTGGCGCGGTCAGAGCATTTCGAGCGCGCGTTTGCTGCGCGGCGGACGGAAGTACGCGTCAAGCTGCGCGCGCTCGTCATCGCTCAACACGAAATCGAGCGCGGCGCGGTTGTCGCGCACGTGCTCGATCCGCGCCGCCTTCGGGATCGCGAACACGCCAGGCTGCGCCAGCACCCACGCGAGCGCGACGCGCATCACCGACACGCCGCGCACCCGCGCGATCTCGTCGAGCGGCGAGCGCTTCGGCAGCCGCGCATGGTCGACCGGGCTGTACGCCATCGTCGGCATCCGGCGCGCCGCGAGCCACGGCAGCAGGTCGAATTCCGGCCCGCGCCGCGCGATGTTGTAGAGGATCTGGTTGGTCGCACATGCGGCGCCGTCCGCTTCGTCGACGAGCTCCGCCATGTCGGCCGTATCGAAATTGCTCACGCCCCAGTGGCGGATCTTGCCGGCCCGGCGCAGCGCCTCGAAGCCCTCGACCGTCTCCGCGAGCGGCACCGAGCCGCGCCAATGCAGCAGGTAGAGATCGAGACGGTCGGTTCGCAGGCGCCTGAGGCTCGCCTCGCATGCCGCGACGACGCCGCGCCGGCTCCCATGATGCGGATATACCTTGCTGACGAGAAACACGTCGTCGCGCAGGCCGTCGAGCGCTTCGCCGACGAGCGTCTCGGTCGCACCCTCGCCATACATCTCCGCGGTATCGATCAGCGTCATGCCGAGCGCGACGCCCTCGCGCAGCGCGGCGATCTCGTCCGCGCGCCGCGCCGGACGCTCGCCCATCTCCCAGGTCCCCTGCCCGAGCTTCGGGATCGTCTCGCCGTCGGGCAGGACGACCGTCGCGATCGTATCTGTCATGTGTTCCTCGCTGCGAATGCGTGACCGCGCGCGGCGGCAGTGGTACGGAATGCGACGCATCAGTGTAGCGATTCGGTGCGGCGCGCGACTGTCATACGGCAAAAACCGGCTATAACGGCGCCGCATGATGACTTAGAATGGCCGCACCCTGATCGATACCCATTCCATGAAGGCAACGACGGACGACCGCTGGCAGGACCTGCGCCCCGACCCGGACAACGATACCCCGCTCTATCTGCAGCTCGCCCGCAAGCTCGGCGACGCGATTCACGACAACCGCTGGACGGCCGGCGAGGCGCTGCCGTCCGAGCGCGTGCTGTCGGAAGCGCTCGGCGTGTCGCGCATCACCGCGCGCAAGGCGATCGCGCTCCTCGTCGAACAAGGGCTGATCCGGCGCACGCAAGGCGCGGGCAACTTCATCCAGCCACGCTACGAGGATCCGCTGTCGCGCCTGTCTAGCTTCAGCGAAATGCTCGAACGCCGCGGTTTCAAGCCGAGTTCGCAGTGGCTCGCGCGCGAGATCCAGCCCGCGAGCCGCGATGAAGTGATCCAGCTCGGCCTGTCGCCGGCTGCGTCGGTTACGCGGTTGAAACGTCTGCGCCTCGCCGACGGCATCGTGATGGCCGTCGAGAACTCCACGCTGCCCGCGACGCTGATCCCCGATCCGCAGGCGATCGGCGATTCGCTGTACAGCTACCTCGAAGCGCGCGGCACGCCGATCGTGCGCGCGCTGCAGCATTTCCGCGCGGTCAATGCAACCGACGAGATCGCGCGGCAGATGGGCATCGCGCCGCACGACGCGCTGCTGCTGATCACGCGGATCGGCTATACCGCCGACCAGCGCGCGATCGAGCTGACCGACACCTACTGCCGCAACGACTACTACGACTTCGTCGTCGAGCTGCGCAAGTAACGCGCGCTAGCCCTGCCCGCCCGGATCGATCCAGCACGGCGCATCCGTGCCGAGCGGCACCGGCGGCAGCGCAAGGAACGGCGGGGTCGCCGACAGCCGTTCCGCCGGACGCACCGCATCGATCACGCCGAACGGCGACGCAATCCGGTCGAGCCGGTCGCGCATGTCGTCGGGCGCGATGTCGGGCGCGTGCGCGCCGTCCGGCACGAGGCCGAACGATTGCAGCCAGCGGCCGGTCTGCGCGAGCGACAGCCGCACGTGCCAGCTGCCGCCTTCGCGCGCACGGCGCATCAGCGCGATCATCGCGCCGAACGCCGCGAGATAGCCGGTCGCGTGATCGAGCGCCTGGCACGGCAGGTGCCGCGGCGCGTCCGCGAGCAAGGCCTGCCGCTCGCGCCACGCGATTCCGCTCGCGGACTGCACGAGGCTGTCGAAGCCGCGCCGCTGCGCCCACGGCCCCGCATGCCCGTACGCGGAAATCGACACGCACACGATCCCCGGCCGCAGCGCCGCCAGCGCGCCGGGGCGGTAGGCCTGCACGAAGACATCCGCTTGCCGTGCGAGCTGCCGCAGCGTCTCGACGCCCGCGGCCGTGCGCAGATCGAGCCACGCGGAACGCTTGCCGCGCCCGTTGTCGATCACGAGCGGCGCGATGTTCGGCAGGTGCGGCCCGTTGACGAGCAGCACTTGCGCGCCGTGCGACGCGAGCGTGCGGCCGGCGACCGGGCCGGCGATGATGCGCGTGAGATCGAGCACGCGCACGCCTGCCAGCGGCCGGCGCGCGTCGTCGCCGCCGATCGCCTGCACCGGTGCGTCGCCGACGCGCTCGATCTCGAACAGCGGCAGCGCCGCCAGCGCGTGCGCCTGTTCGTGCGCCGCCCATTCGTCAGGTGTTCTGATCAGTGCCGCACACAGGCCCGCGTCCCCGAGCTCGGCATCGAGCGTCGCGCCGTCGCGCAGGCGGATCGCCGCCGCGACCGACGCCCGCCGGTCGTCGCAGTCGAGCACCCGAAGCACGCCGCGCAGATGATGCGGAAAATTCGCGTGCAGCTGGATCCAGCGCGCATCGCGCGTCTCGTAGAAACCCGTCACAGGGTGGCGCAGCTCGGGCGGCGGCCCGCCATCGACGCGCAGGTAGCGCTCGCTGCGAAACGCGACGAGCGCATCGCGCACCGACACGTCGACGCGTTGCGCGACGCCCGTGCGCAACCGGTGGCACTCGGCGGCGGCGAGCCCGGCCGCCGCGATCGACGCCGCAGCCAGCGTGCCGACATGGAACACCGACGGCAGCGCCGGATCCTGCCCGTCGATCGCGACGCGCACGAGTGCGCCGGGCTCGCCGTGCGCGAGCTGCCAGAGATGGGTCAGCGCAAGTCGGGGTGTCATCGACGCTCTCCACGAGGTGGGAACATGGAATCGAGTCTAGAATTCGCGGCAGGCGCGATCAACCTCGATCGCGCGATTCCGGCCATGACCGCCGGCTGAATCGGGGCTGCGCGTCATGCGGCCCGACAGGAGCGATCCGCATGACGTCTCTCAGCGCCCCCGAAGCCGCCGACGTGCTCGGCGTCAGCGTGAGCACCCTCTATGCGTACGTGAGCCGCGGCCTGCTGCAGTCGCTGCCCGACGGCGCGAGCAAGCGCCGCCGCTACGACGCCGACGCAGTGCGCCTCCTCGCACGCCGCCGCGCCGACGCGAAGCGCGCGGGCGGCGTCGCCGAACGCTCGCTCGACTGGGGCGTGCCGGTGCTCGAATCGCGCATCACGCAGATCGCCGGCGGGCGCCTCCTCTATCGGGGCGCCGACGCGCTCGCGCTGGCCCGCGACGCGACGCTCGAAGCGGTCGCCGCGCGGCTCTGGGGCTGCCCGCCCGCGCGGCTCGCGGCCAGCGAATTCGATATCGCGCAATGGCAGGACTGGGCCCAACGCTGGGCGCATGTCGCGCCGCTCGAGCGCGCGCTCGTGCTGCTGCCCGCCTCGGCCGCGACGCTGCCGCCCATCGCGCCGCACGATCGCGACGCGCAGCTCGATACCGCCACCCGGCTGCTGCGCATCACGGCCGCCGCGCTCGCGGGCATCACGCCCGGCCATGCGCCGCTGCATTGCCAGCTCGCCGCCGCGTGGCGGGTGCGCGGGCGCGCCGGGGCCGACCTGCTGCGCATGGCGCTCGTGCTGTGCGCGGACCACGAACTGAATCCGTCGACGTTCGCGGTGCGTTGCATCGCGTCGACCGGCAGCCCGCTGTTCGGCGCGATCGCGGGCGGGCTCGCGGCGCTGGCGGGCCCGCGCCACGGCGGCGAA
Organism: Burkholderia pyrrocinia; assembly: GCA_001527685.1. Taxonomy (GTDB): domain Bacteria; phylum Pseudomonadota; class Gammaproteobacteria; order Burkholderiales; family Burkholderiaceae; genus Burkholderia; species Burkholderia pyrrocinia_D. Next base: position 26,014 of record LOZU01000020.1, read on the forward strand.
ACGTTCCGGGCCGGCCTGCTGCTCGACGAGGCGGCCCGCGCCGCCGACCCCGACCGCTATCTGGCATCGCGCCTTGCGCACGACGAGCGCGAAGCCGGCGGCCGCACGGCGCTCGCCGGCTTCGGCCATCCGCTGTACCCGGACGGCGACCCGCGCGCGCAGGCGCTGCTCGACGCGCTGCAGGCCGCGGCACCGGATAGCCCGGCGCTGCGCGCGGCGCGCGCGCTCGCCGCACGCGTCGAAGCCGAAAGCGGGCTGAGGCCGGCGATCGACTACGCGCTCGCGGTGCTGGAACGCACGCTCGCGCTGCCGGACGGCGCCGCGTTCATGCTGTTCGCGGCCGGCCGCACGGCCGGCTGGATCGCGCATGCGCTCGAGCAGTACGCCGACGGCAAGCTGATCCGGCCGCGCGCCCGCTACGTCGGCAGCGACGCGCCGGCCTGACGGCCGCGCCCGAGCCACCCGGCCAGCCGCTGCCGCAGCGCGGCGGCAAGCGGCGCCGCGTACGCATCCGGACGGCTCAACGCGAAGCATGCGCCCGGCCGCCCGGCGCTGAGCCAGACCCGCGCGCCGGGTGCGAGCGTCAGCCCGTCGCCGGGCCGCAGCCAGTGGTCGGCCGGCTCGCCCTCGACCGTCAGCCACAGTTCGCCGTCCGTCACGCGCAGCAGGGTCCGGCGCACCGGGCACCACTGCCCGGCGGGCTCGTCGGCATCCAGTTCATAGAGTCGCAGTTCACGCATGACGCCCTCCCGGTCGCGCTTGTCCACACCCGTCCAGTATCCGGACAGTGACAGCACGCCGACAGGTACGCCCGCAGACACTTCTGGCTGAACTGTACTGGCCTGTCGGGCGATGTGCATCCGGTCGCGCACCGGGCCGATACTGCGCGGCGCGACGGCATTCCCTACAATGGCGGCTGTCCCGCGTCCAGCCGCCCACGCCTTCATGTTCCAACGCCCGCCTGCTGCCGCCCCCGGCGAAAAAAACCTCACGGTCATGCTCTGGCTCGTCGCGACGGGCTTCTTCATGCAGACGCTCGACGCGACGATCGTCAACACCGCGCTGCCGTCGATGGCGGCGAGCCTCGGCGAATCGCCGCTGCGGATGCAGTCCGTCGTGATCGCGTATTCGCTGACGATGGCGGTGATGATCCCGGTGTCCGGCTGGCTCGCCGATACGTTCGGCACGCGGCGGGTGTTCTTCAGCGCGATCCTGGTCTTCTCGCTCGGCTCGCTGCTGTGCGCGAACGCGCACACGCTGCCGCAGCTCGTCGCGTTCCGCGTCGTGCAGGGGATCGGTGGCGCGATGCTGCTGCCGGTCGGCCGGCTCGCGGTGCTGCGCACGTTCCCGGCCGAGCGCTACCTGCCCGCGCTGTCGTTCGTCGCGATTCCGGGCCTGATCGGCCCGCTGATCGGCCCGACGCTCGGCGGCTGGCTCGTGAAGATCGCGTCGTGGCACTGGATCTTCCTGATCAACGTGCCGGTGGGCGTCGCGGGCTGCATCGCGACCTGGTACTCGATGCCCGACGCGCGCAACCCGGCGGTCGGCCGCTTCGACCTGAAGGGCTACCTGCTGCTGACGATCGGCATGGTCGCGATCTCGCTGTCGCTCGACGGGCTCGCCGATCTCGGCATGCAGCACGCGGCCGTGCTCGTGCTGCTGATCCTGAGCCTCGCGTGCTTCGTCGCGTACGGGCTGTACGCGGTGCGCGCGCCGCAGCCGATCTTCTCGCTCGAGCTGTTCCGGATCCACACGTTCAGCGTCGGCCTGCTCGGCAACCTGTTCGCGCGCATCGGCAGCGGCGCGATGCCGTACCTGATCCCGCTGCTGCTGCAGGTGAGCCTCGGCTACAGCGCGTTCGAGGCGGGGCTGATGATGCTGCCCGTCGCGGCGGCCGGGATGTTCTCGAAGCGCATCATCACGCGGCTCATCATGAAGCACGGCTATCGCAACGTGCTGCTCGCGAACACGATCATGGTCGGCGTGATGATGGCGAGCCTCGCGCTGATGCACGAGTCGATGCCCGTGTGGCTGAAGGTCGCGCAGCTCGCGCTGTTCGGCGGCTTCAACTCGATGCAGTTCACCGCGATGAACACGCTAACGCTGAAGGATCTCGGCACCGGCGGCGCGAGCAGCGGCAACAGCCTGTTCTCGCTCGTGCAGATGCTGTCGATGAGCCTCGGCGTGACGGTCGCCGGCGCGCTGCTCGCCACCTTCACCGGGATGCTGCGCACCGTGACGCCGAGCAACACGCTGCCCGCGTTCCACGCGACCTTCGTCTGCGTCGGCCTCATCACCGCCGCCTCCGCGTGGATCTTCGCGCAGCTTGCGCCGGAGATCCGCGGCGCCGCGCGCAAGACCGATCCGTCCGAGCGCGCGTGACGCGCGCCCCGCTTCGGACCGCACGCCCGCACGCGACGCACCACGACGGTGCAGCCACGGCCGCCTCGCGTGCCCCCGCGCGCCGCGACGGCCCGCCGCGCCGGCGTCGCGTTGCGCACGCTTCTTGCTCGCCTATTCTGTAGGTAAACTGGCAGCCTTCCCTCGGCCGACATCATGAGCATGATCGACATCGATCCCCCCGGCTTTCAGCCGCCCCGCCCCGTCGCCGGCGACGACGGCAACCGGCGCACCGTGCTGTACGGCGGCTACACCGTGTTCAGCGTGTTCCAGCCGGTGTTCTCGGTGTCGCACCGGCGCGCGATCGGCTATCACGCGTCGCTGCGCGCGCACGACGAGGAAAGCCGCCAGGTCGCGTCGCACGAGGTGTTCACGCAGGCCGCGCGGCGCGGCGACCTGCTCGAGCTCGGCCGGCTCGCCGAATCGCTGCATCTCGGCAATTTCCATGCGTTCGACAGTCACGACGAGTGGCTATTCCTGAGCCTGCACCCGGCGGCGCTGATGGATACCGTCTACGGCGACGCCCTGCTCGCGAACCTGAAGGCACTCGGCCTGCCGCCGCACCGCGTGGTGCTCGAGGTGCCCGAACAGGCGGGCGGCGAGACGCCGCGCTACGCGGCGATCGTCGACGGCCTGCGCAAGGCCGGCTTCCTGATCGCGCTCGGCGGCTTCGGCGCGAAGCATTCGAACATCGACCGCGTGTGGCACCTGCATCCGGACATCGTGTCGCTCGACCGCGGCATCCTCGCGCAGGCGAGCGAACACTCGCATCTCGAACGGGTGCTGCCGGGGCTCGTGTCGCTGCTGCACGAATCCGGCCAGCTCGTGCTGATGGGCGGGCTGTCGACCGAGCGCGACGCGCTGATCGCGCTCGAATGCGACGTCGATTTCGTGCAGGGGCAGTATTTCGCCGGCCCGAGCGTCGACCCGGTGCAGCCGCAGGCCGCGGCGGGCAGCATGGATACGCTGTCGGCCGCGCTGCGGCTGCGCGTCGCGGAACGCGAGCGCCTGCAGGCGACGCGGCTCGCGCCGTACGTCGCGGCGCTCGAGGAAGCCAGCACGAAGCTCGCCGCGGGCGGCACGCTGCTCGACGCGGCCGCCACGGTGCTCGGCCTGCCCGAAACCGCGCGCTGCTTCCTGCTCGATGCGTCGGGGCGGCAGATCGGCGACAACGTGCTCGCGCGCGGCAGCGTGTCGCAACGCGCGAAGCGCTTCCGCCCGCTGCTGCATTCCGAAGGCGCGAGCTGGGAACGCCGCCCGTATTTCATCCACGCGACGCGCGCGCCGGGCCGCGTGCACCTGACGCCGCCCTACCTGTCGATCAACGAGGCGCACCTGTGCGTGACCGCGTCGATCGCCGCGCCGTGCGCGGCCGGCATGCAGGTGCTGTGCGTCGACATCAACTGGGAAGCGGCCGTGCACCGCAACTGACGCACCGGGCGCCGCTTCACGCGGCCGCTTCGGCCACCTTGCGGACGATCAGCCGGTGCACGCGCTTGCCCGACGACGCGCTGACGACTTCATGCTCGTCGACCACCTGCACGCCGGCGCCGAGCGCGGCGCGCATCCGGGCACTATCGAGCGCCGTGTACAGCCGGCCGCGCTCGTCGCGCTGCGACCCATTGCCCGCGACCCGCCAGCTCAGGTACAGCGTGCCGCCGGGCGCGAGCAGCTCAACGAGCCGCGCGGCGGCGGCCGCCGCCTCCACATGATCCAGATGCATGACGACGGTCTCGCACAGCACGTTGCGGAACGCACCGGACGGCACGCCGGCCAGCGCCGGCAGCGCCGCCTGTTCGAACCGCAGCGCCGGGTGGCGGCGCCGCGCCTCGTCGAGCAGCGCGGCGCTCGCGTCATAGCCGTGCACGTCGTGGCCGCACGACGCCAGCCACGCGGCGTCGCGCCCCGCGCCGCAGCCGATGTCCGCCGTCGGCCCCGGCGCGAAGTGCTGCTCGAGCAGCGCGTACATGTCGTCGGGCGGGCCCTCGTCGAGCCAGGTCTGTGCATATTCGGCCGCGTGGGCATCATAGGCATCGAGGGTCGGGCGATCCACCATGGCGCGTGCGCTCCGCAAAGGCGTCACATGACGCCATCCACATCTTAGTCCTTGCGCTGCATGCGCTGTGGCCCCGCGCGATGCCGCCGCGTGCGCGCCGCAGTGTTCATCCGGCCAGCGCGGCGCGCAACGCGTCGGCGCGCCACGACGGCCGCTGCGCCGCCGCCTCGGCGTCATGCACGAGCGCGCACAGCCGGGCATTGACCGGCGCACGCGCGCCGAAGCGCTCGGCGAGCCGCACCACCTCGCCGTTGATCCAGTCGATTTCGGTCGGCCGGCGCGCGGCCAGATCGTCGGACATCGACGACCGCGCGAGCGGATCGATCGCGAGCATCCGCGCGCCGAGCACGCGGAAGACGGGGTCGGGCGCGTCGAGCACGGCCGGAATCCACGCGGCCGGCAGCGGCGTGAGGCGCGCGGGCCGGATCCCGGCCCGGCCGAGCCAGTGCAGCGCCTCGCGCTGCGCCAGCGCGACGCAGCGCCGGTATGCGCGTTGCGCGAGCTCGTCGCGCAGCGGCAGGTTCGCAAGCGCGTTGACCGCATTGTTCAGGTTGAACAGCAGCTTCGCCCATTGCACGGCGCCCATGTCGCGATGCCGGTCGAGCGGCAGCCCGGCGCGCGCGAACGCGTCGGCGAACGGCTGCAGCGCGGGCGCCGCGTCCACCGCGAGCCGGCCCGCCGAGCCCTGGTGAAACGCGCCCGGCCCGCGTTCGATCACGTTGAACGGCACCATGCCCGCGAGCACCGTGGCCTGCGGCAGCGCCGCGCGCAGCGCGTCGACGTTGCGCACGCCGTTCTGGAAACTGACCACGCAGGTGCCCGGCCGCAGCACGCCGGCGAGCTGCGCGGCGACCTCCGGCGTCGCCGCCGACTTCACCGTGACGAGCACGAGCGGCGCGCCGGCCGCGGCGGCCACCTCGGTGTCGAACGCGACGTCTGCCGGCGCCAGCCGCGCGCGATAGCCGCGCTGATCCGACAGCGACAGCCCGTGCGCGCGGATCGCAGCGCCGATCCGCGCGCGGCCGATCAACTGCACGGGCGCCCCGGCCGCCGAGAGCCGCCCGCCGAGATAGCAGCCGACGGCGCCCGCGCCGACCACGCAGATGCGCGGCGTCGCGGCGTTCACACGTGCGCGTCGTGCGCGCCGCCGTGCACGGGCCCGGCCCGCTGCTCGACCGCGCGCCGCACGTCGCCGCGCAGCCCCGCGAAAAATGCGACCTCGGCGACCACGAACAGCGGCCCGACCATCAGCCCGACGAGATCGTCGACGAACGCCGGCTTGCGCCCCTCGAAGTAATGCCCGACGAATTGCACGATCCAGCCGACGACGAATGCGCCGATGCCGATGCCGAGCCATTGCGCGGTCGGCAGCGCGGCGAGCGTCTGCGCGGCCCACAGGCCGAGCGCGAACAATGCCGTCATCACGACGCCGAAGCGCAGGTCGAGCCGCAGGTAGAACGCGGCGAACGCGAGCGCGAGCAGCAGCGCCGGCGACAGCGCGACGCCCGCTAGCGTGCCGAGCGCGGGCCGCGACAGCAGCACCTCGACCGCGAACACGATCATCGGGATGCCGACCAGATGGGTCGCGATGTTGCGCGCATCGCGGTGATAGGCCGCGTACTGGGACAGATGGTCCTCGAGCGTCTTCATGCCGTCTCCTTGCCGTGGGGTTGCGCGCTATGATGCCCGTCACGCCCGAGAACCTCTGTCGGCTACCCGACATCGCGCCGCCCATGCCCGAGCCCTTCGACCGATACCTGCCGCAACTCGACGCGCACCCGTGGTTCGGCGTGCTGCCGGCGGCCCTGCGCGCGGAGCTCCTCGCGCGCGCCGCGTTGCGCCGGCTGCCGGCCGGCCACGCGCTGTTCCGCCGCGGCGGCCCGCCATGCGGGCTGTACGCGGTGCTGGACGGTTCCCTCACGATAGGCGCGGTCGATCCGCAGGGCAAGGAGGCGCTGCTGACGGTGGCCGAGCCGGTCACCTGGTTCGGCGAGATCGCGCTGTTCGACGGCCTGCCGCGCACGCACGACGCGATCGCGCTCGACGACGCGCTGCTGCTGCACGTGCCGCAGCCGGCGCTGCTGGCGCTCCTCGACGCGACGCCGCAGTACTGGCGGCAATTCGCGCTGCTGATGGCGCAGAAGCTGCGGCTCAGCTTCCTGACCGTCGAGGCGATGAGCGTGATGCCGGGCGCGCAGCGGCTCGCCGCGCGCCTGCTGATGATCGCCGAAGGCTACGGCGGGATCAGCGCCGGCCGCACGCGCATCCGGCTGTCGCAGGAGAAGCTCGCGGCGATGCTGTCGCTGACCCGGCAGACCACGAACCAGTTGCTGAAGTCGCTCGAAACGGACGGCGTCGTACGGCTGCACGTCGGCGAGATCGAACTGGTCGACATCGCCGCGCTGCGCCGCGCAAGCGGGCTGCCGGATCACACGGGCTGAGCGGCGCGCCGCCTACGACCGCCTCGGCTGCTCGCGCCACGCGCCACCGCCGTCGCGCACGGCATCGGTCGGCCGACCCGCCACCCCCGCGACCAGCAGCAGCGCCGCGCCCGCGAAGCCGAACAACGCAAGCGACAGCATGCCCGCCTGCGGATATCCGGCGGCGTGCTCGGCGAGACCCTTCAGGTTCGGCGCGAGGAAACCACCGAGATTGCCGATCGAATTGACGAGCGCGATCCCGCCCGCCGCCGCCGCGCCGCCGAGATAACCGGTCGGCAACGTCCAGAACAGCGGCTGCACCGCGACGAACCCTGTCGCGGCCACGCAGAACGCGACGAGCACGACCGGCAGCGACGAACCGAATGCCGACGCGGCGATGCCGGCCGCCGCGAGCGCGAGCATCGCGGCCGCCCACGCGCGATGCCGACCCGAGAGATCCGCGCGCCGCGTGACGACGAACGTGCCCGCGATCGCCGCGCACCACGGAATCGCGGTCAGGAAGCCGACGGCCGTGCCGACGTGACCGCCCGTCAAGCCGGCGATGCGGGTCGGCAGGTAGAACACGACGCCGTACACGCTGACCTGGATCGCGAAGTAGATCACGCTGAAGAACAGCACGCGCGGATCGCGCAGCGCCGCCGCCACCGACGCGGGGCCGTGCGCGCGCTTGTGCGCGTCCTCGCCGCCGAGCGTCGCCACGAGCGCCGCGCGCGCGTCGGCCGGCAGCCAGCGCGCGTCCGCCGGCCAGTCGGTCAGGTAGAAGTACGCGATCACGCCGACCACCGACGCCGCGAGCCCTTCGACGACGAACATCCCCTGCCACGGCTGCAGCCCGAACGGCATCGACAGGTCGAGCAGCCAGCCCGACACGGGGCTGCCGAGCACGAGCGCGAGCGGCAATCCGAAATAGAACAGCCCCGTCGCCTGCGCGCGGGTCCGCGCCGGGAACCAGTTCGACAGGAACAGGATGATGCCGGGGAAGAAGCCCGCCTCCGCGATGCCGAGCAGCACGCGCAGCAGGTAGAAGCTCGCCGCGTCGTGCACGAACGCCGTGCACGCGGACACGATGCCCCAGGTGAGCATGATGCGGCTCATCCACACACGCGCGCCGAAACGATGCATCAGCAGGTTGCTCGGCACTTCGAACAACGCGTAGCCGACGAAGAAGATGCCCGCGCCGAACGCGAACGCCGCGTCGCTCAGGCCCGTGTCGGCCTGCAGCACGTTCTTCGCGAAGCCGACGTTCGAGCGATCGACGAACGCGAGCACGTACATCAGCACGAGGAACGGCAGCAGCCGCAGGCGGGCCTTGCGGGTGGCCACGTCGAGCGCGGACGCGGCAGCGATGGCTGGCAGGCTCATTTCCGTCATCTCCCTGTTCAATGCCCGGAGGACGGGCCCGTGAGTTCGAATGCCGCGTCTTCCGCGTGCGCGGCCCGCGGGTCGTCGCGCAACGGGATGTCGGGCCGCATGAGGAACGTCATCGCGATGCCGAGCACGAGCAGCGCGATCGAGCCGATGAACGGCAGCGTCCAGCTGCCGGTGCGGTCGACGACGAAGCCGAACACGATCGGCGTGAAGATGCCCGCGATCGCGGAGCCGGCGTTCACGAGGCCGCTCGCGACGCCGACGTGCCGCGGCGTGATGTCCATCGGCACCGCCCAGATCGGCCCGATCGTCATCTCGAGGAAGAAGAACGACAGGCTCATCGACGCCGCGGTCAGGGTCAGCGACTTGACGAACATCACCGGTGCGAGGAACACCAGCGCACCGACGAACGCGACGATGATCACGTTGCGGCGCGCGGCCACGACGTTGCCGGTGCGCTTCAGCACGCGGTCGCTGAGCACGCCGCCCACCGTGTTGCCGACCACGCCCGACAGGAACACGCCGGCCGAGAACAGCGCGGATTGCTTCAGGTCGAGGCCGCGCCCGTGCATGAAGAAGGTCGGCAGCCACGTGAAGAAGAGCCAGCCGGTCCAGCCGTAGCAGAAGTACACGGCCATCGTCGGCGCGATGCGGGCGAGCAGCCGCCGCCACGGCGTGCGGGCGCGCACGTGTGCATCGGCCGCGGCGCGTGCGGGCGGCAGGTCGGCCGCTTCGGCGGCGGACATGTGGCGATGCCGGCGCGGATCGTCGGCGAAGTACCACGCGTAGACGCTCACCCAGATCGCGGTGAGCGCGCCCGCCGCGACGAACGACGCGCGCCACGACGCGATCGCGACGACGAACGCGACGAGCGGCGGCGTCACCGCGTTGCCGAGCCGCGAGAACGAATGGGTGAGGCCCTGCACGAAACCGCGCCGGCCGGCGGGAAACCAGTTGGTCAGCGCGCGGGCCTGCGCGGGCAGCGCGGCGCCCTCGCCGATACCCAGCAGCATGCGCGCGCAAAAGAGCGACACGAGGCCGCCGGCAAGGCCGGTCGCGACCGTCGCGACGATCCACACCGTTGCACAGGCGAGCAGCGTGCGCTTCGCGCCGTAGCGGTCGCTCGCCCAGCCGCCGAGCACCTGGCAGATCGCATAGGTGTACGCGAACGCCGCGAACACGACGCCGATGCCCGTATTGGACAGATGCAGGTCGTCGCGGATCACGCCGGCCGATGCCGACAGGTTCACGCGATCGAGGTACATGATGAACGACATCGCGCACATCAGCGCGAGCACCGACCGACTGACGCGGGGGCGTTGAAACATGATGTCTCCTCCAGAAGCGGGCGCGCGGCCCCGTGGCCGGGGTCTCGATGCGCGCCGTCGTTCGTTTCACGCATTGCTGGAGAACGAGTGTCGGAGCCGGGCCGTCGAGCGTCTATTGAATTTATGGCATCGACTGATTGCCTAGGGTTATAAGGCCCGGCCGGCCATCGGCCACGCGGCGGCCTCCCCCCAAAAAGCAAAGCCCTCGCAACGAGGGCCGGGTCGGAGATGCGACGGATCAGAGCCGTTCGATGACTTCGAGGAACAGCAGCACGACGATGAGGATGCCGATCCACCTCAGCGTCAATCTGAGGTTGAGGAGCCTGAGTCCCAGCGAGTTCACGGCATCCGCGACGAGCTTCGCCGTTGCGTCACCGTCCTGGCCATTGCTCGCCGCCGCGCCACGCAAAGTGGTCGTGGCAAAGTCGATTCGCAGGTGGGTGAGATAGCCGGTTGCGATACTTGGCCATTCGATCGCGCCGTCGCCTGCGTTGGGCCTGAGAAAAAGGCGGGGCTGGCGTGCCGGGTCAGCCGCCGCGCTTTCCGCCAGATACAGGTGCCGCATGGCCAGCCCCAACTCCACCGCGCCAAGCTGGCCATCCGCGATGGCCTTCGCAAGCGCCTGCAGGCAGGCGCCGGGAATGTGACAGGCGAGCCACCACTGATCGGGCTCGTCGGCACCGTCGTCGGCACGATTGAAGCCGAGCCGGGCACTGCCGAGCACCACGTCGGACAACGCATTGCCCAGCTCGTCTTCCAGCGCGCGCAGGCCCAGCCGATCGGCCGTGCCGACGTCGCGCGCCTCGAAGGACACCTGCAGCGTGCGCGTCGTGTGTCGATCGTCGCCGATGATCGACAGCGCTTGCCCTTCGAGACAGGCCACGCCGTGCAGCGACGTGGCGAGCGTCGGCTGCTTTTCCGCGTCCAGCGGCTCTGCGAGCTGCTGCACCACCTGAAGCTGCCCGAGCTTCAACCACATGGTCATGGCGGGGTAATACGTGCGCTTCTCGTTGTCGAGCCCGACATGTTCGAGGGTGTGATCCTTCTGCTCGACGAAATTCAACTCAAGCTTTCTTTCCAGAAAAACCATGACACGCCCCCGCTGTTGCCGATTGCGTCATGCCGATCGCCGCCGAAACAAATCGACGCGCGTGTCGCTCGTCCGACCGCCTGGCCGAAGCGTCTGCAGTTTCGCACTTACCCACAGTAGGCGACTGCGCGGCGTTCTACCGATCCGAAACTACCCTCATATGTTACGAATGACGTACGAGACGCCCGTTTCATTCCTGGACGTGTTCCGAGACCGAGCGCCGAAAAACAAAAAGCCCTCTCGCGAGGGCTTTTCCCGGGATGCCGCGCGCCCGGTGCGGGGCGCGACAAGCGTGTCGGTGACTTAAGCGAAGTTCTTCGCTGCGAAGTCCCAGTTCACGATGTTCCAGAACGCTTCGACGAACTTCGGACGTGCGTTGCGGTAGTCGATGTAGTACGCGTGTTCCCACACGTCGATCGTCAGCAGCGCCTTGTCGGCCGTCGTCAGCGGGGTCGCTGCGTTGCTCGTCGACACGATGTCGAGCGAACCGTCGGCCTTCTTCACGAGCCATGCCCAGCCCGAGCCGAACGTGCCGACCGCGGCCTTCGTGAACGCTTCCTTGAATGCGTCGTACGAACCCCACTTCGCGTTGATCGCGTCGCCCAGCGCGCCCGTCGGTGCGCCGCCGCCGTTCGGCGACAGGCTGTTCCAGAAGAACGTGTGGTTCCAGATTTGCGCGGCGTTGTTGAAGATGCCGCCCGACGACTTCTTCACGATCTCTTCCAGCGACAGGCTTTCGAATTCCGTGCCGGGGATCAGGTTGTTCAGGTTCGTCACATAAGCCTGGTGATGCTTGCCGTAGTGGTACTGGATCGTCTCTTGCGAGATGGTCGGCGCGAGTGCGTCTTCAGCGTACGGGAGCGGCGGGAGCGTATGAGCCATGGCGATTCCTTCGTTGAGTATGTAGGGAGGCTGTATTGAATGCTGCCGAGCGTCCGATTGTAGGCGAGGACGAATAACCCCGCAAACTCACGGGCCATTTATCCGCGGTATGCGGAAAACCGGCGTTGGCGCAACGTCCGGACGGACGAGCGCGACGGCGCGCGCCCGTTCCACGGGTGGTGCACGGTGGTCGCGCGCCACCCTGCCCGCGCGGTCAGAACGTATCGGTCAGCCGCGGCTGCACGTCCGCGAGCGACACGTCCGCCGAACCCTCGGCGAGATGCACGGTCAGCCGGCGCTGCGGCTTCAGTGCGCTCGGCGCGCGCACCGCGCGGCCGGTCTGCGCGTCGATCAGCGCCGCGTAGCCGCGCTCGAGCGTGCGCTGCGGGCTCAGCACTTCGAGCCGCGCCGCGCAGGCGGCAACGCGCGCGCTGTCGCGCTCGTGACGGCGCTGCACCGCGACCGCGAGCCGCTGCGACAGCCCCGCGAGCGCGAGGCGCGCTGGCGCCGGGTCAGGCCGCGCGCGCTGCCAGCGCAGCTGCGCGAGCGCGAAGCGGGCACGCGCGTCGCGCACGGGCCGCGCAGCCGCGGACGCGAGACGCGCCGCGAGCTGCTCGACGTGCGTGCGCTGCCGCTGCAGTCGCTCGGCCGGGCTGACGAGCCGGCGCGCGAGCCAGTCGAGCTGCTGCGCGCGCAGTTCGAGCGTGCGGCGCATCCCGCGCGCGAGCGCGCCCTGCCGGTCGCCGACCTCGCGCAGCAGCAGCGCGCGCTGCGGGCTGGCCAGCTCGGCCGCGCCGGTCGGCGTCGGCGCGCGCAGGTCGGCCGCGAAATCCGCGATCGTGAAATCGGTTTCGTGCCCGACGCCGCTGACGACCGGCAACGCGCTTGCCGCGATCGCGCGTGCGAGCGCCTCGTCGTTGAACGACCACAGATCCTCGATCGAGCCGCCGCCGCGGCACACGAGCAGCACGTCGACCTCGCGCCGCGCATTGGCGGTCTCGACCGCCGCGACGAGCTTCTCGGCCGAGCCGGCGCCCTGCACGGGCGCCGGGTAGACGATCACCGGGATGTGCGGCGCGCGGCGCGCGAGCGTGGTCAGCACGTCGCGCAGCGCGGCGGCCTGCAGCGACGTGACGATGCCGATCGCGCGCGGATGCGCGGGCAGCGGCCGCTTGCGCTCGGGCGCGAACAGGCCTTCCGCCTCGAGCTGCGCCTTGAGCCGCAGGAACGCCTCGTAGAGCCGCCCCTGCCCGGTGCGCCGCACCGCCTCGACGTTGAGCTGCACCTCGCCGCGCGGCTCGTACATCGTGACCACGGCGCGCACCTCGATCCGGTCGCCTTCGCGGGGCGTGAACTCCGCGTACTGCGCACGGCCGCGGAACATCACGCAGCGCATCTGCGCCTGCGGATCCTTGATCGAGAAATACCAGTGGCCGCTCGCGGCGCGCGTGAAGTTCGACACTTCGCCCGAGATCCACAGGAGCGGGAACGAGCGCTCGAGCATCGTGGAAATCGCGCGGTTGAGCGCCGAGACGGGAATCACTTCGTCGCCGCCGCGCGTCGCGCCCGGCGAGGCAAATGAGGAGTCGGATTGCATGGACGATCGGATGAATGCTGGCGGCGACACGATAGTCCGACATCCGCGCGGCGTCCAGCGCCCGCGCGCCGGCGCGTGGGTGCATTGCACAACGCGAAAAGTGTCCACACCTTGGCAATCCGCGGCAAAAAGCCCCGCAAATCGCCCCAAAAAGCCAGACAATTCAAGGCAACGCATTGATTCTTATAAATTTTTAATTCTTGCGGAATGATTCTCATGCGATTCAAGGCCCGCCGCACGGGCGTGTGCGGCAATCGGGCGGCGGGTTCTTCACAGAGTTATCCACAGGCCCGCGCAATCCGGCCCTGCCGGCGGCCGTGCGCCGCGGCGCTTGCCGCGCCGGCGCGGCGCGCGCTAGAGTGCCGCCTTCCGCAGCCCTCGCGGCTCGCGCCGCCCCCCGGAGAATCCGCCTTGACGAACCCGTCCCACGCGACGGCGCACCGCGCGCCGCGCCCTGCCCGATGAGCGCGCCCGGCGGCCCGCTCGCCCGCCTCGAAGCGCGCCTGACACGCGAATGGCAGCGCCGCGGCGCGCTCGCGTGGGCGCTCGCGCCGCTCGCGTGCGTGTTCGGCCTGTGCGCGGCGCTGCGCCGCACGGCGTACGCGCAGGGCTGGAAGCAGCCGGTCGACGTCGGCGTGCCGGTCGTCGTGGTCGGCAACGTGACCGTCGGCGGCACCGGCAAGACGCCGACCGTGATCGCGCTCGTCGACGCACTGCGCGCGGCGGGCTTCACGCCCGGCGTCGTGTCGCGCGGCTACGGCGCGCAGGTCCGCACGCCGACCGCCGTGACGCCGGCCTCGCACGCCCGCGACGCCGGCGACGAGCCGCTCCTGATCGCCCGCCGCACCGGCGCGCCGGTCTGGGTGTGTCCCGATCGCGTCGCGGCGGCGCAGGCGCTGCGCGCCGCGCATCCGGAAGTCGACGTGATCGTCAGCGACGACGGCCTGCAGCACTACCGTCTCGCCCGCACCGTCGAGCTCGTCGTGTTCGATCACCGGCTCGGCGGCAACGGTTTCCTGCTGCCGGCCGGGCCGCTGCGCGAGCCGCTGTCGCGGCGCCGCGACGCCACCCTCGTCAACGATCCGTACAGCGGCGCGCTGCCGCCGTGGCCCGACACCTACGCGCTCGCGCTCGCGCCCGGCGCGGCCTGGCATCTCGACCAGCCGGCGCTGCGCCGCCCGCTGTCGCAGTTCGCCGGCGAACGCGTGCTCGCGGCGGCCGGCATCGGCGCGCCGGAACGCTTCTTCGCGACGCTGCGCGCGGCGGGCCTCGCGCCGCAGACGCGCGCGCTGCCCGACCACTACGCGTTCGCGGACAATCCGTTCGCCGGCGACGCCGTCGACACGATCCTGATCACCGAGAAGGATGCAGTAAAATTGGGCGCTTCCTGGCGCGACGCTCGAATCTGGGTCGTCCCCGTCGAAGCCGCGCTCGACCCTCGCCTCATTGCCCTCGTTGTGGAGAAACTCCGTGGACGCTCGCCTGCTTGAAATCCTCGTGTGCCCTGTTTGCAAAGGCCCGCTCCACTATGACCGCGCCGCGCAGGAGCTGATCTGCAACGCCGACAAGCTCGCGTATCCGATTCGCGACGGCATCCCCGTGATGCTGGTCGACGAGGCGCGCCAGACCGTCGAAGGCACGCCGGTCGATCCGGCCGGCCGCTGAACCCGGCCCGGGCCCGGCGCGGCCCGGCCAGCCCGCGGGCGCCCGGCGCGGGTGTCCGCCGTTTCCCTCACACGATTCCTGCCCGATGACTCACCCGCAGCCCTTCATCGCCGTCATTCCCGCCCGGCTCGCGTCGACGCGCCTGCCGAACAAGCCGCTCGCCGATCTCGGCGGCAAGCCGATGGTGGTGCGCGTCGCCGAACGCGCGCGCGAAGCGGGCGCGCAGCAGGTGCTCGTCGCGTCCGACGCGCAGAGCGTGCTGGACGCCGCGCGCGCGCACGGCTTCGAAGCGGTGCTCACGCGCGCCGACCATCCGTCGGGCACCGACCGCCTTGCCGAAGTCGCGGCCGCGTTCGGATGGAGCGACGACACCGTCGTCGTCAACGTGCAGGGCGACGAGCCGCTGATCGACCCGGCGCTGGTCCGCGACGTAGCGTCGCACCTCGCCGCGCATCCGGCCTGCGCGATCGCGACCGCCGCCCACCCGATCCACGCGGCGGCCGACGTGTTCAACCCGAACATCGTGAAGGTCGCGCTCGACGCGCAGGGCGTCGCGCTCTACTTCTCGCGCGCGCCGATCCCGTGGAGCCGCGATGCATACCAGCCGCACTGGCCCGACGTCGCGGCCATGCCGGCGCCGGCGTTCCCGGTGTACCGGCACGTCGGCCTCTATGCGTACCGCGCGCGTTTCCTGCGCACCTACCCGTCGCTGGCGCAGGCGCCGATCGAGCAGGCCGAGCAGCTCGAACAGCTGCGCGCGATGTGGCATGGCGAGCGGATCGCCGTGATGATCACTGCGCACGCGCCGGAGGCCGGCATCGACACGCCCGCCGATCTCGCACGCGTGCAGGCCCTTTTTCGGCCGGATTCAAAATAACCCGTGGCATAATCAGGCGGTTGTGCGAGCGGTCCGCGATCCCCGCGAGCGCGCTTGACCCCGCCGCGGCCCTGCCGGCAGCCGCGCGTCGCTGAGGCGACGCGCCGCGTCAGACCGGCCCGCTGCATGCCGGGCAAGCCGCCGCGCGTTCGGTCGCCGGCGCCTTCGAGCCTCGCCAGACGAATTTACATACTGGAGATATCACCATGCGTTTGATCCTGTTGGGCGCGCCCGGCGCGGGAAAGGGCACCCAGGCAAACTTCATCAAGGAAAAGTTCGGCATCCCGCAAATCTCGACGGGTGACATGCTGCGCGCGGCCGTGAAGGCCGGCACGCCGCTCGGCGTCGAGGCGAAGGGCTTCATGGACGCCGGCAAGCTCGTGCCGGACGAGCTGATCATCGGCCTCGTGAAGGAGCGCCTGAAGGAAGCGGACTGCGCGAACGGCTACCTGTTCGACGGCTTCCCGCGCACGATCGCGCAGGCCGACGCGATGAAGGACGCCGGCGTCGCGATCGACTACGTGCTGGAAATCGACGTGCCGTTCTCGGAAATCATCGAGCGCATGAGCGGCCGCCGCACGCACCCGGCATCGGGCCGCACGTACCACGTCAAGTTCAACCCGCCGAAGGTCGAGGGCCAGGACGACGTGACGGGCGAGCCGCTGATCCAGCGCGACGACGACAAGGAAGAGACGGTCAAGAAGCGTCTCGAAGTGTACGAAGCGCAGACCAAGCCGCTCATCACCTACTACGGCGACTGGGCGCAGCGCGGCGAGGAAAACGGCCTGAAGGCGCCGCAATACCGGAAGATCTCCGGTCTCGGCACCGTCGACGAGATCCGCGACCGTGCGTTCGACGCGCTGAAGTAAGCACCGCGTCCCGCATCGCGAAGCCGCCTGATTCAGGCGGCTTTTTTTTCGCGCCGACGTGATTCGCACGATCGCCGGATTCGCGCCGGCCGGCGGACGCACCCCGTACAATCGGCCGAATCGACCCGGTCCGGCTGCCTGCCCGTTCGCAGCCGCAGCGGCATCCCTGCCAGCAAGGAGACAGTCATGGAGATTCGCGGGAACGTGTTTCTGATCACGGGCGGCGCGTCGGGCCTCGGCGCGGGCACTGCGCGGCTGCTCGCGCAAGAAGGCGGCAAGGTCGTGCTCGCCGACCTGAACGAGGCGGCCGGGGAGGCGCTCGCGCAGGAACTGGGCGGCGTGTTCGTGCGCTGCGACGTGTCGCGCGAGGACGACGCGCAGGCCGCGGTCGACGCCGCGACGCGCGCCGGTTCGCTGCGCGGTCTCGTGAACTGCGCGGGCATCGCGCCCGCCGCGAAGACCGTCGGCAAGGACGGCGCGCATCCGCTCGACGTGTTCGCGAAGACGATCGGCGTGAACCTCGTCGGCACCTTCAACATGATCCGTCTCGCCGCCGTCGCGATGGCCGCGAACGCGCCGAACGCGAACGGCGAGCGCGGCGTCGTGATCAGCACCGCGTCGGTCGCGGCGTTCGATGGCCAGATCGGCCAGGCGGCTTACGCGGCATCGAAGGCCGGCGTCGCCGGCATGACGCTGCCGATCGCGCGCGACCTGTCGCGCAACGGCATCCGCGTGATGACGATCGCGCCCGGCCTGTTCGAGACGCCGATGCTGCTTGGCATGCCGAAGGACGTGCAGGACGCGCTCGGCGCGATGGTGCCGTTCCCGCCGCGGCTCGGCAAGCCGGCCGAGTACGCGATGCTGGTCCGGCAGATCGTCGAGAACCCGATGCTCAACGGCGAGGTGATCCGCCTCGACGGCGCGATCCGGATGCAGCCGAAGTAAGGTCCGGCGACGCTGAAAAAACGCCCGCCGTGCGCGCGATGCGCAGGGCGGGCGTTTCGCATGCGGGCGCGGCGCGCGCTCAATCTTCGCCGCCGCGCTCCATCCGCTGCCGCAATTCGCTCACCTGCGACTCGACGACGGTCGCGTCGTCGGCGTCCGGCCGCTCGCCGAGATACTGCTCGAGATCCTCGAGCGCGGGCCGCAGATAGTCGAGCCGCGCATACGCGAAGCCGCGGTCGCGTATCTCGTCGGGCTGCCCCGGCAGCAGGATCACGAGCCGCTGCTGTACCGCGAGCAGCCGCTGCCAGCGTTCCGTCTGGAGATAGATCGTCTTCAGGTTGCGCAGCATCCGCGCGATGATCTCGCGGCTCGTGGCCGGCTGCAGCAGCGCGCGCAACGCGCTGTCGACCGCGCCGGCCGCGCGCGCGACATACGGCTCGAGCATCTCGACCATCTCGGCCTCGGACAGCGAATGGCCATTGGTCGGATCGATGATCAGGTCGCCGTCCGGCAGCGTGACGCGCAGCAGGAAATGGCCGGGAAACGATACGCCGCGCGCCGGCACGCCGAGCTGCTCCGCAAGCTCGAGATACAGCACCGACAGCGAGATCGGAATGCCGCGCCGCCGCTTCAGCACCATGTTCAGGTGGCTGTTGTCAGGGTCGTAGTAGTCGTTGTGATTGCACGCGAAGCCCAGTTCGCGGAAGAAGAACGCGTTCAGCGCGACGATCCGGTCCTTCAGGCCGGCGTCGTCCGGCAGCCGCCGGCGCAGGCGCGCCGCGAGCATGTCGAGCTCGGCGAGCGTGCCCTGCAGGTCGAGATCCGGGTAGGCATCCTGCGCGAGCGACAGCGCCGCCTCGGTGACGGGCAGACTGTCGTCGTCCGCCACCAGCGTGCTGAAGTAGTCGAGGACGCGGGTCATTGCGGTCGTCACTTGGCGCGCCTTCTGAAGTAAGCGTATTTGAAGCCCATCACCCACAACATACCGAAATATAGTGCAGCGAACAGCACGAGGCAGGCGGCCATCAGCGCGATGCGCGCGAGCGGCTCGGTGCGCAGCCCGGTCCAGTCGAAGCTGATCGCGAACCAGTGCATCGTGCCGGCGAGCACGAGCGATGCGCCGGCGAGCTGCGCGAAGAAGCGCAGCCAGCCCTCCGACGGCTGGTAGATGCCGCGCCGCCGCAGGCCGAGGAACAGCAGCAGCGAGTTCAGGCAC
The DNA here is from genome assembly GCA_001527685.1 of Burkholderia pyrrocinia. Classification (GTDB taxonomy): domain Bacteria; phylum Pseudomonadota; class Gammaproteobacteria; order Burkholderiales; family Burkholderiaceae; genus Burkholderia; species Burkholderia pyrrocinia_D. The sequence goes on from LOZU01000020.1 coordinate 44,748, forward strand.
GCGCCGACGCCGATGCTCAGCGTGAGGCCCGCATGGCCGATCAGCGGCACGAACACATAGTTCGACAGCTGCGTGATCACGAGCACGCCGACCGCGATCTTCACCGGCGTCTTGATGTCCTGCTTCGCATAGAAGCCCGGCGCGAGAATCTTGATCAGGATGATGCCGACGAGCCCGATCCCGTAGGTCGCGAGCGCGCGCGCGACCATCGTCACGGTGTGCGCGTCGAACTTGCCGTAGTTGAACAGGGTGGCGGTGAGCGGCATCGCGAAGAAGAACAGCGCGAGCGCGCTCGGCGCGGCCAGCAGGAACGTGACGCGCAGCCCCCAGTCGAGCAGCGCCGAATACTCGGTCGCGTCCGCGTCGACGTGCGCCTTCGACAGGCTCGGCAGCAGGATCGTGCCGAGCGCGACGCCGAGCAGCGCGGTCGGGAATTCCATCAGGCGGTCCGCGTAGTTGATCCACGACACCGCGCCCTGCCCCAGCCGCGACGCGATGTTGGTGTTGATGATCAGCGACAGCTGCGCGACCGACACCGCGAAGGTCGCCGGCACCATCTTCGCGAGCACGCGCTTCACGCCGCGATGCCGCAGCGCGCGCAGCGGGTTGAGCCCGATCAGCGGCACCATGTCGATCTTCTTCAGGCCCGGCAATTGCACGATGAACTGCAGCACGCCGCCGGCGATGACCGCCCACGCGAGCGCATACACGGGCACCTTCAGGTGCGGCGCGACGAACACCGCCGCGACGATGAATGCGACGTTCAGCAGCACCGGCGCGAACGCGGGCAGCGAGAAGCTCTTGTACGTGTTCAGCACGCCGGACGCGAGCGTCGTCAGCGAAATGAACACGATGTACGGGAACATGATGCGCGTCATCGTGACGGCCAGCGGGAACGCCTGGCCGTCGGTGCGCAGCCCGGACGCGACCGCGTACACGACCCACGTCGCGCCGACGATGCCGGCTACCGACAACACGGCGAGCGCCCACGCGAGCACGGTCGACATCGCGTCGACGAGCGCCTTCGTCGCGTCGTGCCCCTGCTGGTTCTTGAACTCGGCGAGGATCGGCACGAACGCTTGCGAGAACGCGCCCTCCGCGGACAGGCGGCGCAGCAGGTTCGGAATGCGGAACGCGACGTAGAACGCGTCGGTATATTGACTGGCGCCGAACGCACGGGCGATCAACGTCTCACGGGCCAGACCGGTCACGCGCGACAGCAGCGTGAAGCCGCTGACCGTCAGCAGGGCTCGGAATAGATTCATGGGGCGCTTATTATACGGACGTTGTGCGGCCCGGCACCGCCGGACACCGAAATCGACGCCCGGCGCACCGGCCCGCCGCCGTAACCGACGCCAAACTTGCCACGCGCTTGATTTTGTTGCTATAATCCGCCGTTTCTGAGCCTGTTGCATGCGCGGCGCCGCCGCATTCGTGTCTCGGTCTCGGATAAAACCACCGTTTTTTTTGCGCCCCTGGGCAATCGCTCTCAGGGGACGGATCGAAAAGCAGCGCTTGGCCGTCAGGCTCCAAGCTCTGGAAACAGGACAGGATAAGGAACCGTCATGGCTAACTCCGCACAAGCACGCAAGCGCGCCCGCCAGGCAGCGAAGGCTAACTCGCACAACTCGGCGCTGCGCTCGAAATTCCGTACCGCGATCAAGGCCGTTCGCAAGGCTGTCGACGCCGGCGACCAGGCAAAGGCTGCCGAGCTGTTCAAGGCTGCCGTGAAGACGATCGACACGATCGCCGACAAGAAGATCGTTCACAAGAACAAGGCCGCTCGCAGCAAGAGCCGCCTCGCCGCAGCCGTCAAGGGCCTGCAGGCAGCAGCGTAAATCCGGTGTGCCCGCCTCGCGCGGGCGCCCTGTTTCCCTGCGATCGACGAAAAAGCCCGCATCTGCGGGCTTTTTTGTTGGGTTCGGCGTTCGTCGACGCGCGCTCGCGCGGATGGACGCACCGGCCGGGCGCAAGGCCGGGGCAATGTGCACCCGCTTGCAGCCGTTACTTCTTCTCGCTGTAGTCGGGCAGCTCGCACGCCTCGGTGACGACGAGGTTGTTGTCCTTCGCGAAGTTCAGCACGAAATCGAAGGCCATCGGCTCGACGTCGCGCAGACGGGCATCGAGAATCACGCATTTCGTGCCGCCCAGCATCGTCGGGCGCACGTACAGCGAGTACTTCAGGCGCGCATTCGGACCGCTTGCACCGGGCCCGAAACATGCCATCACGCCCGCGAGGCGCTCCGACCAATCGCTCGGGCGAAACGTTTTCCCATCTTTCGTGATGCCCTGAATGAAGTATTCGGTCGGAGGGGTTTCAGCCATGTTGTTACCCAGGTGACGGCCCGGCGATGCGCAGGCGACGGCCTGGACACGCAAACACGAAGCAGGAGGAAGCCGGGATGCCCGCGCCGCATGCCTGAATACAGGCCGTCGGTGCGATCCGCCCGGCACGCCGCACCGGATTTGTGCAGCGCACAGCTTGTGTCCGGCAGAGCGGGGAGATGCTTGCCTGCCGGGCTTGAGAAAACTTTGCGATTATACCGCAGCGCGCCATCGCGCGTCGTTTCGCGCCCCCTTCCCGGCGCCCGGACACGGTGCGCAACCATCGCGCCCCGGTTTTCGGCTGGCTCGTCAAAGCACAGAAAATCCTTTATGCTGCTTTGAAGTTATCCACATCCGACGGCGGCGCCGTCCGGCCCCGGCGGCCGGGTCGAACCCGCCGCATTTCGTTTCATGACCGCCAAGACCATTCGTCACTACCTGCAGTTCAAGGACTTCTCGCTGGACGACTACGAGTACGTGCTCGAACGCACGGGAATCCTGAAGCGCAAGTTCAAGAACTACGAGACCTATCACCCGCTGCACGACCGCACGCTCGCGATGATCTTCGAGAAGAGCTCGACGCGCACGCGCCTGTCGTTCGAGGCCGGGATCTTCCAGCTCGGCGGCCACGCCGTCTTCATGAGCACCCGCGACACGCAGCTCGGCCGCGGCGAGCCGGTCGAGGATTCCGCGCAGGTGATCTCGCGGATGGTCGACATCATCATGATCCGCACGTTCGAACAGGAGGTCATCCAGCGCTTCGCGGAGAACTCCCGCGTGCCGGTGATCAACGGCCTGACGAACGAATACCACCCGTGCCAGGTGCTCGCCGACATCTTCACGTACTACGAGCACCGCGGCCCGATCGCCGGCAAGACGGTCGCCTGGGTCGGCGACGCGAACAACATGCTGTACACGTGGATCGAGGCCGCGCAGATCCTCGGCTTCAAGCTGCGCCTGTCGACGCCGCCGGGCTACGCGCTCGACATGAAGCTCGTCGCGCCGGAAAGCGCGCCGTTCTACGAAGTCTTCGACGATCCGAACGAAGCGTGCAAGGGCGCCGATCTCGTGACGACCGACGTGTGGACGAGCATGGGCTTCGAGGCCGAGAACGAGGCGCGCATGCAGGCATTCGCCGACTGGTGCGTCGACGAGGAAATGATGGGCCACGCGAACCCCGATGCCCTCTTCATGCACTGCCTGCCCGCGCACCGCGGCGAGGAAGTGACGGCCGGCGTGATCGACGGCCCGCAGAGCGTCGTCTGGGATGAAGCGGAAAACCGCCTGCACGTGCAGAAGGCGCTGATGGAGTTCCTGCTGCTCGGCAAGCTGAAGCACTGATTCGCGCGGCCGCGCCGCAAATAAGAAGCGCCGATCGGCGCCAACGAGATGGTCAGCCTGACCGAAACAGCCCGATCGGCTTATGCTGATCGGGCTGTTTCTTTTGGTCACGCACGCGGGATTCAGCCGAGCGCGGCCTGCGTCGCCGCGAAGCTCGGCCGCTCGCGCATCACCGCCTGCGCACGCGTGACGTTCGGGTACTTCCGCAGCAATTCCGCCCCTTCGGGGAACATGCCGACGTAAGCCAGGATCGGCGCCAGGAACAGATCCGCCATCGACCGCTCGCCGCCGACGAGGTAGTCGCGACCGCCGTACGCCGCGTCGAACACCTGCAGATGCTGGTCGATGTCGGGCAGCGCCGCATCGATCACCGCGCGATCGGGCTGGCCGCCCTCGCCCTTCGGGAAGATGTATTGCAGCACGTAGCGGCGCACCATCGCGTCATACGCGTGGCAGCTGATCAGGCTGATCCACTGCTCGCCGCGCGCATGCGCGGTGGCACCCCACTGGGGCAGCAGGCTCGGGCCGTCGAACGCTTCGTCGATGTAGCCGAGGATCGCCCGCGTTTCGTAGAACTCGATCGGACCGTCGCAGAATGCCGGGATGCGTCCGAACGGGTTGTGCGCGAGCACCTCCGGCGAATGTGGCGGCAGCGGCTGCAGCGTATACGCGACGCCCTTTTCCGCGAGCGCCATGCGCACGGTCCGGCAATGGCTGCTGCGCGGATCGCCGATCACGACGACGGTACCCGCGCTGCCTTCCGGGTCCAGCAGATCGCTGAGCCGGTTGAACACGGATTGCCACCCGCCCATGTGCGAATCGCGCTCCCGCTCGCTCGGAAAGCCGCTGTGACGCATGTGCAGATGCGTGCCGCCGTCCTGGTCGGTGAACGTGACCTCGATCAGCGTCTTCAGGTCGGCCGGCATCGCCCCGGCCTCCCACGCCCACGTGTACGCCAGAAAATCGACGCGATCGACCTTCTGGTATTCGCCGCCCGCGATGTGCCGCGAACCGTCGCGCCCGCCCATCACGATGCGGTACTTGCCGCCGACCCGCGCGTCGGCACTCGCTTCGATCACGCTCATCCCGCGCGGACAATGCCAGGACGCCAGCGCGGTTTCGTTCGTGAACGCATCGAAGACACGCTCGCGCGGCGCGCGGATGAACCGGTTCAATTCGAGATGAAACGTCGCTGCCTGACTCATGACTTCTCCCGCCGAGGTGGGACGTCGTCGCCGGCCGTGCCGCCCGCGCACGATTGTTCGACGAACGCCGTCAGTCGATCGAGGCTCTCTTCCCAATATTGCCGATAGGCTTCGAGCCACCCGTGCGCATCGCGCATCCCGTCTGCCCGCAACCGGCAGATTCGCCAGCGCGCATTGACTTCCCTTTCGATCAGCCCCGCCTCCGACAGCACGCGAAGGTGCTTCGAAATCGCCGGCGCCGACATGTCGAACGGCCGGGCCAGTTCGCTGACGGGCGCAGCGCCCTCGGCCAGCCGCACCAGGATCGCGCGGCGGGTGGGATCGGCCAGTGCGGAGAACACCGCGGACAGGGAATCGGATGTGGAGCGCATGATTTCATTTAACCTTGAGGTTAAATGAAAGTCAAGGGGCGATCGACGTGACGGCCGCGCGACGCGACGGCGTGGACGAACGGTCGGCAGAATGGAACGACGCGGGCATCGCCGCCGAGCGGTGCGGCGGGATGCAGGGCACGACGGCGCGCGACCAGCGCGCTTCGAGAAAAAAGGGACGGTCTGCCGCGTGGAACCGGCGACTATTGGCGCGGTGCCGTCACGCGGGCGTCGCGGCCCGCCCGGCTCACAGACAAATCGGCTCCGGCTCCAGCTCGACGCCGAACGTCGCGCGCACGTCGTCCTGGATCGCCCGTGCGAGCGCGATCACGTCCGCACCGGTCGCGCCGCCGCGATTGACGAGCACGAGCGCCTGCCGTTCGTGCACGGCCGCGGCGCCGAGCGCGCGCCCTTTCCAGCCGCAGCGGTCGATCAGCCAGCCGGCCGCGAGCTTCACCTGCCCGTCCGGCTGCGGATACGACACGATGTCCGGCGCCTGCACGCGCAGCGCGTCGAACTGCGCCGCGCCGATCACCGGGTTCTTGAAGAAACTGCCCGCGTTGCCGAGCGCGAGCGGATCGGGCAGCTTCGCGCGACGGATCGCGACCACTGCGTCGAACACGTCGCGCGGCGTGGCCGCGTCCGTCGCGATGCCGCGCGCATCGAGCTCGCGCGACACGTCCGCGTAGCCGAGCCGCGGCGTCCAGCGCTTCGGCAGCCGGAACGTCACCGACACGATCGCGAAGCGACCGCGGCCTTCCCGCTTGAAGAAGCTGTCGCGATAGCCGAACGCGCAGCGCGCGGCATCGAAGCGCTCGCTGCGGCCCGTCGCAAGCTCGACGGCAACGAGCGAATCGAAATACGTCTTCATCTCGAGCCCGTACGCGCCGATGTTCTGGATCGGCGCGGCGCCGACCGTGCCCGGGATCAGCGCGAGGTTCTCGAGCCCGGCCATGCCCTGCTCCAGCGTCCACGCGACGAATGCGTGCCAGTTCTCGCCGCCGCCCGCGTCGACGATCCACGCGTCGTCGTCCTCGCGCACGACGCGGCGCCCGGTGATCTCGTCGAGCAGCACGAGGCCGTCGAAATCGCGCGTGAACACGACGTTGCTGCCGCCGCCGAGCACCACCAGCGGCAGGTTCGCGACGCGCGCGTCGCGATGCAGCGCCTCGAACTGCCCGGCGTGCGTCACGCGCGCGGCGAGCCGCGCGGACACGTCGAATCCGAACGTGTTGTGCGCGGCGAGCGGGTAGTCGGGGAGCAACGACAGGGTGGAATCGGCTGGAAGCATCGGCAATCGCGGTCGGGCTTGCCCGGTCGGCGCGCGGCCGGCCTTGGGCAAACGAAGGGCCATCGGTAAAATGGCGGATAGTCCGCAATTATAGCGAGTGCCCGCGCGCAAGCCGGGCGCGCGCGTTTTCCAGGGAGAATGCCATGCCATCGTTCGACGTCGTCAGCGAAGCGAACATGATCGAAGTGAAGAACGCCATCGAGCAGTCGAACAAGGAAATTTCGACGCGCTTCGATTTCAAGGGCTCCGACGCGCGCGTCGAGCAGAAGGAACGCGAGCTGACGCTGTTCGCCGACGACGATTTCAAGCTCGGGCAGGTCAAGGACGTGCTGATCGGCAAGCTGGCGAAGCGCAACGTCGACGTGCGCTTCCTCGACTACGGCAAGATCGAGAAGATCGGCGGCGACAAGGTCAAGCAGGTCGTGACGGTCAAGAAGGGCGTGACGGGCGACCTCGCGAAGAAGATCGTGCGGCTCGTCAAGGACAGCAAGATCAAGGTGCAGGCGAGCATCCAGGGCGACGCGGTGCGCGTGTCGGGCACGAAGCGCGACGACCTGCAGAGCGTGATCGCGCTGCTGCGCAAGGACGTGACCGACACCCCGCTCGACTTCAACAACTTCCGCGACTGACCGGTCGCGCGCTGCCGCCGGGCCGCCTCGCGCGCCCGGCGCGTTTCTCCAGGCCGTTCCGTCAGGCCTTCCCGCCGTCCTGCGCGTTGCCGTTCGCGGCCGCCTTCTTCTTGTCGCCGATCCGGCTTTCCTGCCCCGCCAGCAGCTTCGAGATGTTGCTGCGATGGCGCCACACGAGCAGCACGCTCATCGCGAGCACCGCCCACGCGGCCGGGTTGTGGTGCGTGCCGAACAGGAACACGTCGAACACTGGCGCGAACACCGCCGCGACGAGCGCCGCGAGCGACGAGTAGCGGAAGAAGAACGCGATGATCAGCCAGGTCAGCGCGGTGGCGAGCCCGAGCACCGGATGCACCGCGAGCAGCACGCCGGCCGCGGTCGCGACGCCCTTGCCGCCCTGGAAGCGGAAGAACACCGGGTACAGGTGGCCGAGAAACACGGCGATCGCGACGCACGCGATCGCGACGTCGGGCAGGCCGACGCGCCGCGCGAGCCAGACCGCGATCCAGCCCTTGAACGCATCGCCGACGAGCGTGAGGATCGCGGCCTTCTTGTTGCCACTGCGCAGCACGTTGGTGGCGCCGGGATTCTTCGACCCGTACGAGCGGGGATCGGCCAGGCCCATCGCGGCGCTGACGACGACGGCGAACGACACCGAACCGATCAGGTAGGCAACGAGGGTGGCGAGCAGGATCTGCATGCGGAGGACTCTTCTTTCAACGTATCGATGGACGGACGGCTGCGCGGGGGCAAGCCGAAGCGGCGCTCATTCTACCGAAGCGGCAATGGCTGCCACGAAGGTGAAACCCTCAGTCTACGCTCGCGCACTGCACCGGCTTCGCGTCGAGCAGCGCCGTCAGCACGGCGGGCGCGAGACTGACGAGATAGCCGCGGCGGCCGCCGTTCAGGTAGATCGTCGGCAACTCGAGGATCGTCGCCTCGACGTACACCGGCATCGCCTTGCGGGTGCCGAACGGCGACGTGCCGCCGACGAGATAGCCCGAATGGCGGTTCGCGACCTCGGGCTTGCACGGCTCGACGCGCTTCGCGCCGATCTGCCGCGCCAGGTTCTTCGTCGACACCGTGCGGTCGCCGTGCATCAGGACGATCAGCGGCTTCGCCTGCTCGTCCTCCATCACGAGCGTCTTCACGACGGCGTGCTCGTCGACGCCGAGCTGGCGCGCGGACTCGCCGGTGCCGCCGTGCTCGACGTAATCGTACGGATGCTCGCCGAACGCGACGTCGTGGCGGCGCAGCAGCTGGGTCGCGGGCGTTTCGGACACATGTCTGGATTTGCTCATGGCGGCATTCTAATGGGGAACGGCAGCCGGCACCGCCGCCGGTATACTCGCGGCCCGCCGGCCCGTCACCCGGGCGGCAGCGCCGGCACCCCGCCATCATCATTGCGCGCGGCGCGGCGCGCTATTGACCGAATGGCCGATTGTGGCGCGCGCGCCGGCGTGGCACGATCGTCCGCAAGTTTTGTCCCGCCGCGCGCCAGCCGCCCGGCTCATCTTCTGGAAATAGCATGACCTCGTCCCCCCGCCCTGGCGCACCACTCGATATCGACGCACTGCTGGCCGCGCTGCCCGGCCGCATCGCCGACGTGCCCGCGCACTGGGCCGCCCGGACGCCCGAGCACGCGGCGCTGATCGAGGACGCGCGCCGCCTGTCGTATCGCGAGCTGTCGCTGGCGGTCGACGCCGCCGCCGCGCAGCTTGCCGCGTGCGGCGTGCGCGGCGGCGATCGCGTGATGATCGTCGCGGAAAACTGCGTCGCGCAGGTCGTGCTGCTGTTCGCGACGGCCCGCCTCGACGCGTGGGCGCTCATGTCGAACGCGCGGCTGTCGGCCGCCGAGCTCGACGCGATCGCCGCGCATGCGCGCCCGAAGCTGATCGCGTTCGCCGGCGAAGCGTCGCCGGACGCGCGCGCACATGCGGCGCGCCACGGCACGACGCCCGCCGCCGCGCCGGCGATCGACGTCGGCGCGTGGTCGTACCGCGTCGATGCCGGCGCGCCCGGCGAGCCGGTGGCCGCGGACGGCGCGGCGCAATGCGCGGCGCTGATCTACACGACCGGCACGACCGGCACGCCGAAGGGCGTGATGCTGTCGCATCGCAACCTGCTTTATGTGGCGGCGACGTCGAGCGCGCTGCGGCGCGTGTCGCCCGACGACGTCGTCTATACGGTGCTGCCGGTGTCGCACGTGTACGGCCTCGCGTCGGTGTGCCTCGGCAGCCTGTACGCGGGCGCGACGCTGCGGCTCGCGCCGCGCTTCTCGCCGGAGGCCGTGCGCGTCGCGCTGGCCGACGAAGGCGTGACGATCTTCCAGGGCGTGCCCGCGCTGCACGCGAAGCTGCTCGAGCATCTGCACACGCACGGCCACGCATGGCGCGCGCCGCGCCTGCGCTTCGCGTATTCGGGCGGCTCGCCGCTCGACGCCGACCTGAAGGCGCGCGTCGAGCGGCTCTACGGCGTGCCGCTGCACAACGGCTACGGGATGACCGAAAGCAGCCCGACGATCGCGCAGACGCCGCTCGACGCGCCGCGCGCCGATTCCTCGGTCGGCGTGCCGATCCCCGGCGTCGAGATGCGGATCGTCGGGACGGACGGACGCGACCTGCCGCAGGGCGAGATCGGCGAGATCTGGGTGCGCGGCCCGAACGTGATGCTCGGCTACTACCGCAATCCGGACGCGACGCGCGCGGCGGTCACGCCGGACGGCTGGCTGAAGACCGGCGATCTCGCACGGCAGGACGCCGACGGCGCGGTGACGATCGCCGGACGCAGCAAGGAGCTGATCATCCGCTCGGGCTTCAACGTGTATCCGGTCGAGGTGGAACAGGTGCTGAATGCGCACCCGGACATCGTGCAGGCGGCCGTCGTCGGCCGCCCGGTCGAAGGCAACGAGGAAGTGCTCGCGTTCGTCGAGCTCGTGCCGGGCGCGACGGCCACCGAAGCCGCGCTGCACGACTGGTGCGCGGCGCGGCTCGCGCCGTACAAGCGGCCCGCGCACATTCGCGTGTTCGACGCGCTGCCGGCCGCGTCGACCGGCAAGGTGCTCAAGCACAAGCTGCGCGACATGGTCTGATGCGCGCCGGCCGCCGGGCCGGCCGCGCCTGCGCAGGCTTGGGCGCCGGCTAGCCGCGCGGATGGTGCTGCGCGTGCAGCGTGCGCAGGCGCTCGCGCGCGACGTGCGTATAGATCTGCGTCGTCGAGATGTCGCTGTGGCCGAGCAGCATCTGCACGACGCGCAGGTCCGCGCCGTGGTTCAGCAGATGGGTCGCGAACGCGTGCCGCAGCGTGTGCGGCGACAGGTGCGCGCGCACGTCGGCCTGCTGTGCGTGGCGCTTGATGATGTTCCAGAACTGCTGGCGCGTCATGCCGTCGCCGCGCGCGGTGACGAACAGCGCATCGGCCGCGCGCGCGCCGAGCAACGCCGGCCGCGCGCCGCGCAGGTAGCGCTCGATCCAGCCATGCGCGACTTCGCCGAACGGCACGAGCCGCTCCTTCGAGCCCTTGCCCATCACACGCACGACGCCTTCGTTGAGCCCGACCTCGACCGTCTTCAGCGTCACGAGCTCGCTCACGCGCAGCCCGCTCGCGTACATCAGCTCGAGCATCGTGCGGTCGCGCAGGCCGAGCGGCGTGTCGACGTCGGGCGCGCCGAGCAGCGCCTCGACCTGCGCCTCCGACAGCGTCGACGGGAACCGCGCCGCCTGCCTCGCGGACGTGATGCGCAGTGTCGGATCCGCGCTCGCGCGATGCTCGCGCACGGCCCAGCCGTAGTAGCGGCGGAACACCGATAGCCGCCGGTTCGACGACGTCGCCTTGCCGTCGCTGCGCGACGCGATATAGCCGGTCACCATCATCTCGTCGGCACGGTCGAGCGGCGCATCGTGCGTCGCCGCGAGCCACTGCGCAAACAGCGCCAGATCGCGACGGTACGCATCGAGCGTATTGCGCGCGAGGCCGTGCTCGAGCCACAGCGCGTCGCAAAACACGTCGATCGACGCCCGGCTCGCGAGCAGCGCGGGCGACGGCGCGGCCGATTCGTCCTCGGCGTCGGGGGAAAGCAGCGGTTCGCTCATCGGTACGGCACGCCCTCGTGCGCGAGCAGCCAGCGCTTCACCCGCAGGTAATAGCCATCGTCGTCGTGGTTCGCGAAGCCGCCGAGGCCGCCGGACGCGACGACGCGATGGCACGGGATCACGAGCGGGAAATAGTTGGCACCGCACGCCTGGCCGACCGCGCGCGGCGCGCTGCCGATCTGCTTCGCGACCTGTCCGTACGTCAGCACCACGCCGGGCGGAATCTCGCAAATCGCGTCCCACACGCGGTGCTGGAACGCTGTGCCGACCTCGGCAAGCGGCAGGTCGAAGCGCGCCGACGCGCGTTCGAAATAGCGCTCGATCTGCTCGACCGCGCGCTTCGCGAGCGGCGTGTCCGGATCGACGTTCTTCACCGATACGGGCAAGTAGACGATCTCGCGCACCACCGACGCATCCGTTCGGACGCCGACCTTGCCGAATGGCGCATCGATCACTGCATTGAACATCCTTATCTCCTGTCGACCAGGGTGACTGCACCCGCACGTGCTTGCGCCGGCCCCATCGGCCGCTGTCGCATCGAACCGACACTGTACGCCGCCTTCATGCGGCACGCAGCGCCCATTCGACGTGCTCGCGCACGAGCGGCGACGGGTCGTCCGCGCGCGCGCGCAGCGCAGCGACGATCGCGTCCCGCGCGCCCGACGCGAGCCGCCCGGCCGGCGCGCGCAGCGCGTTGCCGAGCCCGACCGCGAGGTTGCGCAGCCAGCATTCGTGGCCGATGCGCCGGATCGCGCTGCCCTGCATCCGTGTGTCGAACTCGTCCGCGCTCCAGCCGAACAGCTCGACGAGCGTCGCGCGATCGAGCCCGTGCCGCACGTCGAAATCGGCGACCGGCGCTGCCTGCGCGAACTTGTTCCACGGGCACACGAGCTGGCAGTCGTCACACCCGTACACGCGATTGCCGATCAGCGGCCGCAGCGGCTCGGGGATGCTGCCCTTCAGTTCGATCGTCAGATACGAAATGCAGCGCCGCGCATCGACGCGGTACGGCGCGACGATCGCGCCGGTCGGGCACGCGCCGATGCAGCGCGTGCAGCTGCCGCAATGCGCGCCCGGGGTTTCGGGCGCCGCGTCGGGCGCGGTCTGCGCATCGGTCGGCAGCGGGATATCGACGTAGATCTCGCCGAGGAAGAACAGCGACCCCGCGTCGCGCTGCAGCAGCAGCGTGTGCTTGCCGCGCCAGCCGATGCCCGCCTTCTGCGCGAGCTCGACCTCGAGCACCGGCGCGGAATCGGTGAACACGCGGTGGCCGAACACGCCGATCTCGCGCTCGATGCGCTCGGCGAGCGTCTGCAGGCGGTTGCGCAGCACCTTGTGATAGTCGCGGCCGCGCGCATAGATCGACACGACGGCGGCCTGCGGATCGTCGAGCCGCGCCAGTTCGCGCGCACGCCAGTCGCGCGGCGCCAGTGCGCCGGGCGGGTCGCCCGCGAGCGTTTCGGCCGGCAGATAGGCGAGCCGCGCGGAGATCACGCGTCGCGTACCGGCCACAAGTTCGGCCGGCCGCGCGCGTTTCATCCCATGTTTCGCCATATAATCCATTTCGCCGTGGCATCCGGCTTCCAGCCAGGCGGCGAGGCCCGCTTCGGCATCCGAGAGATCGGTATCGCTGATGCCGATCGCCCCGAAACCCAATTCGCGCCCCCACGCCCTGATGCGCGCGGCGAGCGCAGTCAACGCCGCATCGTCGAGGACGCACGGCGCCGCGCGTTCGACCTCGGTCGAATGCGTATCGGATGCGGCGAGTTCCGGTAATCGGTTCATCGCACTATTTTACGAGAATGCCAGCTCCGCACAGCCATACGCCACCTGTCGCCACGCTGCCCGCCCCGCTCGCGGAGCGCGTGATCGCGCTCGCCGACGAAGCGGCGACCGAGGCCTTCGGCGCACGCTTCGCGCAGGCGCTCGACGCGGCGCGCGCCGAACTGGCCCGCGCGCACGCGTTCGACGGCCTGCAGATCCAGCTGGTCGGCGATCTCGGCGCAGGCAAGACGTCCCTCGTGCGCGCGATCCTGCGCGGCCTCGGCCATCGCGGCCGCGTGCGCAGCCCCACTTATACGCTCGTCGAGCCGTACGCGCTCGAACGCGACGATGGGGAACTCGAGGTCTATCACTTCGATCTGTATCGTTTCAATGATCCGGCCGAATGGTCCGACGCGGGCTTTCGCGAATATTTCAATTCCAGCGCGATCTGCCTCGTCGAATGGCCGCAGCAGGCGGGCACGCTGCTCGGCGTGCCCGATCTGGTCTTCTCGCTCGACGTGGACGGCGACGGCCGCGCCCTCACCGTCCGGGCGTACAGCGCTTCAGGAATCGCATGTCTCGAAAGATGTTGATCAAACCGTTCCGCTCGATCGAATCGGCGGCCACCGCGACGCACAACTGGCGGCGCCGGCAGATCCTGTGCGCGGGCGCGTCGACGCTGGTGCTCGGCCTCGCAGTGCCGCGGCTCGCGCACGCGACGTCGGTGCTCGGCGTGCGGGTGTGGCCCGCGCGCGATTACACGCGCGTGACGATCGAATCCGACCAGCCGCTGCAGAATACCCAACAGCTGCTGCAGGGCCCCGACCGCCTCGTCGTCGACCTGAGCGGGCTCGACCTCGACCAGGCGCTGCGCGACCTCGTGTCGAAGATCGCACCGAACGATCCGCAGATCCACTCGGTGCGCGTCGGCCAGTACCAGCCGCACGTCGTGCGGATGGTGTTCGACCTGAAGGGCTCGGTGAAGCCGCAGGTGTTCACGCTGCCGCCCGTCGGCACCTACAAGTACCGCCTCGTGTTCGACCTGTATCCGGCCGTCGCGCCCGATCCGCTGACCGACCTGATCGCGCAGACCGAACGCAAGGAACAGCAGCTCAACGAAGCCGCGCGCGCGCAGCAGGTGCAGCCGCCGACCGCGCTGAACGGCCCGACGACGCCGCCGGTCGCGGGCAACGACAACAGCGACGCGTTCTTCCAGCGCTTCGCGCAGAACACGCCGGGCGCAACGCCGCCGCCGCGCACGCCGCCGGCCGCGACGGGCGGCACGCCCGCCGCGCCGGCGAAGCCCGCGGTCAAGCCGCCGCCCGTCGTCGCGCGCAAGGATGACGACGACGAAGCCGACGACACCTACAAGTTCACCGCGCCGAAATCCGGCAAGGGCGGCACGGTGCGCCTGCTGACGGTCGCGATCGACCCGGGCCACGGCGGCGAGGATCCGGGCGCGATCGGCGGCGGCGGCACGTACGAGAAGCACGTCGCGCTCGACATCGCGAAGAAGCTGCGCGCGAAGATCGACGCCGCGCCGAACATGCGCGCGATGATGACGCGCGACGCCGACTTCTTCGTACCGCTCAACGTGCGCGTGCAGAAGGCGCGCCGCGTCGGCGCGGATCTGTTCGTGTCGATCCACGCGGACGCGTTCACGACGCCGTCGGCGCGCGGCTCGTCGGTGTTCGCGCTGTCGGACCACGGCGCGTCGAGCGCGGCGGCCCGCTGGCTCGCGAACAAGGAAAACGCGTCGGACCTGATCGGCGGGATCAACATCAAGACCCAGGACGCGGCCGTGAGCCGCGCGCTGTTCGACATGTCGACGACCGCGCAGATCCGCGACTCGCTGCGCTACGGCAACTACGTGCTGAAGGAAGTCGGCGGCATCAACAAGCTGCACAAGGGCTCGGTCGAGCAGGCCGGGTTCGCGGTGCTGAAGGCGCCCGACATTCCGTCGATCCTCGTCGAAACGGCGTTCATCAGCAACCCGGACGAAGAGCGCCGGCTGAACGACGACAGCTACCGCGACGAGATGGCCGACGCGATCTTCCGCGGCATCAAGCGCTATTTCGCGGCGAACCCGCCGCTCGCGAAGAACCGGATGGCCTGACCGGCGTTCGCATCGCGCCGCCGGCCGGGCACCGCACGGCCGGCGCGCGCGTCACTGCGCCGCGACGCGGCGCATCAGCTTCCCGCCGAACACGTTCACCGCGAGCCCGCCCATCACGAGCGCCGCGCCGGCCAGCTGCGCGTGCGTCAGGTGCTCGTCGAGCAGCAGCGCCGACGACGCGAGGCCGATGATCGGCACCAGCAGCGAGAACTGCGCGACCTGCGCGGCCGGATAGCGCGACAGCAGGCGGCTCCACAGCCCGTAGCCGAGCAGCGTCGCGACGAACGCGAGGTAAACGACCGCGAAGATCGACGCGCCGGTCAGCCCGGCGAGCGCGGCCGCGATCCGCTGCGGCCCCTCGAAGCCGAGCGACAGCAGGAAGAACGGCACCGGCGGCACGAGGCTCGCCCACACGACGAGCGACACGAGGTCGGCCTGCCCGACCTTCTTCGTCACGATATTGCCGAACGCCCACATCCCGGCCGAACAGATCGTCAGCAGGAAGCCGGCCAGCGTCATCGCGCGGCCGCCCTGCGACGCGATCACGACGAGGCCGCCGGCGGCGATCGCCAGGCCGATCAGGTTCTGCACGCGCAGCCGCTCGCCGAGGAACACCATCGCGAACACGAGCGTGAAGAACGCCTGCGACTGCAGCACGAGCGAGGCGAGCCCGGCCGGCATCCCGACATACATCGCGGTGAACAGGAACACGAACTGGCCGAGCTGGATCGTCGCGCCGTACAGCACGAGCAGCCGCCACGAAATCCGCGGCCGGCGCACGAAGAACACCGCCGGCACCGCCGCGAGCGTGAAGCGCAGCGCGCCGAGCAGCATCGGCGGCATGCCGTGCAGGCCGACCTTGATCACGACGAAGTTCACGCCCCACGCGAGGATCACGACCAGCGCCAGCAGCAGATCCTTCGGGGCCATCATCTCCGTCTCCTTGTCTTGTCGTGTCGCAGCGTATGAAGGTGGCCAGTTTACCGGCCTTTGGCGCGCCGGCCGGAATCCCGCGCACGCGGCAGGGATTCGGCGCGGGCGCCGGTGCGCGGCCGCAAGCATCGTACCGCGCAATGCGCCGCGCGCAGCCGGCCGGGCGCCAAGTACAATGACCCGCATCCCCGCCGCATCGACAGGATCCGCCATGACCGATTCCATCCATGCCCTGCTGAAGCCGCACGTGCGCGACATCGGCAACCTGCAGGTGCGCCGCACGCTGCCGGCGCTCGCCGCGCGCCTCGTCGGCCCGTTCATCTTCTTCGATCACATGGGGCCCGCGACGCTGCCGGCCGGCACGGGCCTCGACGTGCGCCCGCATCCGCACATCGGGCTCGCGACCGTCACCTACCTGTTCGACGGCGCGATCCTGCACCGCGACAGCCTCGGCTCGCTGCAGGAAATCGTGCCCGGCGACGTCAACTGGATGACGGCCGGGCGCGGCATCGTCCATTCGGAACGCACGCCCGACGCGCTGCGCGAGCGCGGCCACACCGTGCACGGGATCCAGACCTGGGTCGCGCTGCCGCTCGAGCACGAGGCGGACGCGCCGTCGTTCGAGCACCACGAAGCCGCGACGCTGCCGAAGCGGGCCGCGGACGGCGTGTCGCTGACGGTGATCGCCGGCGACGCGTTCGGCCTGCGCTCGCCGGTCACGACCTTTTCGCGCACGCTGTACGTCGCCGCCGAGTTCGCGGCCGGCGGCAGCCTCGTGCTCGACCCGTCCCATCAGGAACGCGCGGTCTACCTGGTCGAAGGCGACCTGGCGATCGACGGCACGCCGCTCGACGCCGCGCAGATGGCCGTGCTCGTGCCGGGCACGACCGTCGCGCTGACGAGCGGCGCCGGCGCGCGCGTGATGGTGCTCGGCGGCGATCGCCTCGACGGCGAGCGCTTCATCGACTGGAATTTCGTCGCGAGCAGCCGCGATGCGATCGAGCGCGCGAAGGACGCGTGGACGCGGCAGGAGATGGGCAAGGTGCCCGGCGAAACCGAATGGATTCCGCTGCCCGAACGCAAGCCGCGTTGAAAAACCCGGCCGCCGCCCCCATCCTGCCCTCAATCGAACTGAAGAGAACGAACGCCATGGACACCACGCTTGCCACTTTCGAGAAAGACGTCATCGAGGCGTCGCTGGACACGCCCGTGCTGGTCGACTTCTGGGCGCCGTGGTGTGGCCCGTGCAAGACGCTCGGCCCGCTGCTGGAGAAGCTCGAAAGCGACTACGCGGGCCGCTGGAAGCTCGTGAAGGTCAACGTCGACGAGAACCAGGAACTGGCCGCGCACTTCCAGACGCGCAGCATTCCGCACGTGATCGCGTTCGCCGACGGGCGCCCGGTCGACCAGTTCGTCGGCGTGCTGCCCGAAGGACAGCTGCGCGCGTTCCTCGACCGGCTGCTGCCGGCGCCGGAAGAAGCCGAGCGCCGCGCCGCGCAGTTTGCGATGGCGGAATCGCGCTTCGACGATGCGCTCGGCCACCTCGAGGCCGCGCTCGCGCTGAACCCCGGCTTCGACGACGCGCGGCTCGACCTGATCGAGCTGTTGCTCGCGCACAACCAGGTCGACGCGGCGCGCGCCGAGACCGAGCGGCTGTCGCCGCAGGTGACGCAGAACGGCGACGCGCGCTACCAGGCGATCATGACCCGTTTCGACGCGCTCGAGGCGACCGCCGACCTGCCGCCGACCGACGCGCTCGAAGCCCGCATCGCGGCGAATCCGGCCGATCTCGACGCGCGCTTCGATCTCGCGCAAAGCCTGATCGCGCGGCGCGCGTATGAAGGCGCGCTCGAGCAGTTGCTGGAAATCGTGCTGCGCGACCGCGCATACGGCGACGACGTCGGCCGCAAGACGATGATTTCGGTGTTCGAGCTGGCGGGCGACCGCCCCGATCTCGTCGCCGCGTGGCGGCGCAAGCTGAGCATGGCGCTCAACTGACCGGAACCGGGGCCGGCGCGCGGCGGCGCGCCTTCCCCGTCGTTCGTTACGCGACAGCCCGCGCCGCGATCGCCCGCAGCGCATGCGCGGCGGCCGCGAAGCCGAAGCTCGCGGTCACGCATACGCTCGAGCCGAACCCCGCGCAGTTGAGCCCCGCGACGTGCGCGGCCGCGGACGGCTCCGCGCCGTCCTCGAGGTCGCAGGCGGCGGCTTCCGGATAGATCAGCGGCTCGTCCGAATACACGGCGCTGACCTTGAAGCGCGCCTTCGGCCCGCGCGGAAAGCCGTGCTGCTTGCGCAGCTGCGCGCGCACCTTCGACAGCAGCGGATCCTGGATCGTCAGCGCGAGATCGTCGATGCGGATCCGGGTCGGATCGAGCTGGCCGCCCGCGCCGCCGACCGTGACGAGCGGCTGCCCTTTCGCGACGCACCACGCGATCAGCGCGACCTTCGTGCGCACGCTGTCGATCGCGTCGATCACGTAGTCGAAACCGCCGCCGAGCAGCGCGTCGAAATTGTCCGGCTCCGCGAATTCCTCGATCCGGTTCACGCGGCACGCGGGATCGATCAGCGCGATCCGCTCGGCCATCGCGTCGACCTTCGGCTTGCCGTAGTTGCCGTCGAGCGCGTGGATCTGCCGGTTCGTGTTGCTCTCGGCGACGTTGTCGAGATCGACGAGCGTCAGCGTGCCGATCGCGCTGCGCGCGAGCGCCTCGGCCGTCCACGAGCCGACCCCGCCGATGCCGATCACCGCGACGTGCGCGCGCTCGAACGCGGCGAGCGCCGGCGCGCCGTACAGCCGCGCGATGCCGCCGAAGCGCCGCGCGCGATCCACGTCAAGCTGATTCGTCGGGCTCGGGGTAAGATCAGAGGTTATCGGGGTGGCGTGCGTGGAGGACATGGCGGCAAGGAAAACGTAAGTCGTGCAGCCCCGTATTTTGCCTGATCTCCCCGCCACCACGCGCCACTGTGCACGCACGTTTCTTCCGCCTTCGCTATACTGGCCCCAGATTGAAGCGTTTGCATAACATGACGACACTCGCCGATCTCCGCATCAATTATTCGCGTGCTTCGCTCGACGAAGCCGACGCCGCCCCGAACCCCTTCGCCCAGTTCGACCGCTGGTTCAAGGAGGCGCTCGCCGCCAAGCTTCCCGAGCCGAACACGATGACGCTCGCCACCGTCGGCGACGGCGGCCGGCCGTCGGCGCGCATCGTGCTGATCAAGGCCGTCGACGAACGCGGGTTCGTGTTCTTCACCAATTACGAAAGCCGCAAGGGCCACGACCTCGCCGCGCATCCATATGCGGCGCTGCTGTTCTACTGGATCGAGCTCGAGCGGCAGGTGCGCATCGAAGGCCGCATCGAGAAGACGACCGACGAGGAAAGCGACCGCTATTTCGCGTCGCGGCCGCTCGGCTCGCGCATCGGCGCGTGGGCGTCGGAGCAGAGCGCGGTGATCGACAGCCGCGCGACGCTCGAAGCGCGCGAAAAGGAAATCAGCACGCGCTACGGCGACGACCCGCCGCGGCCGCCGCACTGGGGCGGCTACCGCCTCGTGCCCGACTCGATCGAATTCTGGCAGGGCCGCCCGTCGCGGCTGCACGACCGGCTGCTGTATACCCGCGACGCCGCGGCGCCGCACGGCTGGACGATTTCGCGCCTGTCGCCGTAAGCGTCGCCACGGCAAGCCGCCGACACGTATTTCGTATTGCATCCGGGCGCCCGCCGAACGGGCGGGCGCCGGTCAAGAAGCTTGGCTGTATTCGATTCAACGGACAACGGAGATTCCAAATGTTCTGGGAAAAGAAGCTGGCACAGTGGGCAGACGAAGTACGGGCGAAGGCGAACATTCCCGCGCGCCTCGTGTTGTGGAACGGCGATCAGCTCGATTTCGGCACGTTCGCCGCGCCGCAGGTCACGCTGAAGGTCAACAGCGCGTCGGCGCTGCCGCTGCTGCTCGAACCGAGCCTCGACAACCTCGGCGAGGCGTACGTGAAGGGCAAGATCGACATCGAGGGCAAGCTGTCCGACATCATCAACATCGGCTACTCGCTCGCGCGCAGCACGGTGACGAGCGCGAGCAAGCTCGCGCGCGTGAAGCGCTACTTCAGTCACACGAAGAACACCGACAAGAGGGCGATCCAGTACCACTACGACGTGTCGAACGAGTTCTACCGGCTGTGGCTCGACGACAACATGGTCTACTCGTGCGCGTACTTCGAGAACGGCGACGAGGATCTCGCGACCGC
This sequence comes from Burkholderia pyrrocinia, assembly GCA_001527685.1. Classification (GTDB taxonomy): domain Bacteria; phylum Pseudomonadota; class Gammaproteobacteria; order Burkholderiales; family Burkholderiaceae; genus Burkholderia; species Burkholderia pyrrocinia_D. Next base: position 65,063 of record LOZU01000020.1, read on the forward strand.
GCAGATCAAGAAGATCGACCACATCCTCACGAAGATCGGGCTGCTGCCGGGCCAGCGCCTGCTCGACATCGGCTGCGGCTGGGGCGCGCTGGTGCTGCGCGCGGCGAGCAAGTTCGGCGCGCAATGCCTCGGCGTGACGCTGTCGCAGAACCAGTTCGACCTCGCGACCGAGCGCGTGAAGGCGGCCGGGCTGCAGGACCGCATCGAGATCCGCCTGCAGGACTACCGCGAGGTCGACGGCCAGTTCGACCGCATCACGAGCGTCGGGATGTTCGAGCACGTCGGCCGCAAGAACCTGCCGCTCTACTTCTCGCGCGTGCGCGAGCTGCTCGCCGACGACGGCATCGCGATGAACCACGGCATCACGTCGACCGATGCCGAAAGCGGCGAAACCGCGCTCGGCGGCGGCGAGTTCATCGACCGCTACGTGTTCCCGGACGGCGAGCTGCCGCACATCAGCCTGGCGCTCGAGGCCGCGCAGCGCGGCGGGCTCGAGGCGATTGACGTCGAGAGCCTGCGGCGGCACTATGCGCGCACGCTCGACATCTGGACCGACAACTTCGAGGCGAAGGCGGAGGAAGCCAGAAAGCTCGTCGACGACGAAAAATTCCGCATCTGGCGCGTGTACCTCGCCGGCTGCGCGTATGCGTTCGAGCACGACGACGTGTCGATCTTCCAGATCGTGTGCCGCAAGGCCGGGCAAAGCGCGAAAACGCTGCCGTGGTCGCGGCGCTATATGTACGAACACGCGCTGCCGCGCTAGGCGGCGCTTCACGCACGGCATGCATGGGTGACGGCAGGATGCGGCGCAAGGCGCCGCCAGGACGGAGGCAACACGACGATTCGGACGGGACGCCCGCCGACGGACAGTTCGACCTGTTCGGTGCGGCGCCCGAGGACGCACGCGCCGTTCCCGCTGCGGACGACGACAGCCGTGCGAACGCCGGCAATGACGCTGATGCGACGCCGGACGATAGCGGCAGCGCGCCGCCAACGCTATCGCGCGTGCCCCACCGCACATCCGACGAAGCCACCCCGCCCTCCACCGGCCTGCTGTGGGACGAGCCCGCGCCGCCGCCCGCGTCGAACAAAGGCAAGCGCCGGCGCGGCGTACCGCCCGCGCCGATCGCGGCCGACGTCGCGGCCGCCGCGGCCGGGCTGCCGCCGAACGTGCGGCTCGGCACGTCGTCGTGGTACTTCCCCGGCTGGAACGGCATCGTCTACGACGGCGACTTCGCGCAAACCAAGCTGTCGCGCGAAGGGCTCGAAGCGTACGGCGCGCATCCGCTGCTGAAGAGCGTGAGCCTCGACCGGTCGTTCTACGGCCCGCTGTCCGTCGCCGACTACCTGCGCTACGCGCAGCAGGTGCCGGACGATTTCCGCTTCGTCGTCAAGGCGCCCGCGTCGGTCACCGATGCGGTCGTGCGCGGCCGGCGCGGCGAGCCGTCCGGGCCGAATCCGACCTTCCTGAACGCGCAGCTCGCCACCGACGAGTTCGTCCGGCCATGCGTCGACGGGCTCGGCGCGAAGGCCGGCGTGCTGGTGTTCCAGTTCTCGCCGCTGCCGGACACGCTGCTCGCCGACCCCGCCGCACTGATCGACCGGCTCGGCGCGTTCTTCGCGGCACTCCCGCCGCTGCCGCCCGAACCGGACGCGCCGCGCTACGCGATCGAGATCCGCGATGCGAGCCTGCTCACGCCGCGCTTCATCCGCGCGCTCGCCGCGCACGGCGTGCGCTATTGCGTGGGCCTGCACGCGCGGATGCCCGACCCGCTCAGGCAGGCGGCCGCGCTCGCGCTGCTCGACGGCGACGCGCCGGGCCCGCTGATCGTGCGCTGGAGCCTGCACGGCGGCTTCAAGTACGAACAGGCGAAAGCGAAGTACGAGCCGTTCGACCGGCTCGTCGACGAGGATCCGCACACGCGCTCGGCGCTCGCCGAGCTGGCCGCGCGCTATGCGATGGCCGGCCAGCCGGTGATCATCACGATCAACAACAAGGCGGAAGGCTCCGCGCCGCTGTCGTGCATCGCGCTCGCGCGCGAGATCGCCGCCGCGTGCGCGAACTGGCGCGGCGAGGCGGCCTGACGGCGCGCGCCGGCCGGCGCGTGGCCATGTCGACCATGTCGGCCGATCAAGCGCCGCGCGACGACTTCAGCCGGTGCGCGAACTTCTGGCGGAATTTCGCGACCTTCGGCCCGATCACGACCGCGCAGTAGCCCTGGCCCGGGTTGCGCGCGTAGTAGTTCTGGTGGTAGTCCTCGGCCGGCCAATAGTTGCCGTCGAGCGGCACGACCTGCGTGACGATCGGCTGCGCGAACACCTGCTCGCGCTCCAGCTCGCGGATCACGTCGAGCGCGGTGTCGCGCTGCGCGTCCGAATGCGTGAACACCACCGACCGGTACTGCGTGCCGACGTCGTTGCCCTGGCGGTTGAGCTGGGTCGGGTCGTGCGTCGCGAAGAAGATCTCGACGATCTCGCGATAGCCGATGCGCGCCGGGTCGAACGTCACGTTGACGACCTCCGCGTGCCCGGTGTCGCCGTCGCACACGTCGCGGTAGCCCGGATTGCGCGTGTGGCCGCCCGCGTAGCCCGATTCGACGGCCGTCACGCCGTCGACGTCGAGAAACACCGCTTCCGTACACCAGAAGCACCCTCCTCCCAAAGTCGCGGTTTCAAGCATCTCGTTCACCATCCGTTCGTTCAAATAGCCGTTGAGAAGGGAGCGGGCGGGAATGCGCGCGGCTCCCGGCGTTCGTCATGCGCGGTCCGTCCAGTATAGAAACGAGACGGGCGGCAGGTGCAGCAGTATCGCATTCGCGTTCGAATCGCGTTTGGGTTGCGTCCGGGTCGCGTGCCTCGCGCGCCACCCCGTCGCCGCGCATTCTCGACTACACTAGCCGACACCCGCCGCGAACTGGCACCGTTCCCCGGCGGGACACTCGACGCACGCTTCATCCCGATGCACCGCCGTCCATTGCGACAGCGCGCTGGATGCTTCAGCGGCCTCACTCGCCTCGACGGCTCGCTCGAGCCAGGGCCGGCAGCCACACCCGCCGGCCCACCGTTGATGATTCACCCGACACACGGCATTTGCGTTCGTTTCTCGATGGAAGAAAGGCGCCGCCCGCTCGGGCACCGCGGCTGCCGGCAGCTCCGCCCGGCCGCGGCGGCCAACCCGCCCGGTCGTCTCGCATAACAAAGCTGCACGCGGCGCCCACGATCGCGCCGCGCGATGCGGCACCCTACCGAGGGCTCTACCATGACCATGCGGCCTGATCCGACGTTTCACGCATCGCCCGAACTCGCGATGCGCGCGCCGGCCGAATCGTTCGCCTATACCCTGCTGCTCAGCCCCGACTTCTCCCGGCCCGACGCGCTCGCCGTCATCGACGTGAAGCCCGGCTCGGAGACCTACGGCCAGATCGTGCATACAGTGACGATGCCGACCACCGGCGACGAATTCCATCACTTCGGCTGGAATGCGTGCTCGTCGGCGCTGTCGCCGCTCACCGGCCACGCGTTCCTGCAGCGCCGCTACCTGATCATTCCGGGCCTGCGCTCGTCGCGCATCTACGTCATCGACACCCATCCGCACCCGACCCAGGCGCGCATCCACAAGATCATCGAGCCCGACGAAGTGTTCAGCAAGACCGGCTACTCGCGGCCGCACACCGTCCACTGCGGCCCCGAGGGCATCTACGTGAGCACGCTGGGCGGCGCCGGCAAGGACGGCATGGACGGGCAGCCGGGCATCTTCATCATGGACTGCGAGACCTTCGACGTCGTCGGCCGCTGGGAGATCGACCGGGGCACGCAGGACAAGCATTACGACTTCTGGTGGAACCTGCCGCGCGACTACATGGTGTCGAGCGAATGGGCGCTGCCGCCGCAATTCGAGAACGGCATCGTCCCCGAGGAGCTGCTGGCGAACCGGTACGGGCACCGCCTGCATTTCTGGGACCTGCGCGCGCGGCGCAACGTGCAGACCATCGACCTCGGCGCGCAGCACCAGATGGCGCTGGAGGTGCGGCCCGCGCACGACCCCGCGCGCGAATACGGCTTCCTCGGCGTCGTGATCGACACGACGAACCTCGAGGGGTCGATCTGGACCTGGTGGCGCGAAGGCGGCCGGTTCCACATCGAGAAGACCGCGACGATCCCTGCCGAGCCCGCGCCCGCCGACCAGCTGCCGCCGCTGCTCAAGCCGTTCGGCGCGGTGCCGCCGCTCGTGACCGACATCGACCTGTCCCTCGACGACCGCTTCCTGTACGTGTCCTGCTGGGGCACCGGCGAAATGCGCCAGTACGACGTCTCCGACCCGCGCAAGCCGAAGCTGGCCGGCTCGGTCCATATCGGCGGCATCGTGCGGCGCACGCCGCACGCGAACGGCAAGCGCTTCGCGGGCGGGCCGCAGATGGTCGAGATCAGCCGCGACGGCAAGCGGGTCTACTGGACCAACTCGCTGTACTCGACGTGGGACGACCAGTTCTACCCGGACGGCGTGCCGGGCGCGCAGGTGATGGCGCATGCGGGGCCCGACGGCGGCCTCGCGCTCGCGAACGACTACTGGGTGGAGTTTCCGGACGGCTATCGCGCGCACCAGATCCGGCTCGAAGGTGGCGATTGCTCGACCGATTCGTTTTGCTATCCGTCGGCCCGGGCATGAGCGGTATGCTGCCGTCGCAGCTCGGCTTGTGGTCGGCGGTGCTCGCGAGCGGCCTCTATCACGGGTTCAACCCCGCGATGGGCTGGCCGCTCGCGGTGTCGAACGGGCTGATGGCGCGCCGCACCCGCGCGCTGGCCGCGGCGCTCGGCTATCTCGCGCTCGGCCACGCGCTGGCGGTGCTGGCGATGATGCTGCCGTTCGGCGCGCTCGCCGCGCTGGTCGCGTGGCAGACGCCGATCCGGCTCGGCGCGAGCGTGCTCGTGATCGGCTGCGGCGCGGTGCTGCTGATCCGGCCGCGCCACCCGCGCGTGCTCGCGCGGATCCCGCCGTCGCGGCTCGGGCTGTGGTCGTTCGCGGTCGCGATCGCGCACGGGGCGGGGCTGATGCTCGTGCCGATCTATCTCGGGCTGTGCGGGATCGGCCTCGATCGCGCGCACCGGGCCGCGGCCGCGCTGATCAACGCCAGCCTCGGCATGGCGCTCGCCGTGGCCGTCACGCATGCGGCCGCGATGCTCGCGGCCGGCGGACTGATGGCCTGGCTCGTCTACCGCTACCTGGGGCTGCGCTTCGTGTCGCGCAGCTGGTTCAACCTCGATGCGGTGTGGGCGTCGAGCCTGATCCTGATCGGCGCGCTGTCGCTGGGCCTCGAGGCCGCCGCCTGACAAACCCGCGGCCGCTGCCGCCGCACGCGCCGCGCCGGTTCCGTCCGCGCGGCGTGATTCCGCTAAAATCGTGCCATGCGTCCTACTTCCAGACCGATCGCCTTGTCGCCCGTCATCCGCCTCGCCTGCTTCCCCCGCCGCGCGCCCGGCGCGCCCGTTTCGTTCCGCAAGGCCGCCCGATGACCCGCGCGACCCCGCCGAACTTCGATGCCGCCGCGTTCCGGCAGGCGCTCGGCCAGTTCGCGACCGGCGTGACCGTCATCACGACGCGCGCGCCGTCCGGGCAGCTGATCGGCATCACCGCCAGCTCGTTCAATTCGGTTTCGCTCGACCCGCCGCTCGTGCTGTGGAGCCTCGCGCACAAGTCGGCGTCGATGCCGGTGTTCCGCGGCAACAGCCATTACGTCGTCAACGTGCTCGCGGCGTCGCAGCTCGAGCTGTGCAAGCGCTTCGCGACCTTCAAGGGCGACCGCTTCGAGGGCATCGCGCACGCGGCCGGCAACTCCGGCATGCCGGTGCTCGACGGCGCGATCGCATGGTTCGAGTGCCACAACCGCAGCCGCTACGACGAAGGCGACCACGTGATCTTCGTCGGTGAAGTCGAGCGCTGCGGCGTGCATCCGGACGCCGGCGCCGCCGCGCCGCTCGTGTTCCACGGCGGCGCCTTCCACGGCCTCACACGGCTTTGATCGCGCCGGTGCGCGCGAGCGCGACCGGCGGGCCTGCCTCGTCCTTCAGCGTCTGCAGCACGATGTTCGAGCGGATGTCCATCACGCCCGGCGCCTTGTACAGGCGATTGAGCACGAAATCGGAATAGTGCTTGAGATTGTGCGCGAGCACCCGCAGCAGGTAGTGGCTCTCGCCCGTCACGACGAACGCGCCGACCACCTCCGGCCATTCGCGCAGTTCCTCGGCGAAGCGTTCGTGCCATTGCGTCTGCTCGTTGCGCATCGACACCTGCACGAATGCCTCCAGCTCGAAGCCGAGCTTCTCGCGGCTCAGGCATGCGCGGTAATGCTCGATGACGCCCTGGTCTTCCAGCAGGCGCATGCGCCGCAGGCAAGCCGATGGCGACAGCGAGATCCGTTCCGCCAGGTCCAGGTTGCTGATTCTGCCTTCCTCCTGCAGGACCGCCAGAATCCGGCAGTCGGTGGCATCGAGCGTGATCGCGTGCATTTTTGGTCCCCGTTTTCCCTGTGATTCGAATTATCTGCCAATCTGGCGGTTTGTCCATGTCTATTTCGCAAGCACTTTCTGCGAGCGTCCGCCTATCATGCGAAGCATCACTTCGCCGATTCGTCATGCCATGGACACACTCTGGGACATCTCGCCGCCCGTCGATCCCGCCACTCCCGTGTGGCCGGGCGACACGCCCGTCACGGTCGAACGCGTGTGGCGGATGGAGGCCGGCTCGCCCGTCAACGTCGCGCGCCTGACGCTGTCGCCGCACACCGGCGCGCATACCGACGCGCCGCTGCACTACGACGCCGACGGCGCGCCGATCGGCGCGGTGCCGCTCGACGTGTACCTCGGCCCGTGCCGCGTGATCCACTGCATCGGCGCGTCGCCGGTCGTCACGCCGGACGCCGTCGCGGCCGCGCTCGACGGCGTGCCGCCGCGCGTGCTGCTGCGCACCTATGCGCAGGCGCCCGCCGCGCAATGGGATCCGGCTTTCTGCGCGGTCGCGCCCGACACCGTCGACCTGCTCGCCGAACACGGCGTGAAGCTGATCGGCATCGACACGCCGTCGCTCGACCCGCAGGAATCGAAGACGATGGATGCGCATCATCGCATCCGCGCGCACCGGATGGCGATCCTCGAAGGCATCGTGCTCGACGCGGTGCCGCCCGGCGACTACGAACTGATCGCGCTGCCGCTCAAGCTCGCGACGCTCGACGCGAGCCCCGTGCGCGCCGTGCTGCGCAAGCTGCCCGGCCGCCCCGACTGAACCACCCGCAACCCGCACCCGACCATCATGATCAAGACCCGTGAAGACGCGCTCGCGCTCGACCGCGACGACCCGCTTGCCCCGCTGCGCGACCAGTTCGCACTGCCAATCGATGTGATCTACCTCGACGGCAACTCGCTCGGCGCGCAGCCGCGCGCATCGGCCGCCCGCGCGCAGCAGGTGATCGGCGCCGAATGGGGCGACGGCCTGATCCGCAGCTGGAACACCGCCGGCTGGTTCGCGCTGCCGCGCCGCCTCGGCAACAAGCTCGCGACGCTGATCGGCGGCGCGCCGGACGAGACCGTCGTGACCGACACGATCTCGATCAACCTGTTCAAGCTGCTGTCCGCGATGCTGCGCTACCAGGCGCAGCGCGCGCCCGGGCGCCGCGTGATCGTGTCGGAGCGCTCGAACTTCCCGACCGACCTGTACATCGCGCAGGGGCTGATCGAGCAGCTCGGCGGCGACTACGAACTGCGCCTGATCGACGATCCGGCCGAGCTGCCCGACGCGCTCGGCGAGGACACCGCGGTCGCGATGATCACGCACGTGAACTACCGCACCGGCTACATGCACGACATGCCGGCCGTCACGCAGCTCGTGCACGACGCGGGCGCGCTGATGCTGTGGGATCTCGCGCATTCGGCGGGCGCGGTGCCGGTCGACCTGAACGGCGCGCACGCGGACGGCGCGGTCGGCTGCACGTACAAGTACCTGAACGGCGGCCCGGGCTCGCCCGCGTTCGTGTGGGTGCCGGCGCGCCACCACGCGCATTTCTCGCAGCCGCTGTCCGGCTGGTGGGGCCACCGCGCGCCGTTCGCGATGCAGCCCGAGTTCGCGCCCGACCCCGGCATCGCGCGCTTCCTGTGCGGCACGCAGCCGATGGTGTCGATGTCGATGGTCGAATGCGGGCTCGACGTGTTCCTGCAGACCGACATGCACGCGATCCGCCGCAAGTCGCTCGCGCTGACCGACGCATTCGTCGCGCTCGTCGAGACGCGCTGCGAAGGCCATGCGCTGAAGCTCGTCACGCCGCGCGCGCATCAGCAGCGCGGCTCGCAGGCGAGCTTCGAGCATCCGCACGGCTACGAAGTGATGCAGGCGCTGATCGCGCGCGGCGTGATCGGCGACTACCGCGAGCCGCACGTGCTGCGCTTCGGCTTCACGCCGCTCTATACGCGCTTCGTCGACGTATGGGACGCCGTCGAGACGCTGCGCGACATCCTCGACACCGGTGCGTGGAAAGCGCCCGAGTTCGCCACGCGCGGCGCGGTGACCTGAGCAGCTTCGGCCGGCGCGTGCGATGCGCACGCGCCCGGGGCCATGCGCCCCGCCGCCCCCTTCTTTCAATCCTGGAGACAGTCGTGAGTTCTGGTCATATGCAGCCGCCCGGCGACAACGCGCCGGCGGGCTGTCCGTTCTCGGGCGCGCATGCCGCGCACCCCGCGCACGAAGCGCCGCACGTGCCGGGCGAAACCGGCGAGCAAGCCGGCTGGCACGACGCGCAGCTCGATTTCTCGAAGTCGATGAGCTACGGCGACTACCTGTCGCTGAACAAGATCCTCGATGCGCAGCATCCGCTGTCGCCCGATCACAACGAGATGCTGTTCATCATCCAGCATCAGACGAGCGAGCTGTGGATGAAGCTCGCGCTGTTCGAGCTGCGCGAGGCGCTCGACGCAGTGCATCGCGACGCGCTGCCGCCCGCGTTCAAGATGCTCGCGCGCGTGTCGCGCATCCTCGAGCAGCTGGTGCAGGCGTGGAACGTGCTCGCGACGATGACGCCGTCCGAGTATTCGGCGATGCGCCCGTATCTCGGCCAGTCGTCGGGCTTCCAGTCGTACCAGTACCGCCAGCTCGAATTCCTCCTCGGCAACAAGAACGTGCAGATGCTGCAGCCGCATGCGCATCGCCCGGACATCCTCGAGCAGGTGCGCGCGACGCTCGAGGCGCCGTCGTTCTACGACGAGGTCGTGCGCCTGCTCGCGCGGCGCGGCTTCCCGATCGCGCCCGAGCGGCTCGCGCGCGACTGGACGCAGCCGACGCAGCACGACGAAACGGTCGAGGCCGCGTGGCTCGAGGTGTACCGTCACCCGCAGCAGCACTGGGAGCTGTACGAGATGGCCGAGGAGCTCGTCGATCTCGAGGACGCGTTCCGCCAGTGGCGCTTCCGCCACGTGACGACCGTCGAGCGCATCATCGGCTTCAAGCAGGGCACCGGCGGCACGAGCGGCGCGCCGTATCTGCGCAAGATGCTCGACGTCGTGCTGTTCCCCGAGCTCTGGCACGTGCGCACGACGCTGTAACCCGCCCCGCCCGCACGCCCGAACGCATTGAGTCGCGCGTTCAGGGCGACGTGCGGGCCAGTTCTTCCCCGTCGCGCGGCAGCGCGTGCGTGCGCGGCAGCCGCGGGATGTGCCGCCGCACGACGAGCAACGCGACGAGCACGACGCCCATCGCCGCGGCGAGCATCGACAGGTACGCAACCGCGCCGCCTGCGGTGATCACGAACGCGCTCAGGATCGCGCCGAGCCGGCCGAACGCGAGCGCGCTCGCGGTGCCGGTCGCGCGCACCGTGGTCGGATAGAGGTACGCACACAATGCATACATCGTCGACTGCACCGCGTTGACGAACAGCCCGTGCGCACCGAGCCCGACGATCAGCCAGCCCGTATGACGGCTCGCATCGACGCCGATCAGCCACGCGGCGCTCGCGGCGCCGCCGATGCAGCACAGCGCAAGCGGCCAGCGCGAGCCGAAGCGCGCGATCGCCAGCGCGCACAGCAACGCGCCGATCACGCCGCCGAGGTTGTACGCGGTCAGCCCCGACCCCGCGACCGCGACGGACAGGCCGCTCGCGGCCAGCATCGTCGGCAGCCAGCTGAATGCCGCATACACGGCGAGCAGGCACATGAAGAACGCACACCACAGCGCGAGCGTGTCGCGTGCCTGGCCGTCCGTAAACAGCGTGCGGAAGCCGCCGCCCGCCTGCGCGCGCGCATCGTTCAGGTCCGTGAACCGCGCGCCCGGCGCGGCCGGACGCTGCATGCGCGCAAGCAGTGCGGCCAGCTCCGGCCAGCGCGCCGGGCGCCGCGCGAGGTAGCGCGGCGATTCGGGCAGCGCGCGCACGAGCACGAAGCCGAGCACGAGCGGCAGCGCGCCGCCCGCGAAGAACAGCCCGCGCCAGCCGTAGCGCGGCAGCACGTCGTGCGCGAACAATCCGGCCAGCATGCCGCCGAGCGGCACGCAGACGATCGTCGCCGTCACCATCATCGTGCGGCGGCGCGACGGCGTGTATTCGGCCGTCATCGTCGTCGCGGTCGGCAGTGCGCCGCCGATCCCGAGCCCGGCGACGAAGCGCAGCGCCGCGATCGTCGCGACGTCGGGCGCGAGCCCGATCGCGCAGGTCGCCGCGCCGAACAGGAACACGCTGCCGATCACCGCATGGCGGCGGCCGAAACGGTCCGCGACGAGCCCCGCGCAGGCGCTGCCGATCCCCATCCCGATCAGCCCCGCCGCGACCGCCGGCGCGAACGCGCTGCGCGTGATGCCCCACTCCCGGATCAGCACCGGGATCGCGAAGCCGATCAGCTGGCCGTCGAAGCCGTCGAGCACGATCGCGAGCGCGGCGAGCAGCACCACGCACTTCTGCATCGTCGTGAACGGTCCGTCGTCGAGCGTTGCGCCGATGTCGACCGACGGCGCCCGGGTTGCGTCGCGCGCGCTCATGCGGACCTCGATGCGTGGATCGGCGAATGCGTGCGGTTGCGACACGCGGCGGGACTGCGTCGGATAGTGGCTTTCATGACGTCTCCTGTCGACCCGAGTTGGCGCTTTAGCGCTTACTCGGGTCCCATGCTTCGCGGTCGACCAGATGTCGACCGGACTTGACGCTTTAGCGCTTAGTCCGGTCCCATGCAGAGCTTTGGCGCTTCAGCGCTGACTCTCGTCCCTTGCAATGCCGATTCGACCCGGCGCCGTGGCACTGCCCGGCGCGCTCATGTCGTGGCGCGGCTCGACCCCGCCGCGGGCGGTATTCAGGCGTTGCACGCGTCGATCAGGCGCACGAGGCCCAACAGCGTATCGGTATGCGGCACCGCGACGCCGGTCTCGCGCGCCGCCGCGACCACCGCGCCGTTGATCGACTCGATCTCGGTGCGGCGGCCCGCCAGCACGTCCTGCAGCATCGACGGGCGATGGCCGCGATGCGCGTCGATCGCGTGGCGCACCTTGGCCGCGATCCGCGCCGCATCGACCGCGATCCCCTTCGCGCGCGCGACCGCGGCCGTCTCGGCGGCAATCGCGAGCGCGAGCCGCGGGCCGTCGTCGCGCGCGCCGAGCTGGTCGACCGTGCAGCCCGTCACCGCGCACAATGTATTGAGCGCGGCGTTGAACGCGACCTTCTCCCAGATGGCCGCCCACACGTCCTCATCCAGCGTGCACGCGAGACCTGCGCGGCTCAGCGCATCGGCGGCAGCCGACGCGCCGGGCCGCGCGGTGCCGTCGGCGCTCATCATCCGGATCGCGCCGTCGCCGTGCGAACGCACGTGGCCGGGCCCCGCGACGTCGGCCGGCCAGGTCGTCACGCCGACGAGGATGCGCTCGATCGGCACGAACTCGCGCAGCGTCTCGACATTGCCGAGGCCGTTCTGCAGCGTCAGCACGCTCGTGTGCGGCGTGAGCAAGGTCCGCACGCCGCCGAGCGCGGCACGCGTATGCAGCGATTTCGTGAAGACGATCAGCAGGTCGAACGGTTCGCCGTGTGCCAGCGCCGCCGCGTCGGGACGCACCGCGCGCAGCGCCGGCACGCGGCGATCGCCCCGGTCGTTCTCGATGCGCAGCCCGTCGCGGCGGATCGCATCGAGATGCGCATCGTCGACGTCGATCAGCGTGACCGCCTCGCCGGCTTCGGCGAGCAGCCCGCCGAACAGCGAACCCATCGCACCCGCGCCCAGAATCGCGATTTTCATCGGCGGCAAGCTCCTCAGAACGGATAGTGGCGCGGCGCGGTCTGCACGGTAATCCAGCGCAGGTCGGTGAATTCGGCGATGCCGGCCTTGCCGCCGAACCGGCCGAAGCCGCTGTCCTTCACACCACCGAACGGCATCTGCGCCTCGTCGTGCACGGTCGGGCCGTTCACGTGGCAGATGCCCGATTCGATGCGCGCCGCAACACGCATCGCACGCGCGACGTCGCGGCTGAACACGGCCGACGACAGCCCGAACGCATTGTCGTTCGCGCAGCGGATCGCGGCCTCGTCGCCGTCGACGCGCACGATGCCCTTCACGGGCCCGAACGACTCCTCCGCGTAGAGCTGCATTTGCGGCGTCACGCGGTCGAGCAGCGTCGCCGGGAACAGCGTGCTGTCGGCCTTGCCGCCGCACAACAGCACCGCGCCGTGCGCGAGCGCATCGTCGATCAGCGCGTTGCAACGCTCGACCGCCTTCATGTCGACGAGCGAACCGAGCACGACGGGCCCGTTGCGCGGGTCGCCGAGCGGCAGCGACGCGGCCTTGTCCGCGAGTTTCGCGGCGAACGCGTCGGCGATCTTCTCGTCGACGATGATCCGTTCCGTCGACATGCAGATCTGCCCGGAATTCGCGAATGCGCCGAACGCGGCCGCGGCGACCGCCGCCTCGAGATCGGCGTCGTCGAGCACGACGAACGGCGCCTTGCCGCCGAGTTCGAGCACCGCCGGCTTCAGGTGCCGCGCGCAGGCCTCGGCGATGATCCGCCCGACCCGCGTCGAGCCCGTGAAGTTCACGCGCCGGATCGCCGGATGCGCGATCAATGCGTCGACGATCGCGCCCGCATCGGCCGGCGCGTTGGTGACGAAATTCACGACGCCGGGCGGCAGGCCGGCTTCCTGCAGCGCTTCGACGATCAGCCCGTGCGTGACCGGGCACAGCTCGGAGCCCTTCAATACGACCGTGTTGCCGCAGGCGAGCGGCAGCGCGATCGCGCGCGTGGCGAGGATCACCGGCGCGTTCCACGGCGCGATGCCGAGCACGACGCCGGCCGGCTGGCGTACGCCCATCGCAAGCGAGCCGGGCACGTCGGACGGGATCAGCTCGCCGCCGATCTGCGTCGTCAGCGCCGCCGCTTCGACGAGCCCGTTCGCGGCGAGCTGCACGTTGAACTCGGCCCAGATCGCCGATGCGCCCGTCTCGGCGGCCATCGCCATGACGAACTGCTCGCGCTTCGCTTCGAGCGCGGCCGCCGCCTTCAGCAGCAGCGCGCGGCGCGCGGTCGGCCCGAGCGCGGCCCAGTCGGGCAACGCACGCGCGGCTACGGCGGCCGCGGCGCGCGCGTCGTCGACGGTGCAGGCCGGCGCTTCGGACGCCACCTCGCCATCGAGCGGATTGCGGCGCGTGAAGGTCGCGCCGCTGGACGACGCGCGGCGCTCGCCGCCGATCAGCATCGATACTCTCTGCATGGGTTCTCCTCGATGGACGCGCACCCGCGCGTCACGCGATTTCGATCTCGACGACGACGGGCGTCGGCGCACGCAACGCGTCGGCCAGCGTGCCGCGCAAGCGCGCCGCATCGGACACGCGCACCCCGCGGCAGCCCATGCCGGCCGCGAGCGCGACGAAGTCCAGGTTCGGCAGGTCGGTGCCCTGCACCGGATCGTCCGGGCCGAAGCCGAACACCGGCGCGAAATCCTGCAGCGCGGCGTAGCGGACGTTGTTCAGGATCACGAACGTAATCGGCAGCCTGAGCTGCGCGGCGCTCCACAACGCCTGGATCGAATAGAGGCTCGAGCCATCGCCGATCAGGCCGATCACGCGCCGGCCCGGCTGTGCGAGCGCGACGCCGACCGCCGCCGGCATCCCGTAGCCGAGCCCGCCGCTGTCCATCGTGTAGAACGTGCCGCCCTGCGTGAACGGCAGATGGTCCTGCATCACCGGGCGCGCGCTCGGCGCTTCCTCGACGACGATGTCGTGCGCGTCGCGTACGTCGGCGAGCGTCTGCAGCGCGAATGCGGCCGACATGCGCTCGCCCGCCGCGGGCGGTTGCGCACGAGTGCGCGGCGCGCGCGGTTCCGGCATCGGCCGCTCGGGCGGCGCGGCGCGTGCGAGCAAGTCGAGCGCCGCGAGCCGCAGGTTGCCGACGACGGCATCGCCTTCCGGCGTCCACGCGGCAATGCCCGGATCGTCGACGAGCTGCACGAGCGTCGCGCCCGGCGGCACGTGCGGGCCGAAGCCTTCGACGTGATAGGTGAAGGCCGGCGCGCCGAACGCGAAGATCAGGTCGTGGCCGTCGAGCCGCGCGACGATCTTCTCGCGGATCGCGGGCAGGAAGCCCGCGAACAGCGGGTGATCCTCGGGAAAGCTGCACCGCCCCGACATCGGCGCGACGTAGACGCGCGCGCGATGCCGTTCGGCGAGCTGCACGGCCTGCTGCCACGCACCCGCCCGCTCGACCGCCGCGCCGATCACGAACGCGGGGCGCCGCGCGGCATCGAGCGCATCGCCGAGCCGCGCGAGCGCCGCCGGGTCGGGCCGCATCACGCGGCTCACGTCGCGCGGCGGCAGCAGGTCGGCCGGCTGGTCCCAATCGTCGACCGGAATCGACACGAACACCGGCCCGCGCGGCTCCTGCATCGCGATCCGGTACGCGCGCGCGATCGCGGCGGGCACGTCCTGCGCGCGCGCCGGCTCGATGCTCCATTTCACGTACGGCTTCGGCATCTCGGCCGCCTGCGTCGCGCCGAGAAACGGATCGAACGGCAGGATCGCGCGCGCCTGCTGGCCCGCGGTGACGATCATCGGCGTGCGGTTCTTGAACGCGGTGAACAGATTGCCCATCGCGTTGCCGACGCCCGCCGCCGAATGCAGGTTGACGACCGCGGCGTTGCCGGTGGCCTGCGCGTAGCCGTCGGCCATCCCGACCACCACCGCTTCCTGCAGCCCGAGCACGTACTGGAAATCCGCCGGGAAATCGCGAAACATCGGCAGCTCGGTCGAGCCCGGGTTGCCGAACACGCGATCGATGCCGAACTGGCGCAGCAGGTCGATCACCGCGTCGCGGACGGTCGTCGGCGCGGCATGGGGAACAGGTGCGGCGGAGGGTGGGTGGCCGGTCATGCGCGGGGGTCTCCTCGATGGCTTATCGGTTTCCACAGTATCGAAGGCCAAGGCATTCTTCGATACTGTATTTTCTGCAAAAAGCCATTACGTCCCGGCATGACTTTCGATCTCCGGCAATTGCGCGCCTTCACGACGATCGTCGCGTGCGGCAGCCTCGGGCGCGCCGCCGACGCGCTGCACGTCACGCAACCGGCGCTGAGCCGGATCCTGAAGCGGCTCGAAGAGCAGGTCGGCGCGCCGCTGTTCGAACGCCACTCGAAAGGCGTGCAGCTCACTGCGTTCGGCGAGGCACTGCTGCCGCACGCAACGCTGCTGCAGCACGAGGCCGAGCACGCGCGCGAGGAGCTCGACGCGATGCGCGGCTTCGCGAAGGGCACGATCAAGGTCGGCGCAGTGGGCAGCATCGCGAGCCTCGTGCTGCCCGTCGCGGTCGGCCGGGTGCTCGACCGCTGGCCGAACCTGCGCGTCGAGATCGTCGAAGGCGTGTGGGACCGGCTCGCCGAAGGGCTCTGCAAGCACGAGATCGATCTCGCGCTCAGCGCGCACGGCCCCGACACCGACGAGATCGTCGCGATTCCCGAATGCCGCTGGGAAGACCGCAGCCATATCGTCGCTGCGCCGCACCATCCGCTGCGCGCGCTCGGCCGCGCGCCGACGCTCGCCGATACGCTGGCCGCGCGCTGGGCGATGCCGCCGCGCGGCACCGCGCCGTACGAGCACATGCGCGCGACCTTCGACGCGCACGGCGTCGCGCTGCCGGACATCGCGGTCGAGACGCGCTCGGTCACGACGCTGAAGAGCCTCGTCGCGCACGCGGGATTCCTGAGCTGGATGGCCGAGCCGATGGTCGGCGCCGAACGGCGCGCCGGCACGATCGACACGCTGCCGGTGCGCGAAGTCGTCGCGGTGCGCACGCTCACCGCGTTCCGCCGTCGGCACGGGATCCTGCCCGGCCCGGCCGGCAAGCTGCTCGAGCAGCTCGTCGCGCTGACGCGCAAGGGCGCCTGAGCATCCGGGCGCGGCACGCCGGCCCTCACCGCCGCAGCGCACCATCGAAAACGCGCCGCACCACCTTGACTTTCGTGCGCCCGAATACGATCATTCGCTCACAATGAGAGCAAATGATCGTATTCGGGCGCGCCCTTGGCATGGGCCTCGGCAAGCGCCAAAACGCGATCTCTGCTCGCCCGCGAAGCATGGGATCGGAGTAGGCGCTGAAGCGTTGAAGCACCATTCCGATCGACCGCGAAGCATGGGATCGGAGTAAGCGCTGAAGCGTTGAAGCACCATTCCGATCGACAGGAGACACCGGATGAGCGAATCGACCTCCCCCCGCGCCCCCGTGCTGCTGCACATCGGCGCGGGCTCGTTCCACCGCGCGCACCAGGCGTGGTACCTGCATCGCGTGAACGCGGCCGTGCCGGCCGCCGAGCGCTGGTCGCTCGTCGTCGGCAACATCCGCGACGACATGCGCGCGACGATGGACGCGCTCGCCGCGCAACACGGCGCCTACACGCTCGAGACGGTCACGCCGCAGGGCGAGCGCGCGTACGAGACGATCCGCGCGATCGCGCGCGTGCTGCCGTGGTCGATCGATCTCGCCGCGCTGATCGACGCGGGCGCCGATCCGGCGTGCCGGATCGTGTCGTTCACCGTCACCGAAGGCGGCTACTACCTCGACGAGCACAACCGGCTCGATCTCGCGAACCCCGACCTCGCGGCCGACCTGCAGGGCGCGCGCACGACGCTGTACGGCGCACTCGCGGCCTTGCTCGCCGAGCGGATGAAGCGCGGCGCGGGCCCGCTCACGCTGCAGAGCTGCGACAACCTGCGCAGCAACGGCGCGCGCTTTCGCGCGGGCATGCGCGCGTTCCTCGAACGGCGCGGCATGGACGCGCTGCTCGCGTGGTTCGACGCGAACGTCGCGTGCCCGAGCGCGATGGTCGACCGGATCACGCCGCGCCCGACCGACGACGTGCGCGAGCGCGTGCGCGCGGCGACCGGCGTCGACGACGCGTGCCCGGTAATGGGCGAAGCGTTCATCCAGTGGGTGATCGAGGACCGCTTCGCGGCCGGCCGGCCGAAGTGGGAGCTGGCGGGCGCGGAACTCGTCGACGACGTGCACCCGTACGAGGAAGCGAAGATCCGCATCCTCAACGCGACCCACAGCTGCATCGCGTGGGCCGGCACGCTCGCGGGCCACACGTACATCCACGAAGGCACGCACGACGCGGCGATCCGCCGCTTCGCGCACGACTACGTGACGCAGGACGTGATCCCGTGCCTGAGCCCGAGCCCGCTCGATCTCGCGCGCTACCGCGACGTCGTGCTCGAACGCTTCGGCAATCCGTACGTGCTCGACACCAACCAGCGGGTCGCCGCGGACGGCTTCTCGAAGATTCCCGGCTTCATCGCGCCGACGCTCGCCGAATGCTTCGCGCGCGGCGCGGCGCCCGTCGCGACCGCGGTGCTGCCGGCGCTGTTCCTGCGCTTTCTCGAACGCCGGGCGCGCGGCGCGCTGCCGTACGCGTACCAGGACAGCGTGATGGACGAACACGCGGCACGCGCGATCGTCAGCGCGGGCGACCCGGTCGCCGCACTGTGCGCGGACCGCCAGCTATGGGGCTCGCTCGCCGGCAACGCGGCGCTGTTCGAAGCGATGCGCGCGGCGCTCGCGCGCGTCGACGCGTGGCTCGCGCCGCGCTGACCGGCACCGGGCGCGGCGCCCGCGCGTCGGGTCAAACCGGCATTGGCACACGCCGGCCCGCGCGGCTAAAGTAGCGGCTCCCCCCTGACGGAACGGATCGCACATGTATCTCGGCATCGACCTCGGCACCTCGGAAGTGAAGGTGCTGCTGCTGGCCCCGGACGGCACGGTCGTCGGCACCGCGGGCACACCGTTCACCGTGTCGCGGCCGCATCCGCGCTGGGCCGAGCAGCATCCGGACGACTGGTGGCGCGGCACCGTCGACGCGCTCGCCGCGCTGCGCGCGCGTCACCCGCAGGCGTTCGCGCAGGTGCGCGGCATCGGCCTGTCGGGCCAGATGCACGGCGCGGTGCTGCTCGACCGCGCCGAGCGCGTGCTGCGCCCCGCGATCCTGTGGAACGACATGCGCAGCGCCGACGAATGCGCGCTGCTCACCGAACGCGCGCCCGACCTGCATGCGCTCGCCGGCAATCTCGCGATGCCGGGCTTCACCGCGCCGAAGCTGCTGTGGGTCGCGCAGCACGAGCCGGACGTGTTCGCGGCCACCGCGTGCGTGCTGATGCCGAAGGACTACCTGCGCTTCCGGCTGACCGGCGCGAAGGTGTCCGATCCGTCCGATGCGGCCGGCACGCTGTGGCTCGACGTCGCGCGCCGCGACTGGTCCGACGCGCTGCTCGCCGCGTGCGGGATGACGCGCGCGCAGATGCCGCGGATTGTCGAAGGCAATGCGCCGTCCGGCACGCTGCGCGCCGACGTCGCGCGCGAACTCGGGCTGTCGGAGGCCGTCGTCGTCGCGGGCGGCGGCGGCGACAATGCAACCAGCGCGCTCGGCATCGGCGCGATCCATGCAGGCGACGGCTTCGTGTCGCTCGGCACGTCGGGCGTGCTGAGCGTCGTCGGCGACCGCTTCATGCCGAACCCGGCCTCCGCGGTGCACGCGTTCTGCCACGCGATTCCGGACCGCTGGCAGTTGATGAGCGTCGTGCTGTCGGCGGCGAGCTGCCTGCGCTGGGTCTGCAAGCTGACGGGCACCGACGAGCCGGCGCTGCTCGCGGAAGTCGAGGCGCTCGACCCCGACGCGCGGGCAAACGCGCCGCTGTTCCTGCCCTACCTGTCCGGCGAGCGCACGCCGCACAACGACCCGTACGCGCAGGGCGTGTTCTTCGGGATGACCCATGCGACCGAGCGCGCGCATCTCGGCTATGCGGTGCTCGAAGGCGTGACGCTCGGCCTCGCCGACGGCTTCGATGCGCTGCATGCGGCCGGCGTCGAGACCGACAACCTGTCGCTGATCGGCGGCGGCGCGCGCAGCGCGTTCTGGGCGCAGCTGATCGCCGACGCGCTGGACGTGCGCACCCGCCAGCACGGCGGCGGCGAGACCGGCGCCGCGCTCGGCGCGGCGCGGCTCGGCTGGCTCGCGGTCGGCGGTGATCCGCGCACGGTGCTCGCCAAGCCGCCGGTGCGCGCCGAGTACGTGCCCGACGCGGCCCGCCATGCGGCGCTACGCACGCGCCTCGCCGCGTTCCGCGAGCTGTACCGGCACGTGCGCCCGCTCTACGAACCGTCGCGCGCACGGCTCGCCTGAGCGGCCCGCGCCGGCGCGCCGCCGCGCGTCCGGTGCGAGAGCGGCCCCCGGCGCCGAGTGCGGTACAGTGCAACCCATTGCGCCGCCCGCCGGCCCGCCAAGATCCGAATCGAATCGCTATCGTGCCCAAGTCCTCAGAAAAACTCGATCTCGCCACCCGCGCCGCGTGGCTCTACTACGTCGCGGGCGACACGCAGAACGAAATCGCCGAGAAGCTGCAGGTGTCGCGCCCGGTCGCGCAGCGCCTCGTCGCGTTCGCGGTGGAGAAGAACCTGATCCGCGTGCGCGTCGATCACCAACTCGCCGACTGCCTCGACCTCGCCGCGCAGCTGTCGAAACGCTACGGCCTGTCGATGTGCGAGGTGGTGCCGGTCGACGCCGACGCGCCCGATGCGATCGACCGCAAGCTCGCGGTCGCCGGCGCGCAGGTGATGGAGCGCTACCTGAACGAGACGCGGCCGATGGTGATCGCGGTCAGCAGCGGCCGCACGCTGAAGGCCGCGGTCGCGCAGATCGCGCAGCTCGACCGGCCGCAGCACCGGCTCGTGTCGATGGTCGGCGCGATCGCCGCCGACGGCTCGTCGAACCGCTACGACGTCGCGCAGCACATCTCCGAGAAGACCGGCGGCAAGCATTTCCTGCTGCCCGCGCCGCTGTTCGCGGACAGCGACGCCGAGCGCGCGCAGTGGTGCAATCACCGGCTGTTCCGGATCGTCGAGGCGCTGTCCGGCGAAGCCGACGTCGCGTTCGTCGGCATCGGCAACATCGGCACGCACTGCCCGCTGTTCGAGGACGGCTTCATCACCGAGCAGGAACGCGACGAGATGATCGCGCTCGGCGCGGTGGCCGAGCTGCTCGGCGAGCCGATCGACGCGCAGGGCCGCCGGATCGCGGCGTCGACCAGCGCGCGTGTGACGAGCGTGTCGCTCGGCACGCCGCCGAAGCGGCCGACGATCGCGTTCGCGGGCGGCCCGAGGAAGCACGACGCGGTGATCGCCGCGCTGCGCGGCGGCTGGCTGTCGGGGCTCGTGACCGACGAGGCGTGTGCGCAGGCCGCGCTCGACGCACTGGCCGCCTGAAGACACCGCCGCGCACCCGCCGCCGCCGCGCTCACGCCACCTGCGGCGCGGTGAAACCGTGGCGATGCGCGCGCCACGCGCCGAGCCACGCCGTCGCCAGCAGCCCGCCCAGCACCCACGGCATCACGCCCGCGCCGGGCCCGTCGAGCAGCAGGCCGCCGACGATGCCGCCGCCCGCGATCGCGAGATTCCACACGGTCACCAGCATCGATTGCGCGACGTCAGCGGCATCCCCCGCCGCATTCGCGGTGGCGGTCTGGAACAACGTCGGCGCGCCGCCGAACGCGAGCCCCCACAGCGCGACGCCCGCATAGACGGCCGGCAGGCCGCCGCCCGCGCCCAGCATCAGCGCCGCGCATGCGAACAGCGCGATGCCGGCGAGCGTCAGGCGCCGTTGCGCGTGGCCGATCCATGCGCCGGTGAGCGCGATGCCGACGAGCGACGCCACGCCGAACACGAGCAGCACCGCGTCGACCTGCCCGCCCATCCCCACGCCCGCGAGAAACGGCGCGATGTACGTATAGAGGATGTTGTGCGCCAGCACGTACGCGAACATCACCGCCAGCACCGGGCGCACGCCGGGCAGCGTCAGCACGCCGAGCACCGGCTGGCGCGCGCCGGCCGGCTGCCCCGGATGGTCGGGCACGCACGCGCGCACCCACGCGATCAGCGCGAGCGCCGCGAGCGTGATGCACGCGAACGCGATGCGCCAGCCGAGCGCCGTGCCGAGCGCGGTGCCGGCCGGAATGCCGACCGACATCGCGACCGGCGCGCCGAGCATCGCGACCGCGATCGCGCGGCCGCGCAGTCGCTCGCCGACCATCCGGCTCGCGTAGCCGGCCAGCAGCGCCCACAGCAGGCCGGCCGACATCCCCGCGACGAAGCGCGCGACGAGCGTGAGCACGTAGTACGGCGACGCGGCGGTCAGCGCGTTCGATACGACGAAGCCGGCGAGCGCGGACAGCAGCAGCCGACGGCGGCGCATGCCGCGCGTCGCCGCGACGAGCGGGATCGCCGCGACGATCAAGCCGAGCGCGTACACCGTCACGAGCTGGCCGACCAGCGCCTCGGTCACGCGCAGGTCGCGGCTCATCAGCGTCAGCAGGCCGGCCGGCAGCGCCTCGGTGAGGATCGTGATGAAGCCGGCGGTCGCCAGCGCCAGCAGGTTCGCGACCGGCAGGCGTTCGCGCGACGCCGCCGCCTGCCCGGGCGCGGGCTGCCCGGAAACCGATGCGCAGTCGCTCATGCCGCGCTCCGTGCGTCGACGCCGTACACCGCATCGCGCACGTCGGTCACGATGCGCCCGTGCATGCCTTCGTACAGCGTGTTGCTCAACGCGACGACCGTCAGCCCGGCCGCACGGTCGACGAACCACGCATGCCCGTACGCGCCGCCCCAGCGCCAGGTGCCGACCGACTCCGGCGACTGCGCGGCCGCCGGATCGCGCAGCACCGAGAAGCCGAGCCCGAAGCCGAACCCCGGCGCGTCCGGCAGGTCGTGCGCGCCCGGCTGGATGCGCGCCATCTCGTCGATCCAGCCGGCTTCCAGCCAGCCGTCGCGGCCGGTGCGCAGCGCTTCGAGCAGCACGATGCAATCGCGCGCGGAACCCACCATGCCCGCGCCGCCCGATGGCCACGCCTGCGCGTCGAACGCGCGCGCGGGCGCGAAGCGGATGCCGATGGTGCCGTCGTACACCGGCACGAGATCGGCGCCCGCCATCCGGCGCGGCGCGCCGTCCGTGCTCACGTAAGGCGTCGCGAAACGCGCGGCGTCGTGCGCGACGAACGCGGTGTCGGTCATGCCGAGCGGCGTCGTGACGAGTGCCGCGACCGCGTCGGCGAGCGGCCGTCCGTCGACCGCCTCGATCAGCGCGCCGACCACGTCGATCGCCAGCGAATAGTCCCATGACGTGCCGGGCGCGTACTTCAGCGGCACGCGCGCGATGCGCCGCACGTTCTCGGCGAGCGTGATGCGGGCAAGGTCCATTCCGTCGGACACCCCGGCGCGCGCATACGGGCCGTCGCCGTCGGCTTCGAGGAAGCGGTAGCCGAGCCCGGCCGTATGCGACAGCAGATGGCGCAGCGTGATGCGCGCGGGCCCGCCGTCGGGCAGGGTCGGCGTGAAGTCGGGTAGCCAGCGCGCGACCGGTTCGTCGAGCCCGATGCGGCCCGCCGCGACGAGCCGCATGGCCGCGGCCGTCACGATCGGCTTGGTGACCGACGCGAGCCGGAACAGCGTGTCCTCGCGCATCGGCGTGCCCGCTTCGCGATCGGCCAGCCCGATGGCGCGCGCATAACGCAGCGCGCCGTGGCGCGCGACCAGCACGACCGCGCCAACCATGCGCGCGTCGGCGAGCGCGCGCTCGAGCGCGCCGTCGAGCCGGCTGCGCAGCGCGGCGTCCGGTTCGGCTTCGTGGGCGATGACTGGCAGGGATGACATGGCGTGACCTCGACAGTGGAAGGAACGCCCATCGTAGGGAGCCGGCGAAGGAAGAAAAACTGGGCTAGAGTTCCGGACACTCCGGACGTCGGCGTCCGCAATCGGGAATCGTGCATGGAAAGTCTGGGCGGCTTCGTCGTCTTCGTTCAGGTCGCGGAAACGCGCAGCTTCGTCGCGGCCGGCCGCGCGCTCGGGCTGTCGGCGTCCGCGGTCGGCAAGCGGATCGCGCGGCTCGAGGCGCGGCTGAACGTGCGGCTGTTTCACCGCAGCACGCGCAGCATCACGCTGACGGCCGAAGGCACGCGCTTTCTCGAACGGTGCCGGCGCGTGCTCGCCGAGATCGACGCGGCCGAGCGGGAGCTCACGCACAGCGCCGAAGCGCCGCGCGGGCGGCTGCGCGTGAGCCTGCCGACGATCGGCACGCTGCTGCTGCCGGTGCTCGCCGACTTCATGGCCGCGTATCCGGAGATCGAGCTCGACATCGATTTCAGCGACCGGCTCGTCGACGTCGTCGACGAAGGCTTCGACGCGGTGCTGCGCACCGGCCGGCCGACCGACTCGCGGCTGTCGTCGCGGCTGCTCGGCCATTTCCGCCAGCATCTCGTCGCCTCGCCCGGCTACCTCGAACGGCACGGCACGCCGCGCACGCCGGCCGATCTCGCGATGCACCGCTGCCTGCACTACCGGTTCCCCAGCAGCGGCAAGCTCGAAACCTGGCCGCTGCGCACGCCGCGCTCTGGCCCGCCGCCCGAGGTGCCGGTCTCGATGGTCAGCAACAACGCGGAAACGCGCCTGTGCTTCGCGCTGCGCGGGCTCGGCATTGCCTGCCTGCCCGAATTCTTCGTGCGCGACGGGCTCGGCAGCGGCACGCTGCGCGCGGTGCTCGACGAGCACGTTACGAGCCGCACGCCGCTCTACGTGCTGTGACCGTCAGGCCGCCATCCGACGCCGAAGCTGCGCGCGTTCGTCGACTACATGGCGCAGCACCTGCGCCTCTGATCCAGCGTCAGGCCGCCTTCGCATGCGGGCTGAGCCGCCGGAACGCCTGCCCCTGCTCGTCGAACAAGTGGCAGTGCCCGGCATCCGCCTGCACGCGCAAAACCTCGCCGGTGCGATACGTGTCGAGCGGCGGGATCCGCGCGATCAGCCCCTCAGGCGCGACGGCCGACTCCGCATACAGGTACGCCGCATCGCCGAGCGATTCGACGGCCATCGTCTTCGCCGCGACGCCATCCAGGCCCGCCCCGACCTTCAGATGCTCGGGCCGCACGCCGACCGTCACGGCCGCGCCGCGCTGCAACCCGCCCGCGTCCACCGCGACGCGCTGCGTCTCGCCGCTGTCGAAGCGCACCAGCACGCCGCCCGCGTCGACCGCTTCGACCGCGCCCTTCAGGAAGTTCATCTTCGGCGAGCCGATGAAGCCCGCGACGAACTGGTTCGCCGGCGCGTGGTACAGCGTGTTCGGCGTGCCGACCTGCTGCACGCTGCCGCCCGACAGCACGACGATCTTGTCCGCGAGCGTCATCGCCTCGACCTGGTCGTGCGTCACGTAGATCATCGTGGTCTTCAGCTCGTCGTGCAGCCGCGCGAACTCCAGCCGCATCTTCACGCGCAGCGCCGCGTCGAGGTTCGACAGCGGCTCGTCGAACAGGAACACCTTCGGCTTCCGGGTGATCGCGCGGCCGATCGCGACGCGCTGCCGCTGGCCGCCCGACAGCTGCTTCGGCTTGCGGTCGAGCAGGTGGTCGATGTGCAGGATCTTCGCGGCCTGCTTCACGGCCTGGTCGATCTCGGGCTTCTTCGCGCCGGCGAGCTTCAGGCCGAACGCCATGTTGTCGTACAGCGTCATGTGCGGATACAGCGCATACGACTGGAACACCATCGCGATGCCGCGCTTCGCGCTCGGCACGTCGTTGACCTTCGCGCCGTCGATCAGCAGGTCGCCGCTCGAGATGTCCTCGAGCCCCGCGATCATCCGCATCAGGGTGGATTTGCCGCAGCCGCTCGGGCCGACGAACACGACGAACTCGCCGTCGGCGATGTCGAGGTTCACGTTGCGCAGCACGTCGTTGTCGTCGTAGCGCTTCGCGATGTTGCGCAGGAGCACGCTTGCCATGATCTGTCTCCGTTGGATTCGTTGGATTCGTTGGATTCGCTTGATGCGCCGCACGCGCGGCGCGGGTTCAATGCGGCAGCACCGCGCCCGTCGCCTGCCAGCGCGCGACGTAGCCGGGCAGCTCGCGCATGTCGTCGAACACGTGCCGCGCGCCGATGCCGCGCAGCGCATCGATCTGTGCGGGCGATGCATGCCCCGCGCCGACGAAGCCGAGCACCGTCATGCCGGCCGCGGCCGCCGCGGTGATGCCGGCCGTGCTGTCCTCGACGACGAGGCATTGCGCGGGCAACACGCCGAGCGCGTGCGCGGCCGCGAGATACACGTCCGGCGCGGGCTTCGGGCGCGCGACGGCGTCCGCGCAGAACAGCCGCTCGCCGAAGAAGCGCTCGAGGCCCGTGCGCGCGAGCGCCGCCTCGACGTACGCGCGGTAGCTGTTGCTCGCGCACGCGATCGGAAGCGACAACGCGTCGAGCGCGGCCGCGATGCCGTCGACGGCCGGCGCGTTCACGGCCGCCGCCTCGACCGCGCGCCGGATCGCGTCGACGTCGGCCGCGCCCAGCGCACGGCCCGTCGCGTCGCACGCGCCGGCGAGCACGCGTTCGATCCGCAGGCCGAGCAGCGGCATCACGACCGGCCGCGCGTCGACGCCGGGCCAGCGCGCTTCCAGCTCGCGCACCAGCACGTCGGCGGCCACCGCCTCGCTGTCGATCAGCACGCCGTCGCAATCGCAGATCAGCACGCCATCGTGTTGCGGGTCGCCGGCCGCACTCATTTGACCGCTCCGAACGTGAGCCCGCGCACGAGCTGCTTCTGCGACAGCCAGCCGACGATCAGGATCGGCGCGACCGCGAGCAGGGAAGCCGCGGACAGCTTCGCCCAGAACAGCCCCTCCGGGCTCGAGTACGACGCGATGAACACCGTCAGCGGCGCCGCGTTCGAGCTCGACAGGTTGATGCTCCAGAACGCCTCGTTCCACGACAGGATCACGAGCAGCAGCGCGGTGGACGCGAGCCCCGGCAGCGCCATCGGCATCAGCAGGTAGACGATCTCCTGCCACGTCGACGCGCCGTCGATGCGCCCCGCCTCGAGGATGTCCTTCGGAATCTCGTTGAAGTAGGTGAACGTCATCCACACCGCGATCGGCAGGTTGATCAGCGTGTACACGACCACGAGCCCCGACACGGTGTCGAGCAGGCCCGCGTTCTTCCACAGCAGGTAGATCGGCACCAGCACGCCCACCGACGGCATCATCTTGGTCGACAGCATCCACAGCAGCACCTTCTGCGTGCGGCGGTTCGGGAAGAACGCCATCGCGTACGCGGCCGGCACCGCGAACAGCAGGCAGATCACCGTGACGCCCGCCGAGATCAGCACCGAGTTCCACGCGAACGCGAAGTAGTCGCTGCGCGCGAACACCTCGCGGAAGCTGTCGAGCGTCGGCATGAAGAACAGCGTCGACGCATACGCCTGCTGCTCGGTCTTGAACGCGGTGATCGCCATCCAGAAGATCGGGAAGAACAGCAGCAGCGCGATCAGCCACGCGAGCGCGCCGGGCAGCGCGCGCCGCACGAGGCCGAACACCGCCGGCATGCGCCGGCCGGCATCGAGAGTCAGGTCGCTCATTTCTCGTACTCCCCCTTCAGGTTGCGCGCGAGCATCCGCACCAGGAAGAACGACACGACGTTCGCGACGACGACGGCGAGGATCCCGCCCGCCGATGCGAGGCCGACGTCGAACTGCTGCAGGCCGAGCGCGTAGATCAGGTACGACAGGTTGGTCGTCGCGTTGCCGGGGCCGCCGCCCGTCGTCGTGTAGATCTCCGCGAAGATCGACAGCAGGAAGATCGTCTCCATCATCACGACCACCGCGATCGCGCGCTTCAGGTGCGGCAGCGTGATGTAGAAGAACATCGCCAACGGGCCCGCGCCGTCGATGCGCGCCGCCTCCTTCTGCTCCTGGTCGAGCGACTGGATCGCGGTGAACAGGATCAGGAAGGCGAACGGCAGCCACTGCCACGCGACGATGATCACCACCGCGGTGAGCGGATAGTCGGCGAACCAGTCGATCGGCGTCATGCCGAGCGCGCGCATCGCGTTCGCGACGAGCCCGTATACCGGGTGCAGGATCATGTTCTTCCAGATCAGCGCGGACACCGTCGGCATCACGAAGAACGGCGCGATCGCGAACAGGCGCGCGATGCCCTGCCCGTAGAACTTGCGGTCGAACAGCACCGCCATCAGCACGCCGCCGACCACGGTGATCGCGAGCACCGCGCCGATCAGCGCGAGCGTGTGCCAGATCGCCGGCAGGAACGACGGATCGGTTGCGAGGAACCGGTAGTTGTCGAGGCCCGCGAAACCCTTCACGTCCGGGTTCAGCAGGTTGTAGCGCGAGAACGAGAACCAGATCGTCATCGCGAGCGGAATCGACATCCACAGCAGCAGCACCGCGACGGACGGCGATACCAGCCAGCTCGCGCCGCCGCGCGGGCGGCCGGGCGCCGCGCCCGGCGGCGCATCGCCGACCGACGCCGCATGGCTCAGGGGAAGACGTAAGTGACGCATGATCGGGACCACCTCCGATTGATACGCGGGCGCAACGGCCTGCCCGCCGTGCCGCTCCGCCGCGCGCGCTGCGCTCATGCACCGCGCGCGGCTTCACGTCGGTTGCTTCGGTTGCGCCGGTTACTTCTGGTAGCCGGCCTGCCGCACCGCGCGGTCGGCCGCGGCCTGCCCGGCCGCGAGCGCCTGGTCGACCGTCAGTTGCCCGGCCACCGCGCCCGCGATGCTCTGCCCGACCACCGTGCCGAACGACTGGAATTCAGGAATCCCGACATACTGCACGCCCGTGTACGGCACCTTCTTCGCGGACGGATCGGTCGGGTCGGCCGTCTCGATCGCCTTCAGCACGAAGTCGGAGAACGGCGCAGCCGCCTTGTACTCGGCGCGCTGGTAGGTCGACGTGCGCGTGCCCGGCGGCACCGACGCCCAGCCTTCGTCCTTGCCGACCATCTCGACGTATTGCTTCGACGTCGCCCACGCGATGAACTTCTTCGCCGCGTCCTGCTGCTTCGAGGTCTTCGGGATCGCGAGCGCCCACGCCCACAGCCAGTGCGAGCCCTTCGGCGTCGACGCGACCGGCGCGGCCGCGAAGCCGATCCGGTCGGCGACCTGCGACTGCTGCTTGTTGTAGAGCATGCCCGCCGCGACCGTCGCGTCGATCCACATCGCGCACTTGCCCGACGCGGTCAGCGTGAGGTTCTCGTTGAAGCCGTTCGAGCTCGCGCCCGGCGGGCCGTTCTTCTTCAGCAGGTTCACGTAGAAGCCGACCGCCTTCTTCCACTCGGGCGACGTGAGCTGCGCGTTCCACTTGTCGTCGAACCAGCGGCCGCCGAACGTGTTCACGACGGTCGACACGTACGCCATGTTCTCGCCCCAGCCGGCCTTGCCGCGCAGGCAGATCCCGTAGATGCCCTTCGACTTGTCGGTGAGCTTGTCCGCGAATTCGGCGACCTGATCGTAGGTCGGCTGGTCGGGCATCTTGAGCCCCTTCGCCGCGAACAGGTCCTTGCGGTAGAACGTCATCGAGCTTTCGACGTAGAACGGCAGCGCGTACAGCTGGCCGTTGTACGACAGGCTGTCGCGCGCGGTCTTCACGATGTCGTTCAGGTCGTAGTCGGCCGGCAGGTTCGCCACCGGCGCGAGCCAGCCGCGCTTGCCCCACTGCGGCGTCTCGTAGGTGCCGATCGCCATCACGTCGAACTGGCCGCTGCCGGTCGTGATGTCGGTGGTCGCGCGCTGGCGCAGCACGTTCTCCTCGAGGATCACCCAGTTCAGCTTGATGTCGGGGTTCGCCTTCTCGAACGCCGACGACAGCTTCTTCAGTTCGATCATGTCGGGGTTGTTCAGCGTCGCGATCGTCAGCGTGCCCGCCTGGGCGGCGCAGGCGGCGGCCGCGAGCGCGGCTGCCGTGAAGCAGCGGGCGGCGGCGTCGAACCTCTTTCGTTGCATGGCGTGTCTCCTGGGTGTTGTCGGGGTGTTATGGGTCTGTCTGTCGTCTGTCGATGAATGGCCGGTCAGCCCGGCCGCTGCATGCTGCACGCGCGCGCATAACGCGCGATCACGTCGCGGATCCGGTGGCGGACCCACGCGCGCGGGTCCGCCGCGAGCGCGCCCGCGCGGCACGCCGCGTACACGTCCGGCAGCCATTGCGCGACGAGCGTCTCCGGCACCGGCTGGCGCGCGAGGTTGCCGAACAGCCGCTCGACGGCCGCCGCGACGGCCGGCTGCAGCCAGTAGTAGCGGATCCGGTCGCTGTAGCTGAACTGCCGCGCGAGCCGCTGCGCGGTCTCGTCGCCGCGGTAGTACGGCGCCCAGTGTTCGGGCTGCGCGCGCATCGCCGCGTCGACGACGTCGCGCAGCTGCGAGCGCTCGGCCGCGTCGCCGATCAGCGCGTCCTCGATGAAGGTGAGCGCGAACAGCGCCTCGCGCAGCGCGAACGTCAGCGCGGGGCCGACCTTCAGGATCGCGAAATGGTCGCGCACCAGCGCGGCGAGCGCGGGCTCCGTCTGGTAGTCGGTCGAGTGCGCCTCGAACACGAGGCCCGGCGTGCGCAGGATGCTCGCGCCGAGCGACGCCGCCTTCGCGCTGTCGTAGTCGAGCACGTGACGATCGTCGAAATCGACGCCGGGCTGCGCGACGATCGCGACGACCCGCGCCCACGCGTCGTCGAGGCCGTGCGCCGCGAACGCGGCGCGATGCGCATCGAGCGTCGCCGCGATGCTGTCGGCGCGCGTCACGGCGATCGCGGTGGCGTCGCCGCCCGCCTCGCCGCCCGGCGTCGGCACTTCGGTGCCGATCACGTAGACGGGCGTCCGGGCGCTGCGCGCCGCCGCGTCTTCCGCCGCGCGGCACAGCAGCGCCGCGCGGGCCGCGATCGTGCGGTCGTCGAGCGGGCCCGCGTCGTCCGCGCAGGCCATGCTCGCATCGAGATGGATCTTGGTGAAGCCGGCCTCGACGTACGCGGCGACCATCGCCGCGGCCTCGCGCATCGCGTCGGCCGCGCGGCCGTGCCGCCACGGGTTCGGCCCCAGGTGGTCGCCGCCGAGCACCAGCGCGGACGGCGCGAGGCCGCACCGCGCGGCGATCGCGTCGACGTCGCGCCGGAAGTCCGCCGGCGTCATCCCCGTATAGCCGCCCAGATGGTTCACCTGGTTGCAGGTCGCCTCGACGAGCAGCGGCGAACCGTCGGCGCGCGCGGCTTCGCACGCGGCTTCGAGCACCAGCCGGTGCGCGCTGCACACCGCGTAGATCCCGCGCTGCGCATCGGCGCGGTTCGCGTCGAAGATCATCCGCAGCACCGCATTCGACTGCGCGGCGCGCGGGCGTTCGAGCGTCGTCGTCAGGCCGGACATGCGACACCCCGCTCGCTCAGGAAGCGCTCGATCTCGGCGGCGCTGCTGTTGCCTTCCATCGGCCCGCGCCGCGTGACCGCCAGCGCGCCCGCCGCATTCGCGCGGCGCAGCGCCGCGTCGATCGGCAACCCTTCGACGAGGCTCGCGACCAGCGTGCCGCCGAAGCAGTCGCCCGCGCCGGTCGGATCGACCTCGTCGACGGCCCAGGCCGGCGCGTCGACGCGGCTCGCGCGGTCGAACGCGCTGCTGCCGGCCGCGCCGCGCTTCAGCACGACACGCTCCATCAGCGGATGCGTCGCGAGCAGCCCCGCGATCGCGCGCTCGGCCGGCTGCGGCCCGCAGAAGAACGGCAGGTCCGCTTCGCTCGGCAGGAACAGGTGGCAAGCGGCGAGCATGTCGTCGAGCGCCGCGCGCATCGGCGCGAAGCCCAGCATCTCGGCGCGCACGTTCGGGTCGAACGAGATCTTCGCGCCGGCGCGCGCGGCCTCGATCACGCCGCGCTGGATCGCCGCGATCGCGGCTTCGCTCGTCAGCGACGAGCCCATCACGTGGAAGTAGCGGCAGCCGTCGAACAGCCGCGCGTCGACGTCGGATGCCTCGAAGCAGCCGGATGCGCTCGTCGCGACCTGGTAGACGAAGCTGCGCGAGCCGTCGTCGCGATACGCGACGAACGCGGTGCCGGTGGGCCGCGCGACGCGGCGGATCGCGCCGACGTCGACGCCGTCGCGGGCGAGCCGCGCGACGATCGCATCGCCGAACGCATCGCGGCCGACGCAGCCCGCATACGCGACCCGTGCGCCGAGCCGCGCGGCCTGGCTCGCGAAGATCGCGGGCGCGCCGCTCGGGAACGGCCCGTCGAACGCGCCCGGCGCGTCGAAGCCCTGGCCGCGCTGCGCGGCGACGAATTCGGCCAGCAGCTCGCCGGCGGTGACGATCGTGGCCATCATGCGGGCCCTCCCGGAACCGGCGCGCGACGGGCGGCTGCCTGCAGCGGCGAACGAAGCGAACATGGGCGCCGTGTCATCTCAGCTCATCCAGTTGCCGCCGTCGACGTTCAGCGTCTGGGCGGTCACGTAGTCGGCATCGGCCGACGCGAGGAACAGCGCGGCGCCCGTCAGGTCGGCGGGCACGCCCATCCGGCCGAGCGGCACCGCTTCGCCGACGAGCCGCTTCTTCTCGCCGAGCGGCCGGTTCTCGTAGCGGGCGAACAGCGCGTCGACCTGCTCCCACATCGGCGTGTCGACCACGCCCGGCGCGATCCCGTTCACGTTGATCCGGTGCGGCGCGAGCGCGAGCGCGGCCGACTGCGTGTAGCTGATCACCGCGGCCTTGGTCGCGCAGTAGTGCGACACGAGCGCCTCGCCGCGCCGCCCGGCCTGCGACGACATGTTGACGATCTTGCCGCCGCGCCCCTGCTCCACCATCCGCTGCGCGACCGCCTGCATCAGGAAGAACAGCCCCTTCACGTTGACCGCGAACAGGCGGTCGAACACGTCCCACGATTCGTCGAGGAGCGGGCGCATGTCGAACAGCGCCGCGTTGTTGAACAGGATGTCGACGCCGCCGAACCGCTCGGCCGCGGTGGCGACGATGCGCGCGATGTCGTCGCGGCGGGTGACGTCGGCGCTCACCGCGATCGCGCGGCCCGGATGGGCTTCGATGAGCCGCGCGAGCGACCCGCCGGCCGGCTTCACGTCGACGAGCACGCAGCGCGCGCCCTCGTCCAGATAGCGTTGCGCGACCGCTTCGCCGATGCCGCTTGCGGCGCCCGTCAGGATCGCGACCTTGTCCTGCAATCTCACTGGCTGTCTCCGGTTCGTTCTGCGTTGTGCGACGTGCCGCCGAGCGAGCGTTTGCTCGCGACACGAATAATTGCTCTGATTGCGATCAAATGATCGGATACAGAGCCGGGGCTGTCAAGGCGGATCGCACCGGTTTCGATGATGCGGTGCGGCACGACGGCGCGGGAGGAATGGCGGCGGACGCCGGCCGGGCAAGGCCGAGCGGGATTGGGTGCGGCGCGGATCGACACGAACGTGTCGGCTGGCCGCATGCGCGGCGGTGCGATACGTTATATCATCGCGATGTTCTCGTTCCATCGCCCGAATTGCGCCATGGCTACTTCATCGTCACATGCGTCAACCGCATCGATCGCCGGCCGGCTGTCGCGCGCCGACGCGTTCGCCGCCGAGCACGGCCTCGCGTGGACGCCGCTGCGCCGGCAGGTCTACGAACGCGTGCTCGCCGCGCAGCGCCCGATCGGCGCGTACGACCTGCTCGCCGAACTCGAGCCGCAACGCGGCCGGGTGCCGCCCACGACCGTGTATCGCGCGCTGGATTTCCTCGTCGAGCACGGCTTCATCCACCGGATCGAATCGAAGAACGCGTTCTTCGCGTGCTGCGAGATCGGCGTGCCGCACGAAGGCCAGTTCCTGATCTGCGAAGCCTGCGGCGAGACCGTCGAGATTCCCGGCGGCGACCTCGCGAAGCAGTTGTCCGCGAGCGCCCCCGCGCACGGTTTCGAGGTGCACCACCAGGTCGTCGAGCTGAGCGGCCTGTGCGGACACTGCAAGGCCAAACCGGCGCAGCGCTGACGCCGCGCTTTCCACACGAGGAGATTCATGTCCCATGCCCTGACGCGCGCGCCGCTGCGTGCGCCGCTGCCCGCCCCGACGCGCGTTGCGCGCTCCCTCCGCTGGCTCGCCGCCGGCCTTGCCGTGCTGTCGCTCGCCGTGCCCGCGCTCGCGCAGGCGGCGCCCGTGAACGTGGTCGCGGCCGAGAATTTCTACGGCGACGTCGCGTCGCAGATCGGCGGCCGCCACGTCGCGGTAACCAGTATCCTCAGCAATCCCGACCAGGATCCGCACCTGTTCGAGGCGAGCCCGAAGACCGCGCGCGCGCTGCAGCAGGCGCAGCTCGTGATCTACAACGGCGCGAACTACGATCCGTGGATGGCCAAGCTGCTCGGCGCGTCGAAGCAGGCAAAGCGCGCGACGATCGTCGTCGCCGATCTGGTCGGCAAGAAGGCCGGCGACAACCCGCACCTGTGGTACGACCCGGCGACGATGCCGGCCGCCGCGCGCGCGATCGCCGCCGAGCTGGGCCGCGCGGACCCGGCGAACCAGGCCGACTACGACGCGAACCTCGCGAAGTTCGTCGCATCGCTGAAGCCGATCGACGACAAGATCGCCGCGCTGCGCGCGCAATACAAGGGCGTGCCGGTGACCGCCACCGAGCCCGTGCTCGGCTATCTCGCCGACGCGATCGGCGTCGAGATGCGCAACCAGCGCTTCCAGCTCGCGACGATGAACGACACCGAGGCGAGCGCGTCGGACATCGCCGCGTTCGAGAACGACCTGCGCAAGAAGCAGGTGCGCGCGCTGATCTACAACAGCCAGGCCGAGGAGCCGATGACGAAGCGCATGCTGAAGCTCGCGCGCGACGCCGGCGTGCCGACCGTGAGCGTCACCGAGACGCAGCCGGCCGGCAAGACCTTCCAGCAATGGATGCTGGGCGAGCTCGACGCGCTCGGCCGGGCCCTTTCCGGCGCCAAGCCATGAGCACGACGCCTCACGCACTCGAGCTCGATCGCGTCACGCTCGAACTGGGCGGGCGCACGATCCTGCGCGACGTCAGCTTCTCGATCGAGCCCGGCGAGTTCGTCGGCGTGCTCGGGCCGAACGGCGCCGGCAAGACCACGCTGATGCGCGCGGTGCTCGGCCTCGTGCCGGTCGCCGGCGGCGCGCTGCGCGTCGGCGGCACGCCGGTCGCGCGCGGCAACCCGTCGATCGGCTACATGCCGCAGATCCGCAGCGGCCTCGCGAGCCGCCGGATGCGCGGCTACGACTTCGTCGCGATGGCCGCCGACGGGCACCGCTGGGGCCTGCCGCATGCGAGCGCCGCGACCCGGCGCGACGTCGACCGCGTGCTCGAGCTCGTCGACGGCCGCGCGCTCGCGCGCCGGCCGCTGTCGGAGCTGTCCGGCGGCGAGCGGCAGCGGCTGCTGCTCGCGCAATGCCTGCTCGGCAGCCCGGGGCTGCTGCTGCTCGACGAGCCGCTGATCAGCCTCGATCCGAACCACCAGCGCGGCGTCGTCGAACTGGTGCGGCGCGTGCAGCGCGAGCTCGGCATCACGGTGCTGTTCTCGGCGCACGAGCTGAACCCGCTGCTCAACGCGCTCGACCGCGTACTGTATCTCGGCAACGGCGTCGCGGCGCTCGGCACCGTCGACGAGGTGATCACGAAGCCGGTGCTGTCGCGGCTGTACGGCTCGCCGATCGACGTGATGCGCGTGAACGGCAGGATCTTCGTGATGTCGGGAGACGTGGAAGTCGAGAAGCACGACCACGAGCACGAAGGCGACGACGACGGCCACGCGCACGGCGGCCACGGCCATCACCACCACGGACACGCGCACCCTCACGCGAGCGGGCAATCACACGATGTTTGAATACGATTTCATGATCAACGCCTTCGCGGCGTCGGGGATCGTCGCGGTGCTCGCGGGCATCGTCGGCTACTTCCTGGTGCTGCGCGGGCAGACCTTCGCGGGCCACGCGCTGTCGCACGTCGGCTTCACCGGCGCGACCGGCGCGGTGCTGCTCGGCATCTCGCCGATCTGGGGGATGGTGGGCTTCACGCTCGCGGCCGGCATCGGCATGGGCGCGCTCGGCGAGCGGCTCGCGGGGCGCGACGTCGCGATCGGCGTGATCCTGTCGGTCGCGCTCGGCTGCGGCCTGCTGTTCCTGCATTTCTATACGTCGTTCGCGACGCAGGTGACGGCGCTGCTGTTCGGCAACGTGCTGGCGGTCAGCCACGACACGCTTGCGGTGCTGGCCGGGATCGGCGCGGTGAGCCTCGCGGCGCTCGCGCTGATGGCGCGCCCGCTGCTGTTCGCATCGCTGCAGCCCGAGCTCGCCGAAGCGAAGGGCGTGTCGCTGCGCGCGGTGTCGGTGCTGTTCCTCGCGGTGTGCGCGCTCGCGGTCGCCGCGGCCACGCAGATCGTCGGCGTGCTGCTCGTGTTCACGCTACTGGTCGGCCCGGCCGCCGCCGCGCAGAACGTGTCGACGCGGCTGTCGACGGGCATCGTGCTCGCCGCGCTGTTCGCGCTGTTCGAGGCGTGGCTCGGGATCACGCTCGCGTATCACACCGACTGGCCGACGAGTTTCTGGATCACCGCGCTGTCGGCGCTCGTGTATGGGGCGAGCCTGTTGCGGCGGCATGCATGACACGCGCGGTAGCGCGACTGCTTGCATCATGAAAAACGCCGGCGTGCCTTCGAAGGCCACGCCGGCGTATTTTATTGCGCGTCCCGCGCGACGCGGGTCACGCCGTCATCGTCCGAGCTGGCGCGCATGATGCGCGATGTGATCCGCGATGAACGTCGAGATGAAGTAGTACCCGTGGTCGTAACCCGCATGCCGCCGCAGCGTCAGCGGCTGGCCCGCCGCCGCGCAGGCCGCCTCGAACACGTCGGGATTCAGCTGGTTCGCGAGGAATTGATCCGCGAGCCCCTGATCGACGAGGATCCCGCCCGCGAACTTCCGCGCATCCGCGCGCGCGACCAGCTCGCTCGCGTCGTAGCGCTGCCACGCGTCGCGATCCGCGCCCAGGTAGCCCGAGAACGCCTTCTCGCCCCACGGGCAGCGCGTCGGCGCGGCGATCGGCGCGAACGCCGACACCGAGCGATACACGTCCGGGTTGCGCAGCGCGAGCACGAGCGCGCCGTGCCCGCCCATCGAGTGGCCGAAGATGCCGAGCCGCGCGCCGTCGATCGGCAGCTCGGCCGTCACCGTCTCGCGCAGCTCGTCGACGACATACGAATACATCCGGTAATGCGTCGACCACGGCGCTTCGGTCGCATCGACGTAGAAGCCCGCGCCGGCGCCGAAGTCCCACGCATCCGTCTCGCCCGGCACGCCCGCGCCGCGCGGGCTCGTGTCGGGCATCACGAGCGCGAGGCCGTGCTGCGCCGCGTATTGCTGCGCGCCGCCCTTGATCGCGAAGGTCTCCTCGGTGCAGGTCAGCCCCGCGAGGTAGAACAGCGCGGGCACGCGGCCGTGCGCGGCCTGCGGCGGCAGGTACACCGAGAACTTCATCGGCAGGCCGATCACCGACGAGTCATGCCGATAGAAGCGCTGTTCGCCGCCGTGGCACGCGTGTGACGAAACGAGTTCGAGCATCGTCGTCGCCTCGCGATCAGTACAGCACGACCGAGCGGATCGACTCGCCCTTCTTCATCAGGTCGAAGCCGTCGTTGATCTTCTCGAGCGGCAGCGTGTGCGTGATCAGGTCGTCGATGTTGAGCTTGCCTTCCATGTACCAGTCGACGATCTTCGGCACGTCGGTGCGGCCGCGCGCGCCGCCGAACGCCGAGCCCTTCCATTCGCGGCCCGTTACCAGCTGGAACGGCCGCGTGCTGATTTCCTCGCCGGCCGCGGCCACCCCGATGATGAACGACTGGCCCCAGCCCTTGTGCGTGCACTCGAGCGCCTGGCGCATCAGCTTCACGTTGCCGACGCATTCGAACGAGTAGTCGGCGCCGCCGTCCGTGAGCTGCACGATGTGGTCGACCACGTTCTCGACTTCGTTCGGGTTGATGAAGTGCGTCATCCCGAACTTCCTCGCGAGCTCGATGCGCTTCGGGTTGATGTCGACGCCGATGATCTTGTCCGCGCCGACCATTTTCGCGCCCTGGATCACGTTCAGGCCGATGCCGCCCAGGCCGAACACGACCACGTTCGCGCCCGCCTCGACCTTCGCCGAGTACACCACCGCGCCGACGCCCGTCGTCACGCCGCAGCCGATGTAGCAGATCTTGTCGAACGGCGCGTCCTCGCGCACCTTCGCGACGGCGATCTCCGGCACCACGATGTAGTTCGAGAACGTCGACGTGCCCATGTAGTGGAACAGCGGCTTGCCGTCGAGCGAGAAGCGCGACGTCGCGTCGGGCATCAGGCCCTTGCCCTGCGTCGCGCGGATCTTCTGGCACAGGTTCGTCTTGCGCGACAGGCAGAACTTGCACTCGCGGCATTCCGGCGTGTAGAGCGGAATCACGTGATCGCCCTTGCGCACCGTGCCGACGCCGGGGCCGACGTCGACCACGACGCCCGCGCCTTCATGGCCGAGAATCGCCGGGAAGATCCCTTCCGGATCCGCCCCCGACAGCGTGTAGTAGTCGGTATGGCAGATGCCCGTCGCCTTCACCTCGATCAGCACCTCGCCCGCGCGCGGCCCTTCCAGATCGACTTCCTCGATCGTCAGCGGCGCACCCGCCTTCCACGCAATCGCGGCTTTCGTCTTCATCGTGTGACTCCTATCAGTAGACATGGCCGCGCCGCGCGTCGTCGCGCGCGGCACGGCGAAATGAAATCGTGCTCGCCATGATGGCCGATCGCCGCACGCGCCACGTGCGGGAAACAGCCGCCAGGTTGCCGCAATGCGTCATCGGTGGCGCAAAACGACAAGTGCCCGAGTTTAAACGCCCATCGTGAACCATGCATCCGTTCGCGCATAGAGGTCGATGAAGCGCGCATGCCGCACGGCGAGCGCCGCATCGCCGCGCGGCGCGGCCACCGGCGACGCGCCCGGCGCGAGCGCGCGCAGCGCGTCCTCGCGCCAGTGGCCGAGCGCGACGCCCGCGAGCAGCGCCGCGCCGCGGGTCGCCGCGTTCGGGCAATCGACCGCGTCGAGCGACGCGTCGAGCGCGTCGGCCAGCATCTGGCGCCAGCGCGGATCGACCGAACCGCCGCCCGCCAGGCGCAGCGACGCGACCGGCACGCGGGCCGCGTCGGGATCGCCCGTGCCGCGGATCGCATCGAGCCCCGCGCGCAGCGCGAACGCGACGCCCTCGAACGCGGCGCGCATCATCGCGCCGCGCGTGTCGCCGAGCCCGAGGCCGAGCCAGCCGCCGCGCGCGTCCGGATTCATCCACGGCGAGCGCTCGCCGCTCAGGTAGGGCAGGAAGCACAGCCGTTCCGATGCGGGCTGCGCGAACGCGTCGGCGTAGGCGGTGGGCCAGTCCGCATAGCCGAGCCAGCCGCGCGCCGCTTCGAGCGCGAGCCCGACGTTCTGCATCGCCGCCATCGTGTAGTAGCCGCTGCCCGCCGCCGCGCGATAGCGATGCAGCCCGCGCCGCGCGGCCGGCAGCTGGCTCGCGAGCACGACGATCTGCCCGCCGCTGCCGGTGGTCAGCAGCGCGTCGCCGTCGGCGACGAGCCCGCTGCCCAGCGCCGCGCACGCGGTATCGGCCGCGCCGGTCGCGAGCGGCACGCCGGCCGGCAGGCCGAGCGCCGCGGCCGGCTCGGCGGCGAGCACGCCGCACGGCGCGCCCGACGCGCGCACCGGCGCGAACCGTTCGCGCGGCAAGCCGAACCGGTCGAGCAACGCCGCATCCCACGCGCCGTCCGGCGTCGCGAGCGCGGTGGCGCACGCGTCGCTCGGATCGGCGGCGATGTCGCCGCCGAGCGCGACGCGCAGCCAGTCCTTCGGCTGCACGGCCCAGCGCGCGGCGCGCAACGCGGCCGGCTCGTGCGCGGCAACCCAGCGCAGCAGCGGGCCCGCCATGCCCGGCGCAACGGGGTTCGCGCCATCCGGCCAGTCGGCGGCGTCGGCGAAGCGCACGGCGCGCGTGTCGGGCCAGAGCAGCGCGGGCCGCACCGGGCGGCCGGCCGCATCGGTCAGCACGACGCCGTGCATCTGCCCGGAAAAGCCGATCGCGCGAACCTGCGCGCGCTCGTCGGCGGGCAGCCGCGCGGCCGCGCGCACGAGCGCCTGCCACCACGCATCCGGCGCGATTTCCGCCCAGCCGGGCTGCGGCGACGACAGTGCATAAGGTTCGCTCGCGACCGCCCGTTCGACGCCGTCGGCGTCGAGCGTGACGAGTTTCACCGAGCCGGTGCCGAGATCGATTCCGAGCAAGCGCATCACGTGGCGACGATTCGAATTGAGGGACTCAGATGATAGCGGGATCGGCGTACTCGCCCCATTAATCGGCAAGCGTATCCGCCCCCCGAAAAACCCCTGTTTACGGGATAACCCGGTGCAGTTTTTCGCGACCCGAAATAGCCATTATTCCGCATCAGCGATACACACCATAAAGCGATCGATATTTGACATGGGGGCCATCGCTATTTTGGATGGCTATAAAACCGGGAAACCTCACTCGCACGGCGATTCCCGATGCTCGACACCTCGCACCATGCCGAATTGGCATATCGAACCAGCAAAGAACGGAATAGTACCCAGTGCTCTTGTTGCGGTTTTACATTCCGCATAACTTCGTACCACCCCGAATACAAGATCATGGAGTGAGACAGATGCAATCGAACACGGTCCATCCGTGCGACGAAGTGTTGCCGGCCGGCAAGCTCGTTACGCTCGGACTGCAGCACGTTCTCGTCATGTACGCCGGCGCGGTCGCCGTGCCGCTCATCGTCGGCGGCGCGCTCAAGCTGCCCAAAGACCAGATCGCGTTCCTGATCAGCGCCGATCTGTTTTCGTGCGGCATCGCCACGCTGATCCAGACGCTCGGCCTGTGGATCTTCGGCATCCGCCTGCCGGTCATCATGGGCTGCACGTTCGCCGCGGTCGGCCCGATGATCGCGATCGGCACGAACCCGGGCCTCGGCATCCTCGACATCTTCGGCTCGACGATCGCGGCCGGCATCATCGGCATCGTGCTCGCGCCGACGATCGGCAAGCTGCTGAGATTCTTCCCGCCCGTCGTCGTCGGCACGGTGATCTCGGTGATCGGCCTGTCGCTGATGGAGGTCGGGATCAACTGGGCCGCGGGCGGCGTCGGCAACCCGGAATACGGCAGCCCCATCTACCTCGGCCTGTCGCTGCTGGTGCTCACGCTGATCCTGCTGATCAACAAGTTCGGCCGCGGCTTCATCGCGAACATCTCGGTGCTGCTCGGCATCGTCGCGGGCTTCGCGATCGCGTTCGCGATCGGCCGCGTGAACACGGACGGCGTGTCTATCGCGCCGTGGGTCGGGTTCGTGATGCCGTTCCATTTCGGCTGGCCGCACTTCGACCCGCTGTCGATCGCGACGATGGTCACGGTGATGTTCGTCACCTTCATCGAATCGACCGGGATGTTCCTCGCGGTCGGCGACATGGTCGACCGGCCAGTGGACCAGGACCGCCTCGTGCGCGGCCTGCGCGTCGACGGCCTCGGCACGCTGATCGGCGGCATCTTCAACTCGTTCCCGCATACGTCGTTCTCGCAGAACGTCGGCCTGATCGGCGTGACGGGCGTGAAGAGCCGCTTCGTGTGCGCGACGGGCGGCGTGATCCTGGTGCTGCTCGGCCTGTTCCCGAAGATGGCGCAGATCGTCGCGTCGGTGCCGCCGTTCGTGCTCGGCGGCGCGGGGATCGTGATGTTCGGGATGGTCGCGGCGAACGGCGTGAAGGTGCTGTCGAAGGTCGACTTCGTGAACAACCACCACAACCTGTTCATCGTCGCCGTGAGCATCGGCATGGGCCTCGTGCCGGTCGTGTCGCCGCACTTCTTCTCAAAGCTGCCGGGCGCGCTCGCACCGATCCTGCACAGCGGCATCCTGCTCGCGTCGGTATCGGCCGTTGTCCTGAACATCGTGTTCAATGGCGTGAAAGGCGAGAAGGAGGCGAAGTGCGACATCCGCCGCGCCGGACACGATTTCGACGGACGGCCGGCCGACCTGCACTGATGCACGGACGCGCCGCCAGTCGCGGCGCGTCGTCCGGCCCGCACGACGCCACGGCACCGCCGTGGCGTTTTTCATGGCGCGGCGGTCGCTGCGGATCGCTCGCTGCAAAAAGAAACGCCACGGATTTTCATCCGTGGCGTTGTCGTGTGCGCTGGCGATCGGGTAACCGCAGCGGTTACCCGTAGCGGCCCCCGTAGGGTTACCCGTTGGTCGCAGCCA
This sequence comes from Burkholderia pyrrocinia, assembly GCA_001527685.1. GTDB lineage: Bacteria > Pseudomonadota > Gammaproteobacteria > Burkholderiales > Burkholderiaceae > Burkholderia > Burkholderia pyrrocinia_D. The sequence goes on from LOZU01000020.1 coordinate 106,681, forward strand.
CCGATGCCGGCACAGGTGCGGCCGCCTTGTCGTAGTCGACGGCCTGGTCGGCCGGGCGCGGCGCCTCGCCGGCCCGCTGGATCCAGCCGCCGCCCAGCGAGCGGTACAGGTCGACGAGGTTCGTCCACCGTGCCAGCCGTGCGCTGATCAGCGACTGCTGCGCCGCGTACAGGTCGGTCTGTGCGGTCAGCACCGACAGGTAGCTGTCCACGCCGTTCTTGTAGCGCAGGTCCGACAGGTCGTAGCGACGCTGCTGCGCGTGCTCGTTGCGCTGCAGCGCGGCGATCTGCTGGTCGTACGTGCCGCGCGCGGCCAGCCCATCCGACACCTCGCGGAACGCCGACTGGATCGCCTTCTCGTAGTTCGCGATCTCGATGCGCTTCTGCACGTTCGCGAGATCGAGATTGGCGAGGTTCGCACCGCCCTCGAAGATCGGCAGCGCGATCTGCGGCGCGAACGACCACGCCGCCGTGCCGGCCTTGAACAGCCCGCCGAGCGTCGGGCTCGCGGTGCCGAACGCCGCCGTCAGCGAGATCTTCGGGAAGAACGCCGCGCGCGCCGCGCCGATGTTCGCGTTGGCCGCGAGCAGGTTCTGCTCCGCTTCCATGATGTCCGGACGGCGCGTCAGCAGATCCGACGGCAGCCCGGCCGGGATGTCGGTCAGGAAGTTCTGCGCGTCGAGCGGCAGGCCCGGCGGCAGGTCGTCCGGCAGCGGCTCGCCGATCAGCAGCACCAGCGCGTTCAGCGCCTGCGCACGGGCACGCGCCTGCGCCTGCTGGTTCGCGAGCGCCGTCTCGACGATCGTCTGCGCCTGGCGCAGGTCGAGCTCCGAGCCGGTGCCGTTGTCGAACTTCAGCTTCGTCAGGTCGTACGATGCCTGCGCGGATTTCAGCGTGTCTTCCGTTACCTTCAGCAGGTCGTCGGTGGACAGCACCGTCAGGTACTGGTCCGCGACCTGCGCGACCAGCGCGATCTCCGACGCCTTGCGCGCCTGCGCGGTCGCGAGGTATTTCGCGAGCGCCTGGTCCTTCAGGCTCTGGATCCGGCCGAACAGGTCGAGCTCCCACGACGCCTGAAGCCCGACGTTGTACGTCGTCGAGATGTTGCGCCCCGGGATCGCCGTGAGCGCGTTCGGCGTGCGCGTGCGGTTGCCGGTGCCCACCGCGTCGAGCTTCGGGAACAGGTCCGCGCGCGTGATCTGGTACTGCGCGCGCGCGGCCTCGATGTTCAGCACCGACACGCGCAGGTCGCGGTTGTTCTTCAGCGCGATGTCAATCAGCCGCTGCAGGCGCGGATCGCCGAAGAATTCGCGCCAGCCGATGTCGGTCGCCGCCTGGCCGTTCGCGCTGCGCGCGCCGGCCGCCGCGGCCGGCTGCGTCGCATAGACGCCACCGGACGGGAACGCCTGCGCGACGGGCGCATCGGGCCGCGTGTAGTGCGGCGCCATCGTGCAGCCCGTGGCAAAGAGCGCGACCGCGATTGCAGTCAAAGCATGTTTTTGCATCATCACTGCCCCTTGTTGCCTTCGTCGCCGTTGCCCGGCTTCTCTTCGTGCTTCGCGTGCTCCTGAGCCAGGCGCAATGCCTCGTCGGCATCTTCCCGTTCGCCGCTGAAGATCGCGCGGACCTTCACGAAGAACATCGGGATCAGGAAGATCGCGAGGAACGTCGCCGTGATCATCCCGCCGATCACGCCCGTGCCGATCGCGTGCTGGCTCCCCGAGCCCGCGCCGTTGCTGATCGCGAGCGGCATCACGCCGAGAATAAACGCCATCGACGTCATCAGGATCGGGCGCAGCCGCTGGCGCGCCGCTTCCAGCGCGGCCTCGATCGGCCCCATCTTCTCCGTCACCTGCAACTCGCGCGCGAACTCGACGATCAGGATCGCGTTCTTCGCCGACAAGCCCACGGTGGTCAACAGGCCGACCTGGAAGTACACGTCGTTCTCGAGGCCGCGCATCGTCGCCGCGAGCAGTGCGCCGATCACGCCGAGCGGCACCACCATGATCACCGAGAACGGGATCGACCAGCTTTCATACAGCGCCGCCAGACACAGGAACACGACGAGGATCGAGATCGCGTACAGGATCGGCGCCTGCGAGCCCGACTGGATTTCCTGCAACGACAGGCCCGTCCACGAATAGCCGATGCCGACCGGCAACTTCTTCGCGATCGATTCCATCGCGGCCATCGCCTGGCCGGTCGACTTGCCCGGTGCCGCCTGGCCCTGGATTTCCATCGCCGAGACGCCGTTGTAACGCTCGAGCTTCGGCGAACCGTAGGTCCAGTGGCCGGTCGCGAACGCGCCGAACGGCACCATCCCGCCCGCCCCGTTGCGCACGTACCAGATGTTCATGTCTTCCGGCGTCATCCGGAACGGCGCGTCGGATTGCACGTACACCTTCTTGATCCGGCCGTCGGTGTCGAGGAAGTTGTTCACGTACTTCGACGCCCACGCGATCGAGAACGTCTGGTCGATCGCATCCGCCGTCACGCCGAGCGCATTCGCCTTCTCGCGGTCGATATCGACCTTGTACTGCGGCGTGTCGTTCAGGCCGTTCGGGCGCACGCCCTGCAGCGTCGGATCCTTCGAGGCCATCCCGAGCAACTGGTTACGCGCGGCCATCAGCGCGTCGTGGCCGAGACCGGCGTTGTCCGTCAGCTCGAAGTCGAAGCCGGCGGCCGTACCGAGTTCAGGAATCGACGGCGGGTTGAACGGGATCACCATCGCGTCCTTGTAGCCCGCGTAGCGCCCGAACATCCGGCCGATCAGTGCCTGCACCTTCTGGTTCGCATGCTGACGCTGCGAGTAATCCTTCAGGCGCACGAACACGAGACCGGAGTTCTGGCCGCGACCCGCGAAGCTGAAGCCGTTGACCGTGAACGCCGATTCGACGATTTCCTTCTCGTCGTTCAGCAGGTAGTCGGAAATGTTCGCGAGCGTCTTCGCGGTCGTTTCCTGCGTCGAACCCGACGGCGTCTGCACGATCACGAACATCAGGCCCTGGTCTTCATCGGGCAGGAACGACTTCGGCAGGCGCACGAACAGCAGGCCAACCCCGACGATCACGGCCAGATAGATGATGAGCCAGCGGCCCGAACGCTTGATCACGTGGTGCACGCCGACGTGGTACTTGTCGCGGCTCCGGTTGAACGTGCGGTTGAACCAGCCGAAGAAGCCCTTCTTCTCTTCGTGATGCCCTTGCGGGATCGGCTTCAGGATCGTCGCGCACAGCGCCGGCGTCAGAATCAACGCGACGAGCACCGACAGCACCATCGCCGTCACGATCGTCAGCGAGAACTGGCGATAGATCGCGCCGACCGAACCGCCGGAGAACGCGACCGGCACGAACACGGCCGACAGCACGAGCGCAATGCCGACCAGCGCGCCGGTGATCTGGCCCATCGCCTTGCGGGTCGCCTCCTTCGGCGACAAGCCCTCTTCCGCCATCACCCGCTCGACGTTCTCCACCACCACGATCGCATCGTCGACCAGCAGGCCGATCGCGAGCACGAGGCCGAACATCGACAGCGTGTTGATCGAGAAGCCCACCAGCGACATGACCGCGAACGTGCCGAGCAGCACGACCGGCACCGCGATCGTCGGGATGATCGTCGCCCGCAGGTTCTGCAGGAACAGATACATCACGAGGAACACCAGCACGATGCCTTCGAGCAGCGTCTTCACCACTTCCTCGATCGACAGCTTCACGAACGGCGTCGTGTCGTACGGGTACTTCACGACGAGACCGTGCGGGAAGTACGGCGCCAGCTGGTCGATCTTCGCGCGCACGGCCTTCGCGGTCGCCAGCGCGTTCGAGTTCGTCGCGAGCTGGATACCGAGCGCCGCGGTCGGCTGACCGTTGTACTTCGTGTCGAAGCTGTAGTTCTCGCCGCCGAGTTCGATCTTCGCGACGTCCTTCAGGCGCACCCGCGAGCCGTCCTGGTTGACCTTCAGCAGGATGTTGCCGAACTGCTCGGGTGTTTGCAGCAGCGTCGATTCGGTGATCGTCGCCTGCAGCACGGTGCCCGGCTTGGCCGGCGTGCCGCCGAGCTGGCCGCCCGCGACCTGCACGTTCTGCGCGGTGATCGCGGAGGTCACGTCGACCGGCGTGAGGCCGTAGTTCGTCAGGCGGTTCGGGTCGAGCCAGATCCGCATCGCGTACTGCGAGCCGAACAGCGTGACGGTACCGACGCCGTTCAACCGGCTGATCGGGTCCTTCACGTGCGACGCCACGAAGTTCGCGAGGTCGTACTTGTTCATGCTGCCGTCTTCGGAGTTGAAGGCGAGCACGAGCAGGAAGCTGCTGCTCGACTTCGTCACCGACAGACCGAGCTGCTGCACGACCTGCGGCAGAACCGGCGTCGCGAGCGACAGCTTGTTCTGCACCTGGACCTGCGCGATGTCGGCGTTGGTGCCCGGCGCGAACGTCAGCGTGATGGTCGCGTTGCCCGATTCGTCACTCGTCGACGACATGTACAGGAAGTTGTCGAGACCGCTCATCTGCTGCTCGATCACCTGCGTCACCGTGTCTTCCACCGTTTTCGCGGAAGCGCCCGGATAGTTCGCGGTGATCTGGATCGATGGCGGCGCGATCGTCGGATACTGCGAGATCGGCAGCGTGAAGATCGCCGCAACCCCGGCCAGCATCAGGATGATGGCGATCACCCACGCGAAGATCGGGCGATCGATAAAAAACTTTGCCATGAAGCAGGCTCCCTGTTATTGCGCGCTCGAAGCAGCGGCAGCACTCGCCGGCGCGGCGCCCGATGCGGCGGCACCGGAAGCAGCGGCGGCGCCGGAACCGGCGGCAGCCGGTGCGGCGGTTGCGGCGGCGCCCGATGCGGAACCGGCCGCCGGCGCGAGCTGCGCCGGCACCGACTTCACGGTCGCACCCGGGCGCACCTTCTCGACGCCCTGCACGATCACGCGATCGCCCGCCTGCAAACCGCCTTCGACGATCCAGTTCTGGCCCTGCATGCCCGTCGTCTTCAGCGGACGCGGCTCGACCTTGTTGCCGGCGTTCACCACCAGCGCGACCGCCTGGCCCTTCTGGTCATGCGTGACGCCGATCTGCGGCACCAGGAACGCATTCTCGTTCACGCCTTCCTCGATGCGCGCGCGCACGAACATCCCCGGCAGCAGCACGCGGTCCTTGTTCGGGAAGATCGCGCGGATCGTCACCGAGCCCGTCGCCTGGTCCACCGTCACGTCCGAGAACTGCAGCTTGCCCGGCTCCGAATACGTCTTGCCGTCTTCCAGGATCAGCGACACCTTCGCCGCGCCCGGGCCGCTCGTCTTGATGCGCCCGTTCTGCACGTCCTGGCGCAGCTTCAGCCCATCGAGGCTCGACTGCGTGAGGTCGACGTACACCGGGTCGAGCTGCTGCACGGTCGACATCAGCGTCGCCTGGCTCGCCTGCACGTAGGCGCCCGGCGTGACCTGCGAGATGCCGACGCGGCCCGAGATCGGCGACACGACGTCCGTGTAGCCGAGGTTGATCTGCGCGGTGTCGACCGCGGCCTTGCCGGCCGCGACGTCGGCGGCGGCCTGCCCTTGCGCGGCGACCGCGTTGTCGTAGTCCTGCTTGCTGATCGCATTCGCGCCGACCAGCACCTTGTAGCGCGCGACGAGTGCGTTCTGCGTCGCCAGGTTCGCCTGCGCCTTCGCAAGCGTCGCCTTTGCGCTGTTCAGCTGCGCGACGTACGGCGCCGGATCGATCTTGTAGAGGCGCTGGCCGGCCTTGACGTCGCTGCCTTCGGTGAATTCACGGCGCAGCACGATGCCGTCGACCCGCGCGCGCACCTGCGCGACGAGGAACGCGTTGGTACGGCCCGGCAGTTCGGTGAAGACCGCCACGTTTTGCGGCTGGACAGTGACGACGCCGACTTCCGGCGTTTGCGGCGGCGGTGCCGATTCTTTTTTCCCGCACGCGGCCAGGAAAACGGCGGCCGTCGCGACAGTGATTAAGCGGTATGGAACCCGTTCGACGCGCATGGAGCGACCTCTGTGTGTAACCAATGGAATGAGTGCCGCGCCCGACCCGAGCGCAACACGGATGCGCCTCGCGGCGCAGATCGAACACCTGAATTACTGGACTGCTAGATACAGCAAGCGGCACGAAACCACTGTGCCGACGAGACGCCGCGAACTGCGGCCTGGTACTTTGGCGGGAATCAGCAGGTGGGATATTAACTGATTGCCCCTTTGGCCATTCGATCGTAGGGTGGTATTGTATATACATTCATGAATGTATGTAAAAAGCCCCCACGCGCCGCCCCGCGAACAGGTATTACGGATTATTACGAATCGGAAGCATATCCGGTTTGGACTTCCGCAGCGAGGGTGTGAACCTTATTATCCCGCCCACCGATCGATCATCCCAGGCCTGCATATGGTCAGACGTACCAAGGAGGAAGCCCTTGCCACGCGCAACAGCATCCTCGACGCCGCCGAACACGTGTTCTTCGAGAAGGGCGTGTCGCACACGTCGCTCGCGGACATCGCCCAGCACGCCGGCGTGACGCGCGGCGCGATCTACTGGCACTTCGCGAACAAGGCCGAACTGTTCGACGCGATGTTCGACCGCGTCTTCCTGCCGATCGACGAGCTGAAGACGATGCCGATCGACGCGCCCGGCAGCAACCCGCTCGACAAGGTCCGCAAGATCCTGATCTGGTGCCTGCTCGGGGTCCAGCGCGATTCGCAGCTGCGCCGCGTGTTCAGCATCCTGTTCATGAAGTGCGAGTACGTCGCGGACATGGAGCCGCTGCTGCAGCGCAATCGCGCCGGCATGAGCGAGGCGCTGCACGCGATAGAAGGCGATCTCGCGATGGCCGTCAGGCTGAAGCTGCTGCCCGAGCGGCTCGATACCTGGCGCGCGACGCTGATGCTGCACACGCTCGTGAGCGGCTTCGTGCGCGACATGCTGATGCTGCCCGACGAGGTCGACGCGGAGCGGCATGCGGAAAAACTCGTCGACGGCTGTTTCGACATGCTGCGCTTCAGCCCGGCAATGCTGAAGGACGAGGATTGATGCAGCCTGGCGACGGCGGGTTGCCGGCGCTGCTCTATATATAGCGGGCCTGCGGCCCTGCCCTGCCACCGGCCGCCGCCTTGGCCGGCGCTGCCCGGCTCACCGGGCGCGCAACGCGGCCGCCCCACGGGCGCCGGCCGCCCCGCGAACGAACCCGCCCCCCGCTCAGGCCACCCCGGCGCGACGCGCGCGCGCCCGCCGGTTCGACCCGGCCACCGAATCGCGCCCCGGCATCGCGCCGCCTGCCAGCCCAGCGATCCACGCATCGGTCGACATCACCGCCGCGAAGTTCGACTGGAACACGACCGTGAACGCGCGATGGATCTCCTCGGCGCTCGCCGCGCCGGCCGCGTTCTCGTACGGGACCGCGCCCGTCGCATCCTCCAGGTACTCGACGCCCAGGCCCGCATGCGCGGCGTGGTACACCGTCGATGCATTGCAGTTGTGGGTCATGTAGCCGGCCACCGCGAGCGTGTCGATGCCATGCGCGTCGAGCCACGCGGCGAGATCGGTGCCCGCGAACGCGCTCGCGTGCGCCTTCTCGATGCGGTGCGCGTACGGCCGCGACGCGACCACCGGATGCAGCGCGACACCGTCGGTGCCAGGCGCGAAGATCGGCGCACCAGCCGGCGCGACGTGCTGGACGACGATCACCGGCACGCCGGCCGCATGCGCGGCATCGATCGCGCGGCCGATGTTGGCGAGCGACGCGTCGACGCTCGGGTATTCGATCGGCAGGTCGCCCGTCACGTATTCGTTCTGCACGTCGATCACGATCAGCGCGCGTCGGGAAGCGGGTTTCGTCATGGCGTTCTCCAGGTTCGGACGCGCCGCCCCACCCCGGCGCGGGGCGGTCGGCAGCGCGATGCGACGCATTGTCGAGCCGCGTCGCCGGTCGCGACAGTGGCCCGATTGCCATTCTTCGATAGAATCAGGCCATCCCGTTCCGGAGCCCGCCATGGCCGCTGACGCTTCGCCCACCGTCGTCGCCGCGATCGCGTTCGACGGCATCAGCCCGTTCCACCTGTCGGTGCCGTCCGTCGTGTTCGGCCGCGAGCGCGACGCGGCCGACACGCCCGCGTTCGATTTCCGCGTGTGCTCGGCGGACCGGGGCCCGCTCGCGACGACGGGCGGCTTCACGATCTCGGCGCCGCTCGGCCTCGACGCGCTCGACGACGCGCAGATCGCCATCGTCCCGAGCTGGCGCGACCCGGCCGAAACCCCGCCGGCGGTGCTGCTCGACGCGGTGCGCGCCGCCGCCGAGCGCGGCGTGCTGCTGGTCGGGCTGTGCCTCGGCGCGTACGTGCTCGCCGCCGCGGGCCTGCTCGACGGCCGCCCGGCCACCACGCACTGGGCATGGGCGGACGACTTCGCGCAGCGCTTTCCGCGCGTGAAGCTCGATCCCGACGTGCTCTACGTGGACGACGGCAACCTGATGACGTCGGCCGGCACCGCCGCCGGGCTCGACTGCTGCCTGCACGTGGTGCGCCGGCGGTTCGGCACGGACGCGGCAAACCAGATCGCACGGCGTCTCGTGATCCCGCCGCACCGCCAGGGCGGACAGGCGCAATACGTGCCGCAGCCGGTCGCCGCGCACCCGCGCGACGCACGGCTCGCGGGCCTCCTCGACTGGGTGCGCGCGCACCTGGATACCGCGCACAGCGTCGATTCGCTCGCGGCGCGCGCGCTGATGAGCCGGCGCACGTTTACGCGCCACTTCCGCCACGCGACCGGCACGACCGTCATCGCCTGGCTGCAGGCCGAACGGCTTGCACGCGCGCAACATCTGCTGGAAACGACGGGACACTCGATCGACGCGATCGCGCAGGCGGCCGGCTACGGTTCGAGCGTATCGCTGCGCCAGCATTTCGCGAGCGCGCTCGGCACGTCGCCGTCGGCCTATCGACGGGAATTTCGGGGGACGGCGGCGGACGCGCGAGGATGACGGCCGCCGCGTGCGCGGCGGCAGGAATGCGGCCGGCGCCGGTTCGCGCTCAGCCGTTGAACCAGCGCGCGGCGTAGAGCAGCAGCGCGACGAACAGGATCATCGCCGCCCACGCCCAGACCGGCACCGTGCTCGACGCGCGATGCGGCAGCGCGCTGGCTGCCCGGCCGGTCAGCGCGTTGCCGAGATGCTGCAACGGCGGCCGTTTCGCGGTGGCCGCCAGCGACGCGGGACGCAGGAACACGTGCTGGCGCCGCGGCGGGCTCGTGCGCGCGAGGTTCGGCGCGAGGCCGTGCTTCGCCTGCACGACCGCGCAGAACTCGCTGAAGAAATCGTCGGCCCACTCGTGCAGCGCGTTCTCGATCTGCCGGGCCGGCAGCTCGGCGAGCGGCCCGGTCGCCGTCGCCCACACCACATACTCGACGCGGGTGGCGCCTGCGTCCTCCGCGTCCGGAAACAGCACGATCTCGATCTGGCCGCGCAGCGCGCCGAGGCCGTCGGCCCGTGCCTTGAAGTTCAGGATCCGGCGCGGCAGCCCTTCCGCGTCGCCCTGCTCGCCCGCGACGTGCGCCCGCACGTCGTACCGCGCGCGCAGCGGGCCGAGCGGCACCGTCAGCGTCAGCGCGAACTCGCCGCGCGCCAGCTCGACGAACGATTCGCAATGATCGAAGCTCGCGCGCAGCAGCGCGATGTCCTCCAGCGACTCCCGGACCACCGACGGCGCAAGCGGAATGCGAAGTGCGTCGTTCAGTTCCATGATGCCTCCCCGATGAACACTTGCCGCCTCAGGACGTCTCGACGAGACCGTCGACCCGCGCGGCATCGAAGGCGACATAGCGCGCGAGCACCCGTGCCGCCTCCTTCGGTTCCTCGTAACTCCATGCGGCGTTCTCGATCACGCCGTCTTCCGTCTGCAAATCGAAATAGCTCGCGTGCCCCTTGAGCCCGCAGACCGTCGTGAGGCTCGAGCGCACGAGCCGTTGCATGTTGACGTCGGTGCGAGGCAGGTAGTGGACGTCGGGCAGGCCCGTCTCGCGCACGGTCAGCGCGCCGAGCGAATCCGCATACGTAATCCCCTGATGGATCACACGCACGCGGTGACGGTTCGGCACGATTTCGAGGCGAGGGTCGGCTGCATCGGACATCGTTCTCCCCAACGGACGTTCCGGCAGGCTCGCCGGGGTTCGCACAAGAAGCAAAAAAGCCACGGCGCGGACGCCGTGGCTTTCATTATCGGCGAAAGTCGCACGAATTGCGCGTCCGTCGCCAAAACCGCCCGTTGCCCGTCATTTAGCGGCCCACGTGAACGCCAGTTTCGCGCCGCCCTTCGCGGTGATCGTGACGCTGCGCGTCTCGTCCTTGCCCTGGTACGACGCCAGCACGGTGTAGCGGCCCGGCGGCAGTTTCACGAGCATGTACGGCCCGCGCGCGTCGGTCTTCAGCACGTCGGCGCCTTTCTCGTCGGTGATGCGCACGTGGACGTCGGCGAGGAATTCGCCGCCCGCGCCAGTGAAGCGCAGCGCGAGCGGCCATGCCGCTTCGCTGCGCTGGAACGCCGTCGATTCGTCCTGCCCGACGCCGCCGGACACGAAGGTGACGTCGCCCTGCTGGCGCGGGGCAGGCAGGCCGTCCGACTGCGCTTGCGCGCCGCTTGCGCCGGCCGCGAGGCCCGCGGCCAGCACCGCGGCGATCGCGAATCGGGACACTCTGCGTGGATGTTGCATGGCTCTCTCCTTTGGGTCGGAAGGGATGCCGGGCACCACGGCAACGCAGGCGGCTGGGCCGCCGCGCCCGGCCGGGGCCGGCCCGCGCCGGCGCGGGCCCCGATCAGCTCAGGTCGACCGGCACGAAGATCTGCGCATTGTCGCGCTGGATCAGCAGCGCCAGGCTGTTGCCCGCATTCTTCACCGCGTCGCGCAGCTGTTCCGGGCTCGTCACCGGGCGGCCGTTCACCGCGAGGATCACGTCGCCGGGCTGGATGCCCGCCGACGCGGCCGGGCCGCCCGCCTGCTGCACGATCAGCCCGTGCGACAGCTGCGCCGCGTTGCGCTCCTGCGGCGACAGCGGCCGCACCGCGACGCCGAGCCGGCCCTGCTCGACCGGGCCGCCGTCGTTCGCCGCGAGCTTGGTGTCGGCCAGCGAGCCGAGCGTCACGCTGATCGTCTTCTTCGACTTGTCGCGCCACACCTGCAGATCGGCCTTCGAACCGGGCTTCAGGCTCGCGATCTGCGACGGCAGCGCCGTCGAATCGGCGACCGGCATGCCGTTGACCGCCAGGATCACGTCGCCCGGCTGCAGGCCCGCCTTGGCGGCCGGGCCGTTCGGGTCGACCGAGCTGACGAGCGCGCCGTCCGGCTTCTGCAGCCCGAACGAGCTCGCGAGCGTCTGGTTCATGCCCTGCACCGCGACGCCCAGGCGGCCGCGGCTCACGTGGCCCGTCTTCACGAGCTCGTCCTTGACCTTGATCGCCTCGTTGATCGGAATCGCGAACGACAGGCCCTGGAAGCCGCCTGTCTGCGAATAGATCATCGAGTTGATGCCGATCACCTCGCCCTTCAGGTTGAACAGCGGGCCGCCCGAGTTGCCGGGGTTGACCGGCACGTCGGTCTGGATGAACGGCGTGTAGTTCTCGTCGGGCAGCGCGCGCGACTTCGCGCTGATGATGCCGGAGGTCACCGTGTTGTCGAAGCCGTACGGCGAGCCGATCGCCACCACCCACTGGCCGACCTTGCTTTGCGCCGGATCGCCGATCTTCACGGTCGGCAGCCCGCCCGCGTCGATCTTCAGCACGGCGACGTCGGACTGCTTGTCCGCGCCGACCACCTTCGCCTTGTATTCGCGCTTGTCGGTCAGCTTGACGGTGACGACGTTCGCGCCGTCGATCACGTGCGCATTCGTCAGGATATAGCCGTCCTGGCTGATGATGAAACCGGAGCCGAGGCTCGCGCTCGGCTGGTCGTCCGGCTGCGCGCCGCCGCCCATGCCGGGCATCTGGCCGTAGAAGTGCTTGAAGAACTGGTAGAACGGGTCACTCGGATCCATCGGCAGCTGCGGCTGCGGCCCGCGCCGCGACGCCACCTGCTTCACGACGTGCTTCGCGCTGATGTTCACGACCGCCGGGCCGTAAGTCTCCACCAGCCCGGAGAAATCGGGGATGCCGGTCTTCGCGGCCGCTTCGGCCGGCATCAGCGCGGCGGCCTGCGCGGGCGTGATGATCTGCGGATCGGTGTGCCGGGTGCCCGCGACGTAGCCGGCGGACAGCGCGGCCACCACCGCGACGGCAACGGCGCCACGCGCCAGGATTCGGGTGTTCATCGTAGGACCTCCTCGTTGTTACGACGCAGTGTGACGGCGCTGGCTTAAAGGAGGCTTAATCAGCCTTAAGCGGGGCTTAAACCGCTCGAACGGCCCGCGTCAGACGGCCGCCGGCGCCTCCGCCGGCACGTCGGCGTCGCGGAACACGACGCTGACGAGCAGCCCCCCCGCCGCCGCGTCGCCGAGCGACACCGTCGCGCCCTGCTGCGTCGCGACGCGCTTGACGATCGCGAGCCCGAGCCCGCTGCCCGACACGTCGGTGCGCGCCCGCGCGGAGCTGTCGCGATAGAAGCGGTCGAACACGCGCTCGCGCTCGCCGGCCGGGATGCCCGGCCCGCTGTCGCCGATCTGCACGCACGCACGGCCGGCCGCGTCGCGCGTCAGCGACACGTCGATGCGGCCGCCGTCGGGCGTGTACTTGACCGCGTTGTCGAGCAGGTTGCCGAACATCACGCGCAGCGCGGCGACGTCGGCGACGACCCGCGCGGGCCGGGCCTCCTCGAAGCCGAGATCGATATGGCGCCGCTGCGCGAGCGGCGCATGCGCGGCCACGCATTCGGCGAGCAGCGCCTGCAGGTCGAGCGGCTCGCGCACCGTGCCGCCGTCCGGCTCCGCGCGCGCGAGCGCGAGCAGCTGCTCGACGAGGCGCGTCGCGCGCGTCACGCCGTCCTGCAGGTCGACGAGCGCCTCGCGGCGCGACGCGTCGTCCCGCGCGCGTGCGACGAGCTGCGCCTGGATCTGCACGGCCGCGAGCGGCGTGCGCAGCTCGTGCGCGGCGTCGGCGACGAACGCCTTCTGCGTGTCGAGCGCGGCCGACAGCCGCGCGAGCAGGCCGTTCAGCGCGTGCACGAGCGGCTGCACCTCGAGCGGCAGCGGCGAATCGGCCAGCGGGTCGAGCGCCTCCGGCCGGCGCGCCTCGACCGCGCGCGTCACGCGCCGCAGCGGCGCGAGCCCGCGCCCGACGATCATCCACACGGCCGCGCCGAGGAACGGCAGCAGCACGATCAGCGGCCACAGCGTGCGCAGCGCGACGTTCGCCGCGAGCCGGTTGCGCACCGACACGGGCTGCGCGAGCTGCACCACGTTGTCGCCGACGATCGCACCGTACACGCGCCATTCGCCGCGGTCGGTGCGCTCGGTCGAGAAGCCGAGCTCGGCGCGCGGCGCGATCGGCGCGCGCGGATGCGAGAAGTACATCAGCACGCCGTTGCGGTTCCAGATCTGGATCACGATGCCTTCGTCGCCGTTGGTGCGCGAGCCGAACACCTGCGAGAACGGCTCGGACGGCAGCGCCGCGGCGATCTCCTGCAGCTGGTAGTCGAACAGCTCGTTCGCCTCCGCGAGCGCCTGCCGGTAGATCAGCCAGCCCGCGACGCCCAGGCCGGCGACGACGATCGCCAGCAGCCAGATCAGCAATTGATGACGAATCGACCTCACGCGTCAGCTTTCCTTGACGACCATGTAGCCGAGCCCGCGCACGTTGCGGATCAGGTCCGGGCCGAGCTTCTTGCGCAGTGCGTGGATATAGACCTCGACGGTGTTGCTGCCGATTTCCTCGCCCCAGCCGTACATCTTCTCCTCGAGCTGGCTCTTCGACAGCACCGCGCCCGGCCGCGCGAGCAGCGCCTCGAGCAGCGCGAACTCGCGCGCCGACAGCGCGACCGGCGCGCCGTCGAGCGTCACCTGGTGCGACGCCGGGTCGAGCGTCAGCCCGCCGTGGCGGATCAGCGACTCGCTGCGCCCCGACTGGCGGCGGATCAGCGCGCGCATCCGCGCGCCGAGCTCGTCGAGATCGAACGGCTTGACCAGGTAATCGTCGGCGCCCGCGTCGAGGCCCTTCACGCGATCGGCCACCGCGTCGCGCGCGGTGACGATCAGCACCGGCAGCGACAGCCCGCGCGCGCGCAGCGTGCGCAGCACGTCGATGCCGTCGCGCTTGGGCAGGCCCAGGTCGAGCAGCAGCAGGTCGTACGTCTCGCCGCCGAGCGCGGTGAGCGCGGCCTCGCCGTCCTGCACCCAGTCGACCGCGAAGCCGTCCGAGCGCAGCGCCTTGCGCACGCCCTCGGCGATCATCCGGTCGTCTTCGACTAGCAATATCCGCATCTGGGTCGGCATCCGTGGGACGAGTGAGACATGCCGACCATTGTAGCGCCGCGCATCGCGCGTGCGGCCCGGCGGCCCGCACGAAAGCGCTGCCGATGCACGGTTTCATCGGACCTGCGCGCACTTGTCTCTACAATGTGCGCTTTGGCGCCGCACGCGCGTCGCTCCTGCATCCGCTTTCCCGTCTTCGTCCATGCCGATTTCCGTCCTTGCCGCCCGGTTCGCGCCCCGCGCCCGCCTCTGCCTGCGCGCCGCCGCCGTCCTCTCCGCCTGCACCGCCCTCGCCTTCGCACCGCCGGCGCAGGCCCGCAAGAAAGCGCACAAACCGCCCGTCGTGTCCGCCGCCGCGCGCGCGGCCGGGCTGCCGCCGTCCGTGCTCGTCGCGCTGCAGCGCGCGAAGGTGCCGGCGTCGGCGATGAGCGTGGTGGTCGAGCGGGTCGGCGACCCGGCGCCGCTGATCGAATGGAACGCGAGCCGCCCGATGCTGCCGGCGTCGACGATGAAGCTCGTGACGACCTTCTCGGGCCTGTCGATCCTCGGCCCCGACTTCCGCTGGCGCACGAGCGCGTACGCGGACGGCCCGGTCGACCCGGACGGCACGCTGCAGGGCAACCTCTACATCAAGGGCACCGGCGATCCGAAGCTCGTGCCGGAGGAGCTGATCGACCTCGTCGAAAAGATCCGCAAGGCCGGCATCAAGCGCGTGAACGGCGGCCTCGTGCTCGACAAGACCTATTTCGCGGCGTCGACGCGCGACCTGCCGGCATTCGACGACGACGCGAGCGCGCCTTACAACGTCGGCCCCGATCCGCTGCTGTACGCGTTCAAGGCCATCTCGTTCACCGTGACGCCGGGCGACGACGGCAAGGTCGCGGTCGACGTGCTGCCGCCGCTCGCGAACCTGTCGATCGACAACCAGCTCTACGAGGGCGGCGGCTCGTGCGGCGCGGCCGCATCGGCCGCACGCCCGACGCTGACGGCCGGCGACGGCATGCTGACCGCGTCGTTCGCGGGCGACTACCCGCTGCGCTGCGGCGCGCGCACGACCAACCTCGCGATCCTCGACCACACGACCTTCTTCGTGCGCGGCTTCCTCGCGCTGTGGCAGCAGGACGGCGGCACCATCGCGGGCCCGGTCAGCGAAGGCAAGGTGCCGACCACCGCGCGGCCCGTCGCCGTGCATCACAGCCCGGTGCTCGGCAGCGTCGTCTACGACATCAACAAGTTCAGCAACAACGTGATGGCGCGCAACCTGTTCCTGACGATCGGCGCGGTAAGCGGCAAGCCGCCCGCCACGCCCGAGCAGTCGAGCCGCGTGATCCGCGCGTTCCTGCAGAAGCACGGCATCGCGATGCCCGATCTCGCGCTCGACAACGGCTCGGGGCTGTCGCGCGACGAGCACGTGAGCGCGCAGTCGCTCGCCGCGCTGCTGCAGGCCGCGAACGCGAGCCCGGTCGCGCAGGCGTTCATCGATTCGCTGCCGATCGCGGGCATCGACGGCACGATGAAGAACCGGCTCACCAACGCGGGCGTGCTCGGCAACGCGCACATCAAGACCGGCACGCTGCGCGACGTGCGCGCGATCGCGGGCTACGTCGCGGGCGCGGACGGCACGAGCTACGTCGTCGTCAGCTTCATCAACGACGAGCATGCAGAAGCCGCGCGCGCCGCGCACGACAGCCTGCTCGAATGGATCTACGCGGGCGCGCGCTGAGCCATGGCCGGTGCGGCGGGCCGGGCCGGCACGTCCGCCCGGCCCGCGCGCAAGCCGCTGCCAGAAAACAGGGCCGCACCGCCCGGCCCCACACGGCGCGGCTTCGGTAGAAACCCTGTCCTCTGAGGGAACCCTCTACGCTGCCCCCTCGCCTAGCGCGACCCGATTGCGTAGTCTGTTGCCCTGATCAATATCGATCGGGCCACAGGCCCGGCCACATGGCTTGCAGGGGATAGGAGGAGACACGTCCATGCGATTCGACGTCGAATTGCTGCTGCTCGCGCTGGCGCCCGTCTTCCTGCCCTGCATCGGCCGGGAAGCCCGGCACCTCGCCCGCACCCGTCCGCACGGCGCCGTCACCGGCTGGCGCGGCACGCTGCGCGCGGTATTCGGCCCGCCCGGACGGGCGAGCGCTTATCATGCACGCATCGCCGACGCCGCCGTCGACGATCCCCGCACCGCACTGCTCGCGGGCCCGCACCGACACCACTAGAATCCATTTCAGCCAACGGCCGCCGCGCGACCCGAACCTGAGCGGGCAAGCGGCAGATGCAAGACATCGGGCCATATCTACGAGGAGATCCATCGATGCAATCACAACGACCCGCACCGTCCCGCGCACGGCAACGCCTGCTGCGCACCGCTCAGGTCGCGATCGCCGGCGCGGCGTTCGCGCTGCTCGCCGCCTGCGGCGGCGGCGACGGCAACAACAGCGCGTCCAGCACGCCGCCGTCCGGCGTGAAGATGCAGGTCGTGTCGTTCGGCGACAGCCTGTCCGACGCCGGCACCTACTCGCAGATCCTGCTCGGCTTCGGCGGCGGGCGCTTCACGACCAACCCGGGGCAGGTCTGGACGCAGAACGTCGCGACGTACTACGGCGACACGCTGCAGCCGGCCAACCAGGGCGGCTTCGGCATCCCGCTGCAGGCGACGGGCGGCCTCGGCTATGCGCAGGGCGGCTCGCGCGTCACGCTGCAGCCGGGCATCGGCCACGCTGACGCGAGCGTCCCGAATTCGGACTTCGCGCAGGCGACGACGACGCCGATCGCCGACCAGGTCAAGCAGTACCTGTCGCAGCACGGCAGCTTCAATGCCGGCCAGATCGTGCTGATCAACGGCGGTGCGAACGACATCTTCTACCAGGCCCAGGTCGCGCAGGCGCAGGGCAACACGCCGGCCGCGCAGCTCGCGGCGGCGCAGGCGATCGGCCTCGCCGCGCAGCAGCTCGGCGGGCTCGTGCAGCAGATCGTCGCCGCGGGCGCCACGCACGTGTTCGTGTCGAACGTGCCCGACATCGGCGGCACGCCGCTCGCGCTGCAAGGCGGCACGCAGGCCGTGTTCACGCAACTGTCGGGGCTGTTCAACAAGACGCTCGCGGGCACGCTGGCCGCGCTCCAGGTCGATCCGACGAAGTACAAGCTGGTGGACGTGTTCACGTGGCAGGACGGCATCGCGGCCGCCTACCAGGCGAACGGCTTCACCGTGTCGAACACCGACACCGCGTGCAACCTGAAGGCGATGGTGGCGGCCGCAACGAAGTTCGGCGCGCCGGTGCCGACGGCCTTCGGTTCGTCGCTGTTCTGCTCGCCGCAGACCTACACGACGCCGAACGCGGACCAGACCTACATGTTCGCCGACAGCGTCCACCCGACGACGCGCCTGCACGCGCTGTACGCGCAGTTCGTCCAGCAGCAGATCGCCTCGACCGGCGTCGGCAAGTAAGCCCGGCACACGCGGCCCCTTCGCGGCCGCAAACGAAAACGCCCGACCGGTTCGCCGGTCGGGCGTTTTTTTATCGCGTGTCGCTGGTCGGCGCGGCCGGTTCCCGGCCCGCGCGAGGCCGCCCTACTCCTGCGCCTCGAACGCGGCCGCCGCGCGGCCCAGGCGATCGTTGACCGCGATCCACTCGACGGTGTCCGGCAGCTTCTCGACGAGGATCCGCGCGACCTGCGCGCGGTCGAGCGCGCGCAGCATCCCGTACAGCTCGCGCGCATACGCCTGCGGATCTTCCGGCGCGGCGACGAAATGGACGTCGGCGGCCTGCGCCCAGCGGCCCGCGCGCGACGCGCGCGCCACCAGCGCGACCCGCTCGCCCGCCGCATGCGCGGCCGCGAGCTGCGGCTCGAGCACATCGAACGGCAGCAGCGCGAGCGGCGTGCGCGGCGCGTAATGCGCCTTCAGCGTGCCGGACGCGCGCGGCGCGGTGGCGTCGCTGCCGTCCGGCAGCCGCGGCGCGCGGCCGAGCACGTCGGCGATCTGCCGAGGGCTCACGTGGCCCGGGCGC
This sequence comes from Burkholderia pyrrocinia, assembly GCA_001527685.1. GTDB lineage: Bacteria > Pseudomonadota > Gammaproteobacteria > Burkholderiales > Burkholderiaceae > Burkholderia > Burkholderia pyrrocinia_D. The sequence continues at coordinate 125,078 of LOZU01000020.1, forward strand.
AACAGCGCCGGGAAGCCGCGCGACAGGTCGAGGATCGTCGACTCGATGCCGACTTCCGACGGCCCGCCGTCGAGCACGTGCACGGTGTCGCCGAACTCGTCGCGCACGTGCTGCGCGGTGGTCGGGCTCACGTGCCCGAAACGGTTCGCGGAGGGCGCGGCGACGCCGCCGTGCCCGCCGCGCAGCGCGCTGAATGCAGCCAGCAGCGCCTGCGCGACCGGATGCGACGGGCAGCGCAGGCCGACCGAGTCCTGGCCGCCGCTCACCGCGTCCGGAATGCGCGCATGGCGCTTCAGGATCAGCGTCAGCGGGCCCGGCCAGAACGCGTCGATGAGCGCCTGCGCATCGGCCGGCAGCGCGTCGGCCCAGTAGCCCGGATCGCCGCCCGGCGGCAGGTGCACGATCACCGGATGGTTCGCCGGCCGGCCCTTCGCCGCGTAGATGCGCGCGACCGCGTCGGGATTGGCGGCGTCGCCGCCGAGCCCGTAGACGGTCTCGGTCGGGAACGCGACGAGCTGCCCCGCATCGAGCAGCGCGGCGGCCGCGTCGATCTGCGCGCGCGTCACGGAGGTCGGGAGATCGGTTGGCATCGGCACGGTGCTCAGCCGAGCGGCACGCGCAGCAGCTGCGCGCACGCGGTGGCCGCGGCGAGCGCCTCGTCGCGCGTCGCCGCCGTGAAGTTCACGTGGCCCATCTTGCGGCCGACGCGCGCCTCTTCCTTGCCGTACAGGTGCAGATGCGAAGCCGGCATCGCCGCGACCTCGTCCCACGGCGGCGTGACCGCGTCGCCGGCGGCGCCGTCCGGGAACCACACGTCGCCGAGGATGTTCAGCATCGCGGCCGGCGAATGCTGGCGCGGGTTGCCGAGCGGCATACGCGTCATCGCGCGCACCTGCTGCTCGAACTGGCTCGTCGCGCATGCATCGACCGTGTAGTGGCCGGAATTGTGCGGGCGCGGCGCCATCTCGTTCGCGACGAGCGAGCCGTCCTCCAGCACGAAGAATTCGACGCACAGCACGCCGACGTAGCCGAGCGTATCGGCGATCCGCACCGCGGCCTGCTGCGCCTGTTCGACGAGCGCGGCGTCCGCCGCCGGCGCGGGCACGACCGTCAACGCCAGGATGCCGTCGTGATGGGCGTTCTGCGCGAGCGGGAAGGCCGCCGAGCGGCCGTCGGCGCCGCGCGCGATCAGCGCAGACACCTCGTATTTCAGCGGCAGGCGCTTTTCGAGCACGCACGGCACCCCGCCGAGCGCCGCGTGCGCATCGCGCGCTTCCTGCGCGGTGCGCACCCGCACCTGCCCCTTGCCGTCGTAGCCGAGGCGCGCCGTCTTCAGGATGCCCGGCAGCACCGCGTCGAGCGCGGCATCGTCGAGCGCGGCGAGCGCCGCGGCCGATTCGAGCACCACGTGCGGCGCGACCGGCACGCCGGACGCCTCGATGAAGCGCTTCTCCGCGATCCGGTCCTGCGCGACCGCGACGCAGCGGCCGGCCGGCGCGACGAAGGTCGTGCGCGCGAGGAAATCGAGGCTCGCGGCCGGCACGTTCTCGAATTCGGTCGACACCGCGTCGCACAGCGCCGCCAGTTCGGCGAGCGCGGCTTCGTCGTCGTACGCGGCGCGCAGGTGGCGGTCCGCGACCGTGCCGGCCGGGCTGGTCGGATCGGGGTCGAGCACCGCGACGCGATAGCCCATCGATTGCGCGGCGAAGCAGAACATGCGGCCGAGCTGGCCGCCGCCGACCATACCCAGCCAGGCGCCGGGCAGGATCGGGGAAGAGGATTGAGGAGTGGTCATGTCAGTGGTCGGTCGCGGCGGGCAGCGCGCCCGCCGCAGTAAGGACAATCCGGGTTCGTCGACTACCCGTTTGCCGGGCTGCCCTGGTCCGGGGGCGGCCCATTGCGTTCATTCCAGCGGCGGCAGCACCATCGCGTGCGCGGCCTCGTTCTGGCGCACACGGAACGCGGCGAGGCGGTTCGCGTAGTCGACCGACGTGCCGGACAGGAGCGACACCGCGAACAGCGCCGCGTTCGCCGCGCCGGCCTCGCCGATCGCGAAGGTCGCGACCGGCACGCCCTTCGGCATCTGCACGATCGAGTGCAGCGAATCGACGCCCTTCAGGTACTTGCTCGCGACCGGCACGCCGAGCACCGGCACCGTCGTCTTCGCGGCGAGCATGCCCGGCAGGTGAGCCGCGCCGCCCGCGCCCGCGATGATCGCGCGCAGGCCGCGCTCGCGGGCCTTCTCGGCATAGTCGAACATCTCGTCCGGCATCCGGTGCGCGGACACGACCTTCGCCTCGTAAGGCACGCCGAATTCCTGCAGGATCGCCACGGCATGCTTCATCACGTCCCAGTCGGAACTCGAACCCATCAGCACGCCGATGAGCGGCGCGCTGTGCGTGTGGGCGGTTTGAACTTCACTCATCGCGCTGTCCTCTGGTCGGAATTCAGGCGAGCTGCTCGCCCGTGATGCGCTCGAGCGCTTCCTGGTACTTCGCGGCCGTCTTCTCGACGACGTCGGCCGGCAGCGCCGGCGCCGGCGCCGTCTTGCCCCACGGCTGCGCCTCGAGCCAGTCGCGCACGAACTGCTTGTCGAACGACGGCGGATTCGTGCCGACCTGGTACTGGTCGGCCGGCCAGAAGCGCGACGAATCGGCCGTCAGCACTTCGTCCATCAGGTACAGCTTGCCGTGGTTGTCGAGGCCGAATTCGAACTTCGTGTCGGCGATGATGATGCCGCGCGTCGCCGCGTAGTCGGCCGCTTCCTTGTACAGCTTGATCGAGATGTCGCGGATCGTCGCGGCCAGCTCGGTGCCGATGCGGCGCTCGGTTTCCTCGAACGTGATGTTCTCGTCGTGCTCGCCCATCTCGGCCTTCGCGGCCGGCGTGAAGATCGGCTCGGGCAGCTTCTGCGCGTTCTGCAGGCCTTCCGGCAGCTGCACGCCGCACACCGCGCCGGTCGCCTGGTATTCCTTCCAGCCGCTGCCGGCCAGGTAGCCGCGCACGACCGCTTCGATCATGATCGGCTCGAGACGCTTGACCACCACGCCGCGGCCCTTCACCTGCTCGACCTCGTCGGCCGCGACGACGGCTTCCGGCGCGTCGCCCGTCAGGTGGTTCGGGACGATGTGCGCGAGCTTGTCGAACCAGAAGTTCGCCATCTGGTTCAGCACGCGGCCCTTGTTCGGAATCGGCTCGCCCATGATCACGTCGAACGCCGACAGGCGATCGGTCGTGACGATCAGGAGCTTGTCGTTGCCCACCGCGTAGTTGTCGCGGACCTTGCCGCGACCGAGGAGCGGCAGCGAGCGGAGCGTGGATTCGTAAAGGGTAGACATCGTCTTTTCGCAGATAAGGAGCCAAACACAAAAAGGGAAACGCCGTTCCCCGCGGCTGGCGGGAACGGCGGCCTTGCGATTCTTCGGCGCTGCCCGGGCAACGTGGCCCGGGCGGCGCCGGCCGGCCCTGGTTCGGCCGGCGGGACGGTCACGGCCGGCGGACATCCGCCGGCCGGCAGCCCCGGATCGTACTACAGTCTCAGCGCACGACTTGCGCGAGCTCGCCGGCCTTGTACTTCTCGGCGATCTTGTCGAGCGACACCGGCTTGATCTTGCCGGCCTGGCCTTCGCAGCCGAACGCGAGGTAGCGGTCGACGCAGATCTTCTTCGCCGCTTCGCGCGCCGGCTTCAGGTAGTCGCGCGGATCGAACTTGCCCGGATTCTCGAACAGGTAGCGGCGGATCGCGCCCGTGATCGCGAGACGCAGGTCGGTGTCGATGTTGATCTTGCGCACGCCGTGCTTGATGCCTTCCTGGATTTCCTCGACCGGCACGCCGTAGGTTTCCTTCATGTCGCCGCCGAACTGGCGGATTTCTTCCAGCAGCTCCTGCGGCACCGACGACGAGCCGTGCATCACGAGGTGCGTGTTCGGAATGCGCGCGTGGATTTCCTTGATGCGCTGGATCGACAGGATGTCGCCCGTCGGCTTCTTCGAGAACTTGTACGCGCCGTGCGACGTGCCGATCGCGATCGCGAGGGCGTCGCACTGCGTGAGCTTCACGAAATCGGCGGCCTGCTCCGGATCGGTCAGCAGCTGCTCGCGGGTCATCGTGCCCTCGGCGCCGTGGCCGTCTTCCTTGTCGCCCTTCATCGTCTCGAGCGAGCCGAGCACGCCGAGTTCCGCCTCGACCGTCACGCCGATCGAGTGCGCCATCTCGACGACCTTGCGCGACACGTCGACGTTGTATTCGTACGATGCCACCGTCTTGCCGTCCGCCTCGAGCGAACCGTCCATCATCACGCTGGTGAAGCCGCTGCGGATCGCCGCCATGCAGACCGCCGGCGACTGGCCGTGATCCTGGTGCATCACGACCGGGATGTGCGGATACGACTCGACCGCCGCTTCGATCAGGTGGCGCAGGAACGGCTCGCCCGCATACTTACGCGCGCCGGCCGACGCCTGCATGATCACGGGTGCGCCGACCTGGTCCGCCGCCGCCATGATCGCCTGCACCTGCTCCAGGTTGTTCACGTTGAAGGCCGGCAGGCCGTAACCGTGCTCTGCCGCGTGGTCCAGCAATTGACGCATTGATACGAGAGGCATTGTGGAACTCCTTGAATGAAAACCGGTGCGCCCTGTGCGCCGGCGCGGCCTGGCCCGGTGTTCCCCCGGGCGGACGGGCGCGGCTGAGCGTCGAATAGCGGCATTTTATCGCGAAGCGCCACCGAATCCGACCGGTTGGCGTTCCGTGCTCGCAATTTGTTACGTTCGCACGGCACAATGCGGCCAAAAAAGAGAAAAAAACCGCGCGAGGCATCGGCCCCGCGCGGTTTTTCGCAATAAAACAGTGCCGGATCGAATCCGGCGATCAATAGTGCTCGCCGACCCGGACGATCTTCAGCGTATTGGTGCCGCCCGCCTGCCCCATCGGCTCGCCGACGGTCAGCACGACCATGTCGCCGCGCGCGACGAGCCCGCGCTGGACGATCAGCTCGATCGCCTGCTGGAGCGCGCCGTCGCGGTCGCTGTTGAAGTCGACGTGCAGCGGCGTGACGTTGCGGTACAGCGCCATCGTGCGCTCGCTGCCGACCCGCGGCGTCAGCGCGAAGATCGGCACGTGCGTGTAGTGGCGCGACATCCACAGCGCGGTCGCGCCCGATTCCGTCAGCGCGACGATCGCCTTCGCGCCGAGGTGGTACGCGGTGAACAGCGCGCCCATCGCGATCGACTGGTCGATCCGCGTGAACGTGCGGTCGAGGAAATCCTTGTCCAGCTCGACGTGCTCGGACTTCTCGGCTTCCACGCAGACGGCCGCCATCGCCTCGATCGTCACGACCGGATACTTGCCGGCGGCCGTCTCGGCCGACAGCATCACCGCGTCGGTGCCGTCGAGCACCGCGTTCGCGACGTCCGACACCTCGGCGCGGGTCGGCACCGGCGCGTGGATCATCGATTCCATCATCTGCGTCGCGGTGATCACGAGCTTGTTCGACTCGCGCGCCATCCGGATCATGCGCTTCTGCAGCGCCGGCACGGCCGCGTTGCCGACTTCCACCGCGAGGTCGCCGCGCGCGACCATGATGCCGTCGGACGCGTCGAGGATGCTCTGCAGCGCCGGAATCGCCTCGGCGCGCTCGATCTTCGCGATCATCTTCGGCTTGATGCCGTACGGCGCGCCCGCGATGTTCGCGAGCTGGCGCGCCATTTCCATGTCGGTCGCGTTCTTCGGGAACGACACCGCGACGAGATCCGCGCCGAGCGACATCGCGGTGCGGATGTCCTCCATGTCCTTCGCGGTCAGCGCGGGCGCCGACAGCCCGCCGCCCTGCCGGTTGATCCCCTTGTTGTTCGACAGCTCGCCGCCCACCTTGACGGTCGTGTGGATCTCGTCGCCGAGCACGCGCTCGACGGTCAGCACGATCAGGCCGTCGTTCAGCAGCAGCACGTCGTCCGGCTTCAGGTCGCGCGGCAGCTCCTTGTAGTCGAGGCCGACGCGATCGTCGTTGCCCAGCTCGCAGCCCGCGTCGAGGATGAACGGCTGGCCCGCCGTCAGCGTGGTCTTGCCGTTCTCGAACTTGCCGACGCGGATCTTCGGGCCCTGGAGGTCCGCCATGATCGCGATCTCGCGGCCGACCTTGCGGGCGGCCTCGCGCACCATCTCGGCGCGCTGGCGGTGATCATCGGCGGTGCCGTGCGAAAAATTGAGCCGCACGACGTCGAGGCCCGCCTGCATCATCTGCAGCAGTGTCTCCGGCGAACTGGAAGCCGGGCCGATCGTGGCGACTATCTTGGTGGCGCGCTGCATGAAACTCCTCATCTGGATCAAGGTGGATGCGCTGGGTGAAACGCTGCGAGAGCCGGACGCGGCAGGCCCAGCGGCGGCCGCTCCGGGGGGCGTGCCGGTGCTGTCGCCCGGCATCGCTTTGTTCTGAATCTCGTGGTGCTGCTCGACCGCGTCGCCGGCGGTCGCCGGCACGCGCGGGGCGGTGTTCGCCCGTGCGGGCGCGCGCTTGCGCTTGCCCGCACCGGCCGTCGGCTCCGCCTTCGCGGAGCGCGCGGCCTTCGTCACCCCTGCGCGCGCCGCCACGCTCAGGCCGCCCGCGTTTCGAGCACTTCCACCGCCGGCAGCTTCTTCCCTTCGAGGAACTCGAGGAAGGCGCCGCCGCCCGTCGAGATGTAGCTGACCTGGTCGTGGATGCCGTACTTCGCGATGGCCGCGAGCGTGTCGCCGCCGCCCGCGATCGAGAACGCGGACGATTTGGCGATCGCGTCGGCGAGCGTCTTGGTGCCGTTGCCGAACTGGTCGAACTCGAACACGCCGACCGGGCCGTTCCACACGATCGTGCCGGCCTTCTCGAGCTGGCTCGCGAGCGCCTTGGCCGTGTCCGGCCCGATGTCGAGGATCATGTCGTCGGCTTCGATGTCGGCGACCTTCTTCACCGTCGCGGCGGCCGTCGGCGCGAATTCCTTCGCGGTCACGACGTCGGTCGGGATCGGCACCGACGCGCCGCGCTTGCGCGCGTCGTCGATGATTGCCTTCGCCTCGGCGACGAGGTCGGCTTCCGCGAGCGACTTGCCGATCGGCAGACCGGCCGCGAGCATGAACGTGTTCGCGATGCCGCCGCCGACGATCAGCTGGTCGACCTTCTCCGCGAGCGACTTGAGGATCGTCAGCTTGGTCGACACCTTCGAGCCGGCGACGATCGCCACCAGCGGGCGCGCCGGGTTGCCGAGCGCCTTGCCGAGCGCGTCGAGCTCGGCGGCGAGCAGCGGGCCCGCGCACGCGACGGGTGCGTACTTCGCGATGCCGTGCGTGGTCGCCTCGGCGCGGTGCGCGGTGCCGAACGCGTCGTTCACGTACACGTCGCAGAGCTGCGCCATCTTCTGCGCGAGCTCGTCCGAGTTCTTCTTCTCGCCCTTGTTCACGCGGCAGTTCTCGAGCAGCACGACCTGGCCCGGCGCGACGTTCACGCCGTTCTCGACCCAGTTCGCGACGAGCGGGACGTCGCGGCCGAGCAGCTCGGCGAGGCGCTTCGCGACCGGCGCGAGCGAATCTTCCGGCTTGAACTCGCCTTCGGTCGGGCGGCCGAGGTGCGACGTGACCATCACGGCCGCGCCGGCGTCGAGGGCGGCCTTGATGGCCGGCGCCGACGCGCGCACGCGCGTGTCTTCGGTGATGTTGCCGTGGTCGTCCTGCGGCACGTTCAGGTCCGCGCGGATGAAGACGCGCTTGCCGGCGAGCTGGCCGGCGGCGATCAGGTCGGTGAGACGCTTGACTTGGCTCATGTTGAACAGATTGAAGTAGTGGATGGGGAAAGGGGGTCTGACGCAACACGTGCGCGGGCTGCCGCGGGGGGCGCCGGGTGCGGGCCGTGGCTGGCGGTTCCGCATGACGCGCACGGGTAAAAAATCTGGAACGGGCATTCTAGCCGATCCATCCGGCCGGCAGCCCCGTGCGGCGGCGAATTCCGCCTATTTGGGATCGTGCGTGATATTGCACTGCAGCAATCCATGGCCCGGCGCGTCAGGCGACCAGCCGCAGCACGGTGAACACGAGCATCCCGACGACGATCGTGCCCAGCATGCTGCGCCGCCACATGAACCAGCCGAAGCCGGCGAGCGCCGCATAGAACTGATGATTGGCGAGCGCGAACGACAGCCCGGCCGGGGTCTCGAGCACGTCGGGCAGCACGACGGCGGCCAGCGCCGCCGCGGGCGCGTAGCGCAGCGCGCGCTGCACGCGCTCCGGCAGCACGGTGCGCTCGCCGCCGATCAGGAACAGCGCGCGCGTGACCGCCGTGACGACCGTCATCCCGACGATCACGAGCCAGATCTCCAGCGCGCTCATTCGACCTCCTTCTGCGGCACGGTCTCGGTGCGGATGCGGCGCCAGTCGGCCCGTTCGACGAAGAAATCGGCGGTGCAGCCGGCCGCGAGCGCGGCCAGCACCGCGAGCGGCAGCGCGAGCCGGTACGGCAGGTCGAACGCGACGAGCGACACGATGCCGGCGGCCGCGACGGCCGCGAGCGTCGAGCGGTTCGCGACCGCCGACACCATGATCGGGATCAGCGCGAGCGTGCCGGCGAGCTCGAGCCCCCAGCTCGCGGGAAAGAAACTCGCGAGCAGGATCCCGGCGATCGACGACACCTGCCACGACAGCCAGCTCGACAGCGCCATCCCCCAGAAATAGGCTTCCTTGCCCGGCACGTAGCCGTTCGCGAAGCCCTGCTTCTGGAACAGCAGGTAGATCACGTCGCCGTTGAAATAACCGATCGCGAGGCGCCGCCACAGCGGCAGGTAGGAGAAGTGAGGCGCGAGGCCGACGCTGAAGATCACGAAGCGCGTATTGACCATCGCGGCGGTGAGCAGCACGGTCCAGAGCGGCAGCTTCGCGGCGAGGAGGGGCAGCACCGCGAGCTGCGACGAGCCCGCATAGACGAGCAGCGACATCGCGCTCGCCTGCCCGATCGTCATCACGGACTTGCTCATCGCGATGCCCGTGACGAGCCCCCAGGACAGGATCGCCATCAGCGTGGGCGAATAGTCGCGCGCGCCCTGGAGCAGCGCGAAGCGGTCGGTGGCGGACAATCTTGCAAGCATGGGGAATGCGCCGCGGCGGACGGTGTGTCGGGGCGCAGGCGTCTCCTGCCGGCGCGGCCCGTCGTGGTTGGAATCGGTACCGGGCGATTATAGCCCCGCCCCTCGCCGACCGACCGGCTTGCCGCCAAAAGACGCTAAAATATGCGTCTTTACGGCGCAACGCCGCACACCCGGCTGCACGCCCGGTATCCCAGGAGATTCCTATGTCAATGGCCGACCGCGACGGCAAGATCTGGATGGACGGCAAGTTGATCGACTGGCGCAATGCCACGATCCACGTGCTGACCCATACGCTGCACTACGGCATGGGCGTCTTCGAAGGCGTGCGCGCGTACAAGACGGCCGACGGCAGCACGGCGATCTTCCGCCTGTATGACCACACGAAGCGCCTGCTGAACTCCGCGAAGATCTTCCAGATGGACGTGCCGTTCGACCAGGAAACCCTCGAAACCGCGCAGCGCGACGTCGTGCGCGAGAACGGCCTCGAATCGGGCTACCTGCGCCCGATCATCTGGGTCGGCTCGGAAAAGCTCGGCGTGTCCGCGAAGGGCAACACGATCCACGTCGCGATCGCCGCGTGGCCGTGGGGCGCATACCTCGGCGAGGAAGGCATGACGAAGGGCATCCGCGTGAAGACCTCGTCGTTCACCCGCCACCACGTGAACGTGTCGATGGTGCGCGCGAAGGCGTCGGGCTGGTACGTGAACTCGATCCTCGCGAACCAGGAAGCGACCGCCGACGGCTACGACGAGGCGCTGCTGCTCGACGTCGACGGCTACGTGTCGGAAGGCTCCGGCGAGAACTTCTTCCTCGTGAACCGCGGCAAGCTGTTCACGCCGGACCTGTCGTCGTGCCTCGACGGCATCACGCGCGACACGATCATCACGCTCGCGAAGGATGCCGGCATCGAGGTGATCGAGAAGCGCATCACGCGCGACGAGGTCTACACGGCCGACGAGGCATTCTTCACCGGCACCGCGGCCGAAGTCACGCCGATCCGCGAGCTGGACCGCCGCACCATCGGCAGCGGCACGCGCGGCCCGATCACGGAAAAGCTGCAATCGGCGTTTTTCGATATCGTGTCGGGCAAGAACGAGAAGTACGCGCACTGGCTGACGAAGATCTGAGCGCGCATCGCGCCCGACTGCTCCCCCATACACCAAGCCTCATCAAGAGAAAGACCCATGAGTGAAATCAAGGAAATGCCGCTCGTCGAGCTGACGGCCAAGGATCTTCCCGCCTACTGCCCGAACCCCGCCATGGCCCGCTGGAGCGCGCACCCGCGCGTGTTCATCGACGTGTCGCACGGCGAGACGCGCTGCCCGTACTGCGGCACGCGCTACAAGCTGCGTGACGGCGAGGTCGTCAAGGGCCACTGAGCCCGGCCGCCCGGCCTGCGCGCCCCGCGCGCGGCCAGGCGTCCCGCACGGCGGCGCGGCCGGAGCACGGCGCGCCGCCCTTTCCCATTCTGGCAACCCGAACGCGGCGCCCGCGCGCCGTGTTTCATTACGACATCGGAAATCGACCTGATGCGTCGAGCGCTGGTTATCGCACCGAATTGGATCGGTGACGCATTGATGGCGCAGCCGCTCTTTGCGCTGCTGAAGAAACTCCATCCCCGCATCGCGATCGATGCCGTCGCGCCCTCATGGGTCGCGCCGGTGCTGGAGCGGATGCCCGAGATCCACGATGTCTACGCGACCGACCTCGCGCACGGCAAGCTGCAGCTGCTGCGCCGCTGGCAGCTCGCGAGCGACCTGCGCGACAACGGCTACGACGCGGCCTACGTGCTGCCGAATTCGCTGAAGTCGGCGGTGATCCCGTGGCTCGCGAGCATCCCGCTGCGGATCGGCTATACGGGCGAGCATCGGTACGGGCTGTTGAACGTCCGGCATGCGAACCCCGACAAGGCGCACGGCGAGCGGCCGCCGATGACCGGCCACTACGCGGCGCTCGCATACGCGCCGGGCGCGAAGCTGCCCGAGTCGATGAAAACCCTGCCCGCGCCGCGCCTCGAGGCCGACCTGAATGAAACGGCGCGCGTGTCGGCACGTTTCAATCTCGATACACGGATGCCGCTCGTCGTGTTCTGCCCCGGCGCGGAATACGGCCCGGCGAAGCGCTGGCCGCCCGAGCACTTCGCGTCGCTCGCGAAGATCGTCCACCAGTCGTTCCCGTATACGCAGATCGTCGCGCTCGGCTCGCAGAAGGACGCGGCGGCCGCGCAGGCGATCGCCGAGCAGGCGCCGAACGTGCGCAACCTGTGCGGGCAGACGTCGCTGTCGGAGGCGTGCGCGCTGATCGCGCGCGCGAACGCGGTGGTCACCAACGATTCGGGGCTGATGCACGTCGCCGCGGCGCTGCGCCGGCCGCTGGTCGCGCTGTACGGGTCGACGGATCCGCGTCATACCCCACCGCTGTCCGAGCTGGCGAAGGTACAATGGTTGCATCTCGAATGCAGTCCCTGCTTCGAGCGCGAGTGTCCGCTCGGCCACCTGAAGTGCCTGCGCGAACTCGGCCCGGAGCAGGTATTCGGCGATTTGCGCGGCATGCTCGTCGGGCAGCGCTGACCTTCTCCGGCAGCGTCGCCGGGCGCGCGCCGGGCAATCCGATTCACCGGTGTGCGGCGGCCTCAGGGCCGCCGTGCTGAATACGGCGCGCGAAGCGCGCGAGAGATAACCCCGATGCCACGTTTTGCCCGCCTCTTCGAAGCCGCCGCCGATACGCTCAACGCCTACTACCAGGCCGTCGCCGATGCCAATCTCGACGCCCTGATGGCGCTGTGGATCGACGAGGATTTCGCCAGCTGCATCTGGGCGGACGGCGCGCATCTGCACGGCCTCGACCAGATCCGCAGCGGGTTCGGCGCACGCCTGTCCACGCAGCCCGTGACGATCGAGCCGCTCGACATCCGCGTATACGACAGCCTCGGCACCGTCGTCTACACGATTGCCGAAGCGCATCAGCAGGCCGACCTCACTGCCGAGCCCGACATGGTGTTCGCGACGTACGTGATGATCCACGAACGCGGCGAATGGCGCATCGCGCACATCCATGCGAGCCCGATCCCCGAACAGGCGGCCGGGCAGTTCGCCGCCAAGATCCGCCACGGGCAAGGCCCGCTGCATTGAATGACTTGACGAAGACGCGGGGCGATCATGAGTACGGCTTCTCCGCCCACATCGCTTGACGGGGCCCACGGCTCCGACGACGACACACTGCGCTATCGCGCGCCACGCTGGCTGCCCAACAGCCACGCGCAAACCATCGTGCCGGCGCTGTTCGCGCGACGACCGGTCGTCGCATACCGGCGGGAGCGATGGGAAACGCCCGATCACGACTTCATCGATCTCGACTGGGTCGCGCATCTCGACAGCGCGGCGCCGCGCCCCGACGCGCCGCTGTTCGTGCTGTTCCACGGCCTCGAGGGCAGCTCCGGCTCGCACTACGCGCTCGCGCTGATGGCCGCCGCGCGCGCGAAGGGCTGGCACGGCGTCGTCCCGCACTTCCGCAGCTGCAGCGGAGAAATGAACCGCCAGCCGCGCTTCTACCACCTCGCCGACAGCGCCGAGGTCGACTGGATCCTGCGCCGCCTCGCCGCGCAGCATCACGGGCCGATCGTCGCCGCCGGCGTGTCGCTCGGCGGCAACGTGCTGCTGCGCTGGCTCGGCGAGCACCGCAGCGACACGTCGATCGTGCGCGCCGCCGCCGCGATCTCGACGCCGCTCGACGTGCACGCGGGCGGCCGCGCGCTGTCGCAGGGCTTCGCGATGGTCTACACGCGCAGCTTCCTGAAGACGCTGAAGCACAAGGCGCTCGTCAAGCTCGAGCAGTTCCCCGGCCTGTTCGACCGCGACGCGATGCTGAAGGCCGTGACGATGCACGACTTCGACGATATCGTCACCGCGCCGCTGCACGGTTTCAGCGACGCGAACGACTACTGGACGAAGGCGACCACCCGCCCGCTGCTGCCCGCGATCGACGTGCCGACGCTGATCCTCAATGCCCGCAACGATCCGTTCCTGCCCGCGTCGGCGCTGCCCGGCCCGGCGGACGTGTCGCCCGCCGTCGAGCTCGACCAGCCCGAAGCCGGCGGCCATGCGGGTTTCATGACCGGGCCGTTCCCGGGCCGGCTCGACTGGCTGTCGGCGCGGGTGTTCGGCTATTGCGCCAGGTTCGTCGACCATGGATGACATCGTCAGGCAGGCGCTCGCCAAGTGGCCGGACGTGCCGCACTGCACCGGCTGGCTGCTGCTCGACCGGCGCGGCGACTGGCGCCTGCGCGACGACGCGGCGCAGGCGGCCGGCGCGCTCGGCTCGCCGATCCGCCACGCCGCGCTGATCGCGTTCATCGCCCGCAACTACGAAGCCGACGAACACGGCCAGTGGTTCTTCCAGAACGGGCCGCAGCGCGTGTACGTCGAACTCGCGTATACCCCATGGATCGTGCGGCTCGCCGAACGCGACGGGCAGCTTGCGCTGGCCGACCAGGCCGGCCGGCCGTTCGAGCCGCACGAAGCGTGGCTCGACGATGCGGGCGGCGTGCTGTTCCGCGACGCCGGCACGCCGCCGCGCGTCGCCGCGCTGCACGACCACGACCTCGGGCTGTTCGCCGATCACGCGGATCTCGATGCCGCGCCGCCCGTGCTGCGCTGGCGCGACGGCCATGTGCTGCCGCTCGGCGAGATTGCCCGCGACGACGTGCCCGCGCGCTTCGGGTTCGTCGCGAGCCCGGCCGAACGTGCAGGCGGCGTGAACAAGCCCTAGCTCCGGCCGTTCTTGTCGTCCTCGCGCTCTTCCTTGTAGCGCGCCTCGAACTCCAGCAGGCGTGCGTTGATCATCGACTGGTCGTAGAACGACACGTCCTTCGCGTCCCGCGCGTCCTTCAGCTGGCGAATCGCCGACGGCCATGCGCCGTCGAGCGCGAGCTTCTCCGCGAGCGCGCGGCGCCGCGCGAGCACGTCGCCGTTGCCGTCGCTCGCCTTCGCGAGATAGTCCCACCAGTCCGGCTGCTGCGGATCGGCCTGCGCCTGCGTGCGGGCCAGCGCCTGCGCTTCCCCGTAACGGCGGGCGGCCAGCAGCGCCTGCAGATGCGCGACGATCGCCGCGTGCGACGCTGGCCAGCGCCGCTGCGCGAGCGCCGCGAGCCGCACCGCGTCGTCGGTCCGCCCCGCGCGGCGCGCGAGGTCCGCCGCGAGCACGTCGAGGCTCGGCGAGCTCGCGACGGAATCGTCGTCGCGGCGCGCGCGCGCGTCGAACGCGGCGCGCGATGCCGCCAGCGCCTGGCCGGCCGCGTCGTACTGGCCGAGCAGCGTGTTCGCGAGCGCGACGCCGTACCAATTCGCCGCGACGTTCGACGCCGTATGGTCGTCGATCTCGAGCTGCATCCGGCGCGCCTCGGCCGCGATGTCGGTCGGCGCGCGGTTCTGCAGGATGCGCAGCCGGGCGCGCACGAATCCGTACTCGGCCGACTGGTGCGGCTGCCGGTATGGCGCGCGGCGTGCGCGATCCTCCATGTCGGCGATCCGCTCGCCGGTCAGCGGGTGGGTGCGCGCATAGGCGGGCACGCCCGCGTCGCCCATCGACGCGCGGTCGAGCCGCTCGAAGAAGCCCGGCATGCCGTACGGGTCGTAGCCCGCGCCCGCGAGCAGCTGGAAGCCGACCCGATCGGCCTCGCGTTCCGCCGAGCGCGAGAAGCGCAGCTGGTTGTCGACCGCGTACGCCTGCCCGCCCATCGCGATCGCGCTGCCGAGGTCGCCGCTGCGCGCGAGCACGCCGGCCAGCACGCCGAGCAGCATCGACGCGAGCGCCGTGTAGCCGGTCTTCTCGCTCGCGCTGATCATCCGCGCGATATGCCGCTGCAGCACGTGGCCCATCTCGTGGCCGACCACCGACGCGAGCTCCGATTCCGTCTGCGTCGTGACGACGAGCCCGCTGTTGATGCCGATGAAGCCGCCCGGCATCGAGAACGCGTTGACCTGCGGGTCGCGCACCGCGAACAGGTCGAAGTCGGGTGTGTAGCCGCCGATGAAGCGTGCGGCCGCCGCGGCCGCGAGCCGCGCCGCCATCGCGTTCAGGTAGTCGCGGGCGAGCCAGTCGTCGAGATAGTCGGGGTCGCGCCGCACCTCGCGCATCACGCGCTCGCCGAGCCGGCGCTCGGCCTGCGGGGTCATCGCGCCGCCGGAGCCGTCGCCAAGGTCGGGCAGCTGCAGCGCGCGCAGCGGCCCGCGCAGGCTCGCGGCCGGGCCCGACGCGCGGTCGGTGCCCGAGAACCGGCTTTCGGCGCCGCCGTAGGTGCCGAACACGTCCGGCGCGATGCCGGACGGCACGGTCGAGATCGACGGCAAGCCGGCAGGCGCCGACTCGAGCGGCAACGCGCCCGTGCGCTGCGCGAAGCCGTCGGGCGGCAGCGTCAGGGCCGCCGACAGCAACGCGACGAGCAACTGTTTGACACGCATGGCAGGATGATGGCGACGCCGTCCCGCGCGCAGCGCGCGCTTCGCGGCGATTGGTATGAATATCGGGCCATTGTACCGGCGACGCGGCGGCTGTCCCGCTCGGCCGGTGCACCAACTGCGTGCCGGCGCCGTGTACGCCACTGCTATGATAGGCGCCCGTTGAAGGAGCACGACATGTCTGGACTCACCCACTTCGATGCCGCCGGCCACGCACACATGGTCGACGTCGGCGACAAGCAGGAAACGCGGCGCATCGCCGTCGCGCGCGGCACGATCCGGATGCTGCCGGCCACGTTCGAACTGATCCGCGACGGCAAGGCGAAGAAAGGCGACGTGCTCGGCGTCGCGCGCATCGCGGCGATCCAGGGCGCGAAGCGCACCGCCGACCTGATTCCGCTGTGCCATCCGCTCGCGCTGACCCGCGTGGCCGTCGAGTTCGAACTCGACGACGCGCTGCCGGGCGTGCATTGCGTCGCGCAGGTCGAGACGCTCGGGCGCACCGGCGTCGAGATGGAGGCGCTCACCGCGGTGCAGGTCGGACTGCTGACCGTGTACGACATGTGCAAGGCGGTGGATCGCGGGATGGTGATCACCGAGGTGAGCGTGCGCGAGAAGCGCGGCGGGAAGTCGGGGGACTGGAAGGCGGAGGCGTAGAGCCCGGACGATCGAACCCGGTCGAAGGCCGCTTCGCGGATGCCGAAGCGGCCTTTGTTTTGATCTCGACAAAAGCAAGCAGCACCCCTCCCTGCCTGAACGCCCCGATCCCGTCATGAACAACACGCTGAAACGCGCAACGCTGACGCTTTGCCTGCTCGCCGCTTCGTCCGTCGCCTTCGCTGCAGGCACCTGCCCCGCCGCCGACACCGCCGCCCGCGCGGCGCTCGACGCGCAGCGCCGCCTGCAGCAGATCCCCAGCCCGCAGAGCGCCGACGGCGACGCAGGCGTGTTGCCCGCGCAGCGCGACGCGATCCGCGCGTACAAGCAGGCGCTGGTCGGCGCGATCGACGCACGGCTCGCATGCAGCGACGAGCGCGTCGAACCGGCGGCGCTGCAACGCACGCTCGCCGCCGCGCTCACCGCGCCCGCCGCCAAGCCGCAATCGAAGGGCAACGATTCCCCGTTCGGCGCGGACCTCACCGTCCACGTCGAACGCGCCGCAGCGCCCCGGCCGGTCATGTTCGTGCGCGCCGGCTTCGGCATCACGTGCGGCGGCGACAACCTGCTCGCCGGATACGCGTGGGAAGGCGGCGGCTGGCGGCGCGTGCTGCGCTGGCAGGCCGACGACTACCAGGACATCTCCGGCGCGTACGGCGGCGGCTACCAGTTCACGCCGCTGCCGGGCGGGCAGATCCTGATCGTGCACGGCACGCCGTGGTGCTCGTCGCGCTGGAGCATGTTCGGCGCCGACGTGGTCATGCCGGCCGCCGGCACGGCCGCGCAACGCACGCTGTTTCACATCCGCCAGGGCTACGTGATCGACGACGACGACGTGCGGATGAAAGTGCGCGCGGACGGCTTCGAGCTGCGAATGACGGTCGGCTCGCTCGACAGCGACGTGATGACGCGCGCCGGCATCTACCGCTATCGCGTCGACGGCGACACCGTGCGCCGCGTGCAGCCCGCCGCCGCGAACGGCCGGGACTTCGTCGACGAATGGCTGAAAGTGGACGACGCGCTCGCGCGCGAATGGAGCGACCCGGCGGCCGCCGCGGCCGCGCTGAAGGCGCGGCAGGCGCTCGACGAACGGCGCAAGGCGCCCGACACGTCGTTCGCGTACGGGCCGGTGCGCGGGTGCGCGGCCGCGAAGGATCGCTACCAGGTCGAGATCGCGCTGACCGGCAAGTCAGGCCAGCCCGTCGCAACGCGTTACGCGCTGATCCGGCAGGAAGCCAACGGCTTCACGCTGCTCGGCCTGCAGGACGCACCGGAGCCGAGCTGTCGCGGCGCGAACCTGATGCCGCGACGCTGACGTCAATTGCCGCGCCGCGGCTCGAACACGAACGGCTGCGTCAGCGTGAACGGATTCGCGGCGGGCCCGGTCTGCGTGCACGTGGCGCGCGACATCGCGTCGACCGCGGCCCGATCCGCGGCGGCATTGCGGCTGCTGGTCGTGACCGTCACGTTTTCCGCCACGCCGGACGTCGTCATCAGCGCCCGCACCAGCACCGTCGCGGGACGCGCGAGCGGCTTCGCCGCATCCGGATAGACGGCGCGCGGGATGGTGCAGGTCAGCTTGCTGTCTTGCTGCGACGAGACCGCGCAGCCGGCGAGCAGCGCGGCGGCGACGGGCAGCGCAAGGTAGGTCGGGCAGGTAGCCATGTTCGAGTTGGAATCCGTTGCGTTGCTTCAGGACGAGCCGGCCGCGCGCCTGTGTTCCCCGGGGCTGCGACGACCGGATGCTGCCGCCGACGATACCCGGCCGGATCGGCGGGCATCGTGCGCGCGCTGCCCGTCCGGCAGCGGCGATTTGACAATACTTGACGACGTGAATCCGCCGCAGACCGCCGGGAATCCGTGCGATCCGCGAGGTAATCGATGCGACGCCGACCGCGCGCGGAACGGGCCGATCGGCGGGCGGGCTTAGTCGGCGTCCTCGTCGTCGGAGTCATCGAGCGCATCGGCCGGCACTTCGCCGTACTTCGCGACCAGCGTCGCCTTGAACGCCTTCAGCAACGGCTGCTCGTCGCACAGCTTGTACAGCGCCGCGAGCTGCTGCGGCCAGTCCTTCAGCTCCTTCGCGAACACATGCAGGCGCGCGACCGTATCGAGCGCGTCGGCTTCGCGGCCGTCCAGCGCCTGCAGCACCGCATAGCGGCGCAGCACCGTCTCGCCGGGCAGCAGCGCGATCGCGCGCTCGTGCGCCGCGAGCTTCACCGGCAGCGCGTCGCGCGAGATCGCGAGCAGCGTCGCGGCGCCATAGTCGCCCCACGCGCCGAACAGCAGCGACGGCGCGTCGCGATACTGCGCGGCCGGGTCGCTGCCGTAATACAGCACTTCCGCGCGCTGGTAGTCGCGCAGCACCGGCACCGCCGCCAGCAGGCCGCCGAACGTCAGCACCGCGAACAGCCCGAACGCGGCGCCGCGCGGCACGACGCGCAGCGGCTTCACCTCGAGCAGGCCGATCACGAACATCACCGGCAGCAGGAAGAACATGTACTGCTGCGGATACTCGACGAGCGCATGCATCAGCACGATGCCGACCAGCGCGAAACCGAACACGCGCGTGCTCGACTGCGGCGCGCGGGCCGCACGCACGAACCACAGCACGAGCGTGACGAGCAGCACGCCGAGGCCGAGCGCGCCGGACTTCGCGAGCAGGTCGATGAAGATGTCGTGCGAGTTGTTCGCGATCTCGACGCCGCCGAGCGCGCGCGCGAGCGCGAACTGGTGCGACGGGAATTCGCCCCAGCCGACGCCGAGCAGCGGATGCTCGCGGAACATCGTGAGCCCGTACTTCCACAGCGCGAGGCGCGGCGCGATCTGCCCGGCGTCGCGCATCCGTTCGGCCGCCGACTCCGCGAGATTCAGGTGGTAGTGCACGTTCGCCCAGCGCACGGCGCCATTCACCGCGACGAACACGGCGAGCAGCAGCACGGGCATCAGCCACGCGCGCGCGCGCACGTTGGCCGGCATGCCCGGCTTGCCGCGCGATTCGACCCAGGCCATCCAGAAACCGGCCGCCGCCATCACCGCGACCTGCAGCCACGGCCCGCGCGACACCGTCAGCGCAAGCCCGCCCGACAGCACGACCGACAGCACGAGCCACGCCCACACGGCGAGCCGGCGCGTCTGCACGAGATACAGCGCGCCGGCGAGCGCGAACGCGATGTAGGTCGCCAGGTGGTTCGCCTGCGCCATGTTGCCGTAAGGCCGGCGGTCGACCGCGATGTTGTACACCACGACGAACGGCGTCAGCGCCGACTCGAAGCGGAACAGCTGCACGATCTGGCAGAACACCGCGAACACGCCGCCGATCAGCAGCGCGCCCGCCATCATCCGCGCGGCCGATTCGGCAAGCTGCTCGCGCGCCAGCACGTAGCCCGCCTGCATCGCGACCAGCGCCGCGCCAAGGTAGCCGACGGCGAGCCAGTTCATCGACGGCACCCGCAACGGCATCAGCGCGACCTGCGCGACCAGCACGGCCACGAAGCCGAGCGGCGCGACGAACGCGGCCGGCGCCGCGAACGGCGCGGCCGGGCCGCTCGTGCGCACCAGCAGGATCGCGGTCGCGCCCAGCAGCAGGTACAGCACCAGCGCGGAAAACTCGGAATAGAAGGTCGGAATCGGATACGTGTGATTCGTGATCGCGTAAGGCACGATCATCGCGACCGCCAGCGCGACGAGCGGCAACGAGCGGGAAAAAGAAGAGGGCATGAGCAAACCGGAGATCAGCAACCGGCGCACTATACAAAACTTTCCCCGCTCTGTGCGGTACGGTGGCGCGGAACGCACGCTACGCGCGACACTCCGCCGGCGCGTACTTGGCCGGCAGCGTGGCGCTGTCGGCCGGCAGCGGCCCCGCGCCCGGCGCCGGCAGCGACGACGCCTGCTTGCCGCCGGCGAAGCACTCCCACGTGATCGCGCCGGCCTGCATCGCGCCTTTCTTCAGCGCGACCCGGGCCGTTGGCGCATCGGCCTTGTCGGGCGCCGACGGCACCAGCACGAGCGTGTTCGTGCCCGCGGCCGCGACGCGGGCGGTAAAGACGACCGAAATCTGGCCCGTATCGTCGTCGATCTGCACCGACTCGACGTTGCGGGTCGCGGCCGGCGGGCTGTAGCCGCCGCCGAGGCCCGCGCCGCTCGCCGCGTTGTCCGCGACCGCAAGCCGCGCGGACGATGCGAGCGCGAGCCCCTCGCCGACCCGCGAGCGCGCAAGGTAATCCTGATAGGCGGGAATCGCATAGGCGGCGATGACGCCGACGATCGCCAGCACGATCATCAGCTCGATCAGCGTGAAACCGGCGGGACGCCGGCGCGCGCGCCGCAGGTTGACGGCAAGGCGGCGGAACAGGGAAACGGAAAAGGCTTCGAACATGACAGGCTCCGGAAACGAAAAACGCCTGCCGATCCAGGCAGGCGTTTCGATCGTAGCCAGCGGGCCGCGCGGCCGGCAGTCGGCCGGACGGCCAACGTGTCAGTGCGAACCGGGCGCCCCCGACGCGTGGCGGCGCTTCCTCAGCGCGTAGCCGGCCGCGACGACGAGCAGCGCGCCGGCGATGCTCGCGCCATGGATCGCCGCCGGCGTGTCGAGCAGCGGCCAGCGGTCGCCGGCCGGATCGTTCACCATCAGCCCGCCGGCGATCCAGCCGAGCAGCCCCGCGCCGAGCGTGACGACGATCGGGAAGCGGTCGAGCATCTTCAGCACCAGCGTGCTGCCCCACACGATGATCGGCACGCTGACGACGAGCCCGAAGATCACGAGCGCGAGCCGGTGCCCGGGGTCGGCCCGCTCCGCCGCGCCGGCGATCGCGATCACGTTGTCGAGGCTCATCACCGCATCGGCGATCACGATCGTCTTCACGGCCGCCCACAGCTTGTCGGCCGGCTTGATGTCGTCGTGCGCGTCGGCGGACGGCGCCATCAGCTTGATGCCGATCCACAGCAGCAGCACGCCGCCCGCGAACTTCAGGAACGGCACGTCGAGCAGCACGACCGCGAACGCGATCAGCACGACCCGCAGCACGATCGCGCCGGCGGTACCCCAGATCACGCCGCGCAGCCGCTGGCTCGCCGGCAGGTTGCGGCACGCGAGCGCGATCACGACCGCGTTGTCGCCGCCGAGCAGGATGTCGATGGCGACGATCTGGAGCACGGCGCCCCAGTGGAGCGTAGACAGGAATTCGAGCATGGGCGGAGAGCGGGAACGAAAGTCGGCCTGGCGGATGCGGGCCCGACGTCACGAACGCATTGCGCGAGCGTAACAAAAAAAACGCCGGCAAAGCCGGCGTTTTCTGCAGGACGAACCCACGCGGAATTTACAGCGCCTTCTTCAGCAGGCGACCCATTTCCGACGGGTTGCGCGTGACGGTGATGCCGCACGCTTCCATGATTTCCAGCTTCGCTTCGGCCGTATCCGCACCGCCCGAGATCAGCGCGCCGGCGTGGCCCATGCGCTTGCCCGGAGGCGCCGTGACGCCCGCGATGAAGCCGACCACCGGCTTCTTCATGTTGTCCTTGATCCACTGAGCGGCGTTCGCTTCGTCCGGACCGCCGATTTCGCCGATCATCACGACCGCATCCGTATCCGGATCGTCGTTGAACATCTTCATCACGTCGATGTGCTTCAGACCGTTGATCGGGTCGCCGCCGATGCCGACTGCCGACGACTGGCCGAGGCCCAGTGCCGTCAGCTGCGCAACCGCTTCATACGTCAGCGTGCCCGAACGCGACACGACGCCGATGCGGCCCTTGCGGTGGATGTGACCCGGCATGATGCCGATCTTCAGTTCGTCCGGCGTGATCGTGCCCGGGCAGTTCGGCCCGAGCAGCAGCGTCTTGCGGCCTTCGCGGCGCATGCGGTCCTTCACTTCGATCATGTCGCGGACGGGGATGCCTTCCGTGATGCAGATCGCGAGATCCAGATCGGCTTCGACCGCTTCCCAGATCGCAGCGGCAGCGCCTGCCGGCGGAACGTAGATGACCGACACGGTCGCGCCGGTTTCTGCCTTCGCTTCCTTGACGCTTGCGTAGATCGGAATGCCTTCGAAATCTTCGCCGGCCTTCTTCGGGTTCACGCCCGCGACGAATGCTTCGCGGCCGTTTGCGTATTCACGGCAGGCGCGCGTGTGGAACTGACCGGTTTTGCCGGTAATGCCCTGCGTGATGACCTTCGTGTCCTTGTTGATCAGAATCGACATGTATTGACCTCTGTTCGATTGGCGTCGCGTGTCTGCCGCGCCGCCATGCGTATTCGACGATAGCGTTACTTGCCTTCGGCAGCCGCGACGACCTTCTGCGCAGCCTCTTCCATGCTGTCCGCCGAGATGATCGGCAGGCCCGAATCGGCCAGCATCTTCTTGCCGAGGTCCTCGTTCGTGCCCTTCATGCGCACGACGAGCGGCACGTTCAGGTTCACGGCCTTCGAACCGGCGATCACGCCTTCCGCGATCACGTCGCAGCGCATGATGCCGCCGAAGATGTTCACGAGGATCGCCTTCAGGTCCGGGTTCTTCAGCATCAGCTTGAACGCTTCCGTGACCTTCTCGGTCGTCGCGCCACCGCCGACGTCCAGGAAGTTCGCCGGCTCGCCACCGAACAGCTTGATCGTGTCCATCGTCGCCATCGCGAGGCCCGCGCCGTTCACGAGGCAGCCGATGTTGCCGTCGAGCGAGATGTACGCGAGGTCGAACTTCGACGCTTCGATTTCAGCCGGATCTTCTTCGTCCAGGTCGCGGTACGCGACGATTTCCGGGTGACGGAACAGCGCGTTCGAGTCGAAGTTGAACTTCGCGTCGAGTGCGATGACCTTGCCGTCGCCGGAGACGTTCAGCGGGTTGATTTCAGCCAGCGACGCGTCGGTTTCCCAGAATGCCTTGTACAGGCCTTGCAGGATGGCACGCGCTTGCGGAATCGAAGCAGCCGGCACGCCGATCTTCGCGGCGAGGTCGTCGGCCTGGGCGTCGAGCAGGCCGGTCGACGGCTCGACGATGACCTTGTGGATCAGTTCCGGGTGCTTTTCGGCAACTTCTTCGATGTCCATGCCGCCTTCGCTCGAACCCATCAGAACGATCTTTTGCGACACGCGATCAACGACGAGGCTGACATACAGTTCCTGCTTGATGTCGGCGCCTTCTTCGATCATCAGACGGTTGACCTTCTGGCCTTCCGGACCGGTCTGGTGCGTGACGAGCTGCATGCCGAGGATCTGGTTCGCGTATTCGCGAACCTGCTCGATCGACTTCGCCACCTTCACGCCGCCGCCCTTGCCACGGCCACCCGCGTGAATCTGAGCCTTCACGACCCAAACCGGGCCGCCGAGCTCTTCTGCCACCTTGACGGCCTCGTCAACCGAGAACGCCGGCTTGCCGCGCGGTACCGCGACTCCGAATTTCCGCAGGATTTCCTTACCCTGGTACTCGTGAATCTTCATGCGTGATTCCCTTCAGTCTGAGAGTTGGATGAAAAGTCGCTTAAGGACGCTTCTTCGAATGATTTCCGTTCATTCCTTCGTGCTACCCGATTCCGGCCGACTCGCGCCATACCAGCGCGGGTAGAACTGCTGCACCACCTCGCCGTCGAACCGGAGCGCGCGGCAGCGGCCCAGCTGGAACGGCGGCTCGGCGGGCGCGCCGTCGTCATGATCCGGCCGTTCGCCGCCCCCTTCCCGCACGCTCCACACGTCGCCGGCGAACGCCTGGATCGCCGCCGTCGGCAGCACGGCGCACAGCTCGGTGAGATGGGAGCAGCCCGCGACGCCGGACAAAAGCCGGTTCGCGTCGCGGCGGAAGTGACGGAAGAGATTGAGCCCGACGAGGGCCCGATAGGCGGGATTGGCGGACTGGCAGTGGCCCGGATACGGCACCCATTCCGACGACGCTTCGGCGTCGACGATATTGAGGTCACGATCGATGGTCACGCGCAGCCAGAGTTCATGAATCGGCAGGCCGTTCGGCCGGATGCCCGATGCAAGCGCGACATCGCGCGGCTTGTGATCGGTCAGGCAGGCTTCGATGTCCCACAAGCCGTCGTCACGCTCGTAGGCTTCCGCTCGGATTGCGCGTCGATGTCGCAACTGACGGGGCACGGGCTCGGATAGCGGCATGCTGGAGGTTGAGGCCGAAGAGGAAAACCCGAGGATTTTAGCATATCGGGTATTTGAGACAGTTTGCCGCAACGGGGGGTATTCCCGCGTGTCGGGAAACGGTTGCAATGCAGCAAAATCGCGCGCCGCGCGCGCGAACGGGATGCTCAGTCGTCGCCGAACAATTCGTCGCCGCACTTGAGCAACTTCACGATGGTCGCGCTCGAGAAGCCGCGCGCGGCCAGGAAGCGCGCCTGCTTCGCGCGCTCGGCGGGCGTTTGCGGCAGTGCACCGAATTTCTTGCGCCAAACGGCCTGCGCGCGCGCCCATTCGGTCTCGCGAAGCTGCGCATTCACCTCCTCGACGAGCGCGTCGCCGACCGCATGGCGCTTCAGCTCGTTGACGATCCGCGCCGCCCCGACGCGCGACGCGCGGCGATGCACGAGACTCTCGGCGAAACGCGCGTCGGACAGCCAGCCGCCCTGCTCCAGCGCATCCAGCACCGGCTCGACGGACTCGTCCTCGCCCGCGTAGGGCGCGAGCTTGCGCGCGAGTTCGGCTCGGCTGTACTCGCGCCGGGACAGGTAGCCGAGCGCACGGCCCTTCAGCGAG
Source organism: Burkholderia pyrrocinia (assembly GCA_001527685.1). Taxonomy (GTDB): domain Bacteria; phylum Pseudomonadota; class Gammaproteobacteria; order Burkholderiales; family Burkholderiaceae; genus Burkholderia; species Burkholderia pyrrocinia_D. The sequence goes on from LOZU01000020.1 coordinate 149,987, forward strand.
CGGGCCGGTTTCGATGACGATGCCCGGGTGGACGCGCCGGCCCCTGCTTCGGCTTCGGCGCCGGGACGTGCGCCGGACGGCCGGCGCGTGCGGCGCGGATTCTGGCTCGTGCGGGTATAGACGTCTTCCGTCGCCGCCCCGGGTGTGGCGGACGCGTGATCGCGCGGGAAGCCGGCACCGGACACGTGGCGGCGCGCCCGGTCGTGCGCGTCGAACGATTCGCCATCTTCGAACGGATCGTCCGGTGCGCTGATCTCAAACGAAACGAGGGCATCGTCGGATGCCCTCGTCGCGGTGCGGTTCGCGGCTTGCGCCGCGGACCGCCGGCCGGCGCCGGGGGACGCGGCGCGCCGGCCGGAGCCGCCCGGCGCATCGCGCCCGTCGTGCTCCTTCGGCTCGCCCGCATCATCCCGGCGCCTGACCATCACTCTTCTTCGTCCATCGCCTCGGCTTCGTTGCCTGCGCCATCGGGCATCGCGACGACGCCGAGCGATTCGCGAATGCGGTTCTCGATCTCGCGCGCGATTTCCGGGTTCTCGCGCAGGAATTCACGCGCGTTGTCCTTGCCCTGGCCGATCTTCTCGCCGTTGTAGCTGTACCAGGCGCCCGCCTTGTCGACGATCTTCGCCTGCACGCCGAGATCGATGATCTCGCCCTGACGCGAGATGCCCTCGCCGTACAGGATGTCGAAGATCGCTTCGCGGAACGGCGGCGACACCTTGTTCTTGACGACCTTCACGCGGGTTTCGTTGCCGATCACCTCGTCGTTCTTCTTGATCGAGCCGATCCGGCGGATGTCGAGACGCACCGACGCATAGAACTTGAGCGCGTTGCCGCCCGTCGTGGTTTCCGGGTTGCCGAACATCACGCCGATCTTCATACGAATCTGGTTGATGAAGATTACGAGGCAGTTCGTGCGCTTGATCGTGCCGGTCAGCTTGCGCAGCGCCTGCGACATCAGGCGGGCCTGCAGGCCCGGCAGCGAATCGCCCATCTCGCCTTCGATTTCGGCCTTCGGCACGAGCGCCGCGACCGAGTCGATGACGATCATGTCGATCGAGCCCGAGCGCACCAGCGCGTCGGTGATTTCCAGCGCCTGCTCGCCGGTGTCCGGCTGCGAGATCAGCAGTTCGGGCACGTTCACGCCGAGCTTCGACGCGTACTGGACGTCGAGCGCGTGCTCGGCGTCGATGAACGCGGCCGTGCCGCCGATCTTCTGCAGTTCGGCGATGACTTGCAGCGTGAGCGTGGTTTTACCGGACGATTCCGGACCGTAGATCTCGACCACGCGGCCGCGCGGCAGGCCGCCGACGCCGAGCGCGATATCGAGACCCAGCGAGCCCGTGGACACGACCTGGATGTCCTCGGCCGCCTCGCCGTCGCCCATGCGCATGATCGACCCTTTGCCGAACTGCTTCTCGATCTGCGCGAGTGCGGCGGCCAGCGCCTTGCTCTTCTCGGCAGTCAGCCCGGAGCCTTTCTTGCTATCTTCCATGAATCGTCCTTTGCTATGATGAGCAGCGTCTGATATAGGTGCGCCGGTTTCGATCCGCGGCGCGCGAATGCAGACACTGTATAAAAAAACAGTGTTTTGTGCAAGCCCGCAATGCGGGTCGTGCAACACACGAACCACTTCGGAGACAGCCGCGCCGGCGCGTGTCGCCCTGCCGGCCACCGGTCACGCACATGCGAATTCTCATCGCCGAAGATGACAGCATACTCGCGGACGGCCTCACCCGGTCACTCCGCCAATCGGGCTATGCGGTCGACCACGTGAAGAATGGCGTCGAGGCCGACACGGCCCTGTCGATGCAGTCGTTCGACCTGCTGATCCTCGATCTCGGCCTGCCGAAGATGCCCGGCCTCGACGTGCTGAAGCGCCTGCGCGCCCGCAACTCCAATCTCCCCGTGCTGATCCTGACCGCCGCCGACAGCGTCGACGAGCGCGTGAAGGGCCTCGACCTCGGCGCCGACGACTACATGGCCAAGCCGTTCGCGCTCAACGAGCTCGAGGCACGCGTGCGCGCGCTGACCCGGCGCGGCGCGGGCGGCGGCCCGACCGTCGTGCGGCACGGCTCGCTCGCGTTCGACCAGGTGGGCCGCATCGCATACGCGAACGACCGCGTGCTCGACCTGTCCGCGCGCGAACTCGGCCTGCTCGAGGTGCTGCTGCAGCGGATCGGCCGCCTCGTGTCGAAGGAGCAGCTCGTCGACCACCTGTGCGAATGGGGCGAGGAAGTCAGCAACAACGCGATCGAAGTCTACGTGCACCGGCTGCGCAAGAAGATCGAGCCGAGCGGCGTGCGGATCGCCACCGTGCGCGGCCTCGGCTACTGCCTCGAGAAAGCCGCCGCCACGAACCCGTCCGACGCGGCGGCGCCGCAGCCCGCACCGGCCGGCACGCCGCTGCGCTGACGGCCGGCCGTCGCCGCCATGGCCACGCCGACCCATTCCCGCCACCCGAGCGGCGAACCCGTTTCCGCCGCCGACGCCGCGCGCGACGCGCGCTACGAGAACCCGTTCGCGCCGCCCGACGAGACCGACCCGCCCGACCCCGCGCGGCCGCGCTCGCTGTTCGGCGAGATCCTCGACTGGATGCTCGCGCCGCTCCTGCTGCTGTGGCCGATGAGCATCGCCGTCACCTATCTGGTGGCGAAGACGATCGCGAACGGGCCGTTCGACCGCGCGCTCGAGACCAACGCGTACGTGCTCGCGCGGCAGATCCATCCGGTCAACGGCGTCGCCGAGCTGACGCTGCCGCAGGCGACGCGCGACTTCCTGCGCGCGGACAACGTCGACAGCGTTTACTTCCAGGTGCTCGGCGCGCGCGGCGAGCTGGTCGCCGGCGAGGCCGACCTGCCGCTGCCGCGCGACGAGGATCGCCCGCCGCCGGGCGTCGTCGCGTTCCGCGACGACCTGCTGCGCGGCAACGACGTGCGCGTCGCGTATACAACCGTCGCGCTGCCGCAGGCGAGCGGCACGCAGCCGGTGCTCGTGCAGGTCGGCGAGACGCTCGACAAGCGCAACGCGCTCGCGAACGACATCATCAAGGGCGTGATCCTGCCGCAGTTCGTGATCCTGCCGCTCGCGATCCTGCTCGTGTGGTTCGGGCTGTCGCGCGGGCTCGCGCCGCTCAACGCGCTGCAGGCGCACATCCGCGCGCGGCGGCCGGACGACCTGTCGCCCGTCGAGGCGCAGCGCGCGCCGCCGGAGATCGAGCCGCTCGTCACGTCGTTCAACGACCTGCTCGCGCGCCTCGAGCAGAACATGGCGCTGCAGAAGCGCTTCATCGCCGACGCCGCGCACCAGATGAAGACACCGCTCGCCGGGCTGCGCACGCAGGCCGAATTCGCGCTGCGCCACCCCGTGCCGGCCGACGTGCAGCGCTCGCTCGAACAGATCGCGACGAGCTCCGAGCAGGCCGCGCGGCTCGTCACGCAGCTGCTCGCGCTCGCGCGCGCCGAGAATCGCGCGAGCGGGCTGACGTTCGCGCCCGTCGAGATCGGCACGCTCGCGCGGCGCGCGGTGCGCGACTGGGTGCAGGCCGCGCTCGCGAAACGGATGGACCTCGGCTACGAGGGCCCGGATGACGATGCGCCGCTCGACGTCGCCGGCAACCCGCTGATGCTGCGCGAGATGCTCGGCAACCTGATCGACAACGCGATCCGCTATACGCCGCAAGGCGGCCGCATCACCGTGCGCGTGCGCGCCGAGCGCGCCGCGGGGTGCGCGCACCTCGAGGTCGAGGACACCGGCCCCGGCATTCCGGCCGCCGAGCGCGAGCGCGTGCTCGAACGCTTCTACCGGATTCTCGGCCGCGAAGGCGACGGCAGCGGCCTCGGGCTCGCGATCGTGCGCGAGATCATCGCGCAGCACGGCGGCACGCTGACGCTCGACGACCATGTCTACCAGGCGATGCCGCGCCTCGCCGGCACGCTCGTGCGCGTGACCCTGCCGTTGCATGCGGCCGCCCCGGAGTAACCCTGACGTGCGCCGCAGCATCTCGCCGCAATAACGCGACTTGCGCGAACTTGCAGACCGTTCGCAGAACGATCGATGCAAAAGGACAGCCATTCACCGCGGGTTAACGTGCACGCGCCGGGCGAGCGCGAGTCAGTGCGCCGTAAGTTTGCCCGCCAATAATCGTCGACAGGCTCGCCCCACGAGGCGGCCGCACACCTATATCAAGAGACTTGGAGACGATTCATGGCTACGTTAGGCGGGCACATTGCGCACTCGCCGATGACGGGCGAAGAGAAGAAGGTGATCTTCGCGTCGTCGCTCGGCACCGTGTTCGAGTGGTACGACTTCTACCTGGCCGGCTCCCTCGCGGCCTACATCAGCAAGAGCTTCTTCTCCGGCGTCAACCCGACGGCCGCCTTCATCTTCACGCTGCTCGGCTTCGCGGCCGGTTTCGCGGTGCGGCCGTTCGGCGCGATCGTGTTCGGCCGGCTCGGCGACCTGGTCGGCCGCAAGCACACGTTCCTCGTGACGATCGTGATCATGGGCGTGTCGACCTTCGTGGTCGGCTTCCTGCCCGGCTATGCGTCGATCGGCTTCGCCGCGCCGGTGATCTTCATCGCGATGCGGCTCCTGCAGGGCCTCGCGCTCGGCGGCGAGTACGGCGGCGCCGCGACCTACGTCGCGGAACACGCGCCGTCGCACCGGCGCGGCTTCTACACCGCGTGGATCCAGACGACCGCGACGCTCGGCCTGTTCCTGTCGCTGCTCGTGATCCTCGGCGTGCGCACGCTGATCGGCGAGCAATCGTTCGGCGCGTGGGGCTGGCGCGTGCCGTTCATCGCGTCGATCCTGCTGCTCGCGGTGTCGGTGTGGATCCGGCTGCAGCTGAACGAGTCGCCGGTGTTCCTGCGCATCAAGGCCGAGGGCAAGACGTCGAAGGCGCCGCTCACCGAAGCGTTCGGCCAGTGGAAGAACCTGAAGATCGTGATCCTCGCGCTCGTCGGCCTGACGGCCGGCCAGGCGGTCGTGTGGTACACGGGCCAGTTCTACGCGCTGTTCTTCCTCACGCAGACGCTGAAGGTGGACGGTGCGAGCGCGAACATCCTGATCGCGATCTCGCTCCTGATCGGTACGCCGTTCTTCGTGTTCTTCGGCTCGCTGTCGGACCGGATCGGGCGCAAGCCGATCATCCTCGCGGGCTGCCTGATCGCGGCGCTGACCTACTTCCCGCTGTTCAAGGCGCTCACGCACTACGCGAACCCGCAGCTCGAGCTCGCGACGATGAAGGCGCCGATCACCGTCGTCGCCGATCCGGCCACCTGCTCGTTCCAGTTCAACCCGGTCGGCACGTCGAAGTTCACGAACTCGTGCGACATCGCGAAGAGCGCGCTCGCGAAGGCCGGCCTGAACTACGAGAACGTCGCGGCGCCGGCGGGCGCCGCCGCGCAGATCAAGGTCGGCGACACCGTGATCGACGCGTACGACGGCAAGGCGGCCGACGCGAAGGCGAAGGGCGCGGCGTTCGACAAGACGCTCGCCACGACGCTGAAGTCGGCCGGCTATCCGGCAAAGGCCGACCCGGCGCAGCTCAACTGGCCGATGACGATCGTGGTGCTGACGATCCTCGTGATCTACGTGACGATGGTCTACGGCCCGATTGCCGCGATGCTGGTCGAGATGTTCCCGACGCGGATCCGCTACACGTCGATGTCGCTGCCGTATCACATCGGCAACGGATGGTTCGGCGGCTTCCTGCCGGCGACCGCGTTCGCGATCGTCGCGGCGCAGGGCAACATCTACTCGGGGCTGTGGTATCCGATCGTGATCGCGCTGATCACGTGCGTGGTCGGGCTGCTGTTCGTCAAGGAAACCAAGGACTCGAACATCTACGCGCAGGATTGATGGATGGGGTCCTGACCGGGGCGGCGACATTTTTTGCAGGGATATGAAAAAAGGTGTTGACACCCCGAATCGACTTCAGCATAATTCAGTTCTCCGGCGAATTAGCTCAGTCGGTTAGAGCGACGGAATCATAATCCGCAGGTCCGGGGTTCGAGTCCCTGATTCGCCACCAAATGCAGTAAGAAAAGGGCTTAGCTACGGCTAAGCCCTTTTTGTTTTTGTCGACGCAAACGCATGCGCTGTGTTTCATTTCGCAAGCGGCACCCGCAGTACACGTCCCCGCAACACATCCCCCTCGATATTCCACGTCGCAACCACGCCTGCCCGCGCAGCCGAGGCCCGGCCGCATGCGCCCACGAACGCCGCCATCGGGTTCAACCGGAGTTCGCCGCCCGACACGCGTTTTATAATGCAACCAATCCCCCGGGCAAATCCCGTGCGTCGTCGTCGCATGCAGTCGGACCGCCCCGCCCACCGTATTCGTTCCGGCTCATTTCCGTGGAGGACATCATGGCCAAGCGCACCAGCCACAACAGCAGCGCGTGCGGAGTCGCCCGTCCGCTCGACGTGATCGGCGACGGGTGGTCACTGCTCATCGTGAGGGACGCGTTCGGCGGCCTGCGGCGCTTCGGCGAATTCCAGGAAAGCCTCGGGCTCGCGCGCAACATTCTCGCGTCGCGCCTGCGCCACCTCGTCGAGCACGGCGTGTTCGAAACCGCGCCCGCGTCGGACGGCAGCGCGTATCACGAGTACGTGCTGACCAGGAAAGGCCGCGCGCTGTTTCCGTTGCTCGTCGCGCTCCGCCACTGGGGCGAGGACTACTGCTTCAAGCCCAACGAGGCGCATGTCAAGCTCGTCGACCGCGAATCGGGCCGCCTCGTCCCGCACGTCGCAGTGCATGCGCACGACGGCCGCACACTGGCGCCCGAGGATACGGCCATCAAGTTTCCGCCCGCGCGCGCGTCGTCCGCCGCGCAGAAGAAGCCCGCGCGCTGAGCGCGCGGGCGCACCCGCCCGCATGACGCCGTGACAGCGCATATGGCGCTGCCGCACCCGCACGCTTCGGACACGCACCATATCAAGTTGTATTTTGCAACTTATCGGCCTACATTGATTGCTCGTCCGACTTCCCGCTCGATGCGCGGCCGATGCATGAACCCGCCTCATGAGCCGCACTCGCGCCGGAATGCGCACCCGGGCCGAGCCGCACATCGCCAATCACCTATCCATTCCGCCATGCATCCGACACTCGCCGCCGATCTCGCCAACCTTGACGCCCTCCTCGACGACACGCGCCGCCATGCGGTTGCGGCCCTGTCGTCGCTCGACGCGCGCCCCGCCGCCGTCGCCCCGCCGCCGGCCCGCCCGACGCCGCTGCCGGAGCATGGCGCGGGGCTCGACGGCGCGCTGGCGGAATTTACCGCGCGCTGGGCGCCCGGTTTCTCCGGCAGCGCGGGGCCGCGCTACCTCGGCTTCGTCACGGGCGGCGCGACGCCCGCGTCACTCGCCGGCGACTGGCTGACCGGGATCTACGACCAGAACCCGACCGCGGGCATCGACAGCGCGGCGCCGGACCTGGAGCGCGAGACGATCGATCGGCTACGGCAGCTGTTCGGCCTGTCCGACGCGCAGCAGGGCGTGTTCGTCACCGGCGCGACGATGTCGAATCTCGTCGGCCTCGCGCTCGGCCGGGAATGGCTCGGCGAACGCAAGGGCGTGCGCGTGTCCGAACAGGGCGTCGCCGCGCTCGGCGACGTGCGCGTGCTGTCGGCGACGGCGCACTCGAGCGTCTACAAGGCATTGTCGGTACTCGGCATCGGCCGCCAGGCCGTGCGCAAAGTCGCGACGCTGCCCGGGCGCGAAGCGATCGACATCGCCGCGCTCGAGGCCGCGCTGGCCGCGCAGAATGGCGAGCCGGCGATCGTCGTCGCAAACGCCGGCACCGTCAACACGGTCGACTTCGACGATCTCGCCGCGATTCACGCACTGAAGGCGCGCTACCCGTTCTGGCTGCACGTCGACGCGGCGTTCGGCGCGTTCGCCGCGCTGTCGCCGGAACACGCGCCGCTCGTCGCGGCGCTCGATGCGGCCGACTCGATCTGCATCGACCTGCACAAGTGGCTGAACGTGCCTTACGACGCCGCCGTGCAATTCACGCGCCACCGCGACCTGCAGGTGCGCGTGTTCCAGAACAGCGCCGCCTACCTCGGCGTGCCGACCGACAACCCCGACTTCGTCCACCTGACGCCGGAGAACTCGCGTCGGCTGCGCGCGCTCGCAACCTGGTTCTCGCTCGCCGCGTACGGCCGCGCGGGCCATGCGGAAATCGTCACGCGCAACATCCGGCTCGCGCAGTCGCTCGGCGAGCGGATCGGCGCGCAGCCCGGCTTCCGGCTGCTCGCCCCCACGCGGCTGAACGTCGTGTGCTTCACGCTGGCCGATGCGCCCGACGAAGCGCGCATCGGCGCGTACGTGCGCGCGGTGCGCGATCTCGGCGACGTGTTCATCACCAGCACGGTCTACGACGGCGTGTGGGGGCTGCGCGTCGCGTTCTCCAACTGGCGGACCGGCGAACCGGACATCCCACGCATCTTCGCTTCGCTGAACAAGGCGCTGGACACACTGCAGCACTGACACGGCAGGCGCGTCCGGCCGGGCATCCGGGCGCTACCCCACACAAGACCTCACTGCCACTCACGTTATAGGTTGCACAATGCAACCCGATTGACTACGCTCCATGTAGTTTCATTTTGCAACCCAGAGGCGGAAACGGGTCATGCCCGGGAGGCCCGCTCGCCCGCATCGACGCGAACCCGCGCGGTGCGTCGCGCGCAGCACCGTCAATCCGTTCGAATCGCCCCACCCGCCAGCGAGGTGACGATGTCCACACAGAGTGTCCTGTCTGCCGAATCGACGCCCTCGGCCCTGCGCAGCTGGCTTGCCGTCGTCGTGCTCGGCATCGCCACGTTCACCATCGTCGTCACCGAGTTCGCGCCGGTCGGCCTGCTGACGCTGATCTCGGACGACCTGCACCGGAGCCCGTCGACCGCCGGCCTGCTGGTCGCGCTGTCGATCCTGGTCACGGGTTGGCAACGCCGGCTGCGCAATGCGCGCTAGCGGCGCCTGCGCCATACGCGATCTCCACCGGATGCACGCTCACGAGCCCAATCATGAAACTGACCGGAACTTACTTCTCGCCGTTCGCACGCCGCGTCGGAGCCGCGCTCGTCGTGCTCGACATCCCGTTCGAGCATGAACCGCTGAACGTGTATGTCGACACCGCGCGCGCCGACGCGCTGAACCGGGTCGGCAAGGTGCCGATGCTCGAACTCGACGACGGCGAGCGCCTGCTCGACAGCGGCGCGATCCTCGACTACCTCGACGAACGGGTCGGCCCCGCCCGCGCGCTTGCGCCGCGCGCGGGCGCTGCGCGCCGTGCCGCGCTGCAGCTCGCCGCGATCGCGACCACGCTCTACGAGAAGACCACCGCGCGCCACGCCGAGGAGCAGCGGCCGAACGGCGGCGGCCAGCAGGCGCTGATCGAGCGCTACCGCACGCAGACACTCGGCGGCTTCGCCGCGCTCGACCAGGCCGCACGCGCGGGCTGCTCGCTCGGCGCGGCGTCGCTCGGGCTCGCGACCCTCAGCGCGGTGATCGCGTACGAGTACGCGCACGCGACCCATCCCGATCTCGCGCTGCCGACTCGCGCGCCGGCGCTGGCGGCCGTGGCCGGCGCGCTCGCGCGGCACCCCGCGTTCGCTGGCACGCGCCCCTGAATCGCGCGTCGCCACCCGTCACGTTTACGCTCGACAGGAGCCTGCACCATGAACAATCGAGTCTGCCTGATCACCGGCGTCGGCAGCGCCACGGGCGCGTCGATCGCGCGCCGCTTCGCGCGCGACGGCTATCGCGTCGCGATGCTGGCGCGCAACCGCGCGCGCCTGCAGGATTTCGAGCGGGAGATTCCCGGCAGCCGCGCGTTCGTGTGCGACGTCGCGGATCTCGATGCGCTGGCGACGACGATCGACGCCGTGCGCGCCGCACTCGGCAAGCCGTCGGTCGTCGTGCACAACGCGGTGTCCGAAACCTTCGCGACGTTTCTCGATGCCGATCCGGCACAGCTCGAGCGCAATTTCCGCGTGAATACGACCGCGCTGCTGCACCTGGCGCGCGCATGCGCGCCCGACATGATCGCGGCGGGCCACGGCGCGATCGTCGTGACCGGCAACACCGCGTCGTTGCGCGGCAAGCCGAACTACGCGCTGTTCGCGCCGACCAAGGCCGCGCAGCGGATCCTCGCCGAAGCGCTCGCGCGCGATCTCGGCCCGAAGCGCGTGCACGTCGGCTATGTGATGATCGACGCGGCGATCGACGCGCCGTGGCTCGGCGAGGACGGCCGCGCCCGGCCCGCCTGGGTCGAGCCGCCGGCCGACTGGCCGTTCGCGCGCGACGCGTATTTCGCGCACCCCGACGCGATCGCCGACGAAGTGTTCCACGTCGCGCACCAGCATCCGTCCGCGTGGTCGTTCGACTACCTGATACGCCCGTTCGCCGAGAAGTGGTAGCGCGCGCCGCTACGCCGCCACCGGCCCGCGCGCCGGCTCGCTCGCGCGCGCCCGCAGCCGCCCGCGCCAGTCCTCCCCGCCCTCCAGCGCCGGCGTCGACTCGAACAGCTCCGCGATCCAGTCGGCGAACACGCGCACCTTCGCGGACAGGTGCCGGTTGTGCGGGTAGACGATCGAGATCGGCTTCGGTTTCGGGTTGCAGCCGGGCAGCACCTCCAGCAGCGACCCGTCGAGCAGGTTCGGCAGCACCATGAACAGCGTCGGCTGGATCATCCCGAAGCCTTCGACGCCGCAGGTCACATAGGCATCCGAATCGTTGACCGTGACGCTCCCGCTCATCCTGACCTCGACCGGCTTGCCGTCGATCACGAACACCCACGGTATCGGCCGCGCGCCATGGCTCGCGCGGAAATTCACCGCGACGTGCTCGGCGAGATCGGTAATCTCGTGCGGATCGCCGTGCCGCTTCAGGTAATCGGGCGACGCGCAGGTCACGCGCTTGAGCATCCCGATCCGCCGCGCGACCATCGATGAATCCTCGAGCGGCCCGACGCGGATCATGCAGTCGATGCCCTCCTCGACCGGGTCCACCGGCCGGTCGGCGAGCCCGAGATCGAGCGTGATGTCCGGATAGCGCTGCCGGAACGCCGACAGCGCGGGAATCACGATCCGCCGCCCGAGCGAGCTCGGCATGTGGACGCGCAGCACGCCGCTCGGCTTGCGGTTGCCGGTCTGGAAACTCGCATCGGTTTCCATGATCTCGGCGATGATCTTCACGCAGTGTTCGTAGTACGCGGCGCCTTCGGGCGTCAGCGACAGCCGGCGCGTGGTCCGGTGCATCAGCCGCACGCCGAGCAGCGCCTCGAGATTCTGGATGATCGTCGTCACCGATGCGCGCGGCATCGACAGCGTATCCGCCGCACGCGTGAAGCTGTTCGCGTCGACCACGCGGGTGAAGACTTCCATTGCCTGGATACGGTCCATGCTGCCCCCTTCGACTCGCCAACAGAACAGGACAGCATAGAGCGCGCGGAAGGGGCGGCACAAGCCCTGCTCCATTGTTCGCGATTGAAGAATAGTCGGATGTTTCGGACTGGGAATCGGCGTCGATTCGCGCAGGTCGCGCCGCTTATCCGGCGAACCGTTCCCGATACGCCTGTGGCGTGACGCCGAGCACGCGCACGAAGCCGCGCCGCAACGTCTCCTCGGAGCCGAACCCGCAGCGCTCGGCGATCCGCTTGAGCGGCCACGACGTGTCGCCGAGCAGGCGCTGCGCGGTCTCGATGCGGATCTGCTCGACGGCGCGCGCGGGCGTGTGCCCGGTCTCGGCGCGGTAGTGGCGCACGAAGCTGCGCTCGCTCATCCGCGCGCGCTCGGCGAGCACGGGCACGGACAGGTCGCCGCCCAGGTGCTCCGCGATCCACGCGTGCAGTTCGGCGAAGCGGTCCCCGAAGCGTTCGCCAAAGCGGTCCGCGCTCCGCTGCATCGACAGCGTCGCGCTGAATTGCGACTGCCCGCCGGGGCGCTTCAGGAACACGACCAGCTCGCGCGCGACGTCGAGCGCGATCGCGCGCCCGAGATCCTCCTCGACGAGCGCGAGCGCGAGATCGATCCCGGCCGTCACGCCCGCCGAGGTCCACAGCGCGCCCTCGCGGATGAAGATCGGGTCGGCTTCGACGCGGATGCGCGGGTAGCGCGCCGCCAGCTCGTCGCAGCGCGTCCAGTGCGTGACCGCGCGGCGGCCGTCGAGCAGGCCCGCCTCGGCCAGCAGGAAGGCGCCCGTGCAGACCGACGCGACCCGCCGCGCGCATTCGGCCTGCCGGCGGACCCAGCGGACCAGCCGCGGGTCGCGCGACGCCGCGTGCACGCCCTGGCCGCCGGCGACGATCACCGTGTCCGCGGGCCGCCCGCCCGCGCGCAGCGCATCGGCCATCACGACGAGGCCCGCCGACGTCGCCACCGGCCCGGCTTCCGCGGCCACGACGCGCGGCGCATACGGCGCCGGCTGCCCGCGCTCGTTCGCGAGTTCGTTGACGGACGCGAACACCTGCAGCGGCCCGGTCACGTCGAGCAGTTGCGCGCCGGGAAACGCCAGCACGAGGATCGAACGCGGAGCGGTGGACATGGCGATTGGCGGAAAACGTGGGGGAGATGGCAATTTCGCCAAACACTACCCGCCTAGAATCGTTCTGTCCAATCTGTCCATCGCGCGCCGCCCACGGCGCGCCACTCGATCCTTCGGAGGGTTCACATGGCGCTGCATATCGGCTTTCTCGTGTTTCCGGGCGTCCAGCAGCTCGACCTCACCGGCCCGCACGACGTGCTCGCGTCGCTGCCGGACGCGGCGGTTCATCTGGTGTGGAAGCGCCGCGAACCGGTCGCATCGAGCAGCAATCTCGCGCTGACGCCGACCCACACGTTTGCCGATTGCCCGCCGCTCGACGTGATCTGCATTCCGGGCGGCATCGGCATCAACGCGCTGCTGACGGATGCGGAGACGGTCGCGTTCGTCCGGCAGCGCGCGGCGGCGGCCCGCTACGTCACGTCGGTGTGCACCGGCGCGCTGCTGCTCGGCGCGGCCGGGCTGCTGCGCGGGCGCCGCGCGACCACGCACTGGGCGTTTCATGAATTGCTCGCGCCGCTGGGCGCGGTGCCGGTGCGCGAGCGCGTCGTGCGCGACGGCAACCTGATCACGGGCGGCGGCGTGACCGCCGGCATCGACTTCGCGCTGACGATCGCCGCGGAACTGGCCGGCGACGACGAAGCGCAGGCGATCCAGCTGGAGCTCGAGTACGCGCCGGCGCCGCCGTTCGACGCCGGTTCGCCCGACACCGCGCCGGCCGCGGTCGTGCGGCAGGTGCGCGAGCGCTCGGCGGCCGTGCTCGCCCGGCGCCGGCAGGCGGTCGAACAGGCCGTCGCCGCGATGCCGCGCTAGCCGAACGTTGCCATCCTTTCATCGAGCCCTGACCATGAACGTATTCCGCAGCACCGCATTCACCGCCGATCGCGCCTGGGGCGCGCTCGACATCGCCAGCCTGGGCGGCGTCACGGTCCGCCTGCACTGGACCGACCGGCCCTATCGATGGCACGTCAACGACGGCGACGAGGTGTTCGCCGTGCTCGACGGCCGCGTCGAGATGCGTTACCGCGAAGCGGGCGTCGAACGGTCCGTGCTGCTCGCGGCCGGCGACGTGCTGCATGCGCCGGCCGGCACCGAGCACGTCGCGCACCCGCTCGGCGAGGCGCGCATTCTTGTCGTCGAAACCGAGGGAAGCGTCTAGCGCGGCCGCGCGGAGTCGACCGAAATCGGGCCGATGCCGGTCGCGCGATCTTGATAGACTGTCGCGCACACGCTCATACGGGGTCCGTACATGAATCTGTATACAAAGGAAGGCAAACCGCTGCAGGTCGGCGGCCAGATCGTATTCAACCGGTCGGGGCGGGTGGTCGGCCGCATCCGCGGCAGCAAGGTGTTCGGCCGCGACGGCCGCTACGTCGGCACCATCGCCGGCGACCGTCTCGTCTACCGCTCGACCGACAGCATCGCGGTGGGCGCGCCGTTCGCCGCGGCCAACCGGGCCAGCGTCGCGAAGCCGCAGCGCGTCGCGTCGGTGGTCTGGGGCAGCGAGCCCGCGATCCCGGCCTGACGCGGCCGCCCGGCACGCGACAAGCGAAGCGGCCCGCGCCATTGGCGCGGGCCGCTCTTCTTATATGCCGCCCGTCGCGCCCCTACCCGGAAATCGTCCCGGTTCCCTGCGACGGAATCAGCTTCGGCATCGGCTGGCACTGACACTGGCACAGGTCGTGCTCGAGCGCGACGACCTTGCCCATCATGGTCATCGTGCGCTCGCCGCCGTCGGACACGATCACGCCCTGCGTCTTGCACGCGGCGCAGAACACAGGCGCGCCGAGATAGGCCAGCGGCCGGCCGTCGAACGACGATTCGGCGATGCCGTCGAGCACCACGCCGCCATGATCGGTGGTGTCGCCTTTCAGAATGAATTTGCGGCTCATGTGTCGGATCTTCCCTCGGGGATGCCGCGATCCGCGGCCGTGCGGCCGCCGTCGGGCGTTCTCGGTATCCGCCCGTCGGTCGCGGGCGTGGCGTGAGCATATCACCGCCGCGGCGCCCGGCGCGGGCGCCCCGCCGTCACACGAACAGCGCGATGCTCAGCGCCGCGCCGCACAGGTAGGTGCCGAGCGCGCCGATAAAGCGCGCGGGATTCGGCTTCGACATCGTCGGCCACGCGAGCAGGCCGACCACGAGCAGGCATCGGCAGGCGGTCGCGGCGACGATCAGCGACAACACCGCGCCCGACGGTTCGTGCGCGCCGTTGTAGAGAAACAGCATCGCGAGGAACGGCGCGTATTCGGCAGTGTTGCCGTGCGCGCGCACCAGCTTGTGGAGCGGATTCGTCGGATCCTCCGCGCAGCCGGACCCGGTGGTGGCGCGAAAACGGCCGATGGAGACGGCCAGCCCGAGCCCGAACAGCAGGAGCCCGAGAACCGCGGTGCAGGCGAGCGCGATGGAAGTCATGTGCATGGGTCACTCGGCAGGAAGGGAAACGGACTGCGACTTTCGTGGATCCTACCCTCGGCCGGCCGGTTCGGCCAGCCGACAGCGCCCGCCTGGCGGTTGGCGGCCGCCCATGGCAAAACGGCCGGCCGCCCGCGCCGAAGCGGACGTGCCGGCCGTGGCCCGGTGCGCCGGGAATGCGCGTTACACGCGCTCGACCACCGCACCCGGTTTGACCTGGGCGCCGCCAGCGGTCTCGCCCTGCGCGCCCGCGACGTCGACACCGTCGTTCTCGGCGCCGAGCTGCCCTTCCCACTTCGCGATCACGGCGGCGGCGATCGAGTTGCCGACCGCGTTGGTTGCCGAACGGCCCATGTCGAGGAACGTGTCGACGCCCATGATCAGCAGCAGCCCCGCTTCCGGCAGGTTGAACTGGTTGAGCGTCGCGGCGATCACGACGAGCGACGCGCGCGGCACGCCGGCCATCCCCTTCGAGGTCAGCATCAGCAGCAGCAGCATCGTCAGCTGCGTGCCGAGCGGCAGGTGGATGCCGTACGCCTGCGTGATGAACAGCACGGCGAACGTGCAGTACATCATCGAGCCGTCGAGGTTGAACGAATAGCCCATCGGCAGCACGAAGCTCGAGATCTTGCGGTTCACGCCGAACCGGTCGAGCGCGTCGAGCAGCTTCGGATACGCGGCTTCCGAGCTGGCGGTGGCGAACGACAGCAGGAACGGCTCGCGGATCAGGCGGATCAGCGAGAACGTGCGCTTGCCGAGGAACGCGAGGCCCGCGAGCGTCAGCATGCCCCACAGCAGCGCGAGCGCGATGTAGAAGCTGCCCATGAACTTCGCGAACGTCAGCAGGATGCCGAGGCCCTGCGTGGTGATCGTCGACGCGAGCGCCGCGAACACCGCGATCGGCGCGAACCACATCACCGCGCCGGTGACCTTCAGCATCACCTGCGCGAGATCCTCGATCACGCCGGTCAGGCGCCGGCCCTTCTCGCCGAGCGCGGACAGCGCGGTGCCGAAGAAGATCGAGAACACGACGATCTGCAGGATCTCGTTGTTCGACATCGCTTCGCCGATCGACTTCGGCACCAGGTGCGTGACGAAGTCCTTCAGCGTGAACGCGCCGGTCTTCAGGTTGGTGGCCGCGTCCGAGGCCGGCAGCGGCAGGCTCAGGTGGCTGCCCGGCTGCAGCAGCGTCGCGGTCAGCAGGCCGAACAGCAGCGACACGAACGACGCGATGACGAACCAGCCGAGCGCCTTCACGCCGACCCGGCCGACCGCGTTGGTGTCGCCCATGTGCGCGATGCCGACGGTCAGCGTCGCGAACACGAGGGGCGCGATGATCATCTTGATCAGGCGCAGGAAGATGTCGGACAGCAGCGACACGTAGCCGGCGATCTCCTTCGTGACGTTCGGGTCGGGAAACGCGCTGTGACAGCCGTAGCCGACCGCGATGCCGAGGATCATCGCGATCACGATGTAGGAGGTAATGTTGCGTTTCTTTTGCATAGCGTATCCCGATGCCCGGGCAAGCTTTAAGGATGTCTGAAAGGCGGGCGCGCGACGGCGTCCTGCGCGGGTCCGGGCGCCCCGCGGCGCGCATCATAACAGACCCTATCAGGCCCCATTTGGACGCGGTTCGACCCGGACAAATACGGGCGCAGGGTAGTCAGCCAAATTCGCCGCCCCAACACCCATGCGCATTTCGAATACCGCCGGCCGAAAACGTGCATGACGGGTACGAAACATGCATGGCATGGGCCACGGCGGTGCAGCGCCGCACCGATCCGGCCCGTTCATTTCCCGCGCCACGGAAACGCGCGTTGCGGGCGCGCATCTTCGTGTCGAACCCTCCTTGGCAGCCAGCCGTGGACGACTAAACTGGTTCTTAATGGGGTGCGGCCGGAGCCCGCCCCCCGCAGGGAGACGCCGCTATGAATCGGCCGCTGAATCGAATCCTGCCGCGTGTGACCGGCCTTGCGTCGGTCTGGACGTGGATCAAATGGTCGCTGCTGGCCGCGGTCCTGATCGCGGTGGCGATCGTCGCCCGGCTGGTGCAGGTCGAAATCGAGACCTCCCGGCTGCAGGCCCGCTATCTGTCCGAGCTGACCCGCGACGTCGGCTATGCGGTCGAAGCCGGCGCGAGCGACCATGTGCGGTTCCCGGCCAACGGCCCGTACGACGAACGGTTCGGCTACGCGATGATCCCCGGGTTCCAGGCGCGGCTGCTCGCGCGCGGCTTCGTCGTCAGCCAGCAGGCGCGCGATTCCGAGCGGATGCTCGCGCTCGCCGATCGCGGCCTGTTCCTTCCGTACGACGAAAAGGACCAGACCGGGCTGATGCTGTTCGATTCGACCGGCGCGCCGCTGTTCGCGACCACGTTCCCGCAGCGCGTCTATCGCGACTTCGACGCGGTGCCGCGCGTCGTGGTCGATTCGCTGCTGTTCATCGAGGATCGCTACCTGCTCGACCCGAGCCAGCCGAACCGCAACCCGGCGATCGACTGGGGGCGCTTCGGCCGCGCGATCGTCGACCAGGGCCTGCACGTCGTCAACCGTCACCAGGCGCGGCCGGGCGGCAGCACGCTCGCGACGCAGATCGAGAAATTCCGCCACTCGCCCGACGGCCGCACCGCGACGCCGCCCGAGAAACTGCGGCAGATCGCGTCGGCGTCGGTGCGCGCGTACCTGAACGGCCCGCAGACGATGGCCGCGCGCCGCACGATCGTCGTGCGCTACCTGAATTCGGTGCCGCTCGCGGCGCGGCCGCACATCGGCGAGATCACCGGCATGGGCGACGGGCTCGCCGCGTGGTACGGGCGCGACTTCAACGACGTGAACCGGATCCTCGCCGCGCCCGCCACGGCCGAGAACCTCGACGCGCAGGGCGAGGCGTTCCGCCAGGTGCTGTCGCTGATGATCGCGCAGCGCGCGCCGTCGTATTTCCTGAACAGCGGCTACCCGGCGCTGCAGCGGCTGACCGACAGCTACCTGCGGCTGCTCGCCGGCGGCGGCGTGATCACGCCCGCGCTGCGCGACGCCGCGCTCGCCGCGCAGATCGACCGCGCGAAGCCGCCCGCCGCGGCGCACGTGCAGTCGTTCGTCTCGCGCAAGGCGATCACGTCGGCGCGCGCGTCGCTGCTCGCCGCGCTCGGCCTCGACGACCTGTACCAGCTCGACCAGCTCGACCTGCAGGCGACCAGCACGCTCGACAACGGCGTGCAGCAGGCGGTCGCCGAGCGGCTCGCGAAGGCGGCCACCCGCGACGGCGCGCAGGCCGCGGGCCTGTACGGCTACGAGATGCTCGCGCCGAAGGACGATCCGTCGCACCTCACGTACAGCTTCACGCTGTACGAGCGGCGCAACGGCGCGAACGTGCTGCGCGTGCAGACCGACAGCGTGAACCAGCCGTTCGACGTCAACCGCGGCGGGCGCATCAATCTCGGCTCGACCGCGAAGCTGCGCACGCTGATCACGTACCTGCAGATCGTCTCCGACCTGCACGCGCGCTACGGCGCGCTGTCGAACGCGGAACTCGCCCGCGTGCGGCCCGACCCGCTCGACAACCTGTCGCGCTGGGCGCTCGACTACCTGTCGCACACGCGCGACCGCTCGCTGCAGGCGATGCTCGACGCGGCCGTCGAGCGCAAGTATTCGGCGAGCCCCGACGTGTTCTACACGGGCGGCGGCGCGCAGGTGTTCAGCAACTTCGAGAAGTCGGACAACCACCGGATCCTGACGCTGCACCAGGCGTTCGAGCACTCGGTGAACCTCGTGTTCGTGCGGCTGATGCGCGACATCGTCCACTACGAGATGATCCGCACGTCCGGGCCGTCGACGTCGTGGCTCGGCGACCCGGAACAGCGCCGGCAATACCTGCAGCAGTTCGTCGACGGCGAAAGCCAGGTCTACGTGAAGCGCTTCTACACGCGCTACGCCGGCAAGCCCGCGGACGACGCGCTTGCGCTGATGCTGAAGGACGTGCGCAAGTCGCCGCCGAAGCTCGCGACCGTGCTGCGCAGCGTCGCGCCGAACGAATCGCTCGCGTGGTTCAGCGCGCAGATGCGCGCGCAACTGAAGGGCACGCCGGCCGCGACGATCGACGATGAAGATCTGGCCGCGCTCTACGCGAAGTACGCGATCGACCGCTTCAACCTGAACGACCGCGGCTATATCGCGAGCGTGCATCCGCTCGCGCTGTGGACGCTCAACTACCTGCGCGCGCATCCGGACGCGAAGCTCGCCGACGTGCAGCGCGACAGCCGCGACGCGCGCTTCTACACGTACTCGTGGCTGTACAAGACGCGCTACCACGGCACGCAGGACCGGCGCATCCGCCGCATGGTCGAGGTGCGCGCGTACGCGGCGATCAGCAAGTCGTGGCGCGCGCTCGGTTATCCGTTCGCCGAGGTCACGCCGTCGTACGCGGCGGCGATCGGCGCGTCGGGCGACCAGCCGGACGCGCTCGCGAAGCTGATCGGGCTGATCGCGAACGGCGGCGCGAAGGCGCCGACCGAGACGATCTCGCGGCTCGACTTCGCGAAGGGCACGCCGTACGAGACGCATTTCGTGCGCGCGGCGGCGCAGCCGCAGCCGACGCTGTCGCCGGAAATCGTCAACGTCGCGCACGCGCTGCTGCGCGACGTCGTGCAGAGCGGCACCGCGCGGCGCCTCGCGGGCGGCATGACGCTGCCGAGCGGCCAGACGCTCGAGGTGGTTGGCAAGACCGGCACCGGCGACCAGCGCTTCAACGTCTATGCGCGCGGCGCGCGGCTGATCGAGTCGCGCAAGGTGAACCGCAGCGGCACGTTCGTGTTCGTGCTCGGCGACCGCTTCTTCGGCGTGCTGACGGCGACCGCGCACGAGCCGTACGCGGCGCGCTACGACTTCACGAGCGCGATGGCGGTGCAGTTGCTGAAATCGATGGCGCCGGCGCTCGCGCCGCTGATCGAGCGGCCGGCCGCGACCGGCCCGCAGGCCGAGGTGCCCGCGCCGCCGCCAGGGCGCGCGCAGGCGTCGTGAGCGCGCCGCTCAGTGCGAGCGGCCGTCGTAATGCGTGACCGGCAGCGTGTCGAGGTCGACGTCGTCGAGGCAGCGCACGTTGATCGCCGCCATCCGGTTGCCCTTCGGATCGGTGCCCTCGCCGAACGTATGGATCCCGCAGCGCTTGCAGAAGCGATGCTGGATCACGTGCTTGTTGAACGTGTAGGTCGCGAGGTTCTCTTCCGGCGTCAGCAGGTACAGGTTCGTGCGCGGCACGAACCACATCAGCGCGGCCTTGCGCCGGCAGATCGAGCAATTGCACGCCATCACGCCCGTCAAGTCGCCGTCCACCTCGAACTGCACGTCGCCGCAATGGCAGCTGCCTCGGTAAAGCATGGTCGTCTCCTGGGTGGCCCGCTCGCATCGGCGGGCGTTGGTCAAGTCGCGGTGATGCGCTTACAGTAGCGTGCCGCCGGCGCCCCCGCAACGTCCGGCGCTCACCCACGATCGAGGAGACTGCCATGCTTGAACTACGCCCCGGCTGCGAATGCTGCGACAAGGACCTGCCGCCCGATTCCGCCGACGCGCGGATCTGCACGTTTGAGTGCACGTTCTGCGCCAGCTGCACCGACACGGTCCTGAAAGGCCAATGCCCGAACTGCGGCGGCGAACTGGTCGCGCGGCCGCGCCGCCCGGCAAGCCTGCTCGCGAAGTATCCGGCGTCGACGCAGCGCATTCTCAAGCCCAACGGCTGCGCGGCCGCCTGAGCGGCGGCGTTCCAGCCTCGACGCGGAGCGCCCTGCCCCGCGTCATCGCATCACGTCGACTCGATGCGCGCCCGCGTGACCGCGAGCAGCGCCGCCATCGCGCGGCGCGCGCCCGACGCATCACGCGCGCGGATCGCATCGCACACGGCCAGATGCTCGGCGAGCGACGCGTTGTACACGTCGGCGCGACGCGCATTCAGCCGCAGCTGCGCCTCGAGCGTGCGGTCGATCAGCGCGCCGAGCGGCACCAGCAGCTCGTTGCCACCGGCCTCCAGCACGCTCAGGTGAAACTGCAGGTCCGCACGCACCCATTCGTCGACGTTGCGCGCGTCGGCCATCGCGCGCGCGGCCGCGTCGATCGCGTCGAACGTCTCGGGCCCATGCGCGTGCGCGGCGAGCGCGGCCGCGTGCGGCTCGACCATCTCGCGCATCTCCTGCAGCTTCAGCGCGAACGCGAGCGGCGGCGCGACGCGCGCATACCAGTCGAGCAGGTCCGCATCGAGCAGGTTCCACGCGCGGCGCGGCCGCACCCGCGTGCCGACTTTCGGCCGCGATTCGACGAGCCCCTTCGAGGTCAGCGTGCGCAGCGCCTCGCGCAGCACCGTGCGGCTCACGCCGAACATCTCCATCAGGTCGGGCTCCCTCGGCAGCAGCGATTCCGGCGGGTAGTCGCCGCGCAGGATCGCCGTGGCGAGCCGGAATGCCGTCTGTCCATGCAGGTCGTGTTGAATCGTCGTTCTCCCGGAATACGCACAGCCCGGCGCCAGGCCGGGCTGCCCACTATCTGCACAATAGTGCTATTAATACTATTTTTATAACACGTCCGCTAGGATAGCCGCAAAGTCCTTCCCCTGGAGACCTGCGTCATGAAGATCACCCGCCTCGAAACCTTCGTCGTCCCGCCGCGCTGGCTGTTCCTCAAGATCGAGACCGACGAGGGCATCGTCGGCTGGGGCGAGCCGGTCGTCGAGGGCCGCGCGCACACGGTCGAAGCGGCCGTGCACGAGCTCGCCGACTACCTGGTCGGCAAGGATCCGCTGCTGATCGAGGATCACTGGCAGGTGATGTACCGCGCGGGCTTCTATCGCGGCGGGCCGATCATGATGAGCGCGATCGCGGGCGTCGACCAGGCATTGTGGGACATCAAGGGCAAGCATCACGGCGTGCCCGTGCATGCGCTGCTCGGCGGCCAGGTGCGCGACCGCATCAAGGTCTATTCGTGGATCGGCGGCGACCGGCCGAGCGACGTCGCGAACAACGCGCGCGCGGTCGTCGAGCGCGGCTTCAAGGCCGTGAAGATGAACGGCTCCGAGGAGCTGCAGATCGTCGACACCTACGACAAGGTCGAGCAGGTGATCGCGAACGTCGCGGCGGTGCGCGACGCGGTCGGGCCGCACGTCGGCATCGGCGTCGACTTCCACGGCCGCGTGCACAAGCCGATGGCGAAGGTGCTCGCGAAGGAGCTCGATCCGTACCGGCTGATGTTCATCGAGGAGCCCGTGCTGTCGGAGAACGCCGAGGCGCTGCGCGACATCGTCAACCAGACCGACACGCCGATCGCGCTCGGCGAGCGGCTCTACTCGCGCTGGGATTTCAAGCACATCCTCGCGGGCGGCTACGTCGACATCATCCAGCCCGACGCGTCGCATGCGGGCGGCATCACCGAGTGCCGCAAGATCGCGACGCTCGCGGAATGCTACGACGTCGCGCTCGCGCTGCACTGCCCGCTCGGCCCGATCGCGCTCGCCGCGTGCCTGCAGCTCGACGCGGTCAGCTACAACGCGTTCATCCAGGAACAGAGCCTCGGGATCCACTACAACCAGGGCAACGACCTGCTCGACTACCTGCGCAACCCCGAGGTGTTCCGCTACGAGGACGGCTTCGTGACGATCCCGCAGGGCCCGGGGCTCGGCATCGACGTGAACGAGGAGAAGGTGCGCGAGATGGCGAAGACCGGCCACCGCTGGCGCAACCCGGTGTGGCGCCACGCGGACGGCAGCGTCGCCGAATGGTGATGGCGGACGCGGCGCCCCGCGGGCGCCGCGCCGTTCGGTGAAACCGGCGTCAGCCGAGCGCCGCGAAGCCCGGCACGCTGGCGGCCAGCACCGCGGCCGCGACGAACACGCCGAGCATCGTCAGCCCTTCGAGGTGCAGGATGTTGCGGAACGTGTGCGCGTCCTCGGTCGACGCGGTGCGGCGCAGGCGCGGCAGCGCGGAGAAGCGGTTCAACCCGCCGAGCACCAGCGCGAGCGCGATGAGCAGCGCCTTCAGCAGCAACACGCGGCCCCACGCGCTGCCGTCGAGCGGCGCGAGCGAGCCGCCGAGCCCGCGCAGCGCGTTGAGCGCGCCGGTGCCGAGCACGAACACGACCGCGACGATCGACGTGCGCGACAGCTGCTGCCCGATGCGGATCAGTGCGCCGCGCGCGACCGACGAGCCGAGCGCCGGCAGCACCGCGAGCCCGCCCGCGAGCACGAGCCCGCCCCACACCGCGGTGACGAGCAGGTGCAGCGTCTGCACGGCGGCGGCCGCCGACAACAGGCCGGTGTCGGCCACGTGCCCGAGCAGCGCCTTGCCGGCCGCGATCACGATCACCGCGAGCCACAGCACCGCATACGCGAGCGGGCTGTCCGGCCGCAGCAGCGCGGCGACGGCCAGCACGAGCGCGCCGCCGAACGCGACGCTCCACGCAAAGCCCGCATGGGTCTGCGCGAGCACCGTCGGAATCGCGCCGAAGGCGCCGCCGAGCCCCGCGCCGCTCATCGCCGCGGCTTCATAGACGAGCCAGCCGAGATCCGCGAGCACCAGCACCGCGGCCGCCGCCGCGAGCGAATGCTGCGCGCGCAGCCAGGCCGGATGCGACGGCGCGATGACGGGCCGCGCGCCGTCCTTCGCGAGCCAGCCCTTGAGCAGCGCCGAGCCCACCGCCATCGCGAAGGCGGCATCCATCAGCGCGGCGAGCGCGACCTGCCCGATCCACAAGCTGTCGACTCTCATCGCGCACGCCCTCCGTTGCGGCCGCAACGGGACGGCATGCCGGCGGCTCGGCGGCGGGATGGACAACGGGAAGCGGGCAACGGCACGGTAGGGAACGTCATCGATGAATCCGGAAACAGGGGAAATGACACGATCTGCGGCGGAGGCGGCGCCGCGCGACCCGCGAGTGTACGGTCTTCGATGGTCAAAACGCACGCCGGTTCACGCCGGGACCACACGACGCGCGTCAAATTGTCGCAAGTCGCAAACAGACAGGAACCGACGACCGTTTGCCAAATAGCCGTCATTACCCATCGATGATAGAATGCCGCGTCGCAGCAGCCCGGCTGCCCCTGCCTTCATGCCGAGCCGGTCGTAGCCCGGACAGGTCCCCGACGAATAATCATGGAGTCTCGTGTGTCTTCAAGACGCCTCTTCCGTCCGCTGCTCGCCGTTCTGTTGATCGGCGGAGCGGGCCTTATGAGCGCTGCCCAAGCGCAGACCAAGCCCACGGAGCAAGCCCAGGCCCATCAGGCGCCGCTCAAGGCGCCCGATACCATGGCCGAGCGCGTGCGCGGCTGCACGGCCTGCCATGGCGTCCATGGCCAGGGCACGGACAACGATTACTTCCCGCGTCTGGCCGGCAAGCCGGCCGAGTACCTGTACAACCAGCTCGTCAACTTCCGTGATGGCCGGCGCAAGTACCCGCCGATGAACTATCTGCTGACGTACCTGAACGACGACTACCTGCACGAGATCGCCGAGCACTTCTCGGCCGAGCGCCCGCCGTACCCGGCGCCGGCGAAGCCGAGCCTGCCGGCCGCGACGCTCGCGCGCGGCAAGCAGCTTGCGACGCAGGGCGACCCGTCGCGCAAGCTGCCGGCCTGCGTGGCCTGCCACGGCACGACGCTCACCGGCATGCAGCCGGCGATCCCGGGCCTCGTCGGCCTGCACGCCGACTACCTGAGCGCGCAGCTCGGCGCATGGCGCTCGGGCAACCGCCACGCGAAGGCGCCGGATTGCATGCACGACATCGCCGCCAAGCTTTCCGACGAAGACGTGACCGCCGTGACGGCATGGCTCGCCGCCCAACCGGCACCCGCCAACCCCGTGCCGGCCCCGGCCCGCGCGATGAAGACTCCGCTCGCCTGCGGCAGTGAACCGCAATAAGGCCAGGGAGACAGACACAATGAAACGCAAGTCCCTGTTTGCACTCTCGGCTGTCGCGATCGTCGCGGCAGCGGCCCTCGTGCCGGTCCTGTGGCCGGGCAACGACACGCTGCACGGCGCCGCCGCCGTCGCGGCCACGCCGGCCGACCAGGCCGCGCTGATCAAGAAGGGCGAATACCTCGCGCGCGTCGGCGACTGTATCGCGTGCCACACCGTGCGCGGCGGCAAGTCGTTCGCGGGCGGCCTGCCGATGGCGACGCCGTTCGGCACGATGTACACGCCGAACATCACGCCGGACGACCAGAACGGCATCGGCAAGTGGACGTCGGACGACTTCTACCGCGCGATGCACACCGGCCGCTCGAAGGACGGCAGCCTGCTGTACCCGGGCTTCCCGTTCGCGAGCTACACGAAGGTCACGCGCGCGGATTCGGATGCGATCTACGCGTACCTGCGCTCGGTCGCGCCGGTCTCGGTGCCGAGCCGTCCGCACGAACTGAAGTTCCCGTTCAACAACCGCAACCTGCTGATCGGCTGGCGCACGCTGTTCTTCAAGGAAGGCGAATACAAGCCGGATCCGACCAAGTCGGTCGAATGGAACCGCGGCGCGTATCTCGTCGAAGGCCTCGGCCACTGCTCGATGTGCCACACGTCGATCAACATGATGGGCGGCCCGGTGAGCTCGTCGGCATTCGCCGGCGGCCTGATCCCGCTGCAGAACTGGTACGCGCCGTCGCTGACGAACGACAAGGAACTCGGCCTCGGCGACTGGCACGTGCAGGAGCTGTCCGACCTGCTGCAAGCCGGCGTGTCGAACAAGGGCGCCGTGTTCGGCCCGATGGCGGACGTGGTTCACAACAGCCTGCAGTACATGTCCGACGAGGATACGCGTGCGATGTCGACGTACCTGAAGTCGATCCCGCAGAAGGCTGAAGCGCCGAAGAACATGCAGTACGAGCCGTCGAAGCAGTTCGGCAACGTGCTGCTCGAGCAAGGCAAGAAGATCTACGCGGACAACTGCGCGACCTGCCACGCCGAAAACGGCCAGGGCAAGCCGCCGGCCTATCCGCCGCTCGCGCAGAACCACTCGATCATGATGGAATCGGCCGTAAACCCGATCCGCATGGTGCTGAATGGCGGCTATCCGCCGAGCACGTTCAAGAATCCGCGTCCGTACGGGATGCCGCCGTTCGCACAGTCGTTGTCGAACCAGGAAGTTGCGGCAGTCGTGTCGTACATCCGGACGTCGTGGGGCAACAACGGTTCGCCGATCTCGCCGCAACAGGTGAGCGACCTGCGTTCCGCACCGCTCGACTAAACGACGCCTAACGCAAACGGGGCGCGGCTGCGGGAAACCGCGGCCGCGCCCTTTTGTCTTTTGCGACGCCATTCCCCGCGCAGGCCGCGCGAGGCGTCGCCGACCATAACACCCAAGAGCCGTCTCTATGTCTTTCGAATCCCTCGGCCTGGCCGAACCGCTCGTCAAGGCGGTCAATGAGCTGGGCTATACGTCGCCCACCCCGATCCAATCGCAGGCGATCCCCGCCGTGCTCGGCGGCGGCGACCTGCTCGCCGGCGCGCAGACCGGCACCGGCAAGACCGCCGGCTTCACGCTGCCGATCCTGCAGCGCCTGCACACCTTCTACGCGGAACACCACAACGCGAAGCGCGCGGTGCGCGCGCTGATCCTCACGCCGACGCGCGAACTCGCCGCCCAGGTCGAGGAAAGCGTGCGCGCGTACAGCAAGTACGTGAAGCTGCGCTCGACCGTGATGTTCGGCGGCGTCAGCATCAATCCGCAGATCGACGCGCTGCGGCGCGGCGTCGACATCGTCGTCGCGACGCCGGGCCGCCTGCTCGATCACATGCAGCAGAAGACGATCGACCTGTCGAATCTCGACATCCTCGTGCTCGACGAAGCCGACCGGATGCTCGACATGGGCTTCATCCACGACATCAAGCGCGTGCTCGCGAAGCTGCCGCCGCGCCGCCAGAACCTGCTGTTCTCCGCGACCTTCTCCGACGAGATCAAGGCGCTCGCCGACAGCCTGCTCGATTCGCCGGCGCTGATCGAGGTCGCGCGCCGCAACACGACCGCCGAATCCGTCGCGCAGAAGATCCACCCGGTCGACCGCGACCGCAAGCGCGAGCTGCTCACGCAGCTGATCCGCGAGCACAACTGGTTCCAGGTGCTGGTCTTCACGCGTACCAAGCACGGCGCGAACCGGCTCGCGGAGCAGCTGACCAAGGACGGCATCAGCGCGATGGCGATCCACGGCAACAAGAGCCAGTCGGCGCGCACGCGCGCGCTGTCGGAGTTCAAGAACAGCACGCTGCAGGTGCTCGTCGCGACCGACATCGCCGCGCGCGGCATCGACATCGACCAGCTGCCGCACGTCGTCAACTTCGACCTGCCGAACGTGCCGGAAGACTACGTGCACCGGATCGGCCGCACCGGCCGCGCGGGCGCGACGGGCGAAGCGGTGTCGCTGGTGTGCGTGGACGAGAAGCAACTGCTGCGCGACATCGAGCGGCTGATCAAGCGCGAGATTCCGCAGGAAGTGATCCCGGGCTTCGAACCCGATCCGAACGTGAAGCCGGAGCCGATCCAGCAGCGCCGCGGCCAGCAGCAGCCGCGTGGTGGTGGCGGTGGCAATGGCGGTGGCGGCAATCGCGCGCCGCGCGGTGGCGCGTCAGGCCAGCCCGCGGCGAAGCGCGACGGCGCTGCGCAGCCGAAGGCCGCCACGGCGAAGGCCGCGAAGCCGCGCAATTCGAATTCGGGTAATTCGGGCGGCGGCGGCAACAGCGGCCGGCCCGGCAGCGGCGGCGGCAATGCGGCCCGCCCTGCCAGCGGCAACGCCGCGCACGCGAACCGCAACCGTTCGTCGCGCAGCGGCCAGCGCGGTCACTGAAGCCGCGCGGCCGCGCGCCGCAGGTGCTCGACCTGGCGTTGCCAGCGTTCGAGCACCGCGGTGCGCGCCCCTTCCAGCGCGAACGTGACGCCCGTCGCGAGACGCGCATAGCCGACCCGCTGCGCATCGCCGTGCGCGATCGTCGCAGCGAATCCGGCCAGCCCGCCGAACGCTCCCTCGAGCGGCTCGATCTTCAATTGCGCCTGCAGGAATGCGCCTTCGTCGACCAGCGTCAACGCGGCGGCGCGCCGCTGCGCGAGCGCGCGCGCCGCACGCGAAGCCGGCCACAGCGCGAGCAGCAGCACGCGCGCATCGTGCGCATAGATTTCGCCGACGCTGAGCAGCGTCGTGCGCAGCTGGCCGTCGTCGGTCGCGACGATCAGCTGCGCCGCGACATCGGCCTTGCGGTCGAGCGCGTTACCGTCGAACAGCGATACGACGGACGGCGGCCATGCGTCGAACGTCCATTGCTCGAGCGCGCGGCGATGCGAATCGGTCATGGTGGGGCGGCCTCGTCGAATGGCGGATGATCGCGCAGCATACCCGCGACCGGCCGGCCCGTGGCGGGATCAGCGGAAGAACACGTGCTGCGTGAGCTTCGTGAGCGGATAGTGGATGCCCGGCTGGATCTTCGCGGGCAGGTCGAGCGGCTTGAGCAGCATCTTCACGCACATGTCCGCCGACAGGTTGCGCCGCACGAGCGAACTGATGCGCGCGACCCGCGCGCGGCTGTATTCGCTGTCGCCGATGCGCTCCGGATAGCGGATCGCGAACACGTGGCGCAGCGCGATCTCCGAATCCTCGTTCTTGATTTCCAGCACGCGGCGCATCAGCGCGCCGAGCACGGCGAGCCGGCCATTGCCTTCGAGCCGGTTGTACTTCTTGAAATATTTGAAGAAGTGCTTGTAGTGGCGCACTTCGTCCGTGCGGATGTTGTCGGTGATTTCCTTCAGCACGGGCTCGTCCGAACACTCGTTGATCGCGCGATAGAGCGTGGCCGTGCCCGTCTCGACGACGCAGCGCGCGACCATCTCGAGCGCGCGGGTCTTCTCGAACGCGTCGATCGAGCAGGTCTTCGAATACTCGTCGAAGAAGTTGGCGAACGCGGTATCCCAGTCGAACTCCGGCCACACGTGCGCGATGTACGCCTTCAGCGCGCGGCCGTGCTGCAATTCTTCGTGCTCCCATGCATTGTTGAGCCACGCGGACACTTCCGGATCGTCGTTGAAGAACTCGCTCAGGTTGCTCGTGTAGAGATCCGAACCGCTCTCGATGAACGACGCCGCGCACAGCAGCAGCAGCAAATCCTCGTTCGCCGCGGCGCGCTGACGATCGATCCGGTTCAGGTCGATGTCCTCGATTCGCCACGGCATGACATGCGTCGTTTCAGTGTGCATGGTGTTGCGCTCCCAGTCGCCCCATCCGGCAACCGTCCCACGCCCGCGGCGCGGGCGCCGGCCATCTCGAATGCGGCGTGATGCTTGACGTTATTAGGAATGGGTCCGGCCGAACCATGCTGGCATCTTATCCGGACTTCGATGATCGTGCTTCAGAGCACTGACCTTGCCCGGACGGCGCAGTTCCTCGCCGTTCATTGCCGTTCGTTAGACAAGTCCTTCGAACAGGTCGCGCGCAAACGCAACGGGCGGCCGCCTGGCCGCCCGTATGGCATGCCGCTGGAAGCGAACCGTCAGAAACCGGCCGCGAGCCCGTCGCGCCGGCTGTCGCTCGCGGCCACGTAGCCGCGCTCGGGATCGTCCCGGTCGAGCCGCCAGACGAACTGGCCCGAGCCGAAATCCATGTAAGGATCGTCGATCGAATGGATCGTATGGCCGCGCGCGGCGAGCGCGTCGACCGTCGTGCGAGCCATCGTCGACTCGACGTCGAGCGTGAAGTCGCGGTTGACCTTCCAGCGCGGCGCGTCGCATGCGGCCTGCGGCTGCTGGCCGTAGCCGAGCATCCGCACGACGGTCTGCAGATGGCCCTGCGGCTGCATGTCGCCGCCCATCACGCCGAAGCTCATCACCGCGCGGGTGCGCCCGTCGACCTCCTCGGTCACGAACGCCGGAATGATCGTGTGGAACGGCCACTTGCCGCCCGCGACGACGTTCGGCGATGCGGGGTCCATCGAGAAGCCGTGCCCGCGGTTCTGCAGCGCGATCCCCGCGCCGGGCACGACGAGCCCCGAGCCGAAACCCATGTAGTTGGACTGAATGAAGCTGACCATCATCCCGCGCTCGTCGGCCGCCGACAGGTAGATCGTGCCGCCCGACGGCGGCCGGCCGTGGCCGAAGTGCGTCGCGCGCGCCGGGTCGATGCGCTTCGCGCGTTCGGCGAGGTAAGCGTCGTCGAGCATCTGCGCGGGCGTGACCTCCATCGCGCGCGGGTCGGCGACATAGCGGTAGACATCCGCGAACGCGAGCTTCATCGCCTCGATCTGCAGGTGCTGCGACTCCGGCGAATCGACCGGCCACTCGGCGGCGCCCGCATGCTCGGCGATGCCGAGCGCGATCAGCGCGGCGATGCCCTGCCCGTTCGGCGGGATCTCGTGAATCGTGTAGCCGCGATAGCGTTTGCCGATCGGCTCGACCCATTCCGGACGATACGCGCGCAGGTCGGCTTCGGTCAGCGCGCCGCCGCCGTCACGCGCGAACGCCGCGATGCGCTCGGCGAGCGCGCCCTCGTAGAACGCGCGCGCGCCGTCCTGCGCGAGCACGCGCAGCGTCCGGGCATGGCCGGGCAGGCACACGCGCTCGCCCACCTCGGGGGCGCGGCCGCGCGGCATGAAGGTGTCGGCGAAGCCCGGCAGCGCGTGCAGCTCGGGCACGGCGGCCGCCCACTTGTGCGCAACGATCGGCGGCACCGCATAGCCGCGCTCGGCGATCTCGATCGCCGGCTCGAGCAGGTCGGCGAACGGCAGCGAGCCGAACTTCGCGTGCAGCGCTTCCCAGCCCGCGACCACGCCCGGCACCGTGACCGTGTCCCAGCCGCGCGTCGGCTTGCGCGCGAGGCCGTGCGCGTCCTCGCCATGACGGCGGCGGAAATAGTCGACGTTCCACGCGGCCGGCGCGACGCCCGACGCATTCAGCCCGTGCAGCGTGCCGCCGTCCCACACGAGCGCGAACGCGTCGCCGCCGAGCCCGCACGACACCGGCTCGACCACCGTGATCGCCGCCGCGGCCGCGAGCGCCGCGTCCACCGCATTGCCGCCCTTCCACAGCATCCGCAGGCCCGCCTGCGCGGCGAGCGGATGCGACGTCGACACCACGTTGCGCGCGAACACCGGGATGCGCGTGGTCGGATACGGGTTGTGCCAGTTGAAGCCAGTCATCGGTTCCACCTCGTCGGAAGCTGAAGGGGCGCGGGCGAGCGCGCGGGCAATCCGCCATTGCAGCGCGATCGGCGCGATCCGGCAAATTCATTTGTCACATGAATCCATGCATGCCACGCATGAATGTGCCGGCGACGAACCGGCCGGCGCGCCGGCCGAACGCCCTTACAATACCTGCTCCGTCTTCACGACTTCGCCACCGAGCCATGACCCGAGACCCCCGCCTCACCCTCAACGCGCGCCAGCAGGAATTGCTCGAATGGGTGCAGCGCGACGGCTTCGTGACCGTCGACGATCTCGCCGCACATTTCGCGGTGACGCCGCAGACGATCCGCCGCGACGTCAACTGGCTCGCCGACCTGAACCTGCTGCGCCGCTACCACGGCGGCGCGAGCCTGCCGACGAGCTCGGAGAACGTGTCGTACACCGCGCGCCAGCGGATGTTCCACGACGAGAAGCGGCGCATCGCGGCGCTCGCCGCGTCGCACATTCCCGACCAGGCGTCGCTGTTCATCAACCTCGGCACGACCACCGAGGAGGTCGCGCGCGCGCTGAACCGTCATCACGGGCTGCACGTGATCACCAACAACCTGAACGTCGCGTCGATGATGAGCGGCTACCCGGATTGCGAGGTGCTGATCACGGGCGGCATCGTGCGGCCGTGGGACAAGGGGATCGTCGGCGAGCTCGCGATCGACTTCATCCGCCAGTTCAAGGTCGACTACGCGATCATCGGCACGTCGGCGATCGAAACCGACGGCACGCTGCGCGACTTCGACACCCGCGAGGTGCGGGTCGCCGAGGCAATCATGCAGCATGCGCGCACCGTCTACCTCGTCGCCGACCACTCGAAGGTCGGCCGGCCGGCGCTCGTGCGCCAGGGCCACCTGAGCCAGGTGCACGCGCTGTTCACCGACAAGCCGCTGCCGCCGGAGATGGCGGAGACGGTCGCCGCCGCCGGCACCCAGGTGTACGTCGCGGAGTGACACCGGCCATGCTGCGCCGCACCCAAAACTTCAAGTGAAATCAAGAAGTTGACGCGGCAAGCGAACCGCTCGCGACGCATTCTTCTGTCAAACGGAAAATTAACGGGGCACGATTTGGCGTTGCCGAATCGCTCGACTAGACTCCAGTTCCCCGGCCTGTTTGCCCGCCCCGCCCCGTGCCCTGGCGCGCGCCGCACGTTGGCCGGCGAATGCAGCTTTTCCCCCCAAGCCATACCCCGCTGGGTATCGCGCACCGGCCGCCGGGCCGGACGCGCGGGCAGTCTGAATGCCATGGAGAGAACGATGCTGAGTCCGCATGAATTCGCCACGCTATTGCTTGTGAAGGACGCTCCCGATCAGGCCAACATGGATCGCGATGAGCTCGACGCGCTGCTCGAGCAGCAACTCGTCCGCCTCGAAGGGCTCGGATCGGGACGCAAATACTGCGTGACCGAGACGGGCGACGCGGCGCTGCGTTCCATCAAGGTCCGCTATTCCTGACCTGACCGCGCGGGCCGGCCCGCCGGCCGCGCTGTTCCCCCTCCCGCCTCCCTGACCGGCGACGCTCAGCCGCCGCGCAGCGTCGGATCGACCTCCGCGCGCCAGCTGATGGCCTTCGCGCGCGCGTCGTTCAGATACGCGACCCAGCCGGCCCGCGCCGGCGCATCCGGCGCCGCATAGCGCGCCGAAAGTTCGTTTACGAACGCGCAGTAGTTCGCTTCCGACACCCCGCGATACCGTTTCGCGACATACGCGTCGTACAGCGCCGAATAGACCGGCTGCGCATCCGCGCCCCAGTCGCGCGCGGCGCCGCCGCACGACGTCTGCAGCGTCGCGAACGACGGCCCCCGCCAGTTGCCGTCGAGCGGCGGCGTGCCGGCGCAGCCCGCCAGCAGCACGGCGCACGCGCCGGCCCACATCCCAAGTCGCATGATTCACCTCGAAAATCGGTCGATTCGCCCAGTATCGTCCCGGATCGCGGAATACGCCACCCGCCCCTCTTTATCAAACTTTACTTTTTCGAATTCGTTCGTTAAATTTCGAATCCGAACATTTTGTGTTCATCAATTTTCCTCAGATTAAGGACAGCAGGTGACCCAACCGAATCGCTACGATCTGCTCGTCGTCGGCGGCGGCATCAACGGCGCGGGCATTGCGCGTGATGCGGCCGGCCGCGGCCTGTCGGTCCTGCTCTGCGAGCAGGACGATCTCGCGTCGCACACGTCGTCGGCCAGCACGAAGCTGATTCACGGCGGCCTGCGCTATCTCGAGTACAAGGAATTCGGGCTCGTGCGCAAGGCGCTGCAGGAGCGCGAGACGCTGCTGCGCGCGGCGCCGCACATCATGTGGCCGCTGCGCTTCGTGATGCCGCACATGCCGAACCTGCGCCCGGCCTGGCTGATCCGCATCGGCCTGTTCCTCTACGATCACCTCGCGAAGCGCGAGCTGCTGCCCGGCTCGCGCGGCATCGACATGCGCCGCCATCCGGCCGGCGCGCCGCTGATCGATTCGATCAAGCGCGGCTTCGTGTATTCCGACGGCTGGGTCGACGACGCGCGCCTCGTCGTGCTGAATGCGCTCGACGCGAAGGAGCGCGGCGCCGAGATCCTCACGCGCACCAAGCTGGTGTCCGCCGAGCGGCACGGCGACGCATGGGAAGCGCGGCTGCAGCACGTGGACGGTTCGATCCGCGTCGTGCACGCCCGCGCGATCGCGAACGCGGCCGGCCCGTGGGTGGGCGACGTGCTGCACGGCGCGCTCGGCCGCGGCGCGCAGCACAGCGTGCGGCTCGTGAAGGGCAGCCACATCATCACGCGCCGCCTGTTCGATCACGATCACGCGTACATCTTCCAGAACCCGGACAAGCGGATCATCTTCGCGATTCCGTACGAGCGCGATTTCACGCTGATCGGCACGACCGACGTCGAATACACGAACGATCCGGCCAAGGTCGCGATCGACGGCAACGAGACGCAGTACCTGTGCGACTCGATCAACCGCTACTTCAAGCGCAAGATCGCGCCGGCCGACGTGCACTGGACCTATTCGGGCGTGCGCCCGCTGCTCGAGGACGAGAACGCGGCGAACGCATCGGCCGTCACGCGCGACTACCGCCTCGAGCTGGACGACGGCGCGGGCGCGCCGCTGCTGTCGGTGTTCGGCGGCAAGATCACGACCTTCCGCAAGCTCGCGGAAGAAGCCGGCGACATGCTGTGCCGCGCGCTCGGCAGCGACGCCGCGACGTGGACCGCCGGTGCGCCGCTACCGGGCGGCGACATCGCCGATGCGAAATTCGACGTGTTCGCCGGGCAGTTCGCGAAGCGTCACCCGTGGCTGCCCGCCGCGCTCGCACGCCGCTATGCGCGTGCGTACGGCACGCGCGCCGAACGCATGGTCGGCACCGCGAAGTCGCTCGCCGAGCTCGGCGCGGAAATCGCGCCGGGCATCTACGAAGCCGAACTGCGCTACCTGCGCGACGTCGAATGGGCGACCCGCGCGCAGGACGTGCTGTGGCGCCGCTCGAAGCTCGGCCTGCACGTCGCGCCGGGCACGCTCGACGCGGTGACGGCCGCGCTCGACGCGTGGTTCGCCGCCGCGCAAGTGCATCACGCCTGACCGATTCACGACTCACCCAGACGCGCCGCCTTCGTGCGGCGCGCATCACAACTAAGCCAATTACGGATGGAGATGAGAGACATGCAGGAACAGTACATTCTCGCGCTCGACCAGGGCACGACGAGCTCCCGCGCGATGCTGTTCGATCGCCAGGGCAACATCGTGTCGACTGCGCAGAAGGAATTCGAGCAGATCTACCCGCAACCCGGCTGGGTCGAGCACGACCCGCAGGAAATCTGGTCGACGCAGGCCGGCGTCGCCGCCGAGGCCGTCACCCGCACGGGCCTGAACGGCACGTCGATCGCCGCGATCGGCATCACCAACCAGCGCGAGACGACGATCGTCTGGGATCGCGAGACGGGCCAGCCCGTCTACAACGCGATCGTCTGGCAGGACCGCCGCACCGCCGACTTCTGCGACGCGCTGAAGGCGCAGGGCCTCGAGGCGAAGGTGCGCGCGAAGACGGGCCTGCCGATCGACGCGTACTTCTCCGCGACCAAGATCCGCTGGATCCTCGACAACGTGCCCGGCGCGCGTGACAAGGCGCAGCGCGGCGAGCTCGCGTTCGGCACCGTCGACAGCTGGCTCGTGTGGAACTTCACGAAGCACGAGCTGCACGTGACCGACGTGACGAACGCATCGCGCACGATGCTGTTCAACATCCACACGCGCCAGTGGGACAACGAGCTGCTCGAGCTGCTCGACATCCCGCGCAGCATGCTGCCGGAAGTGAAGGCGTCGTCCGAGATCTACGGCCACACGAAGACCACGGTATTCGCGTCGAAGATCCCGCTCGCGGGCATCGCCGGCGACCAGCAGGCCGCCCTCTTCGGCCAGATGTGCACGACGTCGGGCATGGTGAAGAACACCTACGGCACCGGCTGCTTCCTGATGATGAACACCGGCAACCAGCCGATCGAGTCGAAGAACAACCTCGTCACGACGATCGCCTGGCAGATCGGCGACGACGTGCAGTACGCGCTCGAAGGCAGCATCTTCATCGCGGGCGCGGTCGTGCAGTGGCTGCGCGACGGCGTCGGCATCATCAAGAGCGCGGCGGAAATCGAAGCGCTCGCGGAAAGCGTGCCGCACACCGACGGCGTCTACCTCGTGCCCGCGTTCGCCGGCCTCGGCGCGCCGCACTGGAACGCCCGCGCGCGCGGTTCGCTGTTCGGCGTCACGCGCGGCACGACGTCCGCGCACCTCGCGCGCGCGGCGCTCGATTCGATCGCATACCAGTCGCTCGACGTGCTCGCGGCGATGGAAGCCGATTCGGGCATCAGCGTCGGCGAGTTGCGCGTCGACGGCGGCGCCAGCGCGAACAACCTGCTGATGCAGTTCCAGGCGGACCTGCTCGGCGTCGACGCGGTGCGTCCGCAGATCACCGAGACGACCGCGCTCGGCGCGGCCTATCTCGCGGGCCTCGCGATCGGCTACTGGAAGAACCTCGACGAACTGCGCAGCCAGTGGCAGCTCGACCGCCGCTTCTCGCCGTCGATGCAGAAGGAGCAGGTCGAACGCTGCATGTCGGGCTGGCAGCGTGCGGTGCGCGCCGCGAAGGCGTGGGCCGACGACACCCAGTAACCGTCCGCGGCAATCACGCCATACAACAATGCAGGCGGGCCGCGCGATGCGCGAGTCCGCCGCAACCTACGAGAGACAACATGTCACCTTATTTCGCAGAATTCATCGGCACCGCGATCCTCGTGCTGCTCGGCAACGGCGCGGTCGCCAACGTGCTGCTCGCCAACACCAAGGGCAAGGGCGCCGACCTCATCGTGATCGTGTGGGGCTGGGCGATGGCCGTCTTCGTCGCCGTCTACGTGACCGCGTCGTTCAGCGGCGCGCACCTGAACCCGATCGTGACGATCAGCCTCGCGCTCGCGCACAAGTTCGCGTGGTCGAAGGTCGGCGGCTACATCCTCGCGCAGATGCTCGGCGGGATGGCGGGCGCGCTGCTCGTGTGGCTCGCGTATCGCCAGCACTTCGCGAAGGAAGCCGATCCGGACCTGAAGCTCGCGGTGTTCTGCACCGCGCCGGCGATCCGCAGCGTGCGCCACAACGTGCTGACCGAAGCGATCTGCACGTTCGTGCTGATCCTCGGCGTGCTGTACCTCGCATCGCCGCAGGTCGGGCTCGGTGCGCTCGACGCGCTGCCGGTCGGCCTGCTCGTGCTCGGCATCGGCATCTCGCTCGGCGGCCCGACCGGCTATGCGATGAGCCCGGCGCGCGACCTCGCGCCGCGCCTCATGCACGCGCTGCTGCCGATCCCCGGCAAGCGCGACAGCGACTGGCGCTACGCGTGGATTCCGGTGATCGGCCCGCTGCTCGGCGGCTCGCTCGCGGCAGGGCTGTACCTGTCGCTGCACGTGCCGCACTGACGCACACGTTACGCCACCGTTTCACGCGTCGATACCCGACAGCCCGCGCGCCGCAAGGCCGCGGGCTGTTTTTCATCCATACGACGCCGACAGCAGCGTCTTCAGCTTCATGCCCGCATCGGCGAGCGCCGCGGGCGCCACCGGCGCGCCTCGCTCGACCAGCATCCGCGCGAGCTTCATCTCCTTCGCGAAGCCGGCCGCGCGGCCGAAGCCGCTCGCCGCGACGAGCCGTCCGGGCGCATCGAAGTGGAAATGGATCGCGTCGTCGTCGGCGAGCCGGCGCACCACCGCATGCGCGCCGAGCGCAGGCTCGCCGGCGACCTGCAGCTGGCCGTCGTACTGATCGGACCAGAACCACGGCAGGTCGCGATACGGCTCGGCCGCGCCGAGCATGTTGCGCGCGGCGACGCGCGCCTGCGTCTCGGCGCCGTGCCAGGTTTCCTGGCGTAGCGGCCGCCCCGACAACGCGCTCGGAAACACCGCGACGTCGCCGGCCGCGTAGATGCCCGGCGCCGACGTCTCGAGCCGCGCGTTCACGACGATGCCGCGCGCGACCGCGAGGCCCGCGTCGCGCGCGAGCTCGTCGGCAGGCTCGATGCCGATGCCGACCACGACCGTGTCGGCCGCGAGCGTGCTGCCGTCGTCGAGCGTGACGGCCAGCGCGCCACCCGCCGTTCGCGCGATCGCGACCGGCGCCCGGTTCACGCAAATCCGCACGCCATGCTGCACATGCAGCGCCTGCACGCGCGCGGCGAGCGCCTCCGGCACCGCGCGGCCGAGCACGCGCGGCGCGGCTTCGAGCACGGTCACCCGGCAGCCGCGCCGGCACGCCGACGCCGCGACCTCGAGGCCGACGAAGCCGCCGCCGACCAGCACGACCCGCGCATCGGGCACGAGGCGCGCGCCGAGCCTCGCCGCATCGTCGAGCGTGCGCAGCGCGACCACGCCGTCCAGATCCGCGCCCGGGATCGCGAGGCGGCGCGCACGCCCGCCGGTCGCGAGCAGCAGCGCTTCGTACCCGATGCCACGGCCGTCGGACAACACCACGTCGCGCGCCTGCGGATCGATCCGCGCGACGGTCGCGACGACGTGCTCGATGCCGTCCGCGCGCCACGCATCGGGCTCGCGCAGCCGGCATTGCGCCGCCGCGCGCTCGCCGGTCAGCACGCCCTTCGACAGCGGCGGACGCTCGTACGGCAGGTGCGGCTCCGCGCCGATCAGCGCGATGCGTCCGCCCCACCCCGCGTCGCGCAGCGTCTGCGCCGCGCGGCCGCCGACGTGGCCCGCGCCGACGATCGCCATCACCCGCTCGTTCGCCATCGCGTCAGACCTCGATCAGGATGCGCCCGCCCTCGACCTTCGCCGGGTACGTGCGCAGCTTCTCGCAGACCGGCGCGGACAGCGGCCGGCCGTCGCGGATGTCGAAGCGTCCGTTGTGCTTCGGGCACTCGATCACGTGCGCCATCACGAGCCCGTCGGCGAGATGCACGTGCTCGTGCGTGCACAGGCCGTCGCTCGCATACACCTGGCCGTCGACCCGGTAGATCGCGTAGGTGTGCCCCGCGTGGTCGAAGCGCGCCACGTCCTCGTCGTCGATCGCATCGAGTTCGCCGGTATCGATCCATTGCGTCATGATTCGTGTCTCCTTGTTGAGCGGTATTCGATGCGGTCAGGCCTGCACCGCGCCCGGCACGGGCCGCACGATCTGGTAGGACGGGTCGCGCGTCTGCCGCACCAGCGCGGGCACGATCTCCGCGTAGGCGGCCAGCGTGCCGCGGTACGGCGGCGGCATGTCGGCCTTCACCACGTCGTGCAGCCGCGGCAGCGCGTGGAACGGCACCATCGGGAACATGTGGTGCTCGACGTGGTAGTTCATGTTCCAGTACAGGAAGCGGAACACCGGGTTCATCCGCACGGTGCGGCAGTTGCGGCGATGATCGAGCACGTTCTCGGGCATACCCGCGTGCTGCGTGAGGCCGAAGTAGAGGTACAGCCACGCGCCGTACAGGCTCGGCAACCCGATGTAGAGCAGCGGCAGCAGCGTGTGCCAGTAGCAGGACGCGCCGATCACGGCCGCGTGGATCGCGAGGTGGATGCGCACCTCGCGCACCACTTTCGGCCATTCCGATTCGGGCACGAAGGTGCGCTCCTCGTCGTCGAGGCGGCCCGTGCAAGCGTTCGCGATCATCTTGCGCAGCTCGCCGGCGACGTGCTTCAGCGCGACGACGTTCAGCGCGAGCCCGAGCCAGTCGGTCGGCTTCGGCGCCGCGATTTCCGGATCGCGCCCGACCACCAGCGTATCGGTGTGATGGCGCGCATGGCTCCAGCGCCACACGGTCGCGCGGCGGAACACCTGGAACGACGCGACCTGGTACAGCACGTCGTTCATCCAGCGCGTGCGGAACGCGGTGCCGTGCCCGCACTCGTGCCAGCGCGAATCGGCCGGGCTGCAGTAGAGCGTGCCGTACACGAAGAACGCCGGCACGGCCCACGCCGAGTGCGCGCGCCACGCAAGCCAGGCGACGAGGCCGCTGATCGCGATCGCCGCATACCAGATCAGCGTGTCGCGGATCGCGCGCGCGTCGCCGCGCTGCATCAGCTGCTTCATCACCGGCCGCGGCACCGGGCACTTGTACCACTCGGCGTTGACGAGCCCTGCCGCGCGGGCGCGCTCGCCCGCGCCGCCGATCATTCGGTATTCCTGACGGCGCGCGGATGCCGTGTGATCGCGCGCCGGGTCGTTCGTCTGGGTCACCCCTGTCTCCTTGGTTCCTTGTGCGCCGGAAGCGCCCGCTGCGAGCGCGCCGGTGTGGAAGCAAAATTAGGCGACGGACCGGGCCCGCTCAACGGAAACGTTGACGAAATTTCGCCATCGTTTTAGCGTGCCGGAGGACAGCGCCACGCACACGATGGCGTCAACGACGATGGAGACGACCCGATGGCAGCCGATACCGGACCCCGCTGGCGCAAGCGCACCGCGCGCTTCACCGAGATCGCGGCGCTCGCGGGCGTCAGCACGACCACCGTCGATCGCGTGCTGAACGAACGCGGCAGCGTGTCGGCGCAGGCGCGCGAGCGCGTGGTCGCGGCCGCCCGGCAGCTCGGCGTGCCGCGGCAGCTGCCCGATACGCGGCACGGGCTGATCCACATCGACGTGCTGCTGCCCGACACCGACACGCCGTTCTTCAAGCGGCTGCAGCAGGCGCTCGAGCGTTCGCTGCAGATGCTCGACCGCCGCGTGGTCGTGCACCGGACGATCCTCGCGGCCGGCGACGACAACCGGATCGCCGAGTTGATCGACCGGCCCGCGTACCGGCGCGCGGCGCTGATCGTCACGGCCCGCGACACGCCCCGCGTGCGCGATGCGCTGGCGAACGCGATCGCGCGCGGCGAGGCCGTCGTCACGCTGGTCACCGATATCGGCGGCATCGCGCGCGCGCATTTCTCGGGCATCGACAACTATCGCGCGGGCCGCACCGCCGGCTACTACATCGGCCGCCTCGCGGCGCGGCCCGGCCGGGTGATGCTGCTGGGCGGGCGGATGGGCTACCGCGCGCATGCGGACCGGATCGCCGGCTGTCGGGACCAGCTCACGCAGGCGTTCGCCGGCCTGGCCTGCGACGGCGAGCCGGTCGAGACGCTCGACCAGGACGACCGCTGCTACCGCGCGGTGACCAAGGCGCTGCAGGCGCACGACGACGTGGTCGGGATCTACAACAGCGGCGGCGGCTCGGCCGGCATCGAGGCGGCGTTGCGCCGCTTCGGCGCGGCCGGCCGCGTCGTCTGGATCGGCCACGAGATGCTCGACCTGCATCGCACGTACATCGAGGCCGGCACGATGGACATCGCGATCGACCAGGATCCGGAAGGACAGGCGATCTCCGCGCTGCAGCACGTGCTGCATGCGTGCGGCGTCGTCGAGCAGCCGCCGCCGGACGATCCGGTCGAGTTTCGCGTGTTCTGCTCCGCGAACCTGAGAACGAGCGCTTACCTGCAGACCTGAGTTTCGCGGCGCGCGCGGCCCGCCGCGCCATGCCGCCGTTCGCGCCGGCCGCGCGCCGAGCGGACGCTGCAAGAAAATCGACCGCCGCATTGGCGATTTTTCGTCACCGTTTGTCATGCAGTCCGCGACGCGCGTCCGTACATTTGGCAGCCATCCAGGACAAGAACGGACAGGAGACGATGGCTGAACCGCTTCTCATCGGCGTGAACCTCGACGGCGTGCTCGAGCACGACGGCTTGCCGCCGCCGGCACCCGCCGAGCGCTTCCGGATGATCGCCGGCGCCGGCGTATTCGACTACGTCGAGAAGAACCCGGCGCGAGACGAGGACCTCACGCCCTATTTCGCGCTGGTCGACCGCCACGCGCTGCCGATCCGCGTGATCGGCGGCATCTGGCGCGCGGGCCGCGACGACGCGCATGTCGCCGAGATCGTCGACGCCGGCGCGCGCTTCGGCAGCACCGTGCTCAACTGCCAGCTGTACGCGCATCACGCGGACGGCCATCCGCTGTCGGACGACGAAGTCGCCGATTTCTACCTGCGCGCGTATGAACGGGGCGAACCGGTCGGCTGCCTGCCGAGCCTCGAAGTCCATGTCGACATGTGGAGCGAGGACTTCACCCGTATCGCGCGCGTCGCGCAGCGGGTCGAGGCGGCCGGCGTGGCGTTCCGGATCACGCTCGATCATTCGCACCTGCTGTTCAAGATCGGCAATCGCGCCGAGCTCGACGTGTCGGGCATGCGCGAGCCGGTCGAAAGCGGCCGGCTCGTGCTCGACCCTGCGTCGCCGGCGGCCGTGTATGCCGGCTGGATCGAGCGCGGCTGGGTCCGGCATGCGCATGCGCGCAGCGTGATCCCGAACAATCCGGAGAACCGCTGGATGCGCCGCCCGGACGGCCGGCCCGGCCGC
Source organism: Burkholderia pyrrocinia (assembly GCA_001527685.1). Taxonomy (GTDB): domain Bacteria; phylum Pseudomonadota; class Gammaproteobacteria; order Burkholderiales; family Burkholderiaceae; genus Burkholderia; species Burkholderia pyrrocinia_D. Next base: position 191,980 of record LOZU01000020.1, read on the forward strand.
GGCATCCAGTATCCGTTCGTCGCGCCCGCGCCGGGCGCGTATCACGGCGAATGGCGCGCCGCGCCGCTCGACTCGTGGAAAGACGCGCTGCGCGCGCTGCTGCGGTGGCGCGCGCATACGCGGCCGACGCTGCTCGAGCAGATCAGCTGCGAGTTCATTCCGTTTCCCGACTACGGCGGTGGCGCGCGCTACTCGATCTTCGACAACAACGTCGCGTGCGCGCAATGGCTGCGCGATACGTGGCACGCGCTCGCCTCGTCGGCGTCGGCGACGGCGACGGCAACCGGCGCGCCGGCCAACGATCGCGCGCCCGCCGGCACCTGATTCGAACCACGCTCCCCCACCAAAGGACAGAACGATGACGCAAGCCTTCCACTTTTCGCTGAACCGGATGAGCGCGCCGCGCATGCCGCTCGACCAGTATGTCGCGCTGTGCCGGCGCCTCGGCGTCGACACGATCGAGATCCGCAACGACCTCGACGGCGTCGAGATCACCGACGGCACGCCGGCCGCCGCGGTGCGCGAGAAGGCCGACGCGGGCGGCCTGACGATCCTGACGATCAACGCGCTGCAGCGCTTCGAACAATGGAACGGCGAGCGCGCCGACGAGGCGACCGTGCTGGCCGACTACGCGGCCCGATGCGGCGCACGCGCGCTGGTGCTGTGCCCGACCAACAGCCGCGGCGACACGCGCGGCGCGGACGCGCGCCACGCCGATCTGGTGAAGGCGCTGAAGGCGCTCAAGCCGATCCTCGAGTCACGCGGCCTGCTCGGCTTCATCGAGCCGCTCGGCTTCGAGGAATGCGCGCTGCGCCGCAAGTCGGACGCTGTGAAGGGCATCTACGCCGCCGCGGGCGAGCCGGTGTTCCGGCTCGTGCACGACACGTTCCACCATCACCTGGCGGGCGAGGACATCTTCTTCCCGAATCTGACGGGGCTCGTGCACATCTCCGGCGTCGAGGAAGGCGACCTGCCGGTCGACCGGATGCGCGACGGCCATCGCGTGCTGGTCGGCAGCGCCGACCGGCTCGGCAACCTCCGGCAGCTGCGCGAACTGCTCGCGCGCGGCTATCGCGGCGCGTTCTCGTTCGAACCGTTCGCGAGCGAAATCGCGGAAGCCGCGGACATCGAGGACCGGCTGCGCGCGAGCATGGACTACGTGCGCGCCGAACTGACAGCCGGCTGACCCGCTATCCCGCCGCACGGCCGGCAGACGTCGCCGGCCGGCGATCGGCGCGCCTCCGGCGGCGCACGCCGCCGCGGCAACTGCCCCGCAACACGACGCGCACCAGGACGCGCGTGCCGCGCGGCAGGCTTCTTCATAAAAAACGACGACAGGTCTGGAGACGACATGAAACGAATCACGACGGCAGGAATCAGCATATTAGGAATCCTCAGTTGTGCGAGTGCCTGCGCGCAGCATTCGATGACGCTGTATGGCGTCGCCGACGCGGGGCTCGACTACCTGAGCCAGGTTCAGGCCGGCAACGGCACGACCGCGTCGCGCCTGCGCGCGCAAAGCAGCGACTGGGGCGCGAGCCGGTTCGGGCTGCTCGGGCACGAGGATCTCGGCGCCGGCTACCAGGTGATCTTCAATCTCGAATCGGGCACCAACCTGATGTCGGGCACGGCCGGCGAAAGCAACGGCCGGCTGTTCAGCCGCAAGGCGCTGGTCGGCGTGCAGAACGACCGCTACGGCACGCTGACGCTCGGCCGCAACCTGTTCATTGCGAACGACCAGTGGGACATGGACCCGCTCCTTCAGCAGGCGTATTCGTCGACCGCGCTGGTCCGCAGCCGCAACGTGCCGATCACCAGCAACAACATCGAATACCGCTCGCCGTCGTGGAACGGTTTCAGCCTGCATGCGCAATACACGCTCGGCAACCAGGCCGGCGGGTTCAATCTCGGCGCGGCGAACGAGGCGGGCCGCAGCGACGGCATCCAGGTCACGTACAAGAACGACCTGCTGATGCTGCGCGCGATGTACGACGAACTGCGCGACGCGAACGGGCGCATGAGCAACGTGTTCACCCGTTCGCGCGAGTTCTTCGCGGGCGCGAACCTCTATCTGCACGCGCTCACGCTGCAGGCCGCCTATACGCACCTGAACGCACCCGACACGCCGGCCGGCCTCGCGCGCAACGCCGACCACTACTGGGCAGGCGCGCAATACCGGGTGACGCCCGCACTCGCGCTTGGCGGCGCCGCCTATTACGTGCACGTCGGCTCGGGCGCGGGCGACGCGACGCACGATCCGTCCGGCCACGCGACGATGTTCGCGCTCGGCGCCGCGTACAGCTTGTCGAAGCGCACGCTGCTGTATGCAACCGTCGCGCATGTGCGCAACGCGAGCGGATCGAATTTCTCGGTCGCGAACAACAACCCGGGAGCGAACCACGACAACCTCGCAAATCCGCTGCCGGGCCGTTCGCAGACCGGCGTGAATATCGGCATCAACCACTCATTCTGATGGTCAGATGCGATCAGGCGCCGCGGCGAATCTGCGAAGCATCGCGCGCCGCGGTTAAATTTGCAAAAAACGGAATCGACAGGAAAACGAAATGATCGAGTTTGCATTGTTCGGCGCGGGACGCATCGGCAAGATCCATGCGGCGAACCTGGCGCGCCAGCCGGGCGCGCGCCTCAAGTACGTGGTCGACATGCACGCGCCGGCCGCGCAGGCGCTTGCGCAAACGCACGGCGCCGAGGCCGCCGACATCGCGCGCGCGCTCGGCGACCCCGCCGTGCAGGCGGTCGTCATCGCCTCCAGCACGAATACGCACGCCGACCTGATCGTCGCCGCCGCGAACGCCGGCAAGGCCGTGTTCTGCGAAAAGCCGATCGACCTGGGCGTCGACCGCTCGCGCACGTGCGCGGAAGCGGTGCGGCGCAACGGCGTCACGTGCATGATCGGCTTCCAGCGCCGCTTCGATCCAACCTTCGCGGCGCTGAAGGCACGCGTCGAGCGCGGCGAGATCGGCGAGCCCGAAATGCTGATCGTCACGAGCCGCGACCCCGGCGCGCCGCCGCTCGACTACCTGCGCAGCTCGGGCGGCATCTTCAAGGACATGCTGATCCACGATTTCGACGTGTTCCGCTGGCTCCTCGGCGACGACGCGCAGACGCTGCACGCGACCGGCAGCTGCCTGACCGATCCGGTCGTGCGCGACGCGGGCGACATCGATTCGACCGCGGTCACGATCCGCACGCGGCGCGGGCTGATCTGCCAGATCAACACGTCGCGGCGCGCCGCGTACGGCTACGACCAGCGCATCGAGCTGCTCGGCAGCAAGGGCATGCTGCAGGCCGGCAACGTGCGGCCGACCGAGGTGGTCGCATGGTCGGCGGGCGGCGTCGCGACGGACGTACCGGAGCCGTTCTTCCTCGAACGCTACCGGCAGGCGTACGCGGCCGAGATCGCGCACTTCGTCGACGCGCTGCGCGACGGCGCGCCGGTGAGGACGACGATCGACGACGGGCTGGCCGCGCTCGAGCTGGCCGAAGCGGCGATGACGTCGTGGCAGACGGGGCGCGTGGTCGAGGTCTGACAGCGGCCGACGCGGCGGATCGCCCGGGGCGGTCCGCCGGATGGCATCACGGCGACACCACGCGTTGATTCCCCCATTCCGCCCCACTTCCTTTTTATCCATTTTCGATAAACACGCCGCGATTAAAGAAATTCACGAAGACGACCCCAATAAATCGGGAAAACCCGAAATCCGTCAAAATAAATCGCCCACCCCGGCAGAATTACCAGTTGCCAATCACGACAACTGAACCGATGCTATCACCACTTGAATTGAATCAACCGATTCGTTCATTTCGACTTTCTCCGAGCCCGCAAATGATTTACCCGGTCATTTGACGCAACTCGGATCAGTCGATCTCTCCGTCAGTCGGCGTCGCATCGATTCAGCCCGCTCTATGATCACCCGGTAAGCCATACCCGAAGGATTGCCATGATTATCAGACCCGTCGCGCCAGATGTGCAGCTTGTCCCTGTTCGTCGTTCTCCCACGCTGTTCCGCGCCTATCGCCCGCGCCTGCTGCGGCACCGAAAATACGCGCCATTCCCGGCCCGCATGCCGTCCTGAACGGCCGCGCCGACGGCCGTCCGGCCGGCGTGCGCGCGCCCGCTCGGAATTCACCCGACATTCGCATCGCACCGGAATATCGAACTAATATTCGGCGTTTTCTCGCGAACCGAAATCCTTTTCCATTTGCGGAGAAGGCGGGATTATTTTTACCTAATTCAAATAAACGCAACCTACCAAAAAATGGAGGTGTTTAAAATCCAGAAAACCAGACCATCATTCCCACCAGCCATTAATTCAAGCGCATCCCAACCCGCTCACCGCCATCAAAAGGAAGACCATGTCCACCATTCATGCAGATGAATCGCGCCAGACCGTTCTCAGCCCGTCCTATTGGGAAAATCAAATGGGCTATGCGCGCGGCAAGCGTGTCGGCAATCATGTTTTCATTGCCGGCTGCGTCGCGTCCGACGGCGTCGTGCGGGTCATCGGCGACGATGCCTATGCACAGACCGATTTCATCATCACCAAGATCGAGAAATACCTGAACGAGCTCGGCGCGGAACTGAGCGACGTGGTCAGCACCGTCACCCACCTCACCGACTTCGCGCACTTCGACGACTACTGCCACGCGTTCCACAAGCACTTCCACGCGATCCGCCCGGTGAACACGACGGTGGCGGTCAAATCGCTCGTCGAGCCGCGCCACTACGTCGAAATTACCGCGACAGCGATCATCAGCGACTGAACCCGAGCCGAGGTCCATCATGAGCAAGGCAACCGTGTATCCGAGCCATGCGCTCGACGGCTCGGTGACGCTTCCCGCCTCCAAGCCGCACGTGCAGCGCGCGCTGCTGCTGGCGCTGCTGAACAGCGGCACGACGCGGCTCGAGAACGTGTCGTGGTGCACCGAGACCGAGCGGCAGCTGGCCGCGCTGCAGCAATTCGGCCTGAGCGTCGTCGAGCGATGCGACACCGCGCTGACGCTGCGCGGCGTCGGCCGCGACGTCGAGACGCCCGACCTGGTCGAAGCGGCCGGCTCCGGCATGCTGTTCCGGATGTGCACGGCGCTCGCTTCGCTCACGAACGGACCGGTGCGAATCCGGTGCAACGACTCGCTGTTCGCCCGCGACAGCCTGTTCGACGACGGCTACTTCTCGCACCTCGGCGTGGACGCGCGACGCGCGCGGGACAACCTCGTCACGATCACGAAGCGCCGCCACGCGGAGCGCATTCCGCTTTCCACCGAGAAGAGCACGCAGTTCGTGTCGTTTGCGCTGTTCGTGGCCCCGTTCGCCGCCGACCCGACGCTGCGCGTGCGCGACGACATTCCGCAGGAAGGCTATATCGACATGAGCATCAAGGCGATGGCCCGGCTGTCGTCCGCCGTCGAACGCACCGCCGACGGCTTCAAGGCCGGCCCCTATCGCGCCGGCGACATCGTGATCGCGATCCCGACCGACTTCACGTCGATCAGCTATATCGCGTCGGCGGTCCTGAGCCTGCCCGGGCGCAGCCGCGTGACGATCGCCGACTATCGCTCGGGCGGCACGCTGAACGAAGCGACGCTGTTCGGCACCTACGAGGCCCTCGGCGTGCGGCTTGCCGGCGACGACGCGCGCCATGCGCTGACGATCGAGCGCATCCCCGGCACGCCGCCGTGCCCGGTCGAGCTGTCGCTGCACGAACTGCCGTCGGCCGCGGCCAACATCATCGCGGCCGCGTCGAATCTCGGCGCGCCGCTGCGCTTCGGCGGCGTCGACGGCATCAACAACCACAAATGCCAGCGCGCGTTCGTCATCAACGAGAACATCCGCGCGATGGGCGGACGCAGTTCGCTGCTCTTCAACGACCTCGGCAAATTCGACAGGATCGAGATCGCGGGCGGCGGGCAGCCGTTGCAAGGCGGCATCGAACTGCGCAGCTACCGGGATCACCGGATCTGCGCCGCGAACATCATCGCGTCACTCGGCGCCCAGCGGAAGTCGGTCGTGCACGACACCGACAAGCTGGACGACGGGTTCCCCCGCTTCATCGAAACCCTGCGCGCGCTCGGCGCCGAACTCGCCTGAGCGCCCGCGACGACTCCCGGAGATACCATGACCAGCAGCCAACCACGCCAGCCGTCCTTCGTCGAGGTCAAGAACACGTCCACGCTGACCGGAACGATCCGCCTGCCGTCCTCGAAAAGTTCGTCGACCCGCTCGCTCCTGACCGCGTCCCTCACGCCCGGCATCAGCACGATCCGCAACGCGGCCACCGGCTTCAACGCGAATGCGATGAAGCAGAACTGCGAGCGCCTCGGCGCGTCGTTCTCGCACGACGGCGACAAGACCGTCGTGAAAGGCGTCGACGTCGGCCGCATCGACCGGCGCATCGTCTTCGACCCGGGCAATTCCGGCGTCGTGCTGCGCCTGCTGATGGGCGTCGCGGGCTATCTGCCGGACACGGAATTCGTGACCCAGTACCGCTACTCGCTCGGCGTGCGCGCGCAGGCCGAGATGGTCGACGCGCTGCGCAAGCTCGGCGTCGAGTGCGACGCGGTCGGGCCCGAGGCGCGCCTGCCGATCAGCATCCGCTCCACGCGCAAGCTCGGCCCGCGCACCGAGGTGTCGTGCCACAAGAGTTCGCAATTCCTGAGCGGCCTCCTCTACCTCGGCGCGATCAGCGACCGCGACCTCGAGATCGAGGTGGTCGACCGGATCACGGCGCCGTCGATGGTGCATACGACGATCAACAACCTCGCGCATGCCGGGGTCAAGGTCGAGTTCGACGACCGCTTCCGCACCTTCAACGTCAGCGGCCGGCAGCACTTCACGCCATCCGAATTCACCGTCGGCGCGGACCCGGCCAGCACCGCGGCCATTCTCGCGCTGTGCGGGTCGCTCGCGTCGGACGTGATCCTCGCGGGCTTCTTCGAGGAAGAACTCGGCAGCGGCGCCGTGATCCGCTACCTGACCGACACCGGCACGCGGATCGAGTATCTGCCCGACGATCGCATCCACATCCGCGGCGGCGGCGCGATCCGCGCGCAGGATTTCGACGGCTCGCTCGCACCCGACGCCGTCCCCGCGCTCGCCGCGCGCGCGGCCTTCGCGGAAGGCACCAGCACGTTCTACAACATCGAGCACATCCGCTACAAGGAATCGGACCGGATCTCCGATTTCCGGCGCGAACTCGACAAGCTCGGCGTGCGCTCCGAGGAAACGCTCGACCGGCTGATCATCCACGGCAATCCGCGCGGCTATCGCGGCGGCGTGGTGGTCGACGGCCACTACGATCACGGGCTCATCATGGCGCTCACCACGATCGGCCTGCATTGCGAGCACCCGGTGCTGATCAAGGAGCCGTTCCATGTCGGACAGACCTACCCCGAGTACTTCGCCGACATCGGCTCGCTCGGCGCGGACCTGAGCGAGCTGTTTTCCCCGGACCTCGCGGCAGAGCGCGCCTGAACGCGCGGCGGGCACGACCTCATCCCTTATCGGAGACATCCCAGCATGTGCGGAATCGGAGCTATCTTCAGCACGCAGCACGTTTCGGTCGCCGGGCTTCAGGCCTCGCTCGACACGATGATGACCAGGATCGCGCATCGCGGCGACGCATCGCGCTTCAACGAGAACCTGGTCGGCGACCGGTTCGCGCTGGCGACGAACCGGCTCGCGATCGTCGATCGCGACTACGCGCGGCAGCCCGTATCGGATCACGAGCGCGACCTCCACGTGGTGCTCAACGGGCAGATCTACAACTACAAGACGCTGCGCGACGAACTCGCGCGGCTCGGCCATCGTTTCGGCCAGGCGGGCGACGCGGAGGTCGTGCTGCGCGCGTACCTCGAATACGGCCCGTCGTTCGTCACGAAGCTCGACGGGATGTTCAGCTTCGTGCTGTTCGACAACCGGAACGGCACGTTCCTGATCGGGCGCGACCACGTCGGCATCAAGCCGCTCTACTATGCGCTGCGCGACGGGGTCTGGCACGTCGCGTCGGAAATCAAGGCGCTGACCCACGTCGGCGCGCCGATCGAGACGCTCGAGCCCGGCACGCTGTTCGACGGGCACGACATCCATCGATACGTGTCCTACGACGCGTCGCACCCGGCGAGCACCGACAGCCTCGAAGTCGCGACGGCGCGCGTGCGCACGCTGCTCGAACGATCGGTGCAGCGCCGCGTCGACACCGACCTGCCGGTCTGCGTGATGTTCAGCGGCGGCATCGACAGCGCGATCGTCCTGCAGCTCGCGAATCGCTTCCATCCCGACGTCACCGCGATCTCGTTCGGCCTGCCCGGCTCCAACGACATCGCGATCGCGCAGCGCTACTGCGCGGAATACGGGATCCGCCACGTGATCTACACGTTCACGGAACAGGACCTGCTGAAGGGCATCGACGACGCGGTGTACTACGGCGAGTTCTTCGAGAAGATCGACGCGATCGACTCGACGATCGCGCACTTCGGCTACTACATCGCCAACAAGCTCGGGTTCAAGGTGTCGCTGTGCGGCGAGGGCAGCGACGAGATCTTCGGCGGCTACGACCTGTTCAAGACCCACGCGGAACCCGCGGCGCTGTCGCTGTACCGGCTGAACAACCTGCACCGCACCGACCTGCAGCGCGTGGATCGCGCCAGCATGCGCCACACGGTCGAGGCGCGCGTGCCGTTCATGGACGCCGAGCTGATCGACTACGTGCTGAGCCTCGACTTCTCGTACAAGCTGCGCGACGGCGTCGAGAAGTTCATCCTGCGCGAGGCGTTCCGCGACGTGCTGCCCGACTACATCGTCGACCGGCCGAAGATCCGGATGCCGGACGGCAGCGGCGTGAAGAACATCATCATCGACCACATCGCCAGCCTGGCGCCCGCGTCGCGGGACGACGTCAGCGCGCGGCTCGACCGGCTCGGCCTGTCCGATCATTCCGCGCTGTTCTTCGCCCGCAAGTACCTGTCGTGCGACTACCCGTTCCCCACCCAGCGCTTCAAGCAGGCCGGCAAGGACTTCTCCGAGTCGGGCTATTTCAACTTCATCTCCTGATCCGCGCCGCCGGCCTTTGCACGCGTCACCGGGAAGGCCGGCGCAATCGACCGAGGAACCCTCATGAAGATCTTCGCGTTCATCGAAGCCAGGCCGATCGAATGCGCCGGCATCGACTACATCCGCCGGCTCGGCTATTCGCCGGTGCTGTTCACGTCCATGCCGGCGATGAACAAGCAGCTGTACGACGACCTCGATCCGGGCGCATTCGACGCGATCCACCATGTCGACACGCTCGATTCGCGTGCCGTGCTCGACACCATCGCGACGCACCGGCTGGAGATCGGCGCGGTGCTCGGCTGCTACGACGACATGATGATCCCGGCCGCCGAGATCGCCGCCGCGCTCGGCCTGCCGCACGCATCGATCGACGGTCTGCGCAACGCATTCAGCAAGGAGCGCGCGCGCGACGTGCTGCGCGCGCGCGGCTATCGCCAGCCCCGCTACCAGGTGATCGCGGCGGATCGCCTCCCGCCGCGGCCGGACACCGGCTTTCCGTGCGTCGTCAAGCCGCTGCGCGACGCGGGCGCGTACGGCGTCAGCCTGTGCGCCGACGAAGCCGACTATCGCCGCGCGCTCGCGCGCATCCGCGACGGCGGCAACCTGTCGATGCTCGGCGCCCCGCACCGGGCATTCCTCGTCGAGGAGTTCGTCGAAGGCCGCTTCTACGGCGCGGAGCTGATTCACAACGGGGGCCGCTGGCACGTGATCGGCATCAACCGCATCTTCGTGTCCCCGCACGACAGCCTGTGCATGACCGGCATCTCGCATCCGTCCGACCTGCCGGACGACGACGCGCAAAGCCTCGCCGCCACGATCGTCGAATGGGTCGACGCGCTCGGCCTGCGCGGCGGCGCGCTGAACGTCGAGTTCATCCTGGCCCCGCACGGCCCGGTGCTGGTCGAGATCAACCTGCGCATCGCCGGCGCGCGCGCGGCGCGCCAGATCGCGCTGACGACGGGCGTCGACATGGTCGCGCATCTGATAGATTTCGTCTGCGGAATCGATCGGCCGATCGAGGCCCGCGACGGCGAGCGCTACGACTTCGTCGCGGACGCGTTCGTGTTCAGCCCGGCGCGCGGGCGCATCGACGCCATCTCGTTCGAACCGCGTCACGCCCACTACATCGCGAGCGGGTTCAGGCGGCTGCCGCTCGAGTCGACGTCGGCCTCCCGCAATTTCGGCTCGGTGATCGGCTACGTGCTCGCGCACGGCCGCAGCTGCGACGAAGCCATGCAGCACGCGCACGCACTCGCGCAGGACGTTCAGGTCAGCGTCGGCTGACCCGCCGTAACAACACACGGAGACGAGGGAATGACATGGCAATTCTGATGGGCTTGATATCGGCGCTCTGCTGGGGCAGCACGGATTTCCTGGCGGGGAATGCGGCGCGGCGCGTCGGCGTCACGAAGTCGCTGTTCTACAGCCAGACGCTCGGCTTCCTGATCCTGAGCGCAGTGCTCGTGCTGCGGCCCGCGTCGCTGCAGATCACCGCGCTCGACACCGGCTTCGCGCTCGGCATTCTCGCCGCCGTCTGCAACCTGGCCGCGATGGCCGCGCTGCTCAAGGCGCTCGCAATCGGCAAGGCGTCGGTGGTCGCGCCGATCGTGTCGCTCTATGGCGCGGTGACCACGCTGCTGTCGCTGGCGTCCGGCCAGTCGATCACGCCGCTCACGATCGGCGGGCTCGCGCTCTGCATCGTCGGCGCCTGCCTCGCGAGCATCTCGCGATCGTCGGACGGGCGCCCCGAATCGGCGACGTCGATCGGCTTCGCGCTGCTGTCCGCGCTGATGTTCGGGCTCGGGTTCTGGCTGCAGGGTGCCTTCGCGGTCAAGAGCCTCGGCGTCGTCAGCGCGCTGTGGATCTACTACCTGACCGCCGTCGTCATCCTGTTCACGACGCTCGCGAAGCGGCGCAACCTGGCCGCGCCGCCGCGCTCGATCGTCGCGCTGATCATGTCGATCAGCCTGTTCAGCCTGCTCGGCTTCTTCACGCTCGCCTACGGCGCAACCACCGGGCACGTGGCGATCGTCACCGTCCTCAGCTCGCTCGCGAGCGGCGTCACCGCGCTGCTCGGCTTCTTCGTGCGCGGCGAGCGGCCGAGCGCGCTCCAGTGGATCGGCGTCGTGACGATCATCGCCGGCGTGGTGATGCTCAAGCTGACGCCGCAGGTGCTGATGGGCTGATGGGCTGATGGGCTCCGTGCGGCGCGGCTGCATTGGCAGCACGCGCATGAAAGCACGTATCATGGCGGCAGACCGGCGTCGCCGACGCCCCGCTTCTTCACCGCCATGCTCGATCACCTCATCTGCGACTGCGACGGCGTACTCGTCGACAGCGAAGTCATCGCCGACCGCGTCCTCCTCGAAACGCTGTCCGCCACATTCCCGCACATCGATTTCGAGGCCGCCGCGAAAACCGCGTTCGGCCAGCAGACATCGCGCTTCCTCGCCGGCCTCGAAACGCGCTACGGCATCACGATGCCCGGCAACTTCATCGAGACCATCGAGCACAACATCGAGGCGGGGCTCGCGCAATCGCTCGCGCCGATCACCGGCGTGCGCGACGCGCTGCTGCAGGTCGGCCTGCCTGCGGCGGTCGTGTCGAACAGCCGCCTCGCGCGCGTGCGCAACTCGCTGAAGCGCGCGGCGCTCACCGAAATCTTCGGCGACCGCGTGTTCAGCGCCGAGCAGGTCGCGCGGCCGAAGCCCTACCCCGACGTCTACCTGCATGCGGCGAGCACGCTCGGCGTTGCACCGGCGCGCTGCGTCGTCGTCGAGGACAGCGTGTCGGGCCTGAACGCCGCGCGGGCGGCCGGCATGAAGACGATCGCGTTCGTCGGCGCGAGCCACATCCCCGACAATTACGCGGACGCGCTGCGCGCGATGGGCATCACGCGGATCATGCGCAGGATGGACGAGCTGCCGTCGCTCGTCGCCGCCGGGATGCGCGGCGAGTTCGGCGACGTGCAGTCGTAATGTGAAACGGCGGCCGTCGAGCGACAGGCCGCCGCTATTCCGACGAACCGCTCAACGCCACCACGACGGCGGGATGACGCCCGGCGGATATCCGCCGGGGCGAGGCGCCGGAAGCATGCTGATGGTTTCGAGGATCGGGTTGCCGTCTGCGTCCCGGCCCTTTTCGATCACGACGAACGGCACGATTCCGCCGCTGACGCGAGTGATTTCTGCTGCATTGACTTCACGCATGCGTGCTACCTCTGTTGTGTGATGAACGTGACTCGGGCTCGATTGCCGCGAGCGCTTGCGCGAGCACGGCACCACCGGGACCGGATCGACCGGCCGGGATGCCGTCAAGCGCAACCGAGTATAGGTAGCGGCCTGTGCGCCGGCCATCGACGAATGTCCAGATTTGCCGTCACGCACGGTGAATCGCGAGCGCGCGTGACGCTTCGGCCAAGCAGCCTTCGCGCGCGGCGAATTCGGCGACGTGTAGCCGCAATTCCGGCGCATGCCCCGGCCGCGGAAGCGGGTGCGCCGCTTTTGTCATTCGCGGCGATGCGAGCGCGGCGCACGATGGCGCCGCGCGGGAGGCGGTTGTCAGTTATGCCACTGGGGGCGTGCCTTCCACCGCCCCGGGATGCTTCAGATTCGATAAACCGGCTTGACTGGAACCGTCGGCTTCGAACCGCCGAACAGGCTGGCGATCCAGGTCACGAGGCTCCCGATGCCCGGCCGGTAAGGTACCGTCGGCCGAAGATCGATGCACCCATTAGCGCCGGACGGCAATTCGAAACCTGCGCCGGCGGCCCCTCCGCTCACGTGCCGGCGTTCTGCGGCGTTGACTTCACGCATGATGTTCTACCTCTTTTGATTCGTTGCCATGACCCCTGACGTTTCCGTGCAGAGGGACTCGTCCGTGCAGGCAACCGCCTGCACGGACGAGCATCCTAGGCAACGAACGACACCGCGCATATCGCCGAACGTCCAGATCCGGCCGTTCGATCACGCTTCGCTGAGGCAGCCTTCGCGCGCGGCCGCGAGCGCCTCGCGAAACTCGACCAGCTCCGCGATCGTCAGCATCGGCAGGCCGTGCAGCGTCGCGAAACGCGCGACATCGTCGCCGCGCGTCATCGTGCCGTCCGGATTCATCAGCTCGCACAGCACGCCGGCCGGCTTCAGCCCCGCGAGAATCGCGAGGTCGACCGTGCCTTCGGTGTGGCCGCGGCGCGCGAGCACGCCGCCCGGCTGCGCGCGCAGCGGGAACACGTGGCCCGGGCGGACGATGTCGTGCGGCACCGCATCGTCGGCGATCGCCGCGCGGATCGTCGTCACGCGGTCGGCTGCCGACACGCCCGTATGCACGCCTTCGCGCGCCTCGATCGACACCGTGAACGCGGTGCCGTTGCGGCTTTCGTTGGCCTGCACCATCGGCGGCAGCTCGAGCGCGCGCACCTTGTCGTCGGTCAGGCACAGGCAGACGATGCCGCTGCACTCGCGGATCAGCAGCGCCATCGTCTCGGGCGTGATGCGCTCGGCGGCGACGATCAGGTCGGCTTCGTTCTCGCGGTCGTGATCGTCCTGCAGCACGACCGCGCGGCCCGCGCGCAACGCGTCGAGCGCGGCGGCGATGCGCGGCGGCACCGGTTCGGAATCGAGCAGCGGAAGATCGGCGAAGGCGTCGGCGGGCGCCGACGAACGGGACAAAACGGCAGAAGTAAAGGACATGTGAAACGCTCCTCGCAATTCGATGTGGGCGAAAAACGTTTCAGGGCATTGCAAACAGACAGAACGACGATCCGCCTCGCGCGCGGCGCGAAGCGGCCCTGACGGACATGACTATCTGCACATCTTCTCTCATCCGGACTGTGACCGTCGGCTCTGGCATTCGACCAGATCTGCTGACCCCGCGCAGGCTGCGCGGGCGCTCGCGGGCTCGCCGGCTTACGCCAGCCTACCGCCGGTGGGGAATTCCGCCCCGCCCTGAAGACGCACTGATTGCCGGAAAAACCGGCCGGCAAAGCATACAACAGCTGCACGCGCGGCGCAGCGAACTTCATATAAGACCTTACTGAGGACGCCGTCTAACGACATCGTCCGAATGGACTGGCACGGCAGCGACTCCAAACAGCGCCCCTAGCCCGCCACCCGCGCCGCATCCGGCACGAGCCAGCGCGGCGGCACCTCCGGGCTCACCGTCACGCGAAACGCGCGCGCCTCGCTGTCGCCCGGGTTGCGCAGGCTATACGGCTGGTCGGCGTCGAACACGATCGCGTCGCCGGTTGCGAGCAGCTGGCGGCGCTCGTGCACGCTCACCTCGAGCGTGCCCTCGCTGACCACGAGGTTGACCGTCGTGCCCGGCGCGCGGCGCGCGCCCGGCTCGGTATGCAGCGGCGCGATCCGCAGCTCGTGGAACTCGGCCGCGGCCGGCTCGCCTTCCGGATACAGCGCGCGCGCCGAGAAGCGCCCGTTCGAGCTGACGACGCGCGACGCGCGCTCGGCCGCGAGATGCTCGAAGCCGTTCACCGCATGGCGCCGCAGGAACGCCGCGACGGACACCTTCAGCGCCGCGGCGATCTTGCACAGCACCTTGATCGACGGCACGCTGCGCGCCGACTCGATCTGCGCGAGCATCGCGCGCGACACGCCGGACAGCCGCGCGAGCGCATCGAGCGACAGCTGCCGCTCGGCGCGCAGCCGCGCGAGATTGACGCCGACGACCTGCTCGAGCACGTCGAGCGACGCCTGCGTCCGGACATCGACGGCATTGCCGGACTCCACGGAAGACACATCGCGCACCAGCGCCAGGGGTGAATACATAGCGTTGCCTCCGGGCCGCGGCGCGGCCCTGCGAATGATGGGGTAAGCCGGATGGGTATCGGTTTGCGCATCGATCGAAGCGCGTACCGAGACGCTATCACCCGGCTTTCCACGGGCAAACGAAGTTATCTTCACACCGTTATCAGCATCGCGGAGGAATGCGTTCCGCGAGGGTCCGTTCCCACGCTATTGCGCCGCCGCCGGCGTTGCACGCCGCGCCGGGCCGCGCGCATCGAGCCGCGCCGCGAGCCACGTGACGACGAGCGCCGCGCCGGTCACCGCGGCCGCGACCCACGGCAGCGCATCGAGCGCGACGCCGTGGCCGAGCGCGAGGCCGCCGAGCCACGCGCCGCCCGCATTGCCCACGTTGAACGCGCCGATGTTGAGGGTCGACGCGAGATGCGGCGCGCTCGCCGCCTTCTCGACGACGCGCGCCTGCAGCGGCGGCACCGTCGCGAACGCCGCGATCCCCCACACGAACACGGTGACGGCGGCCGCGACCGGCTGGTGGCTCGTCTTCGCGAACACAGCCATCACCGCGATCAGCGCGACGAGGATCGCCATCAGCGACGGCATCAGCGCGCGGTCGGCGAGCTTGCCGCCGAGCGTGTTGCCGATCGTCAGGCCGGCGCCGAACAGCACGAGAATCAACGCGACCGCGCGCGGCGAGAAGCCCGACACGCTCTCGAGGATCGGCGCGATGTAGGTGAACACCACGAACACGCCGCCGAAGCCGAGCACGGTCATCAGCAGCGCGAGCCACACCTGCGGCTCGCGCAGCACGCGCACCTCATGGCCGAGCCCGACCGGCCCGCTGTCGTGGCGGTTCGGCACCAGCGCGGCCACGCCCGCGAGCGACGCGACGCCGAGCGCGGCGACGATCCAGAACGACGCGCGCCAGCCGAACAGCTGCCCGACGAAGGTGCCGAACGGCACGCCGAGCACGTTCGACAGCGTGAGGCCGGTGAACATCAGCGCGATCGCGCTGGCGCGCTTGTCGACCGGCACGAGCGACGCGGCGACCACCGCGCCGATCCCGAAGAACGAGCCATGCGCGAACGACGTGACGACGCGCGCGACCATCAGCATCGCGTAGCCGGACGCGGTCGCGCACAGCAGGTTGCCGACGATGAAGATGCCCATCAGCAGCTGCAGCGCGGCCTTGCGCGGCATGCGGCTCGTCAGCACCGCGAGCAGCGGCGCGCCCGCGGCGACGCCGAGCGCATAGCCGGTCACGAGCAGGCCGGCGGACGGCAGCGACACCGCGAGGTCGCGCGCGACGTCGGGCAGCAGGCCCATGATGATGAATTCGGTGGTGCCGATGGCGAAGGCGCTGATGGCGAGCGCCAGTAACGGGACGGGCATGGTGATCTCCGGGAACGGAAGGTGCGCATTGTCCTGAATCCAAAGGAATTTGATAATTGGCGTAGCATTTGAACCATTCTCAAAATCTATTTGAAAGTTCGCATGGACCAACTGGGCGATATCCGGCTGTTCGTCGAGGCGGCCGAGCTGGGCAGCCTCACGGCCGCGGGGCGCAAGCTGAACCTGACACCGGCAGCCGCGAGCGCGCGCCTCGCGAAACTCGAGGCGGCGGTCGCGACCCGGCTGTTCGACCGTTCGACCCGGCAGCTGCGGCTCACCGACGAGGGCCGCCTGTACCTGACCGGCTGCCGGCAGGCGCTGCAGGCGCTCGACGATGCGCACGCACTGCTGCAGGCGGGCCGCAACGTCGTCGGCGGCCGGGTGCGGCTGTCGTCGACGTCCGATTTCGGCCGCCGCCGGCTGCTCGACTGGCTCGACGAATTCACCGCGCGCTACCCGGACGTGACGTTCTCGCTGACCGCATCCGACTCGACGGTGAACCTGTGGCAGGACGAGATCGACCTCGCGATCCGCTTCGCCGCGCCGCCCGACGGCGCGCTGATCGCGCGCCGGCTCGCCGACGACCGGCGCGTGCCGTGCGCGGCGCCGTCCTTCGTCGAACGGCACGGCGTGCCGCGCGATCCGCACGATCTGGCCCGCTTTACGTGCAACGTGATCACGGTGGCGTCCGGGCCGATGAACACGTGGCGCTTCACGCGCGGCGACGACACCCAGGCCTGCACGGTGCCGCTCGCCACCGCATTCGAGACCAACGACGGCGGCCTCGCCCGCGAGTGGGCGCTGCGCGGCCACGGGATCGTGCTGAACTCGATCTGGGACGTCGCCGACGACGTGCGCGCCGGGCGGCTCAAGGTCCTGCTGCCCGACTGGCGGCACCAGGGCGCGCCGCTGCACGCGATCTACCCGAGCAAGCGCTACATGGCGCCGCGCGTGCGCGTGCTGCTCGATTTCCTCGTCGAACGCTTCGCGCGCGAGGAAGCGGCGCTCGACGACCTGCTGAACGCGTGCCGCTGAGCACCTCGCGGCCGGAGGATGGTCATGGCGCCAAGGGGTCCGATCGCAGCCACGCGGACGTCGCCCCGCCGCAACCGGCCGGCCGCCCGGGGCGGTGCGAAAAGCTATAATGGAACGCTTTCCCGACGGCATTTCCCGCGTGCGCGCGCGCATCCCATCCCGGTGCATGACGCGCCCGGGGCACGGACGACGGCCGTCCCGATTCACCCTTGACGACGCCCCCAGGTCAACCACTGCGAACGGCGAATCCCCATGACCAAGAAAGTTTACGTAAAGACCTTCGGCTGCCAGATGAACGAGTACGACTCGGACAAGATGGTGGACGTGCTCAATGCCGCCGAAGGCCTCGAAAAGACCGACACCCCGGAAGACGCGGACATCATCCTGTTCAACACCTGCTCGGTGCGCGAGAAGGCGCAGGAGAAGGTGTTCTCCGATCTCGGCCGCGTGCGCGAGCTGAAGGAGGCGAAGCCCGACCTGCTGATCGGCGTCGGCGGCTGCGTCGCGAGCCAGGAAGGCGCGTCGATCGTGTCGCGCGCGCCGTACGTCGACCTCGTGTTCGGCCCGCAGACCTTGCACCGCCTGCCGCAGATGATCGACGCGCGCCGCTCGAGCGGCCGCGCGCAGGTCGACATCACGTTCCCCGAGATCGAGAAGTTCGACCACCTGCCGCCCGCGCGCGTCGAGGGCCCGAGCGCGTTCGTGTCGATCATGGAAGGCTGCTCGAAGTACTGCAGCTACTGCGTGGTGCCGTACACGCGCGGCGATGAAGTGTCGCGCCCGCTCGACGACGTGCTGACCGAGGTCGCGGGCCTCGCCGACCAGGGCGTGCGCGAAGTCACGCTGCTCGGCCAGAACGTGAACGCGTACCGCGGCGCGCTGACGGCCGGCGCGAGCGAGATCGCCGATTTCGCGACGCTGATCGAATACGTCGCCGACATCCCCGGCATCGAGCGGATCCGCTACACGACGTCGCACCCGAAGGAATTCACGCAGCGCCTGATCGACATGTACGCGAAGGTGCCGAAGCTCGTGAGCCACCTGCACCTGCCGGTGCAGCACGGCTCCGACCGGATCCTGATGGCGATGAAGCGCGGCTACACGGTGCTCGAGTACAAGTCGGTGATCCGCAAGCTGCGCGCGATCCGCCCCGACCTGTCGCTGTCGACCGACCTGATCGTCGGCTTCCCCGGCGAGACCGAGGCCGATTTCGACAAGATGATGGCGCTCGTGCACGAGATGAGCTACGACACGAGCTTCTCGTTCATCTACAGCCCGCGCCCCGGCACGCCGGCCGCGAACCTGCACGACGACACGCCGCGCGAGGTCAAGCTCAAACGCCTGCAACATCTGCAGGCGACCATCGAGGAGAACGTCGCACGCATCAGCCAGTCGATGGTCGGCAAGGTCGAGCGCATCCTCGTCGAGGGGCCGTCGCGCAAGGACCCGAACGAACTCGCAGGCCGCACCGAGAACAACCGGGTCGTGAATTTCCCGGCGCCGCTCGCATCGCACCCGCGCCTGATCGGCCAGATGATCGACGTGAGGATCAATCACGCGTATCCGCACTCGCTGCGCGGCGAGCTGGTGCTCGCGCACGACGATGCGAGCACGGCCACGCACTGACGTTCCACCAGGAGCCCGACGCCACTTTGAAGACCACCCAACCACTGGAATTCACCGCGCCGCGCGACGACAACGCGCGCCTCGCGAATCTCTGCGGCCCGCTCGACGAGAACCTGCGGCAGATCGAACAGGCGCTCGACGTCACGCTGCAGCGGCGCGGCCCGCGGATCGCGATCCGCGGGCGCGGCGCGAAGCTCGCGCTCACCGCGCTCGAAAACTTCTACAACCGCGCGCGCGATCCGCTGTCGGTCGACGACATTCAGCTCGCGCTCGTCGAAGTGCGCCACACGGGCGGCAACGGCCGCGTCGAGGACACGCTCGACGTGCGGTTCCGCGGCGACCCCGACCACCCGTTCGACGAGCCGGTGATGCGCATCGACGACGAGGAGCTCGAGGAGCCCGCGCCGAAGCTCTACACGCGACGCGCCGACCTGCGCGGCCGCACGCCCGCGCAGCGCGAATACCTGAAGCAGATCCTGTCGCACGACATCACGTTCGGCATCGGCCCGGCCGGCACCGGCAAGACCTATCTCGCGGTCGCGTGCGCGGTCGACGCGCTCGAGCGCGACCAGGTCAAGCGCATCGTGCTGACGCGCCCGGCCGTCGAGGCCGGCGAGCGGCTCGGCTTCCTGCCGGGCGACCTCGCACAGAAGGTCGACCCGTACCTGCGGCCGCTGTACGACGCGCTGTACGACCTGCTCGGCTTCGACAAGACCGCGAAGATGTTCGAGCGGCAGATGATCGAGATCGCGCCGCTCGCGTACATGCGCGGCCGCACGCTGAACCACGCGTTCATCATCCTCGACGAGGCGCAGAACACCACGCCCGAGCAGATGAAGATGTTCCTCACGCGGATCGGCTTCGGCTCGAAGGCGGTCGTCACCGGCGACACGAGCCAGGTCGACCTGCCGCGCGCGCAGAAGAGCGGCCTGATCGAGGCGCAGCAGGTGCTCGGCGGCGTGCGCGGCATCGCGCTCACGCGCTTCACGAGCGCCGACGTGGTCCGGCATCCGCTCGTCGCGCGCATCGTCGAGGCGTACGACGAATTCCACGCGCAGCACAAGGACGCCTGACGCGCCCGCGCGTCGGCCCGGCCCGGCCCGCCCGACGGCACGCCGGGCTTTTTTTCGGCCGCGCGGCGCACGGCCGAATTCGGGTGGGATCGGCCGTTTGGTGTATGCTCATCGCGTTCCAATTGCCTGACGCGTCATGAAATCGTCCCGCTCCAGCAAGTCCGCCCGTGCCGACAAGGCCACCTTCGAAACGCCCCGCCTTTCCCTGTTCGACGCGAAAGGCAAGGTCAGGTCCATCGATGCAACGGGGCTGCGGATCGACTTTGCCGACGGCCGCAGCCTGATGTTCGACCTGTCGGGCAGCTCAGGCGACGCCGCCGTCGCGATCGTCGCGCAGCACGCCGATCCGGCGATGCGCGCGAAGCTCGCGCTGCAGCCCGAGCACTACGACAGCGTGACGCTGCACGTCGGCGCGGAGATCGCGCCGCGCGACGTCGGCGTCGACGGCGAACCGCTCCGGGAGCCCGAGCTCGACCTCGCCGTCCAGTACGGCGACGAGCTCGACAGCGCCGCGCGCAAGGCGCTCCCGAAGCGCAAGCTGATCGCCGAATGGATCGCGCCCGCGCTGTTCGCCGACGCGCAGCTCACCGTGCGCTTCGTCGGCGAAGACGAAGGCCGCACGCTGAACGACAGCTACCGCCACAAGGACTACCCGACCAACGTGCTGACCTTCGCGTACGACGACGCGCCGGACGGCACCGTGATCGGCGACCTCGTGCTGTGCTGCCCGGTCGTCGAAAAGGAAGCGCACGAACAGGGCAAGCCGCTCGTCGCCCACTATGCGCACCTGCTCGTGCACGGCGCGCTGCACGCGCAGGGCTACGACCACGAAACGAGCGACGAGGACGCGGCCGAGATGGAAGCGCTCGAAATCGACATCCTCGCCAAACTGGGCTTCCCGAACCCGTACCGGTAAGCCGGGCCGTCACCGATGCGCAACGCCGCCCCGCTCCCGCCCGCGTACCCGCCGTCGATCGGCGAGGGACGGCTGCTGACGGAAGACGAGCTGGCGGCGTCGCTCGCGCACACGATGCGCGACTGGGACGGGCAGCGCGATCTGTGGCTGTTCGGCTATGGGTCGCTGATCTGGAACCCCGGCCTGCCGACCGTCGACGCGCTGCGCGGCAAGGTGCACGGCTACCACCGCGGCCTGTACCTGTGGTCGCGCGTGAACCGCGGCACGCCCGAGCGCCCGGGCCTCGTGCTGGCGCTCGACCGCGGCGGCTCGTGCGGCGGCATCGCGTTCCGGCTCGCCGGCGCGACCGCGCAGCCGCACCTCGAAACGCTCTGGAAACGCGAGATGCCGATGGGCTCGTACCGGCCCGCATGGCTGCCGTGCTCGCTCGAGAACGGCGAACGTGTGCAGGCGCTCGCGTTCGTGATGCGCCGCGACGCGCCGACTTACACCGGCAAGCTGCCGGATCCCGTCGTGAAGGAAGTGTTCGGCTGCGCGGCCGGCCGCTACGGCACGACGCTCGACTACGTGAGCCGGACCGTCGACGCGCTGCGCGCGAGCGGCATTCCCGACCGCGCGCTGGAAGGGCTGCTCGCGCGCTGCCGGTAACGCCGCGCGGCCGTCCGGCCGGCTTGCCGGCACGGCACGGCACCGCCCGCCGGCCCGCCACCCTGTTCACCTTCGAAGGAGGCCGCCATGAAACTGCCGGGCCCGCCACGTTTCAAAGCCGCCGTACTGATCGTTGCCGCGGCCCTGTCGTTGTCCGCCTGCGGCGTGCTCGGCTGCGGCGGCGCCGCAGCGAACGGGATCGCCGCCGGCGGCTGTTCGGCCGGCATGCGGTTCTGAAGGCCGTGCCGGCGCGCCCGCGCCCGGCGGCCAATCGTCGCAGCGACCGGCTGCCCGCCCCGGATTTTGCACGCCGCTGCCTCGCCGCGCTTTTCTGAGATAGGATGGAAACCAAGGGACGGCGCGGCGCCAAGCCGGTCCGTCCCCGAGCGGGGCCCGCACGGCTGTCCGCCCTGGCCACATGGCCAGGGTGACACGGCCGCGCCATGCCCTTGGTGTATCCTTGCCAATTCCGTGACAGCGCGCCCCGACATGAGCAGGGCGCCCCACCATGAACGATTCGTATCCCAGTCGAAAGTCCAACGACAAACCGCATGAAAAGCGCTCGCTGCTCGAGCGCCTGACCGACCTCATCTCGCCCGAGCCAGAATCCCGCGGCGAGCTGCTCGAAATCCTCCAGGACGCCCACGAACGCAACCTGATCGACGCCGATTCGCTGTCGATGATCGAAGGCGTGTTCCAGGTGTCCGACCTGTGCGCCCGCGACATCATGGTGCCGCGCGCGCAGATGGACGCGATCAACATCGCCGACAAGCCCGAGGATTTCATCCCGTTCGTGCTCGAGAAGGCGCACTCGCGCTACCCCGTCTACGAGGAAAACCGCGACAACGTGATCGGCGTGCTGCTCGCGAAGGACCTGCTGCGCTTCTACGCGGAAGAGGAATTCGACGTGCGCGGGATGCTGCGCCCCGCCGTGTTCATTCCGGAATCGAAGCGCCTGAACGTGCTGCTGCACGACTTCCGGGTCAACCGCAACCACCTGGCGATCGTCGTCGACGAATACGGCGGCGTGGCGGGCCTGATCACGATCGAGGACGTGCTCGAGCAGATCGTCGGCGACATCGAGGACGAATACGACTTCGACGAGGAAGCCGGCAACATCATCGCCGCTCCAGACGGCCGCTACCGCGTGCGCGCGCTGACCGAAATCGAGCAGTTCAACGACGCGTTCGGCACCGATTTCCCCGACGACGAAGTCGACACCATCGGCGGCCTGATCACGCACCATTTCGGGCGCGTTCCGCATCGCGGCGAGAAGGTGCAGCTCGGCAACCTCGTGTTCGAGATCCAGCGCGGCGACGCGCGCCAGGTGCACGTGCTGCTGGTGCGCCGCAATCCGCTCGCCAGCCGCCGCGCCGAGACGTCGCACGAGGACTGACCGCCGCGCGGCGTCACTTTCAACCACCGCTTCGCCACTTTCGCTTCGCATGGACGATCCGATCCCGTCCCGCCCGGCAGGCGGCCTCCTCGCGCCGGCGCCCGGCCGCACGCTGCCGCGCTGGCACTACCCCGCCGCGCTGCTCGCCGGCGCGGCCAACACCCTGACGTTCGCGCCGACGCCGCACGGCGGCTGGCTGCAGCTCGCCGTATTCGTCTGGTTTTTCGCGCAGCTCACGCGCACCGCAAGCTGGCGGGGCGCGGCGCTGACGGGCGGCGCGTTCGGCTTCGGCAACTTCATCAGCGGCATCTGGTGGCTCTACATCAGCATGCACGTGTACGGCGAGATGGCCGCGCCGCTCGCCGGCGGCGCGCTGGTGCTGTTCTCGCTCTACCTGTCGCTGTTCCCGGCATTCTCGGCCGGGCTGTGGTCGTTCTGCGCGGGCCATGCGTGGCACCGCCGCACCCCCGACCCGCGGCCGTTCGCGCCGACCTGGCACGGCGCATTCGCGTTCGCGAGCGCCTGGGCGCTCGGCGAATGGCTGCGCGGCACGCTGTTTACCGGCTTTCCGTGGCTCGCGAGCGGCTATCCGCAGGTCGACGGCCCGTTCGCGGGCTTCGCGGCGATCGTCGGCGTGTACGGCATCGGCTGGGTGCTCGCGCTGTTCGCCGCGCTGGTCGTGCAGGCGCTGGCCGCCGCGCGCCCGTCGCCCGCGCGGGAAGCGGGCGACGGCGGCAAGCGCCCCGTGCGGATCGCGGCGCCGGCCGGCGTCGCGCTCGCGCTGGTGATCGCCGGCATCGCGCTGTCGCAGGCGACGTGGACCGTGCCCGCGAACGCGCCGCTCGACGTCCGGCTGCTGCAGGGCAACGTGAAGCAGGACATCAAGTTCGAGCAGGAAGGCATCGACGCGGCGATCAAGATGTACCAGCAGATGATCACCGAGAAGCCGGCCGACCTGATCGTCACGCCGGAAACCGCGATCGCGGTGATGATCCAGGAACTGCCCGAGCCGTTCGCGCACGCGGTGCGCAAGTTCAGCGACGGCACCGGCACATCGGTGCTGTTCGGCGCGGTCGGCGCGTCGGTGACCGACGACGGCCGCTACGTCGACTACACGAACAGCCTGTACGGCGTGACGCCGAATTCGCGCGACATCTACCACTACGACAAGCACCACCTCGTGCCCTTCGGCGAGTTCATCCCGTGGGGCTTCCGCTGGTTCGTGAACCTGATGAAGATGCCGCTCGGCGATTTCGCGCGCGGCGCGCCGGTGCAGAAGCCGTTCCTCGTGCGCAACCAGCCGGTGATGGCCGACATCTGCTACGAGGACATCTTCGGCGAGGAGATCGCCGCCACCATTCGCGACAACCCGCAGCCGCCCGGCGTGCTCGTCAATGTGACGAACCTCGCGTGGTTCGGCGACACGATCGCGCTCGACCAGCACCTGCAGATCGCGCGGATGCGCGCGCTCGAGACGGGCCGGCCGATGCTGCGCGCGACCAACACCGGGATGACGGCCGCGATCGACGCGCGCGGCCGCGTGCTGGGCCAGCTCAAGCCGTTCACGATCGGCTCGCTCGACGTACGCATCGAAGGCACCAGCGGCTTCACGCCCTACGTGACGAGCGGCAACAACACCGTGCTCGCGGTGTCGTTCGTGCTGCTGGCGTTCGGGTTCACGTTCGGGCCGGGGCGGCGGCGGCGCGGCTGAGTCCCGGACTGGATTTGATAAGGACAATGCGCGGCTGCACGGTACTCGCCGTGCAGCCGACATACCAATTCACTGACCAATAATGAGAAAAAACGGCAAATCCGTCGCCATCTCGATTTAATAATCTCATCACGATATCCGCTTGTTCAAGCTAATGTTCCGGGCAGCAAAGTCATCGAGGCGCCTTATTCGGAGTGCGTATCGGACGCGATTCGCATTCGCCCTTATTAAAGGATGAACAATGGCAATTCAAGTGTTGTCGAAGAATGAAATTTGCAAAGTATCCGGAGGTGTCGGCCCCGTCGGCGCGTTACTGGGCGCAGGTGGAAATTTGGTCGCCTATGCAGCGATGCACCAAATTCAGAACAAACCCATGACATGGCAAGGAGCCGCTTGGGCAGCGGGTACTGGCGCTGCGGTCGGCGCAACGGGCGGTGCCCTGATGGCGGCTTCAGGTGGGGGAATCGCAGCGCAGATCGCATGGCGCCCGGGTATGATGGGGCTCAATTTCGGTCTTAGCCAACTCTCGAACGGCAAGGGCTGGTAACAGAGGGGGCCGCCTCACCTCGTGTCGAGGCGGCACACACGACGAGAAACGATGTGCTCGAATTTCTGGTTAGCTTCGTTGCCGGCGCGATGGCCGAGCATTTTCAGCAAAAGCGCATACCTCTGCTGCGCACCTTCGTACTGACCTTCACTGTCTTCACTGTCGCTTTCGCGATTGGACTTCCTCTGACAGCGCCCGTCGAGGCTCGAGAAAGGGGGCTGCTATACGTAGCACTCATATCGGCAGGCGCTGGAACAACGCTCGGATTGCTGATGGTCGCCGTGCTGCGCCTATTAAAACCAAAGCACAAGACGAACCCGCGCAGCCCGTAGAACCGTCAACCGATCTTGCAGCACATGCCCCCTAAACTGGGTGACGTAACGACCGAATAGCGGATGCGGCGTCACGAAAAATGTCGCAATCACCATTTCCAGCGGTTTCGCAACGGGTATTGACGAAATATCTGCGATCAGAGGCAGCCGGGGATGCGGGCAGATTACCTGATGGCACCGTTTCTGTTCCGCACAATGCCGATCACGTTGCCGTTGGCATCGCGGCCTGCCGCTGCAGGTCGCGTGCCACCCCCTCCATCACCGCCCCCCACTCCCCGAACGCCGGCTGCCGGTACAGCGTCGCACTCGGATACCACGGGCTGTCGCGCCGCTCGAGCAGCCACGGCCAGTGCGGATTCACGTCGAGCAGCACCCACGTCCGCGCGCCGAGCGCGCCGGCCAGGTGCGCGACCGACGTGCACACGGTAATCACGAGATCCAGTGCGCCGATGAACGCGGCCGTGTCGTCGAAGCTCGCCAACTCGGCGGTGTGATCGCCAATCGGCAAGCCGGCCGCGCGCGCGGCGGAAACGTCGGCCTCCGCGCCCGGCTGCAGCGAATGGAACGCGACGCCGTCGATCCCGCGGAACGCCTCCACGTAGCGCTCGATCCCGACGCGCCGGAACGGATTGCGCTGGTGTCCCGCGCTCCCTGTCCACACGAGCCCCACCTTCAGCCGCCTGTCACCCGCCAGCCGCGCGCGCCACGCATCGCGCGCATGCGCGTCGGCCCGCAGGTACGGCACCGACGACGCCAGCGTCGCGTCGCCCGTGCCGAGCATCAGCGGCAGGCTGATCAGCGGCACCTCGTAGTCGAACCGCGGCAGCGCGTCGACGCCGCCGCCCGCGCCGAAGATGTCCGCATGCGCGCCGAGGCTGCGCTGGATCAGCGCGCCCATCTGCGGAAACGTGTTCCATGCCAGCCGCCCGCCCTCGCGATGCACGCGCTCGGCGAGCGGTGCGACGAAGCGGGAGAACTGCAGCACGTCGCCCATCCCCTGCTCGCCCCACACGAGCAGCGTCTTGCCCGCGAGCGGCTCGCCCTGCCAGCGCGGGCCGGGCAGCGCCGGCAGGCGGCCGCGCAATTCGCCGGAGCCGTCCCAGCGCGCCTCGTGCTCGCGCCAGCCGGCCGCGTAATCGCCGCGCACGAGATGGATGATCGCGAGGTTGAAGCGGTACGACGCATCGCCGGGCGCCAGTTCGCACGCGCGCGCCGCGTAGCGCTCGGCGTCGTCCCAGCGCTGCGCCTCCTTCATCGTCAGCGCGACGTTGTTCATCGCGAGCGCGTTGTCCGGCGCGATCGCGACGAGCCGCTCCGCGCACGCGAGCGCGCCCGTCAGGTCCTGCATGGCCAGCCGCGCGACGACGAGGTTGATCCACGCCTGCACGTCGTGCGGATCGACGTTCACCGCCTCCTCGAGCAGCGCGACCTCCTCCAGACGATCGCCGCCCGACAGCCGCAGCGCGATCGCCAGGTTGTTGCGCAGCGACGGCAGGTCGGGCTCGCCCGCCAGCGCGGCGCGATACGGCGCGACCGCTTCGGCGTGGCGGCCGTCCATCTGCAGCGCGTAGCCGAGGTTGAAGCGGGTGGCCGCATTCGGATGCAGGCGCGCGCACCGGTCGGCGAGCGCGACCGCATCGGCCGTACGCTGCCGCCCGGCGAGCGCGATCGTGAGCCGCGCGAGCGATGCCGCGTCGACGGCGTGCAGATGCGCGGCGGCGGCGAGCCAGAGATCGTGCGCGGCATGCTCGCCGCGCGCCTGCGCGTCGGCGGCCCGTTCGAGCAGCGCGAGCAGCGGCGGCAGTAGCGGAACCAGGAAGTCGTTCGAATCGTCCATGCGGTCGGAAACGGTAAGGGCACGTTCGCGCGCGTGCCGCGCGAACCGGAATATGCGCATCTTAGCGCCCCGCGCGACCCGATGCGGCACCTGCCGGCGCAGGCGCCAACCGCGCCGCCGGCCGGACCTCGATACCCGTTCGCCGCCGTTCCGGCCGCATCCCCGCGCCGATCCGGTAAAATTGCACGTTTCAGCACACTAACAAGCCGCGCCGCCGCGCGAGCCGACCCTCCGGGCCCCGCCCGGAGCGCCGCCCGCAACGGAGCGCCAGCGCCACGAAGGCTCTTCATGCTTACGTTTCAGCAAATCATCCTGACGCTGCAGTCCTACTGGGACAAGCAGGGTTGCGCTCTGCTCCAGCCCATCGACATGGAAGTCGGCGCGGGCACCTCGCACGTCCACACGTTCCTGCGCGCGGTCGGCCCCGAGCCGTGGCGCGCCGCGTACGTGCAGCCGTCGCGCCGGCCGAAGGACGGCCGCTACGGCGAGAACCCGAACCGCCTGCAGCACTACTACCAGTATCAGGTCGTGCTGAAGCCGGCGCCGGAGAACATCCTCGACCTGTACCTCGGCTCGCTGGAAGCGCTCGGCTTCGACCTGAAGCAGAACGACGTGCGCTTCGTCGAGGACGACTGGGAAAACCCGACGCTCGGCGCGTGGGGCCTCGGCTGGGAAGTGTGGCTGAACGGCATGGAAGTGACGCAGTTCACTTACTTCCAGCAGGTCGGCGGCCTCGACTGCAAGCCGGTGCTCGGCGAGATCACCTACGGCCTCGAGCGCCTCGCGATGTACCTGCAGAAGGTCGAGAACGTCTACGACCTGGTCTGGACCGAATGGGAGGAACAGGGCCCGGACGGCCCCGAGCTGCGCCGCCTCACCTACGGCGATGTCTACCACCAGAACGAAGTCGAGCAGTCGACGTACAACTTCGAGCACGCGAACGTCGACCTGCTGTTCACCTTCTTCAACAGTTACGAAGCGGAAGCGAAGCGGATGATCGACGCACAGCTCGCGCTGCCCGCGTACGAACTCGTGCTGAAGGCCGGCCACACGTTCAACCTGCTCGACGCGCGCGGCGCGATCTCGGTGACCGAGCGCGCGGCGTACATCGGCCGCATCCGCGCGCTGTCGCGCCTCGTCGCGCAGGCGTACTACGAATCGCGCGAGAAACTCGGCTTCCCGATGCTCGGCAACCCGCCGGGCGTGCCGGGCCTCACCTCCGATGCCCAGGAAGCCGCGCAGCCGGCGTGGGTGCCGCCGCTGAAGGCCGAACGCAAGATCGATCAGGACTGACGAGACTTCCTCACATCATGACGCACATTCATCCCGCCCCCCTGCTCGTCGAACTGCTGACCGAAGAGCTGCCGCCGAAGGCCCTCGCGCGCCTCGGCGACGCGTTCGCCGAAGGCCTTGCGCAGCGCCTTGCGGCGCGCGACCTGATCGAAGGCAAGCTCGTCTTCGAACGCTATGCAACGCCGCGCCGCCTCGCCGTCGTCGTGCAGAACGTGCGCGCCGTCGCGCCGGAAAGGCAGGTCCGTGAAAAGGTGCTGCCGGTGTCGGTCGCCCTCGACGCGGAAGGCAAGCCCACCGCCCCGCTCGCGAAGAAGCTCGCGGCGCTCGGCCACCCGAACCTGTCGGTCGCCGATCTCGAGCGCGCGCAGGACGGCAAGGCCGAAGCGTTCTTCGTCAACTACGCGGCCGCCGGCGCGACGCTCGCCGACGGCCTGCAGGCCGCGCTCGACGAAACCCTCGCGAAGCTGCCGATCCCGAAGGTCATGACCTACCAGCGCCCGGACGGCACCGACGTGCAGTTCGTGCGCCCGGTGCACCGCCTGACCGCGCTGCACGACAACCGCATCGTGCCCGTCACCGCGTTCGGCATCGACGCCGGCGACACGACGCTCGGCCACCGCTTCCTGTCCGACGGCCTCGTCGCGATCACGCACGCGAGCGCCTACGCGGACACGCTGCGCGACAAGGGCCGCGTGCTCGCCCACTTCGGCGACCGCAAGGAAACGATCCGCACGCAACTGAACGAGCACGCGAACGGCGACACCGTCGTGATGCCCGACGCGCTGCTCGACGAGGTGACGTCGCTGGTCGAATGGCCGGTCGTCTATCCGTGCCGCTTCGAGGACGAATTCCTGCAGGTTCCGCAGGAATGCCTGATCCTCACGATGCAGACCAACCAGAAGTATTTCGCGCTGACCGACGTCGCCGGCAAGCTGCGCTCGCGCTTCCTGATCGTGTCGAACATCGAGACGAAGACGCCGGGCGAGATCGTCGAAGGCAACGAGCGCGTCGTGCGCCCGCGCCTCGCCGACGCGAAGTTCTTCTTCGAGCAGGACAAGAAGAAGCCGCTCGCGGACCGCGTGCCGCTGCTCGCGAACGTCGTCTATCACAACAAGCTGGGCTCGGCGCTCGCGCGCGTCGAGCGCCTCGAGGCGCTGGCCGGCGAGATCGCGCCCGCGATCGGCGCCGACGCGGCGCTCGCGCAGCGCGCCGCGCGTCTCGCGAAGGCCGACCTGCTGACCGACATGGTCGGCGAGTTCCCCGAGCTGCAGGGCACGATGGGCACGTACTACGCACGCCACGACGGCGAGCCGGACGACGTCGCGATCGCGTGCACCGAGCACTACCAGCCGCGCTTCTCCGGCGACACGCTGCCGACGACGCCCGTGTCGACCGCGGTCGCGCTCGCCGACAAGCTCGAGACGATCGTCGGCATCTGGGGCATCGGCCTCGCGCCGACCGGCGAGAAGGATCCGTTCGCGCTGCGCCGCCACGCGCTCGGCGTGCTGCGCGTGCTGCTCGAGAAGCAGCTGCCGCTCGACCTCGTGTCGCTGCTGCGCCTCGCGCATGCGCGCTTCGCGGCCGTGCCGGACGTCGCCGAATCGACCGACGCGATCTTCGCGTTCTTCATGGACCGCCTGCGCGGCCTGCTCCGCGAGCGCGGCTACACAGCGGGCGAAGTCGACGCGGTGCTGAGCCTGAACCCGACGCGCCTCGACGACATCGTCGCGCGCCTCGACGCGGTGCGCGAATTCACGCGCCTCGCGGAAGCCGAAGCGCTGGCCGCAGCCAACAAGCGGATCTCGAACATCCTGAAGAAATCCGACAGCGCGACGAACGGCGCGGTGCAGCCGACGCTGTTCGTCGAAGCGGCCGAGAAGGCGCTGCACGAGCAGCTCGAGCAGGTGACGCCGCGCGTGCAGTCGCAGCTCGAGGCGCGTGCGTACACGGGCGCGCTGTCGGCGCTCGCCGCGCTGCGCGCGCCGGTCGACGCGTTCTTCGACGACGTGATGGTCAACGCCGAGGATCCGGCGCTGCGCGCGAACCGTCTCGCGCTGCTGTCCGCGCTGCACCAGCAGATGAACTGCGTCGCAGACATCTCGAAGCTCGCCGCATAACCAGGGCCGCACGATGCCGACCAGTCTCACCAGGAAGCTCGTCGTCCTCGATCGGGACGGCGTGATCAACGTCGATTCGGACGCGTTCGTCAAGTCGCCCGACGAGTGGATCCCGCTGCCCGGCAGCCTCGAGGCGATCGCGCGGCTCAACCATGCGGGGTATCGCGTGGTGGTCGCGACCAACCAGTCCGGCATCGGCCGCGGCCTGTTCGACATGGCGACGCTGAACGCGATGCATCTGAAGATGCATCGCGCGGCGGCGGCGGTCGGCGCGCGCATCGACGCGGTGTTCTTCTGCCCGCACACGGCGGAAGACCACTGCGACTGCCGCAAGCCGAAGCCCGGCATGATGCAGATGATCGCCGAGCGTTTCGAGATCGATCCGGACCACACGCCGGTCGTCGGCGATTCGCTGCGCGACCTGCAGGCCGGCGTCGCGCTCGGCTTCCAGCCGCACCTGGTGCTGACCGGCAAGGGCAAGAAGACGCTCGCCGCGGGCAACCTGCCGCCCGGCACGAAGGTCCACGACGACCTGCGCGCGTTCGCGCTCGATTTCCTTTCACACGAACACGAGTGATGCGGCCGCCGCGCGCATCCTCCCTTACGCCAGACACACGCCGATGCGCTTCGTCCGCTCCCTGCTGCTGCTGACCTACTTCATCCTGTACACGGTGCCGTACGCAACCGCGTGCTTCATCGCCTTTCCGTTCCTGCGCGCCGACGCGCGCTACTGGATGGCGGCCGGCTGGTGCAAGTCGACGCTGTGGGTCGTGCGCTGGCTGAACGGCATCCGCTACCGGATCGAAGGCTACGAAAACCTGCCCGACAGCCCGGTCGTGCTGCTGTCAAAGCACCAGTCCGCGTGGGAAACCATCGCATTTCCCGCGCTGATGCCGAAGCCGCTCTGCTACGTGTTCAAGCGCGAGCTGCTGTACGTGCCGTTCTTCGGCTGGGCGCTCGGCATGCTGCACATGGTTCACATCAACCGCAAGGAAGGCAAGAACGCGTTCGGCTCGGTGATCAGCCAGGGCAGGAAGCGGCTCGCGGAAGGCGCGTGGGTGATCATGTTCCCCGAAGGCACGCGCACGCAGGTCGGCAAGCAAGGCAAGTACAAGACGGGCGGCGCGCGCTTCGCGATCGAGACCGGCGCGCCGGTCGTGCCGATCGCGCACAACGCGGGCACCGTGTGGCCGCGCAATTCGTTCACGAAATTCCCGGGCGTGGTCACGGTGTCGATCGGCAAGCCGATCGACTCGGCCGGGCTCACGCCCGATGCATTGAACTCGCAGGTCGAAGCCTGGATCGAAGCGGAAATGCGCCGCATCGACCCGGACGCGTACCGCTCGCCGGACAGTTCCGAAAGGCGCAATGCCGCGCGCGTCTGAGTCACCCGGGCTGTCCCCGTTGCGCACCACAAGACGAAGCGAACTGATGAAGAAGCGTCCGCGGCCACGACCCGCCGTCGTGGCCCTCGATCATCGCCAGCTGGACCTGCCGCTCTTCGACGGGCCGGCCGCCGCACCGTCCGCGCCCGCTGCACCGCCCGCGCCGCCTGACGCGGCGCCCGGCGCGGCCCCGGCGCCTGATCCCGCCCGCGACCGTTCGCGCGTGCGCACGTTCGCACTCGACAGCCGGGTGCTCGAATATCGGCTGAAACGCTCCGCGCGCCGCACGATCGGCTTCACGATCGACGGCAGCGGGCTGACGATCACCGCGCCGCGCTGGGTCACGCTCGCCGACATCGAGGCGGCGATCAGCGAGAAACAGCGCTGGATCTTCGCGAAGCTCGCGGAATGGAAGACGCGCACCGAGCAGCGCGCGCTGCCGCAGATCGACTGGCGCGACGGCGCGCAGCTCCCGTATCTGGGCAAGTCGGTGACGGTCGCGCTCGCGTCCGATGCGGGCACCGTCGCGTTCGACGGCAACGCACTGCGGCTCGCGCTGCCGCTGCCCGCGCAGGCCGACGCGCAGCAAATCAAGGACCGCGTGCAGGGCTGGCTGCAGGGCGAGGCGAAGCGGATCTTCGGCGAACGTCTCGCGTACTACGCGGACAAGCTCGGCGTCACGTACTCGATGTATGCGCTGTCGTCGGCCGCGACGCGCTGGGGCAGCTGCTCGAGCGACGGCAAGATCCGCCTGAACTGGCGGCTGATCCATTTCCCGATGTCGATCATCGACTACGTCGTCGCGCACGAGCTGTCGCACCTGCGCGAGATGAACCACAGCCCGCGCTTCTGGCAGACCGTCGAATCGATCTTTCCGGAATTCCGCGAAGCGCGGCATACGCTCAAGCATCATCCGCCCGAGTTGCTGCCGTCGCTCTGAAAAAACGAACGGGCGGCGCGGGACACCCCGCGCCGCCCGTTTCGCGGTGCGCATTGCGCGCGCCGCGGCTGCTTCATCCGGCGCTC
Source organism: Burkholderia pyrrocinia (assembly GCA_001527685.1). Taxonomy (GTDB): domain Bacteria; phylum Pseudomonadota; class Gammaproteobacteria; order Burkholderiales; family Burkholderiaceae; genus Burkholderia; species Burkholderia pyrrocinia_D. The sequence continues at coordinate 225,137 of LOZU01000020.1, forward strand.
AGTGCGCCTTCTTCTGGATGAACTCGATCTTGTAGCCGTCCGGATCCTCGACGAACGCAATCACGGTCGTGCCGTGCTTCATCGGGCCCGCTTCGCGCGTGACCTTGCCGCCCTGCGCCTTGATCCGGTCGCAAGCCGCGTACGCGTCGTCGACTTCCAGCGCCAGATGGCCGAAACCCGTGCCGAGGTCGTACGACGGGGTCTCCCAGTTATGGGTCAGCTCGATCACCGTGCCCGTGCTTTCCGCTTCGTAGCCGACGAACGCGAGCGTGAACTTGCCGTCCGGGTAATCCTGGCGGCGCAGCAGCTTCATGCCGAGCAATTCGGTGTAGAACTTGATCGAGCGGTCGAGATCGCCGACTCGCAGCATCGTGTGCAGCAAACGCATTTCTTGTACTCCATGGGGACTTGCCTGAACGGCAGACTCTACCAGAGTCGGGGGGATCCCGCCGGGCGCGCCCGGCGCCGATCGGGTAACATCGCCCCACCCGCGCCAGCCGGCCGGCGCCGCGCGCCGCTGCCGGCCGTGCGCCTTCCGCCCTGCCCAGCCCCACTCAGCCCGACCGCCGTGCGAAACCACCGATTCGAGCGCGCCGAGCGCACCCGCTGCCCGACCCCGCTGCTGCCCGCCCGTGGCGGCGAGGCCCGCCGATGACCGCGCGCACGGCCACCGCGTCGCGACGCGCACTCGACGCGCGCGCCGTCGGCGTGATGCTGCTGCTGTGCGCGATCTGGGGCTTTCAGCAGGTCGCAATCAAGAGCACGAACGCCGCGATCCCGCCGATGTTCCAGGCCGGCCTGCGCTCGCTGATCGCCACGCTGCTGCTGTGGGGCTGGGCACGCGCGCGCGGCACCCCGCTGTTCCGCGCGGACGGCACGTTCGCGCCCGGCCTCGCGGCGGGCGCGCTGTTCGCGGGCGAGTTCATCTGCGTGTTCTTCGGCCTGACGCTGACGAGCGCGTCGCACATGGCGATCTTCCTGTATACGGCGCCGTGCTTCACCGCGCTCGGCCTGCACCTGTTCGCGCCGGGCGAACGCCTGCGGCGCGTCCAGTGGCACGGCGTCGGCATCGCGTTCGCCGGCATCGCGCTCGCGTTCGCCGACGGCTTCCTGAAACCGCTCGCGCCCGGCGCATCGGTGCTCGCGGGGCTCGCCGGCGACGCGCTCGGCATTCTCGGCGGCGTGATGTGGGCGGCGACGACCGTCGTCGTGCGCTCGACGTCGCTCGCGCACGCGAGCGCCAGCAAGACGCTGTTCTACCAGCTCGCGGTGTCGGCCGTCCTGCTGCTCGCGCTCGCGGCGTTGCGCGGCCAGGTCACGTTCATGCACGTCACGCCGGTGGCGGTCGCGAGCCTCGCATACCAGTCGGTGATCGTCGCGTTCGTCAGCTATCTGTCGTGGTTCTGGCTGCTGACCCGCTATATCGCGTCGCGGCTGTCGGTGTTCACGTTCCTGTCGCCGCTGTTCGGCGTCGCGTTCGGCGTGCTGCTGCTCGGCGAATCGGTCGGCTGGCGCTTCCTGTCCGCCGCGGCGCTGGTGCTGATCGGCATCGGGCTCGTCAACGCGCCCGCTCGCGACGCGTGATGCGATCCGCCGTCGCCCGTCCCCGTCCGCACCATTGAAAAAGGCTGCCCGCCAGGGCAGCCTTGAAGTCCGGCGCGAGGCACACGCACCCGGCGCGCTATCCGGCCTTGCGCACCACCGCGAGCGTCTGCGCGACGCCGACATATTCGGCCACGCTCACGTCTTCCGCGCGGCGCGCGAGATCGAAGCCGAGCGCGTCGAAATCGATCGTCTCGCGATAGTCGCCGAGCGTGTTGCGCAGCATCTTGCGGCGCTGCGAGAACGCCGCCGTCACGATTTCGCCGAGCAGCACGGGATCGACGTCCGGCAGTTCGTGCGGCTCGTACGGAATCATCCGCACGATCGCCGAATCGACCTTCGGCGGCGGCTGGAACGACTCCGGCGGCACGTCCATCATCTTGTCCATCACGTAGCGGTACTGCAGCATCACGGACAGGCGCGAGAACGCCTTCGAGCCCGGCTCGGCGACCATCCGCTCGACCACCTCGTTCTGCAGCATGAAATGCTGGTCGACGACCACGTCGGCGAACGTCATCAGGTGGAACAACAGCGGGCTGGAAATGTTGTACGGCAGGTTGCCGACGATGCGCAGCGACGGCTTGTCGCCCGCCGCCGCGAGCGCGCGGAAGTCGAACGCGAGCGCGTCGCCCGCGTGCAGCTCCAGCAGCGGGCCGAAGCGCTTCTGCAGCCGGGCAATCAGGTCGCGGTCGAGCTCGACCGCATGCAGCGGCGATTCGGGCGTCGCGAGCCGTGCGATCAGCGGCTCGGTCAGCGCGCCGAGGCCCGGGCCGATCTCGACCATCCGCTGGCCGCGCGCCGGGCCGATCGTCGCGACGATCGAGTCGATCACGCCGTGATCGACGAGGAAGTTCTGCCCGAAGCGCTTGCGCGCGAAATGGCCCTGGTGCTGTCTGCTGTTCGACATCGACTGAAAAAAACGGAAACGCGTTGAATGGAATCGGGTCGGGCCGAGCTAGGCCGCGCTGCGTCAGGCCGCGCGGCGATGGCGCGCCATCGTGACCGCGGTATCGAGCGCGGCGATCATGCTGCCCGGATCGGCGCGGCCGGTGCCGGCGAGGTCGAGCGCGGTGCCGTGATCGACCGACGTGCGGATGATCGGCAGGCCGAGCGTGACGTTGATCCCCTCGCCGAACGTCGCGTACTTGAGCACCGGCAGGCCCTGGTCGTGAAACATCGCGAGCACGCAGTCCGCATCCGCCAGATAGCGGGGCTGGAACAGCGTGTCGGCCGGATACGGGCCGCGCGCATCGATGCCCTGCGCCTTCGCGCGGGCGAGCGCGGGCTCGATCACGTCGATCTCCTCGCGGCCGAGATAGCCGTTCTCGCCGGCGTGCGGGTTGAGCCCCGTCACGAGGATGCGCGGCGCGGCCAGGCCGAAGTCGCGCCGCAAGTCGCGATCGATGATGGCCAGCGTCTCGAGCAGGCCGTCGATCGTCAGCGCGGCCGACACGTCCTTCAGCGGCAGGTGCGTCGTCGCGAGCGCGACGCGCAGCGGCGTCGCGCCGGTGCCGGCCAGCATCATCACGACGCGCGGCGTGCCGGTGCGCTCGGCCAGGTATTCGGTGTGGCCGGTGAACGGCACGCCCGCGTCGTTGATCGTGCTCTTCTGCAGCGGCGCGGTGACGATCGCGTCGTATTCGCCCGCGATCGCGCCATCGATCGCCGCGTCGAGCAGCGCGAGCACGTAGCGGCCGTTCGCGGCGTTCAGCTCGCCCGCGCGCGCGGGCGCGGCAAGCGGCTGGCCCGCGACGGCAACCCGCCCGCCGGCGACGAGCGCCGGCCAGTCCGCGCCGACCGCCGCCGCGCGCCCGGCGAGCAGCGCCGCGTCGCCGAGCACCGTGAAGCGCGCGTCCGGCCAGCGCTGCGCAGCGTCGCGCAGCGCCTGCACGGTCAGCTCCGGACCGACGCCGGCGGGTTCGCCGGTCGTGATCGCGATATGCAGCGCGGGCGACGTCATCGGCGGCTCGCTCAGTTCTGCTGGCCGAAGCCGCCGATCTTGAACTGCACGTACGACGAATCGCGCAGCTCGCGCAGCCAGTCGGCATACGCCTGCTCGGCCTTGCGCTGGCCGATCGCCTGGCGCGCGATGTCCATCTGCTGCTGCACCGAGCCTTCGGATTCGCGGCGCTCCAGCACCTGGATCAGGTGGTAGCCGTATTCGGTGCGCACGGGAATGCTGACCTGGTTGTCCTGCAGGTTGTTCATCGCGCGCTCGAACTCGGGCACCGTCTCACCGGGGCTGATCCAGCCGAGATCGCCGCCCTGCGACGCCGAGCCGTCCTGCGAATAGGTGCGGGCGAACTTCGCGAAATCGCCGCCGGACTCGACCTGCTTGCGGATGTCGATCAGCTGCTGGCGTGCCTGGCCTTCGGACTTGCCTTCGCCGACGCGCAGCAGGATGTGGCGCACGTGTGTCTGCACGATCTTCGGCGCGGCGGCCGACGCGCCCTGGCTCTGGCGGCGATCGACGAGGCGCACGATCTCGAAGCCGTCCGGCACGCGCACGAGCGTCGGATTGACCTGGCCGGGGCGCAGCTTCGACGCGGCCGCGACAACGTCGGCCGGCAGCGCGCCCGGCGCCTTGAAGCCGAGATCGCCGCCCTTCTTCGCGTCGTTCGCTTCCGAGTTGTTCTTCGCGAGGCGCTCGAAATCCGCGCCCGACACCGCTTGCTGCAGCAGCCCTTCGGCCTTCTTCTGCGCGACCTCGATCTCGGCCTGCGGCGCATTGGTCGGCGCCTTCACGAAAATGTGCTGGAAGCGCAGGTCCTGCTGCTGCGATGCGTTCGGCCCGCGCTGGCTCGCGATGTAGCTCGCGACTTCCGCGTCCGACACGGTGATCTTGCCGTCGACCTCGCGCTCGCGCAGCTTCGACAGCGTCAGCTCGGTGCGCGCGTCGCTGCGGAAGACGCTCCACGGCACGCCTTGCGCCTCGATCCGCGCGCGATACTGGTCGAGCGTCATGCCGTTCGCCTGCGCGAGGCGCTGCAGCGTCGACTGCACGGCCGCATCGTCGACCCGGATCCCGTCGTCCTTGGCCTTCTGCACCTGGATGCGCTCGAGCACCATCTGGTTCAGCACCTGCGCGCGCATCTGGTCGAGCGGCGGCACCGGCGCATTCTGCTGCTGCAGCCGGCGCGAGATCAGGCCGACGCGCTGGTCGAGCTCGCGGCCCGTGATCACGTCGTTGTTGACGACCGCGACGACTTCATCGGTGAGCTGCGCGCCTTGCGAGCCGAGCGCCTGCGCCGCGGCCGGCACGGCGGCGAGCAGCGCGGCGGACGCGGCGAGGCCGGAGACGACTGCCGCGAAGCGAAGGGTTTTCTTCATTGCCACTGATACTCCATTGAAATCGTGCTGATCCGGTGCTGGCGCCGTCTTTCGCTCGCGGGCGCCCCGGCGTTAGTCGTAGTTGCTGAAGCGCGACAGCGGCGGCGCCGCCGGCGGCAACGGCATGTAGCCCGGCACCCCGGCGCGGAACGCATTCACGAGGCCGTTGTCGATGCTCGACAGCCCCTTGAGCGTCAGCTGCGCCATGAACCGCGTCGACGAAGTCTGCTGTTGCGACGAGTTCACGCCGTTCGCGTACCGCTGGATACCGACCCCGAGCGCCCAGCAATCGGCGTCGTATTGTAAGCCGACCAGCCCGTCGATCACCCGGTCGCCCGAGAAGTCGTAGTTGAAGCGGCCGACCGCATACAGCCGGCGGGTCAGCGGCCACTGAGCGGACAACAGGAACTGGTTGATCGGCCGGCCATCGAGCGTCTGGGTCGCGCGCGTGTAGCGGTAGCCGACATTGATCACCTTGCGCAGCTCGGGGCTGTAGCCGAAACCGATGCTCGATTTCACGAGCTGGTTGTTGTTCTGGTTGTACTGGAACGCCGTTTCCGACGCGAAACCCGAACCGAGCTTGAGCGCGGCGCCCGCGATCAGGTCCGAGTGGCGCGCCTGCGACGCGGCCTGGGTCGTCTTCAGCGTCACGCGCTGGTCGGTGAAGTAGTACTGCTGCGCGACCACGAAGCGCGCGCGCTCGTCGCCGGTGCGCGGATCGATGAAGCGCGACGTCAGCCCGGCCGTCAGGCGGTTCGCGTCGGCGAACCGGTCGTTGCCGACGAACGTGTTCGGCTGGTAGATCTCCGCGAGGCCGAAATCCGATTCCGCGGTGTCGAACAGCGGCGCGTTCGACTGGTTGCGGTACGGCGTGTACACGTAATACAGGCGCGGCTCGAGCGTCTGAATGAAATCCTGGCCGAACAGGTGCACCGAGCGGTCGAAGATCAACCCCGAGTCGAAGCTGACCGTCGGGATCGATTCGGTGAAGCGCTTCGGATTGTTCGGCGTGGTCGACGACACATAGCTCAGGTCGTACGACGCGAAGTGATACTGGACCTTCGGCACCGCGAAGTAGCCGGGGCCGTAGACGCCGTACGCGATGTACGGGTTGAACACGACCCGGTCGCCCTGCGTCGCGTCGGCCGTCGTGATGCGGAAGCGCGAATAGTCGGCTTCCGCACCGAAGTCGAAGCCGCCGACGTTGTACTTCGTGTACTTCACGTTCAACTGCGGTTCGCGGCCGTACGGCGGCACGCTCGACGACGTCAGCGGCAGCGTCTGCCAGTGCTGGTAGCGCGCGAGCACCGACCACGGGCCGTTGTTGTACGTGAGCCCAGCCTCCTGCTGGTACAGCGTCTGCGTGCCGTTCACGAACTGGTTCGAGACGGACGCGAGGTCTTCCGGATACGTGTTGTCCGAGACCTTGTTGTAGTACACGTAGCCGCCGAAGCCGCCGCCGAAGTTCTGCTGGTGCTGCCAGTAGATCGCGTAGCGGTTGCGATGCGCGAGCCGGTCGTCCGGCAGGTACTCGCCCGTAAACGAGCCCGAATAGTTCGCCGACAGGTAGCGGAACGTCGCCTGCGTCTGCACCCCGCGCTTCGTGATGATGCGCGGCGTGATCGTCAGGTCGCGGTTCGGCGCGATGTTGAAATAGTACGGCAGCGACAGCTCGAACCCGTTGTTCGAGTTAATCGAGAACGTCGGCGGCAACAGGCCGCTGCGCCGCTCGCCCGACAGCGGGAACGTCATCCACGGGCTCGCGAAGATCGGCACGCCCTGGAAGAACAGCACGCCGTTGCGGGCCGTGCCCTCGTCGGCGCCGGTGTCGAAGTCGAAGCGGCTGCCCTTGATGTACCACGCGGGATCGGTCGCGCACTGGCACGCGGTGTAGGTGCCGTTGACGAACACCGAGCGCTCGGCGTCGAGCAGGTCGACGCGCTCCGCGCTGCCCGAGCCGCCCGTCGTGCTGAAATGGTACTTCGGCGCCGTCATGAAGCCCTGGTTCGCCTCGACCTTCAGATGCGCCTCGGGCCCGCTGAACGACGTGCCGCCGTTGACCACGCGGACCTGGCCGTACGCGTCGGCAGTGTCCGTATCCTGGTCGTAATGGATCGCGTCGGCCTTCACGACCGCGTCGCCGCGGCGGAGCTCGGCCGAGCCCTTCGCGGCCAGGTCCTGGTCGGCCGTGCCGCTCGTGTGGTCGGCGATCACGAAGGTGGCCGGCTTCGCGCCGTCCTTCAGCGGATGCTCCTCGAGCTGGGGCGCGAGGCGCAGATCCCACGGCGTGTCGAGCGGCTGCGGCTGCGCAGCCGCACCCGTCAGCTGCGCGTGCGACACCGCCGGCACGAGGCCGGGCACGGCCAGGAGCGCGAGCGCGAGCCGCCGTTTGCGCGGCACCCCGTCACCGGGGAAAACATTCGGGAATAGCGGTTTGGGCGGCATCTATCGTTTGGCGAATCGCCCCTCGTCAACCCGTGCGGCCGCGCATCGCGGCCCGCGCAATCGAACCGTGACTGCGGCTGAGCGCAAACCAGGGGAGGCGATCGGGCGAACGGCGCGACAGGCAGCGGGCCTGCACGGCGAATGCTGACGCGGGGCGCGTCAAAAAAGTCGTGGGGTATTATATGGCAAGACGTTCCCCCCTCCCCCGAGTTTCATGACGCCCCCAATCGACGACTCCCGCCTCGAAGCGCTCACCGCCTGGCTGCACCCGCTTGCCGAGCGCTACGCCCTCGATCTCGCCACCCTTGCGCCCGCGTCCGAGGACGCCAGCTTCCGCCGCTATTTCCGCGTCGCATCCGCGTCGCAGCCCGGCGGCTCGCTGATCGCCGTCGACGCGCCGCCGCCGGAAAAATGCCGGGAGTTCGTGCAGGTCGCCGGGCTGCTCGCCGGCGCGGCCATCCACGCGCCGCAGGTGCTGGCCCATGATTTCGACGCCGGCTTCATGCTCGTGACGGATCTCGGCCGGACATCGTACATCTCGGTGCTCGACCCGGCCGATCCGCTCGCCGCCCGGCCGCTGATGCGCGACGCGCTCGATACGGCGATCCGCTTCCAGCTCGCGTCGGCGCCGGGCGTGCTGCCGCCGTTCGACGACGCGTTCCTGCGCCGCGAGATGGAGCTGATGCCCGAGTGGTACATCGGCCGGCACCTCGGCAAGACGGTCACGGACGCGATGCGCGGCACGCTGGAGCGCACCTTCGCGCTGCTGATCGCGAGCGCCCGCGCGCAGCCGCAGGGCTTCATGCTGCGCGACTTCATGCCGCGCAACCTGATGGTCTGCACGCCGAACCCGGGCGTGCTCGACTTCCAGGACGCGGTGGAAGGCCCGCTGACCTACGACATCGTTTCGCTGCTGCGCGACGCATTCATCAGCTGGGACGAGGAATTCGAGCTCGACTGCTTCGTGTACTACTGGGAAAAGGCGAAGAAGGCCGGCCTGCCGGTCGATCCCGACTTCGGCGAGTTCTACCGCCAGCTCGAATGGATGGGCCTGCAGCGGCACATCAAGATCCTCGGCCTGTTCGCGCGCATCAACTACCGCGACGGCAAGCCGGCCTACCTCGCGGATCTCCCCCGCTTCCTCGCGTACGCGCGCAAGGTCGCGCTGCGCTACCGCCCGCTCGTGCCGTTCGCGAAGCTGCTCGACGCGCTCGAAGGCACGACGGCCGACGTCGGCTATACGTTCTGAAGATGAGCTACCCCCTCACCACGGCGATGATCTTCGCCGCCGGGCGCGGAGACCGGATGCGCCCGCTCACCGACACCTGCCCGAAGCCGCTGCTCGCGGTGGGCGGCAAGCCGCTGATCGTCTGGCAGATCGAGCGGCTCGCGCAGGCGGGCATCGAGACCATCGTGATCAACCATGCGTGGCTCGGCGCGCAGCTCGAGGCCGCGCTCGGCGACGGCGCGCGCTGGGGCGTGCGGCTCGTCTACTCGGCCGAGGGCGACGCGCTCGAAACCGCCGGCGGCATCGCGCAGGCGCTGCCGCTGCTCGAGCGCGACGGCCGGCCGGCCGTCTTCGTCGCGGTCGCGGGCGACGTATTCTGCGAATTCGACTACCGGACGCTCGCCGCGCCCGCGGCGCGGATGGCCGCGCTCGACACGCCCGCGATGCACCTCGTGATGGTGCCGAACCCGCCGTTCCATCCGTCCGGCGATTTCGCGCTCGGCGACGACGGCCGGCTGTCGCTCGACGGCGCCGCGCGTGTCACGTTCGGCAGCATCGGCCTGTACGACACGCGGATGTTCCACGACCTCGCGCCCGGCACGCGACGCGCGCTCACGCCGTACTTCCGCGCGACGATCGAAGCCGGCCGGGCCAGCGGCGAGCTGTACGAAGGGATCTGGGAAAACGTCGGCACGCCCGAGCAGCTCGGCGAGCTCGACGCGCGGCTGCGCGCCGCGCGCTGATCGCAACGGGCCGCGCGCAACCCGCCGGCCCGCTCAGACCTCCTCGGCCTCCTCCCCGCCCGCCGCCGCGCGCTGTTGCTGCAGCGCCCACATCTGCGCATACAGCCCGTCCGCGCGCACCAGCGCGTCGTGCGTGCCGCGCTCGACGATCCGCCCGTGATCCATCACGAGGATCTGCTGCGCGTGCACGACCGTCGACAGCCGGTGCGCGATCACGAGCGTCGTGCGATGCCGCGCGATCTGCTCGAGCTCATGCTGGATCGCGCGTTCCGAGCGCGAGTCGAGCGCGGAGGTCGCCTCGTCGAACAGCAGGATCGGCGGGTTCTTCAGCAGCGTGCGCGCGATCGCGACGCGCTGCTTCTCGCCGCCCGACAGCTTGAGGCCGCGCTCGCCGACCGGCGTGTCATACCCCTTCGGCAGGCTCTCGATGAATTCGTGGATGTGCGCGGCGCGCGCGGCCGCGATCACCTCGTCGCGGGTCGCGGTCGGCCGGCCGTACGCGATGTTGTAGTAGATCGAATCGTTGAACAACACCGTATCCTGCGGCACGATGCCGATCGACGCGCGCAGCGAATCCTGCGTGACGTCGCGGATATCCTGCCCGTCGATGCGGATCGCGCCGCCCGCCTGCCGGTCGAGATCGTAGAAGCGGAACAGCAGCCGCGACAGCGTCGACTTGCCCGAGCCGCTGTGGCCAACCACCGCGGTCGTCGTGCCCGCGTCGATCGTGAACGTGACGTCGTGCAGGATCGACCGCGCCGGCTCGTACGCGAAATTCACGTGCTCGAACCGCACCTGCGCGCCGGCCACCGCGAGCGGCGGCGCATCGGACGCGTCCGCGACTTCCTTCGGCGCCGACAGCAGCCCGAACATCCGGTCCATGTCGGTCAGGCTCTGCTTCAGTTCGCGGTAGACGACGCCGAGGAAATTCAGCGGAATGTACAGTTGCAGCATGAACGTGTTGATCAGCACCAGGTCGCCGAGCGTCAGCTTGCCGGCGAGCACGCCCTGCGTCGCGCGCCACAGGATGAACACGAGCCCCGTGCCGATGATCGCCTGCTGGCCGAAGTTGAGCACCGACAGCGAGTTCTGCGAACGGATCGCGGCCTTGCGATAGCGCTTCAGGTTCTCGTCGTAGCGCTGCGCTTCCCATTCCTCGTTGCCGAAGTACTTGACCGTCTCGTAGTTGATCAGCGAATCGATCGCACGCGAATTCGCGCGCGAATCGAGCTCGTTCATCGTGCGGCGGAAATGGGTGCGCCAGTTGGTGACCTTCACCGTGAACACGATGTACGTGATCAGCGCGGCGAACGTCACGTACGCGTAGTACGCCTCGTATTTGACGATGAAGAAGCCGAGCACGAGGCCGACCTCGACGAGCGTCGGCAGGATGCTGTACAGCGAATACGAGATGAGCTGCTGGATGCCGCGCGTGCCGCGCTCGATGTCGCGCGACATGCCGCCCGTCTGCCGCTCGAGGTGGAACCGCAGCGACAGCCCGTGCAGGTGCCGGAACACCTGCAGCGCGAGCCGGCGCACCGCGCTCTCGGTCACCTTCGAGAACAGGATCTCGCGCAGCTCGGTGAACAGCGACGTCGACAGCCGCACCAGCGCATACGCGATCACGAGCAGCCCGACGCCGCCCGCGAGCACGATCGCGGCCGACTGCTCGGCGCGGCCCAGCGCGGTGAGCTGCTGCACCCCGGCGAGATGGTCGACGATGCGCTTCATCACGACCGGCACGCCGAGGTTCGCGACCTTCGCGCCGATCAAGCAGGCGAGCGCGAGCATCACGCGCCATTTGTAGGTCGTCAGGTAAGGCAGCAGCGAACGAATGGTCTGCCAGTCGTTGCGGGGCCCGGATTGAAGCGGCGCGGGCTCGCCGGAAGCAGGAAATCGGCGCATGGGGGACAGGGTGGTCGGCAGTGCGCGCCCGGCTGCACGACCGCCGGCTCGCCCGCTTTCTCGTACAATTTGCGAACGTTGTATTGTCGCAGAAGCCGGTTCGCGCCGCTGTCGGCGGCCCGCCCGGCCGCCCGCGCGGGCCGGCGTGCTTTATTACAGGATGAAAGCCTCACCATGACCGACTCCCCGCTCGCCCTCCCGCAAAAACAGCCCGCCCTGCGCGTCGTCCCGCAACCGTCCGACGCGAACGTCCACGGCGACGTGTTCGGCGGCTGGATCATGTCGCAGGTCGACATCGCCGGCTCGATTCCCGCGAGCCAGCGCGCGAACGGCCGGGTCGCGACCGTCGCGGTCAATTCGTTCGTGTTCAAGCAGCCGGTGTTCGTCGGCGACCTGCTGAGCTTCTATGCGACCGTCACACGCACCGGCAACACGTCGGTCACGATCGACGTCGAGGTGTACGCGCAGCGCATGCGCCTCGCCGGCGAAGTCGTGAAGGTGACCGAAGCGACGCTCACCTACGTCGCGACCGGCCCGGACCGCAAGCCGCGCACGCTGCCGCCGCTCGAGTAACCTCCGGGGCCGGCACGGCCGCCGCGTCAGTGCGTGACCGTCAGCCCGAATTCCCGCATCGCCGGCAGGAAATCGTGGTTCAGCTTCGGCTTGCGCGATAGCTTGACCAGCACGTAGCGCTGGAACGGCGCGAGCCGCTGCCATTGCACGACGTCCGGCGCCGGCAGCCCCGCCAGCGCGCTCTGTTGCACCAGCGCATCGGGCACCCGCTCGATGCTGCGCCAGGTCGGCTGATCGTCCGGCTGGAACCAGCTCGGCTCGAGATCGGCGTGCGTGCGCAGCATCTCGAACAGCGCGTGGTCGAAATTGGGTTCGATCGCGGTGTCGTCGTCGGCCGGGAAGCGGGCGAGCAGCTTGCGATCCTCGAGCGGCAGCAATTGCCACTGCTCGAGCGAGATCCGCAAGCCGAAGCGGTCGAGGTTGAAACGCACGATCATCGGGATGTACGTGAAATTTTCCGATGAATCGCGTTCGAAATTGAAGAGCAACGGCGTGTCGCTGAGTCCCATGGCGTGACCTGAAGTGGCGAATGCCGGCGCGGCCGGCCTGCCTGAGGTATTTTAGAACCTCTGCGCGCGAACGGCGGCCCGATCGGCGCTCCGCCCCGCGCGCGTCCAATCAACGGGAGCCTGTGTGAATCCGACCGAATCCGCCGAACCGCGCGGCGCGATCGAGCTGTCCGTGCGCCGCACGCGCGGCGACGCCGCCGAGACGGCGATCGACCACGTCGGCCAGGAATGGCCGGTCGCGCTCGTCTTCAACGGCATTTCCCACGCGGTGATGATGTGCACGCCGCGCGACCTCGAGGCGTTCGCGGTCGGCTTCGCGATTTCGGAAGGGATCGTCGCGCGCGGCAGCGACATCAAGGACATCGAGGTGATCCTGCACGCCGACGCGCCGCTGCCGCACGCCGAAGTCCACCTCGAAGTCGTCCAGCAGGCATTCGCCGCGCTGAAGGACAAGCGCCGCGCGCTCGCGGGGCGCACCGGCTGCGGCGTGTGCGGGATCGAAAGCATCGACCTGCTCGACCTGGCGCCGGAGCGGGTGCCCGACACCGGCTTCCTCGCGCGCCTCGCGCCCGACGCGCTCGCGCGCGCCGCGCGCGAACTGCCGGCCCACCAGGCATTAACGCAGCTCACCGGCGGCCTGCACGCGGCCGCGTGGTGCGACGCAACAGGCGCGATCCGCGCCGCGTTCGAGGACGTCGGCCGCCACAACGCGCTCGACAAGCTGATCGGCTCGCTCGTGCTGGCGCGCGCCGACACGACCGACGGCTTCGTGTTCCTGTCGAGCCGCGCGAGCTACGAGCTGGTGCGCAAGGCGGCGCGCGTCGGCATCCCGCTGGTCGCGACGATTTCCGCGCCGTCGTCGCTCGCGATCGCGATCGCGCGGCAGGCCGGCCTGCGGCTCGTCAGCTTCTGCCGCGCGACCGGCTACGTGGATTACGACACCGTCTGACGCAGCTCGGCGCCCGCCTGCGCGGGCGCGGGCGGCGCGGGCGGTGCGCTGGTCCGCTCGCTGGTCCGGTTGCCGAGGTAATCGGTCCAGTAGTGGTACTCGGTATCGTAGAGTTTGCAGCGGCGGGCCGTGTCGAAATACCAGCGCCAGCTGAAGGGCTGCACGACGATGCGCCCGGGCAGCATGTCCTCCAGCTTCGCCTGCGCGGGCTTGAGCTGGTAGAGCGGCACGCTCATGTCGACGTGGTGGGCGGTGTGCTCCATGATGTGGTGCAGCAGGCCGCCGATGCCGAAGCGGAACGTCAGGTGCAGCGTGGTCGACACGAACGGCGCGGCATTCGACCACTCGGTCCGGTTCGCATGCCACGCGATGCGCGGATCGGTGTGGTGCACATACACGACGAAGCCGATCATCGAGACCCAGAACAGGAACGGCACCAGCACGCCGGTCGCGAGCAGCAGCGCGACCGGTTGCCGCGTCGCCAGCGCCACCCACACGACGGCGGCGATCCACACGGCCGCGAAGCCGGTCACCAGCAGGCAGTCGCGCCGGAACACGGGCCGCGACGCGCCGATATAGGTCCGGGTCGGGAAATACATCCGCAGCCACCAGACTTCGACGAGATAGTAGAGCCCCGGCGCCCAGCCGCTTCGATAGATGCGGTCGAGCATCCTGCGTACCGGCGACAGCGCGGCGAACTCCGCCGGCGTATGCGGCGCCCACACGAAATCGAAGCCCTTCAGGTTCGTATAGCCGTGGTGCACCACGTTGTGGCCGACTTCCCACAGGCTGTACGGCGTCAGCGACGGCAGGAACGCGATGCGGCCGAGCCAGCGGTTCAGCCGGCGATCGGGCGTCAGGCTCTGGTGGCACGCGTCGTGCCCGATGATGAAGAGCCGCCCGGTGATGAAGCCGGCGGCCATCCCGCACGCGATCTTGCCGGCGATCGACGGGATCAGCAGCGCGCCCGCGAACGCCGCGAACAGCAGCAGGTAGTCGAGCACGAGCAGCGCGACCGGGCGCACGATCTCGCGCGTCGCGAACGGCACGAGCCACGCGCGGATGACCTTGCGATGGGGGATCGGCTCGTCGGGACGAACCGGTGATTGGGAATCTTGATTGACCATGATGCAGCAAGGCGCGCGAACCGCGCGCCCCCGAAAGGAAACCAGCCGTGCGACGTGCACGGCGCGAATGCATGAAGCGGATGCCGGCTAGCGCGACATCATGTTCATGCCGACGTTGTGCATCACCCACAGCGTCCCGAAGATCAGGATCAGCGCGGTAAGCACCGTGTAGCTGAACGCCATCACGTTCCAGCGCTGGCTGGACGAGGTGTTCATGTGCAGGAAGCAGACGAGATGCACGACGATCTGCACGAACGCGAGCACCGCGAGCGTGATGATCGCCGCCTTCGGCGCCAGCATGCCGCCCATCACGAGGCCGAACGACGCGGCCGTGAGCAGCACCGACAGCACGAAGCCGATCATGTAGCCGCGGGCCGTGCCATGCGCTTCATCGTGGTGAATGAGTTCCGAATGGGCCATTTAGATCACGCTCGCGAGATAGACGAAGGAGAACACGCAGATCCAGACGATGTCGAGGAAGTGCCAGAACAGGCTCAGGCACATCAGGCGCCGGACGTCGCGCTCGGTCATGCCCGGGCCGCGGGCTGAGGCGCCCCCGGCGATCTGCACGACGAGCACGACCATCCACAGCAGGCCGACGGCGACGTGCAGCCCGTGCGTGCCGACCAGCGTGAAGAACGCCGACAGGAACGCGCTGCGCTGCGGGCCCGCGCCCTCGGCGATCAGGTGCGAGAACTCGCGCATCTCCATCGCGAGAAACGCCGCGCCGAGCACGAACGTGACCGCGAGCCAGACGAACACCGTGCCGCGCCGGCGGCGCTGCGCGCCGAGCATCGCGAAGCCGTACGTGATGCTCGACAGCAGCAGCACGGCGGTCTCGAGCGCGACGCCCGGGATGTCGAACAGGTCCTTCGCGCCCGGGCCGCCCGCATACTGGTTGCCGAGCACCGCGAAGGTCGCGAACAGCGACGCGAAGATCACGCAGTCGGTCATCAGGTACAGCCAGAACCCGAACACCGAGTGCGATGGCGGATGCGCGTGCGCCCCCGGATGGCGGGCCGCGCCCGCGAGAGTTTGATACGACATCAGTTCGCCTCCAGTTCGGCTTCCGGCGACGGTGCGCGCATCCGCACGCCCGTGCGTTGTTCCTCGATCTTGCGGACGGTATCCGCCGGGATGAAATACCCTTCGTTGTCCTGCGCGCTGTACAGCACCACCGTCGCGACGATGCCGACGAGCGACGCGATCGCGAGCCACCAGATGTGCCACACGAGCGCGAAGCCGAGCAGCAGGCTGAACACGCCGACGAACAGGCCCGCGCTGGTATTCGACGGCATGTGGATGTCCTCGTACTTCACATTCTTGCCGAGCCCGAGACCGAGGCCCTTCGCCTTGCGATACGCAAGCTCGTCGAGTTCATGCACGTTGGGCGTCACCGCGAAGTTGTAGACCGCCGGCGGCGACGACGTTGCCCATTCGAGCGTGCGGCCGTTCCACGGGTCGCCGGTCGCGTCGCGATACTGCGGCAGGTGGCGGTTCCGCCAGCCGACCCACACCGAGGCGACCTGGCACAGCACGCCGAGCGCGATCAGCACCACGCCGCACGCGGCGGCGATCAGCCACGGCTGCCAGGCCGGGTTGTCGTAGTGGTTCAGGCGGCGCGTCATGCCCATGAAGCCGAGCACGTAGAGCGGCGTGAACGCGACGTAGAAGCCGACGAGCCAGCACCAGAACGCGCGCTTGCCGAATTTCTCGTCGAGCTTGAAGCCGAACACCTTCGGGAACCAGAAATGAACGCCCGCGAAATAGCCGAACACGACGCCGCCGATGATCGTGTTATGGAAATGCGCGATCAGGAACAGGCTGTTGTGCAGCACGAAGTCCGCGCCGGGAATCGCCAGCATCACGCCCGTCATCCCGCCGAGCGTGAACGTGACCATGAAGCCGATCGTCCACAGCACCGGCGTCGTGAACTCGACGCGCCCGCGGTACATCGTGAACAGCCAGTTGAAGATCTTCACGCCGGTCGGGATCGCGATGATCATCGTCATGATCCCGAAGAACGCGTTCACGTTCGCGCCCGATCCCATCGTGAAGAAGTGGTGCAGCCACACGAGGAACGCCAGCACCATGATCGCGCACGATGCGTATACCATCGTCTTGTAGCCGAACAGCGGCTTCTTCGCGAACGTCGCGATCACTTCCGAATAGATGCCGAACGCAGGCAGCACGAGGATGTACACCTCCGGATGGCCCCATGCCCAGATCAGGTTCAGGTACAGCATCGCGTTGCCGCCCGCCTCGTTCGTGAAGAAATGCATGTCGAGGTAGCGGTCGAGGCCGAGCAGCGCGAGCGCGACCGTCAGGATCGGGAACGTCGCCATGATCAGCACGTTCGAGCACAGCGCCGTCCACGTGAACACCGGCATCTTCATCAGCGTCATGCCCGGCGCGCGCATCTTGACGATCGTCACGAAGAAGTTGATCGCGGTGATCAGCGTGCCGACACCGGAGATCTGCAGCGCCCACAGGTAGTAGTCGACGCCCACGCCGGGGCTGAACTGCAGCTCGGAGAGCGGCGGATACGCGAGCCAGCCCACCTGCGCGAACTCGCCGATCACGAGCGAGATGTTCATCAGGATCGCGGCCATCGCCGTCATCCAGAAGCTCAGCGAGTTCAGGAACGGGAACGCGACGTCGCGCGCGCCGATCTGCAGCGGCACGATCAGGTTGAAGAACGCGACCAGCAGCGCCATCGCCATGAAGAAGATCATGATCACGCCGTGCGCGGTGAAGATCTGGTCATAGTGGTGCGGCGGCAGGTAGCCGGGGCTGTTGTAGGCGAGCGCGAGCTGCAGGCGCATCATCACCGCGTCCGCGAAGCCGCGCAGCAGCATCAGCACCGCGACGACCAGGTACATCACGCCGATCTTCTTGTGGTCGACCGACGTCAGCCATTCGCTCCACAGCCATTTCCAGCGGCCGGTGGCCGTCAGCGCGGCGACGATGCCCAGCACGACGAGCCCCATGAAGGCACTCGCCCCCATGATGATGGGCTGGTCGAACGGGATCGCCGAAAGTGTCAGTTTGCCGAACATGCGTTACCCCTTCGTCGTACAGGCGGCGTCCTTCAGGTCGAGGACGTGGCCGTCGTTGTATTTCGCGATGATGTTGTGGAAGAGCTTCGGATCGACCGTCGAGAAGTAGCGCACCGGCGCCTTCTCGCTCGGCTGCGCGACCGTGCGGTAGGCGGTCATGTCGAGCCGGTCGGACGATGCCCTGACCTTCCGCACCCACGCGTCGAACTGCTCGCGCGGCTCGGCGAGCGTGCGGAACTTCATGTCGGAGAAGCCGCGGCCGCTGTAGTTGGCGGACACGCCCGCGAAGTCGCCCGCCTCGTCGGCGATCAGGTGCAGCCGCGTCTGCATGCCGGCCATCGCGTAGACCTGGCTGCCGAGCTGCGGGATGAAGAACGAGTTCATCACCGAATCCGACGTGATGCGGAAATTCACCGGCGTGCCGACCGGAATCGCGAGCTGGTTCACCGACGCGATGCCGAGCTCCGGATAGATGAACAGCCACTTCCAGTCGAGCGCGACGACTTCGACGTCGATCGGCTTGACCGACGACTCGAGCGGCTTGTACGGGTCGAGCTCGTGCGTGGTCTTCCATGTGAGGATGCCGAGGAACAGGATGATCAGCGTCGGCACCGTCCAGATCACGACCTCGATCGCGGTCGAGTGCGACCAGTCCGGCGCATAGGTCGCGTTGCGGTTCGACGCGCGGTAGCGCCATGCGAAGAACAGCGTGAGCAGGATCACCGGCACGACGACGATCAGCATCGTCCATGTCGAGGTCGCGATCAGCGCCTTCTCCGCGACGCCCACCGCGCCCTTCGGATCGAGCACGTGAAGATCGCTGCATCCGGCGAGTCCCGCCAGCAGCCCGATGGCGGGGGCAGCGCGCGCCCCGCCGGTGATTCGTCTGATCATCGTTCGTTTGCCTGAGTGTCGTTGAGAAGGACTGCCGGGTCGCATACCCCGCGCCGTCGCGCGGCGCGTGTCGACCGCATCGACCTGCGCGCGAACTTTACGGAATGTTGCGGCGGTGCATCTTGACGACGAACAAACTTCGCCGATTTCAGCTAAAACGAGCCGGAAGCGGCAGGGGCGCACGCCCAGGGCGATGGCCGGCAACCGCCGATGGGACAAGGGATTCAGGAGTCGGGGCGAACGGCCCGCGGCGAGGGGAATGGTGGCGGTGGCAGGGGAAGGATCGCAGTGGTGCACCGCGACATAGAGGGCATTGAAAGCCGGTGGCGGGCGCAAATGAAAACGCCCCGCGGATGCGGGGCGGGATGACGTCAGGCCGGCGCGGCGACGGTCATCCGCCGCGCGCTCGCGGGCCGCGTCAGTCGAACTGGCGGAAGTCCGGCTTGCGCTTCTCGAAGAACGCGGTCATCGCCTCGCGCGCTTCCGGCGCACGCAGCATCTCGCGGAAGTGCTGCGCCTCCTGCGCCATCCGCGCGGCCACCGCCGCGCCGCCGGCATCCTTCAGCAGCGCCTTCGTCACGCGCAGCGACGACGCCGGCAGCGCGGCGAGCTTCGCCGCCTGCTTCGCCGCGAACGCGTCGAGCTCAGCCGCCGGCAGCACGCGATTGACGATGCCGATGCGGTGCGCCTCGAGCGCATCGAACGCCTCGCCGAGCAGCAGCTTCTCGGCTGCGACCTGATGCCCGGCCAGACGCGGCAGCAGCAGGCTCGACGCGGCCTCCGGGCACAGCCCGAGCTGCACGAACGGCAGCGAGAACATCGCCGTGTCGGCCGCGTAGACGAGGTCGCAGTGCAGCAGCATCGTCACGCCGACGCCGACCGCCACGCCCGGCACCGCGGCGATCACCGGCTTCGACGCGCTGCTGATGCGCGCGAGAAACTGGAACACCGGCGCGCTTTCGTCCTTCGGCGGGGTCTTCAGGAAATCCTCGAGATCGTTGCCCGCGCTGAAGTTGCCGTCGCTGCCGCGCAGCAGGATCGCGCGGATCGCCGTGTCTTCCTGCGCGTCGCCGAGCGCGTCGGCCATCGTCTGGTACATCGCGGCCGTCAGCGCATTCTTTTTCGCCGGCCGCGCGATCGTGATCGTCATTACGCCGTCGGCGCGTTCCACCTGGATATCGGTCACAAACGTCTCCTTTGCTGTCCTCGATAGAAATGAAAAACGGTGCGCGAGCTTGTGGCCCGCGCACCGCCATCGTTACTGCCCCGCCTCGCTTACAGGCGTTCGATGATGCCCGCGGCGCCCATGCCGGTGCCGACACACATCGTCACCATCCCGTACTTCAGGTTGCGGCGACGCAGGCCGTGCACGACGGTCGCGGCGCGGATCGCACCGGTCGCGCCGAGCGGGTGGCCGAGCGCGATCGCGCCGCCCACCGGGTTGACCTTCGACGGATCGAGGCCGAGATCGCGGATCACCGCGAGCGACTGGGCGGCGAACGCCTCGTTCAGCTCGATCCAGTCGAGATCGTCCTGCTTCAGGCCCGCGGCCTTCAGCGCGGCCGGAATCGCTTCCTTCGGGCCGATGCCCATGATTTCCGGCGGCACGCCGCGCACCGCGAAGCTCACGAAACGCGCGAGCGGCGTCAGGTTGAACTGCTTGAGCACCTTCTCCGACACGACGAGCAGCGCGCCCGCGCCATCGGATGTCTGCGAGCTGTTGCCGGCCGTGACCGAGCCCTTGTTCGCGAACACCGCGCGCAGCTTCGCGAGGCCTTCGAGCGACGTGTCCGCGCGCGGGCCTTCGTCGAGCTTGATCTCGCGCGTCCTCACGTCGACCGCGCCGGTCGCGAGGTTCGGGAAGCGCTCGGTGAGCGTGTACGCGGCGATCTCGTCGGCGAACTCGCCCGCCTGCTGCGCGGCGAGCGCCTTGCGGTGCGATTCGACCGAGAACGCGTCCTGGTCTTCGCGGCTCACCTGCCAGCGCTCGGCCACGCGCTCGGCGGTCAGGCCCATCCCGTACGCGATGCCGACGTCTTCGCTGCGATCGAAGATGTGCGGCGACATCGACGGCTTGTTGCCCATCATCGGCACCATGCTCATCGATTCGCAGCCGCCCGCGAGCAGCGCGTCCGATTCGCCGACGCGGATGCGGTCCGCCGCCATCGCCAGCGCGGTGATGCCCGATGCGCAGAAGCGGTTGACCGTCACGCCGCCGACCGTCTGCGGCAGGCCCGCGAGCAGCGCGCCCATCCGCGCGACGTTCAGGCCCTGCTCGGCTTCCGGAATCGCGCAGCCGATGATCGCGTCCTCGATCAGCTTCGTGTCGAAGCCGGGCACCTGCGCGACCGCCGACTTGATCGCGTGCACCAGCAGCTCGTCCGGGCGCGTGTTCTTGAAGACACCGCGCGGGGCCTTGCCGATCGGCGTGCGGCTCGCGGCGACGATGTATGCGTCTTGCAATTGTTTGCTCATTTCAGACTCCTTGCCTTGTCCGCCCGCTCAGTTACGCACCGGCTTGCCGGTCTGCAACATGCCCATGATCCGTTCCTGCGTCTTCTGCGTGCCGAGCAGCTCGACGAACGCGCGGCGCTCGAGCGCCAGCAGCCATTCCTCGTCGACCAGGCTGCCCGCCTCGACGTCGCCGCCGCACACCGCTTCCGCGATGCGGCTCGCGATCAGGAAATCGTGGTCGCTGATGAAGCGGCCGTCGCGCATGTTGACGAGCGATGCCTTGATCGTCGCGATCGCCGAGCGGCCCGCCACCGGCACGTCCTTCGCGCGCAGCGGCGCGCGGTAGCCCGTGTCGGCAAGCGCGCGGGCTTCCTTCTTCGCGGTGTCGAGCAGCTCGAACACGTTGAAGACGATCGTGTCGGACGGCTTCACGTAGCCCATCGCGCGCGCATCGTGCGCGGAGGCCGAGACCTTCGCCATCGCCGCGTTCTCGAACGACTTGGTGACGAACTTCAGGATGTCGGTGGTCGCGTTGGCCGCGGTTGCCGCGTCCGCCGCGCGCAGCGCCGCTTCCTTCAGGCCGCCGCCCGCCGGCACGAGGCCGACGCCCACTTCGACGAGGCCGATGTAGCTCTCGACGTGCACCACGCGCTTCGCGCTGTGCAGCATCAGCTCGCACCCGCCGCCGAGCGCGATGCCCGACACGGCCGCGACCACCGGCACGTTCGCGTATTTCACGCGCAGCATGCCTTCCTGGAACTTCTTCACGAACGGCTCGATGCCCTTCGCGCCGCCCATCATGAACGCCGGCATCGCCTCTTCGAGGTTCGCGCCCGCCGAGAACGGGCCGCCCGGCGCGCCGAGCTTCAGCGACGTCGGCTGCCAGATCACGACGCCCTTGTAGTCCTTCTCCGCGAGTTCGATCGCCTGCACGAGGCCGTCGATCACGCTCGGCCCGATCGTGTTCATCTTCGACTTGAACGACACGATCACGACGTCGTCCTCGCCCGCGCGGTCGTCGACCCACGCGCGCACCGAGTCGGTCTCGAACAGCGTCTTGCCGTAGGTCTTCGGGTCGGCTCCCGCTTCGCCGAGCAGCGGCGCGCGGAACACCTGCTTCTTGTAGACAGCGAGGTCCGAACGCGGCACGAAGCGCTTCGCCGCCGGCGCCCACGAGCCTTCGGCCGTGTGCACGCCGCCCTGCTCGGCCACCGGGCCTTCGAGCACCCACGACGGCAGCGGCGCGTTCGCGAGCGCCTTGCCGGCCGCGATGTCTTCCTGCACCCACTCGGCAACCTGCTTCCAGCCGGCGGCCTGCCAGCCTTCGAACGGGCCTTCGTTCCAGCCGAAGCCCCAGCGGATCGCGAGGTCGACGTCGCGCGCGTTGTCGGCGATCGACTCGAGATGCACGCCGATGTAGTGGAACACGTCGCGGAAGATCGCCCACAGGAACTGCGCGTGCGGATGGTCCGTTTCACGCAGCAGCTTCAGGCGCTCGGCCGGCGGGCGCTTCAGGATGCGGCCGACGGTTTCGTCCGCCTTCGCGCCCGAATCGACGTAGGTGCCCGTCTTCGCGTCGAGCACCTTGATCGCCTTGCCTTCCTTCTTGTAGAAACCGCCGCCCGTCTTCTGGCCGAGCGCGCCCTGCTTCACCAGCTCGGCGAGCACGGCAGGCGTCTGGTAGACCGGGAAGAACGGATCGTCGGCGAGGTTGTCCTGCATCGTCTTGATCACGTGCGCCATCGTGTCGAGGCCGACCACGTCCGCGGTGCGGAACGTCGCCGACTTCGCGCGGCCGAGGCGGCTGCCCGTCAGGTCGTCGACTTCGTCGAAGCGCAGGCCGAACTTCGCGGCCTCGGTGATCACCGCGAGGATCGAAAAGATGCCGACGCGGTTCGCGATGAAGTTCGGCGTGTCCTTCGCGCGCACGACGCCCTTGCCGACGACGCTCGTCAGGAACGTCTCGAGCTGGTCGAGGATTTCCGGGCGCGTATGCGCGGTCGGGATCAGCTCGACGAGGTGCATGTAGCGCGGCGGGTTGAAGAAATGCACGCCGCAGAAGCGCGCCTTCAGCTCGTCGGAGAAGCCGTCCGACAGCGTCGTGATCGACAGGCCCGACGTGTTGGTCGCGAAGATCGCGTTCGGCGCGAGGTGCGGCGCGACCTTCTTGTACAGGTCGTGCTTCCAGTCCATCCGCTCGGCGATCGCCTCGATCACGACGTCACACTCGGCGAGCTTCGCGATGTCGTCCTCGTAGTTCGCGGCCTCGAGGTATTTCGCGTCGTCCTTCACGCCGAACGGCGCGGGCGACAGCTTCTTCAGGTTCTCGATCGCCTTCAGCGCGATCGCATTCTTCGGGCTTTCCTTGGCCGGCAGGTCGAACAGCAGCACGGGTACGCGCGCGTTGACGAGATGCGCGGCGATCTGCGCGCCCATCACGCCGGCGCCCAGCACGGCGACCTTGCGAATGATGAAATTGCTCACGGGATGTCTCCGGATAGTGCCGCGCGGCGCGGATCGTATCAATGGCGGCGCGGCGATGTAGGTACCAGGAACCGTATCGGCCGGGCGGTGCGCGCAGCGCGCCGCCCGGCGTCCGATCAGAACAGCGACTCGTCGACTTCCATCATCGTCTTCGAGCCGGCGCGCGCGGCGCGGATCGTCGATGCGGTCTCGGGCAGCAGGCGCGCGAAGTAGAAGCGTGCGGTCGCGAGTTTCGACTTGTAGAACGGATCGCCCGACGCTTCCTTGTCGAGCGCGAGGCGCGCCATGCGGGCCCAGAAATACGAGAACACGAGGTGGCCGACGGTGCGCAGGTACGGCACGGCGGCGGCACCCACTTCGTCCGGGTTCTGCATCGCCTTCATGCCGATTTCCATCGTCAGCTTCTGCACCTTGTCGCCGATGTCGGCGAGCGGGTTGACGAACTCGGACATCTCCGGCTTCACGCCTTCGGCCTCGACGAAGTCGGACACGAGCTTGCCGAACTTCTTCAGCTTCGCGCCCATGTCGCCGAGCACCTTGCGGCCCAGCAGGTCGAGCGACTGGATCGAGTTCGTGCCTTCGTAGATCATGTTGATCCGCGCGTCGCGCACGTACTGCTCCATGCCCCACTCGGAGATGAAGCCGTGGCCGCCGTAGATCTGCATCGCATGGTTGGTCGACTCGAACGCGTTGTCGGTCAGGAACGCCTTGATGATCGGCGTGAGCAGCGCGACGAGGTCGGCCGCTTCCTTGCGCACCGCTTCATCGCCGTGCGACAGCTCCTTGTCGATCTGCAGCGCGGACCAGTACGTGAACGCGCGCGCGCCTTCCGCGTACGCCTTCTGCGTGAGCAGCATGCGGCGCACGTCCGGGTGGACGATGATCGGGTCGGCCGGCTTGTCCGGCGCCTTCGGGCCCGTCAGCGAGCGCATCTGCAGGCGCTCCTTCGCGTACGTCAGCGAGTTCTGGTACGCGACTTCCGTGAGGCCGAGGCCCTGCATGCCGACGCCGAGACGCGCGGCATTCATCATCACGAACATCGCGTTGAGGCCCTTGTTCGGCTCGCCGACCATCCAGCCCTTCGCGTTGTCGAGGTTCATCACGCAGGTCGAGTTGCCGTGGATGCCCATCTTGTGCTCGATCGAGCCGCACTTGACGCCGTTGCGCTCGCCCGGCTCGCCCGCTGCGTCGGGAATGAATTTCGGCACGATGAACAGCGAGATCCCCTTCGTGCCTTGCGGCGCGTCCGGCAGGCGCGCGAGCACGAGGTGGACGATGTTCTTCGACATGTCGTGCTCGCCGCTCGAGATGAAGATCTTCGTGCCGCTGATCGAGTACGAGCCGTCGCCGTTCGGTTCGGCCTTGGTGCGCAGGATGCCGAGGTCGGTGCCGCAGTGCGGCTCGGTCAGGCACATCGTGCCCGTCCATTCGCCGGACACGAGCTTCGGCAGATACTGCTTCTGGAGTTCCGGCGCGCCGTGCGCGTGCAGGCATTCGTAGGCGCCGTGCGACAGGCCCGGATACATCGTCCACGCCTGGTTCGCCGAGTTCAGCATTTCGTAGAGCGCGTTGTTCACGAACGCGGGCAGGCCCTGGCCACCGTAGTCCGGATCGCAGCCGAGCGCCGGCCAGCCGGCCTCGACGTATTGCTGGTAAGCCTCCTTGAAGCCGGTCGGGGTCTTCACGACGCCGTCGCCGACGTACGTGCAGCCTTCACGGTCGCCGACCTGGTTCAGCGGGAACAGTACCTCGGAGCAGAACTTGCCCGCTTCTTCGAGGACCTGGTTGATCGTGTCGGCGTCGAGGTCCGCATGCTTGGGCATTTGCTTGACTTCGGCTTCGACGTTCAGAAGCTCGTGCAACACGAATTGCATGTCGCGCAGCGGCGCGGCGTACTGTCCCATGACTCTCTCCAAAGTAGGGCTATCGCTCGAGCTCCCGGCGGGCGGATCACGCGCCGCTATCGGCTCTCGCTCTGATACGAAACAATCGTCTTTTCCAGCGCGGCCCATGTGAGGCGCACCGCGTCCGGCGTATGCAGGAAGCGCGCGTCGTGATGCAGGCCGAGCGTGAAGCTGTACAGCTCGAAGAGCATCAGGTCCGGATCGGTGTCCGTACGCAGATGGCCTTCGTCCTTCGCCTGCGAAATGGCGCGCAGCAACGCGGCGCGCCACGCGGTCACGCTCGCCATCAGTTGCTCGCGCACCGAGCTGTCCGGCCGGTCGTCGTACTCGACGGCCCCGCTGATGTAGATGCACCCAGTCGTCACCTCCTGGATGCGCTTCTCCATCCAGCGCGCCAGCATCGCCCGCAGGCGCGGCAATCCGCGCGGCTCGCGCAGGCTCGGAAAGAACACCTCGTTTTCGAAACGATGGTGATACTCGCGCACGACTTCCACCTGCAGGTCCTCGCGCGATCCGAAGTGCGCGAACACGCCGCTCTTGCTCATCTGCATGCGCTCGGCCAGCAGGCCGATCGTCAGCCCCTCCAGCCCGTCACGGCTGGCGAGGTCCAATGCAGCTTCGAGTATCGCGGCACGCGTCTGTTCGCCTTTTCGCATAGCTATTTCTGTAACCGTTCGGGGGTTCAAATAAAATCGAACGGCCGTACTATTATTGAGTGCGACCGCCCGCGAAACAAGGAAATTATTAGAAACCGGTGTCTAACCGAATCGCTATTTTGCGCGATTCGGGCGGCCTTGGAAGCGGTTTTCCGCACGGCCGTGCTGAAAGATGTGAAGTGCCTGCTTAATCGTAGCTGCCGACCGTCAGCGCCTTCATCACGGTGCGGTATGCCGTATAGGCGAGCCAGTTCAGGATCCGCTCGCCCAGCGGGCGCGCCGCGTAGCGCGCCGGGTCGATCGCGCGGCCGTCGGCAAACGCGGCGGCGATCGCATCGCGCAGCTCGTTCGTCACCGTGTCGTGCCGCACCAGCACGACATTGGCCTCATTGTTCAGCATCAGGCTCAGCGCGTCCAGATTCGACGAGCCGACCGTCGCCCAGTTGTCGTCGATCACCGCGACCTTGCCGTGCAGCATCGTCTTGTCGTATTCGGCGACGCGCACGCCGGCGCGCAGCAGCGCGTGATACAGGAACGGCACCGCGGTATCGAGCGACGCGAACTCGTTGCGGCCGATCAGGATCCGCACGTCGACGCCGCGCCGCGCCGCGCCCGTCAGCGCGCGGCGCAGCTTGCGGCCCGGCATGAAATACGGGTTCGCGAGCAGGATCTGCTGGCGCGCCTGGCCGATCGCGGCGAGGTACGCCTTCTCGATCGCGCGGCGGTTCACGACGTTGTCGCGCGCGACGAACGCGACGCTCGGCGCGGTCACGATGCGCAGCGCGCCGGCCTTGATCCAGCGGTGGCTGCGCATCCAGCGGCGGAACATGTCCGGAAACGCGTCGCCGCCGGCGAGCCCGGCCGCGTATTGCGCATACGGCTTGTGGCCGAACCGGATCCGGTGCCACTGCAGCTCGAATGCGGCGCGCACGTCGGACACGACGGGCCCCGCCATCTCGACGCTGAAGTCCCAGCGCGGATGGTCGAGCGTCGTGCCGTTCTGCGCGCGGTCGTCGACGATGTTGATCCCGCCGCAGTAGGCGTACGCGTGATCAACGACGGCCAGCTTGCGGTGCGTGCGCGAGAAGCCGAAACGGCCGAACAGGTAGCGGTTGTAGATGCAGTGCTCGATGCCCGCCTGCGCCCACGTGTCGAACAGCGGCAGGCGCGCGGTGCCGACGCCGTCGGTGATCACCCGCACCCGCACGCCGCGCCGCGCGGCCCGCAGCAGCGCATCCGACACGGGCCGTCCGGCCGCATCGTCGCAGAAGATGTAGGTTTCGAGCATCACCTGCTCGCGGGCGGCGTCGATCCGCTCGACCAGCGCGGCGAAGAACGCGTCGCCGCCCTGGCACAGCCGCACGGTATTGCCCGACGTGAACGCCAGCCGCGATGCGGAGCCCCGCTCCTGCAGGAACATCTGGCGCAGCTGCGCGAAGCGCTTGCGGGCTTCGCCGTTCATGCGGACCCGGGCGGGCTGTCCGACGACGCGTGA
Organism: Burkholderia pyrrocinia; assembly: GCA_001527685.1. Lineage (GTDB taxonomy): Bacteria > Pseudomonadota > Gammaproteobacteria > Burkholderiales > Burkholderiaceae > Burkholderia > Burkholderia pyrrocinia_D. Next base: position 252,494 of record LOZU01000020.1, read on the forward strand.
ACCGGGCCGACCCGCTCGGGCAACTGCAGGATCGCCTCGGCATTCGATGGCGAGTAGCAGCGCGCGGCCGCGTCGCGATACGGCAGCCACGCATAGTCGACGTGCTCGCGCGGCGCGAGCGTCACGTCGACGCGACGCGGCACGCACAGGCCGAACCAGTGCTCGGTGTTGCGCGTGACGCCCGGCGCGTAGCGATGCAGGTACTGCGGGTAGATGCTGTATTCGATCCGGTGCCGCCAGTCGACGAGCGCGCTGGTCGGCACGTCCGGACTGCCGACCACGATGCCCGTTTCCTCGGCCACTTCGCGCGCGGCGGTGACGGCGAGCGGCTCGTCGAGCGCGTCCTTCGAGCCGGTGACCGACTGCCAGAACTCGTGCTGGTCGGCACGCTTGATCACCAGCACGTCGAGCGCGGGGGTATAGATCACGACGAGAACGGATTCGGGGATTTTCGGCGACTTCGTCATGTTTGTTTCATACGGCGCGCCGAACGGGCGGCGGGTGCTGCGACTGTACCGCAAAAAGCGAAAAAGGCGCACCACGGCGCCTTTTTCATCGTGCGTCGCGCGTGTCGCCACGCGCGCGGCAAAAGCGAAGGAGACCTTACGCCTTCGGCTGTTCCGGCTGACGCAAGCGGATGTGCAGCTCGCGCAGCTGGCGCTCGTCGACCGGGCTCGGCGCCTGCGTGAGCAGACACTGCGCGCGCTGGGTCTTCGGGAACGCGATCACGTCGCGGATCGAATCGGCGCCGGCCATCATCGTGACGATGCGGTCGAGACCGAATGCGATGCCGCCGTGCGGCGGCGCGCCGTACTGCAGCGCGTCGAGCAGGAAGCCGAACTTCAGCTGCGCTTCCTCCGGGCCGATCTTCAGCGCGCGGAACACCTTGCTCTGCACTTCCTCGCGGTGGATACGCACCGAGCCGCCGCCGATTTCCCAGCCGTTCAGCACCATGTCGTACGCCTTCGCGAGGCAGCGGCCCGGATCGGTCTCGAGGTACTCGAGATGCTCGTCCTTCGGGCTCGTGAACGGGTGGTGCGCGGCGACGTAGCGCGCGTCTTCGTCGTCGTATTCGAACATCGGGAAGTCGACGACCCACAGCGGCTTCCAGCCGGCTTCGACGAGGCCGTTCGCCTTGCCGAATTCCGAGTGGCCGATCTTCAGGCGCAGCGCGCCGAGGCTGTCGTTGACGACCTTCGCACGGTCGGCCGCGAAGAAGATGATGTCGCCGTCTTCCGCGCCGGTGCGCTCGAGGATCGCCGCGATCGATGCGTCGTGCAGGTTCTTGACGATCGGGCTCTGCAGGCCGTCACGGCCCTTCGACTTTTCGTTGACCTTGATCCACGCGAGGCCCTTCGCGCCGTAGATGCGCACGAACTCCGTGTAGCCGTCGATGTCGCCGCGCGACAGCTCGGCGCCCTTCGGCACGCGCAGCGCCGCGACGCGGCCGTCCTTCGCGTTGGCCGGCGTGCTGAACACCTTGAAGTCGACGTCCTTCATCGCGTCGGTCAGCTCGGTGAACTCGAGCTTCACGCGCAGGTCCGGCTTGTCCGAGCCGAAGCGCGCCATCGCTTCCGAGTACGGCATGACCGGGAAGGTCGCCGCCAGCTCGACGTCGATCGTCGTCTTGAAGATGTGACGGATCATGTCCTCGAACAGATCGCGGATTTCCTGCTCGCCGAGGAACGACGTCTCGCAGTCGATCTGCGTGAATTCCGGCTGGCGGTCGGCGCGCAGGTCCTCGTCGCGGAAGCACTTGGTGATCTGGTAGTAGCGGTCGAAGTTCGCGACCATCAGCAGCTGCTTGAACAGCTGCGGCGACTGCGGCAGCGCGAAGAACTGGCCTGCGTTCACGCGCGACGGCACGAGGTAGTCGCGCGCGCCTTCCGGCGTGCTCTTCGTGAGCATCGGCGTCTCGATGTCGATGAAGCCCTGCTCGTCGAGGTACTTGCGCGCCTCGATCGCGACGCGGTAGCGCAGGCGCAGGTTGTGCTGCATCTGCGGACGGCGCAGGTCGAGCACGCGGTGCGTGAGGCGCGTCGTTTCCGACAGGTTGTCGTCGTCGAGCTGGAACGGCGGCGTGACCGACGCGTTCAGCACGGTCAGCTCGTGGCACAGCACTTCGATCTTGCCGCTCTTCAGGCCGGCGTTGACCGTGCCTTCCGGACGGTTGCGCACGAGGCCCTTCACCTGGACGCAGAACTCGTTGCGCACGCCTTCGGCGGTCGCGAACATCTCCGCGCGATCCGGATCGCACACGACCTGCACGAGGCCTTCACGATCGCGCAGGTCGATGAAGATCACACCGCCGTGGTCGCGGCGGCGCTGCACCCAGCCGCACAGCGACACGGTTTGGCCCAGCAGGTGTTCGGTCACGAGACCGCAGTATTCAGTTCGCATCGACATGATGTTTGCTTTCGTTCGGTTTGATCAACGGGCGCCGCAACGCGGCCCGGGCAATGATTCTTTACAGCGGCGGCTCGACGGGGCGGCGGGCGGGCGCCGGGGCCGGCGCCGGGGGCGCCACCACGCCCATCGAGACGATGTACTTCAGCGCGGCATCGACCGACATGTCGAGTTCGATGACTTCGCTCTTCGGCAGCATCAGGAAGAAGCCGGACGTCGGGTTCGGCGTCGTCGGGATGTACACGCTCACGTATTCTTCCGTCAGATGATTGACCACGTCGCCGCCGGGCGTGCCGGTCAGAAACGCGATCGTATACGAGCCGCGGCGCGGATATTCGATCAGCAGCGCCTTGCGGAACGCATTGCCGCTGCTCGACAGCAGCGTGTCCGACACCTGCTTGACGCTCGTGTAGATCGGCCCGACGACCGGGATGTGCCGCACGACCGCGTTCCACCACGTGACGAGCTTCTGGCCGATGAAGTTCTGCGTCGCGAGCCCGACGACGAAGATGAACGCGAGCGTCAGCACCGCGCCGATCCCCGGCACCCGGAAGCCGAACATCCGCTCCGGCTGCCACGACTCCGGCAGCAGCAGCAGCGTCTGATCCATCGTACCGATGATGAGACCGAGCACCCACAGCGTGATCGCGAGCGGGACGAGAACCAGCAGGCCGGTCAGAAACACCGATTTCAGGGTCGTCTTTTTCATCATCTGCCGTCAAAAAACCGCGCCGGCGGCGCGGATTGCGCGCGGCCCGGACGGGCCGCGACGGTCAACTGCCGGCCGCGGGCGTCGCTGCCGGCGCAGGCGCGCTCGCCGCGGAGGCGCTCGCCGCGCTGTCGGTGCCCGACGCCGGCGCGGCGGCCGGCGCCGCTTCGCCCGACGCGGGCGCGCTCGACGTCGCGCTGGTGCCGCCCGAGCCGCCGCGGAAATCGGTGACATACCAACCCGAGCCCTTCAGCTGGAAGCCCGCAGCGGTCAGCTGCTTGCGGAAAGCATCCTTCCCGCACTCAGGACATTGCGACAGCGGCGCGTCGCTCATCTTCTGGAGCACATCCTTCGCGAAACCGCACGCTTCGCATCGATAGGCGTAAATCGGCATGATTTTTTCCCGCAGAAACTAGAAACGGCTTGCAAAACCTTGAATTATATCCGAAACCCCAACTCGCCCCGGCAATCGCCGCGACGCGCCGGCGTCAGCGGCGGCGCCACGTGAGCCAGCGCTCGCGCCCTTCGAACACGGGCAGCGAATCGGCCACCGGCAGATCCTCGATCAGGTCGAAGTGCGGCCCGAGCAGCGCATCGAGTTCGGCGCGATCGATGCCGAACGGCGGCCCCTTCGGCGTCGCGCCGACGAAGAAGTAGCCGGCCAGCACGCCGCACGCCGGCAGCAGCGCGGCCATCTTCTGCGCGTAGTCGGCACGCCGGTCGCGCGGCAACGCGCACAGGAACGCGCGTTCGTAGACCCACTGCACGCCGAACGGCGGCGCATACGCGAAAAAATCCGCCTGCTCGACGACGCCCGCGTGCGCGCCGAGCTGCGCCTGCGCGGCGGCAACCGCCTGCGCGGCGAAATCGATCGCCCGCACCGGCCAGCCGGCCTGTGCGAGCCACCCGGCTTCCTGCGCGCTGCCGCAGCCGGGAATCAGCACCGCGCACGGCTCGCGGCGGCCCGCGAACGCGCGAAAGCCGTCGGGCACGCCGCCGTATTCCCACGGCGTCATGCCGCGCGCGAAGCGCTCGTCCCAGAACGATGCGTGGCCGGGGTCACGCGTCGAGAAATCCGCGGTGCCTGGGGCAGCCAGCGGGGGTTCGCGGGTCGGGTCGGACATGGCGGCTCTCCTTCGTTGCGTCACGCGCTGTAAGCGAGCGCGAGCAGCACCCGCGCGACCAGCGCGCCGACGCCCACGGCCAGGCCGAAGATCAGCAGCGCCTGCAGCAGCCGGTTGGTGCGCTTCTGCTCGACCAGGATCTGCCGCATCAGCTCCTCGCTCGCCGCGCGCGGCGCGTCGTGGCGCGCGGCCATCGCGTGGTGGATCAGGCGCGGCAGTTGCGGCAGCGTCTTGCTCCACTGCGGCGCCTCGACCTTGAAGCGCTCGTACCAGCCGCGCAGGCCGATCTGCTCGGTCATCCAGCGCTCGAGATACGGCTTCGCCGTCTTCCACAGGTCGAGCTCGGGGTCGAGCGAGCGGCCGAGCCCCTCGACGTTCAGCATCGTCTTCTGCAGCAGCACGAGCTGCGGCTGGATCTCGACGTTGAAGCGGCGCGACGTCGAGAACAGCCGCATCAGCACCTGGCCGAGCGAGATGTCCTTCAGCGCGCGGTCGAAATACGGCTCGCACACCGCGCGGATCGCGCTTTCGAGCTCCTCGACGCGGGTATCCGGCGGCACCCAGCCCGATTCGAGGTGCAGCGTCGCGACGCGGTGGTAGTCGCGCTTGAAGAACGCGAGGAAGTTCTGCGCGAGGTAGTTCTTGTCGAAATCGGACAGCGCGCCGATGATCCCGAAATCGAGCGCGATATAGCGGCCGAAGGTCTTCGGATCGAGGCTCACCTGGATGTTGCCGGGGTGCATGTCCGCATGGAAGAAACCGTCGCGGAACACCTGCGTGAAGAAGATCTCGACGCCTTCGCGCGCGAGCTTCTTGATGTCGACGCCCGCCGCGCGCAGCGTCTCGACCTGGCTGATCGGCACGCCGGTCATGCGCTCCATCACGAGCACCTGCGACGTCGAGAAATCCCAGAACATTTCCGGCACGAGCAGCAGGTCGAGGCCCGCGAAGTTGCGGCGCAGCTGGCTGCCGTTCGCCGCCTCGCGCATCAGGTCGAGCTCGTCGTGCAGGTACTTGTCGAATTCGGCGACCACCTCGCGCGGCTTCAGGCGCCGGCCGTCGGCCCACATGCGCTCGGTCCACGTCGCGATGTCGCGCATCAGCGCGAGATCGGAATCGATCACGGGCAGCATGTTCGGGCGCAGCACCTTCACGGCGACCGACTTGCCCGCATGCACGCCCTGCTTGAGCTTCGCGAAATGCACCTGCGCGATCGACGCGCTCGCGACCGGCTCGCGCTCGAACTCGTCGAACAGCTCGTCGACCGGCGCGCCGAGCGATTTCTCGATGATCGAGATCGCGACCGACGAATCGAACGGCGGCACCTGGTCCTGCAGCTTCGCGAGCTCGTTCGCGAAATCGACCGTCAGCAGGTCGCGGCGCGTCGACAGCACCTGGCCGAACTTCACGAAGATCGGGCCGAGGCTTTCGAGCGCGTGGCGCAGCCGCACCGCGGGCGGGTCGGAATAGCGGCGGCCGATCGTCGTGATGCGCAACAGCAGCTTCACGCGCCGGTCGTCGATCCGGGACAGCATGACCCCGTCGAGGCCGAAGCGGATGACGGTGAAGACAATCTTGATGAAACGGAAAATGCGCATGCCCGGCGGCCCTCAGTGCGTGCCGCGCGGGCTGCCGCCCGCACGTACGCCGGTTTTTTGTTCGAGTCGCTCGACCCGCTTCTCGACGCGGGCGAGCGCGTCGCGCGCGCGCGCCAGCTCGGCGTCGAAGTCCGCGAGCGACGCACGCCGGACCACTTGCGGATTCTCGTCGAGCCAATACTCGGCGAGAGAATCGAGCACATTGCGGCCGGTGCGGCGCGCGCGGGCGCCGGCGTCGCGCACGACCGTCGCGATCCGGTGCGCCGCCGCGTCGCCGACCAGCTTCGCGAGATCTTCTTCCGGTTCCCAGCGCAGGTGCTCGGCCAGCTTCGCGATCTGCGTCGCGAACTCCGCATCGCCATCGATCTTCACGTGCTTCATCACGGCCGGCTGCCCGCCCTGCAGGAACGCGGCCACGGTGTCGCCGGCCAGCGCGATCGACACGTCGACGTGCTGCGCCTCCTGCGCGTCGACCGCGCTCAGATAGCCGTCGGGCTGCACCAGCAGCGTGAGCGTGACGGGCGACACGTCGAGGCGGGCGGTCTTGCCCGCATAGGGAATCAGGCGGTCACGCGCCCAGGATTCGCGCGCGAGCAGGTGATTGACAGCAGCAGCAAAAGGCTTGGCGGCAAAGGTCATCGGGCTGGGAAAGAAAAAACCCGCGCGGGCCGGACGCCCGCGCGGGTTTCTATTGTAACGTCGGATCGGCTGCGACCCGTGTCCGACCGCAAGCCCGGGCGGCAAGCGGTCGCAGCCGGCACTCAATGTGCGTTGAGCTGCTGGATCCCCGCGAGCAACCAGCCCTGGCCACCCGACTTCGTCAGGTTCCAGACTTCGTCGAACGGCGCGGCCGGCGCGCTCGCCGATTCGCGGATCAGGCCGTGGAAGCGGACGCTCGCCGACTGCTCGATGCCGCGATCCTCGATCGCGACCAGCTCGGCGTCGAGCTGCACGACGTCGGTCTGGTTCGCCTCGTTGCCGCGCGAGTCGAGGTCGATCTTGATCTCCGCGAACATTTCAGGCGTCGTGAACTCGCGGATGTCCGTCAGGTTGCCCTGGTCCCACGCGGCCTGCAGGCGCACGAAATAGACCTTTGCGCTGCGCACGAACGCTTCGGTGTCGAAGCCCGCCGGCACCTGCAGCGGCGCTGCCGCCGCACCCGCCGCCGACGCTGCCGCGCCACCACCGAACACGCTCTGCGCTTCGTTCGCGTAGCTGCTGCCGTTGCCGGCCTGGAACGACGGGCCTTGCGAGTAGTTGCCCGACGCCGACGCCGAGCCGCCCGCCGAATAGGCCGGCTCGTTCGAGCGGCGGCGGTTCATGAACTTGCGGATCAGCCAGATGCCGACCGCCGCAAGCAGCGCGATCACGATCAGGTTCGACATCATGCCGGCGAACGCCTCGCCCAGGCCGAAGTGCGACAGCAGCGCCGCGATGCCGAGACCGGCCGCGAGGCCGGCGATCGGCCCGAGCCAGCGCGAGCGGTTGGGCTGCGCGGCCGGCGCGGGTGCGGCCGGGTTCGCGCGCTGCGCCTGCGACGGTGCGGCCTGCTGCATCGGCTGCTGGGCCGGCGGCGTCGCCTGGCGCTGCGTGACGGTCGAGTTCTGGCGGCCGATGCTGCGCCCGCCGCCCACGCGCCTGGCTTCAGCGTCGAGCGATGCGAACGTGCCGGCCGTCAGCAGGCCGACCATCAGCAGCGTGCCGAGCCGTCGCGCCCAGGGCTTCGACGGCTTGCTACGGTTGAACAACGAACGCGATTGAGACATCAGCATCTCCAGATGTAAGGCAAATGTATGGAAAGAACCCCTTAGTACTTGGTTCCGAGGTGTAAAGCTACCACGCCACCTGACAAATTGTAATATTTGACGGCGTCGAGGCCCGCTTGTTCCATCATCGTCTTCAGGGTGTCCTGATCGGGATGCATGCGGATAGATTCGGCAAGATACCGGTAACTGTCGGCATCTTTCGCGAATTTGTCGCCAAGCCACGGTAATACTTTGAAAGAATACAGATCGTACGCTTTTTTCAGCGGCTCCCAGACTTTCGAGAATTCCAGCACCATCACGCGGCCGCCCGGCTTCGCGACGCGGCGCATCTCGGCCAGCGCGGCATCTTTGTGCGTCATGTTGCGCAGCCCGAACGCGACCGTGACGACGTCGAAGTAGTTGTCCGGAAACGGGATTTTCTCGGCGTCGCACAGCAGCGACGGCGTCACGATGCCCTTGTCGAGCAGCCGGTCGCGGCCGACGCGCAGCATCGATTCGTTGATGTCCGTGTGCCAGACCTCGCCCGTCGGCCCGGCGGCCTTCGCGAACGCCTTGGTCAGGTCGCCCGTGCCGGCCGCGATGTCGAGCACCCGGTAGCCGGGGCGGACATTCGCCTGCGCGATCGTGAAAATCTTCCACGCGCGGTGCATGCCCGCCGACATCAGGTCGTTCATCAGATCGTAGTTGCTCGCGACCGAATGGAACACGCCCGCCACTTTCTTCGCTTTATCGTTTTCCTCGACGCTTTCGAAGCCGAAGTGGGTTTTGCTCATCGCGGTGATCCTCAGTAAATGGCAAGACGGCGCCGAGAGCCGGCGCCGTCGTTCAGTGGCAGTGGCCGTGCGACGCGCCCGCCGCCGGCATCGGGGCGTCGCGATCGACGCCCGCCGCCTTCAGTTTGTCGAAATAGTCCCGCCAGAGCGCGTCCTGGCACGTGGCCAGCTCGTACAGGAAATCCCACGAATAGATGCCGGTCGAATGGCCGTCCGAGAACGTGGGCTGCAGCGCGTAGTTGCCGACGCCCTCGAGCGCGGTGATCGTCACCTCGCGCTTGCCGGTCTGCAGGGTTTCCTGGCCCGGCCCGTGGCCGCGCACCTCGGCCGACGGCGAATAGACGCGCATCAGCTCGAACGGGATGCGGTAGTTCTCGCCGCTCGGGTACTGCAATTCGAGCACGCGCGACACCGCGTGCACGACGACGCCCGACGGAATCGGGGTCGTGGAAGTCAAACCGCTCATGGCTGCCTCGAATCGATCATTCGTTGAATCTCTTCACGCACTGCATTGTGCAGCAACGTGGCCTGCGCGGCGCGCAGGCGCAGCAGCGCCTCGGACACGCTGCGCTGCCGCGGCGCCCATACGGGCTGCGGGAAGTGCGCGTCGTTCGAGAAGCGCGGGATCACGTGCCAGTGCACGTGCGGCACCACGTTGCCGAGGCTCGCGAGATTCACCTTGCTCGGCTGCATCACGCGCCGCACCGCGCGCTCGACCGCGCAGACGACATCCATCACGCGGGCGCGCTCGGCGTCGCCGAGATCGGAGAACTCGGCCACGTGCGCGCCCCAGATCACCCGGCAGAAGCCCGGGTAGTCGTGCTCGCCCGTCGCGAGGACGACGCGCAGCACGTCGTCCTGCCACAGCACCTCGCCGCCGTCTTCACGGCAAAACACGCATTCCATCGTCGGTCCCCAGTGTCGATGCGCATTAGCACTTCAGCGCTTACTCCGGTCCCATGCAGCGCACTCCGGTCCCATGCATGGCTCGTGCGGTCAAGCCCGCATTAGACCAGCACGCGCTCGATCCCGCCATGGTTCGCGCGCGCGACGTAGTCGGCCATCCAGTTCTCGCCGAGCACCTGGCGCGCGATCTCGACGACGATGTAGTCGGCCTCGATGTTCGCATCCTCGTTGTAGCGCGACAGGCCCTGCAGGCACGACGGGCAGCTGGTCAGGATCTTCACGTCCGCGCCGTTCGCTGCCGGCGCCGGTTCGCCGCCGGCCACGACCGGGATGCTGCGCAGTTTTGCCGCACCCTTGCGGATCTCCTCTTCCTTGCGGAAGCGGACCTGCGTCGACACGTCCGGACGCGTGACCGCGAGCGTACCCGACTCGCCGCAGCAGCGCTCGTTCTTCTCGATCTTGTAGCCGTCCTTCTCCGTACCCATCAGCTCGTTGACGAGCTTGACCGGGTCCATCGTCTTGATCGGCGTGTGGCACGGGTCGTGATACATGTAGCGCGTGCCCGTCACGCCGTCGAGCTTCATCCCTTTCTCGAGCAGGAACTCGTGGATGTCGATGATCCGGCAGCCGGGGAAGATCTTGTCGAATTCATACCCGGCGAGCTGGTCGTAGCAGGTGCCGCACGACACGACCACCGTCTTGATGTCGAGGTAGTTCAGCGTGTTCGCGACCCGGTGGAACAGCACGCGGTTGTCGGTGACGATCTTCTCGGCCTTGTCGTACTGGCCGGCGCCGCGCTGCGGATAGCCGCAGCACAGGTAGCCCGGCGGCAGCACGGTCTGCACGCCCGCCTCCCACAGCATCGCCTGCGTCGCGAGGCCGACCTGCGAGAACAGGCGCTCGGAGCCGCAGCCCGGGAAGTAGAACACCGCTTCCGAATCGACGGTCGTCGTCTTCGGGTTGCGGATGATCGGCACGATCTTGTTGTCCTCGATGTCGAGCAGCGCGCGCGCCGTCTTCTTCGGCAGGTTGCCCGGCATCTTCTTGTTGACGAAGTGGATCACCTGCTCGACGACGGGCGGCTTGCCGACGGTCGCCGGCGGGTGCTGCGTCTGCTTCTTCACGACGTTCTTCAGCATGTCGTTCGCGAAGCGCTGCACCTTGTAGCCGACGCCCATCATCACGCTGCGCGCGGCGTTGATCGTCTGCGGATTGGTCGCGTTCAGGAAGAACATGCCCGCCGCGCTGCCCGGGTTGAACTTCTTCTTGCCCATCTTGCGCAACAGGTTGCGCATGTTCATCGTCACGTCGCCGAAGTCGATCTTCACCGGGCACGGCGTCGCGCACTTGTGGCACACCGTGCAGTGGTCGGCCACGTCGTTGAACTCGTCCCAGTGCTTGATCGACACGCCGCGCCGCGTCTGTTCCTCGTACAGGAACGCCTCGACCAGCAGCGAGGTGGCGAGGATCTTGTTGCGCGGGCTGTACAGCAGGTTCGCGCGCGGCACGTGGGTCGCGCACACCGGCTTGCACTTGCCGCAGCGCAGGCAGTCCTTCACCGAATCGGCGATCGCGCCGATGTCGGACTGCTTCATGATCAGCGATTCGTAGCCCATCAGCCCGAAGCTCGGCGTGTACGCGTTGCGCAGGTCGGCGCCGTCGAGCAGCTTGCCCTTGTTGAAGCGGCCGTTCGGATCGACGCGCTGCTTGTACGCGCGGAATTCGGCGATCTCGTCGTCGGTCAGGAACTCGAGCTTCGTAATGCCGATGCCGTGCTCGCCGGAGATCACGCCGTCGAGCGAGCGCGCGAGCGTCATGATGCGCGCGACCGCCGCGTGGGCGTCCTGCAGCATCTCGTAGTTGTCGGAGTTGACCGGCAGGTTCGTGTGGACGTTGCCGTCGCCGGCATGCATGTGCAGCGCGACGAACACGCGGCCGCGCAGCACCTGCTTGTGGATCGCCTGCGCCTCGTCGAGGATCGGCTTGAACGCGCCGCCGTTGAAGATCGCGCGCAGCTCCGCGCGGATCTCCTGCTTCCACGAGATCCGTACCGTGCGGTCCTGCGTGATGTGGAACACGTTCACGCCCGGCTGCTGGTCGACGCGATCCGCGAACTTCTCGGCGAGCGCCTCGTAGCCGAGCTGCACGAGGTAGTGCTGCGCCTCGCGCAGCGGCTGGTCGAGCCGGTCGCGCACGAATTCCCAGCGCGCGCGCACGCGCTTGAGCAGCTCGAGCGCCTGCTGCACGCGGTCTTCCAGCAGCTCGGCGCTCGGGATCTCGTTCGCGTCGTCGGTCTTGCCGAGCGGCAGGTTGCCGGTGCGGAAGAACGCTTCCAGCGCGTCGATCAGCTGCAGCTTGTTCTTCAGCGACAGCTCGATGTTGATCCGCTCGATGCCGTCGGTGTACTCGCCCATCCGGTTCAGCGGGATGACGACGTCCTCGTTGATCTTGAACGCGTTGGTGTGCTTCGCGATCGCGGCGGTGCGGCTGCGGTCGAGCCAGAAGCGCTTGCGGGCCTCCGCGCTGACCGCGACGAAGCCCTCGCCGCTCTTGCCGTTCGCCATCCGGATCACTTCGGACGTCGCATGCGCGACCGCATCGGCGTCGTCGCCGACGATGTCGCCGATCAGCACCATCTTCGGGAACGCATTGCGCTTGCTCTTGGTCGCGTAGCCGACCGCGCGCAGGTAGCGCTCGTCGAGGTGCTCGAGGCCCGCGAGAATCGCGCCGCCCTGCTTCGACGTCTCGAACAGGTAGTCCTTGATCTCGACGATGCTCGGGATCGCCTCGCGCGCCTGGCCGAAGAACTCGAGGCAGACGGTGCGCGTGTGCGCGGGCATCTTGTGCAGCACCCAGCGCGCGGACGTGATCAGCCCGTCGCAGCCTTCCTTCTGCACGCCCGGCAGGCCCGCGAGGAACTTGTCGGTGACGTCCTTGCCGAGGCCTTCCTTGCGGAACCGGCGGCCCTCGATCTCGAGCATCTCGCTCTTCAGCAGCTTCTCGCCCGGCGCGTACGCGCCGTCGAACCACTTCAGCTCGAAGCGCGCGACCGGGATGTCGTGGATCTTGCCCTGGTTGTGCTCGTGGCGCGTGACTTCCAGCCAGTTGCCGTCCGGGTCGACCATCCGCCACCAGGCCAGGTTGTCGAGCGCGGTGCCCCACAGCACGGCCTTCTTGCCGCCCGCATTCATCGCGACGTTGCCGCCGATGCAGGACGCGTCGAGCGAGGTCGGATCGACCGCGAACACGTAGCCGGCCGCTTCGGCGGCTTCGGTCACGCGGCGCGTGACGACGCCCGCGCCGGAGAAGATCGTCGGCACCTTGTGCGCGACGCCCGGCAGCTCGGTGAGCTCGACCGCGCCGAGCTGCTCCAGTTTTTCGGTGTTGATCACGGCCGAGAACGGCGTGAGCGGCACCGCGCCGCCCGTGTAGCCGGTGCCGCCGCCGCGCGGGATCACCGTCAGGCCGAGCTCGAAGCAGGCCTTGATCAGGCCCGCGATCTCGGCTTCGGTATCGGGGGTCAGCACGACGAACGGGTATTCGACGCGCCAGTCGGTCGCGTCGGTCACGTGCGACACGCGCGACAGCCCGTCGAAGCGGATGTTGTCCTTCTGCGTGCAGCGGCCGAGCGCCTTGGTCGCGCGGCGGCGCAGCTCGGCCATCTTGTCGAATTCGTCCGCGAACTCGTCGACCGCGCGCTGCGCGGCGGCCTCGAGCGCCCCGACGCGCACCGCGCGCTCGCGGCCGGCGTCGTCCTGGTGGGCGGTCAGATCGGCGCGGCGGCGCTTCTCGATCTCGCCCAGGCGGTGGTTCAGCGCCTCGATCAGCAATGCGCGGCGCTTCGGGTTGTCGAGCAGGTCGTCCTGCAGGTACGGGTTGCGGCGCACGACCCAGATGTCGCCCAGCACCTCGTACAGCATCCGGGCCGAGCGGCCGGTGCGGCGCTCGGCGCGCAGCTCGTCGAGCACGGCCCACGCTTCCTCGCCCAGCAGGCGGATCACGATCTCGCGGTCGGAGAACGAGGTGTAGTTGTACGGAATCTCACGCAGACGGGGCGCGGGGTCGGCGGCGACGGCGGCGGCCGCGCCATGCGGATCGAAAACTTGTGGTGCGTTCATGTTCGGACGACTCGGAGGGCCGATACACCGTGCAGGGGCGTCGGCAAGCGCGTGGGCGCAATCTTGGGGAAATCTGTTCTCGTTACCAGGCGCGACGGCGCCTGGCGGCGCTCGGAGCCATCAGCACGATCGCGCGCGGCGCGCATGCCGTTCCGCCGCGGGGCTGGCTGCGCGCGGCGACGGCTTCAAAAGGGCGATCCGAGGGTGCCTCTGCATCTTCCGATCCTTGATTCAAAACGGAATTCTAACTCATGATCGGGCATCGCGTGAGGGGGCGGACAGCCCGTGGGGGTATGGCCGGAAGCCCCGCCAGCCGGGGCGCAGCGCGATTTCGCACGGCCATTCGCCGTCCGTCCGGTCGGTAACCGGCCGGTTAAGCGCGGAAAAATCCCGGTCGCCGGCCCGCAATACGGTGCGCGATCGCATGGGCTGGGAGGCAACGGCGCCTTGGCGCTATCATTGATCTTTTATGTCTGCATCCGCACTGCACGCGAGCGCCCATGGCATCCCACGACTATCTGAAGAAAATCCTCACCGCGCGCGTCTACGACGTCGCGATCGAGACGGAGCTCGAACCGGCCCGCAACCTGTCTGCCCGGCTGCGCAACCCGATTTACCTGAAGCGCGAGGACAACCAGCCGGTGTTCTCGTTCAAGCTGCGCGGCGCGTACAACAAGATGGCGCACATTCCGGCCGACGCGCTCGCGCGCGGCGTGATCACCGCGTCGGCGGGCAACCACGCGCAGGGCGTCGCGTTCTCGGCGGCGCGCATGGGCGTGAAGGCCGTGATCGTCGTGCCGATCACGACGCCGCAGGTGAAGGTCGACGCGGTGCGCGCGCACGGCGGCCCGTCGGTCGAGGTGATCCAGGCGGGCGAATCGTATAGCGACGCGTACAAGCATGCGCTGCAGGTGCAGGAAGCGCGCGGCCTCACGTTCGTCCACCCGTTCGACGATCCGTACGTGATCGCCGGCCAGGGCACCATCGCGATGGAGATCCTGCGCCAGCACCAGGGCCCGATCCACGCGATCTTCGTGCCGATCGGCGGCGGCGGGCTCGCGTCCGGCGTTGCCGCGTACGTGAAGGCGGTGCGCCCGGAGATCAAGGTGATCGGCGTGCAGGCCGAGGATTCGTGCGCGATGGCGCAGTCGCTGAAGGCCGGCCAGCGCATCGAGCTGAGCGAGGTCGGCCTGTTCGCGGACGGCACCGCGGTAAAGCTCGTCGGCGAGGAAACCTTCCGGCTCTGCAGCGAGTATCTCGACGGCGTCGTGACGGTCGACACCGACGCGCTGTGCGCGGCGATCAAGGACGTGTTCCAGGACACGCGCAGCGTGCTCGAGCCGTCCGGCGCGCTCGCGGTCGCGGGCGCGAAGCGCTACGCGGAGCGCGAAGGCATCGAGAACCAGACGCTCGTCGCGGTCACGTCCGGCGCGAACATGAACTTCGACCGGATGCGCTTCGTCGCGGAGCGCGCGGAAGTGGGCGAGGCGCGCGAGGCCGTGTTCGCGGTCACGATCCCCGAGGAACGCGGCAGCTTCAAGCGCTTCTGCTCGCTCGTCGGCGAGCGCAACGTCACCGAGTTCAACTACCGGATCGCCGATGCGCAGGCCGCGCACATCTTCGTCGGCGTGCAGATCAAGCGCCGCGGCGAATCGGCGGAGATCGCCGCGAACTTCGAGTCGCACGGCTTCCAGAGCGTCGACCTGACGCACGACGAGCTGTCGAAGGAACACATCCGCTACATGGTCGGCGGCCGCTCGCCGCTCGCGCTCGACGAACACCTGTTCCGCTTCGAATTCCCGGAGCGCCCGGGCGCGCTGATGAAGTTCCTGTCGTCGATGGCGCCCGACTGGAACATCAGCCTGTTCCATTACCGCAACCAGGGCGCGGACTACAGCTCGATCCTCGTCGGCCTGCAAGTGCCGCAAGCCGACCGCGCGGAATTCGAACGCTTCCTCGCGGCGCTCGGCTATCCGTACGTCGAGGAAAGCGGCAATCCGGCCTACCGTCTGTTCCTGTCGTAACCGTCACGCACCATGAATCCCGAACATTCCCCGCTCGGCAAGGCGACCGTCTACCACAACCCGTACGACGCGTCGCTGCTGTTCCCGATCCCGCGCGCCGGCGCGCGCGAGCAGATCGGCATCACGTCGTCGCTGCCGTTCTTCGGCACCGACATCTGGAACGCCTACGAGCTGTCGTGGCTCAACGCGCGCGGCAAGCCGCAGGTCGCGGTCGCGACGTTCTTCGTGCCGGCCGAATCGCCGAACATCGTCGAATCGAAGTCGTTCAAGCTGTATCTCGGCTCGTTCGCGCAGACCGCGTTCGAATCCGTGGAGGCCGTGCGCGACACGCTGAAGCGCGACGTGTCGGCCGCATGCGGCGCGAGCGTCGCCGTGCAGCTCGTGTCGCCGCACGACTTCCGCAAGCTCGAGATGGACGAGCTCGACGGGCTGTCGCTCGACCGGCTCGATCTCGACACCGACATCTACGAGCCCGATCCGTCGCTGCTCACCGCCGCGCACGACGAGGCGCCGGTCGAGGAGACGCTCGTGTCCGACCTGCTGAAATCGAACTGCCCCGTGACCGGCCAGCCGGATTGGGGCAGCGTGCAGATCCACTACGTCGGGCCGCAGATCGACCACGCGGGGCTGCTGCGCTACATCATTTCGTTCCGCAATCACACGGGCTTTCACGAGCAGTGCGTCGAGCGCATCTTCCTCGACATCCTGCATGCGTGCAAACCGGTGAAGCTCGCGGTGTATGCGCGCTACACGCGGCGCGGCGGGCTCGACATCAACCCGTTCCGCACCAACTACAACCAGCCGATGCCGGACAACGCGCGTACCGCGCGGCAATAAGCGGGCGCCCCTCCCGACGAGGGGCCGCGGCACCCGGGCGGCGAATAGCCCGCGGTCATCCTTGCAGCGGCCGCTCCGGGAGGATTTCCACCAGGCGCAGCAGGTAGCCGTCGGGGTCCTGCACCAGCATCTCGATCTGGCCGTGCTCGATGCCGTCCTGCCGATACCACGAGGTGCGCGGTTCGACGAACAGCGCCACGCGTGCTGCGCGGATCCGGGCAAGGATGGGTTCGAGCGAATCGACCTCGATCTGCAGATTGATCCCCCGGCCGAACGGCGGCTCCAGCGGGCCCGTCAGCCAGCTCTCCGGGCTGCGCTGTTCCAGCATGAGCTGGGCCCGCCCGATCTCGAGATACGCGAATCCGTCTTCCGGGCGCTCGAAGCGGATGTGGAATCCGAGCACGTCACGATAGAAGCGAATGCTTCCGGCAAGGTCCGTGCAGACCAGCTCCGGTACCAACGCAGCCCATTCCATGTTTTTCCTTTCGGCTCAATCGTGGGCACATGATAAAACGGGCCCGGCGCACATGAATGCGCCGGGCCCGTTGCGTATCGGCTCGCCGTTGCCGCGTTACTTCGCCGGCGCCTTGTACGCGATGCAGTCGACCTCGACCTTGCAGTCGATCACCATGCTCGACTGCACGCACGCGCGCGCCGGCGGATGCTCGCCGAAGTACGAGACGAACACCTTGTTGAACGACGCGAAATCGCGCGCGTCGTCGAGCCACACGCCGCAGCGCACGACGTGCTCGAGGCCGTAGCCGGCTTCCTTCAGGATCGCGATCACGTTCTCGATCGTCTGCTTCGACTGCGTGACGATCCCGCCTTCGACCACCTCGCCGTTCACCATCGGCGTCTGGCCCGACACGTACAGCCAGCCGTCGGCTTCGACCGCACGCGCAAACGGCATCACCTGGCCGCCCGTGCCCTTCGCTTCGCCTACGCCATATCGCTTCATCGTTTCACTCCTTTGTCGACCAGAGCTGGCGCTTCAGCGCTTACTCGGGTCCCATGCAACGCTGGGTTGCGGATGCGCGCGCCGTTCGCGGCACGCGCGGAAGTTGTGCCGGGTGCCGCGCGTCAGAACGCCGCGCCCGCGCTCACCGGCGCGCGCGCGCCGCGCGCGACGAAGCCGCCCGCGCGTTCGCCGGTCGGCTGGCCGTCGCGGTAGGTCAGCACGCCGTTGACCCACACCGCGTCGATGCCGTGCGCGGGCTGCTGCGGCCGGTCGAAGGTCGCCGCGTCGATCACGCTGTCCGGATCGAACAGCACGAGATCCGCGTGGAAGCCGACGTGCACCTCGCCGCGCCCGGCGAGGCCGAAGCGGCGCGCGGACAGCGACGTCATCTTGCGGATCGCCTCCTCGAGCGGCAGCAGGCCCGTCTCGCGCGCGTAGTGGCCGAGCACGCGAGGGAACGCGCCCCACAGCCGCGGATGCGGCAGCGGATCGTTCGGCAGGCCGTCGGAGCCGACCATCGTCGCCGGATGCGACAGGATCCGCCGCACGTCGTCCTCGGACATGTTGTGGTACACCGCACCCGCCGGCCGGATCCGCTGCGCGGCTTCCTGCTCGGTCACGCCCCACTCGGCCGCGATCGTCTTCAGCAACTTGCCCGCGACCTCCGGATGCGGCTCGGACCACGTGATCGTGATGTCGATGTCGCCCGTCACCTGCTTCAGGTCGAGCGTCGACGAGCTGCGGCTGTACGGATAGCAGTCGCAGCCGACCGGCTGGTAGCGGCGCGCGCCTTCGAGCGACGCGAGCACTTCGGTGCTGCGCCCCCAGTTCGACGGGCCCGCGCATTTCAGGTGCGAGATCACGACCGGCACCTGCGCGTGGCGGCCGACGCGATACGCCTCGTCCATCGCATCGAGGATCGCGTCGAACTCGGTGCGCATGTGCGTCGTGTACAGCGCGCCCGCGTTCGCGAGCGGCTCGGCGAGCGCCATCACCTCCTCGGGCGGCGCCGCGAACGCGGAACCGTACGCGAGGCCCGACGACAGCCCGAGCGCGCCGTGCGCGAGCGCCTCCTCGAGCTGCGCGCGCATGCCGGCGATCTCGCTCGCGGTGGCCGCGCGGTCGAGGCGGTCCATCTGGTTGTTGCGCAGCGCGGTGTGGCCGACCAGCGCCGCGACGTTGACGGCCGGCCGCGCCTCGTTCACCGCCGCGACGTAGTCGGCGAAGGTCGGGTACAGGAACGCGGCGCGCTCGCCGAGCAGGTTCATCGGGTCGGGCGGGTCGCCCGCGAGCGTCACCGGCGACGCGCTGATCCCGCAATTGCCCACGATCACCGTCGTCACGCCCTGCGTGATCTTCGGCAGCATCTGCGGCGAGCGGATCACGTGCGTGTCGTCGTGCGTGTGCACGTCGACGAAGCCCGGCGCGAGCGCGCGGCCGTTCGCATCGACGACCGTCTCGGCCAGCCAGTTCGACAGGTTGCCGATCGCCGCGATCACGCCGTTGCGGATCGCGACGTCGCGCGTGACGGGCGGCGCGCCGGTGCCGTCGTACAGCTGCGCGCCGACGATCAGCGTATCGGCGGCTTCGGGATGCGAATGCATGGTCAGTCTCCTAGCGGTTGACGGTCGCCGCCGCCACGGTGCGCGTCGAGCGCGTGCTTGACGCGGCGCAGCGATTCGCGGCACGCGTCGCCGAGCCGCAGCGCGACCCCGGTGACGAGCACGTCGATGGCCATCATCATCGCGTAGCGCGATGTCGACGGTTTGAAAATGAAATCGGTCTCGAACGCGACGACCGGAATCAGGTGGTCGGCGAGTTGCGCGAGCGGCGACGCGGGCGCGGTGACCGCGATCAGCGTCGCGCCGTAGCGCCGGGCAAGCGCGCAGCTCTCGAGCAGCTCCGGCACGCGCCCGCTCACCGACAGCGCGACCACGACCGAGTCGCGCGTCGCGGTGGCCGCGACCATCCGCTGCAGCACGCTGTCCTGGTAGCTCGCGACCGGGCGGCCGAAACGCACGAGCCGGAAGCGCAGCTCGTCGGCGAGCGCGGTGGAGCCGCCGCCCTGCCCGTACACGTAGATCATCTTCGCGCCGGCGAGCAGGTCGGCCGCCGCGTCGAACGACGTGTGGCGCAGCAGCTGGTGGTTATGCGCGAGCGCGACCTGGATCTCGTCGTAGACGAGCGATGCCGGGTTCGCGTCGCCGGCGCCCGCGTCGTCCGACGGCGCGAGGAAGCGCTGCCCGACGGCCGCCGCCTGCGCGACGAGCAGCTTCAGCTCGCGCACGTCGCGGCAGCCGACCGCCTTCGCGAAGCGCGTGACCGTCGCGACGCTCACGTCCGCGTCGCGCGCGAGCGTGCTGATGCTCGCATGTGCGGCGCGCCCGAGATCCGCGAGGATGAACGCCGCGACCTTGCGCTCGGCATCGCGCAGCGCCGGCGCGCATTCGGCGATCCGCGCGACGATGTCGACGGCGGGTTGCGCGACCGGTTGGGCAGCGGACGGAACGGAGGACGAAGTGGCGGACGAATTCATCTGCTGAAAAGGTTGCGGCGCACCATGTTACTAAATAACATCACCGCGCCGATGCTACTTTCTGTACCATCGGCATGTCAACTTCAGTGCAATGCATATCGATGATGGAGCGAGATGACATGAAAGTTACAAACTATCAGGAAGCGACGATCGATCCTTTCGGCAAGGGCCTCGGCAATCTGCCGAGCGCGAGCGTGCCGCTCGCCGACGCGGGCCGCCTCGAGTGGAACCTGCTCGCCGAAGACGTCAGCCTGCCGGCCGCGGTGCTGTACGAGGATCGCATCGAGCACAACCTGAAGTGGATGCAGGCGTTCGTCCAGGAGTACGGCGTCAAGTTCGCGCCGCACGGCAAGACGACGATGGCGCCGCAGCTGTTCCGCCGCCAGCTCGACGCCGGCGCATGGGGCATCACGCTCGCCACGGCGCACCAGACCCAGGCCGCATATCACGGCGGCGTGCGCCGCGTGCTGCTCGCGAACCAGCTGGTCGGCCGTCGCAACATGATGATCATCGCCGGGCTGCTGTCGGATCCCGATTTCGAATTCTTCTGCCTCGTCGATTCGGCCGACGGCGTCGACCAGCTCGGCCGCTTCTTCGGCGAAGCGAAGAAATCGATCAACGTGCTGCTCGAGCTCGGCGTGCCGGGCGGCCGCACCGGCGCGCGCGACGCCGCGCAGCGCGACGCGGTGCTCGCCGCGCTGGCCCGCTACCCGGACACGCTGAAGCTGGCCGGGATCGAACTTTACGAAGGCGTGCTGAAGGAAGAGGACGAGATCCGCAGTTTCCTGCAGGGCGCGGTCGCGCTCACGCGCGAGCTCGCTGCGGCCGGCCGCTTCGCGCGCACGCCGGCGATCCTGTCGGGCGCGGGCTCGGCATGGTACGACGTGGTCGCGGAGGAATTCGCGAAGGCGTCCGACGCGGGCTTCGCGGAAGTAGTGCTGCGCCCGGGCTGCTACCTGACGCACGACGTCGGCATCTACAAGAAGGCGCAGACCGACGTGTTCAAGCGCAACCCGACCGCGCGCAAGATGGGCGAAGGCCTGCTGCCCGCGCTGCAGCTGTGGGCGTACGTGCAGTCGGTGCCGGAGCCGGACCGCGCGATCATCGCGCTCGGCAAGCGCGACTCGGCGTTCGACGCGGGCCTGCCCGAGCCGGCGCGCCATTTCCGCCCGGGCCGCGACAGCGCGCCGCGCGACGTGGCAGCAAGCGAAGGCTGGGCAATCACTGGCCTGATGGACCAGCACGCGTACCTGCAGATCCCGCCCGGCGCGGACGTGAAGGTCGGCGACATGGTCGCGTTCGACATCTCGCACCCGTGCCTGACGTTCGACAAGTGGCGCCAGCTGCTCGTGCTCGATCCGCAATTCCGCGTGAAGGAAGTGATCGAGACGTTCTTCTGAGATCCGCCGCGCGGCGGCCGCCCGGCCGCCCGAGTGGGCCGCCCCGCAGCGGGGCGGCCGTCATGCCGGATTCAACCTGCCGGAGTACACTGCGCTTTCGTTCCGACCGCCCCCTCTTTCGCAGGAGAAAGCCATGGCAGCGAAGAAGATCCTGTTCCTGACCGGCGATTTCGCCGAAGACTACGAAACGATGGTGCCGTTCCAGGCGCTGCAGGCCGTCGGCCATCGCGTCGACGCGGTCTGCCCCGGCAAGCGGGCAGGCGACAAGATCAAGACCGCGATCCACGACTTCGAGGGTGACCAGACCTACACCGAAAAGCCCGGCCACCAGTTCACGCTGAACGCGACGTTCGACGACGTCGAGGCGGCCCGCTACGACGCGCTCGCGATCGCGGGCGGCCGCGCGCCGGAATACCTGCGGCTCGATCCGAAGGTGATCGCGATCGTGCGCGCGTTCGCCGACGCGGGCAAGCCGATCGCCGCGATCTGCCATGCGGCGCAGCTGCTCGCCGCCGCGGACGTGATCCGCGGCAAGCGCATCTCGGCCTATCCGGCTTGCGCGCCCGAAGTGAAGCTCGCCGGCGGCGAGTATGCGGACATCGCGGTCGACGCGGCCGTCACCGATGCGCCGTTCGTCACCGCGCCCGCGTGGCCCGCGCATCCGGCGTGGCTCGCGCAGTTCCTCGCATTGCTCGGCACGCGCATCGAGCTGTAACGCCGTTCCCGCGGCGGCGGCGCGCTCAGCGCCCCGCCGGCGGCGGGCCGGCATCCGCGATCCGCGCCTCCAGCATCGCGAGCGCGCCCGACAGCCCCTTCAGCACGTCGTCCGGCAGCTGCGCCACCGTCTTGTCGAGAAATACCTTGCGGCGCGGCAGGCTCGCATCGAACGCCGCGCGCCCGTCGTCGGTCAGCTTCACGTTCGTCACGCGGTTGTCGCGCGCGTCGGATTCGCGCTCGATCCAGCCGAGCGCCTCGAGCGCCTTCAGCTGGCGCGTGAGCGCGCCCGGGTCGATCCGCAGCACTTCGACGAGCCGCTTCTGCGACGCGTGGCCGTCCATCGTGGTGAGCGCGACCATGATGCGCCAGCGCGGCATCGGCTGGCCGACGTGCGCCTCGAACGCGGTCATGAACGCGCGATAGGTTCGTCCGAACTGCTGCAAGATCGCGACGCGGTCCTGTTCTTCCATGCGCTGAATCTGTTCCTTCAATCGGCCAACGGGCCGGGTTCGATCTTGCGCCGCAGCGTAATCGGCGGCACGCGTCTGCATTGCCATACCGAAAACACCGCGACCGCCGCCGCCACCGCGACGCCCAGGTGAATCGCGCCGACCAGCGATTCGCGGGCCGCCTCGAGCAGCAGCGCGCCATTATGCCCGGCGCGCGTCAATTCGCTCACGAGGCCGCCCTGCGCCGCGCGGTCGATCAGGATCTGCGGATCGGCGAGCCGCGCGTGCCACTGCAGCGCATGATCGGCCGCGAGCGCGTCGCGCACGCCGCCTGCGTACATCTGGTTGACGAGCGTGCCCGTCAGCGCCGTGCCGACCATCCCGCCGACCATCCGCAGCGACTGCAGCAGCGCGGTCGCGATGCCGAGGTGCTCGCGCCCGGCCGTCTGCTGCGCGAACACGGTGAGGTTCGGCAGCACGAAGCCGAGGCCAACGCCGCCCGCGACCATCAGCGCCATCAGCGCCCAGCGCGGCGTGGTGTGCGTCGCCGCGACGACGCCGACGCAGGTGATCGCGAACAACATGAAGCCAACGTGCAGCATCGCGTTCGGATGGCGGATGCGGGTGACGACGCGGCCGTTCATGATGCTGCCGATCGTGATGAACACGACGAGCGGCGTGATCACGAGCCCGGCTTCCTTCGGCGACATGCCGAAGCCGCCCTGGAACAGCAGCGGCGCGTAGAACAGCAGCGAGAACATCGAGAAGCCGGCGAGCATCGCGAGCACGAACAGCGCGGACAGCGCGCGGTTGCGGAACATGTCGAACGGCAGGATCGGCTGCGCGCAGCGCTTCTCCCAGTGCCACAGCCCGACGCCCGCGACGAGCGCGACGCCGAGCAGCAGCGTCGGCCAGCCGGCGATCCCGTATTTCGGCAGCCATTCGACGAACAGCTGCAGCGCGCCGAGCGACAGCGCGATCAGGATCGCGCCCGGCCAGTCGAGCCGCATCTTCTCGTCGTGCTCGACATGCCGCAGGTGCGGCAGGTAGCGCCACACGAACAGCAGCGACAGGATCCCGACCGGCAGGTTCACGTAGAACACCGAGCGCCAGCCGAACGACTGGGTCAGCACGCCGCCGAGCGACGGCCCGATCGCGTTCGCGATGCCGAACGCGGAACTCATCAGCACCTGCCAGCGCAGCCGCACGACCGAATCGGGGAACAGGTCGGGAATGCACGCGAACGCGGTGCCGACCAGCATCCCGCCGCCGATGCCCTGCAGCCCGCGGGCAAGCACGAGCGACAGCATGTCGTTGGCCATCCCGCACAGCACCGACGCGGTGGTGAACAGCACGATCGACGCGATCACGAACGGCTTGCGCCCGTAATAGTCGCCGAGCCGGCCGAAGATCGGCACGGTGATCACCGAACTGAGCAGGTATGACGTCGCGACCCACGCATACAGGTCGAACCCTTTCAGCTCGGCGACGATCGTCGGCAGCGCGGTGCCGACCACGGTCTGGTCGAGGGCGACGAGCATCGTCACGAAGGAGATCCCGATCATCGCCAGCAGCGACTCGCGGAACGGCAGGACTTGCCCGCTCGAATGATGGGCGGCGGTATGGACGGCCATTTTTTGATCGAACAACTTTTGACGAGTCAAATAATCCCGAAATTCTAGCACGGGTGGAGTAACCTAGCTGACGGCCGATGGCTCGGCCCCGGTTGCGAGGGAGGAAAATGGAACCGATTTCAATCGGCGTCGCGACGACGCTGTCTGACGACGATCGCGACGCGCTGCGGCGCGCGAAGCAGGTGCTGGAAAGCCCGTCGCTGACGATGAAGCTGACGGGCCTGCTCGGCGCGCCGGTGGAGAAGATGATCGGCAAGCTGCCGGATTTCGCGACCGGCAAGATCAACGACGCGACCCAGCTTGCGCTGCGCAAGTGCCTGAACCTCGCGCTGCGCACGCTCGGCAAGCCGCCGGCGCCGGACGTCGACACGCCCGACAAGCCGAGCAACCTGCTGCACAAGCTCGCGGTCGCGACGACGGGCGCGGCGGGCGGCGCGTTCGGCTTCCTTGCGCTGCCGGTCGAGCTGCCGGTGACGACGACGCTGATCTTCCGCTCGGTGTGCGACATCGCGCGCAGCGAGGGTGAAGATCTCTCGTCGGTGGATGCCCAGCTGCAGTGCCTGGCCGTGCTCGGCATGGGCGGCAACCCGGAGCGCAACGAAGAGGACGCCGATCTCGGCTACTTCGTGCTGCGCGGCGCGCTCGCGCAGGCGATCTCGAAGGCGTCGTCGGACATCACGTCGAAGGGCATCGCCGCGCACGGCTCGGCCGCCGTGTTCAAGCTCGTGCAGACCGTCGCGTCGCGCTTCTCGGTGCAGGTGACCGAGCAGATGGCGGCCAAGTCGATTCCGGCGATCGGCGCGGTGCTCGGCGCGACCGTCAACACGCTGTTCATCGACCACTTCCAGCAGATGGCGCACGGCCACTTCACCGTGCGCCGGCTCGAGCGCAAGTACGGCACGGCCGCCGTGAAGGCTGCGTATCAGGCGATCGACGCGTCGCCGGCGCGCTGAACCGCGCGCTCGGCCGGCTGCCGCGAGTCGTCGAGCAGCACCCCGGTGCTGCCGACCTGGATCAACACGCCGGCGCTCAGCCGGCCGGCAGCACCTGCCCGCGGATCTCGCCGGACGGATGCTCCTTCGTGTGCACGTTGAAATACCACTTGCCGGCCATCAGGTCGGTCACCTGGGTATCGGTCAGCTCCTTCGAGCCCTTGATCGGGCTGGCGAGACCCTCCTTCGGAATCGGCACCTGCACGCCCGCGTTCTGCCCGACCGGCGCCGGCCCGTGGAAATGCGCGGCGGTGGCGGGGCCGGTCAGGTTCTCGTAGGTCGCCGTCCATTGCAGCGTATGGGTGAGCGTGTCGTAGGTCGCGTCGACCGCGCCCGAACCCTTGCTCGTGGTCGGCGGCACCTCGCTCGACGGCTGCAGGTTGGCGGACAGGCGAACCGTTTCGGCCGCCGCGCTGCCGGCGGCCAGCACGCCCGCGAGTAACGCGACCTGAAGGATGCGCAGCTTCGTCATGGAATCTCCTTGTACGACCCGTGTGCGCCATCCGGCGGATGGCGTAGCGCCCATGTTAGTCGATCGCCGCCCGCCGGTGCGGCGTGCCGCCAGCCTGACGCCGCCTGGAACAGACCTTTGCAGGCGGACGCCTGAATCCGCGCGCGGCCTTTCGCTACACTTCTTCTCACAGTTGCTTGTTTCCTTCGTCCGAAGGAGTCTGCGAGTATTCACGCGGCCGCCCGGCCGCGTTTTTTTTGCCCGCGGCTCAGCCCCGGTATCCCGGATCGATGCGATCGACGATGCGCTGCAGTGCGTCGAACGCATCCTGCCCCGCGCCGTGCTTCGGGTCGAAGTTCAGCGAGTCGCGCACGCAGGCCTCGAGCACCGGCGGCGCGATCGGCAGCGCGTCGCCGATCGCGTGCGTCGCGACCTGCACCTCGCACGCGCGATTGAGCAGCCACATCAGCGAGAACGTCTGCGCGAGCGTGTGCCCGATCGTCACCGGCCCGTGGTTCCTCAGCAGCAGCACCGGCCGCCCGCCCGCGCTCGCGACGATGCGCCGGCCCTCGTCGAGGTGCACGGTGATCCCCTCGAAGTCGTGGTACGCGACCTTGCCGTACAGCTGCGCCGCGTAGAAATTCGAGAACGACAGGCCGCCGCGCGAACAGCAGACGGCCATCGCGGGCGTCGTGTGCACGTGCATCACGCAATGCGCGTCCGGCAACGCCGCGTGGATCGCGCTGTGGAACGTGAAGCCCGCCGGGTTGATCGGCCAGTCGGAATGGCCGATCAGGTTGCCGTCGAGGTCGACCTTGACCAGGTTCGACGCGCACACCTCGCGGTAGTGCAGGCCGAACGGATTGACCAGGAAGTGCCCGTCGGCGTCCGGCACGCGCAGCGAGATGTGGTTGTAGATCAGCTCGGTCCAGCCGAGATGGTCGAAGATGCGGTAGGCAGCCGCCAGCTGCACGCGCGCCTGCCATTCGGCGTCGGAGAAGCGGGCGGGACGGGAAAACGGCTGGTTCGGTACGCGATGCATGCGGGGCTCCGGTTGAGCAGGCGCGCGCGGGACCGCGCAAACGCGGCGTCACACGTCGTCTCCTGGCGCCGGCCGCGCTGAGCGCCGGCGCATGTTCGTCTCGCCGCCCGGCGGCCGCGCGCATCGCGCGCGCCGCATCCGGCGGCACCGTCACGATCCACTGATCGTTGCGCGCACAACCATATCACCTTTCCGGATGCACCGGGAACCGGCCCTATAACTGATCGTCCACCGGCAGCAGCATGAACACGCCGGTCAGCACGTTGCGCAGCAGCCCCGCATCCGGATCGACGTGATAGGTGCGCGGCGTGCCGTTGTCGGTCGCGGTCCACACCAGTTCGGACGCGCCGGGCCCGGACGGCGCGGCGAGCTGCACGCGATAGCTCTCGTCCGGCTGCGTCGCCCGCGCGAAGATCGTCGCGACCTGCTGCGCGAGCGCCGGGCTGCGGATCACCAGCGCGAGCTCGGTGTTCAGGTGCGCGGAACGCGGGTCGAGGTTCATCGAGCCGATCACGAGGATCCGCCGGTCGATCACGTACGCCTTCGCGTGCAGGCTCGCCCGCGAGCGCGAGCCGAACAGGCGCGCGGGCCGCCGGCCCGGCGTCGCCTTGAATTCGTACAGCTCGACGCCGCGCCGCAGCAGCGGCACGCGGTACGGGCCGTAGCCGGCCTGCACGGCCACCGCGTCGCTCGCGGCGAGCGAGTTGGTCAGGATCGCGACCCGCACGCCGCGCGCGGCCGTGTCGCCGAGAATCTTCACGCCGGCGTCGTGCGGCACGAAATACGGCGAGAACGCGAGCACTTCCTGCGTCGCGTCGCGCGTCAGCTCGACGAGGCGCCGCATCGGCGGGCTCACGTAGCCGTCGGTGGGGCGCGCGACCTTGTCCGGCGCATCGGCCTGGAATTCGGCCGGCGCCCACACGAGCCCGAGCGCGTCGCGCGCGATCTGCTGCGCGAGCGGCGTCGCATTCAGCGGCTTCGCGTTGTACGGCTCGGCGTTGTCGCGCCAGTGCGCGCGCAACGCGTCGCGCATCGCGTCGAGCTCCTGCGGATCGAAGGCCTGGTGATTCAGCACCCGCAGCGGATAGCTGCTCGCGCTCGCCCAGTACGCATCGAAGCTCGCGGAGACATCCTGCGTCACCGGGCCGGCCGCGAGCACGTCGAGATCGCGGAACTGCAGCGTCGGGCTCGCGCTGAAATATTCGTCGCCGAGATTGCGGCCGCCGACGATCGCGATCCGGTTGTCGGCGATCATCGCCTTGTTGTGCATCCGGCGCGTGAAGCTGTCGATCCGCGTGAAGAAATTCGCGGTGCGCCGCATCACGCCCTGCTGCGCGGCGCCGAACGGATTGAACACGCGGATCTCGATGTTCGCGTGCGTGTTCAGCGCGGCCATCACGCGGTCGATGTCGCGGAAGTTCAGGTCGTCGAGCAGCATCCGCACCCGCACGCCGCGATCGGCCGCGTACAGCGCGGCGCCGAGCAGCAGCTTGCCGGTCGTGTCCTCGGTCGCGATGTAGTACTGCATGTCGAGCGTCTTCGTCGCCGCGCGCGCGAGCGCGATGCGCATCTGCAGCGCCTCGGCGCCGCCCGCGAGCAGGCGGAACCCCGACTGCCCCGGATGCGCGGCCTCGGGCCCGGCGAGCGCGTCGCGCAGCGGCGTCGCGACGTCGGCGGGCAGCGCGGCCGAAACGGGGCGCTCGAGCGCGGTGGCGGGCGGATGGGTCGCGCAGGCGGCGACGAGCGACAGCAGCGCGCCGACGGCCAGCGCGCGGGCCGCCTGTCGGCATGCGGCGCGCCACGGCCGCGCGGACGGCTCGCGCCGGATGAAGGACGTGAACACGGGGCTTCCTGGGCAGGGCGGATCAACGGGGCCGCACACGCCGCGGCGCGCGGCTGACGGGCGGGTCCGGCCGATTCTAAGTGGCGCCGGATGACACGGTCAATCGCGCGGGCCGGCGTGGTCCGACCAATTTCAGCCGGCGTGGCCGCGCCGCTCGAAATGGCTGCGCACGTAGTCGATATGGGTCTGCATCGCCGTGCGCGCCTCCTCGGGCCGGTGCGCGCAGATCGCGTCGCAGACGGTCCGGTGCTGCCGCAACAGCTGGTCCGACGCGCCCGCATCCTCTTGTGTCATGCCGGCCGCGTTGACCGTGATGTGCTCGCGCAGCATGCCGATCACGCTGGTATGCAGGTGCAGGAACATCGTGTTGTGCGACGCGCGCGCGAT
This sequence comes from Burkholderia pyrrocinia, assembly GCA_001527685.1. Classification (GTDB taxonomy): domain Bacteria; phylum Pseudomonadota; class Gammaproteobacteria; order Burkholderiales; family Burkholderiaceae; genus Burkholderia; species Burkholderia pyrrocinia_D. Next base: position 281,164 of record LOZU01000020.1, read on the forward strand.
CGCCTCGTGCAGCTTCGAGTCGGTCGCCACTTCCACGGCCCGGTCGTCGTTCGCGTGCGCGGTTTCCAGCTCGCGCAGCAGCGCGCGAATCCGGCGGCGGTCGTTCGCGTCGGCGCGCAGCGCGGCGAAATACGCGGTCGCGCCCTCCAGCACGCGGCGGAACTCTAGGATGTCGTCGCGCAGCGCCGGATGATCGGCCACGAGCTGCCCCCACGGCGACGCGATGCCCGCGCGCAGCTGGTCCGTCACGTACACGCCCGCGCCGCGCCGGCTCTGCAGCAGCCCGCGCGCGGCGAGCCGCTGGATCGCCTCGCGGATCGTGTTGCGCGCGACGCCGTACTGCTCCGCGAGCACCCGCTCGGCCGGCAGGCGCGTGCCGGCCGGCCACGTGCCGTCGAGCAGCGCCGTCTCGAGCTTGCGCATCACCACCTCGGTGCGGCCGCGCGCCGTCATGCCTGCTGCCATCGTCGGGTCTCCAGAATGCACCGGCGCGTCGATTGGCCCAACCAATTTGAGCTGCGGCGCCGTCGCGGGAATTATGCAGCGAAACCGCCGTCCCGCGTGCCGGGCCGCCGTCCCCCTGGAGCGAGACATGCACCCGAGGCAATACCCCACGGCCGCGCCCGCGGACGTCTATCTGTTCGCGACCTGCCTGGTCGACCTGTTCGTGCCCGATGCGGGCCTCGACGCGGTGCGGCTGCTCGAGCGCGAGGGCCTGACCGTCCACTACCCGCGCGGCCAGAGCTGCTGCGGGCAGCCCGCGTACAGCAGCGGCAATCCCGATGAAGCCCGCCGCGTCGCCGCCGCGCAGCTCGACCTGTTCGCGCAGCCGTGGCCCGTGATCGTGCCGTCCGGTTCGTGCGCGGGGATGATGCGGCACCACTGGCCGGCGCTGTTCGGCGACGATCCCGTGAACGGCCCGAAGGCCCGCGCGATCGCCGAACGCGTGTACGAACTCGCCGAATTCCTCGTGCACGTGCTCGGCGTGCGGCTCGACGCCGCCGTGGCCGTCGATGCAGCCGCCGCGCAGCCGGACGAGCGCGTGGTGCTGCACACGTCGTGCGCGGCGCGCCGCGAAATGGGCACGCGCACGCACGGCGTCGCGCTCGTCGACGCGCTGCCCGGCGTGACCCGCATCGAGCACGCACGCGAATCCGAATGCTGCGGCTTCGGCGGCACGTTCTCCCTCAAGCATCCCGACATCTCCGGCGCGATGGTGCGCGACAAGGTCGCGTCGGCCTGCGCGACCGGCTGCGACCGGCTCGTGTCCGCCGACTGCGGCTGCCTGCTGAACATCGGCCATGCGGCCGCGAAGGCCGGCGCGCCGCTGCCGGTCGAGCACCTCGCGAGCTTCCTGTGGCGCCGCACGGCCGGCGCCGCGTCGCTGCGCGGAGACGACCGATGAGCGCCCGCGACGCGATCCTCGCACGGCTGCGCGCCGCCGCGCCGGGCGCCGATGCCTCCGCCGCGGCCAGCGTCGACGCGCGCATCGACGTGCATTACACGGCGCGGCGCACGGCGGCCGCCACCGAGCCGCACGCGCTCGCGCAGGCGATGCAGGCCGCGCTCGCCGCGTCGCACGCCGACGTCTGGTGCGCGGATGCCGCATCGTGGCCCGCGCAGCTCGCCGAGCGCCTTGCCGCGGCCGGCGTGCGCCGGCTGCTGCTCGACCCGGCGCGCGCCGAATCGGCCGCCCTCATCGGCGCGCTGCCGGATGCCGTCGCGGCCGTGCCGTTCGACCGGCCGATCGACGCGTGGAAAGCCGAGCTGTTCGACACGATCGACGCCGGCTTCACGGTCGCGCGCTCGGGCATCGCGGCGACCGGCACCGTCGTGCTCGCGCCCGACGCCGGCACGCCGCGCACCGTGTCGCTGGTGCCGCCGCTGCACGTCGCGCTCGTCCATGCGCACACGCTGCATGCGGACCTGCACGCGGCCGTGCACGCGGAGCGATGGCATGCGGGCATGCCGACGAACCTGGTGCTGGTGTCCGGCCCGTCGAAGACCTCCGACATCCAGCAGACGCTCGCCTATGGCGCACATGGCCCTCGCCGGCTGTGGGTCGTGATCGTCACCGGGCCCGACACCGCCGATCTCCCCGCTTCGCAAGGAACCGCGCGATGAGCGACCAGCCGCTGCATTTCGTCGCCCCCGGCGACTTCAAGGCGCGTGCGCGCGCCGCGCTCGACGATCCGAAGCTGCGCGCCAGCTTCCGCGGCGCGATGGATTTCCTGCAAGGCAAGCGCGCGGCCCAGTTCCCCGACGACACCGAGCTGCAGCCCTTGCGCGAGCTCGGCGAGGCGGTGCGGCAGCACGCGCTCGCGCGGCTGCCGGTGCTGCTCGAGCAGCTCGAGGCGAAGCTGACCGCGGCCGGCGCGCACGTGCACTGGGCCGCGAACGCCGACGACGCGAACGCGATCGTGCTCGGCATCGCGCAGGCGCAGAAGGCGCGCCGCGTGATCAAGGGCAAGTCGATGGCGAGCGAGGAAATCGAGCTGAACCATTACCTCGCCGGGCACGGCGTCGACTGCATCGAATCCGACATGGGCGAATACATCGTCCAGCTCGCCGGCGAGAAGCCGTCGCACATCGTGATGCCCGCGATCCACAAGACGCGCGGCGACATCGCCGAACTGTTCGAGCGGCACATCCCGGGCGCTCAGTACACGGAAGACGTCGACACGCTGATCCAGACCGGCCGCCGCGCGCTGCGCCAGGCGTTCGTCGACGCGGACATCGGCCTGTCCGGCGTGAACTTCGCGGCCGCCGACACCGGCACGCTGTGGCTCGTCGAGAACGAAGGCAACGGCCGCCTGTCGACGACGGTGCCGGACACGCACATCGCGATCATGGGCATCGAGAAGGTCGTCGCGAAGCTCGAGCACATCGTGCCGCTGTCGAGCCTACTCACGCGCTCGGCCACCGGCCAGGCGATCACGACCTACTTCAACCTGATTTCCGGCCCGCGCCGCGACGGCGAACGCGACGGCCCCCGCGAGCTGCACGTCGTGCTGCTCGACAACGGCCGCACGCAGGCGTACGCCGACGAGCAACTGCGCGCGACGCTGCAATGCATCCGCTGCGGCGCGTGCATGAACCACTGCCCCGTCTATACGCGCATCGGCGGCCATGCGTACGGCACGACCTACCCGGGCCCGATCGGCAAGATCATCTCGCCGCACCTGCTCGGCCTCGATGCGACCGCCGACCTGCCGAGCGCGTCGACGCTGTGCGGCGCGTGCGGCGAGGTCTGCCCCGTGCGGATCCCGATCCCGCAGCTGCTGGTGCGGCTGCGCACCGAGGCGAACCGCAAGCCGGACGAGCCGGTCGCGCATCCGCTGCGCGGCCAGGGCGCGAACTACACGCGCGCGGAAGACCTTGTATGGCGCTTCTGGTCCGGCGCGTTCGCGCATCCGCGCGCGTACCGCGCGTTCCGCTGGGCGGCGACGCGGCTGCGCGCGCTCGCGCCCGCGAAGCAGCTGGGCTGGACCCAGCACCGCACGCCGCTCGAACCGGCGCCGCGCAGCCTGTCCGACCTGCTGCGCGCGCGCGGCCAACCCGAGTAGCCCCGCTTTTCGACCCGACCCAAACCACTAGAGATACATGGAGGAGACAACCATGCAGGCCTGGCACCAGATCTATACGCCGCTCGGCAGCCTCGGGCTGTCGGCGCTCGCCGCCGCGATCCCGATCATCTTCTTTTTCATCGCGCTCGCCGCGTTGCGGCTGAAGGGGCACGTCGCCGCCGCGATCACGCTGCTGCTGTCGCTCGGCGTCGCGATCGTCGCGTACCGGATGCCGGTGCCGCAGGCGCTCGCGGCGGCCGGCTTCGGCTTCGCGTACGGCCTCTGGCCGATCGCGTGGATCATCGTCGCGGCGGTGTTCCTGTACAAGATCGTCGTGAAGACCGGCCAGTTCGACATCATCCGCGCGTCGGTGCTGTCGATCACCGACGACCAGCGGCTGCAGATGCTGCTGATCGGCTTCTCGTTCGGCGCGTTCCTCGAGGGCGCGGCCGGCTTCGGCGCGCCCGTCGCGATCACGGCCGCGCTGCTCGTCGGCCTCGGCTTCCGCCCGCTGCACGCGGCCGGGCTGTGCCTGATCGCGAACACCGCGCCGGTCGCGTTCGGCGCGATGGGGATCCCGATCATCGTCGCCGGGCAGGTCACCGGCATCGACGCGTTCCACATCGGCGCGATGGCGGGCCGCCAGCTGCCGCTGCTGTCGCTCGCCGTGCCGTTCTGGCTGGTGTTCATGATGGACGGGCTGCGCGGCGTGCGGCAGACCTGGCCGGCCGCGCTCGTCGCGGGCGGCAGCTTCGCGATCACGCAGTACTTCACGTCGAACCACATCGGGCCCGAGCTGCCGGACATCACGTCGTCGCTGGTCAGCCTCGTCGCGCTCGCCGCGTTCCTGAAGGTCTGGCAGCCGAGCAGCGCGAAGCAGGCGGCGGGCGGCGCGGCCGCAGCGGGCGGCGCGGTCGCGCTTGCGGGCTTCGGCGGCGGGATCGGTGGCAACCTCAATGGCACCTTCGGCGCGCCGCCAAGCCGCCAGGCGTCGCCGTACACGCTCGCGCAGACGGTGCGCGCGTGGTCGCCGTTCCTGATCCTGACGGGTGTCGTCACCGTGTGGAGCCTCGCGCCGTTCAAGGCGCTGTTCGGCCCGCACGGCGCGCTCGCCGCGACCGTGCTGAAGTTCAAGGTGCCGGCGCTCGACCAGCTCGTGATCAAGGCCGCGCCGATCGTCGCGACGCCGAAGGCGCTCGACGCGGTGCTGAAGATCGACCTCGTGTCGGCGGTCGGCAGCGCGATCCTCGTGACCGCGCTGATCTCGATGGTGCTGCTGCGGATGAAGCCGCGCGACGCGCTCGTCACGTTCGGCGAGACGCTGAAGGAACTCGCGCGCCCGATCCTGTCGATCGGCCTCGTGCTCGCGTTCGCGTTCGTCGCGAACTACTCGGGGATGTCGTCGACGCTCGCGCTGATGCTCGCGGGCACCGGCGCCGCGTTCCCGTTCTTCTCGCCGTTCCTCGGCTGGCTCGGCGTGTTCCTGACCGGCTCGGACACGTCGTCGAACGCGCTGTTCTGCTCGCTGCAGCAGGCCACCGCGCACCAGCTCGGCCTGCCGGAGACGCTCGCGGTCGCCGCGAACACGACGGGCGGCGTGACCGCGAAGATGATCTCGCCGCAGTCGATCGCCGTTGCGTGCGCGGCGACGGGCCTCGTCGGCAAGGAATCGGAGCTGTTCCGCTTCACGGTGCGGCACAGCCTGCTGTTCGCGGTGATCGTCGGGCTGATCACGCTCGCGCAGGCGTACGTGCTGCCGGGGATGGTGCCGTAAGCGCTGCGGCCCGCACCTGAAAAGACAAAACCCCACGTTCCGGAGAACGTGGGGTTTTTCTTGCGGACGGACGCGCCGGCATGGCCGGCGCGGCGATCAGCTGCCCTTGGCGATGCGGCTCTGGATGTGGTCCGCGCGGCTCGTCGACGACGGGTGCGAGCTCATCATCGAGCTCTTGCCGCCGTCCAGCTTCGCAAGCTTCTGGAACGACGTGACGAGGCCCTTCTGGTTCATGCCCTTCTGCTTGAGCAGGTCGAACGAGTAGTCGTCCGCCGCGCTTTCCTGCGTCTGCGAGAACTGCGCGTTGATGAACTTCTCGGTGATGTCGCCGAGCTGCGAGTTGCTCAGCGCCGCGACGCCGGGCGACGCCGCGCCGGCCGCGCTGCGTGCCGCGCTCACCGCATACGCGGTCTGCATCGCCTTCTTCGAGTGGCCCAGCGCGACGTGGCCCATTTCATGGCCGATCACGCCGCGCAGCTCGTCGTCGTTCATCATGTCCATCAGGCCGCTGTAGACGCGCACGCAGCCGTTGCCCATCGCCCACGCGTTGACGTCCTTGGTCAGGTAGACCTTGTAGTTGATCTGCTGGCCGTTCAGCGTCATGTCGCCGAAGCCCTTCATCACCTTCGTCAGGCGCTTCGCGTAGGCGCTGTTCGCCGGCGCGATCTTCGATTCGGCGTCGCTCGCCTTGCACGAGTCGTTCGACAACGCGGCGATGTCCGCATCCGACAGCGTCGCCGCCTTCAACAGGTCCGAACCGGCCGACGTCAGGCTGTTCGCATCGAGGCCCTGCACACCGCCGCACGCGCTCACCAGGAACGCCACGCCACACACCGCAACCGCTTTCTTCAACTGCATCTGTCTACCCTCGGTGGTTGTAATTGGAAGCGGCGATTTTGCATAAGTCAGCGGAAAATTACCAGTCGTTTACATCGGATGACGGGCCAATTACTTGCGCGGTACGCGCCAAACGGCGCGCACCGGCAGTCATTACATTGCAAGAGTGCTGAAAAGTGTGAAACGGCGCCGCCTACTCCGCCGCCTGCAGATCGGCGATCGCCGCCGCGAGGAAGCGCGCCGCCTCGCCGCCGGTCACGACGCGGTGGTCGAACGTCAGGCTGAGCGGCAGGATCCGGTGCACGGCGGCCGCGCCGGAGACCGGCACGACGCCGTCGTGGATGCGCCCCGCGCCGAGGATCGCGACCGTCGGCGGCACGACCACGGGCGCCGCGTACTTGCCGGCGATCATCCCGAAATTCGACAGCGTGATCGTGTTGCCGCGCATTTCCTCCGGCGGAATCTTGCGCGCGCGGATGTCGTCGCGCATCCGGTCGAGGCCGGCCCGCAGGTCGGCGGCGTCGCGATGGGCGACGTCGCGCAGCACCGGCACGAACAGCCCTTCGGGCAGGTCGACCGCGATGCCGACGTCGATCTTCGCGAGCACGTGCCGCCGCCCCGTATGCCCCTCGTACCACGCGTTGAGCACCGGCTCCGCGCGGCAGCCGGCCACCAGCGCGCGGATCAGCCGGATCGTCACGTCGGTGCGCGGCGCCCACGCGTGGATGTCGGCGTCGTCGATCACCGTCGCCGCCGCGACCTCGCTCTGCGCACGCGCCATGTTCTGCGCCATCGCGCGCCGCACGCCGCGCAGCACTTCCGCCGGCCCGACCTCGGCGAGCACCTTCGCCACCCGCTGCACGTCGGCCGCGGTGATCACGCCGTCCGCGCCCGACGGCGTGACCATCGCCAGATCGACGTCGAGCTTGCGCGCGAGCGCGCGCACCGCGGGCATCGCCTTGATCGCGCCCGCGCCGCCGAGGCCCGCGCCGAGCGCCGCCGGCGCGTCGTGCACGACCTGCGCGCCCACCTCGACCTTGCCGACCACGGTGCCGGCATCGGCGTCGTCGCCCTCGCCCTCGAACGCGACGAGCGGCGCGCCGAGATGCACGATGTCGCCGGCCTGGCCGAACAGCTTCGCGATGCGGCCCGCCTGCGGCGACGGGATGTCGACGATCGCCTTCGCGGTCTCGACCGACAGCAGCGGCTGGTCGGTCTCGATCGCATCGCCCGCCTTCACGTGCCATTCGACGATTTCCGCTTCCTGCAGCCCTTCGCCGAGGTCCGGCAGCTTGAAGATCTTCATGGTTACGACGCCTCCAGCGTCTTGCGCGCGGCATCGACGATCCGCTCGACGCTCGGCAGGTATTGGTTTTCGAGGCGGAACAGCGGCACCACGACGTCGTAGCCCGTCACGCGCTGCACCGGCGCGAGCAGCGAATACAGCCCGCGCTCGGCGATCAGCGCGGCGATCTCCGCGCCGAGGCCCGCGGTGCGCGGCGCTTCGTGCACGATCACGCAGCGGCCCGTCTTCGCGACCGACGCGAGGATCGTGTCGGCATCGAGCGGCTTGAGCGTCGCGACGTCGATCACCTCGGCCATCACGCCGTCCTGCGCGAGCCGGTCGGCGGCCGCCTGCACTTCCTGCAGCGCCGCGCCCCAGCTCACCAGCGTGAGGTCCGCGCCGTCGCGCAGCGTGAAGCAGGTGTCGAGCGGCAGCGCCTCGCCGTCGTCCTCGACCGGCTGCCGGAACAGCCGGTACAGCCGCGTCGGCTCGAGGAAGATCACCGGGTCCGGATCGCGGATCGCGGCGAGCAGCAGCCCGTACGCGCGCGCGGGCGACGACGGCATCACGACGCGCAGCCCCGGAATGTGCGCGAACAGCGCCTCGGGGCTTTCGGAGTGATGCTCGGGCGCATGGATGCCGCCGCCGCACGGCGAGCGGATCACGAGCGGGCACGACAGCCGGCCGCGCGTGCGATGCCGCAGCCGCGCCGCGTGATTGAGCACCTGGTCGATGACCGGATAGATGAACCCGGTGAACTGGATCTCGGCGACGGGCCGCAGCCCCATCGCGGCCATCCCCACCGCCGTGCCCGCGATCGCGGTTTCCGCGAGCGGCGTGTCGATCACGCGCTCGGCGCCGAAGCGCAACTGCAGGTCGACGGTCGCGCGGAACACGCCGCCGTTCACGCCGATGTCCTCGCCGAGCAGCACCACCGACGGATCGTTCGCGAGCTCGAACGCAAGCGCGCGATTGACCGCTTCGACCAGGTTCAGGTCAGCCATGATGATTCCCCGCGGCCGGCGCGAACGCGAGCGCCGTATCGAGTTGTTCGCGCAGCGCGCGCGGCAGCGTCGCATACAGGTGATCGAACATCGCCGACGCGCCGGGCGGCGCGACGGCCAGGTATTCCTGCACGGCCGCCTCGACCTGCGCGTAGCAGGCCTTGCCGAATTCGGTGTCCTGCGCCTTGTCCCACACGTTCATCCGCATCAGGTACGCGCGCAGCCGCACGAGCGGTTCGCGCTCCCATTGCTGCGCGACCGTGTCGGCGTCGCGATAGCGCGTCGCGTCGTCGGCGGTCGTGTGATCGCCGAGCCGATAGCTGAGCGCCTCGACGAGCGTCGGGCCGCCGCCGCGGCGCGCCTTGTCGATGGCCTCCGCCACGACCTGCCGCACCGCGATCACGTCGTTGCCGTCGACCTGCCGGCCGTCGATGCCGGCCGCGATCGCCTTCTGCGCGAGCGTCTGCGCGACGGTCTGCCGCGCGCGCGGCACCGAGATCGCCCACTGGTTGTCGTTGACGACGATCACGAGCGGCGCCTGCCACGCGCCCGCCATGTTCATCGCTTCGTAGAAATCGCCCTTGGAGGTGCCGCCGTCGCCGCAGATCGCCACCGCGACGCGCGGCTCGCGGCGCAGCGTAAACGCGTACGCGGCGCCGGCCGCGTGGCATACCTGGGTGCCGATCGGCACGCAGTTCGGGAAATCGTGGCGCGCCGCGCGAAAATCGCTGCCGCGTTCGTCGCCGCCCCAGTACAGCAGGCTCTCGGCCATCGTGACGCCGCGCAGCAATTGCGCGGCATGGTCGCGGTACGACGGGAACAGCACGTCGTCGGTCTGCATCGCGCTCGCGAGGCCCACGCCGATCGCCTCCTGCCCGACCGACGACGCGAACGTGCCGAGCTTGCCGGTGCGCTGCAGCGCGATCGCCTTCGCGTCGAACGCGCGGGTCAGCACCATCGCGCGATAGAGCGGCAGCAGCGCCGCGGGATCCTGCGCGAATGCGGGAAACGGCTGCACCGGCGCGCCGTCCGGCCCCAGATACTGCGTGTAGTCGACATGAAAACGCGCGACCGTACTCATGACTCGCCTCCGTGCGGGTGCGAAGCCTGACGGCGCGTCCGTCGATGCGGCGCGGCGCGGTGAAGTGCTGCCGCCGAGGCGCGCGCGCGACGCGGGCTGGCTCCCCTTCCGGCCCTTTGACCGTCCTTCAACCTTAGTCACTAATCGGGTGAAAGCAAGTCGGGACTGTACGCACGGGGGGGGGGGGGGCGGGTGACGCGGTGCGGCATGCCAAT